>CAVRBD010000023.1:0-82113 GCA_963718975.1 uncultured Bacteroidota bacterium | reverse complement strand
TTATTATTCCTTTACTTACTGGTTCGGTTGCGTATTGCTTTTTACATTTACTTTTCCATAAGTATTAGTTCCGTTCATTATGTAAGTAATCGAAAAAGAAAATTATATCAAAAATTCATATCGTTTTTCAATTAATTATCCGAATGAACAAAAATCTGCGGGAGAAAACGAAAAAATTATCAATACCGATGCTATAATCATTGATGAAATGTTGAGAGCCGCTAACGAACCGAACAACGAGAATATATGTGAGAAATATGACCGTATGTTGCCGGGGATTATGGCCGAGAGTAATAACACTCGGGAGTTGTTTCAAGCTCGGACACCAGTAGCAGTCCGCAACTGACCATCGACGACAATCGTTGATTATTCGATACAGCCTATCGGAATTCGAGATGGCCGCAAATTCAAATGATCGAGATCCACCGTAACCGTAGCCTGTCGTCTTTGTTCAATTACCGACGCATTTGTGGATTATCGGCATAGGGAGGAGCATCGGCCCACTCATTTTCTCGTCTTCGTTCGTCATCGATCAATTGTGCGTACATTTATCCCGTCCATTCCTGTATCCTCTGTATGGATCGGCCGTATATAATTGGCCTTTGGTTCTCCTGATATTTCCAATCACTTGCAGGCAGTAGCGACGGCACTCATGTCGAACGAATTACATATCGAGCACCGGATACAACCAATCATCAAATCCCTCATCGACTGCTGCTGCTCGAGACGAAGCTGAGTTATATCCTTCATTTAATCGGAACAAGCTCACTCAGCCGATATGTCATTTTCGGTGTGGTTTGCCGACAGAGTCGCAATCGCAATGCCCTTCTGCTCATCGTCTATGTTGCACTATTTCTTGACAATATGCTACTCACCACTGTCGTACCCATCATTCCTGAATATCTATTGCGATTGTCACATCCAAACGACTCTGATACGATACTATATAAGCTCGACGACCGACAACCACGCCAACCGTACCCGATCGGGCAAAACGTGACACTATCGATTTGGGACGATGATCGATGGGAAGATGAAGAATTGACATTGTACTACTACTACTACTACTGCTAGAAGCAAACAACGTCGCACCACCACTTCTTCTTCTCCAACCGGCACCACCACCGATGAGTACAGTGCAATGGATGCGAATCGTCACGATACGCTGTCGGCAGAAAATGTGCATGTTGGGTCTATGTTCGGATCGAAGGCGCTCGTTCAACTGCTGACAAATCCATTCATTGGGCCACTGACGAACAAGTATGATTATGGGCGGGTAGAAATTCTTAAGATGATGGAGATAAAGTTTCGCCATTTATCCAAACATTTTCTACACATTCAGAATATCGAAAATTCACTAACAATTCTACATATGTCATCATCAATTTATGTTTGTTTATTAAATTTTTGTCCCTCATCCACAATTGATCCTGATTACAGTATACCCTATTGTGAATTCAGGATCTCGGGCGTACAGGTTCCAATGTTCACCGGGTTTTGTATAATGTTCGTATCGACACTCATGTTTGCATTCGGTTCATCATTCGGCACTCTCTGGTTCTCGCGAGCATTGCAGGTGTTTTTGTCTATTTTATTGCCATAAATAATCAGATCCATTTTGCTTATAGGGTGTCGGCTCGGCATGCACATCAACATCCGGTATGTGTGTGTTTTATCTAATCGAAATCTCTATGTTCCTTCTTTCTTTTTCCGTATGGGAATGTTGGCACAAACTATCCGGACGATCGCGAAAGAGGCAGTGCAATGGGCATCGCATTGGGTGGACTGGCGCTCGGCGTGCTGTCGGACCGCCATATGGCGGTGTACTGGTATCAGGTAGAATTTGCATATAATTGTCATAATATCTAACCAAAGACTTTTGAAGTGGTCGGGCAAGGAGTTACCGTTCATATTGTTGGCGATGTTGGCGCTGCTGGATGGATGTAAGTTATTTATATATTTCCAACAATCAGACACTTGCAGTACTGCAATGCGCCGTTCTGCAACCGCATATTGATCGCGGCGAGCCAGAGAAGGCACGCGATCAAGGAACTCGCCAAAGACCCCTAGTATTGTCGTCGCAGCCGGTATAATGCTTCCATCTGAACCATAATCTACAACTTATTTTTAACCAGGTGCGATCACATACCGGCAATCTTGGCATTGCGATGCTCGAACCTTCACTACCACTCTGGATGATGGACACTTGGCAAGCAGGATCGTTCAACGTGGTGCTGCATTTCTTCCAGCAAGCATATCCTATCTCATCGGCACAAATATGTTCCGTCCATTAGCGCACAATATTTCTTGCAGGCTGATACACATGACTTACACTATCATCGCGACTGAATCAAAATCTTTCAGATGGCTAGGAGCTGTCTCGGTCTCATCTTATTCGCATTTGCCTGCTGATGGTGAGTTCTCAACTTTTCATCTGATTGATGTCCACAATAACTATTCCAGATTCCATCTAGGGCACTAGTGTACGCGGTCTGATTGCACCGAATCTATTTATGGGTTTCTCGATTGGTACACTCTCGCGTCTCCTCATATAAATACACCCATTTATAGGCATGATCGACGCAAGTATGTTCCAAAATGGCTATCTTGTTGACTTCTGCGACACGTCGGTGTTTAATGTTCGATCTATGCAATTGCTGACGCGGCATTCTTTTTCGCATTTGCACTCGGTCCGTTCTTTAGAGTGGCTGACTTGTGCGTAGTGTTGGTTTTCCAAAGTAGAGATTCACCCCAAACCACGCTATATCAACACCAACTTTGTTACAGAATGATGTACATTATCGCGATCATCAATTTTAATGGAGTTAACACCGCTTCTATTCTTTTTCGAAATCCACCAGCAATTGCTACACGGCAAAAACCGTCGTTCACTCACTACTATGACTTAATCGACACCCCAATCCGCATTCAGGAACTTGTACCCATCACAATTGCGAACGGGCCAGCGCCTACGAGAAGATCGACGGTGATCATGGTCGCATGTTACTAGACTATTGTCGGCGATTCGAGACCATCCCAATATCCCGGCATGACTATAAGTAAGTCAATTAATTATGTAAATTTATGCATATTTTATCCATTTCAGTGCACTCGATGCGTGGCACGAATGATTGCGCCGTAGGGTGATATTTATAGTAGTTCTTGACATGGGCCTGACTATTTAAGAGTAAAATTATCAGACAAGGAGATTATAGTTGTCACAAGCAGCAGCGACAGGTGGATTATGAGCATTCCAAAATATTTCCTGATTATCAAATTTTCCATCAAATTAATAATTTTAAAGAAAATGGTTATGAATATTACAACGTCTTCATATTAATCAACATTCACCGGCGATCAGATATCATCGCCATAATATGCAGTTATTGTTTTCAACTTGCAATTGAGTACATTCTGTTCAATTTCTACACGACCACCATCACCAGCCATCGATGCCAACTATAAACCGAGTAGGCTATCATTGGTCTGTTGGTTTTATTCGCCCTGTGCTGAGCTTGAAACCTCTTGCCATGCTTCCCAGGTTGCCAACCGTTCATTATATGCGGCACGCACCCAAGGCAAATTATGGCTTCCAAGATTAAAACGCAACGGTGGGTTTTCAGCATCTACTATTTTAAAGAGCGCTTGCGGCGTTGCATCCGGATTGCCTCTTTTCAAATCTCTTAAACCATCTGTAAAATGCTTTTTAAAATCTGCATAAATATTGAGGCCTGTTGCAAATTTCAAAGACTCCTGGCTGCCAAACTCGGTGGCATAAGCGCCGGGCTCGATAATGGTTACTTTGATACCAAAAGATTTAATCTCTGTAGCGAGGCTTTCGTGTATCGCTTCAAATGCCCATTTTGAAGAACAGTAATACCCAATCACCGGCATCGTAACATGGCCAAGCCCGCTTGATACGCCAAGTATATGACCACAGCCCTGCTGACTCAGCAAAGGCAACACCGCCTTGATGACAGCCAATGTTCCGAAAATATTCGTTTCGTACAGCGCCCGAACGTCGTCTGCGCTGGACTCTTCAATTGTGCCTACTAATGAATAGCCTGCATTATTGAGCACGACATCCAATCTTCCGAAATGAGCATGCGCTTGTTCCACGGAGGTTTTCACCTGATCAGGATTAGTTACATCGAGTTCCAACGTCAGCACATTTGCGCCGTACTTATCTTTAAGACTTCAATGCTTGCCAGTTTGCGTGCCGTAGCAGCAACCTTGTCGCCGCGCTTTAATGCAGCATCTGCCCAAACGCGTCCAAAACCTCGGGATGCGCCGGTAATAAACCAAACTTTATTCATCTTTTCATTCTGCTGTGCCATAATGTTGTATTTAAAATTTTATACAACAAAGGTGAAGAGATGGGATTTGTTGCGCGTAGCCTAATTAAGGATTGTTGTAGCCGGAATGAGAAAGTAAGGAGATTGCTTGTTGAATATAGAAATGTTTCATCACAGTTTCTATTGCTCAATATTCACGCCTTTTACGAATGCATATGGACAATGTTCCGGCCGTCTGATCAAGCGGCGTATGAGCATTTCCGTTAGTCGCTAATGTATCCTGCCAGCAAAACTCATGGCAAGTAGTATACTGCTCGCAGCAATACCAATAAAGAAAATTACAAGAGCCAATTTATTGCTGCTTGAAATTTTGCCTGCTCTGAAAAGCAGATAGCCTATCACTAAATTTAAAAGTGCCCACAGCACATTTACCATTGGTGATGATAAACCCTTGCCAGGCGGATTGGCGAAAGGCGATTGAAAACTGTCGCCGGAAACTCCGTGAATATAATGCGGAACTACATTAGCCAAAAAAAAACCGGCAAAGAAACATGCGATATAATTATACCATTTCATTTCATGTTCGTCAATGATTATAGTGCTGACTCCGCACTTTTTAGTTTGACCGGCCTCGTCGGTTATATACAACGTTATGCATTGGTGCTTTATTAAAGATTATAGTAAAACGTTATTGCACCACAGCTAAAGATTTTTGTTTTTAAGAGCTTAAGATTAATGCTATTGTTTATGTTGCTAAATAATGGCAAACCTCTTCCTGCTATCACTGGATGAACAGTGAGCTGGAATTCATCAATCAAACCGAGATTCATGGAAGCTACAATCAAGCTCCTGCTGCCAACCAAAATGTCTTTATCCGATTGTTCCTTCAGTTCCAAAATTTCTTCTTTAATGCCCTTCTTCGCCAGCATTACATTTTTCCATTCCACATTTTTTAGTGTGTGGGAAAAAACAAGTTTAGGGATATTGTCTATTGTTACAGCAAATTCATCTCTTGGTTTATTGCCGGTAGGATTTTTTACCACAGTCGGCCAATAAATTTCCATAAGCTGATATGTTATCCTTCCATATATAAGTCCTCCCGCGCTGCTTAATAGCTCACTATAATGTTGAAGGATCTCATCATCTGCAATCATTGATGTGTGGTCGCAAAACCCGTCAACTGTCATATTGATTGCTGCGATTAGCTTTGCCATTATATTTTGTTTAAATCAATCTTTGGGTTCCCACAATTGAATTTTGTTTCCTTCTGCATCAAGAATATGTACAAACTTTCCATAATCAGAATCTTCTATGCTGTCAACAATTGTAACACCTTCTTTTTTCAGTTCTTCAACAAGTGCCGCCAGATCAGCAACCCTGTAGTTGATCATAAAATCCTTTGTTGAAGGTTCGAAATATTTTGATGTCTCCGCAAATGGGCTCCATGTGGTAGATCCTTTTTTAGTAGGGTCTTCGGCTTCGCTCCATTCAAAAGTTGCACCATACCCGCTATCGACAATACCAAGATGGGTGTTATACCACTCCTTCATTTTTTTGCTGTCTTTGCATTTGAAAAAAATGCCGCCAATCCCTGTTACTTTTTTCATTTTTATTTTTTAATTGTTTGAAATTTTTATTGCTTTTCTTTTTAAAATTAATGAACTTATGAGTGTTACTACCAACCCGACCGGCAAAATTTCCACATAAGTCATCAGTGCATTGAAGAATGGATTTTTATACATCGTAGCCAGGTTGGCCATTTCTTTTGCTTGTTTATCAATTTCTATTTGGCTTGCGCCGCTTGCTCTCAGCCTGTCGAGCATGTGGGCAGCATATTTTTCCAAATAATCGGGCACGAAATAAAAGTAGTCAATAAGCCATACAATAACATAAATAGTAGAAGCAATTAAAACAATCATAATCCCAATTTTAAATGCTTTGCCAAAACTGATTACTCCTGCATTATACTTATCCCTGTAATTGCGGATACCCACAAAAACAAGAGACAGCGCAATGAGCATTGAAGCATAACCAGCTAACAAGCTCAGGCCATAATCCATTTTAATGCTCATAGAAAACAGCATTAAAACAGAAACCACAACGCCTGCAATCAGCCCATATACAATGATGTTCTTTTTCATTTCTTTACATTTTTATTGGTGCAAATATGGTTCTTGCCCAACTTTTCCCGCTCATACTTTCGGCTATTTATTTTACGTGAAGCATATTTCCATACCAAAGTATGAAATTTAAGGAATGATGCTTAAGCGTTTTGCTTTTTCAACTGCTTGCGTTCTTCTTTTCACATCCAGCTTTTCAAAAAGATTTTGATTGTGTGTTTTAACTGTACTTAATGAAACAAAAATTTTTGCAGCTATCTCTTCATTGCTGTGGCCTTTTGCCATTAAATCAAGAATTTCCAGCTCGCGTTTGCTGAGCTCCAGTTTGGAGATAAGAGAAGTGTTCAGAACAAAATTTTCATTCCGCGTTACATACACTTCTTTTTCCACCACTACCCTTTCAATTTTGGGTTTTGAAAGTTTTAGCGCAAGCCATATTCCCAAACCTGTAAAAATTAAAGCAATGGATCCGATGTAAATTTCGAGTGAGTAATCAAATATGATAAAACGAAGTTCAAGCCATTTGAGAAGGAATAACAACAAAGCCAGGCTGATGCTGTAAATTATTATTGTCTTATGTTTCCCCAAAAAACTTTTGCTTTCTGTCATAGCACAAATATCCAAAATATGCAGTTATTTCAAATTTCTCGTAATCGACACGGAATTGCCACTTAGGTTCTGCATTATTTCTGCTTGGTCAAATTGCTTGCTTGCAAAATTCTATTTGCTGTTAAATCGTTTTTAAGCAAATGTCCATTTAGCTGTTCGCACCAATAAATCGTTTAAACTACTGCCGGCAGAAGCTTGTGACATTCTGTACCATCCGAAATAAGATAGCTTATGCGTTTTATGAGCTACCAATACAGGATGATTGGCAAGCGTGTTTACCAACACCACAACATCATGATTTAAAGTAGAAATTGAATCCAACCAAACAGGGCTGCCAATTCCGAAAGCGCCAAGACCAAGCCCAATGGTAATCGGATGCGTGTTGTTGATTAAATTAAATGAACTTTCAGTTACATGCTCCAGCGGTGATTCGCCTAACCCTAAATCATCTGCATAACCTGAATTCACGCACATAACTGGTTTTTTGGATAAAATTAATTCACGCAAATTCCAGAAACCGTAGAAATTACAGATCACGATGCCGTCAAACTTGCCCCAATAAGTGGCCTTCTTGAAATCGGCTGTATCGGGTTCGTTCAGGCTCCATTGATGGACAAGCTTGGTACTAAAGCCTGCAGCATTTAGTTTGCTTTGAATAGCAATCGCATCGGCAGTCAGTGAAGAAGTAGGATCTAAATCATAAGAAATAATGGCAATTTTCTTTGACATGGTATTTGATTTTTGAATTGGTAGATTGATATTTCCCCTTTTTCAAGTTAGGGATTTTCAGCCTGATCTTTTCAAATAATCGTTTTGCCAGGTTCACTAGAATAAGCAGACTTGAGAATTAATTGCTTTAGCAAAAAAAATTCCTCAACCAAAAGTTGTTGGTGAGGAATCCTGGAATGAATAAAATGCAAAACGAAGTCTTGATTTCTTGTTATCGATTTTCCCTTTTTTTGAGAACTTTATTAAAGTTAATTTAAACTGCTGCTTCAACTAATTGCGCAACCTGAATGTTTGCAATTAACTTGATGTCTTCACCTAATCCCAGGCCACCTGTATCAGTGAGCTTATTCCAGGTCATCCCAAATTCTTTGCGATTAATGATGCCCGTTACTTCAAAACCATGTTTTGCGTTGCCATGCCCGTCATTTTCAGAGCCGCCGTATTCTACATTTAATTCAATCGGCTTTGTTACGCCTTTCAAAGTCAAATTGCCAACCATTTTGTAATCATTACCACTTGTCTTTACAAACGATGTAGACTCAAAAATGATTTCAGGATATAAATCTGCGGAAAAAAAATCACCGCTTTGCAAATGTCCATCACGCTGATCTTGATTTGTATCAATACTTTTTACATCTATTGTAAAATTTACTTTAGCATTATCAAACCCCTCTCCTTCTGTAATTACTTTCCCCTCAAATTTTCTGAATGAACCTGTAACCGTTGAAATAACCAAATGCTTGATCTTAAACAGCACTTCGGAGTGCATTGGGTCAATTACCCATATTGTTGATTTTGCCATGATTTTTTATGTTTATTTATAAAGCAAAATTACATAGCTTTGCTACCCAAAGTATAGTTGTTACCCGATGGTAAGTAGTTACCTTCAGGTAAGTTCAGACGAAAAATATACAACATGAATCAAAAAGATGTAGTATGCCAGAAGAAACTCAGGATCTCAAGGGATGCATTAGAAGTAATACAGGGCAAATGGCGGTTGCCCATAGTACTGGCACTTACTTTCGGCACTAAACGTTTTGGTGAAATACAAAAAGAGATTGTGGACATATCTCCAAAAATGCTTTCGCAGGAACTTAAGGCACTTGAGGAAAACAGAATTATTACACGTACCGTGTACGATAGTACGCCTGTAACTGTGGAATATTCTCTGACACCATTGGGTCTGTCAATGAAAAAAATGTTAGATGAATTATTAAATTGGGGCATTCATTTTCGGAAAGAAATTTTAGGGAAACGGGATACTCTGGTATGATGATAGCAAACGTCCAGGGCTTGGTGCTACGCTGGTATTTTATCATAGCCTGGTTTTGAATTTTATTGTGTAGTCTTTTAAAAGCGGATAACCTTCTGCTGAACTAAAACCTCCATTTGTTATAACAAACTCATATTCCCGGTTTGGCTTCAGGTCAATGTTAACGCTAAACTTTGTTTTATCATCCGACAAACCAATTAATTTCGTTATCGGGTAAAACTCTTTTCCCCGCTCAGTTTGATTGATTGAGTATCCTTTGCTCATTGGTTGTGAGAACACAAATGCTATTTGTTTTAATGAAGCATCAACTAATGTGTCGCCATTTTTAAAAGGTTCTATATTTAGAAGTGTTGGCTGTTTTGCCTGAAAAGATTGAACCAATTGTTCTTTATTCATTGGTTCTTTATAGAATTTTGACTGCCCTAAAAAAGTTTCTACTGCTGTGCTGTCTGAGTAATTAAGTTCAATAATATTTTTAATAGCCTTTTTTTTATCAGAAGCGTTTTCATAATACGATTTGCATATTTCATATCCCATAAAGTACCCTAAATCGGCAACAGTTTTGGTATCGCTTCCATTATATAACCACCTGCTGAACGCATTGCCAAACATATCTTGCTTAAATGATTCTTTTAATTCCTGCACATGTTGTTTACCATAATTTATGTAATTGCGTTGCAACGTTTTTCCTATTACTAATTCTGCTATAAAATCGCAGGAACCTTCCATTATCGCTTGCGCTAATAAATTGTTGCTTTCTCCATTTTGCTGTGTGTGAATATATTCATGTACATTCAAAGAAATAAGGTTATCAGAACTCTGATCTTTAAACACGCCAGCCAGCCATTTACCAGTAAATTCAGAGACATCGGTAGTTGAATTCCCTGTCGCGATCTCTGCACCAACAAGCACCATGCTATCTTTGGTTGTGCCTCCCGACCGAAGACCTCCTATTGTAAAATACATTTTAGCATTTTTTAATTCAGGATAAAGCACTTTCAGCCTTTCAATACTTTTTTCTATTTCGGTTACTTTTGATTTTACAGACAAAGTATTCTGCCGTATCGAATTCCAGAATTTAGGATATTTATTAATCAGCCTCACATACAATTCTGCAGAATATTTTCTTGCAATCATAAAAGCTTTTAAGCCTGGTGTCCCTTTGTCGATATAAAGAGTTTGTATAAAGTGAATTTGCGCTGAACTATCATTTGTAATTCTGATACTGTCATAAGCCGTCCAAAAGTTGTCAATGTCTTGTGTGAACACTTTTTGTTGAGCTGATAATTGTCCCAATGAAATGAGAAGTATCAATAAGCAAAAAAAGATGTTAAGAAAAAATTTCTTCATATAAATTTGTTATGTCGTTTTTAAATGATGTGCAGCGGCCCGGTATTGCTGCAGGCCGATGATAGCTGCGCTATGAAAGTTTGCCTTGCTCAAACCCATATCGTATTGCCTCTTCAAGCACGTCAATGTTTATATCTTTCAGCGTTTTGAACTTAATACAATATCCTGTCACGCTCGCCTTGCCTAGTTTTTTTCCAAACGTTTCGGCTAAGTATGTTTTATCTTTTATACCCATTACATAGATTGAGATACCTGTTGTGTTTGCGCTCATACCAATTTGATAAAACTCTTTTGTTGTTCCATCAGCATATTTTATGTTGTAAGAGCCATATCCGATATTAGGATTAGAAACTATTTTGCCATTATCGTCTTTGCCATCTAAGAACCATAATTTACATTTTGGCGACACTTGAAGTATAATACGATGCAACTCTTGCATGTCACTGCATTTTGGTTCGGGTTGGCTGGTAATATACTTTTTGATTTCTTCTTTTATGTTCATATAAATATAAAATTATGGATTGCAGGCAATGATTCTGCATAATTTTCGATCGCAAATTCAAATTATTCCTTTCTTTAATTTCTCAACAAACCCAACACCTTCTTCAGTAATGCCGATTATTTCAGTGACAACTCCAAACTCTTTATAAGTATCGAAAAAAACAATTTTAGCAACGGGCATATTTAAACTCGTTATTATAGGATGGCCTTTATCAATTAATTTGGAAATTGCTGCATCAAACTCAGCAATGGGTATGCTGTATGCAATGTGCTGCACGCCACCTCCAGGATTCTTTTCGAGATAGTCTTGAAATATAGTACGCCCTGAAACTGGCTGGATAAGTTCAATGAATGCGCCGCCTGAATAAGCTATAGAAACAAGCCACTCAGCATCAGACGGCTCTCCATAATATGTACTTTCAAATTCCTGCGCACGAATGTTTACAGGGCTACTGAAATTGTCTATACCCAAAATGTTTCGAAAAAATCCTTTCGCTTTTTTAATATCTTTTACTACCCAGGCGACCTGATCTAAATTTAAACCAATAAAAGATTTTGTTTTTGCATCATCCATGAAATTGCTTTTGCGGCAAAAATAATTTTTGAATTGTCACATGCACGTGACGCACAACGATGCTGCATTGGCGCTTTACCTCATACTTTTCAAATCGAGCTGCCATCGCGAATGCTTGTTAAATGTACAAATGTTCATTGATAATTAACTGCTCAGATATTTGTTTGGAACATTTGCAGGAAAATAATCTATGCCATATTTGGCTTTCATTAAAATAGATACAACCTCATAAATCAGTGGTTCCGTTCTGTTAAATTGTCTAAGCAATCCCATCATTGCGTAACTTACTGGATTAACTGATGGAACGAATGTTTCCCACTCATACCCTTTTCCCCAAACAAGTCCCGGCACTGTCAGATTCAAATCGGCATTTTGAGAAACCAGCAATTTCATTACATCACTACAGCCATTCAACCGTTGATTAACGGTATGAAAATAGGTGTTTGTGCACCAAAACCGTTTTCATCAAATCCAGCTTTGGCATTTATATCCGCTCCATTTCTTACAAGAACTTCAGCACAAGAAAGAGGATTGAATTCAGGGTAAATATTAACACGTAACTGAACCCTAGTGTGAGTTACAAAAAATGAAAATATTCTCTTGAGTTCAGGTTCTTGCTTTTCGTTATTGGTGAAGTTATTTACAAAACGATTGGCGAAACGTTGCCGTGAAGAAAAAATAAATACTATTTATTTACCAAATACATCGACAAGACATCAGGGAGGCTTGTGCTATCAACTGTCATAAGAAGATTTCCGTTCTTCCAGCATTCAGCAGCCATGTTCAGGTTAGCAGGATCAGCCTGAAGCCCTCCTATATACACGTCATTTGATAAAACATCAATAGCTTTTAGGAGCGCAGCGAAAGCCCCGATTCTAAAATTAATAGGAACAGGGACGCTATTCTTCCAATACACATTGCTTGTATCACTCATTCCCAATACATACACATCACTACCGGAAACTGCGATATCATTTGCATTAGTGTAACCAATGCCCAAAGCCAAATCGCCCGGGAGGGTTACAGGAGTTCCATTTTCCCAGTATCGTGCATGCTGTAAACTACTGAGATTATTAACATCATATAATATATTCCCCGCCACGTATACATCAGACCCTGATACTTTGATGGCGCTACACCTGGCTTGTTGGGTTGCCCCGTCAGTCAGGAACACAGCCGTTCCATTTTTCCAATATGTTGCCTCCTCATAATGTTCCCATTCCTGCATCGGCACATTATTATCATCCAACCCATGAGGGTTCCAGGAATAACCCGCGGTATACACATCGTTTCCGGAAACAGCAATAGATAAACTTGCTGAGCCGATGGTATCTGACGAAAGATATACCGGCACACCGTTCTTCCAGTATAAGGCAACAGAATTTATATAATTGGGCAGAGGGAATTGATTAAAAACGCCTGTTTCGGTGCCCGCCACATACACATCACTTCCTGAAACTGCAATCGAATTAGCATCATACTGGTTTGGCCTGATGCCTGAAAGAACAGTCGGGACGACGTTTTTCCAATACACTGCGGAATCGCCATATCTGCCGGCTACATATACATCATTGCCTGAAACTACTATGCTGCGCGCCTCCGACCATGTGCTGCCATCAGTAAGATGCACAGCCACGCCGTTTTTCCAATAAGTTGCCACAGCATAAATGCCGTTTGGATAGAAATCGTATCCACTTAAATAAATATCTGCCGTCGCATTTGGAGCAACGGGTGGAGCAACAGTATGTTTCTTGCAGCTAACAAACAAGCATGCAGCAACTAAAAACAATATTAATATTCTCATTATGATCAGCTTTTAAAGTGAAGGGTTAAATGTGCTCAAATGAATTACTGATCGGCAAAACAATTACCAAACATGATTATTTTACCGATGATTGCAATCAGGAATTTGAAAATACTCCACCTCATTTAATATGCTAAGAGCAAATGAGCAACTTGCAGGAATCGAAAACAGTTTACGGAAGAAAGTGAACAGTCTGCGATGGTTATAATACAAATGAACGCACTGATGTTTTGTGTTTTCTCTTGTCGGTGTTGCCTCCTCCAATGTTGTTGGTTATTCTAACGCGCATGTACACCCTACATGTCAACAAAGGTGTAGATGTTAGCTGTAGTTTTTATTAGTTTGATTTCTTACCATTAGTATAATTATATAAACATCTTGCTCCATCTTTTAGTAATTCAGATTCGATACCGTACAAAACCATGCTTACTCCAAGCGGACTATTCAATTCAAAATATAGTTTTTTATTTTCCTCTGTGAATGTGTCATGAACTTTGGTTAAGCGTAATTTAGTTGTGTCGTGTAATGCAATGTCAATAGCTAAAGTATACGAAGTTTTGACTTTATTAAAAAGACTATCGCCTATTCCGTTATACAAGTATGTTCGTTTGATCAAATCAACATTATCTGTATTGTTATTGTCAAGTTTTTCCATTTCAGTTGTTAAGTTGTCAATATATTTTGATGTTAGGTTTATGGACGAATGGAGAACAGTGATTTTATTTATTAGAATTGAATCTTTCATATTGTCCATTGCCTTTTTACAAGTTTCCGTCAGTGCAGTTTTTGCATTACTAATGTCTATGTTCATTTCAGCTTTGGCTTCATTAACACCTTCGTCAACATTTTCCTTTATATTATTGCTAAAGATATTGCAGCTAACTAAAACTGTCGTGGCGATGAAAATTAAAAGTAGTTGTCGTCTCATTAAGTGTCTGCTAAAATTGCAACGGTCTGGGCTTGCTGCTCCCGCCGATAGCGGGAAGATTGGGGATTTTGTCACCAAAAATTATTTAATTGATGAAGGTATGAATTATGCAAATCAATCGTTGGATCAAATAATTTAATGTGGCGTAAAAAAATCTACCGCCGCCATTACTATTTAAAAAATACTCTTATCCGCGATTTAGGCCATAAATATAAATATTGAGGATCATTGCAAAGCTTACCCAGCTTATATATGGAACCAGCAACCAGCATGCTGCCTTACTGAATCTGGAAAATAAAATAATCGTCAGCAATATCATTGCCCAAAGTACGACGATGTCGAACAAAGCAAACGAAATAGAATGGAAATAGAAAAAAATAAAACTCCACAAAAAGTTGAGCAGTAGCTGTAAAAAGAAAAATCCCATTGCTATATTCCTGTTCTTCGACGCTGGTAATTTCCAGGTCAGGTATAAAGCGATTCCCATGAGTATGTACAAAAAAGTCCATACAGGGCCAACAACCAATTCGGCGGATTAAAGGTTGGCTTGTTCAATGTGGCATACCAAGTATCGATGCTGTGAACTGTTGCAAAACCTGCAATAGCCCCAACAGACAGTGTTATTAACATTGAAAATGCAAGCTTCATATATTAGTATTTAGCGTTTTCTTTTTATTGCAACAATGGTCATTGCAAATTGTTGACACTGGCATTCATATTTGTTTGAGTACTGCGAAGCGAATAGCCAACAAAGCTTACAGCTTACTCCAAGAAATATACAATTCACCCACTTAAAAAAGCCAGTGAGATATCTTATCAAAGAAAAAAAATTAACCGGCCTTAGTTTACACTTTCAAAAATCAAATTATCATAAAACATTTATTTTCTGCACAATCAACGAAAGCTTTATGCCCTATCGAATCATGCCTTATTAATACGAGGCATGATTCTTTAATAACAATACTTAATAATAAAAAAACAGTTGCTGCTTGAAAAAATTTTATACATCAGACAAATATTTATTCACCGGAAAATTCTCTTTTATGCAATTAAAATTCTTTAGCAGAAACAAGGTAGCAACAGTTCTTTTCTTAATTCTTGGCTTATCGATAGCATCATGCAAAAAAAGCAGCAGCTCATCAACGCCCGCAGGCCCGGGCACCATTGCAGAACAGGTATCAACGGGTTCTAATTTCACATTGCTTTATGCGGCAGTTCAAAAAGCAGGGCTTGCAACCACATTGAGCGGCACAGGCCCTTTTACAGTTTTTGCTCCAACTGACAGCGCTTTTAATGCATCTGGCATTACTTCATCAGTAATAAATAGTTTGTCGGCAGGTGCATTAGATACTATTTTATTATACCATACCCTGGCATCAAAAGTGCTCGCAGCAGATGTACCCGCAGGGCCTGATGCAAAAGTAGTAACTGCAGGTGGAGACTCTATATTTGTCACCAACAATGCAAACGGAGTTTTTGTAAATGGCATTAAGGTTACTCAGGCAAATATTGCAGCAAGCAACGGCGTAATACATACGATCGGTAACGTGCTGATACCATCTTTTGGCAATAACCTGGTGCAGGTAGTTGAAGCAGATACAAGCCTAAGTTTCCTTGTAGCAGCGGTAGTGCGAGCAAGCACAGGCAGCACGAATGTAGCGGCGGTTCTTTCAACAGGCGGCATATTCACCGTCTTTGCGCCCACCAATAATGCTTTCCGTGCAGCAGGCTTTGCAGATACCAGTGCGATCAATGCAGCTTCGCCTGCTACATTAACAAGCATACTAACTTATCATGTCATTGCAGGAAGAGTTTTTTCATCTGATCTTACCCAAGGTGAGCAGGCGACTACTGTAAACGGAGAGAACGTAACTATTTCACTAAGCAGTGGCGCAACAGTAAAAGGGAATTCAAACACAAGTGCATCTAACATTATCGCAACAAATATCGTTGCCACCAACGGAGTGATTCATAAAATTGACCAGGTTTTATTACCTTAAATACGCATCATAGTGAATTTAGAAAAACTACAATCAGTCCTGTTACATAATTTGTATGCAGGACTGATTGTTTCTTATATTTTCTCTTATGATCGTTGAGACCACTAACCCATAGAAGAAATTGTTTCTAAGTTTACACGAAGAGCCGCATGTCATTGCAAGGAAAGAAGCAATCCGAATTTCGAACAACACTATATTCAAATTTACTTAAGAAGTTCCCGTCATACCTGCGAAGGCGGGGATAAAGTAACAGTACTATAGAAATAAAAATTAGAAGAGCCTTAAGTTCCATAAGAAGAAAATATCGGAATTAAAATGACTTACAACGGGCAGGGCTTACAGTTCCCGCCGATAGCGGGACAAGTTATGCTGGCATTTATAACGCCCAGCCCGGAACTGAAGCCAGATTAAATTACTAATGATGAAGTTAAGAACTAAAGCTGAATAGAATTTCGTCTGCAGAAAAACTGCTGATAGCGAACAAAAAGATGAGGATTTATTTCCCGATGCATCGGGACAGGTTGTCTGAAAGCATAGCATAAAACCCCATGTTAGGCGCAGTTTAGAGACTATTTTATCTTCTTTAAAATGCTGTGTCAAGCCTGTTTTCAATTCTGCTTTTTTCAGTGCTGTCAAACTTTGATGATTTTACACATGTCCGATTATTGTTAACAAATGAAAAAAACATATCAAGTTCGCCAGTACCCGATACAACTATAGAATCATTTTCACTCGCAATATCTGTGTCATAAGTTAATGACCGCTAACTTTCCTTAAACTGCAACTGATACTAAAAGTATTTTTTTCTTAAGATTTCAGAAGCCAATCGAATAATATAACAGGAAGCAAATATGAAAACGCAGCGACTGTCACAAAAATATAAAAAGCGCCTTTTGCGGTAAGTATCTTTTCAATTTTCCCCTTTATTTCTTCCGATTGGGTAAAGCCCTGTGCGATTTTTAAATCGCTCGTTCTTGCGATGCCAAATATATTAGGTGGAAAAGCCAGCTGATACTTCCCCCGCAGGTATTGGGTAAAGTAAACAGCCCTAACAAGAAAAAAAATAGCGATTGCCAGTGAAGGGATCCAAACAAAGTACAGATAGTGATAAATGTCCATAGGTTTTCTTTTCTTTAGAAGCATCAGAAATAATTTTAATGCCTTTCGATTGGGCATCTATATAAAAGTAAAGTCATTCATTAGTTTTTTATTAGCAATCTATTATGCAACTTATAAGGAATTCAATTTATGATGCAAGTGGATATATTAGTCATTTTTGTTTAGCGTGGAAGGTTTATTCCTTATAAATATTTCAACAAGCCCCTGATTAATTACAATTCTTGACCGAAAAACTTCAGGGCATTTAAAAATGGTTTGCGAAACCTACTACCATAAACCAAACTCGCTTTTCTCTGGTTATTTATTTGTATCAAGTGCGTATCAAGTGCGTCAGTCAACGCACTTGATACGCACTTGATGCGGCGAGAGTCCTGCCAATCAGTTATCATAACTATTTAAAAGTGAACTGCGGCGCTTCAAACTGTTGCAATGAAGGTGCTCAAAGTAAATTCTGCGTTGTATCAACTCTTTTCCAGACATTTGGCAAAACTTTCTGCAATTGAAGGTGAAGTTTTATGGAGCGAGGGGTTCTTTGCCTGTTTGTGGCAGAGAATTCGAGCGATACGGTGGCAACACCACCTGTATAAAAATCCTTCGTGAAAAAGCCAACCGGATTGCAGTACTCGACGCCGGCACAGGCATCCGCAACTTAGGAAAAGATTTGATGAAAGAAGGCCTTTCTCAAAATGTCATCAACATCGTGTTCTCTCATTTCCATTGGGACCATATTCAGGGGTTTCCTTTTTTTGCTCCGGCATACAATCCAAATCAAAAAATCGGAATACTTGCAATGGGTAGACAAGGCAAGATCAATAATCTGAAAGAAATATTTTCTCTTCAAATGCAAAAAGAATATTTCCCGATACCAATGGATGCTATGGGAGCCCAGTTTGAGTTCTATGCCTACGGAGAAGAGGAAACCATTTATGGAGCGCATCTGACATCAATTTCTCAATATCATAAATACCAGGGTGGGTCCTATGGTTTTCGTTTGGAAGATGAGTCTGTGTCGCTTGTTGTTTGTACTGATGTTGAACATATTGATGGCATTGATCAGGATATTGTAAACTTTGCCAAAGGCGCTGATCTGTTGGTGCACGATGGACAATATACTCCGGAAGAATACAAAAAATTCAAAGGCTGGGGCCACAGCACTTGGATAGATGCTGTTGAAGTGGCGATTCGCGCAAATGTGAAAAGATTGATCATCACGCACCACGATCCAGGACCACAAT
Organism: uncultured Bacteroidota bacterium; assembly: GCA_963718975.1. Taxonomy (GTDB): domain Bacteria; phylum Bacteroidota; class Bacteroidia; order Chitinophagales; family Chitinophagaceae; genus Puia. Next base: position 63,576 of record CAVRBD010000023.1, on the reverse strand, counting down.
GATGATTTTCTTGACTCCTTAGAAAAAGATTGCCAGAAAATTTTCCCCAACTCGCTGTTCGCAAAGGAAGGGTTGGAAGTTGCCGTTTGAAATTTTGACAGTTTGAACCATGTAGCATAAAGTTTTCTCTTTGCTTCTTCGTGTTCTCCGTACCTCTGTAGCTCAAATCCCTAAAGCAGGAATTGCAAACAATAAACTCCTTAACTTCGCGCCGCTATGACACAAGAAAAATTAAACGATATGAGGTCGCAAAGTGGCACTGAGGAGGTTTCTTTGACGTCGAGAACCGCCAGCATAAAATAGATGAAGACAAGCAATTGTCACTTTCTCCCGGCTTTTGGAATGATAATAAGCGCGCAACCGAAATTCTGAAGAACATTAAAGCTGAATGAATATTGGGTGAAATTGTATTCACAGTCAGAAATGGCTGTGGAAGATTTTGCTGTGCTTTTTGATTTTTGGAAAAGCGGCGATGCAACAGAAGAAGAAACAAAAGAGGCGTATGAAAAAGCATTGCACGATCTGGATGAAGCGGAATTCAAATGCACATTGAACCAACCGGAAGACGAATTGCCCGCCGTACTGCAAATCAATAGTGGCGCCGGGGGCACAGAAAGCCAGGACTGGGCTGAAATGCTTGCAGGATGTACCGCATGTATGGACGAAAAGCAAGGCATGAGCGTTACAGAACTTGATTGGCAGGATGGCGATGGCGCCGGAATCAAAACCTGCACACTGCAATTTGACGGACCGTTTGCTTATGGATTTTTAAAAGCAGAAAGCGGCGTTCACCGTTTGGTTCGCATCTCTCCTTTTGATAGCAACGCAAGAAGACATACTTCTTTTGCCACCGTATATGTTTACCCGTTAATTGATGACACGATTGAAATTGAAGTGAACCCGGCTGATATTGAATGGGCATTTTTTAGAAGCGGCGGAGCCGGCGGACAAAACGTGAACAAGGTGGAAACAGCTGTGCGACTCACTCATAAGCCAAGCGGAATTATTGTGGAATGCCAGCAGGCACGCACACAAGGCGAAAATAGAGAGAAAGCAATGGCGATGCTCAAAAGCCGTTTGTATGAAGAAGAAATGCGCAAACGCGATGCTATCAAAAATGCGAACAATGCCAGCAAGAAAAAAATTGAATGGGGATCACAGATACGCAGCTATGTTTTCCATCCATATAAAATGATCAAAGACCATCGCACGGATTATGAAGTGGGAAATTGCAGCCGGTGATGGATGGCGAGCTTGATGGATTTATTAAAGCATTTTTGATGAGTGAAAAAGAGATGAGCAATTAAAATTATTAATTAATGATTATTAATTAATAATTGTGTCAACAGTAATTTTAATAATTAAATCGATTGTATGACCTTAGGTTATTTCAGTTATCCATTGCCGTTAAATGAACCAGTATTAAACTATGCTCCCGGAAGTGCAGAAAAGAAAGGATTGAAAGAAGTGCTCGCAGAACTAAAAAAACAGGAAGCAGATATCCCAATGTTTATTGGCAATAAAGAAGTGCGCACAGGAAAAAAAATTGCCTTGCACCCGCCACATGAAATTGCTCATACACTTGGATATTATCATGAAGGAAATGAAAAGCATGTACAGCAAGCAATAGATGCAGCGCTGGCTGCGAAAGAAAATTGGGCAAATTTAAGCTGGGAAAACCGTGCAAATATATTTTTGAAAGCAGCAGATCTGATTGCTACCAAATATCGTCCCTACATGAATGGCGACAACGATGCTTGGGCAAAGCAAGAACGCTTATCAGGCAGAGATAGATTCTGCATGCGAACTGATAGATTTTCTTCGTTTCAATGTTCATTTTTTAAGTGAGATATATAAACAACAACCAATCAGTTCTTCAGGTATCCATAACCGTTTGGAGTATCGCCCGCTTGAAGGATTTGTATTAGCAATTACTCCATTTAACTTCACTGCAATCGGCGGGAACCTGCCAACCTCAGCAGCCATGTGCGGAAATACGGTTGTGTGGAAACCATCTCACGCACAGGTCTTCAGCGCACATATGATAATGAAAATATTGAAAGAAGCAGGCTTGCCTGATGGTGTTATTAATCTCATTTATGTTGATGGGCCGAACACTTGGCAAAGTGTGTTTCAATCACCGCGATTTTGCCGGCGTTCATTTTACAGGATCAACGGGCGTGTTTAATAATATGTGGGAAACGATTGGGAAGAACATGTCTAATTATAAATCCTATCCGCGCATTGTTGGCGAAACAGGGGGAAAAGATTTTGTAGTGGCGCATAAAAGTGCAAACCCAGATGTGGTTGCGACTGCGTTATTGCGCGGAGCATTTGAATATCAGGGACAAAAATGTTCTGCAGCTTCGAGAGCTTATATTCCATCTAACATTTCTGAAGAAGTAAAAAAGAAATTGATTGCCGGAGTAAAAAGTTTTAAGATGGGAACTGTGGAAGATTTCTCAAACTTTATTAATGCTGTTATTGATGAGAGAAGTTTCGACAAAATAAAATCATACATCGATAATGCAAAGAAGGATGCAAAAGCGGAGATTTGGGTTGGCGGAAAATGTGACAAGAAAAATGGTTATTTTATTCAACCAACAGTTATTGAAGCAAAGGATCCAAAGTACGTTACCATGTGCAATGAGATTTTTGGCCCTGTGCTCACAGTTTATATTTATCCGGCTAACAGTTTTGAAAAAACCTTAGACCTTGTTGATTCAACTTCTCCTTATGCATTAACAGGTTCAATCATTGCTCAGGATAGAAATGCGGTAGACTTAGCCGTTAATAAATTACGGAATGCTGCCGGAAATTTTTATATTAATGATAAACCAACGGGCGCGGTGGTAGGACAGCAACCTTTTGGCGGTGCAAGGGCAAGTGGAACAAATGACAAAGCAGGTTCAATTCTAAATTTATATCGCTGGCTAAGCGCAAGAACAATCAAAGAAACTTTTAATCCGGCAACGGATTATGGATATCCATTTTTATCTGAGGAGTGATGGCTAAATTTGTTCAGGAAAATAATTTACAGAGGCTTTCTTTACAATAACCTCCCTATTTTTATAAAAATATTTTTTGAAGACGATACTTACAGAACAACAACTTTCAATAACGATAAAGCGGCTTAGCAATCAGCTGCTGGAAAATCATTTGGCATTAAAGGATACAGTTTTAATTGGGCTACAGCCAAGAGGGATTTATTTCTCTGACAGGATTGTAAAAGAAATAAGCAACCAGGTTCCAGCAGGCAATATTAAATATGGCAAATTAGACATCACATTTTATCGCGATGACTTGCGACAAAGTGGTTTGCATGCTGCCAATAAAACTGATATACCATTTTCAATAGAAAATAAAAATGTAGTGCTGATTGATGATGTTCTTTATACAGGAAGAACCATACGCGCAGCATTGGATGCGCTGCTTGATTTTGGCAGGCCTTCAAAAGTTGAATTATGTGTTTTGATAGACAGAAGGTTCAGCCGTCAATTGCCCATTCAGCCTGATTATGTTGGAAAAGCAATTGACTCAATCATATCACAAAAAGTAAAAGTTTTTTGGAAGGAAAAAGATGGGAAGGAAGAAGTGATGTTGATTGAGTGAAGGCACAAGAAACAAGGCACAAGATGCAAAAGCTTGGGTAAATTTATTTATAACTTCATCAATATTGCAGAAAGAATTTTTCGGATTTGAGATGCCTCATCAATTAGAATATTTCTTTGCAATTCAAGATTCGTATCGTCATAAATCAAAATTAACTTAAGCCAATAGGCTGATTCTTTTGCCTCTCTTCTTGCAATCTTAATTTTCATTTTCTCATCTGCCTTGCCGAAGTCATCAGAGGCTTCAATATAATTTGCACCTACAGAGCCACTTGAACAAATTAGCTGCCGGATATATTCAATATTAATAACATCCCATTTACATTTTCTGCAAAAGTCTCTGGTATTTTTTGCAAATTCAAAAAAGCGTTCTTCTAACTGAGCTGACACAGAATAAAGTTTGCTACTAAAATAAAAATATTTTTATTGAATATCTTTTAAAAAATTATTCCTTGTGCCTTTATTTTTAATGGTTGCCATCTTGTGCCTTGTTTCTTGTCTCTTGTCTCTTATTTCTTGTCTCTTCCAACCTCGTTTCTTGCCTTTTGTTCCTTTAATCCCTTTCCCCTAACTTCGCTCTTTAATGCAACTGAGCACTAAACATCTTCTTGGCATTAAAAGCCTCACCACTTCAGACATCCAAATTATTTTAGACACAGCTACTCAATTCAAAGAAGTTTTACAGCGACCGATTAAGAAAGTCCCGACATTAAGAGACGTGACTATCGTAAATCTCTTTTTTGAGAATTCTACACGAACAAGAATTTCATTTGAGCTTGCCGAAAAAAGATTATCCGCTGATACAATCAATTTTACGGCTTCTGCTTCGTCTGTTTCAAAAGGCGAATCATTATTAGATACGGTGAATAATATTTTATCCATGAAAGTGGATATGGTTGTGATGCGTCACAGCGCAAGCGGTGCGCCACATTTTTTAGCTCAACATATTCCTGCATCCATCGTAAATGCAGGCGATGGCATTAATGAACATCCAACACAAGCATTGCTCGATGCGTTTTCTATTCGTGAAAAGTTGGGCTCACTAGAAGGAAAAAAAGTTGCCATCATCGGCGATATTATGCATTCAAGAGTTGCATTGAGCAATATTTATTTATTGAAAAAAATGGGAGCTGAAGTGATGGTTGCCGGCCCTCCCACTTTAATACCGGTTTATATAAAAGAAGCATTCGATGTTCAGGTTGAATATAATTTGAAAAAGGCACTTGAATGGTGTGATGTGGCAAACGTTTTGCGCATACAACTCGAAAGACAAAACCAGGTTTTGTTTTCTTCACTGAGGGAATATAGTTTGGCATATGGTGTGAATAAAAATTTATTAGATAGCTTGAGCAAAGAAATTGTGATCATGCACCCGGGCCAATCAATCGTGGTGTAGAATTAAGCAGCGATGCAGCAGACAGCAAACAATCCATTATTTTGCAACAAGTGGAAAATGGAGTGGCAGTGAGAATGGCTGTATTATATTTGTTAGCCGGCGGAAAAGCAAGCGAGAATTGAATGATCAGCAAATGTGAAAATGTGCGATGTACGAATTGAAGAAAATAAAAATTTATCAGCAATTTGCTGGGAAGACTAAAGCTCAATAGATTTAATACAGTTGAAGAGTGCGACGCAACGATGTTCAAGAGAGGGCTAATGTTGACTTCACAATAAAAAAACTAAAAAAGCAACGAGATAGAATTTGTGAGAACTGAAAACTGCAGACTGAATACTGAAAACTATTAAAATGCGTATCGGTTTATTTCCCGGGACATTCGACCCAATCACGATTGGCCATTTGGATATTATCCATCGGTCACAGCGTTTGTTTGATAAATTGTTTATCGGCATTGGCCGCAACGCAAATAAAACTTCCATGTTTTCTGAAGAGCAGCGTTTAAACTGGATAAAGGAAATTTATAAAGACAATCCGAAAGTTGAAGCCCTTGTTTATGATGGATTGACTGTTGAATGCTGCAAACAAATAAATGCCAATTTTATTTTGCGCGGCATACGATACGTGAACGATTTTGAATATGAAAAAGCAATTGCCGACATGAACCGAAGCCTCAATAATAATATTGAAACTATTTTTTTAACCTGTATGCCTCAATATACTTCAGTGGCATCAACACTTGTACGCGATGTGCTCCGCAACGGCGGCGATGTGGAGCAGTTTTTGCCTGAAATTGTTGCCAGATCATTAAAGAATAAAAAATAGATTATGTCAATTTGGTTCAACAAAGCATTAACTGTTGAAAACATGCAGTCCATCAGCAAAGGCACTATGGCTGAGCACATCGGCATTGAGCTTACTGAGATTGGTGAAAATTACATCAAAGGAAGAATGCCTGTTGATCACCGCACTCAACAGCCTTACGGATTGCTTCATGGCGGCGCATCTGTTGCGTTTGCTGAAACACTTGGCAGCATTGCATCAGCCTATGTTATAGATCATTCAAATTTCTTTTGCGTAGGATTGGAAATAAATGCAAATCATATTCGAGGAGCAAAGCAAGGTTTTGTTTATGGAATTGCCAGTTCTCTTCATATCGGAAGTTCGACACATGTGTGGGATGTGAAAATTTATGATCAGCATGAAAAGCTGGTATGTGTAAGCAGGTTGACTGTGGCAGTTTTGAAACGAAAAGAAGAAAATGGGTAAATTTTAAAAGTGCTATTATGTAGCCAACAATATTGCTACTATTAAGCATTGTTGTGTCACTCACTTGTACATTTGAATTTCTATTCGCCAAAGTGCAAAACCCTAATAATACTCAATCACATCTTTAATTGAAGGAAAAGTATTTTTCAGTGGCTCACCAACATCTTTTTTCTTCACCCATTTTGCTTCATGGATATCTTCAATAGTTTGCGGAATTAATTTTTGTGAGCCTTTCACATGCATTTCATACCAGTAGCTTTCTTTCAAAATATGTTTTCCATCCTGGTCGTAAGTATGATAAGTTGTAACAATAGCTTTTCCTAAAAATATATTTTTCAATCCGGTTTCCTCTTCCACTTCGCGAACGGCGCATTGCTCAAGGGTTTCGCCATCATCTAATTTTCCTTTTGGGAAATCCCATTTGCCGCGGCGAAAAATAAAAAGCATTTCTTTCTTCTCATTAAAAACCAAACCACCTGCAGCTTTTATGATGTCAAATTTTTTCCAGAAAGCTTTTTTCAATTGATTAAAATCTTTATGCAAAAAAACCCCGGCATGCACTTTCTCCAATCGCATTTCATGAATCATAGAATTAACAGCCGGCGCCGAAAACTCATCAATAAAAACAGCATCATCATGATGAGCATAATCATTGATTTCTTTATTAAGCTCATCACATAAAAACAAGGGCTTGTCGTCGAAGTAAATTTTAATGTGCATGAAAATTAAGATACAAGATACAAGGTTCAAGGCACAAGCTAAAATTCATAGCTACCCTTATATCTTGAACCTTGCCTCTTTTCATTCTCTATTGTTTCTTGTATTTCACCTTGTTCCTTGAAACTTCTCCCTTGATTCTTTTCCCTAAATTCGCAGCATGACGAACGAAAAAGCAGTAGCTGAAAAATTATTACAGATAAATGCCATTAAGCTAAGCCCAAAGGAACCTTTCACCTGGGCATCAGGATGGAAAAGCCCGATATATTGCGATAACAGAAAAGCATTGTCATTCCCATTCATTCGCGATTTCATAAAATCAGAAATGTGCAATGTTGTTTTTGAAAAATTCCCTGAGGCGGAATTGCTTGCCGGCGTTGCAACTGCGGGAATTGCGTGGGGCGCAATGGCCGCTGACCAACTAAAACTGCCGTATATATATGTAAGACCAAAACCAAAAGAACATGGGTTAGGAAATCAAATTGAAGGATTTTATGAACAGAAACAGAAAGTGGTTGTTATTGAAGATTTGATATCAACAGGCAAAAGTAGTTTGCAAGTAGTAGATGTGCTGAAGGTTGCTAATCTTGAAGTTATTGGAATGGTCTCCATTTTTAATTACGGTTTCGAAATTGCAAAAAAAGCATTTGAAGAAGCCAAAGTCATATATCAGTCTCTTACTAATTACCAAACATTGATCAGTTTGGGGATAGAAAAAAAATTGGTTACCGAGGAACAAAAGGCCATTTTGTTAAACTGGCAAACTGACCCTGCGAATTGGAAAGGAGTTTTGTAAATTTGAAAAATAAAATTCATCGCATGAAAAAAATACAATTATTGTTTGCATTTATAATTGGCGTTTCCACAATTTCGTTTTCGCAAGTTGTGAAAAAAGGCGGGACAGAAATCGCCACTATAAAAACGCCAACCGTTCAATGTGAAGAATGCAAACAAAGAATTGAAAGCTATGTTAGCCGTGAAGATGGTGTGCTGAAAGTTGTGGTTGATTATAAAAAGAAAATCACAAAAGTGACTTACGTTACCGACCGCACAAATTATGAAGCAGTGAAAACTGCCATTGCAAATGCAGGTTATGATGCTGATGATGTCACTGCAAATCCTGATTCATACAATAAGCTTCCCAAATGCTGCAAAAAACCGGCAGATGGTGGTGGCCATGATAAAAAGGAATAAGCCCCCATTATTTTTTCTTCTCTGCAAAAATTATAACTTCTCAATTGATCTTCCGCATAAATCAATCGATTTAGCAGTTTATTTACCACTCATTTTTTCCACCTTTTATTGAATAACAATTGTTAATTTAAAATTCAACAAGCTGATAAATAATTAATTACGTTTATTTTTTTATATTACGAAATTAGATATTTATAAATGTTCATTATATTTTTCTTATATTTTCATAAATTGCGCTCGGTTTAATAAATATTATATTTTTTTAAAATTTATTAAAATATTTTCTTTATGATAAAGGCAAATTTCAAAACCCTGGCTCCTTTTATTGTCCTTCTTATTGTCGCCGCAATTGCAATTTTTATACCCACGCTCCCAAATTTTGATGACGGCAAATACAATGGCGCAGATACAGCGTGGATGATTGTTGCCACTGCACTTGTATTTATCATGACACCGGGCCTTGCCTTTTTTTATGGTGGCATGGTGCACCGCAAAAATGTAATATCAACCATGATAAAAAGCCTGATAGCTGCAGGTGTTGTAAGTGTTCTGTGGATCGTGGTTGGCTATAGCCTTTGCTTCGGGGATAGTATACATGGCATTATCGGTAATCCTTTGACGCATCTGTTTTTCAAAGGCGTTAATTCAGGGAAGCCCTGGTCAGGAGCGCCAACTATACCTTTAACTTTATTTGCTTTTTTCCAATTGATGTTCGCAATCATAACTCCGGGATTGGTTGTGGGAGCAGTTGCTGAGAGAATACGCTTTACTTCATTCTTATTATTTGTAGCATTGTTTAGTTTGTTTGTGTACGCGCCGCTTGCACACTGGAGCTGGCACCCGCAAGGTTTTTTGGCGCAAATGGGCGCACTCGATTTTGCAGGGGGCACAGTCGTTCACATTTCTGCAGGATGCGCTGCGCTTGCCGGAGCAATCGTTTTAAAACAAAGAAGAACACACATGGAGAAAAGGGAAATTCCTCCTGCAAATGTTCCATACGTTTTAATAGGAACCGGTTTATTATGGTTTGGCTGGTTTGGTTTCAATGCAGGTTCGGCAGGTGCGGCAAGCAGTTTAGCTGTTTCAGCATTCGCAACAACAAATACAGCAGCGGCAGCAGCGGGTCTTTCATGGATGTTTTTTGATGTAATGAAAGGCAAGAAACCATCTGTAATGGGCTTCTGTATTGGTGCAGTTGTTGGGCTCGTGGCCATTACGCCTGCAGCAGGTTTTGTCGCCATACCACAAAGTATTTTCATTGGTGTGGTTGCCGCCATTATTTCAAATATTGCGGTTCACATAAAATCAAAATCAAGCCTTGATGATGCGCTGGATGTATTCCCTTGCCACGGGATTGGCGGAATGGTGGGCATGTTGATGACAGGTATTTTTGCAACGAAAGCTGTGAACGGCGCTGGAAACAATGGATGGTTTTATGGAAATTTTTCTTTCTTCTTTATACAAGTAAAAGCATTGGGAATTGTTGTAGTATATAGCTTTACCGTTTCCTATGGAATATTAAAACTAATCAATGCTATTTTGCCTTTGCGCGTTTCTTCAAAAGACGAAGAAGAAGGTTTGGATGCGAGCCAGCATGCGGAAAAATATATGCAAGGCACGCTGTTGATCTCAACGCCACAAGGATTAAAAGAAGAACTGGTAGCAGAATAAAACTAAATTATTTTGAAAATGCAAAAGGCTTTCTTTTATTAAGAAAGCCTTTTTTCTGTGACCCCGCAAGGATTCAAACCTTGAACCTTCTGATCCGTAGTCAGATACTCTATTCAGTTGAGCTACGGGGCCATTTGGGGCTGCAAATATAGGTAAATACAGCATCATAAAAAGCTTATCCCGCTAAATAATAATTCATCAATTTTTCTGAATTCATCAATTTTCCTGTGAAATCAAATTTTATAATTCTTTTCTATTTTGTCACCTTCGATAATAATTCATTAAAAAATAACGGATGCCATCTAAAGTTTTTTTGCGCAATTTATTTTTATCGATATTTTCTTTTTTGATTACCGTTTTAAATGTGAACGCAAAAACAATAATCATTGGAAACGGAAGCGGCGTAATATCAAAATTGTCAATGGAAGGTTTGGACTCAGGCGATGTTATTGTTATAACGCCAGGCATTTATTCGGGCGGAGAATTTTCTGCATTGAAAAATATTTCTATCACCAATAATGGAGGCCTTGTTGTTTTTAACGGAACTGTTTCTCTGGCATCATTAAAAAACGTTGTTATTTCCGGTAACGGTTCAAAAAAATTTTTTTATGGCTTTCAATTCAACTCTGTGAACGGACATGCTTTTTCAACACACGGAAATTTTTATGGCTTAAGAATTTATAATTGCGAATTTATTAACGTGAATGGCAATGTGCTTGATGTTGCAGACAATGATGCCGTTTATAACGGCGACACATCGAGCATAAAACTTTATAAAACCACGCTTGCAAATTTGCGGATGGAAAAATGTGGGCTATTGCTACAAGGTTATTACGGCACCCCTGATAAGCTTACTGATGTTATTGACAGCATCGCCATTTATTTTATTAAAATCGATACCACGCTTGCAAATGGTCAGGCTGTTTCTGCGGGAGCCATATACCGTATGGACATACATGACTGGAAAGTGAATGGCTTTGCATTCAACAAGAAGCTCTCGGGAGATGTAGGGCTGATTCACACTTCAGGTAATGGAAAAGTTTATAATATTTATCGGCACGGCGGCCGCGGCTACATATGGAGGCAATGGAACACCGGCTTGAACGGACTTGCGGAAAGCTATATTTTCAACGTAATCGATCTTGCAACATCCGCATATGGATTTATTGACACAAGAATAGATAAATCATATTTCACAGATAAAAATAAAATGCCTTACACAACCGGCGGCAATATGCATGTTTGCAATAACACGATAGGAAATAAAAGTGATTCCGTTTATGTAACCCATATTGTTGTAATGGGCGAACAGGGTGAATATAAAACCGAAGTGAGAAACAATCTTGCTTTCAACATCAAAGGCTATATGATGACCAACAATTCCGGCGCACAGTATGACCAAGCTGATTCAAGCTCCAATTTGCTTTTCAACGCTTCGCAGATTTTAGATGTGCTTTCAGATACGGTTTATTGTTTAATAAGACATAAGAAAAGCCCTGTTGTTGATAAAGGCACACCTGTTCCTTTTATTAAAACTGATATCGGCGGAGTTCCAAGACCACATGGCGACGGCTTCGATATTGGAGCAAGAGAATGTTTATAATTACATTGGATTTTATCTAAACCTATCGGGCAAAAAATCAATTTATCCATTTATATATTAGCTGTGCCGTGCGTAAAATCATTGCATGATTGTCGTTTTTTTTAATTAAACTTTATGACAAAATTTAATAGCATGAAAAAGATTATAACAGTAGTGTTTCTCTCATTTTCTTTCATTGCATTTTCATTTAAAGCAAATGGCCCGCAGAGTTTGCCAATCGGTTCTTCATTGCCAAAAGCTGATTTAATTATGAAAGATGTGTCCGGCAAATCAGTTTCTCTTCAACAATCTAAAAACGAAAATGGCTTGCTGGTCATGTTCAGTTGCAATACCTGCCCTGTTGTGAGGGCCAATCAATCCAGAACAAATCAAATTTGCTCATATGCTATAGAAAAAAAGATAGGCGTTGCCGTTATTAACTCAAATGAAGGCGGCAGAAGCAGCGATGAGTCATTAGAGTCCATGCAGGCATATGCAAAAGAACAATCTTACAAATGGCTTTATTTGCTCGACTCAAAAAATGTTGTTGCCGATGCTTTTGGCGCTAACCGTACACCGGAAGTTTTTTTGTTTGATAAAAACAGCAAGCTTGTGTATCATGGTGCTATTGATGACAGCCCGGGCGATATTAGTAATGTAAAGCATGTGTATCTAAAAGATGCCATTGATGAAATGGCTGTCGGGAAAAATATTACAGTGAAAGAATCCCGTTCTGTAGGCTGTAGCATTCACAGGGGCTAGCTTTAATTATTGTTCGTAAAACATGAAAGCTTTGCTGTTTTAGTTTTTCAGCAAAGCTTTTATATTTTCTTCAACCTGTGGCTCGGTTAACTGTCTTTCAAAAAACTTGCGATAATGTGTCTTATTATTTACAAAGAGAGTTGAGGGTATTCCACCAGACCATTGCTTATCAATTATTGCGCAGAAATAATCTGCATTCGTTTCATTTAGCCACCAAACCGAAGAAGCATAATTTTTTTCTTTTACAAAAGATGAAATTTTTGTTGGATAGAAACTTGGTATATCAAGGCTTATCAATAACAACTCTACTTTTTCATCTTTATTTGCGGCAACCATTTTTTCAAAATAAGGAATTTCCTCAACACAGGGAGAACAGTAAGTTGCCCAAAAATTGATGATTATCGGATGGTCGCTTTTTTCAATATAATTTTCCAGATCAGCTATTTTTATTTTTTTGATCTGTTGTGCTTTTGTCATAAAGGCCATCGATACAAAAAATATTGTTGAGAATAAAAGTTTCATTTCTTGTTATTTAATTTTTAAATGCCGTCATCAATAAAGCCCCATTGATCAAGCAATGAATTGAATGTTGAATCCGGCAGGCTTCTTTTTTCATAATGGCCACCATTTTTTTTCTGTCTGAATGCTTCGTATAATGTTACCGCACAAGCAACGGAAATATTCAGCGATTTAATAATGCCAACTTGCGGTATGATAAAATTTCCATCTGCTGATTTTCTCATCTCTTCGCTTACTCCATCATGTTCATTTCCGAAAACCAGTGCTACAGAATTTGTGAAATCAATATTGTGCAAAGGTATTGAGGTGCTGCTAAGGTGCGTTGTTAAAATCCTGCTGTATTTTTTTCTTAAAGAATTTATACAGTCATGCACATCCGTAAATTGAAATATGGTAAGCCATTTGGCGGCGCTGCTGCTGCTTTTTGCACCCCATTTTTTGTGCGGCGGGATTTTTGTGTTCAGCACATAAATTTCCTGAACGCCAACGGCATCGCACGTGCGCATGACTGCAGAAATATTATGCGGGTCGAAAACATTTTCAAGGACCACAGTAATGTCGCTCTGACGGTTGTTCAAAACATTTAATAGCCTTTCTTTTCTTTCGGGTGTCATACAAAAATTGAAAGCGAAAATATCAAAACATTTCTTCCTGAGTTGTCTGCCTTTTCAGTACTGGAAAAAAATTCCATTTATGGGAGCGAATTATAATCTTGATGAACGCGCAGATATTGATTCATAACGATTTATAGTCTGGCACAAGGTTAGTAATCTATACAATGACCCGATTTTAAACCGTAGCTCTTTAAACTAATATCATTAATCATTATACCTGATTCGCGATAGTACTTAGAAAATTAGAATAGCAAAAAAACGTTGACGGCCATCAATAGTTCATATAAACGCAGTTTGATTTTCATAAGTTAGCTTACCCCACAGCCCTCTCCATTGAGAGGGCTTTTTGTTTTATCTGATCAGCAAAGTCGTCCCTTTCAAAAAAAAGCTTTTGCCTGTATCACCATCTGTGTATTGAAGCATCCAAACATAAGCCCCCGTTGCTTGTGGCTTACCATTAATTGTTCCATCCCATTTTTTTGTCCAATCTTTTGTTTCAAAAACTTCTTGCCCGTATCTGTTATAAACCTTGAATTGAAGGTTGGTAGCTTTAAATGCATTTAACGGAAAGAGATAGTCGTTGATCCCGTCACCATTTGGAGTAAAGGCTGAAGGAACATTAATATAACAGCTTTGAAGTCTGGTAATCTGATGCACCGAAGTATCATGACAACCCACTTCATTTCCGATAATTAATTTCACCAAATAATTCATGTCGTGCAATGTGGATGGATATATGTGCGCAATCGGTGCGGAATCAGTGCTATTTGTGCCGTCACCAAAATCCCAATACCATGATGTGACATTCCCGATACTGTTATTTTGCAATGAAGCTGTATCAGTCGGGCAAATAATTGCAGGTGCAGAGAACCCTGATTTCAACTGATTATCTAAAACAAAAGTGGCGCTTGAAGTATCATAACATTGCCCGTTCGAAACGGTTAATTGTACCGTATTCATTCCATATACAGAATCAATGATCAAAGGGTTTTGCAAACTGCTGTGAATCGCGCTGTCAAGCGTCCATTGCCACTTTGGTTGTCCGTTGCTAAGATTAATAAACTGCACGCTATCATATTTGCAGCCATAAAAAATCTGATAGGTAAATTGTCCTGTTATTGTTGGCAAAACAATGAGATTGCTGCTATCTCCTACCGCAATGCTGTTGTTGCAATCGTCCAAAAGCGTGTTGCTGTCTGTACCGATTTTTACGCTCAATAAATAATTTCCAGCTGGCAACGGGGCACTTAACTGCAGGACTACTGAATCAAAATCAAAGCTGCTGTCACAATTTATTCCTACAATTGAAGCAATGGATGATGAGCTATTTGAAATCGTAAAGTCACTTCCGTCTGAAGCAAGAGATGAGCACTTTACTTGCTTGGATAATTTTATTGTAATTATCGTATCGCCGCATAGCAAAGTTGCACTTTTTAATGAAGGCGTGCCAGGCTGAGTGATCTCGGATGTTCCGCCGCTAAATGTTAATTTATAACCGCTTTGATCTGATGTATAGTGGCTTACAAGCAACAAATAAATATGTCCTTGAATCAGCGAAGGCATTATGCTAAATGTGCTTACACCATCTGTGGGCAATGAAGCGCATTCAATCAAATCAGTGGCTGTATCGGAAGTGCCTGTAGGGCCATAAGAACCACACCAGTTGGCGACCACAAATAGGCTTGAATCTGTATAAACATCGCTGGCACTGTGTCCGGTTATATCAAATAATTCCCAATCATAGTCCTGATTCGGGCTATCTGGTATTATTAAAAACCCAAGTGTTCCGCTTTTGAAACAAGTGAACTGATACCAAAAAGGATTATTGTCTTCATAAGAACCGCAACTTGCCGCGGGAACATAATTGTTAAAGCAAATAGGAACGGTAAGTTGAGTAAAAGTATCAACCCCGCAAACAGGAAATGCGGTTGAAGGCGTTTGCCCAAGCGTTGTACACTGCGATTCAGCATTGAGTGCAAAAAAAAACAAAGCCAAAAAGGTGAAAGCAGTTTTCAAAATTATTTTCTATTATTTTGACGGATAGTTTAATGGTTTCATCATAAAGCGAGATAGATTTTATTTCAAGGATTGAGGATAAAATATCAGTAAAACGAAATTAACCCGATTTTATTCACAAAATCATTCATTGGCCAGCATAAAATTTATAAACAGCAGCCAAACAATCGGCTTAATATTAGAGTTCTTTTCTCGCTATTTTGTTGCTTTTCCCCTATTTTTGCCGTCCTTCAATTTTAATAAGAACTAAAGCTAATATGGAAAAATTGATTTATCTCGTTCCGGTCATGGGGGTTGTAGGCCTCCTCTATACTTTTGTAAAATTTTCATGGGTTTCCAAACAAGATGCAGGCACAGAACGCATGCAGGAAATCAGCAAATACATTGCTGAAGGAGCCATGGCTTTCTTAAAAGCCGAATGGAAAATTCTTGGATATTTTGTAGTGATCGCAGCGCTTTTATTAATGGTGATGGGCTATAGCAATCCGCATTCGAGTTGGGTTATAGGCATTGCATTTGTTATAGGCGCCGTGCTCAGCGCAACAGCAGGCTATATAGGAATGCGCAGCGCAACAAAAGCAAATGTGCGCACGGCGCAAGCTGCGCGCAGCAGCTTAAGCAAAGCTCTGGCTGTGTCTTTCACCGGAGGTTCTGTGATGGGGCTTGGTGTAGCCGGACTTGCAGTTTTAGGTTTAGGAACTTTATTCATTATTCTCAAACAAATATTTGCGCCTGATGCTGCTGTCAATTCAGAAGAAATGTTGCGGACGATTGAAGTGCTTACAGGTTTTTCTCTTGGTGCGGAATCAATCGCTTTGTTCGCTCGCGTTGGTGGTGGCATCTATACAAAAGCTGCCGATGTTGGCGCAGACTTAGTTGGTAAAGTAGAAGCAGGAATTCCTGAAGATGATCCTCGCAATCCCGCAACCATTGCGGATAATGTGGGCGATAATGTTGGTGATGTTGCAGGCATGGGCGCTGATCTTTTTGGATCTTATGTGGCAACAGTTCTTGCAACAATGGTGCTTGGCCAGGAAACAGTTTCTGTAGATAATTTTGGTGGCATGGCCCCTATCCTATTGCCAATGATGATTGCTAGCGTGGGAATTTTATTTTCAATTATCGGAACTTTCTTTGTTCGCATAAGCGATACTGCCGGAGTTAATACATGATACTGTTCAGCGGGCATTGAACATGGGCAATTGGGGATCTATCATTTTAACTGCTTTGGCGTGCATTGGGTTGGTTGCGTATATTCTTCCCGACACAATGATTTTGCGCCACCATGAATTTACAAAATGGGGCGTGCTTGGTGCTATTGCCGTGGGCCTTGTTGTAGGCACATTAATGAGCATCATCACAGAATATTATACTGCTATGGGTAAACGCCCGGTGCTGACTATCATCCGTCAATCGGCAACAGGCCATGCCACAAATGTTATTGGAGGTTTGGCAATGGGAATGGAATCTACTTGTTTGCCAATTCTTGTTCTTGCCGGTGGCATTTGGGGCTCTTATGCTTGTGCGCAGGTTTATATGGTGTAGCAATTGCTGCAGCAGGTATGATGGCGACAACTGCCATGCAGTTGCTATTGATGCATTCGGCCCTATTGCTGATAACGCAGGCGGTATTGCCGAAATGAGTGAACTACCAAAAGACGTTCGTGAAAAAACCGATGTGCTTGATGCGGTTGGTAACACAACTGCTGCAACAGGAAAAGGTTTTGCAATTGCTTCTGCAGCATTAACAGCGCTTGCATTGTTTGCAGCGTTTGTTGGAGTTGCAGGAATTAATGGAATTGATATTTATAAGGCAAAAGTATTAGCGAGCCTATTTGTAGGAGCGATGATCCCTTTTATTTTTTCTTCACTCGCAATACGTGCAGTTGGCGAAGCTGCCATGGCAATGGTTGAAGAAGTGCGAAGGCAATTCCGAACGATTCCCGGCATTATGGAAGGAACAGGAAAACCTGAGTATGATAAATGCGTGGCCATTTCTACCGAAGCTTCTATCAAGAAAATGATATTGCCTGGCGCCATAGCAATTCTCGCTCCATTGATCATGGGATTTCTTCTTGGCCCCGAAGCACTTGGCGGTTTTCTTGCGGGCGCAACTGTGAGCGGAGTTTTGATGGGAATGTTCCAGAATAATGCCGGCGGCGCATGGGACAATGCAAAAAAATCTTTTGAAAAAGGCGTTGAAATAAATGGCGAGATTTATTATAAAAAATCTGAACCACATAAGGCATCTGTAACAGGCGATACCGTCGGCGATCCATTTAAAGACACATCAGGCCCATCAATGAATATTCTTATTAAACTGATGTCAATTGTTTCTTTGGTAATCGCACCAACTCTTGCAACGCTACACCATACACGTTCTGCTGAAGTTGCGGATAACAAAACTTTCGAAATGAAAATTTCTGAGACGAGCCACGGAGATGATGCTTCAGTGAATTTGGCCATTAATGGCAATTCGATTGAAAATGAATTGAAAGGCCTTGTTGAAGAATTAAAAAAAGAAAATCTTTCTGAAAACGGAAAGCTTTCTGTTGAATTGAAAGATGGCAATTTATTGATCAATGGCAAGCAACAGCCCGATGAAATGTTAAAGAAGTTGCAGCCATTTCTAAAAGATAAAAAGAAATTGGATTTTTCTATTAATGTTGATGAAAAGTAATTATTTTCGCAACGCACTTAATCAGATTCAAAAAACCAAAAGCCCGGCTGTTTCTACAGCGGGGCTTTTTCTTTTACAATATTTGTATTTTCGTGCTTTATAAATTGTACAATAAAAATTTCGCCACAAGAGTTTTTAGAAGACTGTGAACTATAAACTTCTTCCATGCCTACAGCCATTTTATATTACGCCATTCCCGGTTTTGTTATTTTGCTTTCCATCGAAGCATGGTTTACTTATAAAGAAAACAAAAACCCATACGAAACAAAAGATACTTTCAGCAGCCTTGGGCTCGGCATTGGAAATGTGATTGTAGGTTTTTTTACCAAGGCTATGATATTTGGACTGCTCAGTTTTGTTTACAAATTCAGATTGTTTACTCTTGATTACACAAAATGGTGGTTTTGGGTTTTGCTTTTTCTCGCCGATGATTTCTCCTATTATTGGTTCCATCGCATCAGCCATCACGTTAATTATTTTTGGGCAAGTCATGTTGTTCATCATTCATCACAACACTATAATCTTGCTGCTGCTTTGCGGCAAACATGGACGGGTAATGCAACAGGCGCATTTTTATTCTGGGCCTGGATGCCATTGGTTGGCTTCGATCCGATATGGGTTTTATTCATGCAACAGATAAGTTTGATTTATCAATTTTGGATCCATACAGAAACCATCAATAGAATGCCGAAATGGTTTGAAGCAATTTTTAACACGCCTTCTCATCATCGTGTTCATCATGGAAGCGATTTAAAATATCTCGATAAAAATCATGCGGGCATTTTGATTATCTGGGACAGGATGTTCGGCACTTTTAAAAAAGAAGAAGAGCGGCCGAATTATGGCCTCACAAGAAATATCGGATCGTTCAATCCTGCAATCGTTGCTTTCAAAACATGGGCTATACTTTTCAAGAAAGCTTTTTCTTCAGGCTCATTGAAAAAAGGAATCAATTATTTTTTGCAGCCTCCCGGATGGAGCCATGATGGAAGCACAAAAACCACACGGCAAATGATTGAAGAATACAATCAATTACATCCCGATAAGCCGCTTTAATAACCAATCATAAAAAATTTTTGTCTTCGTTAACTTTTTATTACGAAATTTATCGTAATTTGATTTACAAATAAAAAACTCATGTCCATTACAAAGTATATTAAACCTACTGAAAGCGAACTTGAAATACTTCAGGTGCTTTGGGAAAGGCAAACGGCAAGTGTTCGCGATGTTCATGAAGAGCTGGCCAAAATGAAAGATGTCGGTTACACAACAACGTTAAAACTGATGCAGATCATGCACGAAAAAGGTTTGGTGAAACGCGACGATTCTATTAAAACACATATTTATCAAGCCGCCGTTAGCAAAGAAAAAACACAAAAACATTTGCTTGGTAAAATGATCGACACCTTATTTGGCGGTTCATCTACTGAATTAGTAATTCAAGCTTTGGGAAATCATAAAGCATCTCCTGAAGAACTAAAAGAAATCCAGCAACTGCTGGACAACCTGAAAAAACAATAAGCATGCATTTGCTTAACCAATCTATTTTGCTTAACACACTTGGCTGGACTTTATTCAACAGTCTATGGCAAATGTCTCTGCTCTGGCTTATTTATATATTGGTCATAGCAGCCGGCAAAAAATTTTCCGCAAATACAAAGCATTCAATTGCCTTATTTTTATTGGGCTCAGGTTCTGTATGGTTTGTGCTTTCATTAATAACAAACTTTTTCAATAATAATTTTTTACAGGAAACAGCTATCAGTATTCAAATTATTTCAAACAATAAATTATCGTTCATCATTTCCTGCAAGCAATTTATAAATTCATTATTGCCCTATTGTTCTTGTATATATCTTATCGCCCTTTCATTTTTAATTGTGCGTTATATCAAATATTATACATCGTCTCAACAGTTAAGACAAAATAACTTACATAAAGCACCTGTTGAGCTAAGAATTTTTACTGAAAAAATTGCATCAAGAATCGGTATCCATAAAAATGTAAAGCTTTGGCTTTCATCAACCGTAAAAAGCCCGATGACGATTGGCTTTTTTAAACCTGTTATACTCATTCCGCTTGCAACCATCAATCATTTAAGCCCACAACAAATGGAAGCTGTGCTGCTTCATGAGCTTGCACATATAAAAAGAAATGACTATTTCGTAAATCTTCTTATTTCAATAACAGAGATCATTTTCTTTTTCAATCCGTTTGCAATGCTTTTGGTACATGCAATAAAAAAAGAAAGAGAAAATAGTTGTGATGATCTGGTCATCCAATTTCAATACGATTCCTGCGCATATGCATCAGCGTTATTATCATTGGAAAAAGCGAGAAGCAGCAATCATCATCAGTTGGCAATGGCTGCGGTTGGCAGAAATAATAAAATGCTCCTCAATAGAGTGCTTAGGATTACAGGGCACAAAAATTCTTCTAAAGACAATAAGCCGACTTTGGCAGTTTTTATATTAATTGCTGTGGCCGCTGCATTTGCCGCGTTGATTAAACCGGAGCAGATTTTTTCAAGCATGCTTGCACACGCTCATGTGAACTTGCAAAAAAAGCCTTCTGAAATACGGCAGGTAAGCTTTATAAGCAACCGGGATATCGCCAGCAAGAAACAAAAAAGCCCTGCTAAAAGAAAAAATAAATCGGCCAGTCAAAAAATAACCGATGAAAATAATTCAGCAATTGTCAACGAAGATTTTGTAAGCAATAATGAAGAATTAAATGGCCTGGATATGAATGAAGCCACAACTGTTGCTGAAAATTCAATTGCTCCGCCCAAAGATTATTCTATGGCACAAAGTGATGCTGCACCAAGTGTAAATATGTACCCACAAAACTATCCTTACGTTCCCAGCACAAGTTTTTCTTATAATGATGTGGAAGATGTGGAAGCTCCTAAACGCTCGTTAGCACAAATAAATAAAGAAGCAATTGAAGCTAATGTGGCTTTACGAAGAGCGCTAAAGCAGATGAATGCACTGAACTTAAAACAAATTGCGAAGAAGACTTTTATCACCAGAAAAGAGATCAATGAGAATATTGTAAAGCTTCAAAATGAAGTTAATAAATGTGCAGTGCAATTAAAGTGCGATTTGGAAAATAAAAATGCAGAACAGAAGCTTAGCGAAGCTGATGAAATAAGGCTGCAAAAAGATCTGGAAGTACAGGTGCAAACATTTCAATCATTAACCAATTCAAACTCGTTAAAAGCCAAACAACTTTCGCAGGATATCATGAAACAACAAATCAAACTTCAAAAAGTTGATTTAAGAAAACAGCAAGAGCTGAAAAGAAAGCTCCTGCAACTCAGCAAAAAACTGAAAATAGTTTATATATAATCTCTCTACAGACTTTGTGTGAGATAATTTCAGTAGCCCCATTTCTTCATCATTTCCAGATCTTGCTTCACGGATTCTAAAGGAGTTATTACCTGATACGATTCCTGCTCGATAATAAAATATTTAGTTCCCCCTTTTGCAGAAGCCGTGTCGATAATCTCTTTAATGCCGAGCAGACCCTTGCCTAAAATCGTACTGTCATAACCATCTTCCATTTCACCTTTTTCGGTGGTTTTAATTTCATCTTTCACATGCATCAACTCAAACCTGCCGGGATATTTATTAATGATTTCTAACGCCCTGCCACCAACACCATACATATTGCCGGTATCTAATTGCTGTGCTACCAGCGCAGGATCGGTATGCTGCAAAATAATGTCATACACTTTCATATTATTCAGCTCTGTGCTGAATTCAAAATTGTGGTTGTGATAACCGAATTTCATTCCCCATTTTTTGCAGAGCTCTCCGTTTTTATTAAACAGATCAAGCCACCTCAACAAGCCGTCATAATCTTTTCGCAAGCTTTCATCAAGCCATGGGCTAATAACATATTTCTGGCCCATGGTTGCAGCATCTTCAACAGTATGTTTCCATATGTCTGTGAAATCTTTTTTTGCATCATCCCAGTGGCTTGCGTTAAATACTGTGTGGCCGCTAGGCATTTTTAAACCAAGATCATTAAGAATTTTTTTGAACTCAGCAGGTGCATATCCATAAAATTTCCGGTCAATATAATTTGCATGCTCCACATTTTTATACCCGAAAGAAGCGAGCTTTTTCAAAGTATCGAGAGGCGCTTTTTTCATATCATCCCTTACACTGTACAATTGCAATCCGGTAATTTTTTCCGATGAAGAAGCAGCGAATATTTTGTTAGAAAACATAGCTGCCCCAACAGTTGTTAAAGAAGCTGCCCTGATAAAATTCCTTCTGGATGTGCTCATGAGTTTTTTATTATTAAATTGATTGAATATTTTCTGTAACTATTAAGATCCTTAAACAAAAATTTTATCTTATGATCATTCATTTTAAAAAAGCCAACACACGAACAAGCAATATAATTTTTTTCTGTGTTGAATGGATAAAAGGGAAAAAATTATTTTGCCGCTGATATACAATAATCTGTAAATAAACTGATCTTCCGTTGCCGGAAAAATATCGAAATCAGAATCGGCTTCAAAAAAACAATCCGAAAAAGCTGCACAGTAAATGATCGCAGTTTGTTATCTTAGCCAATTGAAAATACCTGCAAACCTCAATTTTAAAATTAATCTGGCGCAAGCCATCTTATTAAATTAATGCAGATGAAAAATGAAGAGGATTTTGAAGCTAACCTGGCGGGTGAAGAAGGTTCAACAGAAGAAGCGAAAGCCAGTTGGTTCAAACGGATCAAGAAAGGGATTTTAACAAGCACTGCAGAAAAAAAAGAAACGCCCGAAGGACTTTGGACAAAATGCCCGAATTGCAATTATATATGCACCGTTACCGAGCTGCGTGAAAATTTATTTGTGTGCCCAAAATGCAATCACCATCACCGCATCGGGAGTTCCGAATATTTCGAGATTCTTTTTGACAACAACCAATACAAAATCTTTTTTGAGGACATCCGCTCAAAAGATTTTTTGCATTTCACCGATCTGAAATCTTATCAGTCCCGGCTTGAAGAAACATGGGCAAAAACCGATATCACAGATTCAATAAGAATTGCCGCAGGAAATGTGAAAGGGAATCACCTGGTAGTTGGCTGTATGGATTTTGAATTTATTGGCGGCTCGCTCGGAAGCGTGATGGGCGAAAGAATTGCAAGGGCAATTGATTATTGTATAGAACACAAATGCGGCTTGCTCATCATTTGTAAATCTGGTGGGGCAAGGATGATGGAAAGCGCTTTTTCATTGATGCAGCTTGCAAAAGTTTCAGGAAAATTATCGCAGCTCACAGACGCGAAACTTCCATATATTTCTTTATTGACAGATCCTTCATTTGGGGGCATCTCTGCATCTTTCGGCATGCTGGGCGATTTGAATATCGCAGAGCCCGGCGCACTGATCGGCTTTGCAGGCCCACGCGTTATTAAAGAAACCATCAAAAAAGATTTGCCTGAAGGTTTTCAGCGCAGCGAATTTTTGTTAGAGCATGGCTTTCTTGATTTTATTGTGAACAGGAAAGAGCTGAAAGAAAAAATTGCCACAGTGCTTACGTTGTTCAAAGATTAAATTATCTTCAAAATTTTCTGGTCAACAATAAATTGCACGGTTGTTAACTGTGTAAGTCATGTTAATCCTTAGCTTACAATTTTATGGCTGAAATCAAAAACCGTTCTGCATATCACGATTATTCCATCGAAGATAAATACGATGCGGGCATAGTTTTGGCCGGCACAGAAGTAAAATCAATACGCGAGGGCAAAGTGAGCTTTGTTGATAGCTTTTGTTTTTTTGCAAAAGGAGAATTGTGGGTGAAGAATATGCACATCGCTGAATACAGATTTGGCACAACTAATAATCACCTCGCTGTTCACGACCGCAAACTTTTATTGAACAAAAGAGAATTGCGAAAGCTGGAGAACAAAATGAAAGAAAAAGGATATTCAATCATCCCGCTTCGCATTTTTTTTAATGAAAAAGGTCTGGCCAAAATGGAAATTGGCCTTGGTAAAGGAAAGAAGCATTTCGATAAACGCGAAACAATCAAAAAGCGGGATATAGAAAAAGAAATCAAGCGTTATTTGAAATGATTTTGTTCTTAAACAGATTGACCTGTTTTTTGACAATTCTGCGTACATTCGATTGATTGAATGCCGAACCATGAGCTCCATCGCTGAACGAATGAAAAATATAAAACTCGTGCGCAAGCTCGTTTATGTGCTTGTGGGCTCCATCACTTACCCGGGGCTGGTTTGGTTCAATAAATTAAAAATTTCGGGAACGGAGCATATCAAAAACCTTCCTAAAAATAACGTGCTCTTTGTAAGCAATCACCAAACTTATTTTGCAGATGTAATTACATTTCTTCACATCTTCTGCGCTGTGAAATGGAGAAAGGAAAACAAACTCGGCGTTCCTTATTATTTGTTGAATCCATTCAGCAATGTATATTTTGTATCTGCGGCTGAAACAATGAAGGCAAATTTTATGACGCGTTTGTTCACGCTCGCCGGCGCACTAACGGTGAGGCGTACCTGGAATAAAGACAGCAAAGAAACGCGGCAAGGGCTTGATGCATCCGACACACGAAAAATCATTAAGGCTTTAAAAAGTAGTTGGATAATTACATTCCCGCAGGGAACAACAAAACCATTTGCTCCGGGCAGAAAAGGAACAGCATTGATCATCAAACAAACAAAACCGATTGTAGTGCCTGTTGTTATTGATGGCTTCTGGCGGGCATTTAACAAGAAAGGAATTCGACTTCATAAACTCGGCACTCAGTTGTCAGTAACTTTCAAACCGCCCATGCAAATTGATTATGATCAGCCGACAGAAGCGATTTTAGCCCAGGTAATGGATGCTATTGAACAAAGCAAAGAATTTATGATGAAAGGAAATCATCACTGGGAAACGACAGAAGCATAAAAGATTTTTTCTTTTGCATGCATTCGCTCAAATCACAAAACCTCTCCATCGCACAATCAGCAATAAACAATTAATCTTTTACAAAAAGTGCTTTTAATTCATCCGCATCTTCAGGCTTCATTTTTCCTCCAAGAATTAATCTTAACTGTCTTCTTCGCAAAGCGCCATCGAAGATTCTTTTTTCTTCTTCAGTTTCTGTTACTATTTGAGGAACAGCCCGCGGATTACTATTCGGATCTAGCGCTACAAATGTGTAATATGCTTCGTTGCTTTTGTATTTATATTGCTGCAAATGATCCTCGCCCCAAACTTTTATATACACTTCCATCGATGTGTTGAAAGCACGGCTCACCTGAGCTTCTATGTGAACCACGTTGCCAAGCCTGATCGGGTTTTCAAAAGAAATATTATCAACTGATGCAGTTACAGTAGGCGCATTGCAATGTTTGCCGGCAGCAAGCGCCGCAGCAATATCCATCCAGTACATCAATCTTCCACCCATCAAATTGCCATGAACATTTGTATCGTTCGGCAAAACAAGTTCCGTCATTATAATATGTGAATCTTTAGGAGCTTTCGGTTTCAATGTCATCTATAAAATTTTTTGCAAAGATAACTACTGATTATTCTGAGGGAAATGATTTCTTATCAATGCAAAATCAGATAACTCGTTGTAAAAAAGCTGTTGTAACTATTGTAGCAAATTCCTCATTCAAACTAGCAAGTGCTGTTTCGTGAATAAGTTCTGCGGAAAAATTTTGGCCGTCTACTCCTTTTTTGTTGAACGTCGCTGTAGCGTCAGAAACAAGAAAAGTATCAAATCCGAAATTCCCTGCCATTCTTGTTGTTGTGGACACACAATGGTCTGTTGTTAGCCCGACGATAACTAATTTTGTGATCTTTGAATTATCAAGCTTCTCTTTCAAATCTGTGCCAATAAAAGCGCTATTCACTTTCTTTTTAATTACAGCTTCGCTGAAAAGTGGTTTCACTGAATCTTTGAATTCATTACCATGGTGCGTTTCATACAGCAACGAATTAGGATCAGAAGAACAGTGTTGAATATGAAAAAGGGGAAGATTATTTTCTCTCCAAAGTTTCAAAAGCAGGCTTGCATTTTCTTCAGCACTTGGATTATTTCTTTGTCCACCCCAATACTCAATATCATCAAACCCCTTTTGAATATCAATCAGAATCAATGCCGGCTTGCCTTTTCGTGAAATATTCATTTTCTATTTTAAAACTCCTTTTATCAGCACAATAGTTGTTCAAAATATGCACCAATCTTATTTTCTTTATCAATAAACTGCAATTCTAAAATCCAATGTCTTTTATTGCCATTTGAATCAGGCAAAAACATGTCATTAGCATTTTCAGGATGAACGTCTAATTCCCAACTTTTAGGATCGAGCGGTTGTTCGTGAGGAAACTTCCCAACAATATGCCCGGCAATATCACCCGTAAATGACCAGCCAAATGCTTTAGCTTTTTCAACAGCATAATGAAATAGCTCGCATGCTTTTAATGATGTTTGCTTATCGAACCAATCTTTTATTTCGTACCATGCTTTCTCCACATCATTTTTCAGTTTAATTTTTTTTGCATCATTGCCTATAACATATGTTCTGCCTAAATCCGCTTCATACTCTTCTACTATTGGGCCATAATCAATAAATAAAATATCATCTTCGCGAAGCACTTCATCCGGCGGGTTTTTTTTATAAACTGCCAATGTATTTATGCCGCTTCTTACAATTCTTTTATGCCAGTGTTCTTTGATACCAAATTTTTCAACCGCCAAATTGCAAATTTCCTGATTGAGTTGCTTTTC
Organism: uncultured Bacteroidota bacterium; assembly: GCA_963718975.1. Taxonomy (GTDB): domain Bacteria; phylum Bacteroidota; class Bacteroidia; order Chitinophagales; family Chitinophagaceae; genus Puia. The sequence goes on along the minus strand of CAVRBD010000023.1, from coordinate 36,786 downwards.
AGATTTGCCTGCAACAATCAGGTTGTTTTTTTCGACGGCTTCGAATAATTGAATCACCCTTTTTTCTGCGTTCAGCAATTTTGTTCTTGTCATTTTTATGTTGCTTTATAATTCTTTCTTGCAACAAAAAAAATGAAATAAGATGAGCTAAAAGTTAATCTACATTAACTCGCTTTATTTTTTTCTTTAAGCTGCTTAGAAATTGTGGAGTAATGCCCAGATAAGATGCGATGTCTTTTTGAGAAAATCTTTTTTCGGCATATGGTTTCTTTTTTACGAACAACAAGTATCGTTCCTGCGCCGGGGTTGATAATGTCAGATTGATTTGCTCGCGTTGCGCGATATAGGCATTTTGAAAAAGCAGCCTGAAAAAGCGCTCAAACTTTGGTATTTTTTGAAATAATATTTCCAGGTTATTTTTACTGATTTGTATAACGTCGGTATTTTCTATCGCTTTGATGTTCGCTCTGGATGCGGTTTTTGTAAAAAAACTATACAAGTCATCTGCCCACCATTCTTCGATTGAGAAATCAATGATGTGCTCAAATCCATCTTCGCCCTCGTAAAAAGTTTTCAGGCAGCCTTTTGTAACAAAAGTTTCATAACGGCAAACATTGCCCTGGCGCAGCAAAAACTCTCCGACTCGTAAAGATTTTGATTGCAGAAGCGAAATGAAAAATTCTTTTTCTTCTATGGTCAAAGAAATATGTTTTGAGATATTGGCAATCAACAGATCGGAGTTCATGTCTTTCTTGTTGGATGTTTTTTAAAATCTACAAAAGTTTCTTTGTTGCAATTGTGAATTATACAGAAGTGTTGGCTTATGCTTTTTTCGAAAGAAATTTTTTGCTTAGCCAATTGCGCACAGGCAGATCGTATAATTTTAAACAAGCATAAGCAAGTATAATGCTAAGAATGAAAACAATGAACCCAACCAACAATCCTTTTTTCATAGGAACGTTGTTGCTTGTTACCCATGCCATATATACATACATCAGCGGATAATGAGTGATGTAAAGAGGATAAGAAATATCGCCAAGAAATTTGCATACTTTAATTGAGCGGATGTTCGTAATGCTTCCGCCAGCGCCAATGGAAACAATTAATGGGAAACAAATAATGATGCAGCATGACTCATATAAACCATTCATCCAAATATGTTCACTGCCGCCAATTCGCGGAACAGAAAGAAGAATAATTATAAAAAAGCTACATACCCAGAAAGCATTTTTTATGTGAATAAGCTTGCCGATGCGCGAAAGAAGCACGCCTGCAAAAAAAGGATAGAGCAACCGGGTGAAACCAACATTGAGCTGCGCTTTGTTCAAGGGCAGCATCCACCGATCACATCTCCCTGCGGGCCAAATACGGTATAATAAATCAGCAAACAGGCGCACAGAAAAACAAAAAAGGCAAGTAACTTTTTAGAAAATTTTCTAATGATCACAGCATACAATATGTTGGCAATGTATTCAAAAAACAACGACCATGCCGGGCCATTCAAGGGGTGCATTTCCTGCCAGCCACGGATATCCATCGAAGGCCTGATTGGTATGAGCGTAAACCCAATCAGCATAATAAGCAGCATCTTCCAAACAGATGTCTGAGCAATCAATCCGAACATATCACAACGTTGAAAATAAAAAAGTGCTGCACCAATAAGAGAGCCCATTATAACCATTGGCTGCAACCGAATGAGACGGCGCTTATAAAAATCCCATTGCGTCATTTTTGGCCAGCGGTCATCATAAGCATATGCAACCACAAAGCCAGATAATAGAAAAAAGAAATCGACCGCCAGATAACCATGATTAATAATTTGTGCAAAACGGTTTCCGCCGGAATAAGTTTCAAGCACATGAAAAGCGATAACTAAAATAGAAGCGACACCACGCAATCCGTCAAGAATTTGGTAATGGCTTTTTGATTCAATAGAAGCAGTTGTTTTATACATTCATAGATTTATTAAAAATCGAAATGATTAAAATTATTTCATAGTTAGGCTTTCTTATTTAAACTAAGCTTATCTGATCAAAATTTTATTGTTATTAAATTTTTAGTAGTATCTCAATTTGAAATTTAATTCGGGATTTGTCATTCCGACGAAGGAGGAATCCCTATGATGCCTCGTGATTCGGCATGACAAGTGGCTGCAGTGAAAAATTCAAACTGAGGCACTATTAAATTTTTGTGCCTCTGATTAAAACTGATGATTTTATAGATTGTTCTTTTAAGTGCAAAAATTTCTTTCGTTCTTCGTCATACATAAAGTTCGTAAAATCCTGTTCGGTGTTGAATTCAACAAAGTGCATTTCATAAGGCTTGTCAATATTATTTACAATGTAAGATTCTTCTTGCGGCCTGATGCGCAATAAAAGCCTTCCATTATATTTTGAAATGATTGGTATAGCAACTTCCTCAAATTCATGAAACAATTTCTCTTGCCCTTCCTGAATGTATATCAACTGCGTTAAATAAATCATTTTTTTGAATGTTTATTAAAGATATTGAAAGGGATATTATCATTCGGTTTTTAAAAAATTGCCGTACGATTTTTTGTAGAAAAAAAATCAACAGCTTCCTCAAAAAAGAATGGAATGAAATTATTCCATTCTTTAATTTAGATGGTGATGCTTTCCAAAGTTTTTAAAAACTCGTTATCAGCATCAGCTCCGATTCCGGGTGAATCAGGGATTTGAAGAAAATATTTTTTATATTTTACGCCTCCGTTGACAGGGTCAATTTTATGGCCAAGCAGACAAGTATCCATATCGTAAAATGTAATATTGCTGTGCGCGGTCGCGAAATGTGCAAATGCAGTAAGTGCAATGCGGCTTTCAAGCATGCCGCCCATCATGCAGGAAATTTTATTTTCCTCACAAATTGAATTTATTTTTTTTGCTTCTAATATGCCACCGGATTTTGCGAATTTGATATTTGCATAATCACAAGCATTTGCTTTTATCAATCGGGTTGCGTCATGATGATTGAATACGCTCTCATCAGCCATAATTTTTATCGGAGATTTTTTCTTTAGCTTCGGAAGGATGTCATCATTCCAACTTCGCATTGGCTGTTCGCAAAACTGAATATCATATTTTGCAATTGCCTTCAAAACGGTTTTCGCTGTTTCATAGTCCCAGCCTTGGTTTGCGTCGATACGCAAAATCATTTTTTTTCCAACGGCATTTCTTATCTGTTTAATTCTTTCAATATCATCATCGGCATTCTTTCCCAATTTCACTTTTATTATTCTTACTCCATCTTTCTTAAATTCAATGGCCTGCTTCGCCATCGCTTCTGCTGTATCAATCCCGATTGTTAAATCTGTTTCAATCTTTTTTTTCTTGCCACCTAAAAATTTATATAAAGGCTGATTAGCATTTTTTGAAGCAATATCAAACAGCGCCATATCAAATGCACTTTTAATGGTTGAATTCATAGCAGCCAAAGCATGCAGTTCATCCATTCTCTCTTCAATCTGCAAAGGATTTTTTTCTTTCCATAATTCTGCAAAGTCTTTTGCCATCTCAAAGCAAGTGCCTTGTGTTTCACCAACAATCATCGGAAAAGCGGAGCACTCCCCCACTCCATAAAACCCCGCATCCGTATGAACGCGCAAAAAAATATTTTGTGCATAATGCATCGTTCCTGTTGCAATGGTGAATGGATGCATTGGTATGCTGAATTTGTAGATTTCGGTGTGTGTGATTTTCATAAATACTTTATTAGTCAGAAAGTCAGAAAAGTCGGAAAGTCCGGAAGAAGAACAAAATTATTTGAATATCTTTCCGACTTTTCAGTCTTTCGGACTTGCGGACTTCCCAGGTCCAAATACTGCTCGGCCTGGTTTTGCTCCTGTATGTTCTCCATCTTTTAATACTTGCGCGCCATTTACAAAAACGTCAACCATGCCGGTTGCTAATTGATGTGGTTTTTCGTAAGTAGCAATCCCATTCACCATCGATGGATTGAAAACAATAACATCTGCATAGTTGCCTACTTCAAGCGTTCCCCTTTTTTTAATATGCAATTGCTGGGCAGCAAGGCCACTCATTTTTCTGATTGCTTCTTCAAGAGAAATTATTTTTTCATCACGAACATAATGCCCAAGCATGTTTGCAAAATTTCCATAAGCACGGGGATGCGTACTGCTTTTTAAAAAAACGCCTTCCGGTGCCATGCTTGCAGCATCTGAACCAAGGGACATATAAGGAAGCTGCAATTGTTTTTTTACATTGTCTTCGCTCATCAAAAAATAAATTACTTCGATGCGCGAATGATCTGCAATTATCAAATCGAGTATGGTTTCTTCGGGAGATTTGCCGCGCATTTTTGCAATTTCGCTCAAACGCTTGCCAGTTAAGTATTTCAGTGAATCTTGCTTGAAGCCGGTGCATATAATATTATCAGGGCCTGCGCCGAGGTATAAATTTTCCCAATCGTTTGAAGGCTCATCCATTTCTTTCAAAATCTTTTTTCTGATCACCGGATTTTTCAATCGCTCAATCCATTTCTCCAAACCTCCTGCCTGTACATATGTTGGCATAGATGCATCAAAACCTGTTGCGCCTGCGGTGTAAGTGTACATGCATGCGGTAATATCCAATCCGGCTTTTCTGGCACTGTCAATTTTTTTGATGAGTGTGTCCATCTTGTACCAATTCGGTTTGCCTGCAGCTTTGAGGTGATAAAATATGGCGGGGATTTTTGCTTCTTTTGAAATTTTTATCAATTCATCTGCAGCCTGAAGCAATTGATTTCCTTCACTGCGTATGTGAGAAATATATGCGCCGCCATATGATGAAGCTACTTTGCACAATTCAATAAGTTCGGGCGTTTTTGCATAAGTGCCCGGTGCATAAATCAATGCAGAGCCGATGCCAAGAGCGCCATCTTCCATTCCCTGCTTTACCAACAATTTCATTTTGCTTAGTTCAGCAGAATCGGGCGCACGATTATCAAACATCAATAAATTTTCGCGAATGGTTGCTGCGCCAAGAAATGAAGCAACATTTGTTGATACTCCCTTTTTCTGCAAATACTCTAAATATTCTTTCAATGTTGTCCATTCGATTTTGTATTTGATATCGCCTAAATTTTTTTCACCGATTTTTTTTAATGTATCTGTAAGTGGCCCCATCGATTCGCCTTCGCCAAAAACTTCTAATGTTACGCCTTGTTTAATAGCGCCAAGCGATCTGCCATCCTGGATCAGCGATTCCATCGATTGGCTTTGCATATCAATAAAACCCGGGCTCACAGCCATTCCTTTTGCATCAATGTCGTTGGAAGTTTCGGCATCGGAGAGATTGCCAATAAAAGCAATCGTGTCGCTGTTGATCCCAACATCACCGGTAATTGGCTTGGCGCCAGTGCCGTCATAAATGATTCCGTTGCGGATGATGGTGTCAAAATGCTGATGTGTTTTGCAGGATGAGAAAAAAAGAATTGCAGCAGCAAAAAGCAGTTTAAGTTTTGGCATAAAAAAAGATTGAAACCGAATGTAAGAAATTTATCTAGGATGTAATCATTGAGCTCTGAGCCTTGAGCTCTGAGCAAAAAATCGAATCGCGTGAAATTGCCGTTACTGAACCCACCGATCAATAGAATTACTACAGTACAAGTGAGTGACACAACGATGCTAAATAGAATTACAAAAGCTAAGGACATAAAAAATTTCCTTCTTACATTTGTCAGCTAACGCTTGTTCGAATGAATAATACAATGGCGAATATTTCTTTTGACAATACGGAGAATGCTTTTGAATACAAAACCGATAAAGAATTAAAGAAAGCTGATTTCCTTTTTTCATCAATGGGATATGCATGGCTGGTAAAGTTTGGCACAAAACTAACGCCGTGGGCTATCCGTAGCGGCTTGCCGATAAAAGGGATTATCCGCAATACAATTTTTTCGCAGTTTGTTGGCGGCGAAACGCTGGAAGAAACAGCCGCTGTTGCAAAAAAATTAGGCGAATATAATGTGCAGGTTATTTTGGATTATGGTGTGGAAGGCGGCGAAGATGGCGAGCAGGGTTTTGACCATGCTTGTGATGAATTCATTCGGGTGATCAACTATGCTGCAACGCAACCGAACATTCCTTTTATGAGCATTAAGGTAACCGGCTTTGCAAGGTTTGACCTGCTTGCAAAATTGGATCATTCGGTTGAGCAAAATGCGGGAAGCCTGATGAAGCGATATGCAAAAGCAATTGAATCGTTGTCTGAAAATGAAAAAGCAGAATGGCTGCGCGTGCAGGAAAGAATGACGAAGATTTGCAAAGTGGCTGCAGAAAAAAATGTTGGCGTTCTTGTTGATGCAGAAGAAACATGGATCCAGGATCCTGTTGATGTGATCACTATTCTGATGATGGAAAAATTCAACAAAGAAAAAGTGATTGTATATAATACCGTTCAATTATATCGTCATGATCGTTTGAAATTTTTGAAAGATTCATTAGAAGCTGCTCAACTCAGGAATTTTGTTCTTGGCGCAAAGCTTGTTCGTGGCGCATATATGGAGAAAGAAAGAAAACGCGCTACGGAATTCGGTTATGCATCACCGATACAACCTAACAAAGAATCGACAGATAAAGATTATAATGCCGGCCTGGAATTTTGTATTGAGCACATTGATAATATCGCCTTGATTGTGGCATCGCATAATGAGTACAGCAACTTATATGCAACAAAATTGCTGGAACAAAAAGGATTGCCATTGAATCATACTCATATTCATTTTTCACAATTGTACGGCATGAGCGATAACATCACTTTTAATCTTGCCAAGGCAGGATGCAGTGTGAGCAAGTATTTGCCGTTCGGCCCGATTAAAGATGTGATACCATATCTGATGCGCCGCGCACAGGAAAACAGTTCCATGTCGGGCCAAACCGGAAGAGAGTTGGGGTTGATAAAAAAAGAAATGAAAAGAAGAAAAACGTAGAATGCATGATAATCACAAATTGAAAATTGAAACGAATTCTTGTTTCATATATATTTGCAATGCTTTGTAATTTAATAAATATGGGTCGTTAGCTCAGTTGGTTCAGAGCGCTGCTTTGACAGAGCAGAGGTCACTGGTTCGAGCCCAGTACGACCCACAGATAAAGTGCCCATCAGAATAAATATTCATTTACCCTGACATCTGATTTCAAAAAAACAATTCCTGATATAAGAAAACTTAATGCCCGCCTTATTAGCTCTCGATTTCAAAAAGTAAATGAATAGCCAACAAACATTAGAAAATTTGCAAAGTGGCCGCCTGTGATCATGTACTGCCCTGAAATTTTTGTAGCTCTTTGATCGGGCACAGTTTGTATTGTGGTTCGATCCACAGGTATTGTAACAAAGGCATATAAAAGAGACTTTTTCATTTTATACTGCAGGCCGGGCTCCAAAGAAAAAATATGCCCCGACTTCCGCTCACCATCATTTTGTCCAAACAGGTCATGCGCCGGCACTCCTTCATATCTTAGAGCAACTGTGCCTACTAATTTATTGAAGGTAAAATTAGCTCCACCACGCATCGTGTATGTGTCGGGCACGCTGTTCACATCAGCTGTTGCCTGTTGCTGCAGCGCAAGAAAAGAAGCAGGGACGGTACCTGGAACCCACGCTGCCACACCATTTTGATCTTTCGGGCTGATGAGGTAGAAAAAATTACCAAACACATTGATGGTCCTGCTGAGAATATAAAACGCGTTTAATTGGGTGGTGATGCCTGTGCCGCCATCACCTAACTGTATGGCCACATTCACGGGGTATAATGTGCCGGAGGATTTATTATTTGGGTCGTCATAAAAATAATCTTCCGTATGATAATTTCCAGTCGCGAATTTGATACCAAGGCCCAGTTGAATATTGCCCCTGTTCGAAACATTAGTCAGCAGCCATTTGTAAACTGTGAACCGCATATCACCTAATCCAAATGCATGCGTTACATGAAAGTCGCCCGATGCATGTTCAAGTTTCCCCAGTGTTTCGTTAGAAGAAATGGGCACATCCAAACTTATTGACCAGCCATTCTCCAAAACCCTGGTCAGATCAATATTCATTGTGTACTCATGTAAAGTGACACCACTGCCGAGGTCAGCAGGTGTCATGTTCGTTCTTCCGAACAGAACCGTGTGCGCAGTGAAATATCTGTTGTTCACATCCATCATCCACTTATCCTTTGTTTGCGCATAACCGAGCTGGGCAAATTGACCAAAGCCGGCGAGGTTTCGAATTGCGATACAGCCCTGTGATCGCAAGCTGTTTGCAAATAATAAAAATACAAGTGTAAGAATGGTCAGCTTTTTCATGTCAGTAAATTTTAGGTACTCAAAAGTTAACCAAAGTTATTTATAGTACAATCAGATAGCCATCTATATTTAGCAGTTGGTGCAATAGATTGAGCAGTTGGAGAAATAAACCAATTTTAAAGCAGTTCTTTTGAAATATAAATAGCTTACTCGAGGTTCATTTTTTTTATTAATTCCTTAAAACGCGTTTCGTTGCGGATAGGATCCAATGCGGGATCAACTTTCATCACAGGCATGTAAAGAGAATGAGCGTTATACGCATATTCTAACAGAGTAAGCGCATTGGCAAAATCGCCCATGCTTATATAAACATATGCAGTATAGCAAGGGCTCTTGAGGCGATCTTCCTGTGAAACTTTTTCAAAAAGATTCTTAGCTTTTGCATCATCTCCTTCAAGAGCATATGAATAACACAGCATCAGAAGCCCATTGTTTTCGACATCGTAAAGTTTGGCGGGAAGTTTCGAAAAAGCTTCAATTGCATTTGGGTAAAGTTTTTTTTGCAAATACGACTGACCCATCGGCACAAAAGCATTTATAAATTTCGGGTTCAATATAAGCGCCTTTTGAAGTTGGGAAATTGCTGAATCATACCTCCGGGAATAATAATAGTTTCTGCCGAGCACAAAGTTGCTGCGCACAGAAAGAGGGTCAAGGCTTAGCGCTTTTTTTTCTTCACTAAGCCCTTCTTCGATGTTGCCCTTACCTATCAATACATTTCCATAATATATATGAGCATCCACATAATTGGGATCCTCGCTGATTATTTTTTTGAAAAGAATGACAGATCCTTTAAAATCAAAATCAAAATGAGATTGAATGAATGCAATCGTTGTCCTCGCTTCTATCAGTGAGCTATCAATCTTTAAAGCTCGGTTTGCATAATCTCTTGCGATGGGTATTGCTTCGGTTTGTAACAAGCCTTTTTGATTAAACGTGTAACAGTCTGCGAGGCCTGCATAAGCAAGCGCGTAATCAGGATCAACGTCAATTGCCTTTTTGTAGTAAGCTTCTGCACTATCATAGCTTGCTTTAGACCTCTGTTCCCAAAAAGAACGCCCCCTTCGGTATAACTTATATGCTTCAACATTGTCAGTGTAGTTTTTGGAAAGGCCTTTCTTTTCTTCGGGCGTTAAATTCGCTTTCAAAGCGTTCACAATTTCTATCGCTACTTTTGATTGGATTGATAAAAGATCGCTCCCGCTATATTCAAAATCATCTCCCCACAATCGTTTACTGGTGCCTACTTCTGTCAGCTCCGCGATGATGTGCGTCTTCTCTCCTTGTTTTTGTATTGTGCCGGAAAGGATCGCAGCAACATCAAGCTCACCGGCAATATCTTTCACAGTCTTGTTTGTCTTCTTAAAACTTTTTACGGATATCCATCCGATAACTTTTTGCAACGAAGAAATTTTTGACAAATTGTTGATGATGTCCTGTGTTATTCCATCGGAAATATAATCTTCACTTTTATCTGACCCGATATTTTCAAAGGGCAATACTGCAATTGATTTTTCACTACCCGAAAATCCGGTTGGCCGCGTTGCTTTGTATATAAAAAAAGATATTGCGATCAATGCAACAACTACAGCAGCGATCATCCATTTTTTCAGGACTGATTTTTTTTGAATCTCTTTCAGCTTGCCGCTCGTCTCATTTTTCTTCGGAATTACCAATCCTTCATTTGTAAGTGCAAACACTTCTACAGGATCAGTAACATTTTTAAATTCAAATGTACCAACAGAGATTGCACTGAACTCAGACTTGTTTTTTATTTTATCAAAAATCTCTTTTGAAAAAAGAATGGTATTCGCTTGTCCTAATGATTGTATGCGCGATGCCACATTCACGCTATCGCCCAAAACTTTTTCTCCTTCAAAAAATATTTCGCCGATATGAAGGCCGATACGAAGCGGAACTGTAGGGCCAGTTTGTAATTTTTTTTGTATTTCCACGGCACATTGAACAGCCTGCGTAGCGCTTGAAAATACGCAAAGGCTTCCATCACCATAATCATTTAATATTTTACCGGAATGCTCGGCTACAGTTATCTGAAGCGTATCGATATAATGCTTTACAATATTGATAGCCTTTCGTTCGTCCTCTTGCATCATGGCGGTGTAACCAACAATATCAGTAAACAGGATAGCAGCTAGCTGGTGTTGTTGGTTCTGCATTATATTATGAAAGTATTGATAAAAATGTTCCTGTAATTTAAAGCTAATTCAACGCTAACAACTATTCGAAATTCATTTTCCTCATTAATTCTATAAACCGTGGTTCATTTCGCAACGGATCTAAATTAGGATCCAGTTTAAGAAAAGGCATTGTAATTGAGTGGCTGTTATATGCATTCTCCAGTTGTGTCAATGCATTGGCAAAATCGCCAGGGCCATATAAACAAATGAAGTAAAATAAGGGCATCTTATCCTGTCTTCCGGAGAAACCTTTTCAAACAGATCCGTTGCTTTTTTTTTATCTCCTGCAACAGCATAACAATAACACAACATCAAAAGGCCGTTATTACCCTGATCAAAGGGAATAGGAGGAAGTTTGGCAAAAGCATCAACAGCTTTTGGGTAAAGTTTTTTTTGCAAATATGCTTCGCCCAAAGGCACAAAAGAATTAATAAATTTTGGGTTCAAAGTGAGCGCTTTTTTAAGCTGCGCAATTGCAGAATCATATCTGCGCGCCAGAAAATAATTTCTGCCCAGCACATAGTTGCTAACCGCAGAAAGCGGATCAAGGCTCAGCGCCTTTTTGGTTTCATTCAGCCCTTCATCAATATTGCCAATATTTTCAAGCACATTACCATAATATAAATGAGCGATGGCATAATTAGGATCCTCGCTGATTATTTTTTTGAAAAGAACAGCAGATTTCTTCCATTCAAAATCATAATGAGATTGAATAAATGCAATTGTTGTTTTCGCTTCTATCAGCGTGCTGTCAATTTTCAAAGCATGGTTCGCAAAATCTCTTGCAATTGATATTGCTTCGGGCTGCGACAATCCCTTTTGGTTAAATGTGTAACAGTCTGCAAGGCCTGCATAAGCCAATGCATATTCAGGATCAAGATCAATTGCTTTTCTGTAGTTAACTTCTGCACTGTCATAACTTGCCTTTGATCTTTGGTCCCAAAAAGAACGCCCCCATCGGTACAGTTTATATGCTTCTACATTTTCAGTGTAATTTTTAGAAAGGCCTTTTTTTTCTTCGGGTGTAAGGTTTGCCTTCAATGCATTTACAATTTCTATTGCCACCTTCGACTGTATCGTTAAAAGGTCGCTGCCGCTGTATTCAAAATCATCTCCCCATAAACGCTTGCTGGTGCCTGCTTCCGTAAGCTCTGCGATGATGCGCGTCTTAGTGCCTTGCTTTACTATAGTGCCGGAAAGGATTGCAGCCACATCTAATTCATTGGCAATATCTTTTACTGTCTTCGTTGATCTTTTAAGACTTTTTACAGAAATCCATCCGATCACTTTTTGTAATGAAGAAATTTTTGACAGGTTATTGATGATGTCCTGCGTTATGCCATCAGAAATATATTCTTCGCTTTTATCTGACCCGATATTTTCAAACGGCAATACTGCAATTGATTTTTCGCTGCCCGTGAATCCGATTGTGCGGGTTGCTTTATAAACAAAAAAAGAAATCAAGGCCAGTCCGGCAATTAAAGCAGCGACCAACCATTTTCTCCGGTTTGGTTTTTCCTTTAGTTTGCCGCTCATTTCTTCCCGTTTAGGCACTTTTAGCCCATCATTTGCCAATGCGAAAACTTCCATTGGGTCATCTACGTTCTTAAATTCAAATTTGCCGAGAGAAATGGTTTTGAATTCGGGCTGATTCTTAATCTTATCAAAAACTTCTTTGGAAAAAAGAATGGAATTCGCCTGACCTAATGATTGGATGCGCGATGCTACATTCACGCCATCGCCCATTACTTTTTCATTTTCAAAAAATAATTCACCAACGTGCATGCCTACTCGTAGTGGCACTAACGGGGAAGTTTGCAACTGCTGTTGTATTTCTATGGCGCATTTAATTGCCTGGGTAGCGCTGGTAAAAGAACAAAGATTTCCATCACCGTAGTCATTAAGAATTTTGCCTGAATAATCGGAAACTGCTTTTGGCAAAACACTGATATAATGTTTCATTATCTCAACTGCGTGCCCTTCATCCTTTTGCATCATAGCAGTATAGCCGACAATGTCAGTAAAAAGAATAGCCGCAAGCTGACGGTTTTGTTGAGGCATCAGTTAAGTTAGGAATAAAAAAAGTAGGTCTCTCAATATAAATCAATTTCTGCAAATAAAAGGTTTATGCAGCAAGATCGCTATTCATGGAACGCCTTGTTCTTGCAATGACTTCATTAGCCGGCACCGTAATTCAAAAAAATCTGATGCACCCGTGCCGAAAAAAAATCGGATTTCGATTTGAAAATTATTTTTAATCGATGGCACAGCAATTGTTTTTGTTTATTTTTAATAAATTTCTTTCCCTCATTACATTTCAAATAATACTTCATGAGAAAAATTCTTTCCCATTTTTCTTTATTGATTGCTTCAGCATTAATAATAAGCAATTCGATCGCGCAAGATAAATATCAAGCTACCTGGCAATCACTGAGCAAATATGAATGCCCTGAATGGTACCGTGATGCAAAGTTTGGCATCTTTATTCATTGGGGCGTTTATTCGGTCCCTGCATTTGGTTCTGAGTGGTACCCGCGGCAAATGTATCAGCAAGGCACGGATGAATTCAAACATCATATTGAAAAATATGGAGCGCAAAATAAATTTGGCTACAAAGATTTTATATCGATGTTCAAAGCAGAGAAATTTGATGCAACACAGTGGGCCGCTCTTTTCAAAAAAGCAGGTGCAAAATATGTTGTGCCTGTTGCTGAACATCATGATGGATTTGCAATGTACAATACCAGCTTATCAAAATGGAATGCATACAATATGGGGCCGAGAAGAGATATTGTAGGTGAGCTTTCAGAAGCTGTGCGAAAAGAAGGATTAGTATTTGGTGTTTCATCGCACCGCATTGAGCATTGGTTCTTTTTTAATCAGGGAAGAAAATTTGATTCGGATGTCAACGATCCTGCATATCAGGATTTTTATGGCCCTGCGAGAGAAGAAAAAGACTCGCTGACAACAGAATATATGAACGACTGGCTTTTGCGCAGCACCGAGCTTGTTAATAAATATCACCCACAATTATTTTGGTTCGACTGGTGGATCGAGCAGCCTGCAATGGAACCTTACAGAAAATCATTTGCCGCTTTTTATTACAACCAGGGCCTTGCATGGAACAATGGCGGCGTTGTGCTGAATTATAAAAACAAATCTTTTCCCGATAGCGCTGCTGTGCTGGATCTGGAAAGAGGAAAGCTTCAGGGCATTCGCTCATTGGCGTGGCAAACGGATGATGCGGTCGGCTTTAAATCGTGGGGATTTATTGATGGAGAAAAATACAAATCGCCGCAATATGTAGTTGATGAATTAACCGACATTGTTAGCAAGAACGGGAATTTATTATTGAACATCGGGCCAAAATCTGATGGCACCATCCCGGAAGAACAGCAACAGCTTTTATTATCAATCGGCAAATGGCTTGGCATAAATGGAGAAGCCATTTACGGGACAAGGCCCTGGAAAATATTTGGTGAAGGGCCAACCGAAAACATCGGGGGCTCTTTTATTGATGGCAAAGTGAAAGATTTCACGGCGATGGATATACGCTTTACAACAAAAGGAGATGCGCTGTACGCAATCACCTTAGCAGTTCCCAAAGAAGATGTCATTATCAAATCATTATCGCTGAAAGCCGGCAACGGTGTGGTTTCTGGCGTGGAGCTCGTTGGCAGCAATCAAAAAATAATCTGGGCACAAAAGGCAAACGGGCTGAATATAAAAGTTTCGAAAAAATATCCTGCAGATTATGCAGTGGCGTATAAAATTCTTTTTAAGAAATAAGCTGCGGAGCTTAAATCAATTTATTTTTTGTTGCAATTTTAATGGCTTGCGCTTTTGAAGTAACGTGCAGCTTGTGGTAAATATTAGCAATATGCTTGCGAACAGTATGGCTGCTCAAAAATAATTTTTCAGCAACTGCTTTATAATCGTAGCCATCAACCGTTAATTTAAGTACTTCTGTTTCACGAGATGAAAGGTCATAATCATTTTTTTCTATCGCTGTATTTTCTTTTTCGGGCAATGAAGCTTTCATTAAAAGGTTCAATGCTTTTCGTGCAATCCTCGGGCTCATGGGCGCAGCCGCCTACTTCAACCAACTGTTCAATGCAATCGATAATTACAGCAAGCTTTTCATCCTTTAATAAATAGCCGGTGGCTCCGGCTTTAATGGCTTCAAAAATTTTATCATCATCATCAAAAACGGTCAACATCAAAAAGTTCACTTCAGGGTACAGATGTTTGCCGGTACGAACGGCTTCAATACCATTCATGCCGGGCATTTCTATATCCATCAAGATAACAGCCGGAAGCCTTGAAACCTTTTTCATTTGATCGAGAAAATCGTAACCATCATGAGCTGTCAGCACAACATCGATATCATCAGAATAATTTATCCTTTCAGCAAGAGAAAGTCGGTTTTGCGATTTGTCATCTACTATGCCAATTGGTATTTTCATAAATATTCAGCAAACTTGATTTTTTTTTATAACAAAAACAATAACTCATTTGTATAATTTAATTAAAGATCATCATCAATCAGGTTATTTGCTGATGCTGATTTTTGTTCCTTGTTCTTCAACAGAAACAATATCGAGCCTGGCGCCAGCTCCTGAGCCCTGCTGCGCATGTTCTCAAGCCCGTAATGACCATTGAATTGCGCATTGGTCAAAAAACCCTTCCCATCATCTTCAATAACAACTTGAAAATTCTGTGATTTGCCGGATTGAATTATAACGCTCAATTTTTTTGCTCCGGAATGCTTGATGCTATTAACGATTGCTTCCTGGCAAATACGAAAAATATTAAGCGCTTCTGTTGGCGAAAACCTGACGTTGTTTTCAATTTCTTCTAAAAAAAATATTTCGATGCCCGGTCTTAAAATCCGTTGCGATTGAATAAATTGTTTCAGCCTGTCTGCAAGCTCATCTAATTGAATTGCTTCTTTTTTAATGGCCCAAATAGTTTCTCTTAAATCAGCGATCATTTCTTTCGCAGTGCTGTTCACAACGCTTAATCTTTTTGTTTCTTCTTCTTTTTTTAAAGGCACCGGCGCTTCCAATATCCAATCAACATTGCTGCTAATATAGCTCAATTGTGTGCCAATATTATCGTGGAGTTCTTTTGATATTCGCTCGCGCTCATTTTGTATTTCATTCTGCAGTTGAAGCAGCTGTATTTTTTCCTGATATTGTTTGCGGTTATATTGAAAAATAATGACTGGAATGGACGCCACTAAAACAGCAAATGCAATTAGTCGGAACCACCATGTTTGCCACCACGGCGGATCAATAATGACAGTGATTTTTTTTGTGAAAATTCGATTAGGAGAAAGAAGCGGGCTGCAATTTATTTCAAAAGTATATTCTCTGGGCGCGAGCGTATACCTCAATGGAATAAGTTCGTTTAAGGTTTGCCAAACTTCTTCTGCGCCGCGCATTCTATAATGATAGATATATCCATCCGGATTAAAAAGACCGATTGCTGCAACGTTGAACTGCAAACGGTTCTGATTATATTTCAGATGGATCGAATCGCCTTCCCACATTCCGGCGGAAGAATTGTAGAGCGAATCATTCACAACAAGCTGTGCAACGTGGATGATCGCATTGTCTGTTGTTTTTGATAATTCCCAGGGATAAAAAGCAGTGATGCCTTTTACACCTCCGAAAAATAATTTCCCCGACGGCGATTTTGTGGCTGATTGTGTATTGAATTCATTTTCCTGCAAGCCAAGTTCTTTGGTGTAATTTTTTATGCTCCCGTCGTTTGAGATCAATGAAAGGCCAAGATTGGTGCTGGCAAAAACAGAGTTGCTGTCAACCCTAAGCAGCGCATATATAAAATCATTTCTCAGCCCCGATTCTTTGGTGACCTGTTTCATTAATTTGCCTTCTGCTGTATACACAAACAAACCCTTTTCTGAGCCTGCCCAAATATTGTGTTTGTCATCTTCCATCAGGCAGCGCACCACATAATTTTCAGGTATGTTTATGTTTTTTACATCTCCATTTTGCCGAATTCTAAAAAGCGCTCCTCTTGAAGTGCCTACCCACAAAGTTTTGTCGGCTGTGTATATAAAACAGTTTATTGGCATGGAAGAAATATCAGTGCTTTTAATAAGCGTGCAAATAGAATGAATACTTCCTTTTTTTATGAGGCATTTATAAATATTGAAACTGGATGAAATGAAAATGACGCTGTCATTGATGCGCTGAATTGAATTGGCAAAATTGTTCGCTTTTAATTTTTGTCCTTCACTTAGGAAAGCAGATAAATCGACTCTCGTAATTTTTTTTGTAGAAAGCTGGAGAATGTACCAACCGTTCCCAAGAGTGATGACCAGATAATCGATCTTCTGCCAGCTTTTCAATGAAAAGAACATCTTTTACATCATCGGAAATCAGAGAAGATGCCCACAAGGGATTTCCTAAACTATCGTACAGTTGAAGGCCACCATTATAACAGCCGGCGAGCAATATATTTTTATCCCTGTCATAATAAACAGCACGAACAAAATTGTTTTTTTCTTTTGAGTAAAAAAAATGCTCAAATGAAATCTCAGCATCCTGAATGCGCTTCATGTCGTCATTTGTCATGAGCCATATTCTATTGAATGTATCTTCATAGATACCGGCGATCCTTCCTGTAGCGACGAATGTTTCATTGTCTAACCTCGTAAGTTCTTTTTGGAAATTGCATAAGCTGTCAAATTCATACAAGTGCTTTTCCGCGCTCACTAATAGTTGACTGTTTTTTGTTTTAAAAATGACGGAATTTTCAATATGCTCAGTTGTCATCTTTTCAAAACGGTAATTGCCGGAAACAGAACCGTCATTTATATTTATAGATGTTAGGCCATCGCTTGAAGTGATGAACAGGTTTTTTTCATTGCAGGAAATTCCAAGTATTTGCCTGTGATTATCCTGAATGTATTTTAGCTTGTGAGAATAAATATCAATTTGCAATACCGCGTTCTTTTCTGAACGCATAAAAATAAAATTGCAATTGCTTGCAATTACAATGCTGAATGAAAGAGCGCCTGAAAAAAAAATATTATCAACGTTCACAATTTCATTTGATGAAAGCAATGCTGCTGATGCCTGCTGATGATTATAGATAAGCAATCCCCTGTTCTCTTGAAAACACCAAATGCCTTCTGCAGTTTCCTTAACAGGCACAAGCGAATAATGAAGGTTTGTTAAAGGGGGAATGGAAAGTTTTTTTATAAAAGAGTTTGTAGATGGCACGTATTCCAAAATCCCTCTTTTATAGCCTATCAACAAGGAGCCATTTTGTGCAGCCAAAAAAAATACAGGATAATTTATCAGAATGGTATCATCATCTATAATGGGTGTTATTTTTTCCAAAGCCACACCGTTGAACCGCTGAAGGCCGGTTATGGTCGAAACCCATGTGAGGCCAATTGCATCAGTAATAACGCTTGCGATTGAATTATTTATAAGGCCTTGTTCGAAGTTGATTGTTTTTTCAGCGCACCTTTTAAAAGATGTTACGCTGCCTGTCTGGCATTGTGATGATAAACTGAGAACTGAGAAGATAATTATTACTATGAGCCTGCAATAATGCATTTATTATTGATTGTGGTTTTGCTTGTACAACAAAATACAAAATGAAAGGATAAGAGTTTGGCGAAAAGAAAAATACTACAAATGTGTTATTGGCGAAAGGCATCCATATGTTTAGTTTTGAAGATATCCATAGCAGGTAATTTTTCTTTATAATTAAAGCACTTAATCCCACTAAGCCCTACATGCGAGGTGCAGCGAAAGCTGTGCCTTCGTTTTTTTGTATGCCACCTGCAAATATTGGCAATTTAAAATTCCCACAATGAAACTTGTTTTGCTAAAATTGGGAAAGAAAATATTTAAATGCCAAAATTTTAAGCTTAGAATAATAATGGAATGCCTTTTGCGTTAATGTATTCGGTTTTTCATAGGATATTGGATTTTAAAACGGGGCTGGATTTCTATCCTGGCCCTTTTTTTTTTTAGATCACTTTCCCATTCCAAATTCTGTCTTCTCGCATCGCAAATCTAATAATAGAGCCAGTGCCATTTCACTCCTTGTTCTTCATTCCATTCAATGCTTGGCGACGGCATCTTTAATGTGCGATTAAATTTAAGAAGCATATCAGCAAAATCAGAAGTATTGTTGACCCTGTATAAATCGGTATCAAAAGAAAAATAAAATTGGCGGTAGCGCTTAAACTCGGGAATCTGTAAGCCATTCATTTCTTTTGGGTTTTCTCTGGCGCCAATCATTCCTTCTGCGCTATAACCGATAGAAGCATTCAGCCATTTTGGGAAATCACTTTTTGAAGAAAGGAATGAGCCTATATTAAACGAAAGCCAATACGTTTGCCCGTTGTAATCTTTCAAAATCCTTTCGCGCCAATTGCTGCCAAGTTCCTGCGGATAATATTTCGCGAACATGGTATAATGATAAGAAAATTTCAGGCTGATGCGCTGCTCGTTCCACATCCACTGCTGCCCTTGAAACAATAAGCAACCGGAAAGATTGGCAAGCATATCACCTATCGAAAAACCCCATTTGGATGAGTGCCCATCAAGAATTTCGATCATCGTCATAAAACCGAGCGCTGTTAATGATCCGATAGCTGCAGCGGGAACGGGCTTAACGCCGGCCCAATGAAATATATCGCTTTGGATGGCTGCAATATTGTAAGCAGTGGTGGCATGGCCAACTTTGTCCATATTCAGCCATTCCGCATTGTCGTTGAATAAATGAAATTTGGAATGTGGGAATTTTTTATACCACAAATAATTTAAGCCGAAAGTAACAGCCGTTGCAAGAACGGATTCTGAAACTATTACGCCGGCACCGCGGCTTGAATTGTAATTTACAGAAGGCTGGAAAAAATCTTTTTGCGCAAATAAAGCGGATTGAAAAATAAAAGAAATGAATAAAAATATAAGCAGGAATTTCACAGCCAAAACATTTCTTTTTGCATAAAGCATGAAGCAAATTAATAAATAAAGAAAGAATGCAGCAATTGAAAACAGCGCTGCATAGAATTTCAATAGTACAAGAGTGCGACGCAAGGATGCTTAATAGAAGTACCAAAGCCGGTTACCAAAAAAAAGAAATTACCCACAGCGCCTTTATAAATTATAATCCACAGTTTCTCAACAACAACTAAAATCTTGCAACTCAAAGTTCAGAGTTTGCGTAACTTGCACCCATGCACCAATACCTCGATTTGCTTCAACATATTTTGGACAACGGCATTGCTAAAACCGATACGACCGGGACCGGCACAATTAGCTGTTTTGGATACCAGATGAGATTTAATTTGAATGACGGTTTCCCGATGGTTACTACAAAAAAGCTTCACCTGAAAAGTATTATTTATGAATTGCTTTGGTTTTTAAAAGGCGATACAAATATCAAATACCTGAAAGAACACGGTGTAGGCATTTGGGATGAATGGGCAGATGAAAATGGAGAGCTTGGGCCTGTTTACGGAAAACAATGGCGAAGCTGGGAAGGCGCTGACGGAAAAACAATTGACCAGATTTCGCAATTGATTGAGCAAATAAAAAAAACACCAGACAGCCGCAGGTTAATTGTAAGCGCATGGAATGTGGCTGATTTGCCTGAGATGGCGCTAATGCCCTGCCACACTATGTTCCAGTTTTATGTGGCAGATGGAAGATTAAGCTGTCAGCTATATCAACGAAGCGCAGATGTTTTTTTAGGAGTGCCTTTTAATATTGCATCGTATGCATTGCTCACGATGATGATTGCACAGGTTTGTGATTTAAAACCCGGAGAATTTATACATACGTTTGGTGATGTGCATTTGTATAACAATCATATTGAGCAGGCGAAATTGCAATTGACAAGAACTCCGTTTGCTTTGCCAACAATGCATATCAACCCATCCGTAAAAAATATTTTTGATTTTCAATTTGAAGATTTCAAATTAGAAAATTATCAGAGCCATCCGGGCATTAAAGCGGCAGTAGCAGTTTAAATAAGAAGTGAATAATCAGGAATAAGGAATGAAAAAATATTGAATCGCCGATTATTTATTTTGCAACATTTTAATACAAGATGAATAATTTACAAACGACAAGCCGCCCGCATAATCAGCGAATTTTCTTATTCATTATTATTTATTTCTTATTTCCAATTTCATTCCTTATCTCTAATTTCCAATTCCCATGATCATCTCTCTTATCGTTGCCGCTTCTGAAAATAATGTGATTGGCAAAGACAATCAACTGCTTTGGCGCTTGCCGAATGATACAAAATTTTTCAAGAACACAACATGGGGCATGCCTGTTATTATGGGAAGAAAAACTTTCGAATCAATGAACGGAGAGCCGCTTCCGGGGAGATTTAATTTCGTTATCACACATCAGAAAGATTGGAAGCCTGATAATGAAAAAGCACAGATTACAGCTTCGTTGCCGGAAGCTATTGAATTGGCAAAACAAACAGATTGTAATGAAGCATTTGTGATTGGCGGCGGAAAAGTGTATGCCGAATCCATTTCAATTGCTGACAAAATTTATATGACCCGTGTGCATACAATTATTGACGGCGATGCATTTTTCCCATCGATAGATGAAACAAAATGGAAGCTTGAATCGAATGACGATTTCCCTATTGATGAAAAACATCAGTATGCCTATAGTTTTCAAGTGTGGATTAAGAATAATCAATAACCGATGTATTCTAAATTAACGCTCACAAAAAAATATCTTCATTATTACCTTACTGCTTCAAATGGAAAAGGCCACGGCATCCACTCTCCTTTTGTTTTTGATTTTGTTACGAATGTTTTGAACGACGACAGAGATTTTTATGCTTATCAGCAAATCGAAAACCTGCGGCAAAAATTATTAACAGATGCTACCATTATTGAAGTAGAAGATTTTGGTGCCGGGTCATCTGTTTCAAAAAAAAACCGTCGAAAAGTTTGTGACATCGCAAAACATGCTGCAAAAAATAAAAAGCTGGCTCAGCTTCTTTTCAGGATCGCAAATTATTATCAGCCCCAAACAATGATTGAGCTTGGCACTTCTTTGGGAATTTCATCTGCTTATCTTGCTTCTGCAAAGCCAAATGCAACTCTTTTTACTATTGAAGGCTCAACTGGCATTGCTGAAGATCGCGAAAAAAAATTTTCAATTTCTGGGGCTAAAAAATATTCAATCGATAACCGGAAATTTTGATGACGTTTTGCCAAATACTTTAAGTATCAATAACCATTTTGATTTAGCTTTTATAGATGGCAATCACCGCAAGGAGCCAACATTGGAATATTTTAATTTGCTCATTAATCAAACTTCAGGTTTCTCGATATTGATTTTTGATGATATCCACTGGAGCAAAGAGATGGAAGAAGCATGGCAGGAAATAAAAAATGACTTGCGCATAATGCTCACCGTTGATCTTTTCTTTATAGGGATTGTGTTTTTAAAAAATGATTTTAAAGCGAAGCAGCATTTCACTATCAGGTTTTAAAAGCTGAGGATGATTGTGATAATTTTTGATGCTTAATAAGTGTAAGAAACAATAACACGAACTATGACTGATTCAGGATTGCCGGAAAAATTATTGCAGTCATTAAAAAGAATAAAAGGCTTTGATGAAAAATCTTTTATTGAAGTTCACAGCACTGGCGAACAGATAACTTCAATCAGGTTCAATCCTTCAAAATGCTTGTCAATGGTGAATGGTGAATGGTCAAATGCCATTCATCATTCACCATTCACCATTCACGAAAAAGTTCCTTGGTCATCGCACGGGTATTATCTTTCCGAGCGTCCGTCATTCACGCTTGATCCTTTATTTCATGCAGGAACTTATTATGTTCAGGAAGCAAGCAGTATGTTTTTGGAAGAAGCGTTGAGGCAAACGGCTGATTTAAAGAAACCGCTGCGCGTATTGGATTTGTGTGCAGCTCCCGGCGGAAAATCAACCTTGATCCAATCTTTAATCAGCAACAAAAGTTTATTGGTAAGCAACGAAGTGATCAAAGCAAGAGTAAATATTCTTTCAGAAAATATAACGAAATGGGGGACGGAAAATGTGATTGTGACCAACAACGACCCAAAAGATTTTTCAAGACTTGAAAATTATTTTGATGTGGTTGTGGTTGATGCGCCTTGCAGCGGAAGTGGTTTGTTCAGGAAAGACCCTGAAGCCATCACTGAATGGAGCGAAAAAAATGTGATGCTCTGCAATCAGCGACAGCAAAGGATTTTGGCTGATATAATGCCTGCACTAAAACAAGATGGGATCTTGATTTATTCAACTTGTTCCTATTCAAAAGAAGAAGATGAAGAGATTTTAGACTGGCTCATTGGAAATTTTGAATTCACCAGCATCCGTCTTCAACTGATTGACTATTGGAATATTATTGAAACTGTTTCCGATAAAAATAACGCTTATGGATATCGTTTTTATCCTGACAAATTAAAAGGCGAAGGTTTTTTTATAGCAGCATTCCGTAAAAAGGAAGGTGATGCTTTTCATTTCCCGAAAACTAAAAAGCAAAATTTTGAAAAGCTTTCAAAAGCTGAGGAGATTTTAGCAAGAGAATGGATAAAAAATGATGCTGATCCAACACTTATAAAAAATGAAAATCTTGTTTATGCAATCCCGGAAAATGTATTGAACGACCTTAATTTTTTGAAATCAAATTTATATATCAAAAAAGCCGGCGTGCTCCTCGGTAAAATTACGCCGCACGAATTGATACCGGAACATGAACTTGCATTAAGCAACTTGATTGGCTCAACCACTTTATGCATCGAGCTTTCAAAGGAACAGGCTTTGAGTTATTTGAGAAAACAAGAAATCAAAATTGATACCGATCATAAGGGCTGGTGCACTGTGAAATATCAAAACCAAAATTTAGGCTGGATAAAAATTTTGCAGAACAGGGTCAATAATTATTATCCTTCTGAATGGAGAATCAAAAAAAGAGAAGATGCTAAATAAAAAAATAATTACAACAGCGACTTGTCATTCCGAATCCGTTGAAGCAAGGAGATTTAAAATAAAAGCAAATAAGGATGAGGAATCTTTTGCATTCTCGAAATTATGTTGTTGAGATTTCTCGCCCTGCTCGCTGAGAATGATAAAACATTAATGCGCCGGGCTCGAAATGACAAGCTTCTTTGTGAAAACGCAAAATCTTCACAATTAAAAAAAAGGAATAAATTAAATGCGTTTGTATCGCACCAAATAAAGCAACGTATTTCCAAAAGTTTCGAATGAGATTGGATAACTGTCGCCACCGAGATTATAGCACATGATTAAATCTTCGCCATCAAATTTATAAATACAACGAAAAGTTTTGCCTTTGTTATGCCCAAAAAGAGCAGTGATGCTTAGTGCAAGCGGAGAATGATCATTAATAAGCTCTACCAAACCGCTGTCTACTACAGTTTGCACAATAATCTGGTAACTTGTTTCGTCAAGATCAAGTATTAAATCTTTAAATGTATCTGTGGGCAATGATTTGCCACCCATTTCTGCTTCGGCAATTTTCCATTTACCTATAATGTTCATAGAACTAATTTACTATTTTTTAGTATTTTATTTGCAAGATATTTTCCCATCTTTGCACATGCAATCCAGAAAAAAGATGCCATGAAAAGATTAACGTTAATTGCTATCCTCATTTTGTTCATTAAGTTTTCGTTTTCACAATCTCATGATTTAAACGTTCATGGAGAAACGGGGAAATTATATCTCGTTCACACGATTGTTGCAAAAGAAAACTGGTACAGTGTCGGCCGCATTTTTAATGTGAGCCCGAAAGAGATGGCACCATTTAATGGTCTCACGCTCGATCATCCGCTAAGCATCGGGCAGCAATTGAAAATCCCGCTTACCAATATTAATTTTTCACAAGACGGAAAGAAGAATGCTGATGAAACTTTTGTACCAGTCTATCATACTGTTCAATCGAGTGAAATGCTTTCTCATGTAAGCGCTGAATATAATAAAGTGCCTGTTGAAAATTTAGAAAAATGGAATAAGATAAAAAAGGACGGAGTGAAAGAAGGGATGCAACTTGTGATTGGTTATATGAAAGTAAAGACATCGCTCTCTTATCTGGCAAGCGCAGGCTCAAATAAAGTTGATGCGGCGACAGATACGAAAACGAATGATATTGAAGAAAGCGCTTCAGTTGCAAAGCCGGAAAAAAAAGCTGCTGCAGTTGTTGAGAAACCAAAACAAGAAATAAAGCAGGAAACTAAAACCGTTGCTCCGCCAACAGCCAATCCACCATCAAAAGCAGTTTATGCTTCTAACACATCTTCAAATACAAATCGTTTGAATGGTGGTTACTTCAGTGCAGATTATTCTGATGCAGGTAATAAAACAAGCGGAACTGCCGGCACTTTCAAAAGCTCAAGCGGATGGAATGATGGAAAATATTATGTGCTCATTAATAATATTCCTGTCGGCAAAATTATAAAGGTGATTGCACCGGCCACACAAAAAAGTGTGTTTGCAAAAGTGCTCGGCCAATTGCCTGATATGAAAGAAAGCGAAGGATTAGTTGTGCGCATCAGCAACGCCGCAGCGAACGAACTTGGCGAAGGTGAAGGAAAATTTAATGTGCAGGTAAGGTATTAATTGATAATTATTAATTAGTAATTAATAATTTTATTTCGCATTCTTCACATATTTCTCCAGCCACTGATATTGCTCCCACAACATGTGCAATAAATTTTCTTTGCCGCGATAACCGTGTGCTTCGTAAGGAAGAAAAACAAATCGCACGGTTCCGCCATTTCCTTTTATCGCATTGAATAATCTTTCGCTGTTGATCGGAAATGTGCCAGGATTATCATCCGCATCGCCATGAATTAATAAGATTGGCGTTTTAATTTTATCAGCAAAACTGAAAGGGCTCATCTCATAATACAATTGCGGCGCCTGCCAATAAGTTCTCTCCTCGTTCTGAAAACCAAACGGCGTAAGCGTTCTGTTGTATGCTCCGCTGCGCGCAATGCCCGCTTTAAATAAATTTGTATGCGCTAATAAATTCGCCGTCATAAACGCGCCGTAACTGTGACCGCCGACTGCCACGCGGTTTCTATCTCCAACTCCCATTTCACTTAATTTATTAATAGCAGCTTCTGCATTCATTTGCAACTGATGCACAAAATCATCGTTTGGTTTTTTGTCTGCGCTTGTTGCAACGATGGGCATTTCAGCATTATCAAAAATGGCATAGCCTTGCGTTACATAAAATATCGGCGAGCCTGCACCGATTATTGTGAAACGGTATTTTGAGCCACGCACCTGTGCCGCATCAGAAGCAGAATTAAATTCACGCGGATAGGCCCACATCAAAACCGGCAAAGGGCCATCTTTATCTTTGTTATAATTTTTAGGCAGATATAAATCGCCGGTGAGATCAACACTGTCTGCGCGTTTGTAAGAAATTTTTTGTTTGGTAACACCTTCTAATTGCGGATACGGATTGGTGAATGAAGTAACAGCTTTGTCTGCCGTTCCTGATTTAAGATCTTTAATAAAAAAATTTGGAACATCTTTTTGCGATTCTTTTCTTGTAAGCAAAATAAGATTATTAGGGTCTATCACATCAACTACAAATTCATAAGTCCCTTCGCTGCATCGCCATATAATTTCATTTTGTTTGGTTGACAAATCAAACTTCGCCAGAAAAGGCAAATCTCCTTTTGGAGAAGAGCCTGTAGTATTGTTCATCAATAATTTTGTCCCATTATCAATAGCAATAATGGCATCTCTCCCGAATTTATTTTTTTCTGTCACGGGGCTTCCGGGGTTGCCATAAGCATCTGTTTGATTTCGCTCAAACAATGTTTCCAAAGTATTACTTGTGGTATTGTATCGGCTTGCTCTCAATGTTTGTTTCGCTCTTGAAACTTCATACACCAATGCAAATGTTTCATTGCCCCAGGATGTTCCCGCATAGCGCATTTTCGTTTTAAATAATTCTTTTGCCTCGCCCGTGAATGGCGCTGCTAAAGAATAAACCGCATTATGGTAGTCAACATTCTTTTTTATCAAACCACTATCTAATGGCATTGCCCATACAACCGTTGCTGCCTCATCATCACGCCACTCGAAATCACTTGGAACATTTTGTGTGTTATCATAACCACTCGGCGTTCCTTCAGTGCTTGGCAAATCAGCAACTACTTTTAAAACTTTTCCTGTAACATCAATTATTGAAACTGTTGATGGGAAACCAAAAGCAGTCACTAAATAAGAAAACGGTTTATTAATAGTTTTTGTCAAAAAATATTTTTTATCGGGCGATAATTGAAAGTCTAAATAAATAGAAGGCTTGCCAATTTTTGTTTCAATCCCGTTTTTATTTTGGATCAGCTGCGATGTTGCCATGAACTCAAATGCCTGTTCGTCATAAGGAGATTTGATAAGGTCTTCAAAAGTTGCGCTGGGAGCGGTTTTGCCAAGGCTCTGTTGAATAGTTGGCCCTTTTGGCATGATTGGTTTTTTTGGTGCTGCCGATGGCAATTGCGTTGCGGATTTATAAACAATGGTATTATCATCTAACCAAACATACACATCTCCCACAACAGTATTCAAAGCTTCTTTATTGATTTTTGTTGCTTTTTGCATGGCAATATCTACCACGTATAAATCTACTTTGCTGCTTGTAGTATTTGTAAATGCAAATTTCTTTTCGTCGGGGCTCCAATTAATATTACCAGCCAAAAGGTTTGCGGGAAGACCGGTAATTGAATATTGTTTACCTGCCTTGATGTTTTTTAAAGTAAAATTATTGATGGAAAATTGCCTGCTCGGAGAGAAATTATTTGGATTGATACGGAGACCCGCAATTTTTAATTCAGGCTGACCCAATTCTTCAACAGAAGGATATGTGCTGCGTTCCATTAAAATCATCCATTCTGCTTTGCTATCAATAAGCACCGAAGGTGTAGGTTTTGCAAGCAACAAATCTGCAATGTCTTTCGGCGGCAGTTGATAACTTATTGCATCTTGCGCATACAAGTTAACAGCGAATAGCATAAACGCCATCACCGCTGCGAATTTTAAAAGTCTCATATCAGTTGTTTTGGGTTTTAATTAAAATCGTTCTCATCAAAATCCTGATCGGTGCTGTAAGTGCCGCCAAGATTTACCATTGAGCCAATCAAATCTTTAAACTCAATTCTTCCTTCTACAATTTTTTTGCTTATTAATGAGTATGCTGCCAATCCATGCAACACAAATTCCATCAGCAATGCAGTTTCTTTTTCATTCGCTTGTTTGAAATGTTTTTTTATCAGCGCATGCAGCCCATCAACCTTATAAAGCTGTTGAATTTTTTCATCATCCCGCGTGTTGAAAAATAAATTTAATTGATTGCCTTTATCAAACCAGGAAGTAATAGGCCTGAAAGGGTTTTCTTCTTTTTCTGAAGCCTTGCGTTTTTTTAATTGTTCAGGATTCGGAAAATAATTAATGAACTGCGTGCGGAATGCTTTCTCCAATAAATTAAATGCAACCTGATAAGGGCCTTCTTGTTCGCCTTCATAAACCAATTCAATTTTTCCTGTTATTGAAGGAATGATTCCCACCAGATCGCTCATCCACACTTGCGTTTCTTTTTCTTTGTTCACAATAGCACGTCTTTCCGCAGCGCTCACCGCATTCTCAAATGCAGCAATGGTAAGCCTTGCGCTCACACCACTTTTCTTGTCAACAAACTCACTGGCCCTTGCTTCAAATGCAACTTGTTCAATCAACCGCTTCACCAGATCACTCACTTTCACTTTACTTTTTTGTTCATCCAAAATATCTGCTTCCTGTTCTGTAATTGCCAATGAATGTTCAATACTTTTTGGATAATGCGTGAGTATCTGGCTTTCAATCCTGTCTTTCAAGGGAGTTACAATCGATCCGCGATTTGTATAATCCTCAGGGTTCGCCGTGAACACAAATAAAATATCGAGCGGCATCCTCAATTTAAATCCGCGTATCTGGATATCGCCTTCTTCCAAAATGTTGAACAGTGACACTTGTATACGCCCTTGCAGATCTGGAATCTCATTAATAACAAAAATGCCGCGATTGCTTTTTGGGATGATGCCGAAATGGATCACTCGCTCATCAGCAAAATTCAGTCGAAGATTTGCTGCTTTTATCGGGTCAATATCGCCGATCAAATCTGCGACGCTAACATCCGGCGTTGCTAATTTTTCTCCGTAGCGATCGCTACGGTGAAGCCATTCAATCGCAGTACTGTCGCCCTTTTCAGCAATAATATCCTTTGCATATTTCGAAATTGGATGCAACGGGTCATCATTCACTTCGCTGCCTGCAACAAAAGGAATATATTCATCCATCAAATCAACCATCTGCCTCGCCATTCTTGTTTTTGCCTGCCCGCGCAATCCAAGAAATAAAATATTATGCCGCGAAAGCAATGCTCTTTCCGTGTCCGGGATCACAGAATCTTCATAACCTATAATATTTGAAAATGTAGATTCTTTGTTCTGTAATTTTCTTATAAGGTTCTCACGGATTTCTTCCTTCACGGTTCTTCTTTTGTAGCCAGCTTTTTTCAGGTCGCCTAATGTTTTAATTTTTTCTATATTCATCTTCTTTTTAGTTTGCAGTTTTTAGTTTGCAGTTTCCAGTCCTCACAAACAAAAACGGTATTTTATTTTTAGTTTTTTATTTTAGGTTTGCAAGCATTTGTTTTTTCTTCATCACCCTTGCGTCGCACTCTTGTACTGTTGATTTTCTATTCAGCCCTGGTTTATTAACGGCGATGCGCAACCGATTTTAAATTCCATGGCATGAATGCCATGGCAAGCCGAAACATCATGATTATGCAAGTTTATAAAAATCCAGCGAGAGCAATCGTTAAACATTTATCTCCTCAATCCCATTAATCTTACAAATCCAGTTCAGACTAATATACAGTCTTTCTTTTACCGCTTTCAAAATCGCGGAAAATGAATGCGCCTAATTTATCCAAAGATGCAAAGAAGGCTTTGCCATTATTGGTTTCTGTAAATTCGGTTACGAAGCGCTGCAAATATGGATCGCTCGCAATCATAAATGTAGTGATCGGTATTTTTAATTTTTTGCATTGCGCAGCAAGGTTTAAGCAGCGGTTGGTTATTTTTCTGTCGAGGCCAAAACTGTTCTTATAATATTTCTTTCCTATTTTCAAACATGTTGGCTTCCCATCGGTGATCATAAAAATCTGTTTGTTCTGGTTTCTCCTTCTTCGCAAAATATCCATCGCCATTTGCAGTCCTGCAACTGTGTTTGTATGATAAGGCCCGACCTGCAAAAAAGGCAGATCTTTTATTTCAACAGGCCACGCATCATTGCCAAATACCACGATGTCCAATGTGTCCTTCGGATATTTCGTTGTGATCAGTTCGCTCAAAGCCATGGCAACTTTTTTTGCGGGCGTAATCCTGTCTTCGCCATACAAAATCATGGAATGAGAAATATCGATCATCAACACAGTTGATGTTTGCGATTTAAAATCCGTTTCGCGGATTTTCAGATCATCTTCCTGCATATTGAAACTTTCAATGCCATGATTGATCTGTGCATTGCGGATTGATTCAGTAAAATCAATTTGTTCTAACAAATCGCCAAATTGAAAAGAGCGTGTTTCAGGATTGATCTCATCGCCCTGCCCGGCTTTAAAAGTATTATGATTGCCCTGCTTTGTTTTTTTTAGCTTGCCGAAAATTTCTTCCAGCGAGCGCTTGCGAATGCCTTGTTCTGTTTTTGGTGTTATTTTTATTTCGCCCGTTTGCTTGTTCTCATCAATGTATCCTTTGTCTTTTAGGTCATCAATAAAATCGCCCATTCCGTATTCGTCGTCAGTGAGTTTATATTCTTTGTCCAATTGGTTCATCCATTGCAAAGCTTCGCCAACATCGCCATTGGTGTAGTTCAGCAATTGCATGAACAAATCCAGCATCTGGTCAAATTTTGATTTGCCTTGCTGATTTGGATCAAACTTTGTGAAATGAAAACCTATCATGCAAAAAAGAAATTGATTAATCGATTATGAAGTTAAGAATAATTTCTCGCAGGAATATGGCAAGAAATTATAAAGTGCATAATTGAAATTAAACAATCAAAGCCCATTTTAGTTCGGTTACTTATGCAAAACAAAAATCCCGGTAATTAACCGGGACTTTTGAATTTTTATTTTTTTGCCTTCGAATCAGATTTTTGCGCCGGCGGCGTATTGATTATAGTAGGCGGCGCTTTTTCAGTGGGGGGCGCTATTTGTGCCGGAGCATATTGCTTTTCTATATCCCCGATTTGCATCATCAGTCTGTAAGTGCTGAATATATCCTGCACAAACTGCTGTTGCCTGTCTGAAATATTACCTCCTTTGCCTTGCAAAATTGTGTAAGCATTTGTTGCAAGTTGTTCATCGCTGATATTCGGATCATCGCCCAGCGATTTATAATATCGCATTTGTTGTTGCAGATCTTTTTTCACAGAAGCAGATACTTTTTTTGCAAGCGTTAAATCACCCGATGCATAACATGCCTGCAAAAAACTTGCTGAAATAGCATCTTGCTGATTGCCTCTGTTGCTTGTCATTCCGTAAGGAAAATTTGATTCTCTTACATGCTGATCAAAATGCTCAAGTATATTTCTTGCTGAATCTTTTTTGCCTGCGTCAATAAGGCTCATAGCAATTTGCGCATGTGCCAGGCGAATGCTATTGAGATGGCGGCGGTTTTCTTCATCGTAATAAACGCCTTCTTTATCAGCATTGCCGTAAGCAAATTTTTCCATCACGGTTTTATATGCAGTCTCATTATCAACATTGCCATTCAAAACAGGAACTAATTGATATGCCAGGCCAGTTAGCCTAACATATTTATCAAGACCAAGCGTTGCAAGTTCCTGCGTTGATGTGAAACAAATTGGGCGTTTCCATTTGTTAGCGGCAATGATTGCGTAAATGCCAAGGTCGTTTTTAAATATATAATTTTTATCCTTCGACATGTCAACAAACAATTCTTTAACTACAGTATCCTTTGCATGTACTGTGCCATTTGCCCTCACCACATTTTCATCAACCGGCACGCTGAATTTTTTTACGGGAAAGAAATTGATAACAGAACCGTCTTCAGTTTGGTTGCTTGTATATTTTGTATCATCGCTGCCGACAACGTTTTTCAACATGTCATACATATCATAGTATTTGTTATCATCAAAGCCGGGCAGCTTGTTGTAAACAATATAATCTCTTTTGGTTCCTTCAATTTGTTGTGGGGTGAAGATGACATCAAAAGGCGCACTTTGGTTTATTTTGTAGCGCAGCTGATTCATGTACCAATCTGTGCCCAGCAAGCTGTTTACCATCACGCGCACATCAGGGCGTATGCCTTCCACTTCCTGCGCATACCATAGCGGATAAGTATCATTATCTCCAAATGAAAAAAGGATGGCATTTGGCGGACAGCTTTCCAGATAATCTTTTGCAAGATCTCTTGCCAATGTTTTCTTGCTGCGGTCATGATCATCCCACTCTTGCTGACCCATCAGCACGGGCACGGCAAGAAAGCACAAACCGGCCGCTGCATAATTTGCCATGTCTCCTTTTATAAACTTTTGGAACTTTTCTGCCACCCAGATAACGGCAAGGCCTATCCAAATAGCAAATGCATATTCCGATCCGGCAAATGCATAATCACGCTCACGAGGTTGCAGGCCAGCCTGATTTAAATAAATCACAATCGCAAAACCTGTGAAGAAGAACAAAAGGCCTGTAATGATAAAATCTTTTTTGTTGCGGCTGTAATGAAAAAACAATCCTATAAATCCGAGTATCAGCGGCAGCATGTACAAACGATTATAAGATTTATTATTTGTATGAATACTGTCAGGCATTTTGCTCTGATCACCCAAAAAATAATTATCAATAAATGGGATGCCGGTGATCGCATTACCATCGCGAACATTTCCGAAACCCTGCAAATCGTTCTGTTTTCCTGAATAGCTCCACAAAAAATATCGCAGGTACATTTCCCATATCTGATAGCTCACTAAATATTTTATGTTTGATGCCATGGTTGGCTGATCGCCTTCTCCAAGTCCGCCATACTGTTTATAAGTATCTACTTCGTTTCGCTCATTGCTTGAGTTCCACATGCGCGGGAAAAAATGCGCTGAAGGAGTATTGCTCCAATCCTGACCATATGTTTTCCCTGCAATTTCATATTCAGTTTTCCCTTTCACATATAAATTTCCAGTTTCAACATTCGGTGGCCTGTCAGTAAAATCCGGGCCGTATAAAATAGGCCAGTCTCCATATTGGTCGCGGCTTAAGTAGCCTTCAAGGCTTATCGGGTTATCTACATTATACATATCAACTGCCGGATCTGCATTTGAACGTATCATAGTTGTGAAATAAGTAGAATATCCCAACAGCATGAAAGAAAGGCACCACAAGCCAAGCTTCAGGAAATAATATTTTTTTCTGATGGCATAACGGATGCCGACAACTATCAATGCAACCAACAAAATAAAAAAGACTGCAAACCCTGAGAAAAAAGGAAGCTTGAGATCGTTCACAAATCTGATATCAAACCAACTGGCGCCTTTGATCGTAAACTGTATCACGAATTTTAAAATAACTCCGGTAATAACACAACCAATAAAAAATGCAATGATCGAGCCCCACATAGTAGCTTTATAGCGACGGAAATAATAAACCATGGCAACTGCCGGAATAGTGAGCAGGTTTAGAAGATGGACACCAATTGACAATCCCATCATATAAAAAATAAAGACGAGCCATTTGTCGGATCCGGGCGCGTCGGCATTGTCTTCCCATTTCAAAATTGCCCAAAACACAAGCGCCGTAAAGAATGCAGACGATGCGTATACTTCACCTTCAACAGCGCTATACCAAAATGAATCGCAGAATGTGTATGCAATGGCCCCCACAATACCTGCAGCCATTACAATAAAAAGCTGCTGGCTCGTCATCGCTTCTTTGCCTTTTACAACAAGTTTGCGAGCGAAGTGAGTAATGGACCAGAATAAAAAAAGTATGGAAAACCCGCTCATGAGGGCACTCATGAAATTCACGCCCCTTGCGGCTGTTGCAGGGTTATCACCAAAAAGGATAATAAAAAAACGCCCTAATAAAACAAACATCGGAGCTCCCGGTGGGTGCGGGATCTGAAGCTTGTAACAACTTGACACGAACTCGCCGCAATCCCAAAAGCTTCCGGTTGGTTCCATGGTCATTACGTAAACAGCGCAAGCAAAAACACACACAGCCCAGCCCACAATGTTATTAACCTTATTAAAGTTCATACAGCATTGGTTTTTAAAGAATTTGCAAATATAAGGTTCTGGCTATAATGTTAATGCCCGATGGGGTGTTTTAACGATTAATTTTTTAGAAGAAGGCCACAGAGAGCCGCGAAGGTTTTGAGAGAACCATGAAGATGAATATACTTACGAGGTAAGATGGAGGATTTACCGATATCTTTCGATTATTTATAATCTTCAACATACTTCCATTTAATCAAACATTGCCATTTCTCAATTATCCATTATAAACTTACTCAAAAAAAACTTTCACTGTCTGATAAAACAATCTGCTCTGTAAATATTGATTTTGCGATTGCTCAGTAAAACCTTGCAAACCGAACAAGCCCGCTGCATTTCCTTTATTGATGGCAATTTCAAGATAGCCGCCAGAATTAAAAAGTGCCAGCTTCTCGCCCTCGTGAACATCGGCATACGTTTCACTGATTTTATCAATCACTTCATCACGCTTAAAAACAATGCGAAAGCTTCTGCCCTTTCTCTGTTCTTCAAATTCATTACGTGTGATGTTCACCGTTACATTTTCAAAATGATCGATGAAAATAATCTGGCCTTCCATCCAATCTTCACCAAACAAAGGCCTCAAATGATTTTTTTCAAGATAAGAAACATCGGGCTCACCAATTTCCTGCACTGCTTTTCCATTCACCAATTCGTTTATTGCGTGGCCAATTACTGATGTACAATAAATGGTGTTCTTAATAGCAGTTTTATCGAGCGGCAAACCAATAACCAATTCCGGCTTACCTTCAATAATCATTGAGAGCAAACCATTGTCTGCACAAAAAATATATTGATTATTGTAATAAGCAAGCAACAGTTGTTCCGGCTTTTTTTCAAACAAATTCACAAGCACGATATGATAACTGAAATCAGGAAAATTTTTTATCGCATTGCGGATAATGTAAGCTGCTTGCGGATAATTAAATGGCGAGAGCTGGTGCGAAATATCAATAAGAGAAAAATCCGGATTGATGCTGAGCAGTTGTCCTTTTATGGCACTCACTAAGTAGTCTTGAGCGCCAATATCAGATGTAAGGGTTACAAAGGCCATTGAGGAAACACAGAATTAGAAATCAAAAATAACAAATGAGCTCGTAGCGAAGTGAAACTTGCTCATAATTATTTTTAAAAAAAAATATTTTCAATTCCGTTTTTTTATTTCACCAACTTTTTATTTTTAAAAAAATGATTGTACATCAGTTTATCTGACCAGGCAGGAAAAAACTTATTCATGAAAACGGCGAGCTTGCCACTTGAAGTTAATATTAAAGTGCGTTTTCTTTTTTCAATTGACTTAATGATATGCCGTGCACATTCTTCAGCGCTCATTAATTTAGATTCATCCAAAGGACTTTCACCTTGCGCTTCTCCCTTTTCGTTCAAAGCCGCATTGCGTATGTTGGAAGCCGTGAAACCGGGGCTCACCCACATAATATTCACGCCGGTGGAAGTCATTTCAGACCGCAATGCTTCCAACCAACCCTGAAGTGCAAATTTTGATGCAGAGTAACCGCTTCTTCCGGGCAAACCTCTGTAACCTGCGGTTGAAGAAATGCCAACAACAGTGCCTTTGTTTTCAATAATAAAAGGAAGTGAATATTTAGTGCAGTAAACTGCGCCGAAAAAATTCACATCCATCACTTTCTTCATCACATCAACATCAACATCATTAAATAACGAGTGCATGCTGATGCCGGCATTATTAATAAGAATATCGATGTGCCCGAAAACTTCTATTACCGAATCGATGAAGCGCTTGCAGTCATTTTCATTGCTAACATCGCAAGCCATTGTGTGAAGAAGCACGTTTGGGTATTGAAGCTGAAGATTATAAAGCTTGTCATAATTGCGCGCACAGGTTGCTATTTTTGCGCCAAGAGGTATCAGCGTATCAATCAATGCCCTGCCAATTCCATCGCTGCCGCCCGTTACCACAACTACTTTATCATTAAAAAAAGACATGTTGAAATGGTTTTTGCAATGCGAAATTAAGTGAGTTGATTGCTACATTAAAATCAAATGTTGATAACACGTTGTGTTTCTGTTGAAAATAATTTTTCAAAAATTTGCCCGAAACCTTTTTTGCCGTATTTTTGCGCTCCCAAAAACGGGATGATTCCGTAGCTCAGTTGGTAGAGCATAACACTTTTAATGTTGGGGTCCTGGGTTCGAGTCCCAGCGGGATCACAAAACAGCCATGTAATTAATTGATAATCAATATATTGCATGGCTGTTTTTATTTTATTTAACAAATTTAAGAGGATAATTTGGCATTAATTTTGAGGCGGGGCCAAAGCTGTCCTGCATTTAACGGCAATGCGCAACCGAAAAATATTGATCTGAAAATTCGGTATGGTTAGGATCTTATTGAACCGGGTTTGGCCACGTCCGAATTCTAAATACACCATGACTTGCAAAGATCATCGGTCTAGACAACGATGAAAATTTTTGATGATATCTATGGAATGTTTTGGGAATGATTGATAAACAGGTTTTTCATTGTGAAGCTTTTATAATTGAATGATGAATGCCGTCCCTTCACCTTCGCCCGTCTCCACTTTTATCTCCCCTCCATGTGCTTTGATGATATCATAGCTCAGGCTAAGACCCAAACCCGTTCCCTGTCCTGTTGGCTTTGTAGTAAAGAAAGGCTGAAAGATTTTATCAACTATTTTTTGTGGGATTCCATTTCCATTGTCACTAACGCTGATGGATACCTGATTCGCCCCAACCCCTAAAGGGGCTTTGATAAGCTTCGTGATGATTGAAACAGTCGGCTCATAATTTCCTGATTGCTGTTTCTTTTTCTCTGCTACTGCATAAAACGCGTTGTTATATAAATTGAGTAACACTCTTCCAATATCCTGCGGGATGATATCGATGTTACCAATC
>CAVRBD010000022.1:0-131073 GCA_963718975.1 uncultured Bacteroidota bacterium | reverse complement strand
TTATTTTCGCAAACAACCGGAAAAGAAAAAGAAGATCATCACGGCCAGAAAAATTACAGATCTGGGAGAATATCTTGATATGAAAGCGATCAGCAATGTGCTGAACAGGCTTTATGAAGATGTGAATATTTATGATAATTCAGTGAGCGCATTTACCATGCAATTTCTTAGTCCGCTTGCAGAAGCAGCACCTGCTTTTTACATGTATTTCATTCAGGATACGGTGGAAGAAAAAGGAGAGAAGTTTGTAGAATTAAATTTTTCTCCACGCAATCCCGAAGACTTATTATTTAAAGGAACTTTTTATATTACGCTTGATGGCAGCTATGCGGTTAAAAGAACAACACTGGAAATAAGCAAGCACATCAACCTAAATTATATACGCCATTTTGAAATAAATCTGGAATTTGAAAAGGGAGGCGATGCTCATTATCATTTGTCGCATTCAGATATGACTGCATTTTTAAGTGCTTTGCCAAAAACTGCTGCAATGTATGGACAACGCATTGTTGATATAAAAAACCTTTCTGATACAGTTATTTCCGATGCTGTATTGAGTGGAAAGCAGATTGATACTTTGGCGCACGCTTCTGTACAAACAGACAGCCTCTGGGTTTCAGAAAGGCCTTCGCCATTGAGCAATCAGGAATTGAAAGCTTATAAAAACACTGATAGCCTGGTTAAAATGCGTTCTTATATCAGAACAATGGATATTATAACGCTGATATCAGCAGGATATAAATCGGCCGGAAAATTTGAGATCGGGCCTGTTGGAAATTTTTATTCTTTCAATCCAATTGAAGGCTCGAGGTTGCAATTCGGCATGCGCTCAAAACCGAAATTAAGCACTCGCTATTTTGTTGACTCATATGTTGGGTATGGCTTTGGCGACGAGCGATGGAAATATTCCGTGACAGGAACTTATTCTATAAACAATAAATCTATTTACAGTTTTCCGTTCCATTATATTCAGGCGAGCTACATACACGATATAAGGATTTTAGGACAGGAGGGGCTTTTCACGCAAGGCAATAGTTTTTTGGGTTCGTTTAATAGAGGTTTAAATAACTCATGGCTGTATAATAACATTTTCAGATTGTCTTATGTGCATGAAATGCAAAGCCATTTCTCTTATACGCTCGGCATGAAATATTGGCTGCAGCAGCCCACAGGGTCGCTTTCATATATTTATAAACAAAACCCCAATGAGCCCGACACTATAAAGCAGCTAACGACCGGCGAATTGTCGCTTAGTTTGCGCTGGGCGCCACATGAGCAGTTTTATCAGGGCAAGGCATCACGATTAGATATTATCAATAAGTATCCCATCTTCAGCTTGCAATATTCAAAAGGCATGCAAGGCTTATTTGGAGGACAGTATAATTATGACGCTTTTCGTTTGGGGATATTTAAAAGATTTTATCTTTCTCCGATCGGGTTTTCTGATGTTAATATCATTGCCGGATATCTTGGTGGCAACCTGCCTTATCCTTTGTTAACTATTCATCCCGGCAACCAAAGTTACTTTTATAGCTACATTGCTTATAATCTCATGAACACTGGCGAATTTTTGAGCGACCATTATGCAGGAATGAATATAGATCACTATTTCAACGGATTTTTTTTTAATAAAATCCCTTTAATAAAAAAACTGAGGCTGAGAGAAGTAATCGAATGCAAACTTCTATTTGGCGGTTTGCGAAATGAAAACAATCCGGCATTTAATACTTCACAAATGCAGTTCCCGACTACAAATGGAATAACATCTTCTTATGTGTTGGGCAGCCAGCCTTATTTTGAGGCAGGCGTGGGCATCTACAACATATTTTCCATCATCAGGATAGATCTTGTAAAAAGGTTTACATACCTCAATCATCCAAACATTTCCAGTTTGGGGTTGCGCTTCAGCACAAACTTTAATTTTTAGCAATGTCTCTTCACATGAATATTGCTTTCACTTTTTTTAAGTGAAAAGAAATAATTCATGATTTGACAAATTCTAAAGAGCAATTCAAAACAAAAATTGCTTTCAGAAAAATCATGCATGTGCCGGTTCATCCACGGCAATTGCTTCGTGCTGCAACATTTCAGTTGCATCCACAATCCACTTAGGCATGATCACATCACTGCAGATTTTCCAGGTTTTGCCATCGAAGCATAAGGAGAACTGATAGCGGATACCGCCTTCATCACTTACATCTACCTTAAAAGTTGGAGTGAGGTTGTTGTTTAATTTCAAGAAATTGAATTCCCTGAAGCATCCGCCTGTTTTTAAGTAGCGGGAAAACTGTACGAGTTTTTGAAAGAGTGTTGGCATTTTCATTGGGTTTTGGACATAATTATCTGCCAAAAAAGATGCCAGTTTTGTTGTAATGAAAATGAAATTTTCAGATATCGAAGAAGGCAGGGTACATCAGTCACCCAATCAGCCTGAAATTCTTCCACCAATAAGAATTACTTTACCATTCAATATAAAATATATAATTTGACCGCCATTTAAATGAGCAATTGGCAGCTATTTTGCTCAAAGTATTGTAATCTCCTTGCTAACCTTGAAGTGTTTATCTTTTTCGAAAAACAACAAATTTTAATGATAGCTCAGCCGACGTGTACCTTGTTGACAGGCACATTGAGCCTTTAACGTGATATTAAAAACGACAGAAGTGACTCTAATAACGACAATTATTAAGAAGAGACTGGCATTCATACGGTTTCTTTTTTTTCTTTTTTTGAATTTTTCTTTTTCCGGTATTTTAAATGCGCAAGGCAATAATGCAAAGGACACAACGCAGGCCTTTACCCTGCAGCAGTGTGTGGAATATGCGCTACAACATCAACCGTATTTGAATCAATCTCTTATTGGTGTTGATATTGCCAGAGCAACAAACGCAATTGCCCTTTCTGGTTGGCTGCCACAGGTAAATATTTCGGGCAACCTTACACATTATAATTCGTTGCCAACATCATTTGTAACAACATCGTCGGGAATTGTTCCCCAAAAAGTGGGGGTGGTAAATACGGCTGCTCCCATATTGTCTGCTACTCAAACAATTTTTAATCCTGCGCTTTTGTATGCTGCAAAAAGTGCCGATCTATATGTCAAGCAAGCTCAACAAATTACTGATAGCACTAAAATTTATATCGTTGCAAACGTGAGCAAAATTTTTTACAGCCTGTTGTTAACGCTCGAACAAATTGATGTATTTAAAGAAGACACGACACGCCTTAGCAAAACGCTTCGCGATACGTATCATCAGTATGTCAGCGGTATTGTTGATGAAACTGATTACGATGAAGCCGCCATTTCATTAAACAATTCAATGGCGCAACTAAAACAAGCCAATGAAAATGTTACGCCACAATATGCCATGCTAAAACAGATTATGGGCATGCCGCCGCAACAGCAATTCAACGTTAGTTTCGATACTGCGCAAATGACGAAAGATATTGGGTTTGATACTACGCAGGAATTGCAGTTTCAAAAACGCATAGAGTTTCAGCAGCTTCAAACTGCAAAAAAAATTCAGGGGCAGATGATCAATTATTACAGGAATGCGTGGCTGCCAACTTTAGGTGCTTTCTTTGACTATGATTATGCTTTTCAGAACAATTCTTTCGGAAGCCTTTTTTCTAACGCTTATCCTTATTCGTATTTAGGTTTGTCGCTTAGCGTTCCCATTTTTACAGGGTTTGCAAGAACACAGAATTTGCGGCGTGCAAAATTGCAGGAAAAGCTTTTGGATTGGGATGAAGTGACGCTTCAATCGCAGGTGTATTCAGAATATACTTCATCTCTGGCCAATTATAAAAGCTACATGTTCAATTTAAATATTATGCGCGATAATGTTGCGCTGGCGAGAAAAGTGTATGATATCGTAATGCTTCAATACTCACAAGGCGTAGTTGCATATTTAAATGTGATAACAGCAGAAACGAATTTGATAAGTTCAGAAATAGGTTACCTCAATGCATTATTCCAGGTACTGTCAAGCAAGATAGACCTTGAAAAAGCAATGGGAGTTATTATTGTCCATTAAAGCATCCAAATAAATTTCAACATTATGATCAGATTGGCACTCAGCTTTGTTTTACTTGGCAGCATTATTTTTTATTCCTGCCAGCAAAAACAGCAACCGCCTAATCCCCCGACACCGGTTAACCTGATTACGGTAAACTCAAAATCTGTTTTGTATTATGATAAATATCCTGCAACGACAGTTGCACTTAGCCAGGTAGATATAAGGCCGCAAGTGCAAGGTTATATAACCGGAATATTTTTTATTGAAGGAACACATGTGAAGAAAGGACAAAAATTATATGAGATTGATGAGCGCTTATATAAAGCTGCTTACGATCAGGCAGTGGCAAACGTAAAAGTGGCGCAGGGAAATTTAACGCAGGCACAGCAGGATGCACAGCGATATGAATATCTCAATCAGCATAACGCAGTTGCAAAACAAACACTCGACCATGCAGTGATTGCACAACAAAATGCCGACAATGAAGTGAAGGCTGCCGAGCAAACCCAAAAAACGGCAGCAACAAATCTTACTTATTCAATTATCACAGCGCCATTTGATGGCACTATCGGTTTCAGCCAGGTGAAGCTTGGCAACCTCGTTAGCGTTGGCACAACAACGCTTAACACCATTTCTACCGACAATCCAATGGCTGTTGATTTTTTGATCAATGAAGCGCAGCTGGCGCATTATCAGGATCTGGAAAGAAATAAACAAAAGCACATCGATTCATTATTCACCATTCTCCTTCCTAACGGTGCCGTATATCCGGGAACGGGAAAAATTTCGGTAATAGACAGAGCGGTTGACCCACAAACAGGAACCATTAGAGTCAGGTTGGTTTTTGATAATCCCAAATTAGACTTGCGCGCAGGGATGAGCTGTGTTGTTCGTGTTCACAATCAGGAAGCGACGCCGCAGATTGTTGTTCCCGGCAAAGCAGTAGTTGAGCAAATGGGAGAATATTTTGTGTTCATTGCGAAAGACACTATTCTTCATAGCGGCGATTCAACTTCAAAAAAAACCAAGGATAGCGCAGATGATGTTCCAAAGCTGCGCGCATTTCAAAGCAAGGTGCAGCTTGGGCAAACAATTGGATCGAATGTAATTATCAAATCGGGTATTAGTGACGGAGATAAAATTGTTGTTGATGGCGTGCAGGCCATTCACGAAGGTTCTGAAATTAATGCATCTTCAAAACCCGCAGGGAAAAGTGATAGCACAGGCAGTCATGAAAAAAGATAGCACTAAAAATAATCAGGATAAACGCTGATACTAAATATATATGATTGCGAATACATTTATTAAAAGACCGGTAACTGCGATTGTTGTGTCTATTGTGTTGGTGATTACCGGCACTATTGTATTTTAAATTTACCGGTTGACCAGTATCCTGATATCACGCCGCCTATTGTTCAGGTGAACGGGCAGTTTAC
This sequence comes from uncultured Bacteroidota bacterium, assembly GCA_963718975.1. GTDB lineage: Bacteria > Bacteroidota > Bacteroidia > Chitinophagales > Chitinophagaceae > Puia. The sequence goes on along the minus strand of CAVRBD010000022.1, from coordinate 125,618 downwards.
CGGAGCCGATGCGCAAACTGTGGAACAAACTGTAGCCACGCCCATTGAAGGACAGGTGAATGGCACACCGGGCATGGAATACATGCAAAGCAACAGCACCAATAACGGGCTGATGTCAATGAACGTTACTTTAATATCGGAACCGATATTGATATTGCCACCCTTGATGTGCAAAACCGGGTGAGTATTGCCACTCCTTTATTGCCGGCTGTGGCAAGCCGGCTGGGCATTACCGTTACGAGCAGTTAACCCAAGCATGCTGATGATGGTGGCCGTTTATGCGCCAAAAGGAACACACAACATTACTTTTCTTGATAACTATACAAATATTTTTATTCAGGATGCTTTGCTGCGCGTGCCGGGAGTGGGCAGCATCAACCGGTTTACGGATGATTTTAGTATGCGCGTTTGGATGAACCCTGATAAAATGGCTGCCTATAGTTTAACGCCGCAGGATATTATTAATGCCTTGAATGCGCAGAACGTGCAGGTGGCAGCAGGTTCGGCAGGTGTGCCGCCGCAACAAAAGTCACAAACATTTGAATTTGGTATTCTTGTAAACGGACGGTTGAGTAAAGTTTCAGAATTTGAAAATATCATTGTGAAAAGCATTCCTGCAACCGGCGAACTGGTTTATCTGAAAGATGTTGCAAGAGTGGAATTGGGTAAATTTACTTTTTCAAGCAACTCTTTTGTCGATGGGAATCGCGCTTCTTATCTGCTCATTTACCAGGCACCGGGAAGCAATGCATTGGAAACTGCGAATGGAATTTATAATGAACTGGCGCAGCTGAAAAAATCTTTTCCTGCTGATGTAGAATATAAAGTGCCTTTTGAATCGGTTACCGTTGTAAAAGTTTCGATGGCAGATGTGGTGGGCACCTTATTAAAAACACTGGGACTGGTGGCCATTGTGGTATTTCTGTTTCTTCAAAACTGGCGCTCCACACTAATTCCTGTTCTGGCTATTCCGGTTTCTATTTTAGGTACATTCTGTTTTTTTATACCACTTGGCTTTACCATCAACACGCTTACCATGTTTGGTTTTGTGCTGGCCATTGGTATTGTGGTGGATGATGCCATTATTGTGGTGGAAGCCGTGCAGCATTATATTGATGAACAAAAGATGTCGGCCAAAGAAGCGACTTATCATGCCATGAAAGATATTTCGGCGCCGGTTGTTGCCATTGCGTTGATACTGGCTGCAGTGTTTGTTCCGGTTGGTTTTATACCCGGCATTGTAGGAAGTTTGTATCAGCAGTTTGCCATTACCATTGCCATCTCTGTAATACTTTCTGCATTTATTGCATTATCACTAACACCTGCGCTGTGTACTTTATTATTAAAACCTTCCGAGCTGATAAACAGAAACAAAGGGGTCAATAAAATATTTTTCAAATTTAATACATGGTTTGATAAGGTAACGGAAAAATATACCAATGGCGTGAAGAGAAGTATCAAAGCCTCAAAATATGTTGTGATTTTTTTGATTTGTATATGTGTTGGTGCCTATTTTTTGTTTCAGCATAAACCATCCGGCTTTATTCCTTCAGAAGATGACGGGAACTTATATGTTACTTTTCAATTGCCGCCTGCATCTTCAACAACGCAATCCGTTGATGTGATGAAAAAATTGATGAAAGTTGTTGCTGAAACGCCCGGCGTTGCGCATTATGCGGCTTTATCAGGATTGAATGTGGTGAACAATGCTACCAATTCAAATGCAGGCACTATTTATGTGCAGCTTAAACCCTGGGACGAACGCAATGAGCGATGACCAGCAGGTGCCGGGTATTATTGATGTGATGCAAAAACGAATTACAGATGCGGGAATAAAAAATGCGAATGTGGAAGTGATTCAGCCATCGCCGATTCCGGGCATTGGCGAAACTGTGGTTTTAGTTTTCAGATTGAACAGCGCAACTACAAATGATGATCTGCATGCATTTGAAAATGTGGTAAATAAATTTATAGCAGAAGCAAATAAAAATCCTGCCATTTCCAATGCCTTTACTTTTTATTCTGCACATACGCCAAGTTATAATCTTACTGTGGACCGCGAAAAATGCGAAAAACTTGGTGTGAATATTGGCGATGTATTTACAACTATACAAGCCTATATGGGAAGTTTGTATATAAATGATTTTACTGTTTACAACCGAACCTTTCATGTTGTTGTGCAGGCTGATACTGCGTTTCGTACCATGATCTCTGACATGGATAAATATTATGTGCGCAATCAGGCCGGCACAATGGTGCCGCTTGGAACGCTCATCAGTTATAAGCCAACAGAAACTGCGCCGCTGATTTCACATTTTAATATTTTTCGTTCTGCTGAAATTGATGGAGCTTCAGGCAACAGGATTTAGCAGCAGCACAGGCAACAGATGCACTTAAAGCAAGTTGCAAACGCAGTTCTGCCGCAAGGATATACTTATGAATTTTCAGGATTGAGTTATGAAGAAATCAGAGCAGGCTCAACCACTATTTATATTTTCCTGTTTTCCATCACATTCGTATTTCTTTTTCTGGCCGCATTGTATGAAAGCTGGTCGGTTCCTTTTTCAGTTTTGCTTGCAGTGCCGATTGGTGCTTTTGGCGCTATTCTCACTTTGATATTTGTTCCAAGCCTTACCGATAATGTATATGCACAAATTGGGCTGATCACATTGATTGGTCTGGCTGCAAAGAATGCCATATTGATTGTTGAATTCGCCAAAGTGCGGGTGGATCAGCGGCGAAGAACTGATCCAATCTACATTGGAAGCAGTGAAACTTCGTCTGCGCCCGATCATCATGACTTCGCTTGCATTTATTTTAGGTGTGTTTCCGCTTGTGCTGGCAACCGGTGCGGGTGCAGTTGCGAGAAGAACCATCGGATTTACGGTCTTGGGCGGGATGATTGCAGCTTCAACAATCGCTATATTTATTGTGCCTGTCTTTTTGTGGTTATCACGCGTTGTCTTATGGCAAAAAACAATTGGAATGGCTGAAGGCACATCATGAAGAATTGATGGAAAAAGAGAAAAAAGTAGAAGCACCAGGATATTGATCCAGAACTGGAATATGAGATTCAAAAATCGAACGAGCACAAGAAATGGAATAACAAAAAAATCCGCAGCACGAATAAAGAAGCATGATTGCGAATACATTTATTAAAAGGCCGGTAACTGCAATTGTTATTTCACTGGTATTGATTATTTCAGGCATGATCTGCATTTTAATCTTGCAGTTGACCAGTACCCGAATATTTCGCCGCCAAGCGTTTCTGTATAGCGGGTCATATACAGGCGCCGATGCGGAAACGGTGGAACAAACTGTTGCCATCCCAATTGAAGAACAGGTAAACGGAACGCCCGGCATGGAATACATGCAAAGCACCAGCACCAATACCGGCGGCATGAACATTAGGGTAACTTTTAATATCGGCACCAATGTTCATATTGCTGCACTTAATGTTCAAAACCGGGTAGGTATTGCCCAGCCACTGTTGCCGTCTGTTGTAAGCAAACTTGGGCTTAACGGTTCGCGCAAGTAATCCCGATCAGTTGATGCTGATTGCCATCTATTCGCCGAAAGGCACGCATAACATTACCTTTCTTGACAATTATACCAATATATTTATTGAAGATGCAATATTGCGTGTGCCGGGTGTGGGCGATGTAAATGCGCGCACCGATCAATTTCAGCATGCGCATCTGGATGAACCCTGATAAGATGGCTTCTTATAGCTTAACGCCTGCCGATGTTATCAGCAGCGCTGAACGCGCAAAATGTGTATGTGGCAGCAGGCTCTGTTGGCGCGCCGCCGCAGCTAACAACGCAAACACATGAAACAAGCATTTTGGTAAATGGCATGCTTAGCAAAGCCTGCTGAATATGAAAAAATTATTGTAAAAACATAATCCTGCCAACGGGCGAACTGGTTTACCTGAAAGATGTTGCAAGAGTTGAATTGGGGAAATTTACTTTTTCCAGCAATGCATTTGTTGATGGAAAAAGAGCTCTCTTTTGCATGATATATCAATCTCCGGGAAGCAATGCCTTGCAAACAGCAAATAATGTTTATGCCGCATTGGAGCAATTGAAAAAATCTTTTCCGGCCGATGTTGATTATATAGTGCCGTTTGAATCGGTTACCATCATCAAAGTTTCCATGCAGGAGGTGGTAGGCACCTTATTAAAAGCACTGGATTGGTGGCTATCGTCGTATTTCTTTTTCTTCAAAACTGGCGTTCAACTATCATCCCTATCCTGGCAATTCCGGTTTCCATACTGGCTACATTTTGTTTTTTTATCCCTTTAGGATTTACAATCAATACACTCACCATGTTTGGTTTTGTGCTTGCTATTGGGATTGTGGTTGATGATGCGATCATTGTTGTTGAAGCGGTTCAGCATTATATTGATGAACAGAAAATGTCGCCGAAGGAAGCAACCTACCATGCCATGAAAGATATTTCGGCGCCGGTTATTGCCATTGCGCTGATACTCGCTGCGGTGTTTGTGCCTGTTGGTTTTATACCTGGCATTGTAGGAAGGCTGTATCAACAGTTTGCCATCACTATTGCAATTTCAGTGATACTTTCTGCATTCATCGCATTGTCGCTAACACCGGCACTTTGCACACTTTTGTTAAAGCCATCAAAGGTTGATAAAAAATCAAATTTGTTAGATAAATTTTTCTTTCGCTTTGATAGGTGGTTTGAAAAATTTACAGTTCGATATACTAACGGAGTCAGGAGAAGTATTAAATATTCAAAACTCATCGTCGTTATTTTGATATGCATTTGTGTTGGTGCATATTTTATGTTCAAAACAAAACCGTCGGGGTTTGTGCCTATAGAAGATGGCGGCCGGTTATTCATCACCTATCAATTGCCTGATGCTTCTGCAACAACACAATCGGTGAACGTGATGGAAAGAATAATGAAAGTAGTCACCTCAACGCCTGGCATTTTGCACTACACAGCCATTTCAGGTTTCAATATTTTGAATGGCGGCGCAACTTCAAACTCAGGATCTATGTTCATTATGCTTAAGCCCTGGGATGAGCGCACTACTCCTGAAACGATGATGCCCGGTATTGTGAACATGATGAAAAAAAGAATTGCAGAAGCAGGTATTAAAAATGCCAATGTGGTGGTTATTCCTCCGCCACCCATAAGAGGCATTGGCGTTGCAGCAGGTTTTGCCATGCAAATTGAACAGGGAAGCTCAACGGATGATATACATGCCTTTGAAAAATCTATTACTAAATTTGTTGCTGCTGCAAAAAAAAATCCGGCAACATCAACCGCGTTCTGTTATTTTTCTGCACACACGCCAAGCTATAATCTTACTGTCGATAGAGACAAATGTCAAAAGCTCGGAGTAAATATTTCAACTGTATTTTCAACCATGCAGGCTTATATGGGCAGCCTGTTTGTAAATAATTTTACTTTATACAATCAAACATACCACGTTGTAATACAGGCTGACACTACATTCAGGGCTTTGATATCGGACATGAATAAATATTATGTGCGCAATCAGGCGGGCAACATGGTGCCGCTTAGCACACTTATTACTTACAAGCCTGATATTGCTGCTCCGCTTATTACTCATTTTAATATCTTTCGTTCCGCAGAAGTCGATGGTGCAATTCCTCCGGGATATAGTAGCGGCCAAAGTATTGACGCGTTGAAAGATTTGGCAGCAAAAACTTTACCGCGTGGCTATACCTATGATTTTTCCGGCCTTAGTTATGAAGAAATAAAAGCAGGCTCTTTAACTGTCTATATTTTTTCTTTCTGTATTATTTTTGTTTTCCTTTTTCTCGCAGCGCTTTACGAAAGCTGGTCTGTGCCATTATCAGTAATGCTGGCTGTTCCTATCAGCGCTTTTGGTGCTATACTTGCACTTTGGCTTATTCCGCCGCTTACAAATAATGTGTATGCACAAATAGGTCTTATCACTTTAATTGGTTTGTCTGCAAAAAATGCAATACTTATTGTTGAATTTGCGAAGGTGAGAGTAGACCGGGGTGAGGAACTTATTAAATCAACGCTTGAGGCAGTGAGCCTTCGTTTGCGGCCGATCATCATGACATCGCTTGCATTTATTCTTGGTGTGCTGCCGCTTGTTTTAGCAAAAGGTGCCGGCGGCGCATCGAGAAATACGATAGGCGTAACCGTTTTTGGCGGAATGATTGCATCATCTACTATTTCTATTTTCATCGTTCCGGTGTTGTTTGTGCTGTTCACGCGTTTTTCTTATGGCAAAAAGAAATTGCAGTGGTTGCAGGACCATCATGAAGATCTGATGGAAAAAGAAAAGAAAGTTGAAGAACAGAACATCGATCCTGAATTGGAATACGAATTTGCTCAGGGCAATTTGCCGAATGATTGGGAAAAAACGAAATGATTATTTTTTCCCGCTCACAATTAATGCGCATGAAGGAATAACAAGACGATCATCAATAATAAATTTTGAAACTCTTTCAAACACTTCTTCTTTAATTTCTTTTTTTACCTGATCATCTGCATTTGACATCTTCTGCAAAACCGGCGCAGCAAGCTGGTTCATTGCAATCCAATAAGTTTCCACACTGTCTGCTTCAAAAACGAGCGGCTGTTCTTTTTCAATAATATCTGTAAATCCTACCGAAGAAAAAAGATTCGCTAAATAGCCGGTTTGCGAGCTTTTAAAAAAGCCCGGCGTATCATTATCATCTTCAATAATGTTCAAATGTTTATTTGCTACATCAAACAAAATGGAAGCGAATGGATTTCTATTTGAAGCTGCCCAAACAGCAACTATAATAAGGCCTTCGGGCTTTATTACGCGATAGCATTCATTGAGCGACGCAGGAATGTCCGGGAAAAACATAAAGCCAAACCGGCAAGACAGCGCATCAAAACTATTTTCCCGGAAAGGCAGATTATCCGATGGCGTTGTTACAGTTTCTATATTTGTAATGCCTCTTTTATCCGCTAATTCCTTAGCAACAGATAACATGTCACCAGAAATATCTGTCAAAAAAACTTTTCCGTTTGAAAACTTAGAGGCGAGGCGCAAGCCAGGCTCGCCTGTGCCGGAAGCAATATCCAATATTTTTGCATTTTCTTTTGCCGGAAGAAATTCGAGAATTGACTGTGTTACCTTGCCTGTAAAAAGATTATTTAGCCTGTCCCACTTTTTCCATCGGTCCGAAAATTTATTCCATGCTGTTTGTTGTTGGTTCTTGATTTCCTCATCGCGCATGCTCATAAATACAAAAAATGGTTTTAATGATTAATCTTGTATAGCACAATTGAAGTTAACAACTTTCACTGTTCATCATTTTTTTGTTAAACGAAACTAATAATTGTTCCAAACAGAAGTGCAACATATTTAAAAATCCGCATAAACTTATAGCATTCTTTATTCAGACATTTGATTAACTTAACAACATGAAAAAACTAGCCTGCTTTTCCGCATTTTTCCTGCTTTTCATCAGCACGAAAGCGCAAGTAACAATCGAAAATCTTTTATCGGTGCCATTTCCAAGTGAGCTAAGAAGTTCGCCCGATGGAAAACATATTGCATGGGTATTTAATGACAAAGGAGCCAGAAATATTTTTATTGCCGATGCACCGGGCTTTGCACCGCGAAAAATTACAAAGCATGATGCAGATGATGGTCTCGATATAACCAATATCAATTTTTCAGCAGATAGCAGATATATTCTTTTTACCGAAGGCAATTCAAACAACGGCTCCGGCGAAGCAGCCAACCCAGCGTTGCTACAGGAAAAAACCGGGCAGTTTATTTGGATGGCAAACATTGACGGATCAGGGTTAAGAAAAATTGCAGCAGGTGATATAGCTATTTCTTCGCCCGATGGCAACACGATATTATTTCTTTCAAAAGGCAAAGCATGGCAGGCTTCTGCAACCGACACTTCAAAAGCAGCATCCCAATTTTTTGAGGCAAGAGGTAACATCTCAGCCCTTCGCTATTCACCCGACGGGAAAAAATTGTCGTTCATAAGCAGTCGTGGCGATCATGCATTTCTTGGCATCTATAATATTGCTTTGAAAACTGTTGAATATCCTGACCCATCTGTTGATATAGACAATGAACCTGTTTGGTCGCCCGATGGGAAATGGATTGCATATATAAGAACACCTAATAGAAAAGATGTGCTGCCGTTCACTGAGCTCCGCGAAGGAAGCCCGTGGAGCATTCGCTTGCTTGATGTTGAAAAAAATGTTGCAAAGGAATTATGGAAAGCAGATGAAGGCAACGGCAGCATATTGTTTACTGGTTTTCCAGTTGCTGATAATTTATTGTTATGGGCCGATGGCAACCAATTAATATTTCCCTGGGAGAAAGATGGCTGGCAACATTTGTATGCAATAAATATTTTTTCTTCAGCTTCTCCACACCTGCTAACGGCCGGTGATGGCGAAGTAGAAAGTATGTCTTTATCTGCCGATAAAAAATTCGTGTTATATAACACAAACATCGGCGACAGCCATCGCCGCCACATTTGGAAAGCAAATGTGAGCGATGGAAAAACCATTCAGCTTTCAAAAGGCGAAGGCATTGAATGGTCTGCTGTTAATACAAATGCAGGCATTGCAGTTCTTCGGTTCACGGCAACTTCTCCAGGTTGGCTTTCATTGATAAAAGAAAACGGAGCAATAGAAAAAATTGCTGCTTCATTATTCCCTTCCGAATTTCCTGAGAAATTATTAGTGATCCCGCAGATGGTTTCTTTTTCTGCAAAAGACAGCATGTTGATCCATGCACAAATATTTTTGCCGCCGGGTTATCAGAAAGAAAAAAAATATCCGGCGCTGGTTTTCTTTCATGGCGGATCAAAAAGACAAATGCTCTTAGGCTTTCATTATATGGGATATTATTCTAACGATTATGCGATGAACCAATATTACGCATCGAAAGGATATATTGTTCTTGCAGTAAATTATCGCAGCGGAATTGGCTATGGTATGGAGTTTCGGGAAGCATTGCATTATGGTGCAAATGGTGGCAGCGAATACAATGATGTGATTGGCGCAGGATGGTATCTGCAACACAGATCTGATGTAGATATAAAAAGAATCGGTTTGTGGGGCGGGTCATATGGCGGTTATCTTACAGCAATGGGCTTGTCGAGAAATTCAGATGTGTTTGCTTGTGGGGTTGATATTCATGGTGTGCATGATTGGAACGAGGAAATGAAAAACTGGGTTTCAGATTATGATCCTTCTACAAGAGAAAATTTTGCAAAGATTGCTATTGCATCCTCACCTGTTTATTTTGTTGATGGCTGGAAGTCGCCTGTATTATTTATTCATGGCGATGATGACAGAAATGTTCCATTCAATCAAACAGTGAACATGGCAGAAAAATTGAGAGAAAGAAAAATATATTTTGAAGAGCTCATCATCCCCGACGAGATCCATGATTTCTTACTGCACAAAACATGGCTGAAAGGCTACCATGCCGCGGCAGATTTTTTTGAAAGAAAAATGAAATAAGTTTCTTCAAAAAAATTATTTGTAAAAATTATTGAGCATCATTTTTTATGCATCACCAAATGGTTTATCGATTGATGCGCTTGGTTTAGAAAACCAATGAGCGCCATCTTCAGCCATGTACGCGCAATCTTCAAGCCTCACACCAAATTCACCCGGAATTGCAATGGTCGGCTCAATGCTAAAACACATTCCTTGTTCAAGTGGCTTTTTATTTCCGAGCACCATATTTCCCCATTCATGCCCGTCTAATCCAATGCCATGCCCTGTGCGGTGCGGGCATCCCGGCAATTTATAGCCTGGCCCAAACCGGCGTCTGTCAACACTTTTCGGGCAGCAATGTCTATGTTCTCACATGGCGTACCAATTTTTGCAGCAGCAAATCCGGCAGCTTGTGCTTTCTTTTCAAGGTTCCAGATATCAATCTGTCTTTTTGTTGGCTCTGCGCCAAAAACAATTGTTCTGGTAATGTCGGAAGTGTAACCTTCCACTGTGCAGCCGCAATCCATCAAAACAATATCGCCTTTTTTAATATGCTGTGGTTTAATGCTTCCATGAGGCAATGCAGACGATTCTGCAATATTTACAAGCGCGCCATCTGAGTTGCCGCCCAACTTTCTTTGCGCTTCACCGATTAGTTCAGAAAGCTCTGCATTCGACATGCCTTCTTTCAAATTGCCCGTGCATATTTTAATTGCAGCAAGCGTAATATCATTTGCCTTTTGAAGCAACGCAATTTCGGCAGCAGATTTTATCATGCGACAAGGGACTGATATAGGATCGCCGCTTATGAAATTTAAATTCGTGGCTTCTTTCCTTACGCCATCAAATACAAAAAAGCGAAGCCGTTCTTCAATTCCAACGTTACCGCCGTGAATCCCATAATCTTTCAATGTATCCGAAATAACTTTATAAGGGCTTTCATGTTCTTCCCACGTTTTAACTTCATTGCCGATTTTTATAAGTTCACGAAATCTGTCTGCCTCAAACGCTGGGCTTACATATTTCACCTCGCCTTTTGCGGGAATGATGGCAACCATTGTTCGCTCACTTGGCCACCAATGAATGCCTGTAAAATATGCCAGCGATGTTCCTGAGTCGAGCAACAATGCATGGATGTTATTTTCGGCCATTAGCTTTTGTGCCTTCGCGATTCGCGCTTGTCTTTCCTGCAAGCTGATCGGCACAACGTCGTCAGTCATTTTTTTTAATCCGTCTAAAACAGATGAAATATTTTTTGGGGCTGGCACAAATGGAGCAATGCCCGAAATCATAGCAGCGCTGCCTGCAGAGGCTTTTAAAAAATCTCTTCTTTTTAAGCTCATTGGTTAATATTTATTTTGAAAGAAAAATCTTCGAGATTAAAGTTATGAAGCTTTTTAAACCGAAATATTTTTTTGTGGCCTTAGCCTCATTGCTGCTATTGGGCATCGTTGTGTCACTCACTTGTACTGTAGCAATTCTGTTCAGCAATGCTTAGCTTTCACTGCAAATCATCCTTTCTTCGTGTGTAACAGCAATGCATACCTGAAATTATTCATTGATCATATTCTGCCATTGCGGTGACAGCCTGTAAAAACCAGGCTGCGTGTGGGATCCATTGTTCAGTCCAACGCCATTCATTTCCATCATCGCTTATTTTAAAGTTGATCCCGCTTCCATCGCCATTTTCTTTTTTGCCGGTAATACCATTGGAAATTCCGCCACGCTGTGAGCCATGGCCGAAATTTGAGCTCATATAAGGCACATTATTTTTCCCGAATTTGTACATAAAGCACATGGAATAAGGGTTGCATCCAAGTATCCACGACAATTGCTGAGAAGCAAATTGATCAAGCGAATCTCTGATTGTTTTATTTGTGTCTCCCGGATAAGCAATCTTTCCGCCAACCAATGCAGCCGTTGCCAGCGAACCCAATCTGGCATTCTCGCCCTGCCACCACCAGCCGGTTTCATTTTCATGCGGAATAAAAAAACCATCCTGAATTTTATTATGGTACAAGAATGTTTGTCTTGCATAACCAAAGGGATTGCTAACGCCATTGGTCACACGTAAATTATAATCCAGTGCTTTTCCGATCACAGCAATTGCCTTTTCACGAAATGCTGCATTCGTTTCCTTTTTCAAATATCTTGTTAATGCAACAACAGGCAATCCTGCATCAGATGCATGCCAGAAAGGCCTCGCAGAATCATCTGCTATAAAATATCCTGCTGCTGTCATGCGCTTTGCAAGATTGTTTGCCTTCGTTCTTGCAACATCCCGATATAATAAATCATCTGTAACAATCCATAATTCTGTTGCAGCCATCAATGCGCAATAATCATCTATGATATTTTCTTTATGGTCATCATCATATTTGATATTATTGATCAGCAGATGAGCAAATGCGCGTTTAGCTCCGTCAAGATATTGAGCTGAGGTAAAATCGCCATGTTTTTTCCATGTCGAAATTCTTGCAAGCGCAGCAATAGCCATTCCGCCGCCTTCGCGAAATGCACATTGATAATCGGAAGTTGTGACACTATTCGCAAGCAAACCAACCACTCTTCTTGCGTTTGGATCTTTATTAAAATAACTAAACACAATCATCCGGAAATAATCTTCCGAAGAAAGTGCACGCATCATATAATCGGCTCCCCAAATGGCTTCGTCTTCAATAGAATCTTTTACGCCAAGCTTTGAAAGCATTTTTGGAATAGACTCAGCAGCATTGATTAAAGACCAATCAACAAGAGGTGTTTGCTGCGGCGATACAAAATTTGCATATGCAAGATGCGAAAAATATTTGCTTACATCACCCGAGGCATCACACCAGCCGCCATGCATGTCAACGGTTTTATCGCTTCCATACAATATTAATTTTTTATCAGCATCCAGTTCTTCAGGCGTATTTGCTCTTTGCTGATTATAATAATAGATTATGGAAGGGATCGTAAGTGTGGCAAGCGCATCTTTATGAATATAGAATTCGTTGGATAAATATTGTTTGTCTTTTATTGCTATGCTAATTTTATATTTCCCGTTTTTTTTGAGCGCAATAAAATTTGCACGATAAAAATATTTGCCCGCGTCCCATTCATCAACCATAAACTTATCACTGAGCTTTCCGCTAAATTCAATTTTGCCATCAGCAATATTAATAAGATTGAATGTTGTTGATGCCGGCAGTTCTTCATCAGTTTTTATTACAGCTATCTTAGCTGCATTCGCATCAAACGCAACTTGATTGACATAAATAGCAGGCTGAGAAAATGTTTGCGATGAAAGAAAGAAAAGAAAAATTGAAAGATTGATGAGACCAAATTTCATGCTACGGCGATTTGAAGGCAATCTTACAAATTATTGCTGATGTGCAGCCCAAAATATTGCGTTTTTAAAAATAGTAGTGTATGCATCGTTATCAAACAAATCAGGAGAATGCCCCATAAATACATACACATTCCTTGCAGCAAATTTTTCATTGGACCAAATTACAGGGTGGTCGCTCATTTTAATTTCTGAAGATGGATAATAAGAAGACTCATCAACACTTGCAATTACATGAACATTTGGTCGCGGGCTTTTATCATAAATGTACCACTCTTCTTTTTTAATAATAAATGAAGAAGGCAGGTTCTTCATGCAAGGATGCGAAGCATCTTCAACATTTACTTTTGCATCTACAAAAGTTGCGATATAATTTTTCCATTTAATGCCACCCATAAATGCAGAAAACCATTGCCACATCTGATATCCATCAAATTCGCCAAGCAAAGAAGCATGATGAAATCCGAGCCAGCCATTCGTTGCATTCGAAATATATTTTTCAAAAGATTTCACTGCTGTGTCTGTCCAGGCATATGGCGCATAATCCAATTGCAGAAAAAGCTGAAACTTATTGAGAAAAGAATCATTGATTCTTTTTGTATCTGTAATATATTCAATCGAAAAATTGCTGTCAGCAGCTAATTTGTTAAGCCAAATTTTTGCCCTTTGTGAATATAGAATATGATGGCCGCCATTTTCATAAAGTGCCAGCACATTAAATCTTTGAGCTTTTTTTTGAAGCCCGTTTTGTGAGAAGCTGTTGCTGCAAAAACAGCTCAGCAACATCAGGAATATGACACAGCGGTTATTCATTAAGGGTAAGCTACTTATTATCCGGTAATTTTTTGAATTTCTTTCAGATAAGCCGAACCAATCGGCAATTCAATTTGCTTTATCCAAATTGCATTTTTCTCAACCTTGCTGACTTGCTTTTTTGAAACAATATATGAGCGATGGATTCTTACGAAAGTAATCTTTGGCAAAAGCTCTTCCGCTTCGCTCATTGTTAATCGGGATAATATTTTTTGATTGTTCAGCACAAACTGCATGTAATTGCCGTTGCTCTCAACATATAAAATATCGTCCAACGAAACACGTATCTGATCGTAGCCGCTTTTAATGAAAATTGAACCGGAAATATTGGACGATTCGATGGCGTTATTTTTCAGCTTGTATTGTTCATAAGCTTTAGTACATGCTTTCAAAAACCGGGCTTGCGAAAATGGTTTCAATAAATAATCAATCGCATCGAGCTCAAAACTTTTTACTGCATGTTCGCTGTAAGCAGTTGTGAAAATTACCATCGGAGGATTGGAAATAGATTTTAAAAAATCGATGCCCGAAATATCCGGCATTTTAATGTCGAGAAATAGCAGGTCGATTTTTTCTTTTTGCAAAAAATGAATGGCTTCAAATGCGTCGGTGAAAAATTTCTTAATCTCAATAAAAGAAATTTTTGAAGAAAGAGTTTTTATAACCTCAAGCGCAATCGGCTCATCATCTATTGCAATTGCTTTAAGCATTCTAATGATTGTTTATTCAAAAATAAATCATCTAGGCAACTATTGGTTGAATTGACAATTGTACAAAAAATTCTTTGCCATCGCCATTAACCGAAATATCGAATCTCCCTCCGTATATTAATTTCAGCCTTTCCAAAACATTTTTAAGACCTATGCCAGAGCGCTCGTTTTCGGGGTCATTGTTTATTTTGTCGTGCATGCTGTTTCTTACTCCGAACAAAATATTTTTTTCATTGCACTCAAGGTCAATTTTTATCCATGATTTTTCTTTAAGGCTGATGCCATGTTTGAAAGCATTTTCAACAAGTGGAATTAGTAACATCGGCGCGATTTTATGATTACAGTTTTGGTTGCTGATATTTTCTTCGATAATGATATCAGAGGAAGCCTGTGTTCTTAATTTTTGAAGAGCGATATAATTTCTCAAATAATCAATCTCTTTATTCATATCAATAAAATCAAGGTTATTTTCATGAAGCATGAAGCGCATCATGTCGCCAAGTTTTTGAATGCCGCCGGCTGTTCGCTCAGCATTTTCCTGCAAGGCAGTCCCATACAAAGTATTGAGGATATTAAAAAGAAAATGCGGGTTGATTTGCGAGCGCAGAAATTGCAAATCAGTTTTTGATTTTGCAATGGTTTTTTCAGCGCCTCGCAAGAACATGATTTTCTCTTTTCTTCTTCCATAAAGCAGCCATGTAATCGGCGTGATGATAAATAATAAAACAGACATACAAAATATCAAAGCAAATGCAAAGCCTTCATGAACAAAAAAGAGGAATGGTATAGAAAATAAGAAAGATGACAACAGCAACCGGAAAAGAATCGCAGGATTTAAAAAAGATTTATCTCCCTTCTTGGGCAATAGCCAATACATATTGCTCATCACTATTAAAAAAACAGGAAGAACGATTGTGAAATAACCTACAAGAACAAAACCTTCTTTGAACAGACCAAATGATTTTAGAAATATCGGCACAACAAAATAGATGGCGAAAAAAGTTGTCATCTGATTGCATATCATTACACGATAATCTCTTCTATTTCCTGCGCTTTCAATAAAGTTGATAACAATTTCGCGCAGGCAAACATATAAAGCATAAATGGCAAGCAGTGATGAAATGATTCCATAACCCCAGAATAAATCCATTGATGATTGGGCTATATGCTTCTTTAGAAAACCAGGCAATCCCGGATAATCATATTCCCATTGGTGCAAATAATAAATTGCTATGTTTAATAAACTTCCTGCTATAAAAATCAACACAATGATTTGAATAATGAACCATAAGGAATTCTTGAAAATTTTTCCAGCCATGCCTTGCAAAGACAATTTCATTTGCGTCATCGATATTGAAGCTTTGGCAGTGCCTGCTTCAAATTTTTTTGGAAATAATAAACGAGGCACGGTAAAAAGATTCACGAACAAATAAGAAAGATATATTACCAAGCCGCCTCCAATTTGTGGCAATAAAACATTTTTGTAAAAATTGAATGGAACATGATTATTAATAAAGGGCGTTGCAAACTGGCTTGGTGCCACATTATGCATCGACCATAAATAACCCGCAAGCAAAACTGCTGCGCTTATTGAAGCAAATATCATTTCGTGCTGTCTCCATCTGACTTTCATAAAAAATAATTTTCAGCAAGATTATATCAATGCAAAAAATGTTTTTCAAGAATGTGACGAAACCGTTGTAAGATGTGATGGAAGATGTTTTGCGCAGCTATAATTGCTGCGAAAGAACATGCTAAAAAACTAAACCGATGATGTATCTTAGATGCATAAAATGTTGTAAGCAAACTTAAAACCATTAGAAGATACAAACCCCAGGATCCTAAACTCATCTGGTGGCCAAAAAAAGCAAATGACCCAGCAATACAGTCAATTAAAAGCAGCACTTGCCATTGCAAAAGCCAGTTTGCTGGCTATGCTGCGAAGCCCTACATCAATCGTTTTTTCTGTTCTGTTCCCGGTTATTTTTATTGTAGTTTTTGGATCAATGGTCGACAATTCTCAGGTATATATAAAAGTGGGCATAGCTCCTAATTGTGACACAAATAATATTGTTTACAAAGTAATCACCTCTGTAAAAATTATTAAGCCGCAAACCAATATGCAAATGAGCGAGATGGTGGATGCATTGCAAAAAGGGAAAATAACTGCCATACTTAATCTCACGAATGACGCGCCTTTCAGCCTATTCCCGCATTTCAGGGTAGATTTGACTACATCCAATTCGGCATTAAATAAATTAAAACTTTTGGAATCCGTCATTAATGAAGCAATCAGCAACCTGAACGAAAGAATGTTCCCTAAAAATCCGAGCGCAGCAAAAGTAACGGTAACGGCTATCCCGGGAAGAACATACAGACAAATTGATTTTATTTTGCCCGGGCAGTTAGGATTTTCATTATTGATGGCAGGTGTTTTCGGTTCATCATTTTTGTTATTTAGCCTTCGCCAAAGCTTTGTGCTTAAGCGTTTTTTTGCAACACCTATTTCACGCACTTATCTCATCGTTGGCGAACTGCTGAGCAGATTGTTTTTTCTGGTTATCAGTTTTTGCATCATGATCGCGCTTGGCTACTATGCATTTGATTTTACGTTAGTGAATGGTATTTTCACATTTCTTGAAATGCTTTTTTTCTCTGTTATCGCCCTCATTGTTTTCACCGGCATCGGTTTCATCATCAGCGGTTTTATACAAAATGAAAGCTCCATTGCGCCGGTTGCAAACACCATCACGCTGCCGCAAATATTATTGTGCGGGCTTTTTTTCCCGATAGACAGTTATCCGCATTGGCTCGAAACATTTTGCAATTTTTTACCGCTCACTTTTTATGTTGATGGGTTAAGAAAAATTGCGTTTGAAGGAATTCATATCTGGCAGATGCCCGTTCAATTAGCGGGCCTTGTTATTTGGGCAGTGATCATTTGCACTGCCAGCATAAAAGTGTTCAAGTGGGAATAATAAACTAGAAATAAATTTTAGCAAAAATCATTTTGTTGTATTGGGGTGAAACGTGTTCCACGAATGCCAAAATTCCTGATAGCTTTGTGCAGGCTGTAATTTTTGTCCCTTCAAAATGCCGCTGATGCATTCGCCATTCATATTCCATGATGAGTTGGTATTAATGTCAGTAAAAATTTCTGCATTGATATTTTTGTTGAACTGCAGCGTATTTCCATTCACCGGTCCTTTTCCACGTGTGAAATGAAACAGTGTCTTTTTCAAGAACAATCAGCAAAGGCAGGCCCGGTAATGAATCCTGAATTATTTTTTGCTTCAGCAATTCATTCCAATCGAACGCCTTTGCATATTGCCTGTGAACAACGCCAATCACCCACGACTTCATTTTCCATGACGCAGAATCTCTTTTTTCAAGGCTGCTTTTTAAAGTGCCTTTGTCATAATCAGCAAGGTCATCATAATCACTTTTGAATAAAGTATCAGGCTGAAGGATCATTGAATTTGGATATGACCTCAACCATGTTGCCAGCGGCAATTGTTGTGAAGGAATTTCCGTAAGCGCAGAACCTTTCTGCCGGCCTGTGATTGCCATGCCTGTAGCCTGCCGCCACCAGCTTTTTGTTGTGCTGTCTTCAAACATTGCGTTGAAATGATCCATTCCAACCAATCTAAATGATTCCTCTTTGCCATTTATAATCGGGCTAAAAACCCTGCCAGTCCTGCAAACCGTGCAATAAGTAATTATTGCCGGCGTGTTCCCAATCGTATCTCTTACCTGATGATGATAACCGATAATTTGGATTGGATAAGCTTTTGCTTCTCCATTTATGGTAACACCAATTACTAATTTGTTTGTATCTATTTTGTTGGTTGCAGCATTTGCAAAATTTTTATTCCTGGGCTGATAAAACATTTTATCAGCTTCAAACTTAAAATTGAACATGAAAAAAATATATGCATATGCAGCAAGAGCAAGCAATAACAAAATCTTTTTCCAAATTTTGCTTCTTTTCAATACTTGTATCGCAGGAATTGTTATAAGCAAAAGGGCAACAATTCTTATCCAAAAAATATTGTTGCTTATCCAATATGCAATATCAATGCTGTTTGATTTTTGGCTTCCGGGAAAAGGCATAATGAAATAAACTCTCAGGATTTCTGCTGCGAACAAGACCAGAAACCCAATGACCAAAAGCAATCGTTTCATATTTTGAAATTAAGTGTTTAGGGATAAATCTTAAGATGAAGATTTTGAAAAAAACCGTGAGGGCTCATTGAATAAGAACCTCGCGCTCATAGTTTTTGGGTTCTCTTTTACCAAAGAAAATATCTGTAAGAATTATAACGCCTATTAAAAAACTGAATACATAAATAGCTACAGCAAGAACACCTGCGGTTTTGCGCATGATGGCAAAAGGAATGCTCAAAAATCCAATACAGAAATTTATAACACCAAAAAAACTGTACACAAATTTTCTCCTGAAACGCACTTTGTCAAATCGCATGAAAAGTGCAATTATCCCAAAAAAACCAAAAAAAGCGGCTAGAACAACCATGACGAGAACAAAATAATTATCACTTACAGCACCGATTGGATAAACTTCTTTGATAATGATTCCGAAACCAATAATTACTATTGCCAGCGAGCTGAGAAGATTTTTGTAATATATTTTATTTAATTTCAAACGCATTGTAATAATTCATTTGAATGCACTTAACCAAAGCGAATTAAAAGTAAGATTTTTTTTAAAAATATCCAGATTTTCGTGCAACATAACATATAGTTTTTTTAAATAAATGTAAACTTAACAGTTAAAAAGAGGGCAGCTTTTTGTGAAAAGCATACAGCGGATTAAAATGTATATTTAGTTTTTAAAGTAAATGCTGTCTGATGAGGGAATTTATGAAATGGCTGCTGGCAAAGCCTATCGGCCGGATTGCTGAAAAAATTTCTTCTTCACCGAATGAAAAAGATGTATTCCGTTCGCTTGGCAGGCTGCTAAGAAAAATCCGTTCGGGTAAAAAGAATATTGGCTTGGTCAAGTCACTTGATATCTACAAAGATAAAATCATCATTTTTTCCGATCAGCATAAAGGCATTCGTGATAATGCGGACGACTTCAAATTAGCTGAACAGAATTATCTCACCGCTCTTCAATATTATTATGAGAATAATTTTCAATTTATAAGCTTGGGTGATTGCGAAGAGCTTTGGAAAAATACGCCACAAAAAGTAATGGCGAATAATAATGAGTGTTTTGCTGCTGAAAAAAAATTTGAAAAGAAAAATCAGTACTTCAGGGTTTTTGGCAATCATGATTTGGAATGGAAATATATACTTCAACAGAATATTTTTTTGAAACCAGTTTTTGGTGACAAAATAAAAGTGTATGAAGGATTGCTTTTCAGGACAAGTTATAACAACGAGGCTTATTTTATTTTTTTAGCCCATGGCCATCAGGGCGATTTGCGGAGCGATGGCAACCCTTTCAGTGCTTGGGTCGTAGCCAATATTTGGACCCCCATTCAACGTTACCTGCAAATTAAGATCAACACGCCCGCAACTTCTTTTGCGCTCACTGATAAACATAATATTATGATGCATGATTGGTCTGCAACGCAAAAAAACCTGATATTTATTTCGGGCCACACGCATAAACCTGTTTTTGCTTCACTTGATCATGTAGATAGGCTTACGAAACAATTGCAGCAGGCGCAAAAAAATAACGATTTATCTGCCATCAAATCCATTCAGCAGGAATTGGAAAAACGAAAAACCGAATACGAAGGAAAGGCTACAATAAAAACAAATGCAAAACCTTGTTATGTCAACAGCGGGTGTTGTTGTTTTGATGATGGTGATATTACTGGAATTGAAATTGCAGATGGAAGTATCAGCTTAATAAAATGGTATGAAGAGAACGGGAAATCAACCAGACAGGTGCTTGAACAATCAGAGCTTTCTTATTTATTTGAAAAGTTGAAATGACGTTGATTGTTGCAACTTAGATCCTGCGATTTCAAAAGAATAGCGCAAAACTTTTGGGGCGATGTGACCCATGATATCAATCGGCCAACTCCGCATCAAATCTTATTCCTTCTTTGGAAGCGGCTATACAAGTCATAACCCGTGATATACAGAAGCAAAACAAAAATTACGAATAAAGAAGCTCTTGGATCGATGTTGTTTTTAATAGCGACAAATGCCAGTGAGTGAATTGCCATGAGATTTGAGTGTTTTTATAAGGAATGGATTAACGTTTTAAAATAACGAAAATCCGTGTTTTTTATTTTAGGGATCATTTACTTAAGTTCGGGGGATTTTTTAATGAAAGTATCTTGAAGTGATTACTACAAACAGTTCGAGGGCTAAAAAAACCACCGTCAAAACTTTCATTTTGTTGAAATAAGTTTCAACTTCTTCGAATTGCTGCGGGCGATTTGAATTGATTGGCGTAAAGATTATTTTCATTTTTTTGTAATTGCACCGCAAAATTACAACTGATATTATTTTACAAGTCAGTAAATCGATCAATTTCGTCGCAAACGTTTGCAGTCTTGCATCAGTTAGTTCTTGATTTTTCGTGCTGAAAATAAAACTAACTACCGCCTTATTTATGCTATGAGGCTGAGCCTTGGCCGCAAAACGAAAAAGCTGATCCAGCCTGTTGAAAGCCTGATCCCCAAAAGCGGGTAATATCCTTATAAATAAAACCCGGTCAGTCATGTTTCATTTTTAAGAAACTTAAATCCGATGGTTATTTGAATATTAAAAATCTGCTATATTTTATCATATCTAAGGAGGAATGGCATATATAGATTACCTTAGCCTTTTAATTTAGCCCTAAACAATTTTGCTAACTTAACTGATGATTGCCGATCAGCAAGAAAATTCCTAACATGCCTAAAGTATCTTTCAACAATAAAGAAAGACATTTTCATTACTCGCTAAAGTCTTCCGTTGATGAGTATTTTGCAAACAAGCAGATAAAAAAGACCGGCAACTATGCGCTTTACCTAAAAACTTTTGCCCTTATCCCAGGAGCCATTTTAATTTATTTTTCTTTACTTTTTTTTAAAATGCCATGGACGGTTGGGGTTCTATTGAGCGGGGTTTTTGGTTTTGTACTCGCAAGCATCGGGTTTAATATAATGCACGACGCATGCCATGGAGCTTATTCAAGCCACAAATGGATCAATGATGTTATGGGCCACAGCCTAAACGCGCTTGGTGGAAATGCTTTTATCTGGAAATTCAAGCACAACATCATTCACCATACTTACCCAAACGTTGATGGCATGGATGATGATATTGCAAAAAGCCCTTTGATGCGGCAATGCACCACGCAAAAATGGTTCCCTTTGCACAAGTTCCAGCATATTTATGTGGTGCTTGTTTATGCCATCACTTCATTTGCCTGGGTATTCATCATGGATTTTACTAAATATTTTAAAAAGAAAGTAGTGAATTTGCCTTTGCAAAAAATGAACACAAAAGAACATGTCATTTTTTGGGCCAGCAAAGTATTATATCTGCTTTTTTACATTGCTATACCTCTATATATAGTTGGGTGGCAGCGATGGCTGGTTGGCTTTATCAGCTTTAATGTAGTGATGGGATTTACGCTTGCCATTGTTTTTCAGTTGGCACATGTCGTGGAGCATACGGAATTCGAGTTCGTTGAGTCGAACGATGCAATAAAGATTGAAGATGAATGGGCAGTGTACCAGGTAAAAGCGACCGCTAATTTCGCAACGACAAATAAAATAATTTCATGGTTTGTAGGCGGCCTGAATTTTCAGGTTGAGCATCATTTGTTCCCGCGCATATCACATGTTCATTACCATGCACTCAACAAAATCGTTAAGGAGAAATGTATGCAGTTTAACATTTCATACAATGAATTCCCAACCATGACAATGGCAATAGCCTCTCATTTTAAAATGATGAAAGAGCTTGGCAAAAAACCTTCTTAATTATATTTTATAAGCGCCTCAGCGGTCTTCAGAAAGGCGGGTGAATGAAACACCATTAAAAATCCTGGTAAGGTTTATATCTGCTTCTTCTTTCCACTTAATTGCATTTGATTCAGTCACAATCCTCCAAAGGTTTTTCGATTTCAGTTCATCATAATCTTTCGCATAAATAAAAACCCCGCGAACTGTTTTGCGTTCCTTAAAGTGTATACTAACTGCAAGCCCACGCCTGCTTTGATCTTTAATAAATTTTTCGATTACTTCAACAGTCATTCCCATTTCGCTTTTATGTAAAATTATTGAGCAAGCCTAAAATGCTAAACCCCGGTATTAATAACGCCTTGAAGAATAGCCTCCGCCGCCGTTATTTGATTTTGCCCTTGCTTCGCTAACTTTGATTGAGCGGCCATCAGACATTTTACCATCAAGCTCTTTTATTGCTTTTTGTGCAGCTGCCTCATCAGGCATTTCAACAAAACCAAAACCACGGCTCTTTCCGGTTTCTCTGTCCATGATCACTTTGGCAGAAGAAACAGCACCATATTCTGAAAACAAATTCTTAAGGTCAGCATCCTGAATGTTGAAACCTAAATTGGACACATACATGTTCATTGTAAAAAAGTTAATATTTATAAATATACTTGAGAAGAAAGCAGGTGTAAAAGAAGAATGAGAAAGAGAAAGACGTTCGCTTACAATAGCTGTTAAACTCAAATTATCGTGATAAAGGTAGGCTTTAATTCTGATGCGGCTGCATTTAATTTTATTTCATCAATGCACAACACTTGCATTGCATTTCCAAATCAATATTTATTACAGTAGATTAAAAAACAGATGGCCTTTACTTTCTATTTTTTTAGCCGCGGCCAATCTTATCTCTTCATTTTTTATTCTTAAATATTTTCATAAAAAAGAATATTGTTGAAAGAACAATGAACGATACGATAATACCTGTCATTTCTTCCTTTGATAAGCTCGACAATATCCAAATGATTATTGCAACAGCTATTATGGGAACAATAATGCCGCCGGGAATGACAAATGATTTTTCAGTAGCATCTAAACTTTTTCGCCTGAGTTTTATGGTAGCCAGCACAACGCCGAGATATATTAATAGGGTAGAAGCGCTTGATAAAATAAGTAATTGTTTGAAACCGCCAAGAGCAGCAAACAAAAAGCCAAGAGCAGAATAGATAATGATAGAAAAATGCGGCGTACGAAATTTAGGATGAACCTTTGCGAGAAATTTCGGCAACAAGCCGTCTCTTGCTCCCGCAAATAATATTCGTGTGTTTCCCAGTATCTCACCATTCAGTGTGCCAAGCGTGGAAAATGCAAAGCCAGCGATCACAAGAGTAATGCCTGCGGCGCCGAATAGCTGGTCAGCAACGGCAGCAAGCGGCGCATTTTTTACCATTACTAATCTATCTCCCAACATTCCCTGAGAAACGAGCTGAACGCAAATGTATATGCACAGCACAATTAAAATTCCTGAGAAAATTCCACGAGGCACTGTCTTTGCCGGGTTTTTGAATTCACCCCCATTGTTTACAGCCGTTTCTATACCGGTGAATGCATAAAAAAGAATAAGTGTTCCACTGCCAATATTATTCAATGTTATCACTTGCTTCCACACCAGGTTTTCTTTGGAGATATGACTTACACCGAATATTATGATCAATACAATTGGTGTTAGTTTGAGGAATGCAGTAACAATGCTGAGCCTGGCACCATATTTAGCTCCTCGTATATTGATGACCGTTAGTATGCCGAATAAAAAAAGATAAAACAAGATTTCGCCAAATTGAGTGTTGAGCGCAGGTATATATGAAGCCAGCGTTTTTGCGAGTGCGCTTGCAATGCCGGCATCGCCTAAAACACAGGAGCCAAACCAAAATAAATTATTTGCCACAAAACCAACAAATGGCCCAAAGGCCAATTCAATATAAGTGTAAGCGCCGCCACTTAATTTCACCTTACTGCCCACTTCGGCAAAGCACAATGCAATTAAAAAGATAAGCACTCCGCAAATTAAAAAGCAAATAATGGCCGCAGCGCCCAACTTTTCTGCAGCTAATGCAGGTAAAACGAATATGCCTGTTCCGATCATCATGTTCACTACCGTGGATGCCAAACCGAAAGTCCCGATATCGCGTTTTAGATTTTCCTGCATGGGTTTTTATTTTTGAAATTAATTGAGAGACTGATTTTATTTTTCTCTTTGTAATTTTTGTATTGCATTTTTTTAAGTGGCGCAACAAACCTTATCTCATTGCAAATGGGATTTTTAGAATATATCGGTGAACACAATGGCGGCTCCAGTAAATATATTCTTTAATTTTTTGCTTTCAATTCGGTTGTTGTTTCCTTGTTCTTTATTTTTATTTCAATCCTGCAATGTTTGTTTACATCCTTATTCCAAAAATCAGGAACAGCGCACTTAAAATAAGCAGTGCAATTAATATTGGCATAATAAAACGTGCCCATGCTTTATAGCTTACATTCACAAGCGCCAGCGAGGGCAACAAAAGACTGGTGGGAGAAAGGAAGAACATAATATTCATTCCATACAAATAAGTATTTACAATTTCTCTGCCCGGAATATTTATAATAACAGCCAATGCGCCAATAATCGGCATAGTTAGCACGGCCATTCCGGAAGTGGAGCTGATGAAAAGTGAGAAGAATAAATAAAATACCAGCAAGCCAAGTATAAAAACAACAGGTGAGAAATGCTGTACTACACCCGAAGCATAAAAAAGAATCGAGTCGCTCACATCGCCATCATTGAGCATGATAGTTATGCCTCTCGCAACTCCAATAATAAACGCAACTGAAAGAAGGCTTTCAGCGCCTTTTACAAATTCCTGCACAAACTTTTTTTCATTCATGCGCGTGATTACCGCAACAAGAATGGATGAACCAAAGAAAAGCGCCGACATCTCCAATGTCCACCAGTTGAAAAAAACAATGCCGACAATCATGCCGATAAATGTGAGCATATAAATAAGCAACAGACATTTTGTTTTTATATCCAGCGCAGGTGCAGATGAATGCTGGCTTATATTGATGTCATAAGGATTTTTTACTAAGCCATCAATTTTATAAACCAGTGATGCGGACGGATCTTTTTTTACTTTAGCCGCATAGCGAACAATATACCATATCATCAATGCTGTGCAGGCACACCAAAGCAATAGACGCTCATACAAGCCATCCATCCAGTTAATGCCTGCGGAATTAGAAGCAATAATGACTGTAAAAGGATTGGTGAAAGCAGCAATACCGCCAACAGAAGTGCCACCGAAAATAACTGCAAGTGGCACCAGCAAATCATATCCTGCTGCAAGAAAAAGCGGCACCAACACAGGATAAAACACCAGTGCTTCTTCTTCCATTCCATAAGAGCCACGCAAAAAAGAAAAAATAAAAACGAGTAAAATAATGAGCAGTGATTCTCTTCCCTTCATTTTGTAAGAAATATATTCAATGCCTTTTACAATGGCACCGGTTTCATTAAAAACAAACATGAAGCCTCCAATTATAAGGATAAACAAAGCGATATCAATACTGTCGATAATTCCTTTAACGGGTGCTTGCAAAATTTTTATAAAACCCTGCGGGTTTCTTTGCATTTTTTGATAAGAGCCCGGAACAGATACAGGCTTTCGTATATCGCCATCAATAAATTTTTGGATTGAAATTTTTATAGAAAGACTGTCAAGAGTTTTTTGTGCAAATGGCAATTTGAATGAACCCGAAAGGCCACTCACTAAAAAAGATTGGTTGTTGTCTGAAGACAGTTTGTTGTACTGTCCGGCGGGCATTACCCATGTGCTAATCGCTGCAAGAACAATCACCATCATTAAAATAGTGAGTGGCGCGGGTAGGCTTTTTTTATTTGACATTTAATGCATTTTATCAATTGAAATCACAATCAAAAATTTTTATCGTTCACTAATTAAAAGCTCAAAGCTTTCTGATTTTCATTCTATTTTTTTGGCTCGCCTTTTTGTCCTGCTTCCGGTTCTTCATTCATCATTTGTAGTTTTAGCTTTATTAATTATTGAAAACATACCATCAATTTCCGCTGCGATATTTTTCAATGCAATTGATGATAATATTAGTATTGATAATTTTAGAAAGATATAAAAATGAGATTAGGCTATGCCGCTTATTTTATCGTGGGATCAGGCCTAATTGATGTGTGCGTTCCAAGTTATAGAAAAAATCTCTTTCCCCTTCCATCTTTCGTTCACATTCACCACTGGCGAAGCATCATTACTACTGTACGTTATCAGGTATTGAGCGCTTATTGTTTTTAACCATTTTCAGCACAAGATCACTGCTGATGAGGTTATGGAAATCATGTTTAAAAGAAATATCTTTTCCAAGCATGTGCGTCAGTTTTTTGTTATCCCAGTATGCAAGCTTTGAATTCGGAGAAACAATGACGCTGGCAGAGGTTTTATTGCCGGTAAGAAAGCTCATTTCGCCAATGAAATTTCCTTTATGGATTTTAGTCACAGCATTATTATTGATCATCACCGTTGCTTCCCCTTCAGCAAGAAAATAAAGCTGGTCGTTATGCGCGTCTTCCTTTAATATTTCAAGATTGGACTCGCTTGTTATCCAGTTGCATGCTTTCATCAGTTTTTTGAAATGATGGATTTCTATTTTGCCCCCGATCAATTCGTGAACCGCTAATTCATCTTTGGAAAATGACAAGAATTTTTTATCATACATGATCCGGAGTATGTGATAGATATTTATCAAAAAAACAGTAGAGCTCCAGAAAATAGGAGTCCAGATGGGTTTAGGTGAAACAAAAAAATAATAAACCACTTCTAAAATGGAGGCAATGACCAACGCAGTTCTTAAGTAAAGAACTTTCCGAAATCCTGAGGCTATAGTAAAAATTGCCTGCGACAGATTGCCAATAATTTCAATTGGACTGAACATAACTAATGTTTGAAATATGATGAATGATAATGACGACTATACGCAGCGTTGAGCAGAATAAGAAAGGCTAAACATAAATCAATAAAATGCAATCTGGATTTTTTGGTACTTGTTTTGTGTTTTCATATTTTTTATTTTTTAAGAAACGTACATGCACAACCGAATATTAACAACAGCGAAGGCGATAATGTTTATTTCAATTACCACAGCGTATGCAAAACATATCCCTTTAACTGATAGCTGCTGATCACTGTTTGTGCCGTAAGCGATATTTTTACATCAGGCAATAATTCCTCTCTTTTTACTTCAAAGAATGCCATGGCCTGCCCGCAAGCAATAAATTTTGCGCCAATTTTTATAAGATCGTTGATCAGCTTAATATTGGGGTTATTTATTTTATATTTCTTTTGGAATGCTTCATTGTTTTTAATAGCGTTCAATGCTGATGCATGCACCACAATTACAGGAATGATATTTTTTGCCGGAATGCCGGACGCAACATGCAGGTTGATCACTCTTGCTATTTCAGAAAGGCCTCCATTAATATCTTTTATCGTTGAATCAGGATTGTTCGATGTAAGCTCAAATAAAATTTTATACTGAATATTCGGATCGGGAACTTCAGTCGGGTCTTTCACCGGAATGACGCCGCTATATTTGCCTGCTTGCAATAATGGGTACACAGATTTAATTTCCAATTGTTCCCATTTTGCTTTTTCGCTAAAATCCTTATTAATTTTCAGGGAATCGGCATGCATCATAGCACGGAGCGTGCTGTCTTTTGCATGTTGCAAGCTATCGCTCATTGCAGTCTGGCTTGAAACAAAAATAAAAGGTGCGCATGCGAGGAGCAATGCGAACAGATATTTTCTCATAAAGTCATTTTGGGTTGACATTGAAGATATGCCTTATTTGAGAAAAGCAAGCAAACCATTAATGATATGATCACTGTCCGCCCGAACCAATTCAAACTAATTAATAAGTTCGTAAATGAATTTCATTTCACAGACAAACGAACAGCAGATATGTCCAATAAAGATGATCACATGCCAGGATACCAATTTCTCAGGCGCACATCTATGTCTTTATTTCCTGCTTCTACCAGGCTTCTAAAAGCATTCACATCGCTGAGGCCATTTTTGCCGCGGTAGTGATAGGGGTAAACAATAGCGGGCTTAAATGCAAGCACTGCATCTGCTGCTTCTTTCACATCCATGGTATAAGGCAGGTTCATGCACACAAAAGCCACGTCGATATTTTTAAGTGCACGCATTTCAGGTATGCCCTGCGTATCGCCGGAGAGATAAACATTTTTGCCGCCAATGTTCAGCACATATCCATTTCCTCTTCCTTTGGTATGCATGGCCGTTGGGCTTTCAGGAAGATTGTACATGGGAATGGCGCCAATCGCAATATTTAGTTGAAAAGTGCTCGCGCCATTTTTAAGAACGATTATTTTCCCTTTTACAGATGGCGGCATTTTTTCTGCTACTGCGGGTGGCGCAATAATTATGGTGCTTGCGGTTGCAGCTGCAGCAAGTGTGGCTGTGTCAAAATGATCGCCATGAATATCTGTGATCAGGATTATATCCGGCGCAGCCATGCCTTTATAATGATCAGCGCCGCTGGGATCCACATAAATGGTTTTGCCGTTAACAGTAAAAATAAGGCTTGCATGCTGCACTGGTTGAATGTAAAGCGCGCCGAGCCTTGTTTGCAAAGTATCGGGTGCGCTAAGTTGTGAATAGGCGCTGTTTATCATTAAACCTAAAAGCAGTGCGAGCATACTGAATTTCATAATAAATATTTTGATTGTTATTAGCATATAATATTAACGCAAAAAAAAGAGCCAAAGAAAAATAATTAATGAGCGGTGAATTCTTCAGTCATTTCTTCAATGAATCCGAAATGTTGTTATGGCAAGGATTGGCAATCCGGGAAATTCCAATTGACAGACATCCTAAATTTTTTATATTCGTATACGATAGATCGCTGCACACACATCTCTTTAAAAGATAAACAAAAGCACATGAAAAATTGGATGAACATTATTCTTTCTACGGCGTTATTGTATTCATCGTGCAAGCATGCTGCGCCAAAAAATATTTCAGACCAGTTGCGATCTGATTTTTCCGCACATGTTAAAAGCATGGATTCTTCTCTTGTATTGGATTCATTCAAAGTATTCAGGATTGATACCATGGTTGAAAAGCTTGGAAGGATTATTGACGACACGATTTATAAAATAGAATTTCACAGGGTGCAGTTGCAATTGGCAAATGCCATTAAGGAACAGAACAAAGACAGCATCGCAATTTATCAGGATGAATTGGATTATATGGCTCCCCAAATCGATTCGGTTACCAAAGCCATTTCACGGGGAGACACAACTAAAAAAATGGGCATACTGGCTGCATGCAGATTCCAGCTTAGGAAAAATGACAAGACTTACAATAGCAATGCTTATTATTTTTTAGACAGAAGCATGAGGATCATTAATACCGATATGATCGACAGCGCAATCGCTTTTGCATTGAGAAAAGGAAAATAAAATGTTTTCTGGTAACGACATTTATTATTTCCTGTTAATACCTCCTTACTACTTTCTTCATATCAAATCTTGCTAACGAACAGCGTTGTTATTTCTTGAAAATGCGACGGAGGAAATCTCAAATGCAAGTAAATATTTCTGAATGCTCTTCGTTCAAAATAAAAAAGCCCTTGCTAAGAATAGTAGGGCTAGTGGAATCCGTTGTTCTTAATTGAATACTCTGAATTATCGAAATATTAAAACGTTGCTTGAAAAACCATATTGCTGCAAACGTTTGCAGTAATATCCAACAATATGCTTCGATATATTTCTAACAATTATAATTTTTGTAGTTGAGCTCCGTGAGCATTAATTTGTTGCAATAGCTTTATTATTTTATTTAGCAGTATTTGCAGCTATTTTTTTTATGGGAGAACCAAAACATAGTTATTAACGTATTTACTGCATTCATAAGTTAAGGTTAAACGCAAGCCCTCAGCTATTCTTGGTTTGAGGGCTTTTTATTTGCCTATGTTTTTGAAAGCCAGAAAGCCAATAACAACAACAATTGCCCATGATATTACCTCGGCTGTTATAGCCCTGAGGCGATTCTTTCTACTGTTCATTTTAAAGAGGTTTATAGTGAAATAAGATGTCACTCTGAATGTTTTTTATAAGAAAGGTTTATTCAACACCCCTCTTTTATTTTAGGCTCGGTATTATTTGCTACTTGGTGCTTCCGATATTTTATAGAAGGCATTCTGAAATTCTTTAGTCAATTTTCTATTAAGCGGCCTTAGTAGCCTTGGGCAAAAGCCTGTAAAAAATTGCTGAAAAAATCGTTTACCGGGCTTTTTGTAATGGCACCTAAAAAAATTATGCCAACACAAAACACAGACGCTCCCCATATCCGCAGGCCTTTTTTTGAATTTTCTATAGTAACTTCTTCATGCGAAAAGATGCGCACAGTAGCATAGCCAACGGGCCCCAATGTAAGCGACATCACCCATCCCATTATGCCTTTCTTTTCATGAAACCTTGGCTTATGCCTATTTAGATTTTTTGCTGCAGTTTTCGTGCAATCAATATTTGCAGGCAATATTGTTTCTATATTTTCATTTGAAACATTGTATGAATTTGACATGCCTGCGCAGTTTCCGGAAATAGAAAATATGATTAAAAGAAAAAGAAGAAATAGTTTCATGATGAACGTTTAAGGATTTTATAATAGTGCCGGATTATGAAAATAAAAAAAACAGACATCATTCATTTTTAAACAGCGTTAATGTTTGCTTAATTAATGCAATGAGGATTTATAAGAGGCCATCATTTATAAAACATAAAAAAAATTATGGCGATAGAAGCCATTGCAAGCAGCGCTGTTCAATTCGCGATTTACTGTCAAACCAAAGTCAGGATTTTCGTTTATGAAGAAATAAAGAATTTTCAAATAGTGCCATGGAAACTGTTGCGCTTTTTGATATAAAAGTTTATATTGCAGTAATGCATTATTATTCTGTCAATTATAAAATATCCCCTTCAACTGGCAATACAGCTGTAGAAATTGACAATGGCAGTAGCTACGAATTGATTTATTTATTCAGCCATCCCGACATACTTAATAAAGGGCTTATTAAAGCGGTATTAGAAGCCTATCTT
This sequence comes from uncultured Bacteroidota bacterium, assembly GCA_963718975.1. Lineage (GTDB taxonomy): Bacteria > Bacteroidota > Bacteroidia > Chitinophagales > Chitinophagaceae > Puia. The sequence goes on along the minus strand of CAVRBD010000022.1, from coordinate 94,173 downwards.
AAAGAGAATAAGATAGAATACGAAGAACTGACAATAACAGCAAGCAAAGAGATAACCGGAAATGAATATGTTGAAAGTACGCAGTACAGATAAACAGGATTAATTTTTTGCAATTGAGTTAGCATTATCCCAAACAGTTTTTAATTCTATTCTTCTACAATTTAATTTTATTGGGCGTTGATCTCAATTATTTCTCCACCGTTAAGATTCGCATAAAATTATTTTTTAAATATTGAATCATGAATTTAAAAATTAATTGCTTGCAGCATGTAGGCAATGGCCACATCGATCATATTGCTTTTCGATGAGGATGATATTGTCTAAAAAAAATAGCATTCTTATTTACAATAAATGCAAATTCCTGATCAGAATAGTTAGGACTAGGTATTTGAGAAATTTTTGTTGCTGGCTAACTTTATGGAAGCAGCGCTCCACTATACACAACTTTAAAATTTCTGATCATGAGAAAATTGTTACTTTTTTTAATCCCGCTTTTTTTTATTTCAGTTACTTACAGCCAGGATATGCAAGTGGGTGCGATGGGAGGCCTTAACTTATCATTTGCCAGCGCAAGCGAGGCTGGTATGGTATTTCATGGCTCACCGGGCGTGCGCTTTTCGCTCGGCGGTTATATGGATGTGGCTTTGCCTTATAAAGGCCTTTCTTTTCATCCCTGTATTTTATTTTCCAGAGAATCTTACACGGTTAATTATGAAGGTAAAAACCCGGTTGTCATGTCTTATATCAATGTGCCATTAACTATGCTCTATCATCTGGAATCTATGCAGAATAAACTTTTCTTTGGGCTTGGCACTATTTTGCCTATGGCATTGGAGGAAAATATACTGAGGGTGGCCAAACAACAAAGATTGCGTGGGGAAACAACGAGGCTACTGACGATGCAAAGCCTTTAGATATTGGCCTAAACTTAGTTACTGGCTATCAATTGACCGAGAAGCTGATCCTTACAGCAAAATTTGATCTTGGTTTAAGTCAGATAGACCCTTCACCAGATACAAAAGTGCATACTCGCAATTTTGGTATTGCATGTGGCTATTCGCTATGGGCTAAGAAGGCATCGCACAAATAATTTAAACGCAAACAGATTTAATAAAAAATAGCCGCTGCAAGCAAAGACTTGCGGCGGCTATTTTTATGTGTTCTCCATTATTAAATCACCTCAGGATTTCCTCCAAATAAAAATGAGCGTTCTTTTGAACGCCCATTGTTTTCATCGGTCAGTACGAAATAGAAGAACCACCTTTTATTGCTTCAAAAATTTTTGCATGCAGAATTAATCCGCATCTCATATATCGATCACCCATGTAATTGCCTGTTTGGCTTATACAATATATACGTTGTCTTTTGTTTGCTAAAAGCCATCATTTAATGTTTCTGAAAAAAAATTCTGTGGGGGGAGAGAAAGCAACGGAAAGCCCTCAATAGCATCGACGCACAACAAATTCAAACAAGTGGGTTAGGCTTTCAGTTGCCTGGACAATTAATTTATTATAAAAAAATTGGCCATTTTGAGCAGAACCTCTTGCATTTCATAATTAGTTAGGACATATTCTTTAAAATGGGCTTCATTTCCTAAATATGGAAAACCCATCTTTCTTCCAATAACATATAATATTGATTTTTAACTGTATATAAACTGGCATTTAGATTGAAACTAGTGCAGCGGCACGGAAGCCAACCTTATCCTTAGAAAAATGATTTTCTCAAATCTAAAGCCCTAAGGAATGAAAACAACAACTACCAGCTCAGATCAATACCTGAGCAAATCGAAGAAAGCCGACGTTAGTCGCATCTTTTCCCATTCATTATTTATGACCTTGTTTTTTATGATGCTTATGGCGCAGAGCCTGAAAGCACAAACAGGTTATTTGTATGTGCATGCCAAAACATTGAGTGAAGACCTTAACCAGTCTTTCAATTTTTTTGTTTCAGGCGGCCCAACATCAGTTTCAAATTTTACTTTGTTGGATCAGGAACTTAACGTTGAACCAACAGATATCGGAGCTGGCCATGGTACAGGAAGCGGTGAGCTTTGGGTAACAGCAGGCGCTACATTAGGCACAAACGGGCCTATCTACCACAGATCTGTAAACAGCACTACGTGGAATATTGTAACAGGCTTTACCGGTACCTCAATTGACGGCGCAGACCTTGGCCATTTTGTGATCATAAACAGCACTGGCGATGGTTATGCGTATAATGGAACTTCTTTTGTGATGATTTATAACCACAGCACTTATGGAAGCAAGGCTGTTGATATCGCTAATAATGGCAGCATTACTTCAGGTGTTGGCTACACGGCAATCGTTACGTCAAACGGCCATGTGTGGACTTACACCGGCGATTACAATACTGTTCTTACATGGTCTGATATTACTCCTACTAATAATTCAGGAAAAACATTTACAAGGCTTGATGTGAACCCAACTACAAATGATATTGTGCTTACTGATGCCGGCGGATATGCAACTAAAGTTAATTCAGCCGGTGCATCATTGGTTTATTATGGCAGAGGCTCAGTATCTGCTAACTCATACAATGATGTTGCAGTTGATGGTAACGGCAATGTATACGTGGACGGTGTAGATGCAACAGGCATTGGTTCAGTTTATCGCTATAATGGCACATCATGGACAGAGGAACCAACAGCCATTCACCATTTTTATTTTACTTGTGGCGATGCGGGCCAGGCTTGGACAGTGACCGGTATTACAAATGCACAGCAAGGTGCATATGCTACGCCATCTACAATATACACAAGAACTGGTAATGGTTCAACAACATGGTTGGATGATGAGCGTGTTCAAACAACAGAAAATGACAATTCAATTATGATACCTGTTGCTCCCGGCACTTATACTATTTCAGAAGCAGGCCTGACCACATATAATTTGCAGGGGATAACAATTTATGATTCTACTGCAGGAAGCTCAACAAATGTAGCAGGTAACAGTGCTACCATTGTGGTGTCGGCTGGTGATATTGTGCATGTGGTTTTCACAAATGGATTGGTATCGCCCACAGCTTTGCCTATTGTTTGCGGAACAAATACAATGATTGAAAATTATGGCTCAGGCGCTTTAGGTACAGATGGCAATCCTTTATCAGGGCTTACTGATTATCACTATTATAATAACACTGCTCAAAATACCATCACTGATGGTTATTATGAATTATCGCAAACATCAGCAGGTTGGTATAATACAACATTGACAGATCATACTGGTTTAACAGGTGGTTATTTTATGATTGTGAATGCTTCTTTTGCACCAGACATGTTTTACAGGCACAGGATTACAGGTCTTACTCCGGGAACTGTGTATTCGCTTTCCTTTTGGGCAGCCAATATTTCAAATTCATCGCCTTTGCAGCCAAACATTATTGCAGGAATTACAGATACAAGTTCAGGAGCTACATTAGGCTCCATCAGCACGGGTTATTTCCCAACTGATTTTGGATGGCATCAATACACATTTTCTTTTACTGCTACAGTAACTACCGGTGATATTTTTTTACAGAATAACGCACCTGGTGGCATGGGGAATGACCTTGCAATTGATGATATTTCAATTTCCACTCTTTGCAGCGTATTGCCGCAAACCATCATCAACTTTCAGGCGCAAAAGAAAAATCAAACTGCACTTATAACATGGGCAACCACTTCAGTTGTAAACTTTGATAATTTTGATGTTGAAAGAAGTACCGATGGCTTAACATGGCAAAGCATAGGAAATGTAGCCGGTGTTGTAAATAACGGATCGGTTCAGGATTACAGCTTCACAGATGCCTCACCGTTGAACGGAACTAATTATTATAGGATTAAAGGCCTGGATGTGAATAATGAATACCTGCTGAGCGAAACCAGAACTGTGCAATTTGACAACTCTAAGCAATGGTCTCTGGCAACATACCCAAACCCTGCACCGGTTGGCAGTGCAGTTACATTGAAAAGTAATTTGCCATTGCAAATGATTCGCGTGTTCGATATGAACGGCAGAACAATGATGGTGAACAATGCTGTTTCAGGCGCTTCAATTTACAGTCTTGACACAAAAAATTTATCTGCCGGCATGTATTTTGCGCAGGCTTCTGACAACGATGGTAATACTATAACCACTAAATTTATTAAGGACTAAATCAGGCAATAAAATTCTTGCTTTATATTAAAGCCGCGCATTTAAATATAATATGCGCGGCTTTTTATTTCGAATATATTCGATTGATGAATGAAATGCGTAGTTTCGTATTTTTAACCTTAGTTGGTGAAATACTTACTACAGCTTGTTTCGCACCGCATCTTTTGCTCGTGACAATTCACTACGCTATGAAATGTTAAGAACCTGGGTTTACATGAAAATACATTTTTGCAAGAAAAATCTGCAATTGGTTATTTAGTTGCAATATTACCTGCATGAAAGTCGTTGATAATGTTCATGAACTATGTGCGCTCTTTTTCGGAATCAGAGATAAAAGAAATTAAAAGTTTATGTAATAAGTGAATGGGTAAGTAAGCTCATTCGATCTGACCAATGAGAAGCAATCGGAAGAAATTCTGCAAAAAATGCCTTTGACAAAAGGCAGGTATTAAACAACTCCTATCGAAAAAAAAGTGACATTTCCGTCAGTTTTTTAAAGGAACAACCTAAAAGAAAATTTGGCAGTTACCGGATAATGTGGACTGATGCGAAATTATAAAGAGAACAATTAAATCATTAATAAAATGTTAGGTACAATGTAATTAAGCTAACCCCTTAATCGTTACCAAACTCCGGTTGTGAAAACTTAAATTACAGGTACTATGCGATTTGCGCTACTAATCATTACATACTCTTCACCAAAACAAACCAAAAGGCTTGTTGAGAGCCTGAATAATGGTGAGTTTGATTTTTATATCCACGTCGATAAAAAAATGGATATAAAAACACACCACGATTTGTTCGACATACCCAATGTATATTTTGTTGAAAACCGGATTGATATAAAATGGGCTGGCTTTACAACAGTTGAAGCGGCGCTGAGCGGGATCCGCTTCATAGCAGCCACGGGCATTAAGTATGATTTTATAAACCTCATCACCGGTCAGGATTACCCAATAAAATCTGCCTCATACATCTCCAATTTCCTGAAACAGAATATCGGGAAAGAATTTATCTATTACAAACATTTTGAAAAGGAATGGGAAGAGGCTAAATCAAGAGTTGAAAAATATCATTTTACCGAATTGCCGTTCAGGGGCAAACATCGGCTCGCATTTCTTGTGAATGCGCTCACGCCTAAGCGCAAATTCCCCGTCAATCTGGAGCTGGTTGGCAAAGAAACATTTTGGACGCTAAGCCTTGAATGCGCAACATATGTTGTGAACTATATAGATTCAAACAAAAGATTGAAAAGATTTTTAAGATATACCTGGGGCAGCGATGAATTTATTTTTCAGACCATTATTATGGGTTCTCCATTCAAAGAAAAAGTTGAGAATAAGAATTATCGTTTAATTAATTGGCCTGAGATAGGCGCACGCCCTAATACATTTGTCACCAAAGATTTCGAAAAGATCATGAAATCGGACGCTCTTTTTGGCAGAAAATTCGATATTAATGTTGATGAGAACATTTTTGATTTATTAGATAGCGCAAACGGTGTTTTACATAACTCAAATGTTGTTTTAAAATAAGATTACCTATGGCTTATATGATCAAATTGAAATCGTTTACAGATAAACGCGGCCGTTTAACTCCAATCGACAATGTTTTGCCCTTTGATATCAAACGCCTGTATTACATCAGCGGGGTAACTGAAGAATCGGAACGCGGAGGGCATGCGCATTACGAAACAATTGAAGCATTGTTTTGCGTGAACGGAAGTTTTACAGTTGTCATTAACAACGGGAAAAAAAGAGAAGAATTCTATTTGAATGACCACAACCAATGCCTAATCGTTGAACCGAATGACTGGCACATGATGTACAACTTCAGCATGGGCGCCATATTAATGGGAGTATCATCAACCCATTATGACCACAGCGATTATTATTATGAAGAACCTAAAATTTTATAATGGTACCTTACGAAAACCTGCAACGATTAAACCAACCTTTTGAAGAAGAGTTCAAGATCCGTTTTAACGGTGTGCTGGAAAAAGGATACTATATATTGGCCCGCAACTTGAACAGTTTGAACAGGAGTTTGCGGCCTGGAATTCTACAAAATATTGCATTGGTGTTTCCAACGGCCTTGATGCAATCATTCTTGCGCTCAAAGCACTGAACCTGCCTGCAGGCAGCGAAGTAATTGTTCCATCAAATACTTACATTGCTACCATACTTGCTGTTGTAGCTTGCAATTTGACGCCTGTATTGGTTGAGCCGGATATCCGTACGTACAATATAGATCCTGGCAAAATTGAAGAAGCCATCACTCCAAAAACAAAAGTGCTGCTTGTTGTTCATTTGTACGGCAAGGTTTGCGACATGGACCCCATTATAACCATCAAACAAAAACATGGACTTTATTTAATCGAAGATTGTGCACAGGCTCACGGCGCTACCTATAAAAATAAGCTTGCCGGCACTTTTGGAGAATTGGGTGCTTTTAGTTTTTATCCAACAAAAAACCTTGGGGCTTTGGGCGATGCCGGCGCGATCATCTGCAATGACGAGAGCTATAGAGATACATTGCTTCAATTGCGCAATTATGGTTCTGCTAAAAAATATTATAACGATATAATTGGGTACAATAACCGGCTGGATGAAATGCAGGCCGTTTTTTTAAGCGTTAAACTGAAGCACCTTGACAGGATGAACAAGCACAGAAATAAATTAGCAGATTTGTACCTTGCTCATTTGCCTGCCAAATTTATTTTGCCTGCAAAAGGCCCTGATTTTTTTGACGTGTACCACATCTTTAACATCCGCTATCAGCAGCGTGACGAGTTGCAAAAATACTTGCAGGATAAAGGCATTGGCACGGTAATTCATTACCCTGTCCCTCCTCATCGCCAAAAAGCATTAACGGATATTATTAAAGGGAAAGATTACCCAATTGCTGATGAAATTCATAATACTACGTTGAGCCTGCCTTGCTCATTTTGCCACACTGAAAAAGAAATCATGCAGGTCATTGATGCATTAAACACCTATTAAAACCTTAATAATGGAAGTTGTTGATATTACCCTGATTGGAAGCGGAACTGCGGCCACAGTAACTTTGATTGAAGTTCTAAACAAATCATTAAATAGCCCCAAGGGATCATCCAAATTAAATATTGCCGTTATTGAAAAAAAAGGTGAATATTGGAAGGGCATTCCTTATGGTTCTCGCTCATCAATAAACGCGCTCACCATTACCTCAGTTTATGATTTTCTTTATGAGCCTGAAAGACCGGTGTTTTTTGAATGGCTAAAAAAGAATTTGCATAATTGGACATCTTATTATTCAAAGCATGGTGGCCTTATTGCAAAACGATGGCTCGATAAAAATCTTCCATTAATTGAAAAAAATGAATGGGAAGCGGTGTATGTGCCTCGTTTTCTATTTGGCAATTATTTGTCAGAAAAGCTCACTGGCCTGTTAAAATCTGCGGAAGAAAAACAGTTTGTCAAATTCAAATTAGTACATGCCGAAGCAATCGATGTAAAGTTGACAGCTGATGGCCTTCATGAAGTTGTTGTTGAATATCCGGATCGCAGCTTATCAAATATTTTTACACGCAAACTGGTTATTGCAACAGGTTCAGCACCGGTACGAAAAATGTGCGAAGTGGCCGACTACAATGTTGTGTATGTGAATGATATTTATGAGCCGTCTGTGAATGAAAATATTGAAAAATTAATATCAGCGTTAAGCAAAACAGATATTGCCGAAGACAGGAATGTTTTATTTATCGGTTCCAATGCCAGCAGTATTGAGTTGCTTTACCTGATTGAAGGCATGCCTGAACTGAGGGCGTTGATTAATAAAGTCATTATTATATCAACAAGCGGGGCATTACCGCACCCTACATCTACGGAAATACTTGCTGATCATCCCATGCCAAACCTCGATAAAGTGAAAGCTGCAGGCAATTACAATGTAGAAACATTGGTAGATGCTGCGGCAAGTGATATTGAACTGGCTATGCAGGGCGGGGCTAAAATGGATTATGTTGCAACAATCATCGGAAACACTCTTAAAATGCTGGAATGTTTGGGTGAAGAGGCAAAGAAATTATTTTTTGCCATCTATGCCATCCGTTTGCGCGATAAATTTAGAAGAGCCGGATCTGAATATAGGACTGCGGCTCAGGCATTGATCGATCTGAATGAGGTGGCCATGCTAAAAGGTAGGTTCATAAATGTTGTTCCCACGGAAAAAGGAGTTCTTTTGAATTATAAGGATACTGCCACTTCACAACTGCAAACCTATCCGCTCAATTTTAAAGCCATTATTAATTGCAGCGGCTCCGATGACCTTCATGAATCATCTTCAAGGCTTTTATACAATATTGTCAACAATCAGATTTGCCAGATGAATTTGTCGAAAAAAGGTATTGAAGTAAACGAAAAATTTGAGGCAGCCCCGAACCTTTATATTATGGGGCCTCTGCTGGGGGGCAATGTGAATAAGCTGATCCATTTCTGGCAGCTTGAAAATGCTTCAAGGCTAACTTATCTTGCTCCGTATTTAGCTGAAGAATTACTTAACTCCTAACGACATTATATTTATCTAAATAGAGCCCTGCGGTATTTGCGGGGCTTTTTTATAATAAAGCCCGGCTCATTTTTGTACAGAATATAATTTACTTCATGAATGCGGCTATCAATGGGTGCTCGAACACACCAAGCGGAGAAAGAATGAAAATCGTGAACAGAATACCTAAAAGGCATTGATAAGAGAGGCTCGATTCAGGAAATAACTTAGGCCTGAATATCATATAATAACAGAACCAAGAAATAAAACCAAAATCCATCCATCTTCCAATATCGGTGCCAATAATACTGAGCAAAACGGGAAATAAATAAACAATTAGAGAACAGGCTATATCTAATCGTTTTTGCGTTCCTTTCAGGTTGTTAAAGAAATAGTTTATTAAGACAATGGCCGCAACGGACAGCAACAAGGGAATAAAATAGGTGTAGAACTCATGAGAGTGATGGTACTTGTTCATGATGTTTAGCTGATAGCTAAGCGTCCCTTCTTTTGTAAGCGGGTCTAAAGCATGAAAATCTCCTGCTGTTGGGCTGGGCAAATTGGAAAAATGTTGGAAATAATTTTTTTTCAGCGCCGCCAAGGGCGGCCTTACAGAATTGCTGCTCATCAATAAAAATGTAAAACCGGCAACCATCAGGTCGACCAGCTCAAAAACATAGGATTTTTTTTCTTTGGTTTTATCCCTGATAGCAGAAATGAGATTGAACAGCAGAAAAGGCAAACGCAAAAAGAAATAAGCTTCATGCACAAGCGAACCTAGAACATCAAATAAAAGTGAAATGGGCTTTTTGTTTGATGCTGTAGCAAAAAAGAAAATCCCGATCATGGCCATGTCATAAGCTCCAACAGCAAACTTAAACTGGTTATAAATCCCAATGGGCGCCAAAAGAAAAATTCCCAGAAATATTTTGCCATGCAAACTGCTGAATTGTTTGCTGTACGCCACTGCTGTAGTTCCACCGGCAAATAGCAATAATCCTATTAAAGTGGTACTGTAAATTTGCACATCATAATCGGAAGATATCAAATTCACCAAGGTGGGCACCAGCCCTCTCTTTACCAATCCGAACTTTTGGTAATCTGCGGAAAGAGAGATGACTTCATATAAATTCAGATAAGAAGAATTGGACTGAAATGTTTTATTAATAATTGCAAGGCCTTCTTTTACTCCTAAAAAAACAATGGCGATACAAGTAATCGCCAAAACCAGATTCGGTAAGGATAAATTTGATTTGAATGGTAAATGTAAATTGAAGGAAGGCGATTTTTCAATTAGCACCATGTAGTACAGAAAAATGCAAAATAAGAGGCCGGATATTAAGACTAAATTGCTTTTCTGATAAGTAAATAAAAGATATTCTTTTAAGAAATAGGAAATAACGATACTGATAATGGCTAAGAAGACCACCTTGCCAATGGGGAAAATTTTAATCAGGGACCGCATAAGCCTTTTAAATTAGGGGTATGTGATTTGCTTCACCACATTCAGCCAAATAAGCAATTAATTTGTTATAATTGAAATATATTGCCTTCATTAACGAGCCGTTAGCACAATACAAAACAAAGTTAAGGTAGTATCTGCAAACAAATCTCAGGTCTTTGAATCTACATGCTGAATCGAAAAGGCTGACAAGCGTATCGCTTTTTCCGGGCTGCTGAGATATTTATTTTCCGGGAAATCTGTTAGTAGACATTGAGCCGCTATATGGGTAGCTATCACGCTGGTCTTATTTGTTTAAAGCGCTGTCCAATCTGCAAACATGAAAATTATACCATGGAACTGCAATATGGCTTTTAGAAAAAAGGCGGCCTTCATTCTAAAGCATAAGCCTGATATTTTAATTGTTCAGGAATGCGAGCATCCTGACAAATTATTATTTCCAAAACGCATTCGCAAGCCAACTTACATGTTATGGTTTGGGAATAATAAAAATAAAGGGCTTGGCATATTTTCATACAGCGCTTTTCGCTTTACTGTTCTCGATAACCACAACCAGGAACTTCAAATGATTATCCCAATTTCTGTAACGGGCGGCGATTTTGATTTTAGGTTGTTTGCGATATGGGCCAATAACCCAACTGACGAAGACGGGCAATATGTGGAGCAGGTTTGGAAAGCAATCCATCATTACGACAGTTTGTTGAGCCATACTAAAACAATTATTGCAGGAGATTTTAACAGCAATGCAATTTGGGACAGAAAACGCCGGGAAGGCAACCATTCAAATGTTATAAAATTTTTAGAAAATAAAAAAATATTCAGCGCTTATCATTTGCACTACAAGCAGGCTCAGGGAACAGAAAAACATCCAACGGTTTATATGTACCGGCACAAGGATAAGCCATATCATATCGACTACTGCTTCGTTTCGGCCGACCTTGCAGAAAGACTTCAATCTGTTAAAATTGGTAGCTATGACTTTTGGACCAAGCACAGCGATCATGTTCCGCTTATCATCAATTTTGATATGGAGGCTTCTATCTCCAGCCCCCAAAAAAAATAATGGCGAATGTTTTTGATTGGCTAACGTTTATGAACAACCGAATATTAAAAATTTATTTACATATCTCAGAATAATCAAAAACATAGGTTTTGAATAACCATGCATAATAAAAAAACCCTGAAACATTTCAGGGCGGGGGTTGGGTACGATAGCTAGTAAAACTTTTAGAATATATAATCTGCTTTTCTTTTGAATGAATAGGTTTTGAAATTTTATTGGTAGAGTTTTCCAATCGCTATTTCAGCAGGCTCTTTGTTTTCATTTGCAATTTCTTGCAATTGCAGGTCTGCTTTTGTTTTTAAGGCATAGCCATGCTGGTTTACAGAATACATCCTCACTTTAAATGAGCTGGTTGAATTCGCAAGCACATCCAGCTTAACATCTTTGTAATTGTTGCCGTAGCTTCTGCCTCTTGCTGGAATATTCACCATTGAAACGGGTGTGAAGGTGCCTTCTTTTACAAACTGAATATTAAACTGAACATAACCCCAACAATGCGGAGCAATGCTAACAGCAGGCTGTAATGACAAGTATCCTTTTCCTGAAATATCAAATGAATCTAAAGAAGCGCTTCTTGTCACTTTATCAACAGTTATAATGGCATCAACGTCAGATTTTACAGAAGAGATACGATATACTGCGCCTTGGTGCTTTTCTGTTCCTGAAATGAGTGAACATTTATTGAAATTATAACTTACCTGAGATTTAGCTAAGATAGTTGCAGAAACTGCAAACAATGAAAGAAGTGTTTTTTTTAGGCTGATCGTTTTCATGCTTAATTATTTAAGGGTTTGTAATGCTTTGGACCTGCATATGTTTTTCCAACATTGTGCCGCTATGGCAAACGCCTAATAATCAGTACTTATAAACATTTAGATAATGCAAATGAATCCCATTTCGGGAGCGCGAAGACAAGATTGGGGCTGTTTATTTTCGGTTAAGGATAACTGTTAACAAAGCCAATTGTTGAATATAACAATTGGTTCTTCAAGATTCTTTAAGCCGATTTTGTAACAAGAGTGGCTTAGCAATTTTCAAGTGTTTGAAGAATGTCGTTCAAGGTATCATCACGATGTTCAAGACCAACAGAAATACGTATAAGCCCGGGCGTTATGTTCACCGCAAGCCTTTCTTCCTCCGTTAACTTTACATGCGTAGTGCTTGCCGGGTGTGATGCGATGCTTCTGGTATCGCCGAGATTGGCTGTTATTGAAAGTATTTTAAGATTATCTAAAAATTTTCTGCCGCTTTCTAATCCGCCTTTTAATTCAAAACAGAAAATGCCACCGCCATTTTTCATTTGCTTTATTGCAATTGCATGTTGCGGATGGCTTGGCAGATAAGGATATTTCAAGAAAGAAATTTTAGGATGATTTTCTAATTTCTGTGCAATATATAGTGCGTTCGATGCATGGCGTTCCATGCGCACATCCAATGTTTCAAGGCTTCTGCTTAATACCCATGCATTGAATGGAGACAGTGCCGGGCCAGTGCTCCGACAGAATATATATACTTCATGAATCAATTCTTTTTTCCCAACGATCACACCACCAAGAACACGGCCTTGCCCATCAATCCATTTTGTTGCGGAATGCAAAACAATATCAGCCCCGAATTGAATGGGCGTTTGATTAACAGGCGTTGCAAAACAATTGTCAACGTTCAATATAATATTATTTTCACGGGCAAGCCTACCTGCAAATTCAAGGTCAATAATTTCAAGGCCGGGGTTAGTCGGCGTTTCTATATAAATCATTTTTGTGTTCGGCTTAATAGCAGCTTTCCATTCTTCGGGTTTGTTTGCAGGAACGTAAGTATATTCAATGCCATACTTCGGAAGATATTTTGTGATGATGGTATGTGTGCTTCCAAAAATTGCATTGCATGAGATCAGATGGTCGCCTTTTTTTAGGAAAGTCATGAATGATGCAAATACGGCGCTCATGCCGGATGCAGTGGCATAGCCGGCTTCAGCTCCTTCAAGTGCGCACATCCTGTTAACAAATTCCTGCACACTTGGATTGCTAAAGCGGCTGTAAATGTTATCATCAGTTTCGTCAGCAAAGGCTGCGCGCATATGTTCCGCATCATCAAAAACGAAACTGCTTGTGAGGAACAATGGAGAAGAATGTTCCATTTGGTTTGTCCGCTCTGTATGGATCCTTATGGCGTCTGTTATCGGGTGCATGTTGATGTTTGTAGTTTATAATTTGTGGTTTATAGTTGATAAGTTTAATTAGGTTTTTGCATATTGCTGAATAGAATTCCAAATGTACAAGAGTGCGACCCCGCCTGTGGCGGGGCAAGCTCCACGATGTTTAATAGCAGCAATGTCGTTGGCTACATAATAAATATTCAAAGCTCAAGTCTACACTAGTCAATATTCACTATTGGCCATTCACCAAAACTTCCCATTTTATTTCACATCCTGCTGCTTTCAGTGTTGCGGCAACTGAGCAATATTTGTCCAGTGAAAGATCGCAGGCTCTTCTGGCTTTTTCAGGATCGATATCGCCCGTCAATTCAATAACGATCGCAACATTTTTCCACAAGGAGGGGTCAATTCCCTGCTCTCTTGCTCCATCAATGTGCATTTTGAACGAATCAACCGTTTGTCTTTGTTTTTTTAAAATGGAGACAATATCGATGCCGCTGCATCCACCGAGCCCCATTAATAACATTTGCATTGGGCGAACACCGAAATTATCGCCGCCCGTTTCGGGGCTTGTGTCCAGGCGAACGCTATGGCCGTTCGCATCTGTTGCCTCGAAGCCATAATCGCCATGAACACGATTCACTTCAATATGTATCATTCAAATAATTTTTGCAAATGTAATTCATACAAGCCCTTATTTTGCATCCTCAAACACAGAATCTGCCGAATGGATTATTTTGAATATAAACAGCCTTTTGAGCTGGAATGCGGCGAAACCTTGCCTGAAATTACTATCGCCTACAACACTTATGGCAGCATGAATGTTGAGAAAAATAATGTTGTTTGGGTTTGTCACGCGCTTACTGCAAATTCAGACGCGTTTGACTGGTGGCCGGGATTGATCGGCGAAGGTTGTGAGATCAATCCTCAAAAATATTTTATTGTTTGCGCAAATATTTTGGGCTCGTGTTATGGAACAACAGGGCCGTTAAGTATTAATCCAATTACTGATGAGCCATATTACAGCAGCTTTCCAATTGTTACTATCCGTGATATGGTAAAAGCGCATATGCATCTCCGTGAATTTTTGGGCATTGATAAAATCCATTTGCTGATGGGCGGGAGCATGGGCGGTTATCAGGCCATGGAATGGGCAATTATGGATAACTATAAAATCGAAAATCTTTTTCTCACTGCCACATCAGCAACGGAAAGTGCCTGGGGAATTGCGATACATACAGCACAGCGATTGGCGATTGAGGCAGATGCAACATGGAAAGATAATTCGCCTGATGCAGGGAAAAACGGATTGAAAGCTGCGCGTGCTGTTGGCATTCTTTCTTATCGCAATTATGGCATTCTTGTAAAAAAACAAACGGAAGAAGACATTCATAAAATTGATAATTACAAAGCCTCTTCTTATGTGAACCATCAGGGAAATAAATTGGCGAGCCGGTTTAATGCATACAGCTATTGGCTGCTCACCAAAGCGATGGATAGCCATCACATTGCAAGAGGAAGAAAAGAAAGCGTTGGAAATATTCTTAGAAGCATTGGCCAAAAAACATTAATCGTTGGAATTAACAGCGATATACTTTGCCCGATGGAAGAGCTGCTTTTTTTGTCACAAAACATCCCTCATTCAACAATGGTTGAAATCGATTCAGCTTATGGCCACGATGGTTTTTTGGTGGAGGTGGAAAAAATTTCCACAGCGCTGAAAGAATGGCTTGAAGAAAATGAGAAACAAGAAATTTGAAATGAGGGATGAGAAAGTTTTGTTTTGCATCTCCTCATTCCTCATAAAAATATTTTACCACTTCAGATTTCCCTGATAATAATCTAAAATTTTTGTTCGGAAAATGTAATTGTATTTTGAAATCGTGAGGCTAATGTTTGCCTGGTCAATGTTGTTCTTTGCAATCAAATAAACATCAGCAGCAATAACACCTTCATTAAAACGGATTTCTGTTGTGCTGAAAGATTCGGCATATGCTTTCACTTCATCCTGATATGCTTTATACTGGCTATTGGCCAGGCGCATGTTTTGATAAGCCTGTTCAACATTTTGCTGTAGTGTAGTGCGGGCGTACGTTGCGTTGTTTTCAGCATTCTTTAGGTTTATTTTTGCAAACTTTACATTATTTCTCGCGGTTAGATAATTCAGGATTGGTACTGAAAGCTGAAGATATATTTGCGTGTAGCGGTTATTATCAAACTGGCTGCCGAAAGAAATATTTTGGATTGAAGAATTTTGCTGCTTGGAAATCACATTGTAATTATTTCCATTGTAAGAAATATAACTTGAAGTGGTATCATTATAATAACTTCCCGGAACGTTTGTGGTTGCCTGGTTTGAATAACTGGTAGCAACGCCCGCATTTAAAGACAAGGTTGGATAATATTGCCCTCTTGCTGCAGCTATGCCCTTTTGAAAAGACCTGATTTTAAGGTCAACCGATTTTATTGCAGGAAGTGTGCGCAATGCAGTTTGATAAATGCTATCTGAGCTTCCCAGATAATCTGTTAGCTGCAAATCAATCGGCAATGGCTCATACTGAACATCTCTTTTGTACGGAATATTCAGCAATTGAAAAAGGTTGATTTTTGCGCTTTCCAGGTTGTTGACTACTTGTGCAATATTGGCAACATCATTTGCATACCGCCCTTGCAGGTCCGATAAATTAGATAACAGGAGCAGCGCACCACTTTTATTTTGCAGATCCAGGCGCTCAACCTGTTTTTCGTCAACATCAGCCTGTGTTTTACTGATTGCTAATAAATCTTGATTGCTCAGGACCTGAAGATAGGCGAGCAGAACGCTCAGCGTAATATTTTCTTTTTGCTGCTGAAGATCTAATTTGCTCGCGTTATAAGCAAGTGCATATTGCTTTATCGCATTTTGCAATTTTAATCCGCTGAATAAAACAAGGCTGGCGCTGATGCCATAGCTGCCGGTATTTATCTGCTGATTGACGTATTGATATGTATAGGTATTCAGGCTTCGGCCGAATGATTCGCCCTGAGTTCCGGATGCTCCGATATAAGGCAGAAGATTATCTTTTGCCTGACTAAAATTTACGCCGGTTGATTGTTTGGTAATATCACTCTGTTCAACCACTAAATTATTTTTAATGGCAATGTCAACGCATTCTTTCAGTGATAATGTTGCCCCTGCGGCTGGCGAAGTTGTTGATTGTGCATTAGCAGCACCCACGAATAAAGCCAAAATTGCCAAAACCAAACTTGTTTTTTGCTTACGCATATCTATTACCGTTAGTTTTTTTGTGCGAATATTAATTTGATAAATCTATTCTTCCATCTAATAAATTAATGATGCGCGTTCCATATTCAGCATTTTTTTCAGAATGTGTTACCTGTATAATGGTAACGCCATCTTTTGTATTAAGCTCTTTAAAAAGGCTCATGATTTCCTCGCCTTGTTTGGAGTTCAAGTTCCCCGTTGGCTCATCTGCCAATAATAATTTCGGTTTTGCAACCAATGCCCTGGCTATGCCAACCAATTGCTGCTGGCCGCCCGATAATTGTGTTGGGAACAAATCTTTTTTGCCAACCATGTTGAAACGATCCAGCGCATCTGCAACGATGGATTGTCTTTGCGATGATTTCAGGTTTTGATAAATCAACGGGGTTTCTATGTTCTCATAAACAGTAAGCTCGTCAATTAAATGATAAGCCTGGAACACAAAACCGATGTGCTGTTTGTAAAGCTGCGAGCGGTGTTTTTCTTTTAAGGTATGAACGGCCTGGTCCAAAAAATAATATTCGCCTTCCGATTGTTCATCAAGCATGCCTAAAACATTTAATAATGTTGACTTGCCCGATCCTGAAGGCCCCATAATTGAAACAAATTCTCCCTGCTTAATGGAAAGATTAATATCCTTCAAAATAAAAGTGCGTATGCCACCTATCGTTATCCATTTCGAAAGACGTTGAAGTTCTATCATTTTAATTTTCTGTTTTAATAACTCGTTTTGAAAATTCTTAAAGACCCTTACTAAAATATATGCCACTATAAAGTTTCCGATTTTCAGTAAATGTTGCTTTAGTAGACGAATTAATAGCACACAATGTTACCTAATAACATACCGGAAATAAATGTTAATGATTTACAATGGTATATAGAGGCACAATATACGAACCAGTTCGTTATCGATACATGAAGTGTCCGGTTTTGATACACTCAAATTCTGCTAACAAAATGCTTCAATTGATAGTTTTCTTTATTCCGCTCTCAAACTTTTTACAGGATTGCTTACAGCGGCTTTAAAACATTGTGCCGTTATTAATATTGATGCAGTAATGAAAATGAATGCGCATGCTATTAAGTATGGAATTATATTTTGCTGGATCCTGTACGCATAGTTTTCAAGCCATTTATTGGTGATTATAAAAGCAAGTGGCCATGCAATAACATTCGCAATCAATATAAGCCATGCATAATCTTTCACGAACATTGATAAAATACTTTTTACATCAGCACCAAGCACTTTGCGAACGGCAATTTCTTTATTTCTTTTGATAAGCGTGAGGCTAACTACGCCAAATATTCCCAGGAAAATGATAAAAAGATTTAATGCGGTGGCAATATCCGATGCTTTTTTCAATTGCGTTTCTGAACGGTACAGCGACTGAAATTTTTCATCCATAAAAGTAAATTCAAAAGGAGAGCCCGGTGATAACTCTTTCCACTTGCTTTTAATAGTGTTTACGGCTTCAGCGATATTGCTTGTATTTAATTTTAATGATAGATACCTGTATGCCTTCAAATCTCTCACATTAAAAAAAGCAATCGGGGCTATATGATCTTGCAGGCTGGAATAATTATAATCTTTTACTACGCCTGCAATCGTTAAAATTGTTCCGGGAGAAGATGGTATTTTAATTTGTTTATTCACTGCTGACTCAACCGTTAAGCCTAATGCTTTTATTGCAGATTCATTCAGCACAACCTGATTTGGAATAAATGCGCCTGAAGTTGTAAAGCAGGAACCGCTCAATACCTTCATTCCAAATGTGGACGCATAATTTTCATCGGTCCCGCATGATGTAATAAGCACTGTTCTTCCGTCTCCATCCAACGGCTGCATGTCTGTGCTGTTGGGCGGTTTTCTATCTGGTATTTCAAATGAAAGAGATGCGCTCTTCACCAAAGGAAGCTGCATCAGCGCATTTTTTATGGTTGTCATCCTGCTCGTGCCTATAGAATCCCATTGCTTGGGAAAAGCGGTGATAACAAGCACCTGATTTTTATTATAGCCAATATCTTTTGAGAAAATATAAGACACTTGTCTTGATACAGTCAATGTGCTTATGAAAATAATTGTTGCAAGACTGAATTGGACTACCAGCATAGTTTTCCTCAATGTTAGGCCTTCTTTTACTGTATCAATCTTTCCTTTCACGGCGTTGATGACACATGAGGAACTTAATACAAATGCCGGATAGATGCCGGCAACAAAACCTGTTATTAGCACAAGCATGATGAGATAAAAAATGGCATTTATTTTAAAGTGAGCGATTGATTGAAATTTTGTATTCAGCACTTCATCTAAAACAGGCCGCATTGCTTCATACAAAAGCAATGAAATTATTCCTGCAATGATTGTGAGCAACATCGCTTCTGTAAGAAATTGCAAAATCAGTTGCTTTTTTGCTCCGCCAAATACTTTGCGCAAGCCAATTTCTTTTAACCTGTAAGTTGATGTGCCGATATTGATATTTATGAAATTGATAACCGCCATCAACAGAATAAATGCAGCAGCTATGGAAAGTATCATGATCATTCTCTGTGCCGCACCGTTATTGTCTTTGAGATAATAATCTTTTACCGGAGCAAGTTCAACTTTAAGATTTTTTTGAACATTCTCGTTGGTATATTTTGATAATATTTGTTTGAATGGAACTTCAAGCTCCTGTGGAGTTATGCCTTGCCTCAGCTCCACCATGGCTACTTCGTAAGCTCCGTTCCAGCCTTCGGATGGGTCACTGCCACCATAATACCTGCTGCTGATAGTTGGCAGAAACACATCATAAGTGCTTCCAATAAAATTTGTGATAGAGTTGTAAGGGATATCTTTTACAACAGCAGATACTTTATAATCCTGTTTAATATCTTTTACCGTTGTGAGCACGCTGATAGTTTTGCCAATAGCATTGTCATTTCCAAAAAGCTTTTTGGCCATCGTTTCGGTAATAACTGCAGAGCTGTTATCAGCAAATGGTTGTTGCGGATTTCCATACAAAAGCGGAAAGCCATACATGGAAATAAAATTTGTATCGCCAATGGAAATATCTTCTTTAAAACTTTTCTCTCCTGCCGAAACCACATTTGTTACGGGATTATAACGATAGTAATTGGCAACAAGCGATGGATATTCTTGTTTCAATACTTTTGCAAGCGAGCCAAATGTTGTAATATCAAGGCCCATCTCTTTTACCTTCCAGTTGCTTTTTATGATGTATTGGTTATTTACATTTTTTAACGAGGCATTAATATTATATTGATTGAGCACATACACTCCAATGATCAATGAAAAAGCAATGCCCAGGGAAAGGCATAAAATATTAATGGCAGAGAAAAATTTATGTCTTATCAAATTCCGCCATGCAGTTTTGAAATAGTTTTTGATCATAAAAAGAAATTTTTGATTTCCGGTTTTGGATGTAGGATTTCTCCAGAATTATTAATTACTAATTATCAATTATTAATTTTTTTGTCACCAGCATCACCCATTGATTAAGCATTGTTGCGTCGCACTCTTGTGCTGTTGAAATTCTATTCAGCTTCAGTCTCATAATCGGCAACAAATTCAATTTCATTCCTCCGGCATGAATGCCGGAGCTAGTCAACATTCACTATTCACCATTGACCATTCACCAGCATCATTCCGTTCTCAAACTCTTAACCGGATTTGCTGCCGCGGCTCTGAATGTTCTTATGCAAAGTATCAGCAAAGCCATTGCGAACATGATGGAGCCGCCTAAAATAAATATCCATATACTAATGTCGGTTTTGTATGCGAAATTCTGCAGCCATTTGTAACCGCCCCACCATGCAATGGGTACTGCCACTACAAATGCAATCAGCACGAGCTTTAAAAAATCTTTCGACAACAATGAAATGATTTGCATGATGCTTGCGCCAATTACTTTCCGCACGCCAATTTCTTTTGTGCGCTGGTTGGTGATGTATGTAACTAATCCTAACAAGCCCAGGCAACTGATAAAAATAGCAAGGCCTGTTGCCCACATTAATAATTTGGAAATATTTTGCTCGGCGGTATAATATTTTTTGATTGTATCATCAACAAAATTGTATTCGAACTCATCTTCCGGATAAACTTCTTTCCATGCTTTTCCAATCTTGCTGATTGCCGATTTCCAAACAGTGCCTGCTGCATTTTGTGGCTGTAATGCAATGTTGATGCAGCGTTCCTGCTTCTTACGAGTAGTTAACAGTAATGGTTTGATGGGCTCATGCAAAGATTTTTGATGAAAATCAGCAACCACACCGATGATGGGAATTTTTTTATTATCCCATTCAATGTTCTTATTGATTGCATTATTCGGATCCTTGAAACCAAGAAAATGAGCATAGGATTCATTAATGACTACTGTTGTAGTAGTATCGCTGTTTGGCAGATTAGTTCCTGCCACCAGTTTCATCTGATACAGTTTCAGGTAATTGGTATCTGCTAGTTTTACCTGCACATCGGCTTCCAGTTCTTTTTTGCCGTCTTTATATTTCATTGTGCTTGTCCAGGTGCTGTTTAAAGAAGGAGTGATCGCTCGAAAGGCTTAGCATCGCAATTTCAGGAATTGATTTTAGTTTTTCAAGCAGCACAAAACGATGCGAAGGAACAGTGTCATAATAATTGGTATGAAGATAAAGTATGGCATCTTTCTTAAAACCCATGTCTTTATTGAGCGTGTAACTAATTTGTTTGCTCACTAATATTGTTCCGATAATAAATACTTGCGCAATTACAAACTGTGAAACAGTGAGTGCTTTGCGCATCCACACATTTCTTGTTTTGCCTGAATTAGCTGCTGACTGATTTTTTAATACTAATACAGGTTTATAAGAAGAAAGTACGAGCGCCGGATAAAATCCCGAAAGCACGCTTACTGTTATTATTAAGATCAAAAGAAATGCAATGACCTCCGGATGTAAACTAAAATGAAGACCCTCGGGGATGAAATCAGCAAATACTTTCAACAGAAATGGGGCAATGAGAATAGATAATATCGTTGCGCAAAGAGTCAATAAAAAAGTCTCGCTCAAAAATTGAAAGATCAGTTGTTTCCTTGAACTGCCCATTGTTTTGCGGATGCCGATTTCCTTTGCACGTTGTGTGCCTTGTGCTGTAGTAAGATTTATAAAGTTGATGCAGCCCAATAATAATAAAAAAGCCGCGACCGCAAGCAATCCGTACAGTGTAGGTTTATGGGCTGTCTGATCGCCGTTGTAATAAACCATAATCAGTATTAAAATGTATATCGCTTAATGGCTGCAACGCAAAGCTGGTGGTGCTATGATCATCCGCATCTTTTTTTCTGTATTTGGTAAATATGGTCATTACCTGTTTTTCAATTTGTGCAGAAGAAATACCAGGCGCAAGCTTTACAAATAATTGCGAGGCTCCATTTGTGTTGTTCCATTCATTCTGGTCTTCCGGGCTCATCAGATGACTCTCATGAGTAGCTGTTGATACAAATGATTTAAAATTGAAATCAGAATTTTGAGCAAGGTCTTTTACAATTCCCGTAACGGTTGTTCTTATACTGTCATCAAAAATTATTTGTTTTCCGATTACATCTGTTGCTTTCAATTTTGGAAAATAGAGAGACGCATTCGATTCTGTTAACACCACCTGATAGGGTTGTTGCAACGAAGTTTTAGGCGATCCCACAATCCATTGATAAGGCAGCAGCTTAAAATAATTTTCATCTGCGAAAACAGCATGCTCTTGTTTTTTGAAAACAACAGGCTCTTTCTTTGCCGCATCTGGTATGCTTACTTTGGAACCTTCGCCCCATTCATAAAAAGGAGCTATGATGTCAATGCCGGTTGCTTCATTTTTTAAAGCTTTCCCCATTGGGTAAGTAATGCCGGAGTTGTGATATGATTCGCCTGAAAAAACGAAGTTGGAAACGACGCGATAAATTCTATCTCCGTCTTTTTCAAATTTATCAAAACTAAAATCGTAGGAAACAATCAAATAAATGACCAGTGCGGCGCTGATGCCAATGGATAAGCCTGATATATTAATCAGAGAAAATACTTTGTTCCTGGCCAGGTTTCGCAAAGCAGTTTTGAAATAGTTTTTGAGCATGATATTTTATTTACGATTTACGGTGTGTGATTTCTGATAATCATTAATTCATTTTAATCTGCAATCATTCATTATTTTTTTGTTGACCAACATCATCCTCCGGCCTGAAGGCCGGAGCTAGTCGAAACATTCTTGATAATCTTATATTCACTATTCACCATTGACCATTCACCACATCATTCAGTTCGAAGGCTCTTCGCCGGATTTGCAATAGCCGCTTTTATTGCCTGAAAACTTATTGTTATTAATGTAATTAAAATGATGGATATGCCGGCAATCAAAAACACGGAAGCACCAATATTGATGCGATAAGCAAAGCTTTGCAGCCATTGGTTCATTGCCCACCACGATAATGGGAAAGCAATTAATATGGCTACGAGCACCAGTGCTAAAAAATCTTTTGATAACATCATAAAAATGCTGCTGACAGAAGCCCCGATGATTTTTCTGATGCCGATTTCTTTTTGCCGCCTTTGTGCAGTGAATGCTGCGAGGCCAAAAAGACCGAGGCAGGAAATAACAATTGCAAGTCCCGCAAAATATCTCGATAGAATTGAAACCCTATCTTCCGACGCATATTGTTTTTGATATGCTTCATCTAAAAAATTGAACTCAAAAGGAAAACCTGGATTATATTGTTCATAAAGTTCTTTGATGCGTGTAATCGTTTCTTTTTGATTGTCGCTTCCGATTTTTGCCATCACTTTTTGCCAAACATTTCCCTGAGGTTCCCATGCAATATATAAAGGCTTGACCGGCGTATGCAATGATTCGAAATGAAAATCTTTTACAACGCCAATTATCTGTCTGTCTTTACCAAACCATTTTACCGTTTTGCCGATCGGGTTTTTCAATCCCATTGTTTTTATCGCAGTTTCATTCAGTATGATATTTGCAGAATCATTGCCAAAATATTTTGAATAGCTTCTTCCTTCTGCCATTTGCATGCCCATTGTTTCAATAAAGCCAAGTCCGGCATTCACTCCTTCAAAATAATAGCTTTCATTTGGGTTTCTTCCCGGCCACGCAATCATATCTCCACCAAAATTTCTTCCAACCATATCATGAGAAGTATACGAAGCATTGATCACACCCGGGATTTTTTTCAGCAAGGCAATAAAGTCCTCTTTGCTTCTCAACACTTTTCCTTCTGTATTGAAGCGTATGATATTGTCTTTATTATAGCCAAGATTGATGGATTGTATCAGCGCTATTTGTTTATAGACAACAAGCACTGAAATAATCAATGTAACAGTAATTGCAAATTGAAAAACTACTAATCCTTTTCTTGCCCATACTTCTCCAATGGATGAGCTGAGCTTATTTTTTAAAATAGAAATCGGATTGAATCCCGACAAATAAAGTGCAGGATAACTTCCGGAAACTATTCCGGTAAACAAAGTAATCACGAATATGCCAATTACAAGTTTTGAATCGACATTCAATGACAAGCTTTTTCCTGTTAGATAATTGAACTCCGGCAATAAAATAATTACGATTGCGATTGCAAAAGCTGCGGCAATAAATGCGAGCAGAACAGATTCGCTCAGGAACTGGAAAATAAGTTGGCCTCTGTCCGCGCCGACTACTTTTTTTATTCCCACTTCTTTTAATCTGCGTGAAGCTTTCGCTGTAGAAAGATTCATGAAATTGATGCATGCAATAATCAGAATGAAAATGGCGATGATAGAAAATAACCTGACATATTCAATCTTGCCGCCGGTTCTTGCGCCATGAGTGAAACTGTTTTGAAGATAAGTATCTGCAAAACGAAGCGCAAAAACGGTGCGTGAAGTATCATTAAAATTTCTTCTGATGATGCTTGAGACTCTTTGGTTAAAAGCGTTGATATCAGTGCCTTTTTTTAGTAGCGCAAAATTATGTGGGCCAGTGTTCCCCCATGTTTTCACCCAGCTTTGTGTGGCTTTGAAATATTCAAATGATAAAGCAAAATCAAATTGCTCTGAAGAATTATGTGGTATATTTTCAAAAACGCCCGAGACAAAAAAGTTGGTGTCCTGTTGAAAGCGTATGGATTTGCCGATGATATTTTCTGTGGTGCCAAACAATTTTTTTGCAAGATCTTCCGAGATCACAATCGAGTTGTTGTCTTTCAGCACTTCGTTTCTATTTCCTTTAAGAAATTGGAAAGAAAATATTTTGAAATAATCTTTGCCAATATATTGACCGGATGCTTTTATATTTTTATCGCCAACCGAAAGTGTGAATTTTTGGAACCAAATTGCAGGCGCTTCTGCCGCAGCATATTCCACTTCGGGCATTTGCGCTGCAACTGTTTCGCTTAATAATCCTGATGATTCATCTGAAATACCAGTGTGACCCGGATAATTTATCGTTTCCATCAATTGATAGATCCGGTCGCTATTTTCATGAAATTTATCATAACTCATTTCATCATTCACCCATAAATAAATGAGCAGCGCACATGCAAGGCCTGTGGACAATCCAATTAAATTGAGCAAAGTGAACTGCCAGGTCCCTGATGATGTTTCGCCATGCGATTTTGAAATAATTCTTTAACATAAAGTATTATTTTCTATTTTAAAGCTCGGTTATGCATTACTGTTATTAAAAAAACTATTAGCTGAAAGCCGAGAGCTACGAGCTGTTTTGCTCGGAGTTCACGGCTAAATGCTCACAGCTTCTTTTCATTCTGTTCTTAAACTTTTCACCGGATTGCTTAATGCTGCTTTAATACTTTGATAGCTTACTGTTATTAATGCAATCAAAATAGTTGCAGCACCTGCAATCGCAAAAATCCACCAATCGATGTTAATCTTATATGCAAAATTTTGAAGCCATTTGTTCATTGCTAGCCACGCAACAGGAAACGCAATGAGCATGGATATTGCAATGAGCTTTAAAAAATTATTTGATAGCATAGCTATTATGTTTGGAACAGATGCACCAAGAACTTTGCGCACGCCGATTTCTTTGGTGCGTTGCGCTGCAGTGAAAGTTGCAAGGCCAAATAAGCCGAGACAAGAAATGAAAATGGCGATCAGCGCAAAATAGTTTGACAGTTTACTGACCACTTCTTCACTTTTGTAAAGTTTTGAAAATTCGAGGTCCGAGAATTGATAAGTGAATGGAAATTTCGGGTTTAATGTTTTGCATATTTTTTCCAATCCTGCAATTGATTCTTTTGTTTGCCCGGCTTTTGTGCGAACGAGAATTGTTCCCCAAGGCCAGTTCTCATCGAGGCGAACAATTAACGGCTCAATATTCTGGTGCATGGAACTGAAATGAAAATCTTTTAGCAAGCCAATGATTTTTCCCGGATGATTTCCCCAGATCATAGTTTGGCCGACCGGATTTTGAAAACCAATTTTATTTGCTGCGGTTTCATTGATCAGAAACCCAACTGAATCGCTGCTGAACTCTTTTGAAAAATCACGCCCATCTTTCAACTGAAGTTTCATCGTTTTTACAAAATCATAACCAACAACTCCATCCGCAAATGCAACAGTTAAATTAGGGTCTTTTCCCGGCCAACCAATGCTTCCGGTATGATGTTGAATAACAGTAGGAGAGTTTCTCATTTTTGAAATGTCAAGTATGTACGGCATCTTTAATGCTTCTTCTTTGAATACCGAATAATTTTTTACCAGATCACCTTCTATCGGTATGTAAACAAGATTATCTCTGTCGTAGCCAATATTTTTTGTTTGTATATAATTCATCTGGCGATAGATCACGATCATGCTAACCATCAATATAATTGAAAGCGTGAACTGAAAAACCACCAATCCTTTCCTGAAAAAAGTATCCCTCCAATTAAATTTCAGGCTTCCTTTTAAAACCGTTACAGGGTTTAGCGAAGAAAGAAAAAGCGCAGGGTAACTTCCCGCAACAAAACCAGTCGTTACTAACAAGCCCGCTAATAGCAACCAGAAAACCGGATTGCTAACGGGGATGGATATCTGTTTTCCGGTAAGGCTGTTGAATGCGGGCAGTAATAAGCTCAGCAGCACAAATGCAATAGCCAATGAAAAAAGTGTAAGCAACATTGCTTCACCAATGAACTGGCGGATCAATGATGAGCGCATCGCCCCGATTACTTTTCGCAATCCAACTTCTTTTGCACGTTTTGCTGATTGTGCTGTTGCAAGGTTCATGAAATTGATGCAGGCAATCATCAGAATGAAGACAGCAACGATGGTAAACAAGTTAACATATTCAATTCTGCCACCATCAATTTTACCATTTTTAAAAGAAGAGTGAAGGTATTTTTCAGGGTATGATTGCAAGCCCAGCTCCATAATGAAGCTTTTATTTTTTTGCTGATACCTGTAAATAAAATCTTTAATCTTTGCTTCTGTTTTGTGCGGATCAGCTTCATTGCGAAGCTGTACAAATGTTTGAGGGTCTGTATTTCCCCAATTGTTCACCCAATCATTTTCTTTCACGAAATCAATCCAGCTTCTTAAAAAATCAAAATGTTGCGAAGAGTTCGCAGGGAGATTTTCAAACACTGCAGATATTTTCAAATTATTGCTGTTATCAATCCTTATTATTTTTCCCATTGCTTTTTCCGCACTTCCAAAAAATTGTTCTGCCATTTTTCTGGATACTGCAACAACAGCGGGAGCATTGAGTGCAAATGTTGTGCTGCCTTGCAAAAGAGGATAGCTGAACATTTTGAAAAAATCTTCGCCGGCATAACATCCCTCCATCTTTATCACTTTATCATTTGCTTCAAAAGTATTCATGGTGCCGGGTGCCGAAGCATATTCAAGCCCGCTTGAATATTTTACTTCGGGAATTGTTTTTTTCAGTTCTTCGGCAAGCAAGCCCTGTGTCGGATAGCTTGCATCAATTTTTCCATCTAAATAATCTCTTTCATAAACCTGAAAAAGGTATTTTCCATTTTTGTGAAAGGCATCAACGCTCCGTTCATCCTGTACCCACAGAAAAATGAGCAGGCTGCAAGTAAGGCCCAGCGCAAGGCCTGAGATATTAATAATAGAGAAAGCTTTATTGCGGGCAATGTTTCTCCATGCGGTTTTAAAATAATTTTTTAGCATCAGATATATTTTTATGAATTATTATTTAAGATTTATGATTTTTAGTTCAACTTCTTTTTATATTATTTATAATCCCTTCTTTTTTATTTCTCATTTTTGGGTAGCCAGCATCATCTCTTGATTGAACATCGTTGTGTCACTCACTTGTACTGTTGATATCCTATTCATCTTCGGTTTTATAGTCGGCTAAAAATTCATTTTCATTTCTCCGGTATGAATGCCGGAGCTAGACGAACGTTCATGATAATTTTTATTTGCCAACAATTTCCACATTCATCATTCTCCAATTCGCACATCATTTTTTGAATCTCCGTCATGAATGCCGGAGCTAGTCAAAGCTTCATGATGATTTCATATTCACTATTCACCATTGACCATTCGCCAACTCATTCCGTTCTCAAACTCTTCACCGGATTT
Source organism: uncultured Bacteroidota bacterium (assembly GCA_963718975.1). Taxonomy (GTDB): domain Bacteria; phylum Bacteroidota; class Bacteroidia; order Chitinophagales; family Chitinophagaceae; genus Puia. The sequence goes on along the minus strand of CAVRBD010000022.1, from coordinate 65,985 downwards.
GCCATCGCTGCGCGAATCACCTGAAAACTCACCGTTAAAATAGTTATTACGAATGCTGCAATTCCTGTCACCGCAAAAATCCACCATGATAATTCTGTTCTATATTGATAATTCTCCAACCAACTGTGCATAAAATAATATGCAATCGGCGAAGCAATCAGTAATGAAATAAAAACAAGCAGCATAAAATCTCTCGATAACAATTGCCAGAGATTTATTACTGATGCACCAAGTACCTTTCTCACGCCAATTTCTTTTGTGCGCTGCTCTGCCATAAATGATGCCATTCCAAATAAGCCAAGACAGCTGATGAAAATCGCAAGAGCGGCAAACACGCTCGACAATTTTCCGATACGTTCTTCATCACTGAATTTTCTGGCATACTGCTCATCAATAAACTGATAATCGAATGGCTGCGCGGGGTTATATTTTTTAAAAATGTTTTCAATCTTCGCAATGGCTTCATGCGTGCTTGTGAAAGGGCTTATCCGAACATTAATAACATTTTCGGCATTATTGCTTAATGTAAAAATTGTTTGTGAAACGGGCGAGTATGGCGATTCCATCACCATATCATCTGCTACTCCAATAATGCGAAATGGCTTGCCATCTTCCTTAATAATTTTGCCTACGGGATCTTTCAGGTTCATGAATTTCACTGCCGCTTCATTAATAATAAAAGCATTTGAATCAGAAAGAAAATCTCTTGAGAAATCTCTGCCTTCTTTGATATGCCATCCAATTGTTTTTCCAAAATCGTAAGAAGCATATACAAAACCAAAATCTCCTTTTCCGGAAGAGCCAGGCCATTCAAATCCGCCATCATATTCATACACGCCTGTTGCAGGACTTGATGATTCCGCGATTTCTGCAATGACGCCTGAATTTTTTAATTCACTGCGGACTGCTTCAAAATGTTTATGAATTTCTTCAGTAACAACGGGGATGGTGATCAATCCTTCACGGCTATAACCAACATGCCTGTTTTTTGCAAATTGAATTTGACGGAGAACAACAATCGTCCCGATGATGAGAACAACAGAAACAGTGAACTGCAGCACCACCAATACCTTGCGTGGAATTGCTGCAAATCTTCCTACTTTAAATGTTCCTTTCAATACTTTCACCGGATTGAAAGAAGACAAATAAAATGCAGGATAACTTCCTGCAATCAATCCGGTAACAAGACTGAAACCTAATCCAATCAACCAAAAGATAGGATTGTTGAAAGGGAGATTTATTTTTTTATCCGCCACATTATTGAAAAGAGGAAGCGCTAGCTGAACAAGAATCAATGATAGCACGAATGCAAACGCAACCACTAATAAGGATTCAGAAAAAAATTGAATGATCAATTGTATGCGCATGGACCCAACCGATTTTCTGATGCCAACTTCTTTGGCTCTTTTTTCTGAACGTGCTGTACTGAGGTTCATAAAATTGATACATGCAAGAAGCAGCACAAAAATGCCAATCATTCCAAATAGCAAAACAAATTGAATTCTTCCGCCAACGTTCACGCCATTTTTAAATTCAGAATGCAAACGCCATTTGCTCATCGGCTGCAGAAAAACTTCCGGCTTATAAACCGCTTCCACTGGTGAGCCATTTTTCAATTTCACGTCTTTAATTTTTGCTGAAACTTTTTCCAAATCTGCATGATCTGCTATTTGCACAATTGTTTGAAAAGAATTGTTGCGCCATGGGTTCGTTGTCTTTTCGGGCCAGAATCTGCTATCAATGTATAATTGCCAGGGCGCAATAAAAGTGAGGCCATTAAAATCTGAGTTGTAAGGAAGGTCTGCATATACGCCTGTTACATTTACATCAAATTTGTTATCAATCTTTATTGTTTTTCCCATTGGGTCATCATTTCCAAAAAGTGTTTTAGCTGTTGATGAAGAAATGATCAGTGAATGATTGTCATTCAGCGCAGCATGCGTGCCGCTCAACATTTTCAGCGAAAGCATATCCATAATCTGTGGCTCATAAAAGTTCCCGCTTTTTGTAACTTTTTTGTCCCCAAAAGAAAGGATATGATTATCGGTCCATGATGCCATGGAAATATTTTTAAAATCGCTGCCATAACTTTTCCGCAATTGATCTCCCATTACAAAAGGCAACGAGTATTGAGTGCCGACTTCGCCATTTAAAGTCTGGTGCATCATCACCTGAGCAATGCGATCACAATTTTTAAAACTTTTATTGTACGATAATTCATCGTATGCCCAAAATCCAATCAGCATCGCAACAGCCATTCCCAGGGCAAGCCCGCTGATATTAATAAAAGAAGAAGTTTTATTCTTCAACAAATTTCTCCACGCGATTTTGAAATAATTTTTTATCATAAAGTTTTTATTTCTGATTTCTGATTTTGTGAAGTATGATTTATTTTATTTACCAGTTATTCTTATTTGCCTGTTGCCAATTATTAATTATTCTTTTGTCACCTGCATTTGTTTCTTCTCAGCATCGTTGTGTCATTCACTTGTACTGTTGATATCCTATTCATCTTCGGTTTTATAGTCGGCTAAAAATTCATTTTCATTTCTCCGGCATAAATGCCGGAGCTAATTGAAATATTCATGATGATTTCATATTCACCATTGACCATTCACCCTCACTCATTCTGTTCTCAAACTTTTCACCGGATTCGCCATCGCTGCTCTGATCGCCTGAAAACTCACTGTGATGATTGTTATCATTAATGCACCAAATGCAGCCGCAGCAAAAATCCACCACGACAATTCTGTTCTGTATTGATAATTCTGTAGCCAGTTATGCATAAAATAATAGGCAAGCGGCGACGAGATTAATAATGAAATGAAAACAAGCAGCACAAAATCTTTTGATAATAATTGCCAGAGATTGAACACAGAAGCGCCAAGCACTTTTCTTACGCCGATTTCTTTTGTTCTTTGTTCTGCAACAAAAGAAGCAAGCCCGAATAACCCAAGACATGAAATAAAAATTGCCAATATTGCAAAAACAGTCGAGAGATTTCCGACGCGTTCCTCATCGCCAAATTTCTTTCCATAATCTTCGTCTGCAAATCTGTATTCTAATGGTTGTTGAGGATTATATTTTTTAAACACTTTTTCTATTTTGCCCAGCGCATCGTGCATGTTCATGGCAGGATTTATTTTCAGATTCACCATCCCTCCATTATTGCCTCTCACCATTCTATATAAAGATGGGCGTACTGCTTCGTATGGAGATTCCACAATAAAATCTTTCACTACGCCAACAATTGTGAAAGCTACGCCATCATTGAATGAAATCTGTTCACCGATTGGATTTTTAAATCCCATATATTTCACGGCGCTTTCATTTAAAATAAATGCTGCAGAATCTGCGGGGAAATCCCTTGAAAAATCTCTTCCTTGAATAATATTCCAGCCAACTACTTTGCCAAAATCGAACGAAACAGAATTCATTGGAAAATCATTTGATGAACCTGCAGGTTTTCCTTTCCATGACATTCCTCCGTTCGAGCTCCATACTTCTGTTAGCGGGCCATTCGATTCTGCCATTTCTACTATAGAACCTGTGTTTTTCAAATCAGTTCTTATGGCTTCAAAATGACTGTGGAGATCATACATATGCGTCGAGAAGGTCACGATTCCATTTCTGTTGTAACCAACAGGGCGATTTTTAGCGAATTGAATTTGCCGGTAAATGACAACAGTCCCTATTATTAAAATAACCGACACGGTGAATTGCAACACCACCAATGCCTTACGTGGAAGTGATGAAAATCTTCCGGTCGAAAAAATTCCTTTTAACACTTTCACAGGTTTGAATGATGATAAATAAAATGCAGGATAACTTCCTGCAATAATTCCAGTGAAAAGCGTGAAGCATAATGACATTAACCAGAAGTACGGATTGCTTGATGGCAACACGATGCTTTTGCCTGAAATGTTGTTGAATGATTTTAATGATAATTGAACAATTAAAATCGAAATAATAAATGCAAGCAATGCTACAATAATTGATTCGCTTAAAAACTGCCCAATTAATTGTGAGCGCAATGAGCCAACTGCTTTTCTAATGCCCACTTCCTTTGCGCGTTTCTCGCTTCTTGCAGTTGATAAATTCATAAAGTTGATACAAGCAAGCAGCAACACAAACGCACCAATAATTCCGAACCACCAAACAAATTGAATTCTGCCACCTGTATTCACGCCATTTTTAAATTCGCCATACAAATGCCATTTACCCATTGGTTGCAAAAAAAGCTGAGGCTTTGCAATGCGCTCGTCTTCATGAATATTTTTTAATTTTTCATCTTTTATTTTTGCAGACACATTTTTCAATTCTGCGTGGTCTGCTAATTGAACGATTATCTGAAAAGAATTGTGCCCCCATGGGTTATCCATTGTTCTTAAAAATGGCGCGAGTTTTAATTTCAATTCCCAGGTTGCAATAAATTTTCTGTCTGCAAAAGAAGAGTTGGCTGGCATATCCTTATATACGCCAGTAACTTTCGCAGGAACATTTTCAATCGTAATCGTTTTATTGATTGGGTCATCGTTTCCAAAAATGGCATTGGCGGAAGACGCTGAAAGTAAAATGCCATCAGCATCTTTCAATCCATTCGATGAGCCTTTTATCATTTTCAGATCAAGCATGGCAGGCGCTTGCGGATCAACATACAAGCCTGCTTGTGAAAGAGGTTTTTCTTTGTACGATAAAACTGAGTTCACCCAGTTAACGATGCTGACCGCTTTGAAATCATCTTTAAAATTTTTGCGCAAATCTTCTACCAGCGGCAGAGGCAATCCATCCCATGTATCAATTTTTCCATTCTGATTTATATTTTGCATCACGGCAGCAATGTGATCAGCATTTTTATTTTGCTTATCAAAAGAAATTTCATCCCAGATCCATAGCCCGATTAGTATAGCAACAGCCATTCCCACAGCAAGCCCACTGATATTAATGATGGAAGAAGTTCTGTTCTTCACTAAATTTCTCCAGGCGATTTTGAAATAATTTTTCAGCATGACCGATGTTTTTATTTTTGAAACATGATTATTTTTTTATTTCAAGATTTGCAAAATTTCCTTTCAGCCCGTCATTCCATAATCCAATCTTTTCTTCATTCGTATGTTGCAATTCTTTCACTTGCAAAGAAGGAACCTTTGAATGATTGACATATACAAAAATTGAATCGTTCCTGATCAAAATGCTGGCATGAAACCATGCATTGCCATCAGGAACGGGGTTAATTTCTTTTTCATACATCAGTGGATGTTCATCTCTTAATTTATACCAGGGATAATGTGGCATAGAAATATATTCCACGGCATGTTTTCTGCGAAGCGTATCCGCATTATGAAAATTAAACGGCCTGAAATAAACGGCTTCGTATGCAGAAGTATCTCTGCCATGAAATGCAATGCCTAAAAAGCTTTGCTGCAAAATATTTTTTCCGCGAAGATCAATTTCAATAATGCCTTCTTTAAAACTGACTTCTTTCAGCCAGATAATTCCTGTGCCTGTGATTGCAGCTTTTTCTTTGTCATCTGATGCCGTGAACTTTTCTTTAGACTGATCTTCTAATTTATTTTTCTGTAGTAATTCAACAAGATTATATTTCGCACTCTGCTGCGCTTCAGCATTCAGAAATAAATAAATTGAAATCAATATAAAACTAAAGTGTTTCATTATTCATTGAATTGCGCAATTGTCAAATCAGCAAAATCATTTGTCAGCCCGTCAGAATACAGACCGAATAATTCTTCTTTTCTGTCACCGATTAATGTCAGTTCAAGCGAAGCTTTATCAGCATGGTTCACATAAACGCTCAGCTTTTTATTTTTTATAATAATCGTTGCATGAAACCAATCAGAAGGATTTGGAACGGGATGAACGGAATCTTCATAAATATACGGATGTGCTTTTCGAAGCACCGCATAATTGTTGTTTGGTATGCTCATATATGCCACCGACCATCTTCTTCTTGAAGTATCCGGATGTTTGAAATTAAAAGGGCGGAAATATAAGATGTCACAGTTTGTAGTATCTGTGCCATGAAATGCGATGCCGAGAAAACTGTTTAAGAAAACGTCTTTTCCCCGAAGGTCAATATCAATAGTGCCTTCTTTAAAATGAATTCCCTCAAGCCACACAATTCCTTTTGTTGTAATCGCATCTTTCTTTGCATCATTTAAAAGTTTTGTTTCATGAGATGGAACTGTAATTATTTTATTTTGTTTTAATAATTCTGCAAGATTATAATGCGTTACGATTTGTGATTTGGCAAAAACACATTGGGTTAATAAACTGAAACAAAAAAGAATTTTTTTCACATTTAATATTTTAAAATCATTTAGCTACTCTGTTCTCAAACTCTTCACCGGATTTGCTACTGCAGCTTTTATTGCCTGAAAGCTTACCGTTAGCAATGCAATAGATATTACCATCAAAGCTGCAATTGCAAACAACCACCAGCTTATCATAATCCGATATGGAAAATTTTGCAGCCATTTATTAGCTGCTATGGATGCCAATGGCGATGAAAGTACCAGAGCGATTGCAACTAATTTTATAAAATCAGTGGAGAGGATAGTGACAATGCTTTTTACTGAAGCGCCAAAAACTTTGCGTATGCCGATTTCTTTGGTTCTTTTTTCTGTTGATAAAACTGATAATCCAAACAAGCCGATGCAGGAAATAAATATGGTTAATGCAGCGCCAAATAAAATAATCTGTTTCCATTTTTCAACATCAGCATACTGTTTTTTATTTTCATCATTTTTAAAGACGTATGAGTATGGATCTGCCGGGTAAAACTGTTGAAATAATTGTTGTATCCATTGTAAACTGGCTGTTTCAGATCCGGGTTTTATCCTGATATAATAAGACCCATAGGAATTACTTGTTTTCATGGTAAGTATTTCCGGTGTTATTATTTCTGTTAACGATGCAAAGTGATAATCTTTTACAACACCGATCACATGATAAGTTTCAACTTCTCCCCATAAAACGCTGATTGTTTTGCCAGCAGGGTTTTCCCAATGTGCTGCTTTTGCGAAAGTTTCATTTATGATAACAGACTGCGTTGAATCTGCTGCATATGCAGGCGAAAAATTTCTTCCATCAACCAATGGTATTTTCAATAAGGGCAAATAATTTTCATCGATTGTTTCATACCGTGCATTTATACCTGAATCCTGATCGCCTTTTGATCCTGCCTGCCAGATGCCGCCGTTTTTTGCGCTAACATTAATTATGTTTGAATTTTTCAATAGCTCATTTTTAAAAGCAGCGGCATCGGAATGTTTTGTATTTCCTGTTTGTATTACAATAAGATTGCTGTCATCATATCCCAAACTTGTTTTGGTAAGAAAATTAAATTGTGAATAGATGATGAACGTTGCAATAATTAAAAACGATGCCAGCGTAAATTGCAGCACTATTAATGACTTTTGTAAATAATTTTTCCCGGCAATCTGAAAACGGCTGTATAAGGTTTGTACGGGATCATAGCCTGATAGCACCAATGCAGGATAAAAGCCGGCAAGCAGGCCGGTGATGAGGTACAAACTAATATAAGATGTAACCAATTTTGCATCTAGCAAATAAGAAAGCAATAAAACTTTATTCGCCAGATCGCTGAATAGCGGCAACACTGATTGCACCAACACAATCGCCAATACAAAAGCAATCGTGCATAAAAAAAATGATTCACCAAGAAATTGAGCAATCAATTGTTTTCTGCTTCCGCCGATAACTTTGCGAATACCTATTTCTCTGGCGCGTTTAACAGAACGAGCAACAGTAAGGTTCACAAAATTGATACATGCAATCATCAACACAAATAACGCAATACCGGAAAGTATGTATGAATAAACAGGATTGCTTGCATTGGTTAAGCCATCATCTACATGAGTATCTGCTTTGCTTATCTGCATGAAATTATCATTCACAGGAAGCGCTGTACTTAAATGCATATCCAAAAAAGACTGCAAAAAATAAGTACTCATTTTGCCATCATTTTTTCCACCATTTTTTTTGATGATGTCGTCATGAGCCTGCTTTGCATCTGACAGGTAAAAGTTTTGTATTTGTTTTTCTACGGCTTGCAGATTTGTTTTGTCATCAAGAACAACAAAAGTGTTTAAAGAAAACCCAAACCAGCTTTCATTATTTGTTGCATTTGCAGCAGATACTTTAAGTGGCAGCAATACATCAAACTGGATAGATGAATTTTGCGGACAACGTTTTGCGACAGCCGTCACTTTGTAAGGAACAAAACTGCTGTCATCTTTTATCATTACAATTTTACCAACAGCGTCGACAGTACCGAATTGTCTTTTTGCGACATCCTCGTCCAATACAATGGAATGTGGTTCCGTTAAACAGGTTTTAGCATCTCCAGACAATAAAGGAAATGTAAATACAGAAAAGAAATCCGGATCGACCTGCAGCATACCTTGTGCGTGCACATAGTTTCCTGTTTTAATATTTTTCTCACCATTCTGCACGCGCACAAAAGATTTTATGCCCAGAACGTTTTGCATAAATCGCGGCCCTTGTAAATAACCGGTCATAACCATATTTCGCCCTTGCGGCGACTTTGATACAATGCGATAAATATTGTTTACATTTTTATGAAACCTGTCGAAGCTCACTTCATCTTTTACATACAAAATAATAAGCATGGCACAAGCTAACCCGAGGCTTAGGCCTGCAATGTTGACGAGCGAATAAATTTTGTTTCTGGATAAATTACGCCAGGCAGTTTTAAAATAGCTTCTGAACATTTTGGTTTATTTGAATGCTGAATGATTTTTTTTATTCACCATGGACGATTCACTATTCACAACCCTATTCCGTTCTCAAACTCTTCACCGGGTTCATCATCGCTGCTTTGATTGCCTGAAAGCTCACGGTAATTATTGTTATCGTTAATGCACCCACTGCTGCTGCTATAAAAACCCACCACGAGATCTCTGTGTGATAGGTGTATTTCTGAACCCATTCATTCATAAAATAATAAGCAACCGGCGATGCGATCAGCAATGAAATAATAACCAGCACTATAAATTCTTTCGACAATAAATTCCAGATATTAAACATGGAGGCACCAACTACTTTGCGCACGCCAATTTCTTTGGTGCGCTGCTCCGCAACAAAACTTGCTAAACCAAAAAGACCGAGACAAGAAATAAATATGGCAAGAGCGGCAAAGAAGGTTGCGAGTTTGCCTATACGTTGTTCCTGACTGAATTTTTTTGCATATTCTTCATCCACAAATTTGTAGTCGAATGCTGCGGATGGAATGATATTTCTAAAAACCGCTTCAATTTTTTGTAGCGCTGCGTTGGCACTTACTGTTGGCTTTATTTTAATAACAATATGCCTGGCAGCTTCATGCTTTGCATCCAAAAAGAAAATTCCGCGTTTCACCGGCTCATACGGCGAGCCCATCACCATATCTTTTATTACACCAACAATTTGCCTTGATTTTGTGCCACCGTTAATTTTCACAAATTCCCCAATAGGATTTTTAAAGCCCATATCTTTTGCAGCAGTCTCATTAATAATTATTTTATTAGAGTCGGTGGCAAATTCTTTAGAAAAATCACGCCCTGCAATAAACTTCCAGCCAACAATTTTGCCGAAGCCATAAGACACATAATCCGTGGCAAAAGAATATTCTCTTGGCTGTTTGCCAACCCAGTCAAAATCACTTGAGTTTTCCCAAACTTCAGTAAGCGGGCTTAATGAAAGCTCCATATTTGTTACTGCTCCGGTTTTCAAAAGCTCATTTTGCAGCAATTCTATTTTGCCGTCGTAGCTTGGGTCATTTTTCGGAACAATAATTAATCCTTCTTTATTATAACCAACGGGACGACTTTGCGCAAACATGATTTGTTTGTACACTACTATTGTACCGATAATTAAAATGACAGACGCGGTAAATTGAACCACCACTAAAACTTTTCTCGGTATCGCTGCAAAGCGGCCTAAGCGAATAGTGCCTTTTAAAACTTTTACAGGTTGAAATGATGATAAATAAAATGCAGGATAAGCACCAGCCAACAGAGCGGTTAAGATGATGAATGCGATATTGAATATCCAAAAGAAAGGATTTGAAAATGGTATGGATATTTTTTTATCAGCTAATTCATTAAACCATGGAATGGACAATGATATGAGCAGTAATGAAAGTATAAATGCTAAAAGCACAACCAAAAAAGATTCGCTCAAAAATTGATAGACCAATTGGCTTTTCAAAGAGCCGATTGATTTACGAATGCCTACTTCTTTTGCTCGTTTTTCAGAACGTGCCGTGCTTAAATTCATGAAATTGATACAAGCCAAGAGCAGTACAAAAATTCCTACAATACCGAACAGCCAAACAAATGTGATACGCCCTCCCGATGGCAAACCATTCTTAAATTCAGAATACAAATGCCAGTCTTTCATCGGATAAAGAAATGCCTGCGCTTTGTATTTTATCATTCCTTCAGCCACTTCTTTTGGAACACTGTTATAAAAAAAATCTTTTATCGCAGCGTTTGCCGTTTGCATCGAAACGTTCGGATTCAGTTGCACCATAATCCGAAATGAACTGTTGCCCCAATTATCTTCATTTTGTTTTATCCAATCGTTGGATGCAACCCATAAATTCCAGGGAGAAAAAAAATGTACATCGCTATAGTCGCTATTTTTAGCAATGTCTTCATACACGCCGGTCACCACCACATCAATGCGATTATCAATTTTTAATCTTTTATTAATAGGGTCATCATTGCCAAAAATTGCTTTTGCAGTTGATTCTGAAATCACAATGGAATGAAGTTCATTCAGCGAAGCATAATTCCCTTTTAACATTTTTAGTGAAAGCATGCTCAGCCCTTCAGCATCCATAAACTCGCCTTGCCTTGATATTTTTTTATCGTTTGTTGAAATGGAATAATCACTAAGCCACCATGCCATCACCACGTGTTTGAAATATTGTTTGTAATTGCTTTTCAGGATAGGGTACATCGGATAATGCATATTCGCTACACCATTCGTTTCATGCGTGCTTGGGTCTGTGTAATATCTTCTCACCTGAGCAATGCTCTCATAGTTTTGGTGAGATTTATTAAAATTCGCTTCATCATAAACCCAAAGCCCGATGAGCACAGCCACTGCCATGCCAACAGCAAGCCCACCAATATTGATGAAAGAATAAACTTTGTTTTTTACAATGTTCCTCCAGGCGATTTTGAAATAATTTTTTAGCATGATGTTCTTATTTACGATTTATGATGTGTGATGTGCGATTTCTTTAGTTCGGTTATGCATTACTGTTGCTTTCTGTCATCGGTCATCAGTTTTCGGTCGTCGGATTGCCGCTGATAAGGCCTCTTTGATTCTCGATCACTACTGTCGACTGATAACAGCCAACCGCCGACTAATTCATTCCGTTCTCAAACTCTTCACCGGATTCATCAAGGCAGCTTTGATTGCCTGAAAACTCACCGTGATTATTGTTATCATTAAAGCACCAATTGCTGCTGCAATAAAAATCCACCATGATAATTCGGTTCTATATTGATAATTCTGAAGCCAGCTATGCATAAAATAATAAGCGAGGGGCGAAGCAATTAATAATGAAATCAAAACAAGTAGCACGAAGTCTTTTGATAATAATTTCCACAAGTTGAATGTGGATGCACCAAGTATTTTTCTTACGCCAATTTCTTTTGTTCGTTGTTCAGCTACAAAGGATGCCAGCCCGAATAATCCGAGGCATGAAATGAAAATAGCGAGCGATGCAAAAACAGTAGCTAATTTTCCAATCCTTTCTTCAGCAGCAAACTTTGTGGCAAACTCCGTGTCTGCGAATTTGTAATCAAAAGGAGCAGATGGGAGATATTTTTTGAAAGCCGCTTCTACTTTGGCGATAGATGATTTCGCGCTTGCATTCGGATTCAGTTTCATCATTATCCAGTTTACATTATTATAGTCCATAAAATAGATGGCATGTTGCACTGGATCGAAAGGAGATGCCATCACCATGTCTTTTACAACACCAATCACTTTGTAATCTTTTGCCTGTGCGCCCGTTCCCCATCTCACAATAGTGCCGACTGGATTTTTCAAGCCCATAAATTTTACGGCGGCTTCGTTTAGTAATATGGCAGATGAGTCTGTTGTAAATACTTTTGAAAAATCTCTTCCGTCTTTTAATTGCCAGTTCACTGTTTTTCCGTAATCATGCGTTACACACATCGTTACAAAATCAGCATTCAAACCAGGACTTTTGCCCGGCCATGAAAAACCATCATTGGTTTGAGTAATATTTGTTACAGGATTTGACGACTCTGCAAATTCTTTAACAGCACCAGATTTTTCTAATTCATCTTTTAGCAGATCAAATTTTCCATAAAAATCGGGCGATTTCATTCTTATCATCATCAATCCATTTCTGTCATAACCAATCGGCCTATTTTTCGAATATTGAACCTGGTTGTAAACTACAATTGTTCCGATCACCAATGCGATAGAAATGGTGAATTGCAAAACCACCAAAACTTTTCTTGGCAATGAAGCAAGCTCGCCTGCTTTGAAAGTTCCTTTCAAAACTTTGATTGGTTTGAACGAAGAAAGATATAAGGCAGGATAACTTCCTGCAATGATTCCGCTGATGAGCGCAAAACCAATTCCCATCATCCAAAAAGAAATATTTGAATAGGGGATAGCAATTTTCTTGCTTGCAATGTCATTAAAGAACGGCAACGAAATTTGCACTAAAAATATAGAAAGCATAAAAGCAATTGCAACAACTAATAACGATTCGCTGTAAAATTGTCCGATGATTTGTGAGCGCAACGAGCCGATTGTTTTACGGATGCCCACTTCTTTTGCACGTTTTTCGCTTCTTGCTGTGCTAAGGTTCATGAAGTTGATGCAGGCAAGCAGCAGCACAAAAATGCCGATGATGCCGAACAGTTTTACGTAGGTAATAAATCCGCCATCGCGATTGCCATTGCTATCCCAATGTGAGCGCAGGTGCCAGTCGCGCATTGGGTTTAAAAAAATTTTTGTTTGTAAGGCTTTATCTTCAGGTGCAACATGAATTTGTTTGCAGTCGATAATTTTTTTATCGATTGTTTCAAAATTGGTATTGTCTGCGATTTGAACAAACAGTCGAAAAGAATTATTATCCCACTTGCTTTCTCTGTCTGAATTAATAATCCACTCTTCTGAAGTTTTGTACAAGTCCCATGGAGCAATAAAGCTGGTTCCCTCAAAAGAAGTATTGCGAGGCAAATCTTCAAATACACCAGTTACTTTCACATCGAGTTTGTTATCAATTCTCATCAGATTGTTGAGGGCTTCCTTATTTCCAAAAATTGCTTTTGCGGTTGATGATGAAATGATGATGGAATGAGGGTCTTTCAGGCCATTATAATTCCCTTCAATCATTTTCAACGAAAACATTTTCGGTGCATCAACATCCATATAAATCCCTCTTTCAGAAAAATTTTCTTTGCCATTCCTCAGTATGTGGTCATCAAAATATGACGACATTACGACATACTTAAAATCACTTCCATATTCTGTTTGCAATTCCCTGCCCATCGGGAAAGACATATCAGCAAATGAACTGATATAACCATTTTGCGTTTGATGCTGCATCACCTGCGCAATGCGGTCGTAGTTTTTATGATATTTGTCGAACGACAATTCATCCCAAACCCAAAATCCGATAAGCATCGCAACAGTCATTCCGACAGCAAGACCACCGATGTTGATTGTTGAAGAAGTTTTATTCTTCAACAAGTTTCTCCAGGCGATGATGAAATAATTTCTGAACATGATAAAATGATTTTTAATTTATTGTTACAGCATTTACTTATTGATACTTCTAATTTATTTCGGCACAACAAAATCACTTCTGATTTGATAAAGCTCTTTCCATAGGTCATCCGTTTTTTCATGTGGCGACGCAATAAAGACCAGATAAGTTTTTTTTGTTGCATTATTTACCAACACTTTTATTTCCATGTTCAATTTCACCAGAGCGCCATCTGCAAAAACACCGAATATGTTCAGCATTGCATTGTAAATTTTTTCATTATTCTGTGCATCTTTTTTCTTTTCCACTTTCACTGTTATTGCGGAGGTATCAATCACCAATTTACGATCGCGGGCAGTGCTGTTGCACAGGCCTTTAAAATATTCAAGCAGATAATTTTTAATTCCATCCTGCGAAATGCCTGCGGTATTATCAAGCTCTGCAACAAATGCATATGTAAAATATTCGGGCGATTCTTTTTTAAACATGCCGGGCGAAAACCGAAGTTCTTCAGCACCTTTATAAGGGAATTGAGGGGCAAAAACAGGAGGCAGCGCAAACCTTTCAAACTGCCAGTTGGCAGGCTTTTGCAAAAGTTGCGGCGTATTATTTTGCGCTTGTGTTAAATGCGATAAAAAAATAGTCGTTAAAAAAAATGAAAACACATTTTTGAATGAAGTATTGCCCATAAAAAATATTTCTGCTTTTAGTATAATTTTCTTTTGTTTTGACAAGCATTTGTTCTCTCTTCAGCATCCTTGCGTCGCACTCTTGTACCGAAACGATTCTATTCATCTTCAGTTTCATAATCAGCAACAAATTCAATTTCATCTCTCCGGCATGAATGCCGGAGCTCGTCGAAACATTCATCAGATTTTTCATTCATAAAAAATCTCATTCACTTTTCACAATTCACCATTATCCATTCACAACATCATTCAGTTCTCAAACTATTCACAGGGTTTGCAACTGCGGCTTTAATTGCCTGAAGGCTCACTGTTAGTAAAGTAATAATCAAAACAGCTGCACCAGTCAATCCAAAAATCCACCACGACAATTGTGTCCGGTAGCTATAATTCTGCAGCCATTTGTGCATGAAATAATAAGACGTTGGGATTGCGATCACAAAAGAAATAAGAACAAGTACAATAAAATCTTTTGATAACAGGTTGCAGATATTTAATACTGAAGCGCCCATTACTTTTCGCACGCCAATTTCTTTTCTGCGCTGTTCTGCTACAAATGATGTTAAGCCAAACAGGCCCAAACAGGAAATAATAACAGCAAGCATCGCAAATACGTTGGCAAGCTTGCTAACACGTTCTTCATTCCCGAATTTTTTCGCGTAATCATCATCTACAAAAGAATATTCGAAAGGCTGTTCAGTATTAAATTTTTTAAAAACCGATGCTATTTTAGTGATTGCTTCGCTTGTGCTTATTGATGGATTTAGTTTGACAATGATCACATCGCCTGGGCCTGTCAAATCCGCGTACACCGTAGGCTTTGCTTCATCATAAGGAGACTCCATCACCATGTCTCTAATTACGCCTATAATATGAAAAGGCTGACCAAACCAGGTTATATTTTCACCCACGGGATTTTTTAAATTCATAGCATGAACGGCCGCTTCGTTCATGATTAGGGCGGTAGAGTCTGTTGCAAAATCTTTAGAAAAATTTCGACCTTCTTTCAAGCCCCAGCTTATCGTTTTACTGTAGTCTGGCGAAGCGTATACCATTCCAAAATCGAAGGAAGCATTTGGATCTTTACCGGTTCAGCTCAAGCCGCTGGTGCTGTTCCATATACTTGTTGTTGGTGTGCCCGCTTCCGCTAATGACGTTATAGTTCCGGTCTGCATCAATTCATTTTTTATCACATCAAAATGATCATGAATAGAAGAATTAGTGATTGGTATGGTAACAAGATTAGCCCGCGAATAACCAACAGGGCGGTTTTTTGCAAACTGAATTTGTTGGTATACAATTATTGTAGCGATAATCAATGTTGCAGAAACGGTAAATTGCAATACCACCAATACTTTACGTGGCGCTGCCGCATAACGGCCGGCTTTTAAATGTTCCTTTCAACACTTTTATTGGCTTGAAAGATGACAAATAAAAAGCAGGATAGCTTCCGGAAATTAATGCCACTATTAAAACGAAAACTGCACACACCAACCAGAAGAAAAGAGAATTCCATGGAACAAACATTGCTTTATCCGCAACCTGATTAAAAAATGGAAGAGAAAGAGATGCAATGAATATGGCGAAAATAAACGCAAACAGTACTGTCAGCAATGATTCACTAAAAAACTGTATGATGATTTGTTTGCGCAGTGAACCTACTGTTTTGCGAATGCCCACTTCTTTTGCACGTTTCTCGCTTCTTGCTGTGCTGAGGTTCATGAAATTGATGCACGCAAGCAACAACACAAATACGCCGATAGTTCCAAACATCCACACATATTGGATCGCGCCGCCTACATTTACGCCATTTTTAAATTCAGAATACAAATGCCATTTGCTCATAGGCTGAAGAAAAAGTTCCGGCTTTTTCTTTTGCAGGTCTGCATTGATACTTTTCAGCTTCGCATTTTTTATTCTCCGGTCGATCTCGGCAATGTTTGCATGATCATTCAGCAACACAAACAACTGTGTAAAATTCGGGCGCCACGGATCAGGAATCGTTCTTAACCATTCTGTATTGTTGTAATAAAAATCCCAGTTTGAAATAAAATTCAGATCTGCAAATGAAGAATTACGGGGGAGATCTGCATAAATGCCGGTGACTTTTACAGGCGGCATGTTATCAATCCTGATCAGTTTATTGATAGGATCATCATTGCCAAAGTAAGCTTTTGCTGCAGATGCAGAGAGCAATACTGACGAAAGATCATCAAGGCTTTTGGCGCTCCCTTTCAGCATTTTCAAAGTAAACATATCCGCAACACCTTGTTCAAAAAAACCGCCATGCTGTTTTAATTTTTTATCATTATAGCTTAGCAAATGATCTTGTTTTATGCCCACAGCCATGATCACTTTTTTAAAATCGCTTCCATAACTGGTGCGGATCACTTTAGCAAGCGGGAAAGGCGTGTTCGTCCACGTTGACACTTCGCCATTATTACTTACGTTTTGTATCACCTGCGCGATACGATCGTAATTGCTGAAATTTTTATTGAATGAAAGCTCGTCGTACATCCATAAGCTTATTAAAATGGCCATTGCCATACCAATTGCAAGCCCTGCAATGTTGATGGTTGAAAGCATCTTGCTTTTATAAAGATTGCGCCACGCGATTTTGAAATAATTTTTTATCATGGAAAGAAATTTTATGATTTCTGATTTTGAGATGTCTGATTTCTCAAAATCAAACTTTTATTATTAATTTTTAATTCTTAATTGTTTTCTTTTTTGTTAACCAGCATCATCCGTTGATTGAACATTGTTGCGTCGCACTCTTGTACCGAAACAATTCTATTCATCTTCAGTTTCATAATCGGCAACAAATTCAATTTCATTTCTCCGGCATGAATCCGGATCTTGCCGAAACATTTATCAGATTTTTCATTCATAAAAAAATCTCATTCACTTTTCACCATTCACCAAATCATTCACTTCTTAAGCTCTTCACAGGGTTTGCAATCGCTGCTTTGATTGCCTGAAAACTTATTGTCACCAAAGCAATCATAATTGTTAGCAATGATGCAAAAGCAAATACCCACCAGTGAATGTCGATATGATAAGCGAAATTTTGCAGCCATTTATTTGTTGTATACCACGATGCAGGGATGGCTATCAAAAAAGCGATCAGCACAAGCGCAATAAAATTTTTTGATACCAATGCTGAAACCTGAAATATGCTCGCGCCCAACACTTTTCTTACACCAATTTCTTTAACACGTTTTTGTATAGAAAGCATTGTTAAACCAAACAAGCCAATGCATGAAATAAAAATGGTGAGAACAGCTGACCATGTAATGATCTGCTTCCACTTGTATTCAGCTTCATAGTTTTTATAATTCAGATCATCTTTAAAAGCATATTGAAATGGATGATTGGGCACCAACGAGCGATAAGTTTTTTCAATAGCTTTCAAAGTCTGCGGAGTATTGCCAGGATTTACCCTGATATAAAATTTCCCGAATGGCAATGACTGATTAGAAGAAAATAATTGTGCAAATATTTTTTCTTTCAATGAATTAAAATGAAAATCTTTTACTACTCCCACCACAGTAAGGTTGCAAGAACTACCATTTAAAAAAGTAACCGTTTTGCCAATTGGTTGTTTCCATCCCATTTCTTTAGCAAAGGCTTCATTGATAA
The DNA here is from genome assembly GCA_963718975.1 of uncultured Bacteroidota bacterium. GTDB lineage: Bacteria > Bacteroidota > Bacteroidia > Chitinophagales > Chitinophagaceae > Puia. Next base: position 47,847 of record CAVRBD010000022.1, on the reverse strand, counting down.
GTACAGAGCTCGTTGAGTCTGCAGGAAAATCTTTTGAGAAATTTCTTCCTGCAACCAGTTTTATTTGCAATGTTGGCAAATAATTTTCATCGATATGCTCGTACTTCACATCAATTTCTTTTTCTGCAACTTTTGCACGCGTTACCCATTCTCCTCCCATTCGCGGTGCCACCATCGTTACGCCAGGCTGTTTTGCAAATTCATTTTTAAAAACATCCATCAACGCTTTATTTCTTCCCTGGCCAACATCAACCTGTAATAAATTTTTATCGTTATACCCAATGTCTGTATGTGTGAGATAATCAAACTGCCTATAAATAAAAATGGTAGTGATGATAAGAAAAGTAGCCAACGCAAATTGTACCACTACTAAACCTTTCGACAAATAATTTCTGCTTGAAAATTTGCTGCGGTTATATAAAGTTTTCACAGGATCAAATCCGCTCAAAACTAATGCCGGATAGAATCCCGCCGCCAGCGTCGTTAATAAAAACAAGGCTATGAAAGATGCAACCAATTTAAAATCGAGCAGATAGCTAAGGCTTAATCGTTTATTGGCAAGATTATTAAACAATGGAAGAATTGATTGCGCAAGTATAATCGCAAAAACAAATGCAATAGAGCAAATCATAAAAGATTCTCCTAAAAACTGACGGATAAGCTGACTGCGTTGCCCGCCAACCACTTTTCGAATACCGATTTCTTTGCTTCTTTTTAATGATTGTGCTACTGTGAGGTTTATAAAATTGATGCATGCGATCAATAAAATAAAAATAGCGATGCCCGTTAATATATAAGAATAAACAGGGCTGCTTACTTCATTTGTTCCCTGGGTTTCCGTGTCGAGGTGCATTTGCAACATCGGCTGAACGCCCCAGATAAATTTCACATCATCTCCGTGTTTTTTTGCATCTAACATTTCATCAAGCGCCTTCGATTCATATACTTTTTGAATTTTTGCTAAAACTGCTTTTAAATTGGCGTTCGGATCTATCACAAAAAAAGTTGGGTAAGAAAGCCATAGCCAGCCTGTTTCAGGATCTGTTTTTTCATGAAACTTAAAAGGCAGCAGCATCGTGAATTTGATGCTTGAATTCTGTGGGGATTCTTTTGCGATACCCGTTACCGTGAAAGGCTCAAATTTATTATTGACCTCAAGTTCTAATGTTTTCCCTATTGAATTCGCCGAGCCGAAATATTTTATAGCGGTTTCTTCAGTTAATACAATAGAATTCAATTCAGATAATACTGTTTTTGCATTGCCGTAAATAAGCGGGAAAGAAAAAACAGAAAAGAAATTATCATCCACAAACAAAGCCTTGTCAGTAAAAGTTTCCTTGCCTTTCTTTACAATAAACTCATCGTCTTTCACACGAACAAAATCTTTTATCTCAGGGACTTCCTGTTTGAATGCAGGTCCTTCCACCATGGCAGCCAATCCGTAATTTGATTCTTTTCCATCTCTGCTGTCAATAATTTTACAAGTTAATCGGAACAGCGAATCTTTTTTCTCATGAAACCGGTCAAAGCTCACTTCGTCTTTTGTGTACAAAAAAATAAGCATGCAACATGCAAGACCAATGCTCAATCCGGAGATATTAATAAAAGAGAGCGCTTTGTTTCTCAATATATTTCTCCATGCGATTTTGAAATAATTCTTAAACATCTTATGAAATTTATGATTTACGAATTTGGATTTACTATTTTTTAAATTCGGTTATGCATCACAGATAGTTCCAGGCTTTCAGTCTGTAGTTTCCTGTTCTTCTATTCAACCTGTCATTATTTATTTCTTAATTATTAATCATTTTTTTTATCCAGCATTTGTTCTCTCTTTAACATCGTGCAGCCTGCCCCGCATTCGTTGCAGGGTCACTCACTTGTACTGTTGATATTCTATTCAGCTTCAGTTTCACAATTTGCAACAAAATCAATTTTTCACCTTCCGGGCTGAAGGCCGGAGCTAGTCGGAATCATCATAAGGTTTTTTTACCATCAACAATTTTAATTCACCATTGACCATTCACCTCATCATTCCGTTCTCAAGCTCTTCACCGGATTTGCCATCGCTGCTTTTATTGCCTGGAAGCTCACTGTCAATATCGTTATCAATAACGCACCAATTCCTGCAGCAGCAAAAATCCACCACGATAACTCTGTTCTGTATTCATAATTCTGTAGCCAGTTGTGCATGAAGTAGTAAGAAAGCGGAACAGAAACAATGAAAGAAAAAACAACAAGCAACACAAACTCTTTTGATAACAAATTCCATACATTAAAAATGGAAGCGCCTAATACTTTTCTTACACCGATTTCTTTGGTGCGCTGCTCTGCCACAAAAGAAGCTAAGCCAAACAACCCAAGACATGAAATAAAGATGGCGAGCACTGCGAAGAAGCTGGCTAGGTTACCAACACGCTGCTCATCAGAAAATTTTTGAGCGTATTCTTCGTCGATAAATTTATAATCAAAAGGCGCGGATGGATTATATTTTTCAAACACCTTCGCTATTTTAGTCAGCACATCCTGCAACGGTGCTCTTGCTTTCATACGCACATCTATTACGTTGACCCAGCCGGGGTTTACGGAAAAAATTGTTGACGTTACAGGTGCATACGGCGATTCCATCACCATATCTTTTATAACCCCAACCACCCTTAAATTCTTACCATCTTTTCTAATGGTTTTGCCCACGATATTTTTAATACCGGTGAGTTTTACAGCGGCTTCATTTAGAATGATGGAATTGCTGTCAGAAAAATCTCTTGAAAAATCACGCCCTTCTTTTATCTGCCAGTTGATAGTTTTACCATAGTCCAGCGTTACACCGATGGTACCGAAGGATGGCTGCGTTGCAGGGTCTTTTCCTTCCCAGCTATAGCCAATTTGAGTTGACCAGACATTTGTTACAGGGCTTGATGACTCTGCCATGTTTTCCACAACATTCGTCGCCAATAAATCATCGCGCATGGCATCATAATGACCAAACAGATCGGGCGTTGTCATATACACAGCAATCAAGCTTTCGCGGTTATAACCAACAGGGCGGTCCTTTGCAAATTGTATTTGTTTATACACGATAATGGTGCAAATAACCAATGCAATGGAAACGCTGAACTGAAATACCACCAACACTTTGCGGGGCAGCGATGCAAACCTGCCAACGCGGTAAGTACCTTTTAAGACTTTTATGGGATCAAAACGAGAGAGATAAAATGCGGGGTAACTGCCAGCAAGCAATCCCGTAATTATAGTAAAGCCGATGCATGATATCCAAAAGTAAATATTGTTTAAAGGCAATGCCATTTGTTTATCTGAAATGGTATTGAACATCGGCAATAATAACTGCGCGAACAAGACACAGAATAAAAAAGCAATGCCTGCGATCAACATGGCTTCACTTAAAAACTGGCTTATCAACTGGCTTTTTAATGAGCCAACCGTTTTGCGAATACCTACTTCTTTACTGCGCTTTTCGCTGCGTGCAGTAGAAAGGTTCATGAAGTTGATGCAGGCAAGCAACAACACAAAAATGCCAATGATTGCAAATAGATTTACAAACTGTATTCTGCCGCCAGCTACTTTGCCATTTTTAAATTCGCTGTACAGCCGCCAGTTATTCATAGGCTGCAGCACCAGTTCTTCTTTACCATCGGTTGCCGCATTCAAATGCGCCATGGAAGCCAGCTTTATCTTCGCTGTTTCTTTATTAAGATCAACATGATCGTTCAATTGCACGTAACATTTAAAAGAACGATTGTCCCAATGCTGCATCGATTCCTTCACCCAGTCAATCATTTTTACATATTTATCCCACGATAAAAATATTTTTGCTTCATTGAGTGTAGTATTGTGCGGCAGGTCTTCATATACAGCAGCAACTTTATAGTTGTCCTGATTATCAATCCGCACTACTTTATTCAGCGGATCAGCATCGCCAAACAAAGATTTTGCAACAGATGCGCTCAACAAAATAGATGACGGATCTTCCAGACCGTTGATGTTTCCGCTCAGCATTTTTAGTGTAAGCATAGAAGGAAAATTTGCCTCCACCCACATGCCTTGCGCAGTAATTTTTTTGTCACCCGCTGCAAGCTCACGGCTCTGATTCCATGATGCCATGCAAACGTTTTTAAAACCGCTGCCATATTTGGTGCGCAGCTCATTGCCAAGCGGCGAAGCCACGCCGGTGCCTGTGTTTAACTCGCCGCCATTTCTTATAGAAGTGGTCATTACCTGCGCAAGCTGGTCGTGGTTTTTGTGGTAATGGTCATACGTAACCTCGTCCCAAATCCACAAGCCTATCAGCATTGCAACAGCCATGCCTGCTGCAAGCCCAAGTATAGTAATGGAAGAATAACCTTTATTTTTCCAAACGTTGCGCCAGGCGATTTTGAAATAATTTTTAAACATGGAAGATGATTTTATAATATCTTATTTAATAATTCACCATTCACCATTCACGTTCTTCATTCCGTTCTTAAACTTTTCACGGGGTTTGCTATTGCTGCTTTTATCGATCGATAACCAACTGTAACCGCAGCAATAAAAAATGTAATCGCAATCGCTAATAAGAAAACGCCTGCACCAATATTGATCCCGTATTTAAAATCTTGCAAATATTTATTCATCAGCCACCAACCCACTGGAGCAGCGATTAGAAATGCGATTAATAACAAGCTGCTGAATTCTTTTCCAAACAACCAAAGCACGCTTGCTAGTTTTGCGCCCAACACTTTGCGCACGCCAATCTCTTTTGTTTTTTGCAGAGCCATAAATGAAACCAATCCATATAAGCCCAAACAACCAATGAGAATTGCAATGCAAGAGAAAAATTCGATGAGCTTAAGCATCGTGTCATCAAGCTCATAATATTTCGCAAGCTTCGTGTCCAGAAATTCTTTGTCGTATATACATACTGCGGATAAATGCTGCTCCATATTTTTTCTATCGCAGATAAAGTCGGCTGCATATTTTTCATGTTCATTTCAACAGCACAATGCTCAGTATAATACCATGCTGGAAAAAACACAACAGGGTCGATCTCTGAATGAAAAGATCTATCATGAAAATCTTTTACAACGCCAACAACAGGAGCAGTAGACACCATCAACAAAAATATTCGATTGATGATATCCTGTGGCGATTTCAGACCGAGCTTCTTTACGAAAGTTTCATTCACCACATACTGATTGATGGTATCGGAAGCATAAATATTTCTGCCAGCAACGAGTTTTAAATTAAAAGTAGAAAGATAATTTTCATCAATGCCTTTTCCATTCACACCCCAACCCATGTCTTTATTATTATAGCGAAGCCCTTTCAGATAACTATGATTAGACCCAGGAGCCTCAGTGCATAAAGAAGCATTTTGTACTCCTGCAATTTGCTTCAGTTCATTGGCAAGCAATTGCATTTTTGATTTTGCGGTGCTGTCTGTTACCGTTGGAATAGGTAGCATCAGAATATTGTTTTTAGCGAAACCAAGATCTGTGTTTTTTGAAAAGCGCATTTGCGATGCAATGATGATAGTGCCGATGATCAGCAATTGTGAAATAGCAAACTGTGTGATGACAAGCCCTCTCCTCAATGAAAACCCACCGGCATTTTTTTGCGTCACTTTTCCTTTCAGCGCAGCGATTGGTTTGAAACCCGATAATATGAGCGCTGGATAAAAACCTGAGAGAAAAACAACAATAATGCCTGCAACAGCTATAAACGCAAGCAACGAAATATTTGCAAGCGGATCAATCGTCAATTGGGTTTTGAATAAGTCATTCACAAAATGCAAAGCAATTTGTGCAAGCGCAAATGCAAATGCCACCGCAAAAGTTGTAATCAGCGCCGTTTCAGCAATAAATTGCCAGAACAATTGTCCGCGCATGCTGCCCAAAACTTTTCTGATTCCAATTTCTTTGCTTCGGTTCAAAGCCTGTGCAGTTGCGAGATTGATGAAATTCACACATGCTGTGATAATCAAAAACAATCCGATAAATGCAGCAGCCCACAAATATTTTTTATCTGCATAGCCGTCGTAGTCAGCATTGAAATGAATGTCATTCAATGGCTGCATCTTGAACACGAAATTGGATTTGTCGCCTTTGTCTGCGTAATATTTTTTCATCAACCGCGGGAAAGACTTTTCGACAGTTGATGCTTTAACGCCTTGTTTTAATAATAAGAAAGTATTTGTTTCGCTGCTAAATCCACCCCAAACATCATCTCTCGCTTGCCAGTCACTAAAGTCTTTCATGCTTTTATCGCTCACATAAATTTCCTGTGTGCGATCAGTGTTTAGTGGAAGATTCTTTAAGATGCCAGTGATTTTTACATCGACAGCATTATTGATGCGAATAATTTTTCCCATTGCATCTTCATCTGCGAAATATTTCTTCGCCAATTTTTCGGTGATGATCGCCGTATTAGGTTCGTTCAATGCAGTTTTGATATTGCCTTTTTCAAGCGGGAAATTAAATATGTCGAAGAACTCTGATGTAGTGATTGCGATGCCACTCTCTTCATTGAATTTTTTGAGTAGCCTTTCTGAATTGATGTTCACCGGCATATTCCAAAACACAGCAACTCTTACGGATTTGTCAGTAAAGGAAAAATCGTTGCGAATGGCTTTTGCTAAAGGCGCAGGTGTTCCTCTTGAATAGAAAGTATTATCAGCATGAATTTCCGTGACGACACGATAAATCCTGTCTTTGTTATGATTAAAATTTTCAAAACTCAGATGATAAGTCACAATCGTAAATATCAATATGCTGCACGCAATGCCCAATGACAATCCAACTATATTAATAGCCGCATAAGTTTTATTGCGCGTTAAATTTCGCCAGCCGATTTTGAAATAATTCTTGAACATAAAAATGTACGATTTTAGATGTGTGATGTACGATGCCTTTTATTTCGGTTATACCTTCCTCCTAATTACGAAGCCTCATTTTCACATCGAGGTATTTTCAAATTTTCACATTCCGAATTATCGAATTACCACATTAGCAAATCATCACATTATCTCATTCCGCTCTCAAGCTCTTCACCGGGTTTGCCAATGCTGCTTTGATTGTTTGGAACCCAACTGCAACGCAGGTTACTATAAGCACTCCTAAAATCGCAACTGCAAAAACCCACCAGCTGATATTTGTTCGGTATGCAAAATCCTGCAGCCACTTTTTCATAAGAAACCATGCAATCGGCGCTGCAATGAAAAATGCGATAATGATCAGCCGCAAAAAATCTTTTGACAATATGAATGATATATCCTTTACAGTTGCGCCGAGCACTTTTCGTATCCCTATCTCTTTTGTCTTTTGTTCAATCATAAATGACAGCAGCCCAACTAAGCCAAGAATATTTATTACAATGGAAAGAAATGTGAATAGATTAAATAATTGCTGTGTTCGCTTTTCATTTTTATATAGGCTTGACAAATGTTCGTCCAAAAAGCTTGTTTCAAATATATGTTGCGGATATACTGATGTCCATGCTTTCTCAATAGCAGAAAGTGTATTTGCAGATGCGTTGGTTAATTTTAATCCTGCGTTATAATAAAAATAAGGGAACTCTATCATCAGCACAGGACCGACGGCCTGATGCAAAGAGGTGACGTGATAATCTTTCACCACGCCAATCACCGGAGCTGAAATATCATTCAATCCAAAAGTTACATATTTGCCGATCGCATCTTGCGCAGATGCAAAGCCAAGCGTTTTAACAGCGGTTTCGTTGAGCACAAATGCATAACGTCGCAAAGAATCGGGAATCGTGTTAGCGATTTTGCTTTCATCACTTTCATTAAACCAACGACCAGCCGCGAGCTTCAATCCATATGTTCTTAAATAACCCTGATCGGCTGGTTTTACTTGCACATGCAGTTGTTGTGTCGCGTATTTTTCTTTCAGATTAAATTCAGTATTCACGCGATTATTCCCGACCGGCGCATCTAACGAAAAACTGATGCTGCTGATTCCCGGTATTGACATTAATTGATTGTGCAGCGCTTGCAATTGCTCCGTTTTGTTTTCCGGAAGTGAGATGTCCAATACTTTTTCTTTATCAAACCCCAACGGCATTGATTGTATAAAATTCATTTGTTTGGCAACTACAATGGCACCAATGATCAAAATTTGTGCAGTTAAAAATTGGAAAACAACCAATCCTCTTCGTAGCATAACAACAGATGTTTTTGGAGCCGACATCTTGCTTTTGAAAGCAGTGACCGGATTCAAGCCTGATAGCACAAATGCCGGGTATAAACCTGAGAGAAATGAAACAATAATCCAAAGGCTCAACAAGAAAAATGCACTTTTAAAATTGAACCAATCCAACGGAATATTTTTATCAAGAAAGTTATTCAGTGCGGGAAGAAAAAAGCGGATTGAAAAAGCCGCTGCGATAATAACACAACCAGTTAACAAAAAAGTTTCTGATAAAAATTGTTTGATGAGGTGCAAGCGTGTTGCGCCCATTGTTTTTTTTACTCCCACCTCTTTTGATTTTTTTATTGCCATTGCAGTGGAGAGGTTGGTATAATTTATACAAGCCGCGAGCATAAGAAATAAACCAATTGCGCCAATCAGATACAGGTACTGATAATCGGTGGTATATGAAGGATTGCCTGCAGCATACAACTGATTGAAATGTATATCTGATAATGGCTGAAGCTTGAGGTCGGCTTTGACACCAATATTTGCGATAGAAATATTTTTGATTGCAATAGGCTCCAAAAGTGCCTCAGTATGTTTTGCTTTACTAGCATTTGATAGGCCGATATATGTGAACCCTGCGGAATGAACGCTCCATTGATCAATAGGTATGCCTCCAAGAAAAGATTTATTAAATGAAAGATAAGATACGAGCATATTATATGGCAAATGCGAATTGACAGGCGCGTCAGCTATAACTGCAGCTACTTCAAGATCAAGCGTGTTTGCAAGTTTTATTCTTTTGCCAACAGCTTCTTCTTTACCAAAATATTTTTCTGCTGTTTGTGCTGTAAGTATTGCAAAGCCTGGTTCCGCCAATGCTCTTTGAATGCTTCCTTCTTTTATTGTTAAAGGGAAAAGCCTTGGAAAAACTGAATCAGCAAAAACGATATTCGTTTCCTTGAATTTTTTGTTTCCGAAAGTAACTTCACTATGGTTTTCAAAATCAATCTGTGAAATCAATTGCTCATCGGGCATAACTGCTCTCATGGCTGTTGCCAGCGGATATGGAGTTACTGCGCTAAACGTTTTGCCGGTTGGTGAAGTGGAGTTTTCTACTACACGATAAACATTTATTGGATTGTTTTTGTCAAAACTTGTCTCATGCAATATAATCAGTGCAATTAAAATGCAGACCGCCACGCTGATGTATAGCCCAATAAAATTAAAAGCAAAAAAGCCTTTGTTTCTTTTTGCATTTCGTAAGGCGACTTTGAAATAATTTTTAAGCATAAAGATGTTATTTCGGATTTCTGATTTTGTGATTTCTGATTTCTGATATTCGGTTATGCATTAATGTTAGTCATCAGTCTTCAGTTTTCGGTCATCGGTTAGTCTCCAATAGCGCATCTTTCATTATCAATCACTAACCGCCGACTGAAAACTGACAACTGCCGACTGCATCATTCAGTTCTTAAGCTCTTCACCGGATTTGCCAACGCGGCTTTTATTGCCTGGAAACTCACTGTTAATAAAGTAATCATCAATGCGCCAAAACCTGCAGCGCCAAAAATCCACCACGATAAATCTGTGCGCAGTTGATAATTCTGTAGCCAGTTGTGCATGAAATAATAAGCTATTGGCGAAGCAATGAGTAGAGAAATTATTACGAGCATCACAAAATCTTTTGATAATAATTTCCATAAATTAAATACAGACGCGCCAAGAACTTTTCTTACACCAATTTCTTTTGTGCGCTGTTCTGCCATAAAAGATGCCATTCCAAAAAGACCAAGGCAACTGATAAAAATAGCAAGCACCGCAAATACAGTTGCCAATTTGCTCACGCGTTCTTCATCACCAAATTTTTTTGCAAATTCAGTGTCAATAAAACTATATTCAAAGGGGCTTTCCGGTGCATATTGTTTAAATATTTTTTCAATCTTACCAAGCGCTGCATTAGTACTTATTTGAGGATTTAATCTGATGCTTACATGATAAGTTTTTTCATTGTCTGCTATATAAACCGTTTCTTTAACCGGCCTGTACGGCGATTGCATCAGCATATCTTTTACCACGCCAACGACAGTATAAGCAGTCGTTTTTCCAAATAGAGTTTCCTTAATGGTCATGCCAACGGGATCTTTTATTCTCATAAATTTTACCATGCTCTCGTTTAAAATAATTCCAACAGAATCCGAAGCAATATTTCTGGAAAGATCTCTTCCGTCTATGATTTGCCAGCCTACGGTTTTACCGTATTCAGGAGTTATATAAGCTTTTCCAATCCAAAAATTTTCGTCAACTGGCCTGTTGTACCATTGAAATCCGTTTCCCGCAAAACCAAGTGTGGTAACGGGGTTCACTGTTTCGGCAATTTCTGTTACTGCGCCTGTTCTTTTTAAATCTTCACGTACTGCATCAATATGAGCATGTATTTCATCGGTGGGTGTTGTCACTGACACCAATCCGTAACGTTGGTAACCAACAGTACGATTCTTGCCTAATTGAATTTGTTTGTAAACGATAATAACTCCTATAATTAAGGAAATAGAAACGGTGAACTGCAAAACCACCAATACTTTTCTTGGAAGCGACGCATAGCGGCCTGCACGAAATGTGCCCTTCAATACTTTTACCGGTTTGAAAGAGGATAAATAAAACGCAGGGTAAGATCCTGCGATCAATCCGGTGATTAAGCTAAAACCAATTCCTGCCAGCCAAAAGATGGGATTAGCCCATGGCATCGATATTTTTTTATCAGCTACTTCATTAAATAGCGGTAATAATAATTGAACAGTTATTAATGATAACACAAAAGAAAATGCGACCACCAATAATGATTCAGTCAAAAATTGTTTTATCAATTGATTCCGCAACGAGCCGATTGCCTTTCGGATGCCAACTTCCTTGGCTCTTTTTTCCGAACGCGCTGTTGCGAGATTCATAAAATTGATGCATGCTAACAACAATACAAACACACCGATTATTCCATACAGCAAAACAAACTGTGCACTTCTGCCCACAATCACGCCATTATCAAAATCTGAATACAAATGAAATTTGGTCATGGGCAAAAGAAAAACCTGCGGATGTGCTTTTGCTTTTTCTTTATCAATTTTGTTTAGTTTTAAATTTCGTATGTCATAAGATACTTTATCCATATCCGCATTGTCTGCTATCTGAACATAAGTCTGAAACCCATCTTGTTCCCAATTGTCTTTTCTGATCCTGGGATCATTGCTCACATAAAGCTGCCATGGTGCGATAAATCCCATGTCAGCAAATTCTGTATTATAAGGAAGATCTTCATATACACCAGTCACCATAACATTTACATTATTATCAATTTTCATGGTTTTTCCCATTGGGTCAGCATCTCCAAAAAAAGATTTTGCAACTGATTCGGATAATAAAATGGACGATGGGTCTTTCAATCCTGCTCTTGTTCCTTTCAGCATTTTTAGGCTAAGCATATCCGTTATGCCGGGTTCAAAATAATAGCCTTCCTTCATTAAATTTTTTTCGCCGGATGACAGGACCACTTTCAATGCTCTCGAAGTCATGAGCACATACTTAAAATCATTTCCATAAATACTTTTCAATTCATTGCCATAAGGCGGCGAAGTGTTGTAGTCGGTATTTATTCCGCCATTATAATTCATGTTGGTCATCACTTGCGCAATCTTTGTATAGTTCGGAAAGGTTTTATTAAAAGACAATTCATCCCATATCCACATGCCGATAAGCATTGCTACAGCCATGCCGACGGCTAGTCCGCTTATATTGATAAAAGAAGAAGTTCTGTTCCTCAACAAATTTCTCCACGCGATTTTTAAATAATTTTTCAGCATAAGATGTTATTTACGATTTACGATGTAAGATGTACGATTTCTGATATTCGGTTATGCATTAATGTTAATTTCCAGTTTTCGGTTTAGAGTTTCCAGTTTTTTAACTCGAAGCTCGTGGCTAAATGCTCGCGCTTCATTTTCGCATTGAGCAATTTTCAAATTTGCTAATTCGCACGCCCGCACATTCTCCTTATCTGCTTCAATATTTTTTATTTTTTTGGGGTATGGATAGCAGACATTAGTTCTCTATTCAACATCGTTGTGTCACTCACTTGTACATTTGATATTCTATTCGCCTTCAGTTTCACAATCGGCAATTGCATTTATTGTCTATTCTCATTTCTTTTTTCTCCGGCCTGAAGGCCGGAGCTAGTCGAAATCCTCACGAAATTTTATTATTCACCATTCACCATTCTCCACATCATTCCGTTCTCAAGCTCTTTACCGGGTTTGCCGTTGCAGCTTTAATTGCTGTATAGCCAACAGTTAGCCATGCAATGAGCAGAGAACATAAAATAGTGGCTGCAAAAAACCATAAGCCTATCATAATTCTATAAGTATATTGCTGCAGCCATTGATGCATAAAATACCAGGCAATAGGCGAAGCAATTAAAAAAGCAATGCTGATGAGAATCGTAAATTCTTTCGATAGCATGATCACTATATCAAGAACAGGCGCGCCAAGCACTTTGCGAATGCCAATTTCTTTTTTGCGCTGAACAGCCATAAAAGAAATCAAGCCGTATAAGCCTAAGCAGGAAATAAAAATGGCTATGCCAGAAAATATTTTATAAAGCTGTGAAAGCTGGTTTTCCTGCTTATAATAGTCGGCAATTGACTCATCTAAAAAATTATATTCAAAAACAAAATCAGGAAAATTTTTGTTCCATATGTTCTCTATCGCAGCAATAACTGCTTTGGATTTTGTCATGTCAATTTTAATATTTGCAAGCCCATATTGGTCTTTCATCGTAGTAAGCACAACTGCATTAATAGGATCGCGCAATGAGTTCACATGAAAATCTTTCACCACGCCAACAATTGGAAAAGTTTTTCCATTCACATTAATCGGTTTTCCAATTGCATCTTCCATATTTCGAATTCCCAATCCTTTTATCACAGTTTCATTCACCACAAATTCTTTCATGGTATCTGACTGGAAATAAACACGGCCGGCAACTATTGGCAAATGATAAAGGCTGAAATAATTTGTGTCGGCAGGTTTCATGCTCACAATCATATCCGGCTGTTTGCTGTTATTGTTATTTATGCGCAGATCGGTGTACCATCCGCCATATGCTGACGGAGCAAAAACACTAAAGCTTATATCTTCAACGCCGGGAATTTTTAAGAGCTCATTTTTGAGCATGCCCGTTTTTGTGCGGCTCAAACTATCGCCTGGAAAACCGGCATTAATGATGGCTTTTTTTCTGAATCCCAAATCAGCATTGCGGAAATAATCCATTTGTGATACCACAACCAATGTGCCGATGATGAGTGCTTGCGCAATCACAAATTGTAAAACGACCAACCCTCTTCTGAAAAAAATCCCTTTTTTGTTATCTGCGCTGAATGCACTTTTCAAAACAGCGGCAGAATTGAAACCTGATAAAACCAATGCAGGATAAAATCCGGAAAGAAAGGTTACCAACAGCAAAGCGCAAACCGCGAACAGGATTGATTTTGCGCTGTACAAAACAGATGTTGACAAATGAATGTCGAGTAAATTATTTACAAGCGGGATGCAAATAAAAATAATTATCAATGAACCAAGAAGCGCAAGAAGAGTAGTGATGCCTGTTTCGCCTAAAAATTGTAAAACCAATTGTGAGCGATTGCTGCCAAGCACTTTTCTCACACCTACTTCGCGTGCACGGTTGATTGCCTGCGCGGTAGTGAGATTAATAAAATTGACACAAGCAATGACCAGCAAGAACAAGCTTATAATGCTCAATGCAAAAATTAAATCCTTGCTGAATGTGCGGCCATTAAAATTTCCATATCGCTCATCATAATGAACTTCGCTCAATGGCTGTAGCGACAAATCATAGCCCGGATTAATTGGCGTAATATGCTTTAGCGTAAAGCCTGCAAGCAATTTCTGAAACTGGGTTTGTAAATTGTCGGCATTCAGTTGAACAAAGCAATAATTGTTATCGGAAATATTTCCCCAATTGCTCATGTCCATAAAATTCTTAATAGTAGAATAAGACATTATAGTTTTGAGCGGAAAATCAGTATTGACAGGCGGATTATTCAGAATGCCGGTTATCTTCACATCTATTCCATCTACGTTAAGAGTCTTGCCAATTAAGTTTTTCCAATCGCCAAAATATTTTGTCGCAATATCTTTCGTCAACAAAACAGTATACGGTTCATTCAGCGCATTTTTAATGTTGCCATCCGCCAAACTGAAATCGAACATTTGAAAAAACTGCGGCTCTGCGAAAAATGTTCCGGTTTGTTCTTTAAATTTTTTGCGTATCGTGCCATCCGGCCCTTTAACATTAACCTGAACACCATTATCAGAAAAAATTGCAGATGCATTTGTTAATTGCGGAAAGTCTTTTCGCAATGTTGAAGTTACCGGCAAAGGCACACCAGTTCTGTATTCCCTGTTGGTAGGGCTTTTTCCGATACGCACTACGCGATAAATATTTTTTTTATTTGTATGAAAATCATCAAAGCTTTCTTCATATTGTATTACAAGAAATATCAGTAAGAATGCCGAGAAGCCTACCATCAATCCGGCAATGTTGATGATGGAATTGCTTTTGTGCCTCGAAAGATTTCTGATAGCTGTTTTTAAATAATTTCTGAACATGCAAAAAATTTTAGATTTCTGATTTTAAGATGTATGATTCGTTCTATCTACCAGTCATTCGTATATGCCGATTGCCAATTATTAATTATTCTTTTTTCACCGGCATTTATTTTCTGCTCAGCATCGTTGTGTCACTCACTTGTACTGTTAATATCCTATTCATCTTCACAACTCCTTACAACACCAATCTCCGGCCTAAAGACCGGAGCTAGCCGAAAGCAACATTGTATTTTATCAATCGCAAAAAATGCTGCACATCAGAATATTCTTAATCTCATAAATCTCATCAAATCCTGGTTCAGATATTATTCCGATCTCAAACTTTTCGTCGGGTTCATCAATGCTGCTTTTATTGATTGAAAGCTTATTGTTGCCAGCGCTATAAAAATCACAATAATGCCTGCTGCAAGAAACATCCACCAGCCAATGGAAATCCTGTATGCAAAATCCTGCAACCATTTGTTCATGGCCCACCACGATATTGGCGCTGCAATCACAAATGCGATCAAAACAAGCTTCACGAAATCTTTTGAAAGCATGGCAGTAATGCTGCTCACACTTGCGCCAAGCACTTTTCTTACACCAATTTCTTTATTGCGCTGCTCGGCCATAAAAGCTGATAATGCGAACAAACCAAGACACGCAATAATAATGGCAAGAATTGCAAAGCTTGTGAAGATGCTTCCCATGCGCTGTACATCAGCATACATGTTCTTGAAATTCTCATCTAAAAAAGTATAGCGAATAGGTTGAGCGGGCGCAAATTTTTTCCAAACAGATGTTATTGCGGCAATAGTGCTCTTCACATTTTCAGGATTTATTTTCACTGCAACGATGGTTGAATAATTATTTCCTAAAACAAAAATGAGTGGGGTAACAGACTGCTTCATGGTTTCAAAATTGAAGTCGTCAACAACGCCAACTACTCTTAGATGTTCATATCCGTTTGTGATCACCTGGCCGATCGGGTTTTTTAAACCAAGCTTTTCTTTCATCGTTTTATTGATCACAGTGGCAGAAGTATCTGAGGCCATTTCTTTCGAAAAAAATCTTCCTTCATCCATTTTCATCCCCATTGTTTTTACGTAGTCATAATCTACTGCCCATCTTTGTCCGCCAACACCAATATCTTCTTTTGTTTTTCCTTCTTTATAAAAAGTATTTCCATTTCGCTTTGATCCGGATATTGGCAAGAAATCGCTTATCGTAACATTTTTCACATTGCTAATATTCAGTAATTCATTTTTGAAACCTGGCATTGCTGTTTTATTATCCAAAGTGTTTGTTCCCTGTATCAGCATCACCTGATCTTTGTTGAAACCAATGTCTTTATTCAGTATATAATTTGTTTGTTTATAAATCACCAATGTGCCTATAATAAGAATAATGGATGTGGCAAATTGAAAAATAACCAATCCGTTTCTCAGCACTGAATTTTTTGCTCCTTTGCTCACTTGTCCTTTCAGCACATAAATTGGCTTAAAAGCGGATAAATAAAACGCGGGATACAAACCTGCAACAATGCCGATAACAACAGCTGCAACAACAGTTAAAGGCAGCAGCCACCATGCGTTCCACGGAATGACCAGAGATTTTGCAGAAAGCGTATTGAACAAGGGCAGTAACAAACCGGCGATTAAAACGCCCAGTGCAAAAGATGCAAAACTGAACAGCATAGATTCAGTAAGGAATTGTTGCACAAGACTGCTTCGGTGCGAGCCGACTACTTTTCGCAAGCCAACTTCTTTTGCACGGTTTGCTGATTTTGCTGTGGACAGATTAATAAAATTGATACAAGCAATAATAAGAATGAAAGCTGCAACAGCTCCAAACAGCCAAACAAAGCGCATATCGCCTTTTTCAAGCCCGTCATCAATATTGTAAGATTTGAGATGTATATCAGTCATCGGCTGCGCAAGCAACCTTGCTTTTTGAATAAATGCATCTGCTTCTTTATTGCCGCCTTGTTTCAACATCGGCAAATAATATTTTGTGAGGATCGATTTCAATTTATTTTGGAACAGTGCGGCATTAGTTCCAGGTTTTAATAAAACATAAGTGTAATAATTGCTCGAGCCCCAATCCGTTTGTTCTCCGTTCCAAAGGCCATAACCTGTCATCGTAAGCAGATAGTCGTATTGAATATGCGAGTTGTGCGGAAAATCCTGCATCACTCCGCCAATCTTGTAGATTTTTTTATTGTCATCGTTCAAGATCATTGTTTTCCCGACAGGATTTTCATTTGGGAAAAAATGATCGGCAACTTTTTTTGAAATCAACATTGTATTTGGTTCTGCAAGCGCTTTTTTTCTCTCTCCATAAATCATGGGGATCTTCAGCATGTCCACCATGCTCTGGTCTGCATAACTGAATTTACTTTCATAACTGTCTTCTGTTTTGTCGGTTCTTCTTATTTCATTGCTGCCTGCGCCATAAAATAATTCGTGCGGCATTAATCTGCCAGACATTTCCACTTCCGGATAATCCTCTTTCAATGCTTTTGCCATTGGTGCAGGCCAATCGGCTCCGGTTTCTATTTTTCCGTTATTATCATATTCGCCGGTAATCCTGAAAATGCGGCCAGCATCGGTGTAAGATTTGTCGTAGCTCAATTCATCTTTTATATACAATGCAATAAGCAGGCATGCAGCAATGCTCAATGCAAATCCGCCAATCTTAATGGTTGAATACATTTTCTGTTTCTTCAACTGTCTTACTGCGATCTTGAAATAATTTTTGAACATAATATTTGTTTCTTAGTTAGATGCCCGACTGATGATTTTTGTTACTTATTGATTCCAATAATCTTAAAATCCAGGTTCACGCAATCACTCACTTCTCAAGCTTTTCACAGGGTTTGCAATTGCCGCTTTAATAGCCTGAAAGCTCACTGTCATCAATGCGATTAACAGTATTGTTAATCCAGCAACAGCAAATACCCAACAGGAAATATGTATACGATATGCAAAACTTTGCAGCCATTTATTCATTGCCCACCATGCAACAGGAAAAGCTATTAATGAAGCGATCAACACAAGCTTTATAAATTCTTTTGAAAGCATTTGTGTTAACTGCCCGACACTTGCCCCAAGCACTTTTCGAATACCGATTTCTTTTGTGCGCTGTTCTGCTGTGTAAGTTGCTAATCCAAACAAGCCAAGGCAAGCAACAAATATGGTGAACAAGGAAAAAACATTCAGTACTGTTCCGGTCTTTTGCTCAACAGCATAATCTTTATTGTAAAGCTCATCGAGGAATGAATAAGAAAAAGGTTCCTCTGTTTTGTAAGCATCCCAATTTTTCTTCATAGTAGCTAATAAGCCGCCAACATCCGCGGTTTTTATTTTAAAAACAAGACCGCCTTCCGGCTCCAGGCTCATGAATAAAGGGCTTATCGCTTCGTGCAAAGATTTGAAATTGAAATTTTTTACAACGCCAATTACATGATAAGGCACGTTATTTCCTCTGTCGCTATTTTGCCTTATTACTGTTTTGTCAATTGCAGTTGTATTATTCCAGCCTAATGCAATCGCTGCAGTTTCGTTTAGTATGATGGCAGAAGAATCTGTAGCAAAATCTTTTAAAAAATTTCTGCCTGTAGCCATTTGCATATCGAATGTTGGAATATAATTTTCGTCAACATGAAAATCTACTCCACCAACCACCAAATTATTATTGCCTTGCGGATAAGCTAATGCATTATTGTAGTTTGATGGCCCTGCAGGTTTGTAGTAAGACATGGTTGCATTGACAATGCGCGGATCCTGCAGCATTTGCTGTTCAAATGTTTTTTGATTATTGCCTAACAGATATGAATTGTGTATAACAACAAGCTGATCTTTATTGTAACCGAGATCTTTATTTTGAATGAACTTCATTTGCTGATATACCACAATAGTTCCAATGATCAATGCAACAGAAATAAAAAATTGAAACACTACAAGGCTGCTGCGCAAACCAAAACTTTTGTTGTTTGAAGTAAGCTTTCCTTTTAATACAGCGATTGGCTTAAATGAAGAAAGATAAAATGCAGGATAAATGCCCGCAGCAATTCCAACCAATAAACCAAGCGCAATAAATGCAAGCAATGGTTCAACATTCAGCACAAGTTGTTTGCCTGATATATTATTAAACGCCTGCAATGCAGCTTGTACCATTATAATTGCAATGATTAGTGCAACAGAAGTGATTAATATGGATTCAAATAAAAACTGGCTGATAAGTTGCAATTTCCCTGAGCCGGCAACTTTTCTTACTCCCACTTCTTTCGCTCTCTTCGATGCACTAGCTGTTGATAAATTGATAAAGTTGATGCATGCAACAATCAACATAAAAATGGCAATGCCGGCAAACATATACGCATACGTTGCATTGCCGCCGGGCTCAAATTCGGTTGTGGTATCTGAGTTCAGATGAATATCTTTTAAAAGTTGCAATGTGAAGCCAAGACTGTTTCCTTTTGTTCTGAATTCCTGAAGGCTCAGATGCATTTGCTGCTGAATTTGCGCGATATATTTTTCAACCATTGCAGGAAAACGGGCTTCCATTTTTTTAACATCTGTGTGCTTCTTTAATAAAAGATAAGTATGATAGCCGCCGTACAACCATGAATCGGATTTTGCTTCGGCCCAGCCGTTCATTGAGGCAAACATATCAAAATGAAAATGCGAATTGGATGGGATGTTTTTTATAACGCCGGTAACTTTATATAACCTGGTGCTATCCAAGTTTACCACAATTGTTTTTCCTATCGCATCTGAATTTCCAAAATATTTTTCTGCAGTTTGTTGTGTAATTACAATTGAATTGGTTTCTGTTAAAGCTGTTTTGGCATCGCCTTCAATCATTGGCAAAGTAAATATGCTAAAGATGTTTGCATCAGCCATTGCAAACCGGTCAGTTTTAAATACAGTGTTGTTGTAAGTAATTTTAGGAGTGCCAAAACTTAAAATTCTTGTCGCATCCTGCACTTCCGGAAAGTCTTTTTTCATGACTCCTGCAACCGGCGGCATGCTTACACTTTCATTTACTTTGCCGCCATTCAAATTTGCCTGAAAAATTACACGTGCAATGTTGTCTGCATTTTTATTGAACTTATCATAGCTCAGCTCATCCTGCACGTAAAGCATGATGATAAAGCACAATGCAATTCCAATTGACAGCCCGAGAATATTAATTGCAGAGAATAATTTATTTTTTTTTATGCTTCTCCACGCAGTTATAAAATAATTCTTCAACATAATTAAGAATGTTTTAATTTATAAATATTGTTGTGGTTAAGTTGGAACAATATTTATTTTTTATTCTTCCTCATTCTGTTCTCAAACTCTTCACCGGGTTTGCGATAGCTGAATGCTTATTTTCATTCTCCGGCCTGAAGGCCGGAGCTAGTCGAAACATTTCTGTTATTCGCAATTCACCATTGACCATTCACAACATCATTCTGTTCTTAAACTCTTCACCGGATTTGCGATCGCTGCTCTTATTGCCTGAAAACTAATCGTGATTAATGCAATCAATAATGCTGTTGATCCCGATGCAATGAATACCCACCAGCTTATCGCGATCCGATATTGATAATTCTGTAACCAACTGTTCATCGCCAACCACGCAATCGGAAATGCGATCAGAGATGCAATCAAAACGAGCTTCACAAAATCTTTTGATAACAGGCCTGCAATGCCTGAAACACTTGCTCCCAGCACTTTTCGTATTCCGATTTCTTTTGTTCTGCGTTCTGCAGTGTATGCAGCAAGGCCAAACAAACCGAGGCAAGAAATAATAATGGCCAATGTTGCAAACACACGCGAAAGCTTGCTGATCAGCATTTCGTTTTGAAACATATTGTTGAACTGTTCATCCACAAACTTGTAATCAAATGGATAAGCGCCATTATCTTTTTTCATCACCGCTTCAATTTGTGCAATGGCTTTTTGAATATTTATCCCTGATTTAATTCGTGTATACATCACCGTTGTACTTTGCGGGGCTATGCATATAAACACGACCGGGTCTGGTTTTCCATACATATTGCCATAAACATAATCGTTCACAACTCCCACCACAGTTACTTTCGCGCCACTGGGGTCGCCTTCGTTGCGCAATATTTTACCAATGGCGCTTCCCTTTCCTTTGGTTATTATTTTCGCTAACGATTCTGTTATCACCACATTCAAATTTTTGTTGACTGGTACGGAATCTGTTGGTAATAAATCCCTGCCTTCAAGGATTTTCATTTTTGATGTATTGATAAACTCAGGCGTTACGTCTCTGCCAGATATTAGAATTTTTGAGCCCGGAGCTTTTCCTTCCCAAGTCATCCCATCGGTGTTATTGCCTCCGTAAATAGTGGTGTGATCAGACAGTGCAATATTTTCTACAACTCCTGTGCTTAATAAATCATTCCGTATTGCGGTATAATGATTTCCCATATCACCTTGCATGCTCATCTCAATCAGATTGTCTTTATTGAAACCGAGGTTCCTGTTTTTTACATGTTGTATCTGTTGAAAGATAATAATGGTGCAAATGATAAGTACAATAGAAATTGAAAATTGCAACACTACTAATCCTTTTCTCACAAATGCTGCGCCGCCGGTTTTTAATTTGATTCCTTTTAAAACAAATACAGGATTGAAGGAAGATAAATACAAAGAAGGATAACTGCCTGCAACAAATCCGCAAATAAAAATAATGCTCAGCAAAGCGAGAATGTGAAATGGATTATCAAAACCGATAGAAAGATTTTTGTGCACAAGCAAATTGAATGCAGGCAATGTGAGCGAAATAATAATGACCGAAACGATTGCAGCAAGCATCGACATAAATATTGCTTCCCCAATAAATTGTGCGATCAAACTTTTTTTTCCTGCGCCCATCACTTTGCGTACACCAACTTCTCTTGCGCGTTTCTCGCTTCTGGCTGTAGAAAGATTCATGAAATTGATACAGGCTATAAATAAAATGACCCATGCAATGATGGAAAATAAACGTACATATTGTATTTGGCCGCCGCCGGTTGGCTTGCCGTTTACAAAATCCCAGCGCAGGTGCCAATCATTCATATTGAATAAAAACACATGGCCTATTGATGACGGGGCACGTTTTTGTACAAAGTCATAAAGCTGTTTATTGACGGCTACAACATTTGCTTCTGGTTTTAATTCCACATAAGTGCTGAGGCAATTATTTCCCCACTCGTAAGCCCACGGGCTTTGGTCGTACCAAACTTTAAAAGGAGCAACCCATTCAAATTGCAAAGAGGAATTTTCGGGAATGTCTTTCAGAACACCACTGATTACATAATTCTGTTTGTTATCAACGCGAATTGTTTTGCCAACCACATTTTTTTCATCACCGAAAAATTTTTTTGCAGTTTTTTCTGTAACAACAATAGAATATAATTGAGAGAAAGCTGTTTTTGTATTTCCTTGCACAAATGGTAGTGTGAACATGCTGAACAAAGATGGCTCAGCATATATTCCCGATGAGTACATTGATCTGTCTCCGATGTTAAATAATAAAGAGGTTTGACCTTCGCTAGTGCGACAGGTGTTTGCAATACCCGGGATTTCTTGCTGTGCTGAAGGAGCCATAATGCCCGGAGTTGAAGCATGTGTAAATACGCCGGCATCAAATTTTTCATTCACCAATGCAAAGTATAGCCTGTCTTTTTTTGTATTGAAATTATCATAGCCCACTTCGTCTTCAACCCACAAAAAAATAAGCCCGGCACATGCGATGCCAATTGCAAGCCCGAAAATATTCAGGAAGCTGTATGTCTTGTTTTTTGAGAGGTTACGCAGCGTGGATTTGAAGAAATTCTTAAACATTTTTTAATTCACTTTATGCGTTAAGAAATGAGAGCAACGATGTTCTTAAAAAAACACCAACAACATGCCGGAATTGAATGCAAATGATTTACAGTGTAGTAGTTATGGGAAATATACGAATCGGTTCGTTTTCGATACAAATTGTGTCCGGTTTTGATACACGGCAAGCTATCTGTTGGCAGTCAGTTTTTAATTACAAATCTTCCGGCAGCAAGTGACTGCTGCTGGAAGATTTGTAAACCGCTATAATTTTTTCGTTGAAGCGATTGCTGTTTCATTCAACATCAGCAACCGAAAATTGTTATGTATTTATCAAAAATGATTTTAGATATTATTTGAACGACAAATGAATTTTGCCTCCGCTTGCATCAGCAGAAATGGCCGCTCCGCCGCCATTCACTTTGCCTTCAATTTCTTTTTCTTTTGTTGAGCCGCTGAAATTGTTTAATGTTTCTGTGTGAATTTTTTCAGCATATAATTTCAGATCGTATCCTTTGTCTTTTGGTATTTGCAGATCGATATTGCCGCCTGAATTATTCAGCTTTACGTATTTACTAACTTCATTCATACCTGCATTGATACTGCCGCCACTTGTTGATGCATCAAGGCTGCCGGAAAGGTTATAAAGGTTTACGCTGCCACCAGATGTAGATGTGATTAATTCACCATCGATATTTTTTCCGTTCACAGAACCGCCGCTGGTTGTAGCTTTGATGTCTCCTTTCAGATCGTGCATGGTAAGCGAACCGCCCGAAGTGCTTAACCTGATTTTGCCCGAGCAATTATTCGCATCAATGCTTCCGCCGCTTGTGCCAAGCTCAATATCGTTTTTGGTATCAGAAACATTAATGCTTCCGCCACTTGTTTCTCCATTTATTTTCCCCGTAAGTTTTTCAACGGTCAGGCTTCCGCCGCTTGTTCTGAATAGTTCATCGCCTGATAAATTGTTTAACGAAATGCTTCCGCCACTTGTTCCTAAATCTGTTCCCACATTTTGCGGTACATATATTTTGAAAGAAATATTCAATGCTTTTCTCCAATTTGAGAAGTTATGTTTTGGCTTGGCAATAGCAATGAGTTTATTGCTTTCAACTGTAACTGAGAAATCATAATCCTCATTCAGTTTTGTCTGTATTTCTTCTTTTGTCAGGCTCATGTTGTTTCCATTTGCTGAAACATACACTTCAATGCGCGCATCCTGCGAATATCCGCCGGCAATATCAATGCTTCCGCCGGAAGTTTTTGCATCCACATTTTTTATGGATTCATTTGCCAATGATTTGGTGAGATATAAAGTTTTTTGCGACTTAGCCGCTAAAGCGAAAAGAGACAATAGGAATATGGCAGAAAGCTTTTTCATTTTTTTGATTTTATGTTTTAAATAATTGAATACTCATTTTCATTCTCATTCTCCGGCCTGAAGGCCGGAGCTAGTCGAAACAGCATCATGATATTTTTTTTCATCAACAATTTCTATATTCATCATTCACCAATTCGTACATCATTCTTTGAATCTCCGGCCTGAAGGCCGGAGCTAGTCGAAACATTTCTGCTATTCACCATTCACCATTCACAACATCATTCCGTTCTCAAACTTTTCACCGGATTAGCTATCGCGGTTTTTATGGCATGGAAACTTACAGTTGCCAATGCAATTGATATTACTAGAACTGCTGCTATGGTAAACATCATCCAGTTTAAAGTGATTCGATAAGGATAATTTTCGAGCCATTTGTTTGCTGCCATCCACGCCAATGGGATTGATATTACCAATGCGATCAACACCAGCTTTAAAAAATCTTTCGATAAAATTGTTACCACGCTCCCGACAGATGCGCCAAGTACTTTTCTAATACCGATTTCTTTTGTTCTTTTTTCTGCAGATAAAACTGACAAACCAAAAAGCCCGATGCATGAAATAAAAATCGTGAGCACTGCGCTGAACATCATGATCTGTTTCCATTTTCCTTCTGCTTCATAGCTTTTAAGATTTTCCTGATCGTTGAATTTGTAAGTGTAAGGCATATAAGGAAATAAGCTCTTGAAAGTTTTTTGAATGTGCTGCAGGCTTGAAGCTTCGCTGTTTGGTTTTATTTTGATGAGCACCATTCCCAAACGGTCATTTGTTCTTGTGGAAAATAATTCGGGCCCGATTTCATTATTCAGGCTTTGGAAATGATAATCTTTCACCACCCCAATCACTTTGTACCTTTCGTTGCGAAACCAGAAATTTACGTCCTGCCCGATCGGGTTTTTCCATCCCGCTTTTTTCACAAAAGCTTCATTCACGATAACTGATTGCGTTGAATCCGATGGGAAAGCTGCAGAAAAATTTCTTCCTTTTATAACAGGTATTTTTAATAGGGAAATATAATTTTCATCAGAAAGCTCATAATCAAATTGCACGATTGAATCACCATTCACTTTTGCAACAGTTCCCCAAAATCCACTGTTTCTTGGGGCAACAGCAACAATAGATGGGCTTTTCATCAATTCATTTTTCAAAAGAACAAATTCATTTGTCTTTAAATTATTCTTGTTGATCATCACCAGGTTGCTGTCATCATATCCTAGTTTTTCAGTGGTGAGATAATTGAACTGAGAATAAATAGTGAACGTTGCGATAATTAAAAATGATGCCAATGCAAATTGGAGAACCACCAATGATCTTTGCAAATAATTTTTTCCGGCAAGCTTGAAACGGCTGTACAATGTTTGAACCGGATTGTAATTAGACAATACTAATGCAGGATAAAAACCTGCAAGCAATCCTGTCATCAAAAACAAAACAAAATATCCGGCGATCAGTTTTGCATCAAACAAATAGGAGAGCGCAAGCGCTTTGTTGGAAAGCTGATTGAATACAGGCAATGTCAATTGCACAATGAGCACCGCAAATGCAAACGCAATAAAACAAAGGATAAACGATTCGCCCAGGAATTGCATGATGAGCTGTTTCCTGCCTCCGCCCACTACTTTGCGGATGCCGATTTCTTTCGCGCGTTTTATAGAACGCGCAATAGTAAGGTTAACGAAATTGATGCATGCGATCAGCAAAATAAAAATTGCAATGCCGGTAAGTATGTAAGAATAAACAGGATTGCTTGCACCATAAAGCCCATTATCTGCTCGAAATTCTTTACTTAGATGCATATCCGTAAAAGGCTGCAGCGAATATAATTCTCTGTTCTTAGCATCAAATTTTTCAGCCATCAGTTTAATGGATTCCTTCGCATCTGATTCATATACTTTCTGCATCAGCGCTTCTGTAGCTTTTATATTAGCTTTTGGATCAAGCACAACAAAAGTGCTCAGGTAAAAACTGAACCAATTGTTGTTATCCGCTGCATCTTCTTTTGCAATAATAAGAGGCATCAGCATGTTGAATTTGATGGTAGAATTCTGCGGGCAGTTTTTGGTGATGGCGGTAACTGTATAAGGCACAAACTTATCCTGCTCTTTCAACATAATTGTTTTGTTCAGCGCATCGGCATTGCCAAATTGTTTTTTTGCCTCATCTTCAGTGATCACAAGCGAATGAGGTTGCAGCAACGCTGTTTTCGGGTTTCCTTTAATAACCGGAAAAGAAAATATGGTCAGGAAACTTGAATCCACCGAAAATATTTCCTGTGATTGCACTTCGGTTCCTGTTTGCATGTCGCGATAGCTGTCCACAAAGCGGGTAAACGATTTTATTGCCGGCACATTTGCCGTAAAGCGTGGCCCCTGAAATATGCCAGTGATGCCCATTTGACCTTTAATGCTTCCATCCGGAGCAACATCTGTCGTGGCGATCCGATAAATATTATTCACGTTTGTATGAAAGCGGTCAAAGCTCGTTTCATCTTTCACATACAAAATAATAAGCATCGCAGAAGCAAGCCCAAGGCTCAGCCCCAAAATATTAATAGAGGAATAAACTTTGTTCCTGAAAAGATTCCTGATGGCTGTTGTGAAATAATTTTTGAACATGAGAAAGAAATTTTTTGATTTTGTGATGCTTGATTTCTCTTCAATTATTAATTCTTAATTATCAATTCTTAATTTTTTTGGTTACGAACATCATCTCCTGATCGGGCATCGTTGCGTCGCACTCTTGTGCTGTTGCAATTCTATTCAGCTTTAGTTTCATAACCGGCGACAACAATAATTTTTATTTTCTATCTCTCCGGCCTGAAGGCCGGAGCTAGTCGAAGCAGCATCATGATATTTTTTATTCATCAACAATTTCCATATTCATCATTCACCAATTCGCACATCATTCTTTGAATCTCCGGCCTGAAGGCCGGAGCTAGTCGAAACATTCCTGCTATTCACCATTCACCATTGACCATTCACCACATCATTCCGTTCTCAAACTTTTCACCGGATTTGCAACCGCTGCTTTTATTGCCTGGAAACTCACCGTTAGCACCGTGATAAAAATGACCGATGCACCCGCAATCAAAAAAATGCCTGCGCTGATATTAACACGGTATGCAAATCCCTGCAACCACTTGTTCATCATCAACCACGCCAACGGGAATGCAATCACCATGGCTATGAACACCAGTTTCAAAAAATCTTTTGACAACATCACCGTAATATTATTAACAGAAGCGCCAACAATTTTTCTGATGCCAATTTCTTTTTGCCTTTTTTGTGCTGTGAACGCCGCAAGGCCGAATAAGCCCAAGCAGGAAATGATGATTGCGATCGTTGCAAAATATCTTGATAGCACAGCAACTCTTTGCTCCGACGAATACATCGCCTGATAATCTTCATCCAAAAATTTATAATCGAAAGGAAGTCCCTGATTGAAATTTTTATAAAAATTCGCAAGCCTTGCAAGCGTTTCGCTTTCATCTCCAGCTTTCATCTTCACTAAAAAATTTGAATTTTTTGGTGCGTATTCTAAAAAAGCAGGCCCAACTTTTTTGTATAGCGATTCAAAATGAAAATCTTTTACAATGCCAATGATTTGTTTTTGCTTTCCCCAAAGTGAAACGGTTTTGCCAATAGGATTTTTGATTCCCATTGCAGCGATTGCTGATTCATTAAAAATTACTGATGAAGTATCGGAACCAAATTTTCTGGAAAACGTTCGGCCTTCTGCCATTTTCATTCCCAATAATTCCATATAATCATAATCACCGCTCACCCCAAAATATTCGATATTAAGATTTGGATTTTTGCCATCCCAACTAATGCCTCCGCCACTATGCCCCGGGTTGCCTATAAGATCGCCTTCCATTGTTGATGCATCTGCAACGCCAGGAATTTTTTTAACTTCGGCAAGAAATGTTTCCTGATTATCATTCAATTTTCCTTCACTTGTAAATCGAATGACATGATCTTTGTCATAGCCCAGATTTTTTGTCTGCACCAATTTCATTTGCTGATACACCACAACAACAGAAATGATCAGCACCACTGAAATTGCAAATTGAAAAACCACCAATCCTTTTCTTATTAATGATTCGCTTGCTGAACTGCTGAGTTTGCCTTTCAACACCATTACCGGTTTGAAGCTGGAAAGATAAATGGCAGGATAACTGCCTGCAATAATACCGGTAATGATTGCGATGCTGATAACCGAAACAATAAAAGAAAGATTAAAATTGAGCGACAATTCTTTCCCCGTAATTTCTTTAAATGCCGGAAGTAATAATGATGCAAGAACAATGGCAATTACAATCGATAAGAACGACATCAGCATGGAGTCTCCCATGTATTGAAGAATGAGCATTGCCCGCGGGGCGCCGACTACTTTTCTGATGCCAACTTCTTTCATCCTTCCCGCTGCTTTCGCTGTTGAAAGATTCATAAAGTTGATGCATGCTATCACCAAAATAAAAATCGCAATGATTGAAAATAAATTCACATACTCTATTCTGCCGCCAGACTGCACGCCATTTACATAATTATTATATAAATAGCCATCCGAAAAACGCTTTACAAAAAGAGCGCCTTCATAATTTGCCAAACCTTTATCAGGATACAGCGATTTGATTTTTGCTATCGTGAAATCTTTTATTTTATTGTTGAATGCATCGATGTTAGTTCCTTTTTTTAACGTGATATAAGTATAAGCCATATTGCTGCCCCAAAAAGTAACATCACCCTGTTTGCCCGCATTTTTTTGAGCAAGCAGATCAAAGGAAGTAAGAATATCAAAATGATCAGTTGCATTGGCTGGCGGTGCTTTGTAAACTCCTGCTACTGTATATGGCCCGCTGTAGTTTATATCATCATCTTTAAAATCCCAGGTAATTGTTTTGCCGATCACATCTGTTGTGTTGAATAATTTCAAAGCCGTTTGATCAGATAAAAAAACATCAGATACGCCAGACACTTCTTTTTTACTACCGTTAATAAGCGGATAAGAAAACATGTTGAAAAAATCTTTGCCGGCAAATTCATGTGTCACTTTTATATGTTTATCGCCAAAAGAAAGAATGCTGGGGTCATTGTCAAATTTTGCGATCTGCACTGCAAATTCCACTTCAGGCAATTCTTTCGCCATGGCGTTCGCAAGTAAGCCTTGCGTGTGTTTTTCAATTTGAATAGTGCCTGTTCCATCGCCGGTTCTTTTCAGCACTTTATAAAGCTGACTGTCTTTTTCATTGAATTTATCAACATGCAATTCATCATTCACCCATAAATAAATTAATAAAACGCAGGCAAGCCCGGTAGATAATCCTAATAAATTAAGAACGGTAAATTGTTTTTGCTTCACAAGGTTTCTCCACGCGATTTTAAAATAGTTCTTTATCATAAACTTATTTTTTTGGGCTTGATTGTTTAGCTAAAAAAGATTTTCTATTTAATTGCTCTTATTGTTTTGCCATATTCAGAATCTGATGAAATTGTTTTTGCTGCTTTCAGGTAAGCTGATTTTACATTTTCAGAGCCGGGCATTTTTTCTGCGATATCTACGAGCACATTGCTTTTCTCAAAATCAGACGAAACTTTTTCAGTTGAGCTGATCAGGCTGATCCAATTGGATTCATTTTTTATTTCACTGCCTGCCAATTGTTTTAGCACATTCGCTTTTTCAAAATCACTCCCAACAGTTGAAATCGCAGCAAGTGTTTCATTGAATTGGTCTTCAGGAAGCTTGTTATCTTTCAATATTTGTTTTAGCACATTTGCTTTCTCGAAATCACTATGTATTTGCGAAGTCACTTTCAACACTTCAGAAAATTGTGCAGAAGAAATTTTATTCTTTGTTAACGCTTCTTTCAGCACATTGGCTTTTTCAAAATCACTTCCAACAGTTGCAATGACTGCAATCGTTTCATTGAATTGCTCTTCAGCCAGATTATCATTTTTCAATATTAGTTTTAGCACATTTGCTTTCTCGAAATCACTATTTATTTTAGAAGTAGCATTCAACACCTCAGGGAATTGTGCTGAAGAAATTTTGTTATTTGCTATTACTTCTTTCAGAACATTGGCTTTCTCAAAATCAGATCCGATGCTGTTAGCCACTGCAAGCACTTGTGTGAATTGCTCCTGAGTAAGTGGTTGATTTAAGATTGCTTTTATTGCATTTGCTTTTTCAAAATCTGAATTGATGCTTTTTACTGCACCAAGATATGCCTGCGCAGTTGCAGCATTCGAGAGATATTTTGACGAGAATTTTTTCAGCAGCTTTCCTTTTTCAAAATCAGAGCTGAGAATAAAATGAACGTTATCGGCTATCTCAGTCATTTCACTGGCTGTTAATGAATTTGTTTCCAACAGGTAGTCGAGATAAATGGCTTTCACATAATCTGATTTCATGTTTTTTATTTCGGCCATCACTGCTTTGCTGCCTCCCTTTTTGTAAATGCGCTCAACTCTGTTTTTTGCATCAACTCCATATTCAATCATCACTTTAACGACTTCAGCTAAAAATATTTTTTCATCATCATTAAGTATGCTCTTTTTATCGCCATCATTTATTTCATATAAGATCTGGCTTTTTGAATCAGCAGTGACTACTATTTTTTTCCCATTTTTTTTGTACTTAAGATAGCCATCAGGCGACATTGATTTAATGGCAGTTTCATCATCAGTAAAAGAAATTTCGCCGGTATATTTTATTTCAAGTGAGCCATTGTCGTCGTTTATCATAATCGAATGCCAGCCATTGTCTGAAGAAGAAATGGATGAACTTGTTTTCTGAGATGCGCAGAAAAGAAAAGTGCATGCTGTTAAAAAATAGGTGATGATTGTCTTTTTCATGTGTTGTAAACTTTATTAAATAAATAATCAAAAATTAAAATTATTAATTCTCCGGCCTGAAGGCCGGAGCTAGTCGAAACATTCTTGATAATCTTATATTCACTATTCACCATTGACCATTCACCACATCATTCCGTTCTCAAACTCTTCACCGGATTTGCCACTGCTGCCTTGATTGATTGAAAACTTATAGTCAACAGCGTGATTAATGCGATTGATAAACATGCGATAAAAAATATGCCAGCACTCATTTTTATGTGATAGGCGAATCCATTCAGCCACTCATTCATTACCCACCACACCAACGGGAATGCGATGAATGCTGCAATTATCACAAGCTTTAAAAAGTCTTTTGATAACATGGCAACAACGCTTGTTACCGATGCGCCTACAACTTTGCGAATGCCAATTTCTTTTTGCCTTCTTTGTGCGGTAAATGCGGCAACGCCAAACAAGCCAAGACATGAAATGAGAATAGCAATGCCAGCAAAATATTTTGATAAAACAGCCACTCTGTTTTCTGAGATGTACAATGCCTGATATTCTTCATCTAAAAATTTATAATCGAAGAGAAGCCCTTTATTAAACGACACATAAGATTTTTCAATCCGCTCGATGGTTTGTTTTTCTGTGCCTGCTTTTATTTTTACTACTATATTTGGCCCAATAGGAAACATCTGAAAAAAGCAAGGCTTTACTGTTTCATATAACGATTCAAAATTGAAATCTTCTGCAACGCCCACGATCTGGTGTGGCCTGCCCCAGAATTTGATTGTTTTACCAATCGGTTTTTTTAACCCCATGCTTTTAATTGCAGACTCATTAAATACAATCTCATTCAGTGCATTTGCATTGTCTGAAAAATTCCTGCCTTCTTTTATTTTGATGCCGACCGTTTGAAGAAAGCCATTGCCCATCTCAAGATTTGCAAATGAGATATCTTTCAAAGGATCTTTTCCCGGCCATTCAAAACCGCTTATGCCTCCGTGATCTCCAATCAAATTATGCGAATGGCTTCCTGCACTAACAACACCCGGAATATTCCTGATTTCATTTACAAAAGCAACAGCATTGCTTATGCCCGCAGAATCCATTGCTAATGGAATGGAAAAGTCTATTACATTATCTCTATTGTAACCAAGATTTTTTGATTGTATATAATTGATCTGCTTGTAAACGGTGAGAACAGCGATGATCGCAACAACAGACAAAGTAAATTGAAATACAACCAATCCTTTGCGGATCCATAATTCGCCAATTGAAGTTTTGAGTTTCCCTTTTAAAACAAGTGCTGGTTTAAACCCTGAAATATATAAGGCAGGATAACTGCCGGCAATAAGTCCTGTAACAAGCGTAATACAAATAACAATAATAATTAGCTGCGCACTAAAATTCAGCGTAAGTTCTTTTCCGGTGATTGAGTTGAACGCGGGGAGTAAAACTGTAATCAGAACGATAGCAAGAATCAAAGACAAAAAGCTCATCAACACTGACTCTCCCAGATATTGTATTATAAGCGTGACGCGGCTTGCGCCTACAACTTTTTTTATGCCTACTTCTTTTATTCTGCCTGCTGCTTTTGCTGTAGAAAGGTTCATGAAATTGATACAGGCGATCACCAACAAAAAAATGGCGATGATGGAGAATAATCTTACATACTCAATTCTGCCAGCAGCCTGCATGCCGTCTTTATATTGTGCGTAGAGATATTGATCAGAGAACCTTCTGACAAATAAAGTGGTGCCGGAATTTTTTAATTTGGAGTCTTGAAAGTTTTTTATTTTGGAATTGAACTGTGCAATATTTGTTCCTTCCTTTAATACAACATAAGTTCTTGGATCGCTATTGCCCCATTGAACTATGAACGGCCTTTTTTCTGAGAACAGATCAAAATTGAAAAGCACATCAAATCTTTCAGAAGCGTTGGCTGGATTTTTTTTGAAGATGCCTGTAATAAGATATGAACCATCAAACTCGTCCTGGTTCCAGTCAATTGTTTTGCCAACAAGATCATGAGTTGTGTGGAACAATTTTAAAGCAAGCTCATCCGAAATAGCAATGGAATGTTTGTCTGAGGTAATCTTGCTTTTGTCGCCTTCTAAAAAATCACAATTAAAAATGTTGAAATAATCTTTACTAATAAATTGCCCACCAACTTTCAAACGTTTGTCATTAAAAGAAATAATGCCTTTGCTGGAAAACCAGGAAGCAGGAACAACAGTCGCTGCATATTTTACTTCAGGCAATTCCGTTTTTAAAGCATTTGCCAATAAGCCGCCTGTGTTTTCTGTTGTTTCAATGATACCATCATGCTTAATGTTTTGCATCACCTGATAAAGCTGCTGATCATTGTCGTTGTATTTATCCTTGTTCAGCTCATCGCTTATCCATAAAAAAATCAACAACGCGCAAGCTAAACCTGTAGATAGCCCAACGAGGTTTAAGATTGTGAACTGACGGTCTTTTATAAGATTTCGCCAGGCGATTTTGAAATAATTTTTTAGCATAAGAAATAAATTTTTTGATTTCTGATTTTGCGATGTATGATTTCTTAGAATTATTAATCCTTAATTATCAATTATTAATTTTTTTTGTCACCAGCATCATCCATTGATCGGGCATCCTTGCGTCGCACTCTTGTGCTTTTGATATTCTATTCATCTTCAGTTTCACTATCGGCAACAACATCTAATATCTATTCTTCCTTCCTCCGGCCTGAAGGCCGGAGCTAGTCGAAACATTCATCATATTTTATTATTCATCAACATCAATAACATTCACTATTCACCATTTACAATTGAGCATTCACCAATTCACGCATTCGCTAATCATCAGAACTGCCGACTGATAACTGCCAACCGCCGGCTGTTCACTCCGTTCTCAAACTCTTCACCGGATTTGCCACTGCTGCTTTTATTGCCTGAAAGCTAACGGTCGCCAA
The DNA here is from genome assembly GCA_963718975.1 of uncultured Bacteroidota bacterium. Taxonomy (GTDB): domain Bacteria; phylum Bacteroidota; class Bacteroidia; order Chitinophagales; family Chitinophagaceae; genus Puia. The sequence continues at coordinate 14,035 of CAVRBD010000022.1, read as the reverse complement.
TGCTATCACGAGTGCAATCAGACCAGCCAAAACAAATATCCACCAGGTAATAGTTATGTGATAAGTATAGTCTGCCAACCACTTGCTCATCGACCACCATGCAATGGGCGATGCAATTACAATGGAGAGAATCACCAGCTTTACAAAATCTTTTGATAATAATGTGGTGATGCTTGTTACAGAAGCGCCAAGTACTTTTCTAACCCCAATTTCTTTAATGCGGTTTTCAGCCATATAAGTTGCAAGACCAAATAATCCGAGACAGGAAATAAAAATTGTTAATCCCGCAAAAAATGTTGCGAGCGTTCCTGTTGTTTGTTCATCGTTGAATTTTTTTGCGTAGTCTTCATCCACAAAATGATAATCGAACGGATAAAGCGGGTTATATTTTTTGAAGATTTTCTCAGTTGCTTCGATGTTCTTTGCGGTTGAATTTGCTCCGTTTAATCTGATATGAATATTGTTCAGCCAATTTGCTTTCGGGCCTTGTATTACCATTGGCCTGATTGGGTCATACGGAGATTGAAGAATAAAATCTTTCACCACACCGACTACGTGCCAATCTGCATCCCATGCGCCATGATCTATGGTTTGGCCGATTGGATTTTTGAAACCCATCACTTTTACAGCGGCTTCGTTTAGTATTACTGCTGTTGAATCGGTCGGATAATTTTTAAGATCAATATCTCTTCCTTGCACCAATTTTAATCCTGCTGTTTTTACCAGATCTCCATCACTGTTATAAAAATTAAATTCAGTTCTGTCATTCGGGTTTTTCCCCTGCCAGTCTGCACCACCGGAGCTCCATCCTTCTGTAAGCGGGGCGCTTGTCTTGCTCACTGAAAGTGCGATCCCGTTGCTGATTAAGTCATTTTTTATCAGGTCATAATTTTTTAGAATATCACCCATAATAAATGTATTGATGATGTTATTTCTATTGTAACCCGTTTCTCTTTCCTGCGCATATTTTATTTGCTTTTCAATAATAATTGTGCAAACAATAAGTGTGATCGCGAAAGTGAATTGGAGAACAACCAACACTTTGCGTGGAGTGACCAATGCATTTGCTTTTTTAAAAGTTCCTTTCAAAACTGAAACCGGCCTGAATGATGAAAGAAAGAATGCAGGATAACTGCCCGCAATAATTCCTGTGAAGAAAATAAAACCAATAAACAAACCCCAGAAATAAATATTGCTATATTCTATCGCTAATTCTTTTGTGGTAATTCGATTAAAGGCCGGAAGGCAAATCTGTACAATCATCAAAGCAAAAATTCCGGCAATCAAAGCAATCAAAATACTTTCTCCTAAAAATTGCCCGATCAATGATTGTTTCTGTGCTCCAACAACTTTTCTGATGCCTACTTCTTTTGCACGCTTCTCACTTCTTGCAGTGCTCATGTTCATGAAATTAATGCAGGCGATTAATAAGATGAATGCTGCAATTAAAATGAACACTCTCACTTTTCGTATCTGGCCGCCGGAAGGAATTCCATTTTCAAAATTTCCATAAAGCCGTAACTGGCTTACAGGGTAGAGAAATGATTGCGTAGTCCAATCTTTTTGGCCATGCCTGATAATAATGTCTTTGATTTTTGCATTTACGGATGCTATGCTGGCATTGGGTTTCAGCAATGCATAATTTTTTGTTGAATTACTTCCCCAACTGCTGTCATCCTGGTTGATAGTCTTCATATAAGACCAAGGCAACACAAATTCAAAATCAAATTGAGTATTATTAGGAAGGTTTTTCATCACTCCGGTTACTTTATGGTCATATTTATTGTCGAGCCTGATTGTCTTCCCGATTGCATCTTCATTCCCAAATAATGCTTTCGAAATTTTTTCTGTGATCACAATATCGCCTGGGTTGTTAAGCGCTGAATTCATATCGCCCTTTACAAAAGGAAATTCAAACATGGTCAAAAAATCAGGATCGGCCATTGTGCCTTTCACGTTTATTTTTTTATCGCCGACACCAAACAGGATCGCCTCATCCCAGCCAACCCTTGTTGCTTTTTCTATTTCAGGATAATCTTGTTTCAATGCGGGCGCCAAAGGTTTTGGCGTAACATTCCAGCAATTGATGCCGTTATTGCCTTTGGAGCGGTTCCAGGACTGATAAAGCCTGTCAGCATTTTTATAAAACCTGTCATAGCTCAATTCATTCTGCACCCATAATAAAATCAGCATAGCGCTTGCCATCCCGATCGCAAGGCCGCTGATATTGATCACCGAAAACCCTTTGCTGCGAATGATATTCCGATAAGCGATTTTCAAAAAGTTTTTGAACATAAAAGAAATTTTTAGAGTTCTGATTTTGTGATGTATGATTTCTTTAAGTCAACACTATTTATTAATTCTTAATTATCAATTCTTATTTTTTTTGGTTACAAACATTATCCATTGATTGAACATCGTTGTGTCACTCACTTGTGCTTTTGATAATTCTATTCGGCAATGTGCAGCTCCCGAACAAAATGTATCATTCATTATTTTTCATTCTCCGGCCTGAAGGCCGGAGCTAGTCGAAATTTCCTAATAAAAAATATTCACGATCCACCATTGACCATTCACCGTTTTCCAATTCGCACGTCATTCTTTGAATCTCCGGCCTGAAGGCCGGAGCTAGTCGAAACATTCATGATAATTTATATTCACCATTCACCATTCACAACATCATTCCGTTCTCAAACTTTTCACCGGGTTTGCCATTGCTGCTTTAACGGCTTGTGCGCTTACGGTGATCAATGCTATCAAAACCGCAATCATTGCTGCGATCACGAACAGCCACCAATGAACAGGCGTGCGATAAGCAAAGCTCTGCAGCCATTTTTGCATAATAAAATATCCTATCGGTATTGCGATGAGTGTTCCGAGCAAAACCGGTTTCAATAAATCTTTCGATAATAGCATCACGATATTTTGTATTGACGAGCCCAGCACTTTCCGCACACCAATTTCTTTTGTTCTTTTAATAGCCGTGTAAGATGCAAGGCCAAACAACCCGAGGCAAGCAATGGCGATAGCGATCACAGAAAAAATACTTAATAATGATTCCTGTTTTATTTCAGATTTGTATAGGTTGTCAAAATTTTCATCGAGAAAGGAATATTCAAAAGGATACTCTGATGCATTGCTTTCATAAATCTTTTTTATGCGCGCAATATTTTGTTGCATATTAGCTGCGCTCAATTTTATCAAAGCAACCCGCCGGTCGTCTTTCTTTGGAGAAATAACAAGTGGGCCAATCGGTTCCCTCAGCGATGAATAATGATAGTCTTCCGTAACGCCAACGATTATTCTTTTAAGGCTGTCCGCTGTAATATTCTTTATCCATTTGCCAATTGCTTTTTCAGGAGTATAACCAAGCAGCTTAGCGGCAGCGCGATTGATCATCACCGCGCTTAATGAATCGGTTGGGAATGAGGAGGAGAAATTTCTGCCCGCGATTAATTTAACTCCTAACGTCTTTGTATATTCGAAATCAGCAAACTCGGTGTTGAGCATTAATTTTTCTCCCGGTTTTGCTTCAGCCTCAAACCCGTAAGTATCGTGAAAGCCGCCCGGCTCGCCAGACATCAATGAAACGCCCACCACCGCAGGGTCTGCTTCCAATTGATTTTTGAACTGAATTTTCTTGCCCCAGATATCATTGTTATCAAGACGAACAACCATCGATTGTTCTTTATTGAACCCAAGGTCTGTGTTCCTTACATAATGCATCTGGTTCATAACAATCGTTACGCTGATGATGAGCAGCACAGAGATGCCGAATTGAACAACAACCAATGTTTTTCTAAAAAATGCGCCATGCTTGCCAACTCTTAATTTTCCTTTCAATGATTCAATTGGTGAAAAAGAAGAAAGCAATAAAGCAGGATAGCTGCCTGCAAGGATGCCAACGAGAACAATAACGCCGGCAATAAAAATATAAAACCACAAATTGTTCCAGTAAGGGGGCAGCTTGTACCCAAGAAAATTAGTATAAGCCGGCATTAATAGCTGCAGTAAAATAATAGCGAGGAAAGCTGCCACTGTTGCAAAAAGCAGCGATTCAAAAATGAATTGCCATGCAAGTTGTTTTCGCAAAGCGCCAAGCACTTTTCGAAGGCCAACTTCTTTCGATCTGTCAGTTGCACGTGCTGTTGCCAGGTTCATAAAATTGATGCATGCAATAATCAATATAAGCACGGCAATGCTCATAAATATGTACACCATTTTTTTGCTGCCGTGTTTCACACTGTCGAATGGTGTTTCGCCTTCAAAATAAATTCCGCTTAATGGATTTATAGCGAGCTTCATTTTAAAGCCATTTTCTTTATAATATTTCCCCATGTATTTATCCATAAATGCAGGGAACCGTTTTTTCAATTGGTTGGGGTCGGTTGCAGGGTTTAATTGAACGTACACGAACAAGCCATTATTTGGCCATTGGTTCATCCAATACGCCATTTTCCAATGTGTTAATGGCACGGCCATATCAAAATTCAGATGAGAATTGACAGGGATATCTTCAGTGATGCCGGTTACTTTCAGGTTCAGGTCGTTATTAAACTTTACAACTTTCCCAATCGGGTCTTCATTGCCGAAATATTTTTTTGCGGTGGAAGCCGTCATAACAATGCTCAACGGATCGCTAAGCACTGTTGCAGGATTTCCTTTCAGTAAATGAAAATTAAAGAAGCTGAAAAAATTAGTGTCGGTAAGAATGATCTTTTTTTCGTTGAAAGAAATATTGTTGTACTTCACAAGGTCGTTGTCAAAATCAACACGCACGGTGCTTTTCACCGCATCAGGATAATCATTCTGCAAGGCAATAGAATATGGCGCAGACAAATATGGGATATCTCTTTTTTCTCCGTTCACTTCGCCAACGCGCATCACACGATAAATATATTTGCCGTTCTTATGAAAATTATCATAACTGAATTCATTCATGATGAATAAAAAAATCATCAGGCAGCAGGTAATGCCAACTGTTAAGCCAAGAATATTTATCAGCGAAAACATTTTCTGTTTCCTGAAATTCTTGATAGCGAGCAAGAAATAATTTTTAAGCATGTTATTCTATTTACGATTTTATATTATCGGTTTATTATTGAATTACTCTGTTCTTAAATTTTTTACGGGATTTGCAAAACCGGCTTTTATCGACTGGAAGCTGATTGTGATCATTGCGATAGAGATAGAAATTAATCCAGCCAACGCAAATACCCACCAGTCTATATTTGTCCGATATGCAAAATCCTGCAGCCATTTATGCATTGCCCACCACGCAATAGGGGAGGCAATCACAATAGAAATAACTACAAGAACTATAAAATCTTTTGATAATAGTTTTGTGATATCTGAAACACTTGCGCCTAACACTTTTCTAATGCCAATTTCTTTTACTCTCTGTCTTGCAGTAAAAGCAGCAAGGCCAAATAAACCCAGACATGCAATCAGCACTGCAACAAATGCAGACGCGATAAAAACATTCCCTAATTTTTGCTCCTGAAAATATTGTTGATCATACTTTTCATTTGCGAAGAAAAACTCGAATGGATTATTCGGAAAAGCGGTTGCATAGATGTTTTTAATGGTAGCAATTTTTGATTGCATGTTTCTTGTATCAGTCTGAATCGTGTAATATCCACTGGATTGGGAAGCGAGATAGATTGTAGGTTTGATAGCTTCGCGAAAAGATAAATGATGATAATCTTTTACGACACCAATAATTTCATAAGGCTTTTCCCAAACAATCTTCTGACCAATCAGGTTTTCCTTAGTGTTCAATCCAAGTGACTGAGCAGCCTTTTCGTTGATGATCACTTTTTGGATTTTATTCCAGCTTTGCTGAACATCCGCCTCCGTAAAAGTGTTTCCCTGCGCAAACTGAATCCCGTAAGTATCAAAAAATTTATCATCACAGATGAACATCGAATAAGATTTTTTCTCATCACCCTTTTGCGGATTATTTAATTTGGTAATTTCTTCTGTTGAAAAATTATAGCCAACACCGGGAACATTATTGCTTGCTGCATATTTTTTTACAAAGGGAAGTTGTGCCAGCATATTTTTGAATGATGCATTTCTTTGCGACTGGCCTTTTGATGTAACAGTCGGCCCTTGTATAACAACCAACTGATTTAAGTTCATACCCAGATTTTCTGTTTGCATAAACCTGAGCTGCTTATATAAAATAACTGTTGCAATAATAAAAACGATGGAAATGGTGAATTGAAATACAACTAATCCTTTTCGCAGCGAAAATCCTTTTGCCGAATGCTGAATCTTCCCTCGAAGCGTGCTGACAGGTTTGAAGGAAGTTAATGCAAACGCGACAAAACCTCCTGATAATAACGAGCCGATAATAATCAACGTAATGCCGGCTAACCAAAACCAGCGTTTACCGGCCACATGACATTTTTTACTTCATAAATCCTTCAACCGCTCTGAACCCCAACGACGACAGTCCAGCGCACCAACGTGGCCATGTACACGTCGTCGTCGCGCCGAGCACCACTAATCATCACTCGCCCGTCGCGCCATTCCTCTCACCGACATCTCGCTGCGCAGCAGCGACAGTCCGAGGTCGCGGGCGAGAAATTCGTAGAGGGAGGCGCCGGAGAAGCTGGCAAGTCGCTCGAACGATACATGGGCGCTCAAAGGAAGGTATTCTGCCGCGACCGCGAGCGGCGCTCCGTCAACCAACCGCACGCGAGCTGATGCGGGCCACCTTGGCGCTGAGAGGGCTTTCCAGAGCTTGGGCCACCTCATACGGCGGCGAAACCAATTCGACCGAAAGCGCCCGGACGCCCGGCGCGCGGCCGGCGGCGCGGATGTTTGCGGACAACGAGGACATACGGTCGAGCGCGTTGCGGAGATGCGGGCTGCTGGCGGCGACGAATGTGCCTACGCCGTGCCTGATGTCGAGGAGACCATCGCGGGCAAGGATGCGGGTGGCTTCCCTCAGCGTCGGCCGGCTGATCTTCAGTTCCTTGGCAAGGAGGGATTCCCCGGGCAGGCGCGTTCCCGCCGGCAGGGCATTGTCCGCGATCTGCGCACGCAAGGCGTCGCATACGCGGGTCACGAGATCATCGCGCGGCGCGCCTGAGTTCCAAAGTCTCGCCGAGAGATCCGAGATGCGAAGTTCGGTCATGGCTCCGCTGCCCCTGGGCGGATCGCATCGGTATTGGGCGCCGCGCCGATCTCTGGCTGAAAACGGAGCCGCCAGCCGAGACCACGGCCAACCGCCGAAATAGCGAAGCCCGATTGCACCCCGCGCCGCTGGCGAAGCCAATGCTGCGCCCGGAACCGGTCACGACGCCAAGCTTCCCTTCGAAGCGGTGATCGCGTTGCGGCCAAGCGACGACGTTCCTCCGGTCAATTGCCTTTTGGCGGCGGCAGGTCTCTGGCCGCGTAGAGGTAAGACGTCAGACAAGCATGGAAAGCATCGCCACGCAAGAGGCTTTTGAGGCCGGAAACGGATCTACGCTCCCTCGGGTCTGGGTTGATGTGTTTCAGCGCCCCCGAGCGCCCCGCGCCCGAACGATGTTGCGCCGACTCGAAAGATCACGCGGACTTCAAGCCGGGGAAAAGAACTCTTGCACGGGCGGGCTACAGATTGGTTGCCGGGACGCAGCCGAACTGCCTGGCTTTCGCCCACGATAGCAATGTTCTCGTCGCGAACTCGGCCCGGAGTATTTCGAACCGAATTCGAGAGAGGGTGGCGTTCTTCAACGCCTACAATGCGCAGAGGGCCGAGCGTGCGAACGAATGGTGACGACGAGACCAGCGGCGACCGTTCCAGCGTCGCGACGGAGCGTTGCTCGGGCGTTCAGTGGGAACGAATTGTGTTCTGCGGCAGTTTTAAAAGTGGTTTTGACGCGAGAGCATCCGATTTGCATGTGCCGCACCGCTTCCTTGGAGGGGGCGACGGCCGTGCCGCCAGCGAGAATGGTCGCGAAAATGGAGCGGGCAGTTATGAAAATTGCACAGATTGCCCCTCTTATGGAAAGCGTCCCGCCGCGGCTTTATGGCGGCACGGAGCGGGTAGTTTCAGTCTTGACAGAGGAACTGGTGCGTCTGGGCCACGAAGTTACTCTGTTCGCCAGCGGCGATTCAGTTACCGCGGCGAATTTGGTCAGTTGCACCGAACAGGCCTTGCGCCTCAATCCAGCCGTCAAAGATCCGGTGCCGCACTATATGGTCATGCTCGATAAGGTTCGGAGCCAAGCGAGCCTGTCGCTTGGTTGCCGGTTGCGTATTGCTAAATAATTATTTATGAACCGCATTTTATATGTATATAGATAGAACAGAAAAATAATAAAATAAAAACGAGAATTTATCCGATATCTTAACCTTTTATTCTTGTTTTTTTCAAATGCTAATTTCGCAATAGATCTTGTATATGTCAAAACATGAATCATGCATCCTAATATCTATTAATACATATAGTCGGTAGATCAAGAAAATGTGTTTTTTTCCTTTCTTCACTTATATTGACGGGTGTGAATCAAAGCACAAAGAAAACAGATTCTCCTCCGTTTCTGTCTTGCCTTTTTTGGTCATGTCATGACGTAAAAACATCATATGAATGCTCGAGTTCTTTTTCTTTCTCTTTGTTGACATGGGGTATATATATATTTACGGAAAAAAACATCAGTTGTATTTTATTTCTATCGATAACTGCAATGCAGACAATCCAACAGCGACTTGTTAGCTGTTGTTGTGATCCTAACGATGAAAATATTGATGAATTAAAAAAGCTTTTAAGTGAAATCAATACAAAAGATAAATGATATTTAATCGACGTTGAAGATGCATCTAATCGAGCACCATTATTTCATGCAATTGAAAGTGGAAAATCATTAGATTTTCTTAAACAATTACTTGAGTTTCAAGTTCGTTTTACAAATCGAATATTACTCTGTGCTATTCGATATGGAAATCTTGATATATTAGAATTATTACATCAATATGGTGCTGATTTTCGACAATCTTATCATGGTTTATCACTTTTACATGAATGTATACTTTTACATAAAAATAATTTAATTAGTTTTTTAATTGAAGAAGGAGGTGTAAGTAATATTTAAAGAATTTTATTTTTAATATAATATTTTTTTTTAAATAGATCGATCCGAATAGTACTGATTATGATAATCAAACTCCATTATTATTTGCTATATTTCGTACAAATATCGAAGCAATATTTATTCTTCTACGTTATTCATCTATAGATCCATGTTTAATAAGTACACGTAAACAACGATTAACTTGTTTTCATGTTGCTTGTGAATTGGGTATTGATGAAGTTTTACCATCAATGATAAAACATATTTCAATATTAAATATAAATAAATTATCCAAAAGTGATCAAACACCATTTGATTTATTTTTAAGTTGTTATTTATTTACAAAAAATGATTTATATATGAATGAAATATCTTTAAAAAAATTCTCATTATTATTTGATTTATTTATATCAAATGGTGCTAAATTACATCATTTAACAAAAGCTTATCGACGTACACGTGCACCATATGTAACAAAAATTTTAACAATACTTTTTAAAAAAAATATTTTATTATCGGATATTATTCTTCCAACAGATCGTTCAACTATTTATGCTGATTTACAATCACTTGTTTGTCAATCATTAGGTGATTGGCCTTATCTTGTAGAATCAAATGATGATATAACAATAAAACAACGTCAATTAATACTTCGACAACTTTATGAATTATTTATGTTTGTTTATTATAAATCAATTAATTGTCAAACAGTTAATAAAAAATTATTAACAAGATATTGTTCAGCTAATGAAAAAAATTCGAAAATCAAACAAATTTTATGGTTATTTATTAAAAATTATATCGAACCAAAAAAAGAAGTTGGTTTATTAAAATCTATATGTCGAACAAATATACTTTTAAATATCGATTCAATTGATAAACATTGTACAAATTGAATTTAGAAATTTCAAAAGATCTTGAAAATTATCTTTTATTTTTTACCTTAAATTAAAAATAAAGATTTTTAATTTTTTTTATCGAAGACTTTTATTTCGTTTTTTTAATGGTAAGTTTTATCGAAAAAAACAAATATTTGAAATAAAAAGCAAGTAAATATCGGTAAAAGTGAATAAGAATATATATGTATCGTATGATTTTTTGCGTTTAAATTATGATAAAATAAAAAAACTGATGTTTCTATAGAGGGTAAATTAGTATGAACGTGGTCTCCATGATCCTGATATTGATGTTGATAGCGAATCTACATGTGGAAATATAAATTTAATATCTGGATTTAGGATTGATAAACACACCTAGAGGTTTTCGTTGTTCATTCGATTGAACAAGTTGACTTGGATTTTGTTGTGTTTGATAGGTAGTTGCTAAAAATTGTTTACAAATATAAAAAGTTTCAGAAAATAATTTATTTACCTTTGGTACCGAATGTTGGAGTATCGTACGAATTTGCAACTAATTGTCCTGAATATGAAATAGATAAAAGGTTTAGAAGGTTATTTGTATTTACCAGTTTGTGAAAGTGGTTGGCTTTGAAAGGATCCAACTGGTCGAGCAACGAAGCTTTGACCAGTTTGGGTTTTAAAATCATCGGAATCGGTCAATTGACTGTCTTGAGCTAGAAAAATTGAGAATTATTGGATAGAATAAAAGAGAAAAATAATAGTACATTGAAATTGTTGATTATTTAATCGTGGTTGATTTTGCTCAAATGAACTTTGAATTGGTAAACCTGAAATAATAAAACTCGTAATCAAAAATAGAATTTAATTTAAATACCTTTTTGTTGTTGATTGTATCCGTATTGTGTAGTCGGAATTTGAGATGAAGGTTTAGCGATTAATGGTTGTTGATTAGTATCTGAAAATTAGTTTAGGAAATTATTGATATAAAATTAAATTCTATAACAAACTTGTTGAAAAGGTTTGAGGTGTTAGAATATTATCTTGTTGGTTTAGTTTTGGTGTGTCTATTACGAAAAAGAATAGATTTGGAAGATATAGAAGAGACTGTTACCAGGCCATTTTGGTTGAAAAGCAATTATTTGATTGTTTTTTGGTTTAATGGGTTCACCTACGACGGATTTTAATGAAAGTTGGATTTTTAAAATGGTATTTACTTTGAATTTGTTGATTAGGAAGTTTGGTTTGCCATGATTGATCTTGATCTTGTGATTTTTGAGTTTGGTAAGCTGAATGATAAATAAAACTTAAAGAAAGATGAAGGAAGAGATGAACAAACCTGAAAAACGACCTATGTTTTGTGCGGTTGTTGTGGTTTCAAGAATCGGTTGTTGATTTTGAATAGTTTGAGATTCTGATGAAAGAAAAAAGATTCTATCAATTTTTGAAAACAAGAATTTTACCTTGCCATGATTGTGGTTGAGAAACAAAACGTGTATTACTTTGTGTTTTTGTATCTGGTATTTGATCTAATGTTAAATCTTTAAATTAAATAATAATTCTTAAAGATATTTACTAAATCCTTGTTGACTTTGTGTAGATTGACTAACAAAAGTATTGTCATTACTTAATGGAAGTCGTTGATTGTCAATTGATGATGCTTCAGGTTGAGCAATATTTTGTTGAAATTGAGCTAGAATTATTCAAAAATATGTTGTGATAAATAATAAATTGAATGATAACTAACTGTTTCCTTTAATTTGCCATGGTTGTTGTTTTTGAACAGCTAGTTTAGAATAAAGAGAATATTTAATGAATATAAACAAGAAAAAAATATACTTGGTTGTTCAAGTCCAAATCGATTAGTTTGTTGGAGTCCTATTTTAATATGTTAAATTAATCTGATTTAGAATAATATAATCATACTGGTAATTAAACGATTTTTAGTATCGACTGATGATCCTTCAGGAATAGTTGATGTGAATTTTTGTGGAGTTTGAAATGATTGAGAATCTTTAATGAGTCAAAAAATGAAAAAATCAAATTTTAGAAGGAGAATTTTACCTTGGTCTGATTGTGATTGCGCGGAAAAGGTTTGAGAATTTTGAGTATTAAAACTGGTTGCTTCTGGTAATTGACTTCCAGTAAATTGAGTAGTTGGTTTACTTTGCCAGGATGGCTGTGATTCTCGTGGATTTTGATTTTGAAAACCTAAATTAGGTACGGGACTTGAAAGATTTATTCAAAGGTTCAACAAACCTTGTAAACGAATTACAGTTGGTGATGGTGTAGTTGTTTCAACGAACGTTTGTTGGTTTTGATCTATAACATTGAACAAAATTAGATTTTATCAGTGCAATAGGGAGAAATTGTACCTGTTAATCGCCCTTGGTTTTGGATGGTTTGAGAGCCTTGTCAATGAAAATGAACTAGGTGAGCTTTTGAAAAGGACAGAATCTTACTTTGCCATGATTGTGGTTGCGCAACGAATTTTTGAGTATTTTGTGTATTAAAGCTGGTTGATGATGGCGATTGGCTATCAGTAAATTGGGTAGTTCCTTTACTTTGCCATGATTGTTCTTGTCCTCTTGGATTTTGGCTTTCAAAACCTAAATGAAAGATAAAACTTACAGAACACCCATTAGAAAGCCAAACAAACCTTGGAAACGAACTCCAATTTGTGTTGGTGTAGTTGTTTCCATAAATGCTTGTTCATTTTGTTCTACAGCGTTCAATAGACTTAGGTTGAATGAATACAGTAAAAAGAAGTTATACCTGTTAAACGTCCTTGATTTGGAATGGTTTGAGAACCTAGTCGATGAGAATAAAATATGAGTTTTTGGAGAAAAACGAATTTTACTTTGCCACGATTGTGGTTGTGCAACGACCAAATGCGTAACAATTTTGATGTTATGTACTCGTAGAGTTACGTCTTTGTTCTGCATCAGTTCCCGGGTGACGACGGTTTCGACCATCACCGCCAGATCGCCGAGCTCGATTATTTCACCAGTTCGCGCGCGGAATGTCCGCGCTCGCCAGAGCGCGGGTGCCGTTGGATGAGGCCACGGCGTCGTAGATCCATACCAAGTGAAGAAGAATCCGCTCCGCTCGGCTGCAACGTCCTGCTCCTGGTGACGCTCACGGTCTCTCCGCCGAAGCGGAGCCGCCCTGTGTAGGCGCGGTCCTCCCTGTCACGACGCCGGAGCAGAACTCACCTCCGCGCGCGAAGCGCTCCAAGCCATGTCGCCGAACGCGTGCTTGCGGCCCTGGAGTCCAGTCCTATGATCTCGATGGCCGACCGCGAGATCGGCCACGGTCGGCGCCATCGCCGAATTCATCACCGGCAAATCCTTCAAGCATCCTCTGGGTCCGGCGCGCCGAGGAAGCCGCCGTGCACGGACAGGTGCCCGAGTCGCCGATCCTCCCGCCGGCCGGCTACTGGAATGGATAGGGCCTGGATCTGCTCAACACGCGCTTTCAAACCGCCGCGCAAGCTGGATTCGGCGCGGCGGACGTGGGCCGCTTAAAGGTCAAATGGGCTTCGGATTTTCCCGCCACGTTGGACGCCAACGCGCGCCCGGCCTGGCCAGCAAGAGCGCCTCGTCTCATCGGCCAGCTCAGAGCAGCGCCCCGTCCTGTCGCTCAACGCGCGCGGCGTCCGGCTGCATTCGCTGGTTCTTCGACGCCCAGGCCGCAGCGCTTCCGCGCCACCATGGCATCGGCCTCGCTCCAGACCGAATTCGGCCACGCGCTTATGCGCTCGGCGATCGCGCGGCGCGTAGCCTGCGCCCAGTGGATGCCATCGGCAAGCAGTTTGGAAGACGAAGTAAATGTTCCCGCGCGCGTCGCCGGTTCGCCCTTACTTCTATGACCGCCTTCTACGTGCCGGTCGCGTCCGGCGAGGAGGGCGCGGGCGCGTCTCCGCCTATGAATGTTGCCGGTTCAGCGGAAGCGTGGTGGCGCTGGATGCCTCCACCGGCGAGCGGCTGGAGGACCACCATCCGCGATCAACCAAGCCAAGAAAAGGAGCGGAAACTCGACACTGACTCTGGGGGACCCTATAACCATGCCGACCTGGTCCCCGCCATCGACGTAGCCCAGTGGCTCTTCTTG
>CAVRBD010000021.1:0-67287 GCA_963718975.1 uncultured Bacteroidota bacterium | reverse complement strand
ATGATATTGTACTGACCGGCGGCAGGGTGATTGATCCCGAAACAAAATTAGATGCTATCAAAAATGTAGGCATCATCAATAACCGGATTGCCCAAATTTCTTCTGAACCGTTGAAGGGCAAAATAATGATAAACGTTTCCGGTTTGGTGGTTGCCCCTGGTTTTATCGATCTGCATGTGCATGGGAGAGGGATTATCGAACAGGAATATAAATTGCATGATGGTGTTACCACAATGCTTGAACTGGAATGGGGCATTGAATTTTTAGACAAATGGTATGAATCACGCAAATCAAGGTCATTTATAAATTATGGAGCAAGTGTATGCTGGCCTTTTGAAAGATTCAAAGCCCTGGATAAATATAAAACTGCATTAAATGAGTTATATCAGTTAAGCGCAAAGGGAGAATCTTCTTTTGATTCGCTTTTTAGTAAAATAAAAGTTTCTTATTCCGACACGTTGTCTCTTGAGCAAATGAATAAAACCTTACAGAATATCAGGAACTCATTGGCTGAAGGCGCTATTGGTATTGGTGTTCCGATTGGTTATTTGCCTGCCGTGAAGCAGGAAGAAGTTTTTCGTGTGTACCAGTTAGCTGGAGAATTAAAAGCACTTGTTTTTACACATGTCCGCGAAGGTGGTATTACAGCTATCCAGCAGGCCATTGCCGATGCTGTTCTTACCGGCGCGCCTTTGCACATCGTTCATATTAATAGTGCCAGTCTTGGTAAAATATATTTTGCCACTGAATTAGTGCAGACTGCAAAAATCCGGGGATTCGATATCACTACTGAACTATATCCTTATACTGCGGCTTCTACACTTCTGCAAAGTGCTGTGTTTCGTGAAGGATGGCAGGAAAGATTGGGTATAAGCTATAGTGACTTGCAATGGGTAGCAACCGGAGAGCGGCTGACAAAAGAAACATTTGAAAACTATAGGGAGAAGGGAGGTATGGTTATTATACATTCAATGAAACCCGAGTGGATAAGTTACGGAATTGCTTTTCCAAATATTATCATTGCATCGGATGCAATGCCGTACGCTCCATTGGCACATCCACGCACTGCCGGAACTTATGCAAGGGTATTGGGAAAATATGTGAGAGAAGAAAAAGTACTTGACCTTAACACGGCGATAGAAAAAATGACGCTGCTCCCTGCAAAAAGGTTGGAAAGCATTGCGCCGATGATGAGATATAAAGGAAGAATACAAGTTGGAGCGGATGCTGATATTACTATTTTCAACCCCAACACCGTAACAGACAAAGCTACATTTGAAAAAGGCCTCGCTTTTTCTGAAGGTATTGAATACGTAATAGTAAATGGTGTGATTGTACTAAAAAATGGCAAAGCGATTGCCAACGTCTATCCGGGGCAACCCGTTTATGGAAAATATAAGAATTAGATAGTCTTTGTGGAACCCGAAATTTGAAACAGAAAATTTCAGCACTTGTATATAGTATTAAAAAAAACCAATGAACGAAAATCTTAAAAAAATACAAGACCTTTTTCAAAAAAAGACAGATCTGAATGAGCAGGATAAAGAAACTTTGATAAAAGCGATTGCTGATGCCGACAAGCAATGGGCCATCACCGAATTCAAACTCGAACGGACAGAAAAAGTAAAACGCACCACTGCTATTTTATTGGAAGAAACCATTGAAGAACTGGAACAAAAAAGAAAAGCAGTAGAGCTGCAAAATCATGAACTGGAAATTGAGTCTTGCCTTGAAAGAGTGAGAAAAGTTGCCATGAGCATGAACAGGCCTGATGACATGCTGCATGTGTGCCAGACAATTTCAGAACAACTGGAACTGTTGAAAGTAAAGGAAATCCGCAATGTGCAGACTGCCATCTTTTACAAAGACAAAGGCACATACATGAATTATGAATATTATGCCAAGCATCACAAAACATTTATTACTGAAACAACTTATACAGATCATGAAATTCAGCAAACTTTTGCCGATAAAATGCTCAAAGGAAACGGCGAATTTATGGTCGCTCACATCAAAGGCGACGAAGTTAAAGCTTGGCTTGAGTTTCAAAAAACCACCAATGTTTTTATTGATGATTATTTGAGCACTGCATCATCATTAAATTATTATTGGTTTTCTCTCGGCCCGGTTGCATTAGGCATTTCAACTTATGTTCCATTAACGGAGGAAGAAATAAATTTATTCAAGCGCTTTCTCAAAGTGTTTGAATTATCATATCGCAGGTATCTTGATATTGAAAAAGCAGAAGCACAAGCATACGAGGCAAACGTAGAAGCATCGTTGGAAAAAGTGAGGGCAGTTGCCATGAGCATGAACAAGCCAGATGACCTGTTGAATATTTGCGAAACATTGTACAAAGAATTTGCTGCATTTGGTTTTGCTGATCTGAGAAATGCGATGATCAACATTCACAATGATGAGAATAAAACATTTGTGAATTATGATTACTCCGATGAAATAGGGAAAAGCACAAATCATTTGCATTATGATTTGCATCCTGTGATCAAAAAACAAATAAAGCAGATAAGGACTGCAAACGATGCATTTTCAGAAACTGTTTTTACCGGGAAGGATTTGACGGAATGGAAAAAATTCAGAAAAAAAATAGGAGAGAAAGATGATATGAGAATAAAAAAAGCAAAAGCGCTTTACTACTATTTTTATTCCATAGGAACCGGTTCTATTGGCATTTCCACTTTCAGCATTGTGAATGAAAAAAATCTGAAACTGCTGAAACGATTCAGGAATGTTTTCAGCTTATCCTATAAACGTTATATTGATTTAGCATTGGCAAAAGCGCAGGCAAGAGAAGCGCAGATAGAAGCAAGCCTGGAAAGAGTTCGTTCCCGCTCTGCAGCTATGCATAAAAGCAATGAACTGGCAGAAGTAGTAATGCTACTGAATGATGAAATAGACAGGCTAGGAATTAAAGTTGATAGCACCTCGATCATAACTGATTTTGCTGTCCCGGAGAATGGATTTAATAACTGGATTGCTGTAAGAGGAATGAATTACCTCGAGAAATTTCATATACCGTATCCAAAAATACCCGACCCCGTAACAAAGAAGTTTATTGAGGCGAAGGCAAGTGGATTGGGTTTCTACCTTGAAAAATACACCAAAGCTGAAAAGAACAAGTACTTCAGATGGCTTTATGAACATTCAGATTTTAGGAATATCCCGGAAGATAGAAAGCAAAGGACGCTTGATGCTCCAGGATACAGGGCCGCAGTTATTTCCAAGAACTCTGCCTTGATATTTTATCGCTTCATGTTAGAAGATTTTACCGACGAAAATAGTTCAATCTTCAAACGCTTCGGAAAAATTTTTGAACAGACCTACACAAGATTTCTCGATCTGCAAAAAGCAGAAGCACAAGCACGAGAATCTCAAATACAATTAGCTTTAGAAAGAGTTCGCGCAAGAACGATGGCCATGCAAAAAAGTGATGAGCTCGCTGAAACAGCATCCGTCCTTTTTAAGCAATTGATTGATTTAGGTATTAAGCCAGCGCAGATGCGAACCTGCGCAATAACAACATTGAAGACAGATGAACCCATCGGCGAATGCTGGATCACATCACCTGATGGAAATATTATTCCGCATTCATTTATGGTTCCTTATAATGAAACCTCCGCATACAAAACAATTTATGCAGCGTGGAAGAGCGGAGAAAAATTTTTGGTAGTGAATCTTTCTGGTAAGGCATTGCTGCAGCATTTGAATTTTTTAAAGAAGTACGCAAAAATTCCAACACAACAATTCCAGGCTTTGCCCGATCAGCCTAAGGAAACATTTACTCATGCAATATTTTTCTCGCAAGGTTATTTGTTTATTATTTCCAATGAACCATTGTTGGAGTATCATGAAATATTCAAACGTTTCGGTGCAATCTTCCAACAAACCTATACACGTTTTCTTGATCTGAAGAAAGCAGAAGATCAGGCAAGAGAATCGCAGATTCAATTAGCATTAGAAAGAGTTCGCGCAAGAACAATGGCTATGCAAAAAAGTGATGAATTGAGTGAAACAGTATTTATACTTTTTCAGCAGTTCAAACAGTTGGGCGAAAACCCGGATCAGGCAACCATTGGTATTATTAATGAAAAAGAAAGCGTGATCGAATATTGGGTGACAATGTATGGTAAGCAACAGGAAGGTGTATTCAAATTTCCAATTGATGAACCGCACGTGACGAAAAGGATTTATGATGCTTGGAAAGAAAATAAAAGCTCATTAGTAATTGACCTTAGCGGAAAAGAATTGTTCGAATTCTCCAATTTTCGCGCAAGCATGGGCGGGGCTAAATATAACCCTGATGAGAAGCAGCGTATTATTAATGTTGCGTTCTTTTCAAAAGGATTGCTGAATGTGCAATCAAACATGGCACGCTCAGAGGAAAGCATTCAATTGCTTGAAAGATTTGCAAAAGTTTTCGAACAGACATACACCCGTTTCCTCGATCTGCAAAAAGCAGAAACACAAGCCCGCGAAGCACAGATTGAAGCCGCATTGGAAAAAGTGCGCAGTCGCAGCATGGCGATGCACAAGAGTGAGGAACTGAAAGAAGTGATACGGCTGGTACTTGAACAATTCATTCACTTGAAAGTAAATGCGGAACATGCGGGTTTTTATATTGATTACAAAGCCCATGACGACATGCATATCTGGCTGGCTGACCCCAACATTGAACCATTCTTCGCAATCATTCCCTATTTTGATTCACCTACATGGAACAGTTTTCTTGAAGCCAAATCAAATGGAACAGCCTTTCATGCCGACCTTTTGGATTTTGAAGAAAAAAATGAATTCTATAAATCCCTTTTTAAATTATTTGCAATACCTGAAGAAGCAAAGGAATTTTATTTGCAATGCAAAGGGCTTGCTGTTTCCACGGTTTTGTTGGATAATGTTGGATTGTATATCGAAAATTTTTCGGGCATTCCGTATTCCGATGAAGAGAATAAAATACTGATGCGCTTTGGCAAAGTTTTTCAACAAACCTATACGCGTTTCCTCGACCTTCAAAAAGCAGAAGCGCAATCAAGAGAATCACAAATTCAATTGGCAATGGAAAGAGTGCGTGCAAGAACGATGGCAATGCAGCACAGCCAGGAGTTGTTGGAAGTTATCAAAGTGGTATCACAACAATTACAACAACTTGCTTTTCGGTTTAATCATGTAAGTTTTGGAATTAACAACCAGGCCCAGGATTTCCATTTCTGGACTTCAATGGCAAATACAGTAGAGCCACAGGAACTGAATGTGCCGTACATAAATAATCCTGTATTTGAAAATATAAGAAAAGCACAAAAAGAACAGCTTGCTTTTTTTACGGACATATTAACTCCTGAAGAAAATAATCGATGGACGCAGCACATGCTTCAGTGTATGGGTGAGGATTTTCTTTCTGAAGATGCCAAATCATACATTTTTAATAAAAGTATCGCGAGGTCTGTTTCCATCTCACCCAATATTTTTTTGATCATAGCCAAATACAAACCGATACCTTTTTCAGAAGAAGAAAATGACATACTAAAAAGGTTTGGGCAGGTTTTTGATCAAAGCTATACCCGTTTTCTCGATCTGCAAAAAGCGGAAGCACAAGCGAGAGAAGCGCAGATTGAAGCCGCATTGGAAAGAGTACGGAGCAGAGCGATGGCTATGCATCTTTCAAAAGAATTAAAGGAAGTAGCAAGGGAAATGAGAAGCCAACTCTACCTGCTCGGACAAAAAGAACTCGAAACCTGCGCTATTCACTTATGGGACGAATCCTCTTCTCAATTCGAGGGTTGGGCTGCTCTTCGTTCGCCTGACAACACCGGTGAAATCATCGAATCCGAATCAAAAATTAATTTTAAAGGCATTAAGCTACTTGAAGAAGCTTTTCAAAATTATCGTGATGGCAAAAGAGATTATTTATTGATTAATGATGTGGCAAGAGCGAAAGAATTTTTTGAAGCATTGAAACCAACAGATCCCAAAGCATACAAATTTTTAATGCTTACCCTTAAAAATAAAAAACCTCAGGATGTTTGCGCTTATTGGTATATATCAGATTTCAAAGGTGGCTCGCTGGTAATGGTCACTATGAATCCACCCGAACAAAATTCCCGATTATTGCTTCGAAAATTTGCCAATGTATTTGAACAGGCATACACCCGTTTCCTTGATCTTCAAAAAGCCGAAGCACAGGCAAGAGAAGCACAGATAGAAGCGGCACTTGAAAGAGTGCGCAGCCGTTCTTTGGCTATGCATAAAAGCGATGAAATGGATGCAGTAATGGAAGAATTGCTGCAAAGAGTAAAAGAGCTGGAAATTGATTTTGATGCAGCCTTCATTCTGGAATTTAAAAATGATGCTTTCGATATGTGGTCAGGATATGAACCCGGCACTATCAGTTTAACAAAGTTCTCATCGTTTGATATAGATATCAATTACTTTAAAGATATCTCAAGAGCAAAAAAAGGCGGGGAGGAATTATTTACTCATCAGTATTCATTCGAAGAAAAAAATAAATTCTTCAGCTATCTTTTTGAAAACACAAATTTCAAAGAGATTCCCGAAGATAGAAAGCAATATCTTTTTGAAACAAAGTATTACACTGTTTCGATTGCCTTCGCAAAACATACTGCAATACAATTGCACAGTTACTCAAGAACAGCATTTTCAGAAAGCGAGAATGAAATATTGAAAAGATTTGTAAAAGTTTTTGAACAGGCATACACCCGTTTCCTCGATCTTCAAAAAGCCGAGGCCCAATCAAGAGAATCACAGATTGAAGCTTCGCTTGAACGTGTGAGAAGCCATGCCATGGCGATGCACAATAGTAATGACCTTGCAGCTACAGCAAATCTTGTGTTTGTTGAATTGCAAAAATTAGGGATTCAACAAATAAGGTCAGGAGTTGGATTGATTGACAAGCAAACACGGAACATGCAGGTTTATTCTGCAACAAGTTCCGGCGATGGAAGCCTTGCATTAATGGGTGAGCTGAATTTATCAGGTCATACAATATTCGAAAAGCAATTTGAATCATGGCTGAATCATGAGAATTATTTTGCATCGCTGAAAGGCGACGAACTTGATGCTTATTACAAAATTGTTTCTGTCGGGCTTGGTGTTCCGCTCAATAAAGTGAGTGATGAAAATGAAGAGTACGGACATTGGATTATGTTCTCAGAAGGTTTTTTATATGCATGGTCGCATCAAAAATATTCTGATGAGGAAATAAAAATCCTGGAACGTTTTAAAAATGTGATTGAACTCACATTCAGGCGATATGACGACCTGCAAAAAGCGGAAACCAGCGCCAAAGAAGCCATCAAACAATCGGCACTCGATCGCATCCGCGCAGACATTGCTTCCATGCGCACCACAAATGACCTTGAGAGGATTACCCCATTGATATGGAATGAACTAACGGTGTTGGGTATCCCATTTATCAGATGCGGTGTTTTTATTATGGATGAAGAGCAGCAACAGGTGCAAACATTTTTATACACAGAAGGAAAAACAATCGCATCGTTCACTTCAACTTTTTCTAACTCTAAAATTATTACCGAGGCATTGCCTTTTTGGCGAAGGAAAGAAATATTCAAAACCCATTGGGATGAAGCAGCATTTTTGGAACAAGCCAAAAGCCTGGTGGAACAAGGCTCTATAACCAGCGGCGAAAAATATCTTACAGAGCACATGCCCACTGATCTCTATTTACATTTCCTTCCTTTTTTGCAGGGGATGCTATATGTGGGCGATGCTGCGCCATTGAGCGATGACCATCTTCAATTAGTGCAGGCGCTTGCTGAGGCATTTTCTACCGCTTATGCACGCTATGAAGATTTCAACAAACTGGAAGCAGCAAAACAACAGGTTGATAAAGCATTATCAGATCTGAAGCAGACCCAAACGCAATTGATACAATCTGAAAAAATGGCAAGTCTTGGCGAACTGACCGCAGGCATTGCGCATGAAATCCAGAACCCGCTCAATTTCGTGAACAATTTTTCGGAAGTGAATGCTGAATTGATAGAAGAATTGCAGGAAGAAAGGAACAAGGAACAAGGGACAAGGGATGAGAAATTAGAAAATGAAATATTGAATGATATCAAAGAAAATGAAAAAAAAATAAACCACCATGGCAAGCGCGCAGATGCCATTGTGAAAGGGATGTTGCAGCACTCACGGAGTAGCACAAACGTAAAAGAATTAACAGACATTAATAAACTGGCTGATGAATATCTGCGATTAGCATATCACGGGCTAAGGGCAAAGGAAAAGGAATTCAATGCAACATTAAAAACGGATTATGATGAAACTATCGAAAAAATAAATATCATCCCACAGGATATTGGCAGAGTGCTTTTGAATTTGTATACAAATGCATTTTATGCTGTTGCAGAAAGGCGTAAGGCCGAAGGTGTAGGGTATGAGGCCGCGGTTAAGGTCAGCACAAAAAAATCAGATAATAAGATATCCATATCTGTTAGTGACAATGGCAATGGCATTCCTCAAAAAATAGTTGATAAAATCTTTCAACCATTCTTCACTACAAAACCAACAGGGCAGGGAACTGGCTTGGGTTTGAGCTTAAGCTATGATATTATTAAGGCTCATGGTGGTGAAATAAAAGTGGAGACAAAGGAAGGTGAGGGGAGTGAGTTCACCATTCATTTATCTATTATTAGCATGCTATGAAAAAAATCGCATATATAATAGTTCTGATAAATATCATTTTTGACCTTCACGCACAAAAAGAAGGGCAAGCATGTATTGATTCTTTAGTTTCCCAATTACCAAAAACAAAAGAGGATAGTAATAGGATAAAATTGTTGATTGATCTTTCATCGTCATACAGCAGCATTGACCCGGATGAAGGGATAAAATATGGCAAATCGGCTTTTTATAATTCTCAAAAACTAAAATGGCTACCGGGAATAGCGGAATCTTACAGGGTCGTTGGAGTAAATTTTTTTTTAAAATCGGATTATTCAGAAGCTTTAAAATATTATGACAGTGCTTTAAGAATCGCGAAAGAGCAGAAATATAAATTGGGTTTTGCAAAAATAATTCAACAGTACGGGATTATTTATCGCGAGAAAAGCAATTATTCAAAGGCTTTGGAATATGATCTTAAAGGATTGAAAGAAGAAGAAGATGTGGGCAACAAAAATGGAAAAGCTTTTGTACTGTGGGACATGGGAAATATTTTCGCTGAAGAGGGCTATTTCAAAAAAGCTTTCGAATTTCTGGATAGTGCTTTGTCAATATATTCAGAGCTGAATGATAACGGAGGAGTGGGATCGGTTCTGAACGATATTGGCAATACATATTTTTTGCAAAATAATTATTCCCGGGCATTGGAATTCTTCAAAAATGCATTTGAATTAAATAAAAAATTTGGGTTCAAGCGTGGCATGGCCATCAACCTTATTGGTATCGGCATTTGTTATGGAGATCCCGGAGATTATTTTAAGGGTATGCAATACGAATTCCAGGCATTAAGAACGATTGAAAAACTGGGATTTAAAAGAGAAATCATATTTAGCCTGGGAAATATTGGTGAATATTATTTGGATGTTTATAAGGACACTGTACATAAAATTTGGCCCGACAGTCTGGGCAGCCAATCTTCATTATTAAATAAAGCGATTATCTATTTAAAGAGATCAATAGCGATAGCTAAAGAAACAGGTCTCCTTAATGCCTTTCAATACTATTCCAGAGATTTATCTGAGGCGCTGAAATGTTCCGGAAATTACAAAGAAGCGCTTGAAAACTATCAGCAGCACATTTTCTATCGAGACTCCATTTTTTCGATGGAGAGCAAGCGTAAGATTGAAGAGCTTGAAGTAAAACACGAAACGGAGATCAGGGAAAAAGAGATAGAAATATTGAATAAGGATAAACAAATCCAGGCCTCAGAGATCAGAAGGCAAACATTGATCAGGAATGTAATTTTAGGAGTTGCAATCATAGCAGCAATATTCTCGTTCCTGCTTGTGCATTTATATAACCACAAAAGAAAAGTTGCTTTTGATAAGGAGCTTGCATTGGAGAGGAACGAATTAATTGAAAAACAAAAAATCGACCTCGAAAAACAAGTAGCAGAGAGAACTGCTGAACTAAAGCAATCTTTACAGAGCCTAAAGTCTACGCAATCCCAGCTGATCCAATCAGAAAAAATGGCATCGCTTGGCGAACTTACTGCAGGCATTGCACATGAGATACAGAACCCATTAAACTTCGTGAATAATTTTTCTGAAGTGAATGCTGAATTGATAGAAGAATTACAGGAAGAAAGGAACAAGGCACAAGGAACAAGGGATGAGAAATTGGAAAATGAAATATTAAATGACATTAAAGAAAATTCGGAAAAGATAAACCATCACGGTGAACGAGCAGATGCGATTGTGAAAGGAATGCTTCAACATTCACGTTCAAGCACAGGTGTAAAAGAGCCAACAGATATTAATAAATTGGCTGATGAATATTTGCGATTGGCTTATCATGGATTAAGAGCAAAAGAAAACTCACTTAATGTGGCAATGAAAACTGATTTTGATGAAAGCATCGGTAAAATAAACATTGTTCCACAGGATATTGGCAGAGTGCTGTTGAATTTATATAACAATGCTTTTTATGCCGTGGCAGAAAGGCGTAAGTTGGAAGGTGTAGGGTATGAGGCCGCGGTTACAGTCAGCACAAAAAAATCAGAGAATAAGATATTCATATCCGTTAGTGACAATGGCAATGGCATCCCTCAAAAAATAGTTGATAAAATATTTCAGCCATTCTTCACCACAAAACCAACCGGACAAGGAACTGGCTTGGGTTTGAGCTTAAGTTATGATATTATTAAAGCACATGGCGGAGAAATAAAAGTGGAGACTAAGGAAGGTGAGGGAACTGAGTTTATTATCCAGTTGCCAGCTGTCTGAACTGGGATTTTGGGGGATTAATGGGATTTATGGGATTGGCCTGAACCGAATGAATGTTTTCGATCCTGTTAATCCTAAAAAATCCTATAAGTCCCATTTCAGACAATTACATGGTGAGAAATAAAAGCGGAAACGAGGGAGGGTGAAGGGACAGAGTTTATAATTCAATTGCCTGTCTGAATCACGGATTAAACGGATTAAAAGATTGCACGGACTTAAAATATGACGCAACAATTAAAATATAAAGACATCACAGAAAAAATAATCGGTGCTTCTTTTGAAGTGCACAAGTTTTTGGGCAATGGATTTCAGGAAGTGATTTATCAACGTGCATTAGCTTGGGAATTTTCTAAAGCAGGGCTTGCTTTTGCAAGAGAAATTGAGCAGGAAATATTTTACAAAGAACTTTCAGAGCCAATTGGCACAAGGAGAGCAGACTTTGTTGTGGAAGGAAAAGTATTGGTGGAATTGAAAGCTATTATTCAACTGGAGGATGTCCAGATTGCGCAGGTCTTAAATTACCTGAAAGCATATAGACTGGAAGTTGGTTTGTTGATCAATTTTGGAAGCAAAAGCTTAGCCTTTAAAAGGCTTGTGCTTTGAAGGGATCTGTGAAATCCATAAATCCGTTTAATCCGTGATTCAGACAAATGATGATTCCCATAAATCCCAGTTCAGACAAACTATAAAGATGTAACGCAACATGAAAAAGAAAAAAGAACAAAATGTTTCACTTAGCAAAGACGAGTTGCGAAAGCTGCTGAAAATAAAAGATTCGGCAGTAGAACGAATGAAACGAAAAATAAAAATCAACGCAGAAGCGCAAGCAAGAGAATCGCAAATAGAGATTGCTTTGGAAAAAGTGCGTTCACGTTCTCTTGTGATGCATAAAAGCGATGAGATAAAAGATGTTGTAGTAACAGTAATGGAAAAAATGAATGAACTGAATATTGAAATGAATGGAGGTGTTTCATTAGTCACATTCATTGAAGGTTCACAGGATTTATTGCATTGGTATGTAAACCCAGAGCATATTGATGGTCCGTTAACGATGCATCTTCCATATTTTGATAATGTTGTTTTTAATGATTTTGTTGATGCAAGAAAAAATGGAAAAGAGATTCTTCCTGTAGTGTATTCATTCAAAGACAAGAACAAATATTTTGAATATGCTTTTGAACATTCAGATTTTAATAAAGCACCGAACGACTTAAAAAAATGGATTTTAGCGCAACCATATTTTGGCTATTCAGTAGCTATTCAGAAACACTCTGCCATCTTTTTTAATGACTATACCGGCAAATTATTTTCAGAAGAAGAGAATGATATATTAATCCGGTTTTCAAAAGTTTTTGATCAGGCTTATATCCGTTTTCTCGATCTGCAAAAAGCAGAAGCGCAAGCACGCGAAGCACAAATAGAATTATCACTTGAACGTGTTCGCGCAAAAACAATGGCGATGCACAATAGCCAGCACGTGGCAGACACGGTTGCTGCTTTATTTGATGAGTTGGTGAAACTGGGAGTTGATAAATCAACCCGTTCCGGCGTTGCAATAATAGGCGAGAAAGACGACATGGAAATATGGACAGCATCTTCACATGCAAATGGAGAAATTGGTTTGGATATTGGTCGCGTAGATTTGAATATTCACCCGCTGATAGAAGGTTTTCGTGATGCATGGAGAAGCAAGAAACCGGATTATTTTTACGAATTAATCGGCGAGGATTTAAAAGATTACTTTAAAGCAATCAATGCTTCTCCCGATTATCCCATACAATTTGATCTTGCTTCTTTACCATCAAAACAAATCCACAGTTCATTCTTTTTCCCCGAAGGAGCCATTTATGCTTTTTCGCCAGAGCTGCTGACTGCAGAAGCATCAAAAATATTCAAACGTTTTGCAGGTGTGTTCGGACAAACATATCGTCGTTACCTCGATCTGAAAAAAGCAGAAGCACAGGCAAGATTGGCGCAGATAGAAGCAGCGATGGAAAAAGTGCGTGCACGTTCATTAGCAATGCAAAAACCCGAAGAACTGATTGAAGTAGCAGAACTGTTGCGGAAAGAAATGGGCTCGCTCGGTGTGGAAGAATTAGAAACAAGTTCTATTTATATTGTTGATGAAGAAAAACAAACTGCCGAATGTTGGTATGCCATTAAAGACGTTCGCGAAGAAGATAGAAAACTGGTGAGCGATCACATGCACATCAACCTGCATGATACTTGGGTTGGCAGAGAAATGAAGAAATTCTATTCTTCCAAGGAAAAACAAATTTCGATTTTGATGCGGGGAGAAAATAGAAAAGAATGGATCAATTACTGTGCTGCACATTCAAAAGTATTGCAGGGATATTATGGAGATGAGATCCCTGAAAGGATTTATCATTTAGTAAAATTCTCCAATGGCTATATGGGCGCAGCATCTCCCGGAAATATTTCTGCAGAGAGCTGGGATTTATTGCAACGAGCTACTGCTGTTTTTTCATTTGCTTATACAAGATTTCAAGATCTTCAAAATGCAGAGATACGTGCAAGAGAAGCGCAGATTGAATTAGCGTTGGAAAGAGTTCGTGCAAGAACAATGGCAATGTTCAAAAGCGATGAGCTTGCAGAAACAGCCGCTGTTCTTTTTCATCAATTGATTGGGTTGGGCATAACGCCAAATCGGTTGTTCATTGCCGTTATTAATGATGAAAGCGGCGATATGGAAGCATGGGCTACTAATGAAGAAGGCGATAAAGTGAGCAGGCAGTTTGTGCTGAGCAGCCATAGAAATGATTCAGTCAAAAAAATGTATGATGGATGGAAATTGAAAAAGAAATCTATCATTATTGACATGCATGGAAAGGAGCTTGAAAATTATTTTCATTACCTGAATGATGAAATGCATGTTCCGTTTTCTATTGGTCTTGATCAGAAAAGAAGAGTGCAGCACATCGCTTATTTCTCCAAAGGCTTTATCGGCATGGCATCGCCAGATGAACAGCCCGCATCAACCATTAATTTGTTAGAAAGATTTGCAAGTGTTTTCAATCTTACCTACACACGCTTCACCGATTTGCAACAAGCCGAAGCGCAGGCACGCGAAGCGCAGATTGAAACAGCATTGGAAAAAGTGAGAAGCAGGACAATGGCAATGCATAAAAGTGAAGAGCTCGCTGAAACTGCAGCCATACTTATTAATCAATTAAATATTCTCGGAATAGAACCCATCAGTCTTTATATAGGCATTATAAAAGACAACAGTGGTGATATGGAAATTTGGAACACTGATGAGAATGGAAAAAAAATTGACGAAGAATGTATAGTGAATATAAACGACAACAGCTCCATTAAAAAGATATACGATCTATGGAAGGCAAAAGAAAAGTCTGTTGCACTTGATATGGAAGGAAGGGAACTGGAAGATTGGCTTGATTACTGGAAGGTAGAGCATCACCTCCAATTTAAATCCGGGCAATCGCTTCATCGCAGAGTGCAAAACATCGCGTATTTCTCCAAAGGTTTTATCGCCTTCACTTCATCAGATAAACAGCCGCCATCAACGATTAATTTGTTGGAAAGATTTGCAAGTGTTTTCAACCTTACATACACACGCTTCACCGATTTGCAGCAAGCAGAAGAGCAGACAAGAGAAGCTCTGATTGAAGCAGCATTGGAACGCGTCCGGTCTAAAGCAATGGCGATGCACAGTTCAAAAGATCTGACTGATACCATTATTGCTTTTTATCATGAGCTGGAATCGCTCAGCGTTACGCCAAGAAGATGCGGTGTTGGCTTAATAAATAAAGAAACGCATATTGCTGAGATATCTTCCATGAACACCACTGAGCAAGGTGATTCGATTGCGGTGATTGGTAATCTGGATTTGAAAATACATCCCATATTAAAAGGAATTTATGATAGTTGGTTATTGCAGAAAGATTATTTTCCGGTGCTACGTGGAACGGAGATAAAAGAATATTATCAGATCCTTTCACCACAAATCGATTATCCGGATTACCCAAATGACGTTGTTCAGTATGGCTACTTTTTTTTCTTTGCAGAAGGTGGTGTGTATGCATGGACCGAAAAACAAATGACGGAAAATGAATTGAAGATTTACAAAAGGTTCACATCGGTGCTAACGCTCACGTATAAACGCTATAAAGATTTAAAACAAGCAGAAGAACAAGCCCGCGAAGCTACGATTGAAGCTGCGTTGGAAAGAGTGCGCGGCAGAGCAATGGCGATGCAAAACAGCGAGGATCTGTCTTCTGCGGCGAGCATGGTATTCACTGAATTAAGAAAACTCGGCATTAATCCAATCAGATCTGGTGTTGGCATTATTTCCAAAGAATCGCGAAGGGTTGAATTTTATTCTGCTATGTCATCTGCAAACGGAGACAGCCTTTCATTGACAGGAGGCGTTGTTATGTCGGGGCATCCGGAATTTGAAAAGCAATATGAATCGTGGGTCAGAAAAGAAAATCACTTTATTGTTTTAAAAGGAGAAGAATTAAAATCTTATTATAAATTTCTTTTTGCCGGTCTGAATATTGATTCTGATTTGAACAATGAAAATTATCAGGAGCAATACGGCCATTGGCTAATGTTCTCAGAAGGGTTTTTGTTTGCATGGTCAGACAAAGCATATTCAGAAACTGAGATCAACATTCTTGAACGATTCAAAAAAATTGTTGAGCTCACCTTCAGGCGATATTTTGAATTGAAAAAATCAGAACTCAATGCAAAGGAAGCTGTGAAGCAGGCTGCGCTTGATCGTGTGCGCGCAGACATTGCATCCATGCGCACTACAAATGATCTTGAAAAAATAACTCCGTTGATATGGAATGAACTAACGGTGTTGGGTATCCCTTTTATACGCTGTGGTGTTTTTATTATGGATAATGAATTGGAACAAATCCATACTTTTTTATCCACTCCGGATGGAAGAGCTATTGCTGCATTTCATATTCCTTATGACACTCCGGGAAATATTAATCAGGTATTGAATCACTGGCAACAAAAAGAAAATTACATCGATCATTGGGATGAAAAAGCATTCACGGATTTTGCTGAAACACTGGTGAAACAAGGAGCGCTTGCTTCATCGGAACAATATTTACAAACAATCCCGCATGGCGGATTTCATTTGCATTTCCTTCCTTTTTTGCAAGGCATGTTGTATGTCGGCAATTCCGCACGATTGGGAGAAGAAGAAATAAATCTGATTCAATCAGTGGCTGATGCATTTTCTACGGCCTATGCGAGATATGAAGATTTCAACAGACTGGAAGCAGCCAAGCAACAGGTAGATAAAACGTTGGTGGATTTGAAACAGGCACAACAACAATTGGTGCAATCAGAAAAAATGGCTTCGCTCGGAGAATTGACAGCAGGCATTGCGCATGAAATTCAAAACCCGTTGAACTTCGTCAATAATTTTTCGGAAGTAAGCAATGAATTGATTGAAGAACTACAAGAGGAAAGGCACAAGGCACAAGATGCAAGGGATGAAAAATTAGAAGATGAGCTATTGAATGACATCAAACAAAATCTGGAGAAAATAAATCATCATGGCAAGCGCGCAGATGCGATTGTGAAAGGCATGCTGCAGCACAGCCGCAGCAGCGGCGGACAAAAAGAACTGGCTGATATAAATGTGCTCACTGATGAATATCTCCGCCTTTGTTATCACGGCCTTCGCGCAAAAGACAAATCGTTCAACTCAACCATCAACACAGATTTTGATCATGCGATTGAAAAAATAAATATCATTCCCCAAGATATCGGAAGAGTGATATTGAATTTGCTGACAAATGCATTTTATGCAGTTAATGAAAAAAGTAAGGTTGAAGGTGAAGGGTATGAGCCAAGTGTTTCCGTCAGACAAGCACCAAAATAAATAGGATAATCAGGTATCCATAACGTTAGTGATAATGGAAACGGCATTCCGCAAAAAGCAATTGATAAAATCTTTCAGCCATTCTTCACCACAAAACCAACAGGACAAGGAACGGGCTTGGGTTTGAGCCTTAGCTATGATATTATTAAAGCGCATGGTGGTGAAATAAAAGTGGAAACTAAGGAAGGCGAAGGAACAACATTTATTATTCAATTACCTGCTAACTAAAAGCTATGAAACTGGTTTTAACAATAATATTTGTAGTATCATTACCCATTTTTACAAATGCACAATTAAGCCATATCGATAGTTTAAAAATTGCATTTAATGAGGCACCGGATGGGTCTCAGAAGTTTAGAGCAGCAGGCTATGTTTATTTTTATTATCAGGAAATAAACAGGGATTCTGCTTTTTTCTATGCAGAACAGCAATTGTTGATTGCAAAGAAAGCACATCACAGCATTGCTGAGGGAGTCGCATTGGACAATGAAACGTATCAATTAATAGGATTGGGGAAATATGCGGAGGCATTGAAATGCCTTCAGCAGGCATTTGTTATCGCTGAAAATAAACAAAACGAAAATGCAGATGATTGGAATTATTTTATAACGCCCTTCCACGGCAATAGCAGACTGTTGCTGCTTTCATATACGCATCACATGTATGCGCTTCTCATGTTGAACACAGGAAACCTGGATGAACAGATTGATCATTTCAAAACTGCTGGCAAAATAGGCGAAGAAATAAATTATGCTCCTCGCATACAACTTGCCTATTTGAACCTTGGCCAAAGTTATCTGGAAGCAAACAAACCGGATTCGGCTTTCTATTATGAAAAGAAAGCTGAGCAACTGGCGCTGCATGCAAATGATAAAATATTTTCCAATGCGCTTTCCAAAACCTATCTCGGTACTGCACAAATGCATTTGGGTGATATTTACAAAGCATTGGGAAATGATTCGATGTCGCTTGCGTGTTATTATCAGAGTCTCAAAACCTCAACTGAAAGTAATAATCGTTTTACTTTAAGCAGGCTATGTGCAAGGTTGTGCAGGCATTTTATCAATATAGGAAATAAGGATTCGGCCTTATACTATTCATTGAAGGATATTGATATTTTAAAAACACTGGGCATGATAGCGGGAGTGGAAATAAATTTTGGCAATGGCTATGAAAATGTTTACTTAAGTTATAAATTAAATAAGCGATTTGACAGCGCTTTTAAATATCAGGGGCTTGCCCTTGTTACCAAGGACAGCCTGGCAAAAGTCAGGATGAAAAATCTCGCCGAATTTCAAAAGCTTACTTATGGCGAACAACTTCGTTTGCAAAATTTGGAAAAAGAGAAAGTGATTTATCAGAATAAAGTGAGGACTTACTTTATGTTGGCAGGTATTGGTATGCTTCTGTTGCTTGCCATCATCTTTTATATAAACAATAGGCAGAAAAATAAAGCCAACAAAAAAATTGAAAAAGCCTACAATGACTTGAAGTCAACACAGCAACAGCTCATCCAATCAGAAAAGATGGCAAGTCTTGGCGAACTGACTGCAGGCATTGCGCATGAAATTCAAAACCCATTAAACTTCGTGAATAATTTTTCTGAAGTGAATAAGGAATTAGTCGAAGAACTAAAAGCGGAATTGGCAGTTGGCAATTCGCAATTGGCAAATGAAATTGCTGACGACATTAAAGAAAATTCAGAAAAAATAAACCACCACGGCAAACGTGCAGATGCGATTGTGAAAGGCATGTTGCAGCACTCACGGTCAAGCACAGGTGTAAAAGAACCGACAGATATTAATGCATTAGCTGATGAATATTTGCGATTGAGCTATCATGGACTTAGAGCCAAAGACAATTCTTTCAATGCAACAATGAAAACAGATTTTGATAACTCGATCGGAAAAATAAATATCATCCCGCAGGATATTGGAAGAGTGTTGCTGAATTTATATAACAATGCGTTTTATGCAGTGAGTGAGAAAAGAAAATCAGCAAATAGCAATTATCAACCCGAAGTGGAAGTTGAAACAAGAAAAGAAGGAAATAGGATATCCGTCACCGTTTGTGACAATGGCAATGGCATTCCAAAAAATATTGTTGATAAAATATTTCAGCCATTCTTCACCACAAAACCAACAGGACAAGGAACTGGATTAGGTCTGAGCCTGAGCTATGATATTATCAAAGCACATGGGGGAGAAATAAAAGTGGAAACTAAGGAGGGCGAAGGGGCGGAGTTTGTTATTCAATTGCCAGTCTGAATCACGGATTTGAAGGATTAAAAGATTGCACGGACTAAGCCTTTGCGAAATCAGTGAAATCCATGAATCCGTTCAATCCGTGATTCAGACAATCACATGGCGGTGAAATAAGAGTGGAGACGAAAGAAGGCGAGGGAAGCGAGTTTGTTATTCAATTGCCTGTTGTCTGAACTGGGATTTTGGGGGATTAATGGGAGTTATGGGATTGGCCTGAACCGAATGAATGTTTTCAATCCTGTTAATCCTAAAAATCCTATAAATCCCAGTTCAGATAATTGCATGGCGGCGAAATAAAAGTGGAAACGAAAGAGGGTGATGGAACGGAGTTTATTATTCAATTACCTATTATCTGAACTGTGATTTTGGGGGATTAATGGGAGTTATGGGATTGGCCTCAACCGAATGAATGTTTTCAATCCTGTTGATCCTATAAATCCCAGTTCAGACAAGCGCATGGTGGTGATATAAAAGTAAAAACGAAAGAGGGTGAAGGTTCAACATTCATGATTCAATTACCTATCATTAATGCTTAATCAATGAAAAAATTATGCCTGAGTTTTCTGATTATTATGCTTATTGCTGCCAAAGCAAACGCGCAGGATTTTATTGCTGATAGCATCCGCTCAGTAATTGATAATGCTAAATCAGATTCTGTCAAAGCATCTGCATTGATCGAGTTAGCTCGACATGAATATTATTATTTGAATAATCATGACACGGCAATTAAATTGCTGAATAGCACATTGGCCTTTGCCAAACAAAAAGGATTGATAGAGCAGGAAGTAGAATCAATTCGAATGTTTGGCAATTATTATTTTTATACCGATGATAAGTCGAAAGATCTCGTTAAAGCATACTTGCTAACCTTGCAAGCGCTCTCTTTGGCTCGTCAGCATTCTCTAAAAGCTGAGGAAGCTGAATTGCTGTTAGATCTGAGCATCAATCTTGGCAGCGATAAAACAGATTCTGTAGAATTAGTGATAGCACAAGCTTTGAGCCTCTCACTAAAATATAATCTTATTGAGCGGCAAATTAGTAGCTTGGCAAGAAAGGCGAGCTTTTATCTTGCGGCGAAATCCGATTCGGCGAAATTTTATTTTTTACAAGCATTGGCTCTTGCCCGCAAATCCAATCTGCCAAGAAGAGAAGTCTCCCTGCTACAAATAATGGCCAACGTCTATTCTAATAATCATTGGGGGGACAGTGCAAAATTGCTGATGAAGGAAGCCCTAAGCGTTGCGAAAGAAAACAATTTGGCTGATCTGGAAATACTTGTGCTAGACTATTTTGTGCAGTCGAGAGGAGGGATGGAAGGCCTTTTTTCGAAAGATTCATTGAATTCATATTATGGGCGTGCGCTTTTGCTAAACCGGAAGTTGCATAGGGATTCATTAGGTTTAATGTGGACGTTTGTATACTCGTGGACGGATATCGGCAATTTTCCAAAAGCACTGCAGACCGAACTCGCTATATTGCATGTCTTCGAAGCAAGAAAGGATACTTCAAATATCCAGGGAATATTAGAAACAATGTGCGAGCTGTATTGGTCAGCGAAAGATTTTAAAAAATCAATTGAATATTGTTATGAGATAATAAAATACGGCCCAAAGGATCTGCATAGTTATGGGCAGGCATACGTTATTCTGGCTAGTGACTTTTTAGGATTGAAACAAACCGATTCGGCTCGCTTTTACGCGGGCAAAGCATATCAAATAGCACTTGATCATTACCATGACCCCAAAAAAATTGAGGGAGGAGTGTTGGATGATCTTGGCCTCGTTTATTTTGAATTAGGTGAAGACAGTATTGCGCTTGACTATTTGCGCACTGCTTATACTTATTTTACTCGAAATAATAATGACGTTAATAATTACACTGAAACTGTAATGGGGCTTGCAAAATGTTTTTTAAAGGCAGGCCTCTCAGATTCGAGCCTTTATTACGCAAAGCTGTCTTTTAATATTTCTAAAAAGAATGGCTTCCTGAATTACCTTTCTGAGTCTGGTGGCCTTATTGCCGATTATTACAAGGGAAAACATAAAATAGACAGCGCCTACTATTATCAACAAGTAGGTTTTGAAGCTTACAAAACGCTATACAGTGACGAGAACAGCAAACAAATTCAGAACATGTCATTTGCCGAGCAGCAAAGGGAACAGGATGTAGAGCTGGCAAAAAAAATAGCTGCTGATGAATACAGGAGCCGCTTGAAAATATACATGCTGATAGGCGGTTTAATAATATTGTCACTTCTGGCAATCGGTCTCTGGCGAAGGAATATTTATAGAAAAAAATCATTTGCCCTGCTTCAAGAACAAAAGGAACAAATTCAAAGCACGCTTACTCAGCTTCAATCCACACAATCCCAGCTCATCCAATCTGAAAAAATGGCATCGCTTGGCGAATTGACCGCAGGCATTGCCCATGAAATACAAAACCCGTTAAACTTCGTGAATAATTTTTCGGAAGTAAGTAATGAGCTTATTGATGAAATGAAAAGCGAATTGGCAGTTGGCAATTGGCAATTGGCAAATGAAATCGCTGACGACATCAAACAGAATCTCGAAAAAATAAATCACCACGGCAAGCGCGCAGATGGAATTGTGAAAGGAATGCTGCAGCACTCACGGTCAAGCACAGGTGTAAAAGAACTAACAGATATTAATGCATTAGCAGATGAATATTTAAGATTAGCATTTCATGGGCTTCGAGCAAAAGACAATTCTTTCAACGCAAAAATGAAAACAGATTTTGATGAATCGATTGGAAAAATAAATATCATTCCACAGGATATTGGCAGAGTGCTTTTGAATTTATATAACAATGCATTTTATGCAGTGAATGAGAAAAGAAAATCAGCAAATACCAATTATGATCCTGAAGTGGAAGTTCAAACAAGGAAAGAAGGGAATAGAATATTCATCACCGTTTGTGATAATGGCAACGGAATCCCCAAAAATATTGTCGATAAAATCTTCCAGCCGTTCTTCACCACAAAACCAACAGGAGAGGGAACGGGATTGGGATTATCATTAAGCTACGATATTGTGAAAGCACATGGCGGGGAAATAAAAGTGGAAACGAGAGAGGGTGAGGGGGCGGAGTTTGTTATTCAATTGCCAGTCTGAATCACGGATTTGAAGGATTAAAAGATTGCACGGACAAGCCTCTGTGTAATCCATAAATCCGTTTAATCCGTGATTCAGATAATTTATGATATTATCAAAGCACATAGAGTCGAAATCAAAAAAATCTATAAATCCCGGTTCAGACATCTTTAAACTTTAAATTTATTATATGAAAATACTTGTAGTTGACGACGAGCACGACGTAAAAGTTTTGTTTGAACAACATTTCCGCAAAGAGATCAGGAACAGGGAACTGGAATTTATGTTTGCATTCTCCGGCGAACAGGCATTGAGCTATCTTGAAGAACACAACCATGAAGCCGTGCTGATCCTTTCTGACATTAACATGCCGGGCATGACCGGCCTTCAATTGCTGCGCAAGATCAAAGAAACCTACGAAACACCCTCCCCTCATGTTATGATGATGACGGCTTATGGCGATCACGAAACGTATAACCATGCAATGAAGATTGGCGCAAACGGTTTTTTGACCAAACCAGTTGATTTCACTTCGTTGAAAGAGAAATTAAAAACTGTTGCCGGTTCTTAATTTGCTCGCTGAATCCATATCGGTTTAAATCAGGATGCAATCTAAAATCATTAACTTCAAATCAATAATACAGCAGCCCTAAAGCTTGTGTTTAGTACCTCACAAAAAAATGGTTTCCTCGATTATCTCTCTGAGCTCTGTCTAATTATTGCAGACCGCAATAACCATAAACATAATATTGACAGTGCTTGCTGCTATGCGATGCAGCAGCTCAAAACTGTAACGGCAAGATTTCTCTTTAATAGATTCAATGAACAAATGTTAATAGACGAAGATATGCCAGATTATACTGTAACTTCCATTGCAATTAACAGACCCTGCTTTCAAAATGCCATTACCAAAACAAAAGCATTCTCCCTTATCAAGCCTATTGTGGTATTGCGTACTAATTGTTAGTTTTTTTGCTTTTATCTCCTGTGACCGGAAGCTTCCGCCCAATAATGAAACAGCTAATAAAAAGCAGCCAATCAATAGCATTAAAAAAAATGATTTTACCCCGCCAAAAGTAACTTACATCACTGCTGCCAATCAGCCGAAAATTAGTTCGTGCAGGTAAGTCCATATTAAGATAGACTCAACGAATGGCGGCATTCCAGTTTCTTCGGAACTTATGGAATTGAACAAGGACTGCCAAATAATTATATAAATAAAAGCTATGTGGATAATGCAGGAAACCTTTGGTTTGGCACGCAACGGGGAGCATGCAAATATGATGGGAAAGCATTTACTAATTATGACATAAGTCAAATGGAATGCCGGAAAGACCGTGTATGGAGCATCTTGGAGGATAAACGGCAACATCTTTGGTTTGGTACTCTTGGCGGTGGCGTGAGCAAATACGATGGCAAAAATTTTATCAATTATACCAAATCTCAAGGACTGTTAAATGATCGGGTACAGTGTATTATGCAAGATGATAGCGGGAATATTTGGGTTGGAACAAATGAAGGTGCAAGCAAATTTGATGGCAAAACCTTTACTAATTATACTAAGAAACAAGGGCTGGCGGGTGATTTTGTGCAATGCATCATTCAGGATAAAAAGCGAAATTTCTGGTTTGCCACAAGGACAGGTGTTAGTAAATATGAAGGTACCCGATTCATAAATTATAATGCTTTTATTGGGCTTAAAGCCGATGATGAAGTTCAGAGCATATTAGAGGATAAGAAAGGAGATCTCTGGTTTGGCACCTTTGGATATGGCGCTATTAAGTATGATGGTACTGCTTTTACCAATTATTCCAGGTCACAGGGGTTGGCTGATAACAAGGTGAGACAAATAATACAAGATAAGAACGGATTACTTTGGTTCGCTACTGCAGCAGGAGGCGTTAGCAAATATGACGGCAAAAATTTTACCAATTATACAACTTCACAAGGTTTGGCTGACAATAGTATAAGAAGCATTTTAGAGGATAGAGATGGCGACATATGGTTTGGCACTCTTGGTGGAGGCTTAAGCCAATATATTAACAACGGCTTAACCTATTATTCTTCGAGCCAGTGGTTGGGTGATTTTCTCACAGGAGAAATTGTAAAAGATAGAGCTGGAAATATTTGGTTTTGCCATCGATTTGGAGCAACTAAATATGATGGGAAGAGCTTCACAACTTTTCGAACAAACTTAAGATTGATAGGTACAGATTATGTCCGCGGCATTATGCAGGACAATAAAGGAAACTATTGGTTTGGCACTGACAGTGGTTTAAATAAATATGACACTAAACATCTCACAAATTATTCCACCGCGCAAGGGATGGCTAATGATTGGGTATTCGACATGATACAAGATAACAAAGGAAATATTTGGATTGGAACTGAATCAAATGGAACATTTAAATATGATGGTAATAGGTTCACAAATTATGATACTGCCCAAGGTCTTCCGAATCATTTTATAACAAGCATTATACAAGATCGAAGTGGCAACTTATGGTTTGGCACATTTGGAGGGGGAGCAAGTAAATATGATGGCAAATCCTTTACAAACTATACAACTATTGAAGGGCTAATAAGTGATTCAATAATTTGTATAATACAGGATAGATTTGGAAATATTTGGTTTGGCACTTATCGAGAAGGCTTGAGCAGATATGATGGCAAAAGCTTTACGAATTACACAACTGCTTCTGGTTTGCAAATAATACAATTAGTGCAATCGTAGAGGATTCAGCAAGAAATATTATATGGATTGGAACAGAATTGGGCTTATCGGGTCTGAAGCACTAAATCCACTTTGAATAGTAATTTAAATAAGAGAGAGATTGATGTATTTGAAAATTTCAATATTAATACTGGTTATCCAATTTATGGTGTTAACATCAAATCTCTTTGCCTAGACAAAAATGGTGTATTATGGATAGGTTCTGAATGATAATAAGATAATGAAATTTGATTATACTTTAATTCATAAAAATGTTATTGCCACTAAGCTTAATAATACACAAACATTATAGTGAACAATGAGAATATCTGCTGGAACAATCTTATTAAAAATCTCACATACCAATAAAACAACGACAGCCTTAGCCCTGCTCAATGAAATGGTCACAACTTTTGGGAAAGTTCTATCGCACTACAATTCTGGATAGCTTGCGAAATAAGTTTGAAGGTATAAAGTTTGACAGCATTGCCAGATTCAACCCAGTACCAATCAATCTGGTTTTG
Source organism: uncultured Bacteroidota bacterium (assembly GCA_963718975.1). Taxonomy (GTDB): domain Bacteria; phylum Bacteroidota; class Bacteroidia; order Chitinophagales; family Chitinophagaceae; genus Puia. Next base: position 41,846 of record CAVRBD010000021.1, on the reverse strand, counting down.
CCTTATAAAGACAATAGCATAAGCATTGACTTTGTGGCCATAGAACCTGCCAATCCAAAACAAGTAAAATACCAATACAAGCTCGAAGGCTATGATAAAGACTGGAGCCCCCAAGCAATAACACAACCGCAGTATTCGGCAATATCCCAGAAGGCAGTTATACTTTCAAACTAAAAGCATTAAGCCCTTATGGATTTGGAGCGAAACAGAATACAAGTTCAAAGTGCTTCCACCATGGTATAGAACATGGTGGGCTTATGCCCTCTATGCATTATTATTCATCGGCACAATCTGGAGCTTCATTTATTATCGCTCAAAACAATTGCGCCGCGAGAACCGCATATTGGAAGAAAAGGTAGAGCACCGCACCAACCAGTTAAAACAATCTCTCGAAAATCTCAAATCCACCCAATCGCAACTCATCCAGTCAGAAAAAATGGCATCGCTTGGAGAACTCACTGCAGGCATTGCGCATGAGATACAGAACCCGTTGAACTTCGTGAATAATTTTTCTGAAGTAAATAAAGAATTAGCCGAAGAACTGAAAGATGAAATTGATAATGGGAATATCGAAGATGGCAAAAGAAATTGCTAATGATGTTAAAGAAAACTCAGAAAAAATAAACCATCATGGCAAACGTGCAGATGCAATCGTGAAAGGAATGTTGCAGCACTCACGGTCAAGCACAGGTGTAAAAGAACCAACAGACATTAATGCATTAGCGATGAATATTTGCGATTAGCTTATCATGGATTAAGAGCAAAAGACAATTCTTTCAATGCAACAATGAAAACTGATTTTGATGAGAGCATTGGAAAAATAAATATCATCCCGCAGGATATTGGGAGAGTTTTGTTGAATCTTTATAACAATGCTTTTTATGCTGTTGCAGAAAAAAAGAAAACTGCTGATACGAACTACGAACCCACAGTTTCTGTCACCACTAAGGCCTCCCTCTCCTCTGGAGAGGCGGGGTGAGGTCTTAATAAGCGTTAGTGATAATGGAAATGGCATCCCGCAAAAAGCAATTGATAAAATATTTCAGCCATTCTTCACCACAAAACCAACAGGACAAGGAACTGGATTGGGTTTGAGCTTGAGCTATGATATTATTAAAGCGCATGGCGGGGAAATAAAAGTGGAGACGAAAGAAGGTGAAGGGACTGAGTTTATTATTCAATTGCCTGTTGTCTGAACTGGGATTTTGGGGAATTAATGGGAGTTATGGGATTGGCCTCAACGAATGAATGTTTTCAATCCTGTTAATCCTAAAAATCCTATAAATCCCAGTTCAGATAATCACATGGTGGCGAAATAAAAGTGGAAACGAAAGAAAATGCAGGAACGATATTTAATATTCATTTGCCTGTTGTCTGAATCACGGATTTTTGGGATTAAAGGATTACACGGATTAGGCTTCTAAAGAATCTGTGTAATCCATAAATCTGTTTAATCCGTGGTTCAGACAAGCACATAAATATCCCCAATCCAGGTTTTAGCTATATCAAGTGCGTCATAAGTGCGTCATTTGACGCACTTATGACGCACTTGATACGAATCAGGTACGAAGTTTGTAACAGTAAAGTATAAAACTGATTGGGCTTAAAAAATATTTTATGGCTTCGCAAACCACTTCATTTTTAAAAGGCAGGATTGATAATATCATATTCTTTCAGCGCGGCGGTAAATTTTTTGCCAGGTCAATGCCCGATAAAGTAAAACAAACACCCGCAACTAAAAAGCGCAGCAGGAATTTTGGCATTGCAGCATCAGCCGGAAGAATATTGCGCGGCTTGCTGCTGCCCTCACTTCCTTTTCCAAAGGACAAGCAAATGCAGAGCAGGTTTTCCGGCGCCATTGCCAAATGGCTCAGGCTGAGCGATCTCAAAAACCTGCAGCCTGAAGATAAAGTTTCCGACGTTTTGGATTTTGATTTCAACCCGAACAGCAGCCTTTCAGAAAGATGTAAGATAACCATTGACGTTAATCAGCCTGAGGATGGGCTGATAGAAGTGAATATGGCCGCTTTTGTGCCGGTAAAAAAAATTATAGCGCCTGCCCGCACCGCCAAAGTGATATTCACCATTTCGTCTGCATCATGCAAACTAAAAAACAGTTCTTCGTCAGGAAGCTTTACGGTTACTTTAGAAATACCTTACAATGAAGACCTGATCAAAAAACAAACCTTATCATTTCCGGTAGGGGCATCAAGCGGAAATTTGGTCGTTACGGTTATATCGCTCAGGTACGTATTAGCGGGTAATAGATTAAGCGAGAACATTTCCTTTATGCCATCTTCGGTTATAGATGCACGTTATTTTTGAGAGCATATATTGGTGGGGATGCACAAACATTCCGTCATTTCGAATCCGGCAAAAAGCAGAGACTTACGATATAAAGAATGGAAAGATGAGAATCTCCGGCATCATTGACGGCATGAGATTTCTCGCCCCGCTTGTCATGCATCATTTCGCAAGAACCTGAGGCGGGGCTCGAAATGACGGGCTTCAATATCTGGCAATTTCTTTAAACGCCATACTAATTGAAACAGGTCTTTGTATTGCTTTTCCAAAAGTCAGATGCAAGCTAAAATCATTAACTTCAAATCATTAATATTGCCTTCCTATAGAATGGTGATTTCGTAATATAGTATTGCACTCTTTCTTTCTTGTTAAATTGCCATCGCCTGAAATTGATTTTATAGAAGCATTTGCATCCGTAAAAAGAGTCACAAAATCGCTACTGAATTTTATTTGTGAAATTGCTGAAATGCCACAAGCGGATCACCTTTCCATCTTTATTTCTTTCAAACTTTACCTCTTCGCCCAAAGTGTCATCGCTTCTTATTCTTCTGAAAACATCGCCGGCAATATGTTTGCACACATATATCTCGTCCGCCGGATTATCAGTTCTTAAATCCATAACTGCCAATTTCCCTTTCCATTTTAAAACCACAGCTTCGCTTCCGAATGCATAAGCATCGTAATTGCCGATATACGGAGTAAGATCTGTTGTGTCGGCAGGTGCATCATTGTCGCTTTGTGCAGCCTTTTTAAGAATGCCGGCAATGCCGCTGAAATATTTCAGCAAAGATTCTCCTTGTCCATTTTCCATAATTACAACGGCTATTTTTTTCTAGGCTCCATAATAAGAGAGCTTAAAAATCCGGGGCACGAACCGCCATGGCCCACCATTGTATTACCTCCAACCTCGCGCACTACAAATCCCAATCCGTAAGCTGTTTTCCAGTCGGGATCTAAAAATTGAACGCGCTGCATATCGCGCAAAGTGGATGCTTTCAAAATTTCTTTTCCACCATTTGCAAGCAACCGAAATTGCCAGCTTGCAAATCTTGCAAGGTCTTCTGCAGTTGATGAAAAGCCTGCTGCCGGTGCGATTCCCTTTGCTTGAAAATAAGGGATCTTATCGCGGTGGCCATCGCGGTGTATGGCGCTGTAACCGGTTGCCATTTTTTCTTTTGCGGGCAAATAAGGATGCGTATCAGCCAACCTTAGTGGCTTTAAAATATTTTCTTCAACATATTGTTCGTAAGGCATTCCGCTGATATGCTCAACCAGCTCGCCAAGTAAAGTCATGCCAAGATTGCTGTATTGAAAATAGGTGGAAGCAGGATATAATGTTTGCTGGCTTCCTAATTTTTCTTTCACTTCTTTCTCACTTGGAAAATTAAAGTCAGGTGCGCTCCAATACGGGAAATCAGATTCTCTCGGCAAGCCTGATGAGTGTGTGAGCAAAGACCTGATAGTGATCTGGCCGCTTTCAGGAAATTGCTGTTTCAAATTAAACGAAGGAAGAACTGTATTAATGGAATCATCAAGCCTTAGCTTTCCTTGTTCAACCAACTGCATAATGGCAACAGAAGTAAATAATTTGGAGATGGAGCAGATGCTGCACACCGTTGTTGGTTGCATCGGAATTTTCTTTTCTTCATCTGCAAAACCATATGCCTTGCTCCACACAATATTCTGATCTTTTACAATGGCAACTGAAATCCCGGGGAGCCTGTCAAAATCGTGTTGGCCGCTCAGCCATTGATCGATCGCAGCAATTGCGTCCAAAAAATCGGATTTTTTTTGCTGCGAAAAAATAGGCAGCGCAAAAACAAAAAGCATAAGCGAAATGAATAGCTTTTTCATGATTATAGCTTTGGGTATATAATGAAGTTAATGATAATAAAATTCTTTTGTGGATTTGCGTTTATCGTTAATGGATAACCGAAAATGTGTTTGCGGGTTGCTGTCTTATTGTTTTTTTATTGTCGCCGATTAGCTCCTTCACTTCATCAATATTAATGCGCTCAATTACTTCATCAGGCACATCAATTGTAAATTCAAATTCAGGGAGAAGTAAGCGCAGCCTGGGGGTTAGCGAGAACCCATCAAATAGTTTTATGAACTGCTGAGCTATAACAGGCAAGGGTATCCTGGCATTGTTCTCTTTTTCAAGATCAATGCCCCACGGAAAAATATGATCGGCTGTAACATGCACTTCCGGGAAAATATCAATCAGCGCAATAGCAATTGCACAATTTTTTTCAGCTTCATGGAGTTCATTTCCGCAATTTTTGCAGCGCTTAATGATGCTCTTTGTAATAGTGATGCTGAATTGGGTTGCCATAAAAATATATTTAAGATTTTGGGGTAATCATTTCCTCATGATTCGGTAAATTCCATTTTCAATTGTAAGTTAGTTAACTTTAATACAGTTACCTTATTCATCTTCATTCAGCGCTTTTATTATTGAATTACAGGCTTCCAAAACGCTAAAGGATTTTTATGCCAAAGACACTGCTTTTCTTTTTTGCGCTTCTTTATTTATCAATGAGCATAATGGCACAGGGGCTTTTTTTTGGTAACCTGAATAATAACCTGGCGCATTCACAAACGCATGTTCAGACATATAGTGGTGTAATAAAAGTGATGACCAGGGTTGGCGTAGGGACGGAGTTTGTAATACAAGTTCCAAATGTATCCGAAACAAAAATATGATGATGAAAACCTTCTTTCTTTCTTTTATTTTGTTTTTAAATGTAATTGCAGCAACTGCGCAACAACCTTATCTGGACAGCTTGAGACAGCAATTGAACCTTTGCAAAAAAGATGATACGACCAGGGTATTAGCGCTATTTTCCCTTGCAGATTATTATGGATTCCTTCAATTCGATAGCTGTCTTTTTTATGCTGCGCAAACGTCTAAGCTTTCGCAAAAATTAAATTATTCTTATGGCAAGTTCTTAGGTTATATGAGCACTTTTCACGGGTTGAATTCTCAGGGCAATTACTCATTAGCTTTGGAAACAACGCTGAACATTCAGAAAACTGCTGAAGAATTGAAATATGAAAGGCCTTTGGTGATGTTCGACTTGCATTATTTTTTGGGGTTGCTTAACAGGGAGATGTCAAATTATGAGGAGGCAAAAACCGAATTCCAAAAATCAATCGACTGGCAGAAAAAAAACGGGCAGCCGATTGAAGACGCATTTGCTTCATATTCCCAATTGGGTATTTTATATGCAAATATAAAACAGCTTGATTCTGCGATAGTATATGCTCAGAAAGGCTATGAGTTGGGCAAGCATTCACAGATATTTAAAATTTATTTCCCTCTTGCCATTGGTGCCATTGGCAATATCAATGTAGCCTTAGGCAAGTTTGCGAGAGCACGGGAATATTTTTGGGAGGCTATCAGTCAATCGAGGCTTGACAACAACATCTATTTTGAGGTAAAGAACTATAACAATCTTGCCAGTTTGTTCGACAAAATGAATATAAATGACTCCTGCATTTATTACGCCCGCATTTCCCTTTCATTAAGCCGCGAACATAATTTCGCAGAGTTTGCCCTTGATGCAAGTAAGCTGCTGAACAAATCATACGACTTGATGGGAAAGAAGGACAGTGCTTACCAATATATCAAGATCATGCTCGCGGAAAGAGACAGTGTTTTCAGCCAGTCGAAAGTGCAACAGTTCCAGCAGTACACTTTTAATGAAATCCGGCGCCAGCAGGAAATGAGCGCTGCCAAGGAGCGTTATCAGTATCAGGTAAAGATGTACGTGCTGCTTGGCGCGTTGGGCGTTTTTTTATTGTTGGGCTTTATCCTTTACCGCAACAATAAACAAAAACAAAAAGCAAATAAAGTTTTAGAAACAACTCTCACAAATCTTAAGTCCACGCAATCTCAATTAATCCAATCAGAAAAAATGGCATCGCTTGGTGAGCTCACCGCAGGCATTGCACATGAAATACAAAACCCGTTAAACTTTGTAAATAATTTTTCTGAACTAAATAAAGAAATGATTGCTGAAATGAAGGAAGAAATTGACAAAGGCAATTATGATGAAGTAAAGATTATTGCTGACGATATTGAAGCTAACGAAGAAAAAATTAATCACCACGGAAAACGTGCAGATGCAATAGTGAAAGGTATGCTGCAGCACTCACGGTCAAGCACAGGTGTAAAAGAACCGACCGATATCAATGCCTTATGCGATGAATATTTGAGATTGGCTTATCATGGGTTAAGAGCTAAGGATAAGGATTTCAATGCCACGATTAAAACTGATTTTGATAACAGCATCGATAACATCAATATCATCTCGCAGGATATTGGCAGAGTGCTTTTGAATTTGTACAACAATGCTTTTTATGCAGTGAATGAAAGGCGAAAGACAGAAGGTTTAGGGTATGACCCGACTGTTTCAGTTAGTACTGAAAAATCAGGAAATCAGATATCCATCAGCGTTAGTGATAATGGAAACGGCATTCCGCAGAAAGCACTTGACAAAATCTTTCAACCATTCTTCACAACAAAACCAACAGGACAAGGAACTGGCTTGGGATTGAGCCTGAGCTATGATATTGTCAAAGCGCATGGCGGGGAAATAAAAGTGGAAACTAAGGAGGGTGATGGAACTGAGTTTATTATTCAATTGCCAACTGTCTGAATCACGGATTTGCAGGATTAAAAGATTACACGGGCTAGGCCTCTAAAGAATCTGTCAAATCCATAAATCCGTTTAATCCGTGATTCAGACAAATGATGATATTGTGAAAGCGCATGGTGGGGAAATAAAAGTGAATACGAAAGAAAATGAAGGGACTGAATTTATTATTCAATTAAATATTTCATAACTCTTAAAATAACTATTATGAAATTGCACTTATATTCATCCGCGGTTCTTATGCTGTGCTTTCTTATGCAGCCTTTTGTTAGCGGTGCTCAGGTTTCAAAAGATTCTTCATCCATTGCACATGACACATCTCAGCAAAAAAATTTGTTTGACACAGACAAGGTGCTTGAGATTACATTAAAAGGAAATATTCGCGAATTATTGAATGACAGAACTAATGTCAATCCGCAATTATATCCACTACAGCTCGAATATAAAAATATTGATAGCAGCATAACATCGATTGCCGTGAAAGCGAAGACAAGAGGGCATTTCCGTCGGCTTAAAGAAAATTGTTACTATCCTCCTGTATTATTACAGTTTTCAAATAATGATACATTGCAGTCTTCCATTTTCAGAGAAAGCTATAAATTAAAATTAGCGATTGCCATGCCAGGGCGAGCAGTATATTATTCGCGAGTGGCTGGTATATAAATTGTACAATCTTATTACCCCAAAAAGCTTCAGGGCAAGGTTGGTTAAAATAAAATTGGAAGATGAAAAAGATAAAAAGCACCCTTCGCCATTTTACGGAATGTTGTTAGAAGAAGAACAGCAAATGGCAAAAAGAAACGGATCTGTTTCAATCAACAAAAAATTGAGGCCGGAACAAACTGACAATAATTCTTTTTTAACGATGGCTGTATTTGAATATCTTATTGGCAATACAGACTGGTCCGATACAATATTTGCAAAACATTAAACTGATCGCGGCAGATTCAAATGCTGTTCCAACAACCGTTCCGTACGATTTTGATATGTCGGGCCTGGTAAGCACGCCATATGCAAGGCCGGCTGAAGAGCTGAACATGATTTCAGTCCGCCAAAGAAGATACAGAGGCTATTGCATGCAGGATATGAAAAAATTTGATGAGACAATCGCTTTATATAACAATCTCAAAAAAGATATTTACGGAGTGATTGAAAATTGCCCTTTGCTGGATGCGAAATATATCAGTTCAACCTTAAAATTTTTTGATGAATTTTATGCCACGATCAATAATGCCGCTTCACTAAAAAAAGAATTTGGTTATCCCTGCGATAAAAATGGAACCGGCAATGTGGTTATAAAAGGCTTGCGGGAATAATTACCTTTTTCAATAAATAAACAAACCTTATTCTCTGGGAATACACTAGCAGAACAATTAACTGGCCTCGGTTTGAGCCTGATTTATGAAATTATTAAAGTACACGGCGGAGAAATAAAATGGAGACTAAAGAAAATTTTGGAACAGACCTACAATCATATTGCCTGAATGAAAAAATACATTGCCCTATTTAGTCTTACATTTTTAAGCCAGTTTTGCTTGGCGCAAAAAGAAGGGCGCGGGAAAATCGATTCGCTTTATACTGCATCGGGGTATATAAATTCAGATTCGGGCAAAATCAATAATTTGATCCTGATATCCCGCGAGTTTTCAACTATATTTCCTGACTCAGGTATTTATTATGGAAACCTTGCATCAAATAAATCAATTGCAATTAAGAATAAAAATGGTGAGATGGACTCATGGCTGGTGTTGGCTGCAAACTATGGAAAAAAAGGAGTTCAGGATAAAGCACTTGATAATTATACAAAAGCCCTCAATCTGGCAAGCGAGCTGAATGACAGTATTCGTATTGCCAGGATATATTCAGGAATGAGTGTTCTTTATTCAAATTTGAAAGATTTTTCTACATCAATGAAATATGCAAGTCTGGCGCTGGCCATTAATGAGAAGATGAATAACAAATTCGAAATGAGCAAGAATTTTTTATCAATTGGGAGTGCTTATATGGGGCAACAAAATTTTTTAGAGGCTATTCAAACCAATGAAAAAGCATTGACTGCTGCAATGGAGTCGAATTATAAAAGAGTTGCAGCTTATGCGTATTCAAATTCCGGTTTGGCATTTACCAACCTGAAGCAGTTTAAAAAAGCACTTGAATATCATTTTAAAGCGCTTGCAATTGAAAAAGAAATGGATGATAAATATGGCATCGCCACTGAGTACAGCTCTATCTCCGACGCCTATGCCGGCTTATATGCGAGCGAGAATGGGAAACAAAAAAATGTATTGATTGATAGTGCTGTTTATTATGGAAGAGTTGGAATTGATCTGACCTACCAATCCGAAAATTCCTCAGACAGAATTGACATGCTTTATAGCTTGTCAAAAGTTTATCAATTTAAAAAAGATTATAAAAATGCTTTTGAAGTATTAAGCCACGCAAATGCTTTGAAAGATTCGGTTTTTTCTGACGACAGCAAAAAACAAATACAGGAAATAGAAACCAAACAGGAAGTTTTATTAAAACAAAAAGAAATAGAAATTCAAAAATTGCAATTGACAAAAAACAACCAGCAGAAAATAGCAATGATTGCCGGCATTGTTTTACTAACCGGTTTATTGATTTTTATATTCAGGAATTTTAAAAAGCAACGCGACATTAATAATAAGCTGAAGGAAACTCAAACCCAATTGATCCAGCAGGAGAAACTTGCTTCGCTCGGTGAGCTCACTGCAGGCATTGCGCATGAAATTCAAAATCCATTGAATTTTGTGAACAATTTTTCGGAAGTAAGCAACGAGCTTATTGATGAAATTCAGGAAGAAAGGAGCAAGGCACAAGGTACAAGGGATGAAAAATTGCAAGATGATATACTGAACGACATTAAGCAAAATCTCGAAAAAATAAATCACCACGGCAAACGCGCAGATGCAATCGTGAAAGGGATGTTGCAGCACTCACGGTCAAGCACAGGTGTAAAAGAGCCAACAGATATCAATGCTTTGTGCGATGAATATTTGCGATTAAGTTATCACGGATTAAGGGCAAAAGACAAGGATTTCAATGCGACCATCAAATCCGATTTTGACAACACAATTGGAAAAATAAATATCATTCCGCAGGATATCGGAAGAGTGTTGTTGAATTTATACAATAATGCTTTTTACGCAGTTGGTGAAAGGTTTAAGGCAAAAGGTTTAGGGTATGAGCCAACAGTTTCAGTCAGCACAAAAAAATTGGTGAATCAGATATCCATCAGCGTTAGTGATAATGGGAATGGAATCCCCAAAAATATTGTTGACAAAATATTTCAGCCATTCTTCACTACCAAACCAACAGGGCAGGGAACTGGACTGGGCTTGAGTTTGAGCTATGACATTATTAAGGCACATGGCGGAGATATAAAAGTGGAAACTATGGAAACAGAAGGAACAACATTTATTATTCAATTGCCAATTGTCTGAACCGGCATAAATGAAATGGTGGGATTTATGAGAAATGATTTTATCTTATTTATCTGAAAAATCTTACAACCACCAATTCGGAAAAATAAAATTAACAACCATGATTACAACTCCAACTTCAAAAGATCGAATAACATCTGTTGATTTTGTAAGAGGCATCGTAATGGTTATTATGGCTCTTGACCATTGCCGGGATATACTCGGAAATAATTTCATTACAACAAACCCGACAAACCTGCAAACAACCACTGCTGCACTTTTTTTTACAAGATGGATAACGCATCTGTGCGCACCAACTTTTGTTTTCTTATCAGGCACGTCGGCATATCTTTCAATGCAAAAGAAAACGGATGTTGCAGGAGCAAGAAATTTTTTATTTAAGCGCGGCATATGGCTCGTGATCGTGAATTTTACAATCAACAACTTTGCAATTTTTTTTGATATTCATTTTGGCGTGCTCTTTTCTCAGGTAATTGCCGCTATTGGATTTGGTTTTATCGGGTTGGCTTTCTTGCTGAAACTTCCGGTAAAGATTATTGCCATTATCGGGCTGATCATCATTTTTGGGCACGACCTGTTGTCAGGAATTTCATTTGGAAAAGATTCAGTAGCAGAAATGGTTTGGACGCTTTTTATGGGCGCGGGTTTTTTCCAACTTTCACCAAATACATCATTGGTAATGAGCTATCCAATCATTCCCTGGTTGGGCATAATGCTGACTGGCTTTGGGTTTGGCGCATTGTTCAATTTGGCATCTGACAAAAGAAAAAAATTATTCCTGCAAATCGGATTGTCTGCACTTGCTTTATTTATAATAATCCGTTTCATCAATTTTTATGGCGATCCATCTCGCTGGTCAATTCAAAAAACAAAATTTTTTACGTTCCTGTCATTTATCAACACCACTAAATACCCTCCGTCACTTTTATTTACATTAATGATACTTGGCATATCTGTCACCTTATTATCCGTTTTTGAAAACTTTCAAAACAAAATAACAAAGGTAATTTCTGTGTACGGCAAAGTGCCTTTGTTTTACTGGCTTTTGCATTGGTTCATCATTCATTTTGTGGCAATAGGTATTTTCTTTTCGCAGGGCTATCGTTGGGCAGACCTTCAATTTGAAGGCTTTGATATGGGCCATCCAAAAAACGGCGGCGGATTAGGTTTGCCCGGATTGTATGTTGCCTGGATCAGCGTAGTTATTTTTCTTTACCCGATCAGCAAATGGTACGGTGATTATAAATCTGCGCACAAAGAAAATGAGTGGCTGAAATATTTGTGATAATAGCAATCAGAAACGAAGTGTTGGAATCAAAATAATAAGAAACTTAAAAAATTGTTGTATTTTTTAAGATCTGGTTCAAATTGAATAATGTTTTCATTGTTTTCAATTTCATGCTCAATCAATCAGTCATAAAAAAGTTTTTTCTCCTTTCTGTGATTGTAAGTTTATGTTCCATAGTTGAAGCACAAAACACTAAAATTGACAGCTTAAAAAAATTACTGGAAAATGAAAAGCTTGATACGAATCGCGTGATTTTATTAAATCAGCTAAGCTATCAATATGAAAACTCCAGGCCAGACACTGCATTATTGCTTGCACAGCGAGGCCTGGCACTCGCAAGAAAAAATACGTATATCTCGGGAGAAGTTTCTTGTCTGAACATGATTGGCCTTATATTTATGACTACAGGAAATTATCCGAAAGCATTAGAATATATGCTGCAATCTTTAAAAGGATCGGAAGCCGCTAACGATGAGCCTTCCATTGCCACTGCGCTCGAAAACATTGGAGTTATTTATTCCGGACAGCGCGATCAGAGGCAAGGGATTAATTATCAGCTTCAGGCTTTGCCAATTAACAAGCGGCTCCATCAAAGTCGCAACGAGGCAATTAGTTTGCTTAATCTTGGTGATGATTACGAAAAGCTCGGCATACTGGATTCCGCTACTTATTATACTAGAAAATGTTATGATCTTTCGCTCGAAATAAAAGCTGATGACCTCATAGGTATTGCTCTAAATAATTTCGGCAACATTTATTCAAAAATGGATGAGGATACGTTGGCTTTGAAATATTATCATTCTGATTTTCCTTATCTCAGCAAAGCAGCAGATGATGATGATTTTTGTGAAACATATCTTGGCATGGCTAAGCTGTTTCAAAAATCGGGCGAACGCGATTCCTGCCTTTATTATGCAAAACTTTCTTTGCAAATTGCAAAAAATGCCGGGTTCACGGATGAAGTGATGAGCGCATGCAATTTTCTTACAAACTATTATACATCGATGCGCAATGTTGACAGCGCTTTTGTTTACCAGTCTGCTGCTATAGTTGCAAAAGACAGTCTTTTCAGTCAGGAAAAAACAAGAGAGATCCAGGCGCTTAAGTTTGACGAAGCAGTTCGCCAGCAGCAATTGGAAGAAGCAAAAGAAGAAGCGCATACACAATTAAAACAAAATGCGCTCTTCGGTGGAATTTTCACTTTGATGATTGTGGCTTTCATATTATATCGGAACAACCTGCATAAACAAAAGGCCAATAAAATTCTTGCAGATCAAAAACAAAAAGTGGAAGTGACGTTGGCGGAATTGAAAAACACACAGGCCCAACTTATCCAATCAGAAAAGATGGCATCACTTGGTGAATTGACTGCAGGCATTGCGCATGAAATTCAAAACCCTTTGAACTTTGTAAATAATTTTTCAGATATAAATACTGACTTGATTGAAGAGCTTAAAGATGAAAGGCAAAAGGCGGAGGGCGAAAGGAATACAGACCTTGAGGATGAAATATTAAACAATATAAAAGCAAATGAAGAAAAAATAAATCATCATGGCAAGCGCGCAGATTCTATTGTAAAAGGAATGCTTCAACATTCACGGTCAAGCACAGGTGTAAAAGAGCCAACAGATATTAATGCCTTGTGTGATGAATATTTGCGATTGGCTTATCACGGATTAAGAGCAAAGGATAAAAATTTCAGCACAACTATTAAAACTGATTTCGACAATACAATCGGGAAAATAAATATCATTCCGCAGGATATTGGGAGAGTGCTGTTGAATTTATACAACAATGCATTTTATGCAGTTGGTGAAAGGTTTAAGGCTGAAGGTGCAGGATATCAGCCGACTGTTACGGTCTACACAAAAAAATCAGGCAATCAGGTACGCATCAGTGTTAGCGATAACGGCAACGGCATTCCCAAAAATACTGTTGATAAGATCTTTCAGCCATTCTTCACCACAAAACCAACGGGGCAGGGAACCGGATTAGGGCTATCTTTAAGCTACGATATTATTAACGCGCATGGCGGTAAAATCAAAGTAGAAACAAAAGAAGGAGTGGGCACTGAATTTCATATTACAGTTCCTGCGTAATTTCATGATTGTTTACAAGCCTTTCCTAAATTTAAAACTATCGTATGTTGCTTGAGGTTCTTATAGCATTTTTTATTGTCCGTTATTTGCGGAGTTCGCTGCAAACCGCCACCAAACTGCCCAAATGGGATAGGATACTTGTTGCCATATCATATATCGCAATCGCCCTTTTTGTTCTGGATCTCACTGTTCCTTTTGCAAAGCCCGTCGTTCCCTGGCTATCGGATTTATTGCTTTTGTATTTGGTGTATGTTCTTTACACAGAAAAAGATTTTCTGCCGGCACGCTCGGCGCTGCTTGCCATCGCACCATATATATTGCTTTCTTTATTTGATGACATCGCCAAACTGACAGATCCTGACAGGTTGAGCGCCTGGAAAAGTTTCTTGAGTACTGCAATGGTTTTTTCTGTAATCTGGATGATTACTATGTGGTTCATCATTAACCGACAAAGGAAGGCGCTCGATAAAGAAAAAATAAAAGCAAAAAAAGAAGAAGAACAGAAGATACAGGTACTGTCATTAAATGACCAATTGGAAACGCAAGTTGCCCAGCGAACTGCGGAACTCACAAAACAAAAAGAAGAGCTGGAACATGCGCTTGATGAATTGAAATCTACACAGGCACAGCTTATTCAATCTGAAAAAATGGCTTCGCTTGGCGAACTGACTGCTGGCATTGCGCACGAAATTCAGAACCCTCTGAACTTTGTAAATAATTTCTCTGAAGTGAATGCAGAATTGATTGAAGAACTTCAACAGGAAATTAACAATGGGAATTTTGAAGAAGTGAGAACAATCGCGAATGACATTAAAGACAATGAAGAAAAAATAAGTTTTCATGGCAAGCGTGCAGATGGCATTGTAAAAGGCATGCTTCAGCATTCAAGAAAAAATACCGGGCAAAAAGAAGAAACCGACATCAATACGCTGGCAGATGAATATCTGAGATTAAGTTATCATGGGTTAAGAGCAAAAGACAAAATGTTTAATGCAAGCATCAAAACCGAATTTGATGAAAGCATTGGCAAAATTGATATTATACCTCAAGATGTGGGAAGAGTGCTGCTGAATATTTTTAATAATGCTTTTTATGCAGTAACTGAAAAAAAGAATCACGCAGGTGAAGATTTTATCCCAACCGTTTCTTTGAGCACAAAAAAAATTAATGGAAAAGTTGAAATAAGGATAAGCGATAATGGCGATGGCATTCCGCAAAATATCATCGATAAAATTTTTCAGCCATTTTTCACAACAAAACCAACAGGGCAGGGAACAGGCCTGGGTTTGAGCCTGAGCTACGATATTATTACCAAACAACACAACGGCGCAATAAAAGTAGAAGCAAAAGAAGGCGAAGGATCTCAATTTATTATTGTGCTGCCAGTTTGAATAATTTACAATTATAGCATATTTGCATTCAAGTAATTTAATAAATAACGAACATGAAAATTTTAGTTGTTGATGACGAAACAGATATCCGCACATTGTTTGAGCAACGCTTCCGCAAAGAGATCAGAAGTGGCGAAATGATTTTCGCATTTGCTTACTCAGGCGATGAGGCGCTCACTTATCTCAGAAGCATTGCGCATGAAGCCGTGCTTATTCTTTCGGATATAAATATGCCGGGCATGAGCGGCCTGGAATTATTAAAAAGAATAAAACAAAAGTTTGAAAACCCGCCGCCTGTTGTAATGATGGTGACCGCCTATGGCGATGCGGAAAATTATAAGAACGCAATGGAATTGGGAGCTGATGATTTTCTTACCAAACCCATTGATTTTAATTTGCTGAAAGAAAAACTTAAATTGATAAAATGATGACAAAAATATTGGTGGCAGATGATGAAGCAGATCTGGAAGTGCTGATCAAACAAAAATTTCGCAGGCAAATACGCGAGAAGCAATATGAATTTGTGTTTGCATCAAACGGTGTTGAAGCGCTCGAAAAAATAAGGAACGATTCAGACCTGGACATTGTTCTCAGTGATATTAATATGCCTGAAATGGACGGCCTTACTTTGTTGGGGAAGCTCGCTGAAGTAAGCCCGATTATTAAAGCAGTCATTGTTTCAGCTTATGGTGATATGGATAATATTCGCAGCGCTATGAACAAAGGCGCATTTGATTTTATAATGAAACCTATAAATTTTGATGACCTTGAAACAACCATTATAAAAACGATCCAATATGTCGCGCAAACCCGTGAGACGCTTCAGGCCATTAAGGAAAATAATATTTTGCGCATGTATGTAGACAAGAACGTGCTTAGCTTCATGAACCGCCGCGAATTCGAAAGCTCTTTGATGGCGAACGAAACCATTGAAGCTACTATTGTTTTTATTGATGTTTGTGGTTTTACTGCCATTACGGAAACCTCCGAGCCTGATAAAGTGGTAAAACTCTTGAACCAATATTTTGACGTGATGGTGAAAGAAATTATTGCACATACCGGTTACGTTGATAAATTTATCGGTGATGCGATCCTTGCTGTTTTTCGGGGAGAATTTCATTTAGACAGAGCGCTTGATGCAAGCCTCGCTGTTCGCGAACAAATAGAAAAACTGCCAAATGAAACCGAGAATATTTTTTTTAACCCTAAAGTTTCAATAGGCATTCATTCCGGAGAAATGATATCAGGAAACATAGGCTCAGCAAGCCTTCGCCGCCTTGATTATACCGTTATCGGAGATGTGGTGAATACTGCGCAACGTTTGCAGGGAGTTGCTGAAGCCGGCCAGATCTTAATAACCGAATCTTCATTTGAAAAAATAAAAGAGTCCTTCAGTTGCAATAAAGTCAAAGAGGTAAAGTTGAAAAATAAAACAAACCCCGTTTCTATTTATGAAGTGACTTCCTGATCCTGTAGCTTTCATTCGCCCGTGAAAATTTGACACAGCATCTCAAAAAATATCTCCTTCAAAATAATTTTAGGTTGTTTTAAAGAATTGGCTTTTACAATTTGCCCGCCAAAAGCTACGGTTCGGATTATCTTTCACGCACTTCACGCTGCATGCTCAAAAGTTAGATTTTAGAGCATCTAACTTTCGTGTTAAATTAAAATCATCATGAAACATGCATTTTTTTACCCGCTAACGAAAGCTATATGCCTAATGCTTTTCATAGGCATCGCACTTACATCTTGCCAAAAATCAAATCCTTTACCGGGCAAGCCGAAAACGATTTATCAAACAATTTCCTGTGATCCGCATTTCTCATTCCTTACAGCCGCGGTAAACAAAGCAGGCTTGGTAAGCGCACTGAACTCAGTAGACAAAACAAGCCTTACGCTTTTTGCGCCAAACAATGATGCTTTCAAGGCCGCAGGCTTTAGCAGCCTGAGCGATCTTGCAGCCATACCTGATACCACATTGCAGGCAATTTTATTGTACCATGTGTTGGGAAGCAGAGTAGATGCGGATCAGATTCCGCAAGCTGATAACACGGCGGTAACAACATTAAATGGCCAGCCGATTTATGCAACACGCACAAGCAGCAATGCAGTTTTTATTAACGGAGTAAGTGTTATTAAAGCAAACATTGAATGCACGAATGGCGTGATTCATGAAATTGGCAGTGTGCTGATGCCGGCAACAGGCACTATCGTTCAGGCTGCGATTGCCAATCCGAATTTAAGCTTGCTGGTAGCGGCAGTACTAAGGGCAAGTCAGGGAACTACTAATGTAGCAGCAGTTTTATCAAGCGCTGGCCCATTCACTGTTTTTGCGCCAACCAACCAGGCATTTATCAACGCAGGTTTTGCTGATGCAAATGCAATTAACGCTGCAGATCCAAACACTTTAACGACAATACTTACCTATCATGTCATCGCAGGCCGTATATTTTCAAGCGATCTTACAAATGGTGAAACGCCTGCTACAGTGAATGGAGAAACTGTAACAATTAGTTTAACCGATGGCCTCTCAAGTGAAAGGGAACAGCAACTCAACGCCTTCAAATATTATTGCTGCAAATATTGTGGTAACGAATGGTGTTGTGCACGTAATTGACCAGGTGCTTCTGCCCTGATTAATTATTTTTTTTCAAACTATAATCAGCCCCATCTCGTAAATATTGATGGGGCTGATGTATATTAATAAGATGTTTACCAACAAATATCGCTACTTGCTTATTGTTCTGCTGGCAGTGTATTCATATCTCAATTCGCTGTTCTCGGAAGTATATACCTATTACCATATCAACGAAAAATGGTACTATGTTTTACTGGTCTTTTCTATTGTTACATTATTTGTTTGGGAAAGCAACAGGTTATTGCAAAAATTGTTGAACAAATATTTTCAGAACCAATCATCTGTAAGATTTTTGATTGTATTCTTTTTATTGGGGATGATAATCTCATCGCTTTTGTCCATAGTGGTTGTTATAGCTTTTAATGCAACTGTTTTTCATATACCGCAACAGGAACTGAAAATTTCAATGAAGCTGACGTTCACTTATGGAACAAGGGTGAATTTGTTTTTGCACATAATCAATGGCATTTTGTTTTATATAAATCAATATAAGAACAAGCAATTAGAAACTGAAGAGCTGAAGCGCATCAGCTCCCAGGCGCAACTTCAGGCAATAAAAAGCCAGATTAATCCGCATTTTTTATTCAATAACCTGAATGTGCTTTCAACATTGGTGATGCAGGAAAGCCCTGATGCCAATAAGTTTATTGAAGAATTTTCAAAAGTGTACAGGCATGTGCTGAACACACAACAACTTGAGCTCATCACGCTTGAATCTGAGCTGGAGTTTATCAAGCCCTATATTTTTTTACTGCAAAAGCGTTTTCCGGAAAGTATTTTTATCGAAATCAAAATCCAGCAGCAATATTTTTCTTCATTGATCATACCCGTTGCCTTGCAGATGCTGATTGAAAATGCAATCAAGCACAACATAGCATCCAGACAAAAACCGCTTCAGATTTTGCTATCGGTAAATGTGAATAATAAACTAACGGTAATGAACAACCTGCAATTAAAGCCGCTTATTGATTCGTCAACTCAAATTGGCCTGCAGAATATTGCAAAAAGATATGAACTGATTGCAGGCAAACAAATTGAAATAGAAAAAACAAGCGAACATTTTTCAGTATCAATTCCTTTAATACAACCTGAATCATGAAAATGGTTATTATTGAAGATGAGCCACTGGCAAGTGAAAGATTGAAAATGCTTTTGAAGCAGTATGATTGTTTAGCCACATTGTCTGCCTCTCTGGAAAGTGTAGACGAAGCGGTAAAATGGCTTTCACAAAACCCATCGCCCGATTTAATATTTTCAGATATACAGCTTTCAGATGGATCGGCTTTCGAAATTTTTCGGCAGGTGAAAATTTCCGCACCTGTCATTTTCACTACTGCTTATGATCAATATGCGCTGGATGCATTTAAAATATTGAGCATTGATTATTTGTTGAAGCCCGTAACGTTGCAGGCACTAAACATTGCGATGGGAAAACTGAAGCAATTTCATGCTTTGGAGGCAAATCCTTTGTGGCGCTTTGATGAAATACTGAAATTGATTCCGCAGAAAGCTCCTCACTATAAATCAAGGTTCACCGGGAAGATTGGGAATAAATTATTTTTTATTGAAGCAAAAGACGTTTCTCTTTTTTATTCTGATAATAAGATTGTTTACATCATTCCTTCAGATAGCGCAAGATATATTTCAGAACATACTTTGGAACACCTTGAAGAGCTGCTGGACCCTTCTTCATTCTTTAGGATTAACAGAAGCATGATCGTGAACATACATGCTATAAACCAGGTAAGGCCTTATGAAAATAATCGCTTGCAAATTATTTTGAAGAAGCACATTAATGATGATGCAATTATAGTGAGCCGTGAAAGAGTGCCTGATTTCAAAAAGTGGACCGACAACTAATAATATGGATATGGCCAAATTTATGTTAGCGTTGTTTTTTTCTTTTGTTTTTGCCGAGACAAATGCTCAGTCGTTAAAAAAAGAAGATGTGCTGTATTTGAAAAATAAATGGGTGCTGCGTGGAAAAATTATTGAACAAAATAATGACACGATAAAAATACAAACACGCGAAGGAAATATTTATGTTTTCCCGTTAAGCGAAATTGACAGCATTGCGCATGAAAAAATGTGGAAGAATTTTTTTTATAAGAACAAAGGCTTTGCTCATTTTACTGAGCTTGGCCCTTTAGTAGCAGGTAAAACAACTATGAGTGGGGTTACTACCGCTGCATTTTCTTTTCAAACGGTAAATGGCTACAAGTTTTCACAATATGCCATGACAGGGATTGGCGTCGGCGCTGATTTATATGCAACGCAAAGTCTTTTACCCGTTTTTGTAAGCTTTCGCGGAGATCTGGCAAAGAATGGCAGCGCAATTCCATTTTATTTTGTTGATGCAGGTTACAGCATCAACATCACGCAAAATTCTTCTGAAGCCACAGGCTTTAAAGGCGGCTTCATGTATGCTTTAGGGCTGGGAATAAAAATTCCATTTAACAGAAACGCTGGTTTTTTATTGAGCATGGGATACCGATATCAAAGAACATCTTATCAGCTCAATAATGAATCAACAAATATTATTTATAACAGGCTCGCTGTAAGAGCAGGGTTCTTTTTATAGTTTGATATAGAATTTAATTTTTGTAAAAAATAATTGCATGCCTAAAGTTTGTGTGATAGGTTCAGGTTTTTCAGGGTTAAGTGCAGCTTGTTATCTTTCTGCGATCGGGCATGAGGTGCATGTGTTCGAGAAAAATAGCGAGCCGGGCGGCAGAGCAAGGCAATTGAAAACAAAAGAAGGCTTTGTGTTTGATATGGGCCAGAGTTGGTATTGGATGCCTGATGTTTTTGATAATTTTTTTAAAGATTTTGGCCATTGGCCATCCGATTTTTATCAGTTGGATTTGTTGGATCCTGCATTTGATATCGTATACGGAAAAGATGATATCATGCATATTCCTGCAAAGTTTAATGATATCTGTTTGTTGTTTGAATCAATTGAAAAAGGGAGCAGTGAGCAACTAAAAAAAATGATGGATGAAGCAAAGATTAAATATAGGATTGGCATGAACGAGCTGGTATACAAGCCCAGCCTTTCTTTGAAAGAATTTATGAATGCAGGTTTTTTGAAGGGCTTGTTCAGTTTGCAGGTTTTTTCTTCATTCAGCAATCATATCCGGAAATATTTTTCGCACCCAAAATTGATTTCATTAATGGAATTCCCAATCTTGTTTTTGGGAGCTAAACCTGAAAAAACGCCGGCTTTGTACAGTTTAATGAATTATGCAGCGTTGAAATTGGGTACATGGTATCCGCAAGGTGGCTTTGGAAAAGTGATTGAAGCCTTTATGGAGATTGCAAAAAAAAATGGAGCGCATTTTCATTTTAATTCGCCGGTTGATAAAATAATTTCTGAAAATGGCAATGCAATTGCCGTTCGTGCAAATGAAAAAGTGTTTGAGTGTGACGGAGTGATTGCTTCGGCAGATTATGAGTTTGTTGAAAATAAATTATTAGAGCCAACGCAAAAAAATTATGACGAGGGCTATTGGAAGAAAAAAACATTTGCGCCTTCATGCCTGATATTTTATTTAGGGATTGATAAAAAAATCAATGCTCTAAATCATCATACTTTATTTTTTGACGAAAGCTTATCGCAACATTCAAAAGAAATTTACGACAGCCCGCAATGGCCTTCAAGACCGTTATTTTATGTTTGTTGTTCTTCGAAATCAGATCCCTTGGTTGCGCCAAATGGTTGCGAAAATATTTTCTTATTGATGCCCATTGCATCTGGGCTCGATGATAAAGAATCTGTCAGGGGAAAATATTTTACTATAATGATAAATAGATTGGAAGATTATTTAGGCGAAAAAATCTTGCCGCATGTTGTTTACAAAAAAAGCTATTGTATTAAAGATTTTATTTCTGATTATAATTCTTACAAAGGGAATGCATACGGGCTCGCCAATACGCTGATGCAAACATCTGTCATGAAACCAAGGATAAAAAATTATAAAATCAGGAACCTATTCTATTGTGGTCAGCTAACAGTGCCGGGGCCGGGTGTTCCGCCATCGATCATCTCAGGAAAAATTGCAGCCGGATTGTTAAATAACGAGCTTAAAAAAATTAATCATGAAGTTTCTTTTTGATGAGGTTTCAAGAGAATGCAGCAAAATAACCACCAGGAAATACAGCACAAGCTTTTCATTTGGCATTTTATTTTTGAATCGAGGGCTTCGCGACCCGATTTATTCAATTTATGGTTTTGTGCGCTTCGCAGATGAGATTGTTGATAGCTTTCATGACTATGATAAAAAGAAGTTGCTTGAATATTTTGAAAAAGAAACTTATGCAGCTATCGAAAACAGGATTTCCATGAACCCTATTTTGAATTCATTGCAGGAAGCTGTGCATAAATATAAAATCAGCAATGAATGGATTGTTACTTTTCTTGAAAGCATGAAGATGGATCTTTATCAAAAAGATTTTCTTGATAATGAGTACAAAAAATACATTTATGGTTCTGCGGAGGTTGTGGGTTTAATGTGCCTGCATGTTTTTACAGAAGGAGATGAAAAACTATTTCATAAGCTAAAACCTTATGCAATGCGGCTTGGTGCTGCATTTCAAAAAGTTAATTTTTTGCGCGACATAAAAGCGGATAATGAAATGCTCGGCAGGAATTATTTTCCCGGGTTAAATCTGAAAAATTTTTCAAAAGCCGATAAGGCGATTATAGAGAAAGAAATTGAAGTTGATTTTGAAGAGTCGCTGAACGGTATCAGGCAACTGCCTGTTAGTTCGCGGAAAGGAGTTTACCTCGCTTATAAATATTATCATACTCTTTTTAAGAAAATAAAAAGATTACCCCCGGAACGGGTTTTCAACGCAAGAATACGTGTTCCGAATTTTCAAAAATTCTTGCTTATGCTAAAATCAAATTTGAATTACCGGTTAAATATTATTTAAGCTGAATTTAGAATGGAAGAAACCGGATATAAATTTGAATGTGTCAAATAAAAATATTGGCAATGATTGTAATTGATATTTTAAGTGTTTTTGCTGCATTTATTTCCATGGAAGCCGTGGCCTGGCTTGCTCATAAGTATGTGATGCATGGCATGCTTTGGCTTTTTCATAAGGACCATCATAAAAAAGAATCAAAAGGTTTTTTTGAACACAACGATTTCTTTTTTTTAATTTTTGCAATTCCGGGAATTGTGTGCCTTTATTTTGGCGTGGTAAACCATTTTAATTTCTTTTTTTGGATTGGCCTTGGGATTACATTATACGGCTTCGCTTATTTTTTTGTGCATGATATTTTTATTCATCAACGGTTCAAGGTATTCAGAGATACTGACAATGCTTATTTCAGAGCCATTCGGAGGGCACATAAAATGCATCATAAGCATTTGGGAAAAGAAGATGGGGAATGCTTTGGCATGCTATGGGTGCCGATGAAATATTTCCGAAAAGAGAAATCAACTTTAACCACATGAAATTTACTTATCTGCTAGTTGATTTTTTTTCTGTTATCATTCCTTTGTTATTTTCTTTTCACCCCAAAATAAAATTTAATAGAAATTTCAGGTATTATTTTCCGGCTAATATTATCAGCGCATTTATTTTCCTTGTTTGGGATATTATATTCACAGCAAAAGGGATTTGGGGTTTCAATAATCAATATACGCTTGGGCATAAAATTTTAAATTTACCTGTAGAAGAATATTTATTTTTTTTCTGCATCCCGTTCTCTTGCATCTTCACTTATCATTGCCTTACTTCTTTTTTTAAAATCAAATGGCATCCTGTTGTAGAAAATATAGTAATTGTAATTTTTTCTTTTTTTCTTTTCTTGGTTGGGATTATAAATATTGACCGCTTGTACACTTCCGTTACATTTATCAGTACTGCGGCTTTAATGTTAACGCTCAGGTTTTTTTTAAAAGTAAAATGGTTAGATAAATTTTTCACGACATATTTAATCCTGGTAATCCCATTTTTTATTGTGAATGGAATCCTTACCGGTTACGGGTTAAAACAACCGGTAGTCTGGTATAATGATGATTATAATTTGCGCATCCGGCTATTCACAATTCCAATTGAAGATATTTTTTACGGAATGGAATTATTAATGTGCTCGCTTTTTTTTTATGAGAGATTTAAAAGGGTTCCTGATTAAATAAAATTTAGTGCATCAGAAGAGAAACAGCCTGATACCCTAAAAACAAAGCAAACAAATAAAGCGCCCATCCAAGTGAGCGGATGATATTATTGACCAGATTGATTTTTATGCGATGCCTGTTGTTTGCCAAAAAAATTGCAAGGCAAAAGAACCATAGCACTCCTCCCAATGAAAGAAAAAATGCGTATAGAAGGCTTGATACAAAAGAAAAATATGCTGAAGCATTTGCATTTGGGGCAGCGTGTTTGTATGCTTCTGCTGACTTTGTTGAATCGAGGTGCAGATAAGAAAGTGTTTTTTGTTTAAGCGCAGAACCCTCGCCTTCTTTATTCATAGAATTAAAGCTTTTATCAACTCTTTGATCAAGGCCTCCGGTGCTGAAGCCAAGAGAGCTTACAACTGTAATGACAATAAAAGAAGAAGTGAGCCAACTGATGAACAAAGTTGGATTTAGGAAATTCAATAAAAAACCGGTGATGAAACCATTGGGCTGTTTTTTTGTAGCTGTCTCAGCTTTACTATCTTTTATTTCTGCCAGATTAATTTTGGTTGTCGATATTTTATAGCCAAGAACAAAAAGAAAAATCATTCCACCAAGCAATATATATGGAATGGCAGGCTTAAAGAATGAATAAAACCGCGTAAGCCCGAAAACTGCACAGAAAACATAAATGAGATCGGCAACGGATGAGCCGATAGCTGCGTGGTTACAATATTTTGTTTTTCCTTTCAGCGCATTTGAAGTGATGAGAATGCTGATAGGCCCTGCAATAGGCATTGAGAAAATAAAACCCACAAACAAGCCGACAATCGATAGTGTAACGAGGCTGCTCATAACCGGAAAATATTTTCAAATATCCTAATTGAATTTCTAATTTCAATTACATATATCTTGCCAACCTGGCAAAAAAAACGAAACATGCATTTTGAATCAACTTAAAAATGCAAAGTAAATATGGGTAAATTAATTTATAGCATCAGGATTTGTATAAATAGCATTATTTTTTCATCAAAACTCAACGTTTATTTGATGAGTGGAATTTGCTGAAGAAAAAATAACTTACATGCATAACCGAAATCATCTTCAAGAAATATAAATAAAACCATATGAAGTTCTTTCTGTTTCACATTGCGGGCGTTCTAATGTTCTCAACTTCTTTTGCACAAAAAGCAAAAATTTTTGAGGTTCAATCGCTGGATAAAAATATTACCCTGCACGTTGAAGTCGCTGATAAAATACAATGGTCTGTTCAGCATAAAGGCCAACAGATGATTGCTCCTTCTGCTATTTCATTGCAATTGCAAAATGAAACTTTGGGCGACAAGGCCACGATCGCTTCTTCCAAAACAGAAAAAATAAGCAATACATTCAATCCCATAAATTATATTAAAGCGGTCATTCATGATGAATACAATCAGCTCACTATAAATTTCAAAAATGATTACGGAATTATTTTTAGGGTATATAATGATGCAGTCGCATATCGTTTCTTCACCAGAAAAAAAGGAAATATCATCATAAAAAACGAAGAAGCTAATTTCAATTTCACAGACGATGACAAAGCTTTTGTGCCGATACAATGGGATTACAGAGACCGCAAAATATTCAATTCATCGTTCGAAGCATTGTATCACGAAATACATCTTTCAGAATTCCCGAAAGATTCGCTCGCTTTTCTTCCTTTGCTGGTAGATGTTGGCCATAATAAAAAGCTGGCAATACTTGAGGCGAACCTTGAAGATTATCCCGGCATGTATCTTGATCTTAACCAAATACAAAAAGGCTTCAAGGCAGTTTATGCCCCTTATCCCACCAGCGCTCATGTTTTCGGCATCAATTATATTCCAACCGAAAGAGCAGATTATATTGCTACAACAACCGGCATACGCAATTTCCCATGGCGCGTTATTGTTATCAGCGAACAAGATAAAGACCTGCTGAATTGCGATATTATTCAAAAGCTGGCAGCACCGCCAAGGCTGACAGATTACTCGTGGGTAAAGCCCGGGCAGGTTTCCTGGGATTGGTGGAACAATTGGAATATATCCGGCGTCTATTTCAAAGCAGGCATGAATACGCTTACCTACAAATATTATATTGATTTTGCTTCGGCAAATAAGCTTTCTTATATTATCATCGATGAAGGATCTTGCAATGACCTTGACCTTTTTAAATTAAATCCCGATGTGAATTTGCAGACGATTATCGATTATGGCAACCAAAAAAATATTGGTGTTATTATTTGGGCAACCTGGTATTCTATCACACAACAAATGGATTCGGCATTTTCTGTTTATTCAAAAATGGGCATCAAAGGATTTAAGATTGATTTTTTTGATCGTGACGATCAAAAAGTAGTTGCTTCAACTTATGAGATAGCAAAAAAAGCAGCAGCATATAAATTGATGGTGGATTATCACGGTATTTTTAAACCGACCGGATTGCAGCGCACTTATCCAAATGTTATCGGTTATGAAGGCGTGAAAGGGTTGGAAAATTTTAAATGGGCAATGGAAGACCAGCCGAAATATACCACCAGCATTCCTTTCATCCGCATGCTGGCAGGCCCCATGGATTATACGCCCGGCGCCATGCGCAATGCAAACAAAGCCGATTTCAGGCCTATTAATAATGATCCGATGAGCCAGGGAACCCGTTGCCAGCAGCTTGCTGAATACATTGTTTTTTATGCGCCGCTTCAAATGCTTTCGGATAACCCGACCGCTTATATGCGGGAACAGGAGTGTACCGATTTTATCAAAAAAATCCCTACAACCTTTGATGAGACTGTGCCGCTTGCCGGAAAGGTGGGAGAGTATGTGGCCCTTGCAAGAAGAAAGGGCAACGAGTGGTTTGTGGGCGCCATGAGCAATTGGAATGCACGCGAGGTGATGCTTGATTTTTCATTTCTTCCTCCCGGAAATTATAGCGCTGAAATTTTTAAAGATGGGATGAACGCAGATAGAAAGGCAACTGATTACAAAAAGGAAACAATCAAAATCTCTTCGGCAGATAAAATCAATATACAACTTTCCACAGGAGGTGGCTGGGCGGCAAGAATTTATCCTGATAAATAAAATGAGTTTTAAGGCTGCATGATGCGAAAAATTCCATTGAAAAAACGCCATAATACCCTTTTTATACTTTTTTGTATAAATTGATTCGTATCTTTGCAGCATGAATCCTGAAGTATATAAGCACAGAAATATAGATGTGGATGAAGGGATGAGCACGATAGAGAAAACCGTTCTTTCTGACTATAAATATGGCTTTGTTTCGAACATTGATGCAGACGAAGCGCCGAAAGGCTTAAGCGAGGATACGGTTCGTTTTATTTCCGCGAGAAAAAAGGAACCTGAATGGATGCTTGAATGGAGATTGAAAGCATATCGGCAGTGGATTCGCATGTCGGGCGACGAACCAAAATGGGCAAACCTGAAATATCCCCCAATCAATTATCAGGATATTATTTATTACTCCGCTCCAAAACAAAAAATCAACCTCAAAAGCCTTGATGAACTGGATCCTGAATTAAAAAGAACATTTGATAAATTAGGTATCTCATTAAGCGAGCAAAAAAGATTAACAGGTGTCGCGGTTGATGCAGTCATTGATAGCATTTCCATCGGTACAAGTTTTAAAGAGCAATTGGGCGAGCTCGGAATTATTTTTTGTTCCATGAGCGAGGCCATTCAGGAACATCCTGAGTTGATAAAAAAATATTTGAGCTCTGTTGTTCCTGTTACCGACAATTATTTTGCGGCGCTCAATGCAGCGGTTTTCAGTGATGGTTCTTTTTGTTATATACCAAAAGGCGTTCGCTGCCCGATGGAGCTTTCCACTTATTTCCGCATTAATGCAGAAAACACCGGACAGTTTGAAAGAACACTGATTGTTGCGGATGAAGGAAGTTATGTAAGCTATCTGGAAGGTTGCACAGCGCCAATGCGTGATGAAAATCAATTGCATGCAGCCGTTGTGGAATTGATTGCAATGGACAATGCGGAAATAAAATATTCAACCGTTCAGAACTGGTATCCCGGAGATAAGAACGGTGTTGGAGGCATTTACAATTTTGTAACGAAGCGTGGAATTTGTCAGGGAGTGAATTCAAAAATTTCATGGACGCAGGTTGAAACAGGTTCTGCCATCACGTGGAAATATCCGAGCGTGATTTTGAAAGGCGATAATTCAGTTGGAGAATTTTATTCTGTGGCAGTTACTAATAATCATCAACAGGCAGACACAGGAACTAAGATGCAACATCTCGGAAAAAATACAAAAAGCAGGATTGTGTCGAAGGGAATTTCCGCAGGCTTTAGCAATAATAGCTACAGAGGTTTGGTGCACGTGAGCAAGAAAGCAAACAATGCCAGAAATTTTTCTCAGTGCGATTCATTATTGCTTGGCGATAAATGCGGCGCACATACTTTTCCTTATATAGAAGTGAGAAATAAATCTGCGCTTGTGGAACATGAAGCAACTACATCAAAAATTGGCGAAGACCAGATTTTTTATTGCAACCAAAGAGGCATTGACACAGAAACCGCAGTGGCATTGATTGTGAACGGATTTGCGAAGGAAGTGATGAACCAGTTGCCGATGGAATTTGCAGTGGAAGCACAAAAATTATTAGCAATTAGCCTTGAAGGAAGCGTGGGTTAATTTGCGGATTTGGAAATTTGCAAATGTGCGGATTGTTTTGTTTTTTAATAACAATGAAGCTTTCGACTAGCTCCGGCCTTCAGGCCGGAGGAGAAAAATTAAATAGAGATTAATCATGTTGAACATTCAAAATTTACAAGCTGGGATTGAGGGAAGAAAAATTTTAAAAGGAATCAACCTCGAAATAAAAGCAGGCGAAGTGCATGCGATTATGGGGCCAAATGGTTCTGGAAAAAGCACGTTGGCATCAGTGCTTGCAGGGAAACAGAATTACGAAGTATTAGGAGGTTCTGTTGATTTTTTAGGAAAAAATTTATTGGAATTTTCGCCTGAAGCAAGAGCCGCGGAAGGATTATTTCTTGCATTTCAATATCCGATTGAGATTCCCGGATTAAGCACAACGAATTTTATTAAAACGGCTGTTAATGAAGTGCGCAAATATCGCGGACAAGAGCCTTTGGATGCAGTTAGTTTTTTGAAACTGATGAAACAGAAAATGGCTCTGATGAATATTGACCAATCATTATTAAGCCGCCCGTTGAATGAAGGATTTTCCGGTGGAGAAAAAAAAGAAATGAAATTTTTCAGATGGCAATGCTTGAACCGAAATTGGCGATACTCGATGAAACTGATTCCGGGCTTGATATTGATGCGATTCGCATTGTTTCAAACGGCGTAAATAAATTAAGAAATAAAGACAATGCAGTTTTGGTTGTAACACATTATCAAAGATTATTGGATTATATCGTTCCCGATTTTGTGCATGTGTTATACAATGGAAAAATTGTGAAATCCGGAACCAAAGAACTGGCGCTTGAATTGGAAGAAAGAGGATATGATTTTATCAAGAATGAAGTGAATGTTGAAGAAGAAGTGTGATGGTGAATGGTCAATGGTGAATTGTGAATTTAAATGGCACTAAAAAATGAATTCTGTAGCATATTACAAAGAACATTTTCAGGAATTGCAATCTAAGAAAGAAAAAAACGGATTGTCATCTGTTCGTGAAAATGCGTTCAATGATTTCACGAAATTTGGTATTCCGACTTTGAAGCATGAAGAATGGAAATACACACGCATCAGTGGATTGTTTAATAAAGAATATCAGTTTCCTGTTCATTCATCAGTATCACTTTCAACAAATGATATTAATGCATTGCGTTTACCCGGATATGAAAAAGCCAATGAATTGTTTTTTGTGAATGGAATATTTTCTGCTTCGCTTTCAAAGATTATTTCAAAAGAATTAATTGTGTTGCCTTTAGAAGAAGCTGCAAGCAATGAATACAAGGAAATCGTTGTAGCGCATCTTGGTCACAGCAGCAATTATTTGAAAGATGGGATTAATGCGCTCAATACGGCATTTGTTAATGGCGGCGTTTTTATTCATATATCAAAAGGAAAGATTACTGAGCATCCGATTTACATTTATAACATCACCGATGCAAGAACAGAAAATATTTTCTCTCAACCGCGCAGTTTGGTGCATGTTGGTGAAAACGCGCAAGTGCAATTGATAGAAACTTATATCACTATCGGTGATTCCGAAAGTTTTACCAATCAGGTGATGGAAATTATTGTTGAAGAAAATGCATTGGTTGAATATTATAAAATTCAAAATGATGTTGCTCACGCCAATCAAGTGAGCACTACTCATATTCGTCAGATTGGAAAAAGTTATGTTCACACAGTAACCATTTCATTGAACGGCGGAATCGTGCGCAATAATTTGAATATCGTTTTGGAAGCTGAACGTTGTGAAGCACATTTGTATGGATTGTATTTTCAGAAAGGGAAGAGCCATATCGATAATCACACGGTAGTTGATAATGTGAAGCCGAATTGCTTCAGCAATGAATTGTATAAAGGTGTCATGAATGATGATTCATCGGGTGTGTTCAACGGAAAAATATTTGTGAGACAGCCGGCACAAAAAACAAATGCGTATCAGTCTAATAAAAATGTGTTGCTTTCGGATAATGCAAGCGTGAACACAAAACCCCAATTGGAAATATTTGCAGATGATGTAAAATGCTCGCATGGCTGCACGGTTGGTCAATTGGATGAAGATGCATTGTTCTATCTGCAATCAAGAGGGATTGGTGAAAAAACGGCACATGCATTATTAGTACGTGCATTTGCTACAGATATTCTGGAACATGTGAAACCTGCGCCCATCCGTGCTTATATTGAAAAATTGATTGTTGTGCGTTTAGAAAATTAATACACTAATTAGCGCTAATTAGTTTCAATTTTTAATCATTCGAGTATGATAGAACCTGCCACTTTACAAAATACGTTAGATATATATTCCATTCGCGAACAGTTCCCGATTTTGAATCGCGAAGTGAAAGGAAAGCCACTTGTTTATTTTGATAATGCAGCCACTTCACAAAAACCACAAATGGTAATTGATGCATTGACGAATTATTATTCGGATTACAATGCAAATATTCATCGTGGTATTCACACGCTTGCAGAAGAGGCAACTGTTGCTTTTGAAAAAACGCGTGATACTGCACAGCAATTCATTCACGCAGCATCAAGAGAACAAATTATTTTTACACGAGGAACAACAGAAGGAATCAATCTTGTTGCTTATGCCTGGGGGAGACAAAATATAAAAGCCGGAGATGAGATTATTATCTCCACCATGGAGCATCATTCAAACATTGTTCCATGGCAGGTTTTGTGCGAAGAAAAAAATGCAGTGCTAAAAGTGATTCCTATTAATGATGATGGGGAATTGCTGATGGATGAGTTTGAAAAATTATTAAGTCCGAGAACAAAGTTGGTTTCCATTGTTCATGTGTCGAATGCAATGGGAACAGTGAACCCTGTTGAGCAAATCATAAAAGCAGCACATAAAGTTGGTGCCATTGTTTTAGTAGATGGAGCACAATCAACAGTTCATTTGGATATTGATGTTCAGAAAATGGATTGCGATTTTTTTGCTTTCTCTGCACATAAATTATACGGACCAACCGGTGTTGGCGTTTTATATGGCAAAAAAAATTTGCTGGAGTTGATGCCTGTATTTCAGGGTGGTGGAGAAATGATCAAAGAAGTAACATTTGAGAAAACAACTTTTAATGATTTGCCTTACAAGTTTGAAGCGGGCACGCCGAATATTGCAGATACCATTGCATTCAAAACCGCAATGGATTTTGTAAATAAGATTGGCAAAGAAAAAATCCGTGCGCATGAAAATGAATTGTTGGTTTATGCAACTTCTCAATTAGAACAAATTCCCGGATTAAAGATTATTGGTAAAGCAAAAGAAAAAACGAGCCTGGTTTCTTTTATTATTGATAAAACGCATCCGCAGGATATTGGGATTTTGTTGGATAATCGTGGTATTGCAGTAAGGACAGGGCATCATTGCGCACAGCCATTAATGAATCGTTTTGGGATACCCGGCACCGTTAGAGCATCATTTGCAGTATATAATACTAAAGAAGAAATTGATGAACTGATTGTTGGGTTGCAGAAGGCGGTGAAGATGCTTGTTTAGAATGCAATTAACCGCAAAGAACGCTAAAGATTAACGCAAAGAACCAAAAGGAGGTTTTGCTTTTTTTGAATGATAC
Organism: uncultured Bacteroidota bacterium; assembly: GCA_963718975.1. Classification (GTDB taxonomy): domain Bacteria; phylum Bacteroidota; class Bacteroidia; order Chitinophagales; family Chitinophagaceae; genus Puia. The sequence continues at coordinate 9,594 of CAVRBD010000021.1, read as the reverse complement.
AAAATAATTTGAGACTAGCACAATGCTGAATAGAAAAATAAAAGTACAAGAGTGCGACGCAACGATGTTTAATAGTAGCAATGTCGCTGGGGACAAAAAAATGAAAATTAATAATTAGTAATTAATAATTAATAATTAATAATACATGTGCGATTAAGGCAAATCGTACATAGATCATCAAACATCGTACATGGAAAAAGCGATAAAAGAAACTGAAGAAGAAATTGTGGAGGAGTTTTCTTTATTTGATTCATGGGATGATAAGTATGAGTACATTATTGACCTCGGAAAAAAATTAGAGCCGTTAGAAGAGCAATATAAAAAAGATGAGAATAAAGTAAGAGGTTGTCAATCGACAGTTTGGTTAGTGGCAGATGAAAAAGGTGGGAAGATTTTTTTTAAAGCGGAAAGTGACGCAGTAATTGTGAAAGGATTGATTAGTTTGTTGATAAGAGTGTTGTCTGGACACACGGCTGATGAAATTATTCAAGCGAAATTGGAATTCATTCAGCAAATTGGCATGACGACTCATTTGGCGCAAACCCGCTCCAATGGCTTGCTTTCGATGGTGAAACAAATGAAAAATTATGCGCTGGCATATAAAATAAAAAATTCAACTACGGTATAGAAATGGAAACAGAAGCACTGAAAGAAAAAGTGATTGAATGTCTGCAAACAATATTTGACCCGGAAATTCCGGTGAGCATTTATGAGCTTGGGCTGATTTATGAAATAAATATTTTGCCGATAAACAATGTTCAGATTGTGATGACGCTGACTGCGCCGAGTTGTCCGGCAGCGCAAACAATACCCGTTGAAGTTGACCAGAAAGTGAGAGAGATTGAAGGAGTGAATGATGTTCATGTTGCGATTACCTGGACTCCGAAATGGGAAAAACGCATGATGAGCGAAGCAGCACAATTAGAATTAGGGATGATGTAAAAAATAAATTATTAATTATGAAAATCACTGCACAGGAAGAATATGGCTTGCGTATTTTGATCCGCATCGCAGCTTGCAAAGATGCAGAAGGCATGAGCATTCCGCAACTTAGCGAAGGTGAGGGGTTGAGCAGCCATTATATTGCAAAACTTACGCGCATTCTTCGTATGTCAGGTTTTATTAACAGCACTCCCGGCAATAAAGGCGGCTACGTATTGGCGATGTCGTCACAAAAAATAATTATCAATGATGTGCTCAAAGCGCTTGGCGGCGCATTGTTTGATGCATCATTCTGCGGAACGCATGCAGGTGCATTAAGATTGTGTACCAACTCTGTTGATTGTTCTGCACGCTCTCTCTGGCAAATGATCCAGTTCACGGTTGATCAATTGCTTGATAAGATAACACTTCATGATTTGGTGAATTCGGAAAATGATTCAACTAAAGCTTTAAATAAATTGCTTGAACAAAACCTTATTGACATCAGTTTAGGAAGAGGCCCTAAAAATAAAGTGGCAGAAATTCAATAGAGATTATAATCCCTCCCAAACCTGTTTTGCAAATTGTTCCAGCGAAGGATCTCTTGCTCCCATTAATAAAATCACACAATTGTTAGTAAGATGAGAACGAATGTTGTTCAGAAAATCATTTCTGTTCTCGACAAAAAATGCAGGCTTGTTCAACGCTTTCAAATCATTGATAAGGTCATTGGCAGAAATATTTTTTGTAGCAGTTCCACCGGCATAAAAAATTTCGCTCATCCAGATTTCATCTTCAGTCCGAAGTACTTTTTCAATCTCGTTCACAAAATCATTTCTTAAAAATCTTGTCGGTCCATATCCATGCGGCTGAAACCAGGCAATTACTTTCGGTGCTATATATTGACAAGCTTCAATAGATGCTGCACATTTTGCAGGATTATGAGCATAATCATCAATAACATAAATTCCTTTTTTATTGCCAAGCACCTGATGCCTGCGATGAATGCCTTCATAATGCTGAAGAGATTCTGAACAGGTTTTTAAATCAACTCCTAATTGATTGGCGACAGCAGTTGCTGCTAAGGCATTTTCCATATTATGTTTCCCTACTGTGTTGAGATTAAAATCTGTTCCATTTATTTTGAATGAAATGGTTAATCCTTCCTGTTTGAAATCGGTTGAAATAAAACCAGCTCCGGAACTTTCATCTGTTGAAAAATCATGCGCAATATTTTGTGAAAGTTTTTTTGCGAGCGAGTTTGATTGATTAACAACAAATAATTTTTTTGTATTTTTTTTGAATGTTGAAAAAATTTCCATCAGCTCATCAATTTCCTGATGGTCTTTATCAATGTTTAATAATAATCCAACCTCAGGTTCATATTGAATAATGGATCCATCGCTTTCATCTGCTTCAATTACCAATAATTCTCCATTGCCAACTTTTGCGTTGCCGATTTTTCCTTCTTTGATGATGCTTATTAATCCTGCTCCACTAATAATTCCGGGCTGCAATCCTGCATGTTGAAGAATATCAAACAACATCGCACTGGTTGTGCTTTTGCCGGATGTTCCGCCAACTGCAATTGTCTTTTTACTTTTTGCAATCAGGGCAAGCAATTCAGAGCGTTTGATAATGGGAATATTAAGTTGCCTGGCTTTCTGCACTTCGGGAATAGTATCTTCAACGGCTGTTGATACAACTACTAATTCTGTTTCATTTGTAATTCCTTCTCCGTTTTGTGCGAAACAGCGTATACCTGTTTCCGTTAATTTTTCTTTTGTTTCATTAAAAACATTGGACTGAAAATACCTGTCTGAGCCGCTGACTTTCTTTCCAATGCCAGCAAGATATTGTGCAACAGCGCTCATCCCTGTTCCTGCGATGCCAATAAAAAAAGCATTATCAAAATCAGAAATACCCAAAATCATTCTGTATTATTTACTGCAAATAAAAGCAATAATAATGTGCAATAAGCGAGATTGATATCATTGATGAATTTAAAAACTATAACCCAGGTTAATCATAAAACTGCGCGGCGCACCGGGCCATTTGTTTACATTGTTGTAAGCGCCCATCCAGTAAACTGTATTTGTGATATTGTTTGCATTTGCTGCAATCAAAAAATGCTTATAGCGATAGTGTATGCCACCATTAATAACAACATAGCCGGGTAAAGTAGTAGCCGGATCAAGTGTATTGCGAAAACCCACTTGCGAATGGCCGGCTGCAATTCCAAACCCTTTAAGAAACCCTTTACTGAAGGTATATTTGATCCAGCTTCCGCTGCTGTTCCGTGGTGCATTTTCAACCCTTGTCCCAATCTGCGAGGTGATTTTGCTTTGCGTCACAATCGCGGCGCAATATGCGTAAGAAAGCATCACGCTTAAATTCGATGAAATATTTCCGCTGGCTTCAGCTTCAACTCCTCTCGAGCGATTTTGCCCTTGCTGTACAAATAAATTCGGATTGGAAATATCATTCGCATTTACTGCAACATTCAAAAGCGTGAGCTGATACATTGCCAGCGATGCTGATAATTTATTATGAAAGAAATTGCCTTTTGCGCCTGCTTCAAACAATTCGCTTAGCTGTGGCTTGAATGGAGAATTGAAAATTTCAGTAGCTGTTGAAGCTTCAAAAGCATCAAATCCTTTGTTATAAGTTGCGTAAGCGCCGATGTTTGGCGTGAGAGAATATACTAATCCAACTCTTGGGAGGAATACTGTTTCAGCAAGATCGCTTGCACTATCGCTTACATCATCGCCTTTATAAAATTCTTCACGCAGGCTGAATAATAATTTCCATTTGTTCCAGCTTAGCTGGTCTTGAGCATACACGCCTTGAGTATGATAAATATTGTCATCCACATCAGTGCCATCATTATCATAATCTGATGCCTGATATGTGCCGACAGGCCTGTTGATATATTGCGGATTTTTCAAACTGAATGTGCCAACAGTCCCGCTGCCTAAGCCAAATTGATCTGGCAATTCATAATACTGCTGATTCAAGTTCACTGAACTTCGTATAAAGTCATAGCCGAAAACAAGTTCATTTTTTACTTTACCGATATCGAATTTATATGTGAAATAATTGCTGATGGTATTGGTGACTGTTGGGTATGTCCATGTTGTGAAATAAAGATTGACGGAATCGGGTGTGATGTAACCCTGCAAACCATGGTTTGAAACATTCTGATGTGTTATGTAATGAAGAAACCCGCTGTTGAAACTAAAGTGGTCATTGAATTTGTAAGACAATGTTGCGATAGAAGCAATATCTGTTTCGCGCAAGTAATCACCAGGTTGGCTTACCGAAAGAGAAATAGGTGTTGCTTTTAAATTGTTGTCATTTTCAAGGCCGGGTTGGCCAGTCTAAAACCGTATGAATGGTTGATAAAGAAAAATCAATATTGATTTGCAATTTATCATTCGGAATAAAAGTTAGCGATGGAGCTACCTCAAAAGAATTTGAATGTTGTTCGTTGCGGAAAGAATTGCTATGGTCATAACCTGCATTCAATCTATATAATAAGGTCTTGCTTTTATTAAGCGGCCCTGTAACATCGCCCTGAGCCCGAAAATGATCCCATGTGCCTCCGTAAATATCTATTTCGGATTCATTTTTTTCCAAAGGTTTTTTTGTGACGAGATTGATAGTTCCGCCTGGATCGCAGTTGCCATACAAGGTTGCTGTCGGCCCTTTAATTACTTCAACACGCTCAATATTTACAAGCATCGAGCTGGTATAAGTTGTGTTATAACCTCTAAGCCCATTGATGTCTCGTGAATTTTCTGCACGAAATCCGCGTATAGTATATTCATCAAAGCCTGAATATTGATTTACGCCTGCAACTTCATCCACAGCATCTTTCAGCGTGAACTCCATCTTATCTTTTATCAATTCTTTAGTTACAGTTGAAATGGATTGAGGAATATCTTTTTCAGGAGTTTCTGTTTTATTGCCAAAAAAAGAGTAATCACTTTTGTAAGAATGTGCAATTCGCCCTTTCACTTCAACATTTTGCAGTTGCCCGATATTAAAAGAAACATGTATTTCACCAAGATTTTGTGATTCATTTTTTTTGAGTGCAACAAATACTGAAAAAGTCTTCGATTCAACTGAAGAAATGATGAGGGTGTCCTGAAGTGCAGGCAAATGAGGAAGCTCAAAAAAACCATTGTTATCTGTAACAGTTATTCTTTTCAGATGTTGCAATTCCACATTTACATTAGAAGCAGGCTGCCCGTCAACAGCTATAACTCTTCCTTTGATAACGCCATTGCTTCTTTGTGCAGTAGATTTGGTTGATAATAATACTATCGGTAAAAAGATAAGTAACAATAGTTTCAATAGTGTATGTATTAGTTGCTCTGCAATATAATAATGAATAGAAGAATTGCCAAGGCAACAAGCATGAGATTTTGTGCGTTGGCATTTATAGAGATTTTGGCAATGAACATTCCGGGAGGCTATAAACAGCGAATACGGCATAAAAGTACTCATAAGAGTTACAGATGATGATTCAAAAAAATCTTACATTGCCGCTCTTCTTCTGACCTCGCCTTAGCTAACCTTATAATTTTTTTGCTATGAAATGGTTGATACTCGCCATCGGCATTTTGTTTGAAGTGCTCGGCACTATTTGTATGAAATACGCAGAAGGCTTTACAAAATTGGTGCCTTCGGTTTTGGTTTTTGTTTTTTACGGTATCAGTTTGGCAACACTTGTTTTTGTTCTTGAGAAAATGCAAGTGAGTGTCGCTTACGCAATTTGGGCAAGCGCGGGCACTGCATTAATTGCTATTATCGGCATTGTATTTTTTAAAGAGCCTGTTTCACTGATTAAAGTTTTGTCCATTTCGCTTATCATACTTGGCATACTTGGACTTGAGCTTTTAGACTGAAAATATTTATGAATATTTTTTTGACCGGTTGTACTGGTTTTTTAGGCGGCGAATTGCTTGTAAGCCTTAGCAAAAGAGAAGACATAGGTAAAATATATTGTTTTATCAGGCCTAATAATGAGCTTGAGCCAATTGCGAGATTGAAAAAAGTTTTTGCCGTTCATGGCGATTATTTTGATGAAAAAAAAGTGCTCCCTGTTTCAGGCAATCTTTTTGATCCTCATTTAACGCAGTCGCTGGAAGCAAATAAAATACTTGATGACACAGATGTGATTATCCACTCAGCGGCAAATACTTCTTTTTCGCGGATTTATGACGACATACTTGAGCAGGTGAATATTGCCGGGCTTGAGAAATTATTGCACTGGGCAAAGCAGCTCCCGCGTCTTCATACCTTTTTATATGTTGGTACTGCAACCATTTGCGGTACTGATATCACGCACAGAGCGGTTCAGGAAGATGAATCGCCGAATGCCGAAGCACAGCATTTGGTAAGATATACATATACAAAAATGCAGGGCGAATTATTGCTCGATAGAAATCTTCCCCAACAAAAAATTTTGATAGCGAGGCCATCTATTATAATGGGCGATAGCAGAGATGTTGTGCCAAGGTCTCCTGTTATTTTGTGGGCTGTTGCTACGATTAATCAGTTGCGCCTGATTCCCGTGAACGAACATGCGATGCTTGACATGATCCCGGTTGATTATGCTGCTGAGTCTATTGTGCAGCTTCTTTTTGCAAAACGAAATCATAAAGTATATCATATTTCTGCGGGTTTGCAAGGCGCAACATCGGCGCACAAGCTTTCCATTTCGCTTTCGGAATATTTTAATGAATTGCCGCCATTCAGGTTTATTGATAAATCTTTTTTGAACCAGATCAAGCTCTGGGCAAAGAATAAACTAAAACCTGAAAGCGACCTTTTTAACTTCAACATTTATCTTGATTATTGGAATGAGGAATTTACCGATCCGGGCGCAGTTCGCATTTTGCTGGCCGGACTGGCTCCTTATCTTGAATTTATGGAGCTTGGACAGGCATTTGATAATACAAGATTATTGAAGGATGTTGGCTGTGTAAAACAGTCAGTTGCAGCAGAGGTATATATTAAAAAGTGCATGGGCTATCTCGCCAAAATCAATATACTGGAAGGGGCGCTGGGCAGCATGATATTTTCGGTTATTCGTTTACGTTATAAAGTATGGGCTTTCCGGGTATTAAGTGAAAGGCACTTTTAGCCGCATAGATGTTCAACTTGGCGATCAATGAAAAAGTGATATTATCTCGCCGGTCATACACTTTTGATGAATAGATTTCGTTGTGATGGTGCACAAACTCATTGCGCATCAGAATTTACTCTTATATGTTCGCATTTGCCCCGGACAATAAACTGAATAAGATTTTTTTTATTGCAGCAAGCATCTTGTTGCTGACGATTGCATTTTATCAATGCTACAAAACAACTCATGATCTTAATTGGGCAGCTGATCCGGATTTCGACAGGGATATTTCTTTTGCCAGAGGGACTTTGCAAGGTCATTATGGAAAAGATCCAAATTATAAAGGAGAATATTTATGGTACAATCCTATGCTGTTTTCGATTGAAGCAGCCATTGCAAAAACGACTTCTCTTCCACTCAATGTTGTAGCTGTTCGCACAGGCACTTACCTAAATATATTGGCTCCTGTTGCATTTTTTTTTATGGCCTTTTATCTTTTTGGATCAGAGATTGGTCTGGCAGCACTTCTTTCTTTTTTGTTTCTTGCATCGGGCAATATTCAGGGCTGGGGTTCTGCAACGTACACGCCTTGGCTCTATCCGGTTTGTTTTGCACAATTTCTTTTTTATATTAATGTAATGCTTTGCTACAAAGCTTTTGAAAGCGATAGAAATACATGGTTTGTTTTTCTCGGAATATCTATTGGTATTACTTTCCTTAGCCACTCAGCTCCGGCACTACTTTCCATCTTAATAATAATCTCGCTGCAATCACAAAAAATATTTTCATTATTTAAAGAAAGAAAATATGCTTTAATAAGAAGATATTTTTTTCAGGGCATCATCACATTTGTGCTTTTTGTGATTGCCGCAATGCCTTTGCTGTATTATGTTTTTGGGAGATATCATTTGCATTTAATAAACCGCGCAACTTTTGAATACACTGAAGGCATTTTTATCTGGAGGAATTACAAAGAAATGATTAAAGCAAATTTGTCGGTTTCCTTTTTTGTTGCTGTAGTAGGGTTTGTGTGGTTCTACAGAAATTTTCAGCAACAATTAATAAGAAGGATTATTTTAAGCTGGCTGTATTTCACAATAATCATGTACATCTATTCAACACTTGTATCCAACATTGATGGCAAATATCATATTCACTTACCAGGCACAGTTCCTTCTTTTCATTATTTCTTTTATTTGAAAGCGCTGCAGTCCATTTTTTTTGGCTTCGGTTTTTTGTTTCTGATAAATCCAGTCATTAGTTTCTTAAAAAATAAATTGACGGGAAAAAAGGAGAGCGGCCGCAGGGATAATTTCGGGGGCATTTTTTTTGTCGTCGTTGTTCTTATATGCGCGTTCGCATATTTCCCATTTTATAAAAACAGGGAAGACTTTGTGCTGCTGCGCCAGCAAGCGATAGAAAAGGAAAACCAAACAGGCAAAATTGAAGTGTATAATTACATCATAAAAAATATACCTGAAGACAAAGTTATTTTGTGTGATATCGATCCTTCCATTTTTCCGGTAATGGCAACTGCGAGGAAGATGGTCGCAATCAGGTTTACATTTTCAAATCCTTATCTTGATTTTGACGAGCGGGACAAAGACAGGAATAATATGATTTTATTTTTGAAAACAGGCGAGCCAGCCGATGCAAAAAAATTGTTTGGCAAATATGATACGGATTATGTACTGCTTGAAGACTCGGTATTGAGCGCAAAAACACTCAGTTCGCCGTTGCTTGGAACAACTGTTTTTAAGAATAAGTCGTTTACTATATTTTCATTGATAAAGTAAAGCCGCATGTTTGAGATGAATTATTTTTGCGCAAGAAAATTAAAAATGATAAAGAAATGGCCTTATCCTTATAAATACTTTGCTCCCTATGCCGACTAACAACCGAAATTATTGGCTCAAATCTGGTTCGCTCAATCTTTTTTTGAATATTCAGGCGCTGCTATTTGGCTTTGGTGGTTTTTTTCTGTTGGTAAGAATGTTGGACAAGCACAGTTTCGGCATCTGGGCATTATTTGTAGCCACTACAACCATTCTGGAAACTGCGAGAAATGGGCTTTTGCAAAATGCGCTCATCAGATTTTTATCTTCTTCAAAACAAGAGGACCATCCTGATATACTTTCAGCTTCATTTTTTATCAGCGCAGCCTTGACCATTGCATGTATTGTACTGAGTATTTGCATAGCACAATACCTTGCTGAAATATGGCATCATCCTGGGCTGGTTGCTATGTTCTATGTATATAACATCGTTTATATTTTTCAAAGCATTCTCTCGCAATTTCAATGGATAGAACAGGCGCATCTAAGTTTCAGCGGGACTGTGATCACGAATTTGATCAGGCAGGGCGGTTTTTTTTTCTATGTCCTTTTCTGTTATCTTTTTCCACCTGATGTGTCATTAATGACCCTTGTTTATGCACAGGTAATTAGTGCATTTTTAGCATTGGCAGTTCAATATTTCATTGTGAAAAAGCGCCTTTCTTTTTTGTTTAAAATTAAAAGAGAATGGGTGATGAAATT
>CAVRBD010000020.1:0-13870 GCA_963718975.1 uncultured Bacteroidota bacterium | reverse complement strand
CGTTACTAAAGGGAGCAGGTAAAGGATGGTTCTTGTGACCGTTTAATTCAAAAAGCAATTTCCCGGAATCGGCATCCCAAATCTTTGCTTTAGAAGTCATGAAATCGGTGATGACGACTTTTTTCCCATCAGGGCTAAATTTTGCAGAATTTATATTTTTTGAAGGACATTTTAAAGTGTTTAATAAGTGCCCTGATTTGGCATCCCATAATTTGCAGTTAAAAACGCTTGTATCTAATATAGACCAATCAACTTCAGTGGTGATTAATCTCTCCCCATCTGAGCTAAATTCGGTAGAAGTTTTATCGAACCAGTGACCCTGTATATCCTGTATTAAATTACCATTATCAACATCCCATAACTTAATTGATGAATCAAGTTTAGAAACTGTGAAAACTCTTTTCTTATCAGCACTGAACCTAAACCAGTCAATATAGGACGAATGGCCCTTTAAATGAAGCGATAAGTTTTCCCGGAATAGGGCTGCATGATTTTGATTGTACTGTCTGTTCTGGATATATTTTCTCATCGCCAACGAAATGAGCCAAAAATATGCTGTCTGCTTTTGTATTAATTCTGTTATCAGGATTTCCTGTTTTGGCATTCCATATTTTACATGTGCTGTCAGTTAATGTAATAATCTTATTTGCATCAGGGCTGAATCAGGCATCGTTAACAAATGAAGCATGTCCTTTTAATTCAGCCTGGAGATTTCCGGATTCAGTATCCCATATCTTAACGAAATTATCCTGGAGAAACAGTTACGATTTTTTCGCCGTCGGGACTAAATGAGGTTGTGCCGACCCACCTCCCGATTGTTTTCCTTTAGATCAAGCAGCAGCTTGCCAGAAAGAACATCCCATATTTTTGCTGTTCCGTCAATTGAAGCAGTTGCAATTTTTTTCCCATCAGGGCTAAATTCTGAACTAAATATGAGTGACTTATGACCTTTCAGGTTAGAAAGAAGCCTTCCCGAAGAAACATCCCATATTTTGCCAGTCGTATCTGAAGAAATAATGATTACTTTCTCTCCGTCGGGGCTTGAATTGGATGAACCTATACCCATCGTGTGCCCTTTTAGATTTTCAAGAGAGCTTGCCTGATAGGAATCCCATATTATTGCAGTTCTATCATATGAAGCAGGTTGCTATTTTCTCTCCATCGGGGCTGAAACTGGCAGAATGATGTCCTTTGTGTGCAATTTTAAATCGAAAAGCAGGTTCGCCGATGCTGTTTCCCAGATTTTACAAACAGGGCCACATGTAGTGTAAATATTTTTTCCCATCCGGGCTAAACCCAACCCATGTTATGTTGTCCGGAAATCCCTTCAGATCAAAAAGGAGCTTACCAGAAACTACAGTCCCATATCTTTACAGTGCTATCCTGACACGTGGCAATAATTTCTTTGCCATCAGGGCTAAATTTTGCGCTCCGTATAATGGATTTTTGGCGATCTAAGGCCACTGATATTTTGCCTGATTCAATTTGCAAGATCTTGACAGAGCTATCTTTCCCTCCAATTACAACCTTTTTCCAGTCCGGGCTGAAATCTGGCTCAAAAGTACATTACCAAATTTGCTAACAGCATTGCGGATGCTGCATCCCATATCTGGGCAGTTCCATCGGCTGAAATTGTTACAATATTTTTTCCTCCGAAAGCGTATGAAGCTTTATAACTTTTACCGGTTAGGCCAATCGGCAACATCAATTTCGGCTCCTGGCTAAAAAGCAATAAGCAAGAAAGCTGGATGATGAGAAAAAGAGAGAGCGTTTTCATAAAACATTTTTTGCCTTTCCGAATTTAAGGAAAATAAAAACATTTGGCTCTATCAGTTGCAGTCTCTCCGACCGACTGCACTAATCACTCTAAACTCACCTCTCAGCTCATTTGCCCTTCCTCGATTTGGTATTGCCAAAGTATAAAACATTGGTAGCATCTGAGCGTGCAGCAGCAATGTCAGGAATTCCATCTTCATTAAAATCACCCATCGCAAATCCGTATACAGTTCCTTTTGAATCACCAAAAGACACCTGTGTAAAGTTGCGGCCGGTGCCATCATTAAAAAACACGGTTGACGGTGCTTCTACGTGGCCCACAATGATATCCATCTTTCCATCTTTATTCAGATCGGCGACCGCCAATGCATAGGGGATCACCTTCGCATCTGCTAAAGAAATACCTGCAGAAAAGCTTTGATCTTTCTGCCCAAAATAAAGATTCACTCCTTTGTTCTCGTCTATAGTTACAATATCAAGCAAACCATCTCCATTAAAATCTGCCACCGCTGCTACACGGATGGTAGCGTCAGGTGGGCCAGAATGGAATGTGGCGGGACTCCGGAAAAGTGAAATCTGAACCACCCATGTACACATAACTCTGGCCGCTGTCACGATATGGCACCACGAGGTCAATAAAACCATCTTTATTAAAGTCGGCAGGGGTAATTGTGGTGGCAGGATAATGAGCGAATGAAATGCAATCGCTACCAAACTGTCCTTTTCCTTTGTTTAAGCAAACATAGTTTGATGTATGTCCCACAGCATCTCTGTTCGCTAAAATGAGATCGGGCAAACCATCGTTGTTGATATCAGCAACGGATAAATTTCTTGTTGACCAGCTAGGTAGACCGAATTCAGATCCAATTGTAAAATTGCCTTTCCCGTCATTAAAATAAACCAGCTTCTTATCGGGGGCATCATTGCTAACGGCAATATCAGGGAAACCATCTCCATTAAAATCAGCTACGGCTCCGGTATATGAGCGGTCTTTCACTTCTCCGAGATTATAAGCCTTTTTTATTCCGCCTTTTCCGTCACCAAGAATAATCTTTTCAACAACGGGCCAATGCCTTCCTTTTACCAGCAGAATATCAAGATGGCCATCGCCATCGAAATCGCCAAAACTTACGTTCGCTGTTATATCTGATGTTGTTTCAAGTTGTAAATAAAGATCGTAGTTTGGAAAATCATGAATGTTCTGCTGCGCAAGCACTTTGTGTACTGTAGCACTTATAAGGAGCAGAATAAGAAAGAAAATTTTCATGGCATTTATCAAAATTATTTTCTGTTTAAATGTACATTGAAAGTGAGTAGTGTCTCAGTTTGAATTTTAATTCGGGATTTGTCATTCCGATGCTTCGTTACCTCAGCACAAGCTGCGGAGGAATCCCTAAGATGCCTCGTGCCTCGGCATGACAAGTTGCTGTAGTGAAAATTTCAAATTGAGACACTACTTGAAAGTGAACAAAGTTGCTGAAATGGAAAAATATATTTTCCTTTTCTATTATAAATTTTCAGGCTGAAATTTCTAAATAATTTCCTTCGGGGTCTAAAACAACGCTTTCATAGTAACCATCGCCCGTCGTTCTCGGTTCACTAAAAATAATATAGCCGTCGCTTCTCAATGTTTCTGTAAGTTCATTTACTTTTTCTTTGCCCCCAACTGAAATTGTAAAATGAGCAATGCCTTTTGTAAATCCTCTTTGCCCAACAGCTGCTGCAATACCAGGTTTGTTCATAAGTTCTAAACGAGTTTTGCCCTTGCCGAAATAAATAAAATAAGCTGTGTACCGGTTCTTTTCGTTAGTGTATTTTTCTCCGGCATTGGTGTCAAAATATTTTAAGTAAAAAGCTTTCATAGCTTCTAAGTCGTCAACCCAAATGGCAAGATGTTCTATTTTCATTTTAATAAATGATTAGTTAACAAGTTAGCAAATTATAATTCCGGTTTCTTTGGGTAGTGTCTGAATTTGAAATTTAATTCGGGATTTGTCATTCCGATGCTTCGTTACCTCAGCACAAGCTGCGGAGGAATCTCTGAGATGCCTCGTGCCTCGGCATGACAAGTTGCTGTAGTGAAAAATTCAAACTGAGGCACTACTTTTCTTTGAGATCGCAATAAAGGATCAAATCAATTTTATAACTTCAGTGTCCGGTTTTTGATGGCTTCATTGTCTTAATTATTATAGTCGCCTCAGATTAATTTTCAAAACCATTTATACAACAAGATCATGGAAAAATTTATGATGATCATAAGAGAAGACCTGGGCATGCTGGGCAAGATGACAGACGAAGAACGATTTTCTAACATACCGATGATGCTCAAATGGGTGGACTCGCTCATTGAGAGCGGCAATTATATAAAGGGTGAACCACTGCTGATAAAAGGCCGGTATGTGAGCAAAGACCAGATCCTTTCCGACGGGCCTTTTATTGAAGCCCGCGAAGGCATCTCCGGTTATGAAATCATCAGGGCAGAAAATATTGAACAGGCTGCCGCTATTGCTCAAACCTGCCCGCTTGTGCAAAAAGGGCTTGCCGTAAGAGAAATACGGCCAATTGCAGCAGTATACAGTGTAACTAATGAATGATGCAGCGAAGACGATTGAAGTAATTTATAAAGACAAATTCGGCCAGCTGATCTCATTGATGCTGCAACGTTTCCCGGATTTGTCTATTGAATCGGCAGAAGATATTGTACAGGAAACTTTTGCCGAAGCTGCCGTGCGTTGGCCGCAGCAAGGGTTACCTGCCAACCCATCAGGATGGTTATATAACAGTTGCAAAAACAAATCCATCAACCTGCTTAAAAAAAATTCCAAAACTGAAGATCTGTCATTTGCCAAAACCGTTTCAATAGCAGCGGAAGAAATTGCGGAACATGTTTTCAAAGATGCGCAGTTGCTGATGCTGATGGCTTGTTGCCATCCGCACCTTACACCAAAAACGCAAGTGGTGCTGGCACTTAAGTATGTTTCCAATCTTAAGGTTGAAAATATTGCCATGCAGTTTGGCGCAGAACTGGATGCTATTGAGAAAATGCTTTATCGTGCAAGGCAAAAAATAAAAAGCGAAGCATTGACTTTATCGGCCAGCTCTTATGGCTATTCCGCACAGCGGCTTTCGATAGTGCACAAAGTGATTTATCTTATTTTTAATGAGGGATATAAACAAACGGGCGATAAGATAAGCCAGGGAAAAATGATGTGTGAAGATGCGCTCATGCTCAATAAATTTTTGTTCGACAGCCCGCTGTGCAATTCCGAAACAAAAGCATTGCAGGCACTCATGCTTTTTAATATTGCACGTTTCGATGCCAGGTTTGATGCGCATGGCAACGGTATAGAATTGGAGTACCAGGACAGAAGCATTTGGGACCGCTCATTAATACAGCTCGCCCATCGCTTATTAACAGAATCCGAAGACTCCAGCTTTTGCCCTTACCATTTGGAAGCCGCAATCGCCTGTGTGCACTGTGCCGCACAGAAATTCGAAGACACTGACTGGGCAACCATCTGCAAATATTATGAGGCGTTGCTAAAAGTATATCCAAGCCCTTTCGCTGAAATAAATTATGCTGTGGCATTGCAATACAATCACCAGAATGAAAAAGCCTTTAGCATACTGATGGATCTTAACCAAAACCCATATTTTAATAAACTGCCAATTCTTGTCACTTCCATTCAAAAGTATTTTGAGCGCATGGGCATAAATGAAAATACAAAAGGATAACCCGCGCAAAAAATAATTAAGCAGATCATGTCCGGTATCACCATCCGTCGTTGTCTATATCAATAAACAAAAAATTATGAAACCGACTACACTCTTTGTCAGGATCCTGATGCTATGGATTGCCATGTCTTCCCAGAGAGCTTTTGCCCAGCAATCCGCTGGCGAAAAACTCATCAGGAATTATTACATCGCTTATGAGAAAAAAGATTGGAGCATGCTGGAGCCCATTCTTGCTGACGGATTTACTTTCAGCAGCCCGGTTGATGAGCACATTAATTTAAAAGCTTACAAGGAAAAATGCTGGCCAAATTCTGCCAACATCAAAAAGTTTGATATCATTAAAGTGATTGTGAATGGCGATGCAGGCTTTGCAACCTATAATGGCTGGACCACAGACGGCAGGATGTTCCGGAACACGGAGTATTTTACATTCAAAGATGGAAAAATAAAAACGAATGAATGTTTTTTTGGCAGGCGTAAATTATCCCAACTCGGGCAAGTAAGAAGCACTGAAAAAAGTTGACTGATTATTTATAATAATCTTTCTATTGGTTGTCATCTTGAATAAGGTTCGTAAGGAAAAGTTTAGGGTTCAGTTAATGAAGTTCTATAATAAACTCAGACCCTTTGCCTTCTTCGGTTTCAACTCTTAAGTCGCCCTCATGCGCTTTAATAATATCATAGCTTAATGACAAACCTAATCCTGTTCCTTGCCCGGCAGGCTTTGTAGTAAAAAAAGGCTGGAATATTTTATCTTTTACTTTTTGAGGAATGCCTGTGCCGTTATCCTTCACGGTGATCAGAACATGGTTGCCAATTCTTTTTGTGCTTACAGAAATTGTTGGCTCATACCCCATGCCTTCAGCCTTCTTCCTTTCACCAACTGCATAAAAAGCATTATTGTACAAATTCAGTAGTACACTGCCAATATCCTGCGGCACGATATTTATTTTCCCGGCACTTATATCAAAATCACTTTGCACAGCTACATTAAAGGATTTATCTTTTGCGCGAACACCATTATAGCTTAACCTTAAATAAGTATCGGCCAAAGCATTGATATCAGTCAGCTCCTTTTGGCCGCTGCTGCTGCGGGAATGCTGTAGCATGCCTTTTACAATGGCATCGGCTCTTTTACCATGATGATTTATTTTTTCTTCATTAGATTCAATATCATTCAGTATCTCATTTTCAAGAATTGTATTCCTTTCGCCTTCCACCTTTTGCCTTTCACCTTTTAACTCTTCAATCAATTCTTTATTCACATCTGAAAAATTATTCACGAAGTTCAATGGGTTTTGTATCTCATGCGCAATGCCCGCAGTAAGCTCCCCAAGACTTGCCATTTTTTCTGATTGGATAAGTTGCGCCTGAGTGGATTTGAGCTCTGTTAAAGTGCTTTCCACTTTTTCTTTTTCTTGTTGCAGCAGGGCATTTGCTTTTTGCCTGTGCTTGTTGTGCCGATACTGTAACAAGGCTATAATTAAAACAGCTAATACCACAATGCAGAGCGCTGCAATAGTAAAGTATTGAATATTTTTCGCCCTCCTTGCATCTGCATCTTTCTTTTGCTGTTCAGAAGCCTGAAGCGCTTTTTCTTTATTAAGCAATTGTATCTCTTTGTCCTTTACTTCTGCGATGCGTTGGTTTTCCAGGGCAGCTATTTTTGTCTTGTTATCATCATTAAAAATAGAATCTTTATACTCGGTAGATTGCTTATAAAAACGCAATGCATCTTTGTAATTGCCGCGCAAAGCCTCTGTTTCGGATAACTTTTCACTATACTGCATCATTAAATAAAGTTCCCCGCCTTTTTCACTTAATTGAAATGCTCTGTAATAATAGTCATGTGCTTTTTGCAAAAGAATTGTCCTGCTGATTTTTAAAGAATCGGGGATGATATAATCATCAGCGCCATTTTTTGCCACAAGAAAATAAAGATCAGCTATGCCTCCATTTCCAAAAGCAAGTGTTCTTTTAATATCAAGCTTTTTAGCAATGCCGATTGCCTGCTTAAAAAAAATCATTGCCGAATCAAAATTATTTTGCTTTTGCAGAAATATGCCCCTGTTAATATATATCCTGCCCAAGGCAGGCTGATCATTAATTTCTTGAAAAAGCTTTATCGCCTGCAAGTTGTATTCATTCACTTTTTCTAATTCACCCTCATCTCCATAAACGGTCGCAATATTATCAAGCGCTGATGCAATTCCATATTTATCGTTCAGTTTTCTATCCAGCACAAGTGCTTTATTATAATTTTCAATTGCTTTCGGATAATCGTTGAGCTGATAATAATCAATACCAATATTGTTATAGACTGCTGCAATGTTTGGTTGTAGGCCTGCCTCTTCATAAATGGCTAATGCTTTAAAATTATTTTCAACTGCTTTTGTATAGCTGCCAAGTCTTTCATAAGCGCTCGCCATTAAAGCCAACGCATCGCCCATACCAGGCTTCCTGTTTATATCTTTAAAAATTCCGTAAGCAGTGTCCGCATTTTCGAGGCTCGTTGTAAAGTCTGAAATACCAAAGTACACCAATGCTTTATTTATATATGCAATTCCAATCCCTTTTTTCCACTGGTATTTTTTTGAAAGCTGCATCACGCTGTCGGCATAGTGCAGCGCAGCCGGCGGATCTGTTTGTGTCAATGCCTTGACTGCTTTTACTAAAAGCTTCACCTGATCAGTGTCATTTTTTGTTTTAGCCATTGCCTTTATTAAAGAGTCGGCAAGCGCTTTGCCTTGCAAGCTCTGCGCATGCACGGGGCATATTCCGATGCAGGTAAAGAATGCTGCAAGAAAAACTGCGATAAAGTATTTGAATGTTTGCAAGTTTGAATAGACAGTTAGTAAGAATAAAGATAGCATTAAAAATTGCGTTTTTTGTTTATGGCAATATCTGGTAGTGTCTCAATTTGAAATTTAATTCCGGATTTGTCATTCCGACGAAGGATGAATCTCTGAGATGCCTCGTGCCTCGGCATGACAAGTGGCTGTAGTGAAAAATTCAAACTGAGGCACTACCCGCATTTATTGTGAGGTGGCATAATTTCAATAATTTTATTAGTTTTGTTTAAAATGTACAGTGATGGAACAAAAAGCATACTTGAAAATATCATTCGAGGAAGCATCATTGAAGGGAGCTCAGATCATTGCACAGCAATCCGCAACTTCTTATGCGCAGGCTTTAGCACAAGTACAACAGTTAAAAAAGATTTCGAAAGTAAACTCCTCATCAAAAAAGAACAGGAATCGAGTTTAAAAAACTACGCCGACACTCATCAACTTTGGATTAATCATATACCCGGGCAATATCTTACAAGAGGCGGAGAATCCCAGGTTTATTTGGATACTGAAACTTCTCAGGCAATAAAAACCAACGATGCAATTTATTATTCAACCTGGCTGGAATATTTCAACAGTCTTGTGTTGCACAATCTCATATTTAAAGATACTGCCTATACTTTCATCGGGTTTATTGACATTGAGAATGTACTGCATGCAGTTGTGAAGCAGCCATTCGTTATTGCAGACGGACAAGCTGGGCTGGATGAAATCCGTTCCTTCTTAGAGTATAATTGATTTCAAAACACACGGCGACAAGATTATTTTAATAAAGAATATGGATTGATACTCGAGGATATGCATGATGAAAATGTTATACTAAAATCAAACAAGCTCTTTTTTATCGATACCGTTTTTTATATTGTTTTAGAAAATAAACTGTAACTCATATTTTCAAAAAAGGATTTCCTTATTTAATTTTTATTAAACTGAATACAAAGCATTCAAAGTTTTAGCAGAGTGTTTAAAGAAAGGCCACTGAAACAAAATACACCTACCTATAACCGTTATTTAGCCCGGGTGGAAATTATTTCCATCGTTTTAAATTCGCCGGAAGCAGATACAACAAACATTGCTTGTTTAACCGTGTTGTCATCAACATATTGAATCGTTTCTTTTACTTCAATATCCTTGCTGCTCATGGGGTCAAACATTTTGCCTTTAAAAGTAATTGTTTTGGAAGCGCCGTCCCACATGCCTTCCAGCGTCATAGTGCCTGTTCCGAAATTATCAATCCATGTGCTGGTAAAAACTTTTTTCGCATTATCATAGCTCAATAAACTAAAGCCTTCAAACGGTGCACCGCCATAATCGCCCGTTATTTTCGATTGCTGGTAACGGCCGCCCAATATCATGGTGTTGACTGCAACCGACTTGCTTGTCATTGGAGCAGCGCCTGGCTTCATCCAAACCGAAACAGCAGAGTTCCATGTGCCATCGTATTTTGCGATCATCTTATGCACGTCGCCCGGCGTCATATAATCCTGCATGGCTTTCATGTCCTGCGCAAATAGTTTTGCATTGCTTATGCATATCAAAAACGAAACAATAACAAAAGACTTTCTCATACTTGTAAGTTTAGCTGTTTAAGTTACGGTATTTTATTAGAGGCTTAAATGATTTTTTTGTTATCTGCATTTGTTCTTTATACAGCATGTTGTCTTCCCGGCCAACATGACCGCGCATATTTTTGTCCTTGCTTTGTTCAATAAAAATGAACCTCCACACACAGCGGGGTATAATACATTCAACATATGTTTAATAACCACAGATGTTATTGCATTTAATAAGAAAATAAAGTTGATTTTAGTTTCCGTTTCTTGGTGGTGATGGATTGGTGGTTACGCCGGTAACTGTTGTTTGGGACGATGGTAGAACAACAAGTGGATGCGGATTATCCACGGTAAGATAAATATTATAATTAATCTGGCCGGCAGTGTTGATTGGTAAATCAGGGGCAAACAAAACATATTTTTGGGCAGGCTTTGTGGTAATGATTAATTGTTGGATTTTTTTAATATCCGGCAGCTTTAACTGCAGGTTGCCGAAATAATCACCTGGCCCGAACTGTGCTGTGGCACTTGTGCGGCCATTATACAAAATGACATCTGGGTCGGGGCCGTAAATATGGTTATCGCCCGACCAGCCGCGCAGGGTAAGGGTATCAATATCCTTGATAAAAAAACGGAAGGTTACTTTTTTGGTGATTGCCATAAATGAATCGGTCGAAATCCAGAGTGTATCTAAGTAACCCTTGAGACTGTATCGGGGCAATATTGTTTGTTGTGCAGTTACTTTTGAACTGTCTGCATTATCAGTTTTTGCGGCAGTGGGATTTGCGCCATTGCATGACAGTAAAAGTATGGCAGCAATTGAAAGGGGGATAACGCTTGTCAAAGCAAATTTCTTTCTCATAACAGTTGTTTAAGTGTTCAATGAATAAAAGCGTGGGAATATCTTAACCTGTAAAAGATAAGACGTAATTTCCTGTCAGGCAAAACTTTTATCCCTTAATGCTTAAATTTTTAAAACTAATCCTGGATTGGTCAGAGGCATGGGCGCCGCTTATACCGCTGGTTTGCCTGTTGTTCAAAAGCAGACAGCCATCTATTTTAAGGCCTGTTATCATTTATCTGCTATTTGCTTTTTTTATTAATGTGGTTGCAGATATTATCGGCGACTTTAAATCTTATTTACCCTTATGGATGCAGAGCAACAACCCACTATACAATGTCCATTCTGTTATCCGCTTTATTTGTTTCAGCTATTTTTTTATTTCTCTCAGGCAAAATTATTTTAAGGGTATAAGATATATACTGGGTTATTTCTTATTGCTGTTGATAATAATTAATTTTAGATTCTTTGAAAATTTCGGCAACCCAAATCATTTAAGCGGTAATTTATTTTCAGCGGAAGCATATGTACTCCTTGTTTACTGCATGCTGTATTATCTTTCAAAATTAATGGACGAAGTGGATGACATAACAAGTGGTCCTGATTTCTGGGTAGTGACCGGCCTTAGCGTGTATGTCGTAATTAATTTTTTTGTTTTTCTTTTTTATGTCCCTATGATTGATCAGGATCCCTCACTTGCAGATAATATCTGGGAGGTACATAACATTGCATACATTTTTTTTTGTTTATTTATAACCAAAGCTATTTATGAACCTGCTGTCCGTCAGTTTGCAGTCTAGGGTTATCATTGGCATTTCAGCGATGATAGTTTTGTTTGTCAGTTTTATCATTGCCTTCATAGCTAACCAGCGTAAAAAGCTGCAGTACCATAAAGATCTGCAGGCAATTCACGAAGAACAGCAACAGGCGCTGGTGCTGCAAAACCTGCAGCTGGAAGACAGAGTAAAAGAAAGGACAACAGAATTGCTCAAACAAAAAGAGAGCCTCCAGTCAGCATTGTCCAATCTCAAAGCAAGCCAATTGCAACTGGTACAATCAGAGAAAATGGCAAGCCTTGGAGAACTCACTGCGGGCATTGCGCATGAGATACAGAACCCGCTGAACTTTATTAATAACTTTTCCGAAGTAAATAAAGAACTGCTTGTTGAAATGAAAGATGAAATTGACAAAGGAAATATGGACGAAATAAAATCCATAGCTGATGATGTGATAGCCAATCAGGAAAAAATAAACCATCATGGCAAACGTGCAGATGGAATTGTGAAAGGCATGCTACAGCATTCCCGCACAAGTAGCGGCCAAAAGGAGCTGACTGATATTAATGCTTTGGCAGATGAGTATTTAAGACTGGTTTATCTTGGCGTAAGGGATAAAGATAAAAGTTTTAATGCCAGCATCAATACTGATTTTGATAAATCAATCGGCAACATAAATATCATTCCCCAGGATATTGGAAGAGTGCTGTTGAATTTATACAATAATGCATTTTATGTGGTGAATGAAAGGCGAAAGGTGGAAGGTGTAGGGTATGTGCCCACAATTTCTGTAAGCACAAAAAAAGTAGATAATAAGATAATCATCGCTGTTAGTGACAATGGAAACGGCATCCCGCAAAAAGTAGTTGATAAAATCTTTCAGCCATTCTTCACCACCAAACCAACAGGACAAGGAACAGGGCTCGGGTTATCACTAAGTTATGATATTATAAAAGCACATGGTGGAGAGATTAAAGTGGAGACGAAAGAAGGTGAAGGAGCAGTATTTATTATTCAATTATCAGTTTAATAAAATAATCGTAAAGACATTTACATTAATTATTTTTTTTGCTTCGACTTCTATTTTCTGCTTCGCACAAGGCAAACAGACAGTGTAATAAGACTGTTATCATTTAATGTCGGGATGACAGGATTCGAACCTGCGGCCTCTTCGTCCCGAACGAAGCGCGCTACCGGGCTGCGCTACATCCCGAAATTGCGCCCCGACATCGGCGGGGCTGTATCCGAAAAAATGAAGAACAAAAGTAGAAAAGAAGAATTCGTTGAACAAATTAAAAATCTGCTACTCTAATTTTACTTCAATGCCCAGCCCCGGCTTACCTGACAATCTCACTTTTCCAAAGTCGTATTCAATCCCGGTTGCAACATCTTCTTCTAATAACAATGGGCCATCCATATCAACATAATTAATCAACGGAATCATGTTGGCGATGGCTGCGCTGCCAATGGTGCTTTCGTTCATGCAGCCAATCATCACTTTTAAATTCAATTCTCTTGCTTTTTTAATCATTCGCAATGCCGGCGTGATGCCGCTGCATTTCGTCAGCTTAATGTTGATGCCATTAAAATGATCTGAACATTTCTCTACATCACTTTCAAATACGCACGATTCATCTGCGATCAACGGCAACGGAGATCGTTCAAATAAAATCTTCATGCCTTCCCAATCATCTTTTGCCAAAGGCTGTTCAATCAGCTCCACTCCTGCTTCCTGCAGCGCCGGCATTATTTTTAATACATCAGACACCTTCCAGGCTGCATTAGCATCTACGCGAAACACTGCACTGGTCTGTTTTCGCAATGTTTGCAATATTTCAACATCTTTATTTGCCCCTAATTTTATTTTATATATCGGCCATGGCTTTTCTTTTATCTTCTCAACCATTTTATCAATCGAATCAATGCCAATTGTATAATCTGTAATCGGCCCTTTTGAGATATCGAGGCCCCACAATTCATACAATGGTTTTCTTTTCATCTTTCCATATAAATCCCATGCTGCAATATCCAATGCACAAACAAGAAATGGGTTTTGCGGCATCAGGTGATGCAGATAATGCCAATATCTTTCTGGTGTGGTGAGCGCAAATTTTTCGATGAAGTTCTTTTTCTGCTCAATGTCCTCAATCATTTTCTCTACAGTAATATTATAATAAGTAATGGCAGGCGCTTCGCCATATCCTTTAACGCCCATATGCTCCAGCTCAACAATTAGTGTTGGCTGATGTGTTTTTGTGCCCTTTGAAATGGTGAATTGGTGCCTGAATTTTAAATTATGATGCCAGTAACGGATCTTCACTCGTTGTTTTTTTGAATATG
>CAVRBD010000019.1:0-256157 GCA_963718975.1 uncultured Bacteroidota bacterium | reverse complement strand
AAAAGCTGGTGCAGGACGTCATCACCGGGCTGTTTTTGCTGTTGGAGAACACCGTGCAGGTCGGCGACAATGTCAGCGTCTCCGGCCTGTCAGGCACGGTCGAGAACGTATCGATCCGCACCATCAGGCTGCGCGCCGGCGACGGCGCGGTGCACATCGTGCCGTTCAGCGCGGTCACCACGATCACCAATTCGAGCCGCGGCGCCGGCAATGCCGCGGTCGCCGTCAACGTCGCCTATCGCGAGGACACCGACCGCGCCGGAGAGATTTTGACCGATATCGTCACCGAGATGCGCAAGGAGAGCGAATTCCGCCACGCCATCCGCGGCGATCTCGAATTATGGGGCGTCGACAAGGTCAACAGCTATCATTGCATCGTTAGTTTTTGGCTTTTTAGTAAATAGTTATGTTGTTGTTATTGATTTCATAATTAAAAGTGGCAGTAAACTTCAATGCGTCCAATGCCTGCCTTATGGTTTCATTTTTAAAACTGCCCGTCAGATGGTTCTCCTTTAATTGATTGTTCTCGAATTTTATAGAAACCCCGTACCAGCGCTCGAGCAGCTTTGCAATTTCTTCAAAAGATTGATCCTGAAAAATCAGGTTATTTTCTACCCATGATGTTTCAATAATAGCCCCGGTTTTGTGCTCATAAGTTAAATTAGTAATAGCAATATCTGCGGCAGCATCAAGAGCGTTGCCCTCCTTTTGCAAGGAAGGCCTTATTATTTTGCTTTCAGTTCTAACATTGTTTTCAACTATTATTTTTTCATTAGGCTTTAGTATGATTTTCTTATTCGGCTTATCTCTAAATGTAACTTCAATGCTTCCCCGGATCAGTGATGCTTCAATGGTTTTGTCAGACGGATAAGATTTGACATTGAATTCAGTTCCTAAAACTTTTATATTTATTTTGGATGCATGAATTACAAAAGGCTTTTCTTTGTTTTTCACCACATCGAAAAATGCTTCTCCTGATAAAGAAACCTCACGGATATTTTTACCGTAGGCAGAATCATACGAAAGATTACTTCCGGCATTCATCCAAACTTTTGTACCATCGGGCAATATTAAATTTGTTTTAGAGCCATTTTTTGTAGATACTTCGCTTATGGCTTTGCTAGATTGCTTCGGAGAGACAATATTTGCTTGTCTTGCAACCGGCTTCAAAAAATTTAAGGCTACAAGGATTGCCAAGATGATAAAAGACGCCGATGCAATTATAACTGCGGCTTTCTTATTTCTATTGTCAGATATTGGTTTCGTAAGCTCCCGGTCATCGTTTGATAAAATTTGCCTTTTCGGATAATCCAGATTTAATTGGCGCATTTTGTTGATATGCCGAAGAAAGGCTTCTTGCGCATCCTTTCGATCAAAATATTCTTCTGTATGCCACAAATGTAAAATTGCGTGCATGGAATAATGCAACTCAGGATTCTCTCGCAAAGCTTCTTCGAGCTCGCGCAATTCTTCAGGCGTATGCTCGTTGCTTATTTTTTTTGCAATCAAATTCCAAATACGTTCTTCTTGCATATAGTTATGGCTACTCTAATAAGGACAGTAAAAAGTTAAAATACCCCCAAAACTATTTTGGTTGGCTTAATGGCGTGGAAATTGCCCGGCGTTCATCAAAGCAGACAGTTGCGCCAATTTTTCGTAAGGCAATAGCAATTTGGTTCTCTACAGTTTTTATTGAGATGTGCAAGACTTCGGCTACTTCTTTGTATTTCATCCTGTCTTCTTTTACAAGCTTGAATATTAACCTGCACTTGGGTGGCAATTGGAGAATTGCCTCATTTATCATAAGCATCATATCGGAAGTGATGAGCAATTGTTCAGGGTCAGAATAATTGCTTTTCAGCTTTGTTGCAAAATCTTCAATGTCAACAAAACTTATATTTTTTTTATTGTTGAGGTAGTTCAATGAGAAGTTTCTTATCGCGACATACAGATAAACTTTCAGGTTATTTATCTTGTCAATAGATTTTCTGTTCTGCCAAACTTTAATAAAAACATCTGAAACTATT
Organism: uncultured Bacteroidota bacterium; assembly: GCA_963718975.1. Classification (GTDB taxonomy): domain Bacteria; phylum Bacteroidota; class Bacteroidia; order Chitinophagales; family Chitinophagaceae; genus Puia. The sequence goes on along the minus strand of CAVRBD010000019.1, from coordinate 254,130 downwards.
TCTTCAGACAGCTGCTTCGATTTTACAAAACTGAACGCAAAATTATAGAGATAGCTATAAAGTGAAACGAATAGTTCTTTGTAAGCCTGTTCGTCTTCAAACCTTGCAACAAGGTTTTGGAGTTGTGCAATTCTCTCGGCAGCAATCATTGATTAAGCGATAATATACACTACAATATTACATGAAAAAACATTCTCTGAAGCATTTGACAATTTTCTTATTGCCTTTGCTGCTTTTATTTCTTGGCTTAACATCTATTCTTTATTTTTGCACCTCCAAAAAAATAGGAAGAGGACCCTTAGCTCAGTTGGTTAGAGCATCTGACTCATAATCAGAGGGTCGTTGGTTCAATTCCAACAGGGTCCACAAAAGTTTAATTATTTTTTGCCCATGGTTTTAGCTATGGGTTTTTCTTTATTTGGTTCTTTAACCTTTTATTAACCCTAAGCAAAATACATTTGTTGACTAATAGTTTTTATGAATAAATTTTTAACCTTAATAGTTGCTTTTTTCACATTCACTGCTGCTTACTCACAAAAAAAAGACACTACAGTAAATCAAACTCCAATACCTGTTCAAACCAAAAAGAAAGACTGGAGCAAAATTGATCTGTCGCACCGTGCGAACGACCATTTTATGTTGCAGATTGGTTATGATAACTGGAATGGGGTTCCAGATACAATAACAATCACTGGGTTTTCGCGAAGCTTCAATTTTTATTTTTTATACGATTTCCCTTTTAAGTCCGATCCGAGATTTAGTGTGGGCGCGGGCCTTGGTATTGGAAGCAGCAATGTTTTCTTCAAGTACCAGGCATCTCCGATCAGTGTTTTGCCAAGGCAGGAAAACAGCGGCGGCAATTATTTCAAGAAATATAAATTGGTTACAACTTATCTTGAAACGCCAATAGAGCTTAGGTTTGCCCTGGATCCTGAAAACACAAACAAAAGCTGGAAATTCGCGGTGGGCACAAAAGTAGGAGTCATGCTCAGCGCCTATGCCAAAGGCAAGGACGTTGAAAACGGGTCAAACCAGACAGTGGACAACTCTGTTTACAAAGTCAGTAATAAATCATATTTCAATAGTGTAAAGCTTGCAGGCACAGCGAGGATAAGCAAAGGCCCATTTGGCATATTTGCTCAATATCAGGTAACAAGCCTCATGAAGGGCTCATACGGGCTGCCTTTGGTGTATCCATTCTCAGCAGGTATTTGCTTTAGTGGATTGTAATAATATTTAATTTTGCTTAAATTATCTGCGAATATCAGTAACCGGGTATTCGCTTTTTATTTTGCTTCATTTTAAAAATCAGTCAGCAATTGATCGAAAAGAAAAACAATGCTTTTAAAGAAGAAAACGCAATCCTTGTCGGGCTTATTCAGCCGGTGCAAAATGAAATAGCTGTAAATGAATATTTGGATGAATTGGCATTTCTTGCAGAAACTGCCGGTGCAAAAACGTTAAAGCGCTTCACTCAAAAATTGCCACATCCTGACAGCAAGACTTTTATAGGGAAAGGAAAGCTTGAAGAAATAAAAAATTACATTTCGGGAAAAGATATCCGCGTTGCCATATTTGATGATGAGCTTTCCGGCTCACAGATAAATAATATTGAAAAAATCCTGGAAGTAAAAACAATTGATCGCTCTGACCTCATCCTCGATATTTTTGCGAACCGTGCAAAAACTGCACAGGCAAAACTTCAGGTGGAGCTGGCACAATATCAATATTTATTACCTCGCTTGAGGGGCATGTGGACGCATCTTGAAAGACTTGGTGGCGGCATCGGCACAAGAGGCCTGGTGAAACGGAAATTGAAACAGACAGGCGAATTGTAAAAGATAAAATCTCGCTCTTACGGAAACGCCTATCCGTAATTGACAAACAAGCTTTCACACAGCGCAAAGATCGTGGCGAATTCATACGTGTCGCTCTTGTTGGTTATACCAATGTCGGCAAATCAACCATCATGAATTTGCTGAGCAAGAGCGAAGTGTTTGCAGAAAATAAATTATTTGCAACACTTGATACCACCACCAGAAAAATTGTTTTTGACAACACCCCGTTTTTATTAAGTGATACGGTAGGGTTCATCAGGAAGCTTCCACATCATTTGGTTGAAAGTTTCAAAAGCACTTTGGATGAAGTTCGCGAAGCAGATATATTGCTTCATGTTGTTGACCTTTCTCATATACAATATGAAGAACAGATTGGAGTGGTGAATAAAACCTTACAGGAAATCAAAGCTTCTGAAAAGCCCGCTATCCTCATCTTCAATAAGATCGACCAATATGAAAAACTGACCTTCGATGAATGGCTTGATGATACAATAAAAAAAGAAATGATGGGCGAATTGAAAGAAAGGTGGGACAACGAAACCAACAGCAATTGCGTTTTTATATCGGCAACTGAAAAAACAAATATCAGCGAGTTGCGCACAACCATTCTCGAAAAAGTGAAGGCACTATACAAAATTCGCTATCCTTATAAAACAGAAAATATCTTTTGATGTTCTGGAAAAAATATCACTGGTACAAGGCAGCTAATAACGAAGCTGAAATTATATTGAACAGAAATGGGATTGGGATTATAGAATTAGAAGGAAAAAAGATTTGCGTTGCAAAATATAAGAACGAATGGCATGCTTTTTCCTACCATTGCCCACATGCCGGAGGCATTATGGCTGAAGGCTATCTTGATGGATCTGGCAATGTAGCATGCCCGATACATGGCTACAAATTCAACATGAAAAATGGCCGTTGCAAAATACCCGATGGGTTTAATATTAAAACTTTTAGGGTTGATGCTAAGGAAGATGGATTTTATATAGGGATTGAAGAAGGAAAATTATTTTAAATAATAATGCTCTTTTTCAAATCAATGCTTTGTAAAAAACAGAAAAATCTTATTTTTGCAGCCCTTTAAGGAATTCCTCCTTAGCTCAGTTGGTTAGAGCATCTGACTGTTAATCAGAGGGTCGTTGGTTCAAGTCCAACAGGGGGAGCAGAAACGACTACATCAATTTGTAGTCGTTTTTTATTTTCTCAAAGCCTATAATAATTATTTTTTTCTATTGTTATCAGCACTATTGACTCCTTTTGAAGAATGATTGTGAGATGTAATTTTTCCCTGAGCAAAAAATATAGTTTCGTGACGAATAAAAAAGCGGTACAAAAATTCTTTTCATCATTATCTTTCCAAATTTTGCAACAAGCTCAGCTAAAAAAATCAGCCAAAGAAAATTATTTTCTTCGCGTCGCAGCATCAAACTGGCTGAATAAACTTGTTTGCACAAATTGAGGCTTTATCAAACGCAAGCCACATGCTGCATTCAGCGCATCCACCAAATATACCGTAAGCTCCGGGCTGAATGCTTCATCGTGCATGTGCATGAAAAAATATAGTTCCTGCAAACCATTATCAAGCCAGTATTTCATCTGTTTCACCCATTCATCTATTCTTGTGTAATCAGTTTCGTGAAGACTGTTGCCAACATAGCGAATAAAAGTTTTGGGAACAGTCAATTCCATGTGAGCGCAATCTCTTCGCCCGGCAGTATCAGTAATAACTGCTCCGATATTTAATGAGCGAAGTGTGTCAAACAGTTCTTTTCTTATAGATGGATTTGCAAACCAATCCTGGTGCCTGACCTCTAAAAAGAATTGCAAGTTTTTAGGAAGTGTTCTTAAATAATTAAATAATTTGTTTCTTTCTTTTGGGTTATAATATTCGCTCACCTGCAAAAAAATCGGGCCGAGATTTTCGCCAAACGCAAGAATACCTTCCAAGAAAGATGCTGTGAGTGTTTCAACATTATTGAAGCCGCTTTCATGACTGATGAGTTTTGTAAACTTTGGGCAGAATTTAAAATCTCTTCCTTTTGCCTGAATGGCCCATTTGCTTATTTCTTCCGGGCCAAGTAAATTATGATAGGTTGAGTTTAATTCGATGCTGTTGTAATTCTTCACATAATGCTCGAGGAATTTTACAGCTCTTGTTCCTTTTGGATAAATTTTCCCGACCCATTCTTTTCTTCCCCACTTTGCGCAGCCTATATAAACAAGTGGATTTTTCTTTGGCTGTTCTAACACCAATTTATTTGTTGCAGGTTCATCAGGCAATGAAAAATCAATGCCGTTTAATTTATTTTCTGTCACTCTTCCGAATTCCATAATGTAAATCTAAGCAACAGTTTTATTCATAAATGACAATTATTATTTCGCTAATTTAGATTGGTATAATAAATCTTATGAACGCAATCCCCAACAATACCATCAGGCAAATTTTGCTTTTGGTTGTGATTATTTTGCTTGGCCTTATACTTTTTCTGCAATTGCAATCTTTCATTCCTGCGCTGCTGGGCTCTTATACTATGTATGTGCTGCTAAAAAAATGGATGTTCATTTTAACGGGAAGATATAAATGGAAGAAATCGCTTACTGCTGCGCTCCTTATGTTTATTTCTTTTGTTGTTATCCTGCTTCCTATTGTACTGCTCATAAACATGATGTCCTCAAAAATAAATTTCGCCATTCAACATGCATCAAGTGTTCTAAGCACTATTGAAAAATATATCCATTCTTATGAAGTAAAATATAACATTGAAATTTTTTCAGAAAAAAATGTTGATCAGCTAACAAGCATCGGCACGCAAACAGTACCAAAAATTTTAGGCGCCACTTTCAACAGCATCACCACAATCGCCATCATGTATTTTATTTTATATTTCATGTTGGCAGAGGGAAGAAAGATGGAAGCATCACTGCATGAATGGATACCGCTTAAAGATGAAAACACATTGCTTTTAAGAAGAGAGACTAACAGCCTTGTATATTCGAATGCAGTTGGCATTCCTTTAATTGCCCTGCTGCAGGGCATACTTGGGCTAATTGCTTATTTGATCCTTGGCGTAAATGAGCCGATATTTTGGTTTGTGGTAACCTGTCTTACATCAATGGTCCCCGTTGTGGGCGCAACACTGGCTTATGTTCCTGTTGCTATTTTATTTTTTGCAAATGGCATGAATATAAAGGGCATCATTATGCTAGCTTATGGGTTTGGCATCATCAGCACCATAGACAGTGTGTTCAGGTTTTGGCTGCAAAAAAAAATTGGCGATGTGCATCCACTAATCACGGGTTTTGGCGTAATTATTGGCTTAAATCTGTTTGGCTTCATAGGGCTAATATTCGGGCCTATATTAATTTCACTGTTTCTGCTGCTCATAAAAATTTATGCAAATGAGTTCAGCGCCAGCAAGAATAAGATCAATAGTTCAGTATGAAAAATTACTCGTAAAAGCACTAAGTACAAGTGCCCAAACTTTTAAAAACCTTTTATTTTGCGCAATAAAAAAAATACATATACAAACCTTGCACAATTAAAATTTGTATAATATTTTAGATGTCGAACCGTTTATTAAAAGCCCTTTTGAAAACCCTTTAAAGAATGAAGCAAACTTTTAATCCAGTCTTGCCATGCCTACTTTCCGTATTGTTGCTAGCATCGCCAATGCTGCAGGCCAGAACGATCAAACACAAAAAGCCTGCGTTCCACAAATCAAAAATCGAAACACTAAAAGTAAAAGCATTTTCAAAAGAATTTATAGAAGAAGCAGACTCTTTATACAGTGAAATTGATCTGAAAAGTGTCGGGCTTTCCCAGCAAGCTTTTGAATATGCATTGAAAGGTTATAATTATTTAGTGGACCATCATTTGCTCAATAGGAGCGATGTGATTTCAATTTGTGATTTCAGCCAATCATCGAGAGAAAAAAGACTGTATGTTGTTGACCTTGAGCAAAAAAAAGTTTTGATAAATACTTATGTTGCTCATGGAAGAAGATCTGGCGGTGAATATGCACGCTCATTTTCAAATGGCATGCAATCGCATAAAAGCAGCCTCGGTTTTTATGTTACTGAAAAAACTTATTACGGCGATCATGGCCTTGCTTTAAAAATACATGGGCTTGAAAAAGGTTTTAATGATAAAGCGGCTGCAAGAAATATTGTGGTCCATGGTTCAGATTATGTAAGCTCAGATTTTATAAAGATGAATAAATTCAATGGAAGAAGTTTTGGCTGCCCCGCGGTTCCTTCATCTGATATTAATGATGTTATTGACGCGATAAAAGATGGTAGTTGTTTATTTATTTATCACCCTACAAAGAAATATTTGGCGAAATCGAAGATACTTAACAGTTAGCTTGGACGTAAACTTCAGATGGTTTGAAGGTGAAAAAGCTCAATATAGGTTCGTACCCTATGATTGGGCTTTTCTTTTTATCAACCTATCATATAATTCGTTGATCCTATAAAACGGCAAAGCCCATCAAGAAGATAGGCTTTGCCGTTAATTAAAAATTATCAACAGATAAATTTATATTATCTGCGAGTATCTTGGCAAGCTCATTAACATCTTTTTAAAATTGCCACGCAATGAACTGTGCAAGCGCACCAATAAATAAACCGAAATAAATTTCGAAGTTAGTATGTGCAGCAAGGATCAAAATCGTGAAGTGCAAACGATGCCCGTGATTATTAGAGCAAGAGAAAGATATAAGCCGGATGAATATCCATCATGAAAAGAAAATAAGATGAAGAACATTGCGAGGCCGCCAGTTGCCATTGCATGCATGCTTATCTTAAAATAGATGTTTGCAAACCAACCGCCGCACACCGCTAAAAAAGTTCCTAGTAAAAAATGAACAGAGGCCGGTGGATTATCGGGAAGATTTCTAAATACATTCCAAACCCACCAATAAAAAATCATTGCTGCTGCATAAGGTATGATTCTTTCTTTCGGTGTTTGCAGTTGAAGAGACTGAACTCCAAGCCTAAGGCGCCATAATAAAAAAACCGAAAATGCCGGTAATAACGCCGTTGAAAAAAATACTGTGATAAACCTGAAAACTTTCATCCTTCCGTCAAATCCTGCAAATGCAAGCGGATCGATAAACAACAAAAAATACATCACATAGCTTGCGATGAATAAGTGGATGAAATATGATTGAAAAAAAATGAGCGAGAAATCTTATTGCAGCTGATTGATGTCCGATCTCTGATGTTGAAGGATTATCCATTGTCCGCTTTGTAAATTGTAACTTTTAAAGTTCTTTTCTCAATCGTGCAACTGCAATATTCAATTGTTCGCGATATTTTGCAACAGTGCGCCGTGCAATATTATAACCTCTTTCCTGTAATAATTCAGTCAGCCTTTCGTCGCTCAATGGTTTCTTTTTGCTTTCTCCTTCTATGAAATCACTTAAGATTTTTTTCACTTCGCGGGTTGAGACTTCTTCCCCGCTCTCTGTGCTTAATGATTCACTGAAAAAGAATTTCAACCTGTAAGTGCCAAATTCTGTTTGCACAAATTTGCTGTTTGCAACGCGGCTAACTGTTGAAATATCAAGGTTTGTTCTTTCAGCAATATCTTTTAAGATCATTGGCCGTAAAGTGGTCTCATCACCTGTTAAAAAAAACTCATGTTGATAATCCATAATGGTGTGCATGGTGTTATACAAAGTTTGTTGCCTTTGTTTTATTGCATCAATAAACCATTTTGCAGCATCAATTTTTTGTTTAATGAAAAGGACCGCTTCTTTTTGCCTCTTATCTTTTTTCGTGCCCCTGTCATATTCTTTCAGCATATCCTTATAACCTTCGCTGATGCGAAGATCCGGGGCATTTTTTGTGTTCAGGCTAAGCTCAAGTTTGCCGGAATTATTAGTGATGAAAAAATCAGGCACTACATAATTTTCACCTTTGGCGGCCGAATCTTCAACATTACCACCAGGCTTAGGGTTTAATTTAATGATCTGATTGATGATTTCTTTTAATTGTTCATCATTTAAATCAAGACCGCGCTGTATTTTATCGTAATGTTTTTTAGTGAATTCATCGAAATATTTGCTAAGCACTTCTATTGCAAGCTCAACACTTTTCGCTTCGCCTTTCCTTCTGTCTAATTGAAGCAACAGGCATTCCTGTAAATTTCTTGCCGCCACGCCTGGCGGATCGAAATGCTGAATTTGTTTTATCAGGCTTTCGATTTCTTTATCGTTCGTTTCTATATTCTGGCGAAATGCGAGGTCATCAACAATAGAAGCAGTTTCTCTTCGCAAGTAACCATCATCGTCAATACTGCCAACAACCTGCTCGGCAATTTTTCGTGTCCGGTCGTCCATAATCATCATGCCCAACTGATCGAGCAATAATTCATGAAAAGAAGTTTCAACCCTGTGCGGAGTTGTTCTGTTCTCATCTGCATCAGGATAATTTTCATCTCTTAATTTATAATCCGCTACATCATCGTCGTATTCATTCACATATTCGCTGATGTCAAGATTATCATATTCTTCTTCGCTGCCTTCAGATTCGTATTCTTCCTCAGTGCTTTCAAATTCATCTTTGCTTTCATCTGTAAGCCCATCATCGCGGTCGTCTTCAGCCGCTTCCAGTGCCGGGTTTTCTTCCAGCTCTTCTTTTATCCTTTCTTCAAGATTGGCAGTAGGCACCTGCAGCAGTTTCATTAACTGAATTTGCTGGGGTGAAAGCTTTTGCAGTAATTTTTGCTGTAATGATTGACTTAATGCCATTTTTCAGGGGTTTCGCGTGCCTGATTTTTCAAAATAAATTTTTGAAAATCGACGTTTCCACAAAAATCAAGCCTAAATTTACAGTAAAGAGAATAATAAATATTTGAAACGAAAAATTAGTTTTATTGTTGCGGTTTTTTTAACAGTTTTTGCAGGAACTACAGAAGCTCAAAATCCTGTTTTTCTCCCTGAAAAAAAGATTTTAAAATTAGAATTGAAAAAGATAGACTACCTTCAACTCACTCCTAATCGTCCTCTGCGAAGTACCGAACTTCTCAATCAAAAAATTTCTTTTGCGGAATTATCTCAATCATCAAGGTTATACGGAAGTTACTATGTGCAACATCTTGGTTTTTTCTGCGCGAAGGAATACAAATTTGAAAAGGCAACACGCATTCCATTGCGTTTTCGGCTCGGCTCACTGGAATATTGCAATTATTTAGAAGGAAAAAAATAGTCATCAACAGGGCATCATTTGGCGGTTTAAAAGAAAAGGCTTAGCAAACAGGTATTTATAAAGTTTTTTTATCTCCTATCTACGACTAATAGCTTCTCAACCTCATCCTCTCGAACATACGGGCACTTGATAAATTTCAATACATGGCCTCTATTGTTTTATTAATTTCCTTTGTTTCAGCATTTCTGAATTTAGGGGCTTCAGCTCGGCCTCTGCTGAATATCAAAGTTGTTTTGCTTCAGACAGCGCTCATCTTTTCAATATTATTAGTTGCCATTACAGAAATTTCCAGCGGCCTCAAGCTGCTTGGCTTCTGGTCTATATTTATTTCGTGGGCAGGTATCTCTTTTTTGAGCATCTTGTGTTTATACTTTAAAAGAAGAAACCTTATTTCATTTTTAGCCGCGCTGAAACAAAATACCAGAGCTGATTTCCTTGCATATAGCAAGGCAGAAAAGATCATTTTTATTTTCATAATTGGTATGCTCACTGCAATATTTATTCAGGGCATTATTTATCCGCCTAATAACTGGGATGCCATGACCTACCATCTGGCCAGAATTCCACATTGGATAGATAATAAATCAGTTGAACATTATCCTACACATATTTTTAGACAGATTTATCAGCCACCCTTTGCTGAATATGTAATCATGCACGTGAACGTTTTGAGTGCCGGGGATTATCTTTCAAATTCAGTGCAATTTTTCTTTCTGATTTTTTCTATTTCGGCCATTGTCTTATTAATCGATGCTATTGGATTGCCTTCAAAGTTCAAGCTTATTTCGGTTGCATTGTTGGTTACAATTCCTCAAGTTGTGCTCCAAGCGTCCAGCACTCAAAATGACCTCGTCCTTTCTTTCTTTATCCTGACCTCAGTTTATTACAGTATAACATCTCTTAGGCAGCCGACATTACAAAATTATTTTTTTCTAGGGTTGTCAATCGGCTTGGGGTTATTGACAAAGGGGACGGGATATCTGTACCTTATTCCGATCACTTCCGTTTTTGGCTTTGTGGTTATAATTAGATTGTTTAAAACAAAAAATTATACTGGTCTTCGGTATTCAATTTATGCACTATTGATATGCATAAGCATCAACATTCCGCTATATTCACGCAATTATAATCTTAGCAAAAATATCCTGGGGATAGATTCGGAGGAATCAAAAAAATATAAAAATGAAAAGATGAGCCCAATTCTTTTCCTCTCGAGCATAATCAAGAATGCGGGAAAGCACATTGGGCCTTTCCCCATCAACAAAATATCAAATATTGCAATCCGGAAAATCCATCTTTATGCAGGCATCGACATTGATGATCCTGCAACCAATTTACCAGGACATTTATATTCAGGCGCATTAAATTTTACAACTAATGAGAACATCATATCCAACTCCATCCATTTTTATTTAATAACTCTTTCATTCATATTAAATGGAATATTTTTTTTCAGGCACAGAAAGGCTCGTGATAAGCTGTTGGCTTTCCTGTCGCTAATGATCATCCTTCAAACCGCACTCTTTTGCTATTACCTCAAATTGCAGCCTTGGGCTACCAGACTTGAAACCCCTTTTTTCATGTTGTGTGTACCGTTAATTTGTTATACAGCCAATCTCAAAAAAATATACCTAAAGATTCTTCAAATAATTATCATCATAAATATTGCATACGCAAGTTTTATCATCATGTGCAATAATACAAGGCCATTTTGGACAAATAGATATACTGTTAAAATCAATATTACTGATGATCGGTTTAAGAAATATTTTGCTGACAGGCTTAACGTATATGAAGAATATGATTCGATTGCTAAAGATATTACTATATCGAATTACAGAAATATTGGGCTTATTTTAGGCGAGGATGATTACGAGTATCCTTTGTTCAATCGCATATATTCAAAAGAGATAAATCCTATTCACATTTGTGTAACGAACAATATCTCAAAAAATATCCCACAACAAGTGAATAGTATAGATTGTGTTGTTTCAACTGTGCTCAATGACAGCTTGGCTCAGTTCAATGGGAAAAAATACTTTAATAAAAATAGAAAAAACAAATTAATCTGGCTATATACACCCAACGGCTAAAGAAAATACTTGGATTGAAAAAGGGCAATTAAAAATCACGCACAAACTAAATGTTAAACGCGATTTCAATCAGGATGATATCAGGCAGGAACATTTTGTGCTGCCAAAACTTTTCTCACAGAAGCAACAATTTTTTCTCCTTTTTCTTTTATCTGCTCTTCATTCCACGATAAACTAATTGCCGTTGAAATGCATCGGCTCATAATGTTATCGCTCGCTGCAAATGAAGTTTGTTTTAATTGCTGTAACCCTTGTCTCTGAGTATCATTGAGATTATTTAGCGAAGCGCTGTTTTTCAGATGGCCCCATTTGCGGATATAATGCCAGTTATTATCGAACCAATAGAAATTGCCTGCATAAATATTTTTCTCTTTCATTTCTGTAACAACCGCTTTCATTATTTCTTCGGTTGGCAAAAACCAGCTCAGGAAAGTGCAGCTATCACCAGTCGGGTCAGGAATGATGCGAAATGAAACTTCAGGGATTTGTGATAAAATATTTTTTAACTGTTGATGATTCTTCTTTTGTATCGAAAGAAATTTATCAAGTTTGCGGATTTGTGCTAAACCAACCGCTGCATGCAATTCTGATATCCGGAAATTATAACCAAGAAAAGGATGAAGGTCTGCACCGCGGTCAATGCCTTTGTGGTCGTGACCGTGATCGCTATATCCATCGCACTTCGTGTAAATATTTTCATCGTTTGTTATTACTGCGCCGCCCTCTGCGCATGTAACAGTCTTCACAAAATCAAATGAAAAAGTTCCGGCGTTGCCAATAGTGCCGAGATGTTTTCCTTTATAAGTAGCACCAAAGCTTTGGCATGCATCTTCCAATAAAATCAAATGATGTTCTTTGCATATCTGCATGAGCGCATCCAAATCGGCCATGCTGCCGCACATGTGAACAGGCATTACACATTTTGTTTTTGGTGTGATTGCTTTTCTCACCGCATCAGGATTCATCGTCAACGTTCCATCTATATCAACAACAACCGGAACAGCACCGACACTCAACACAGCTTCGGGGCTTGCGACAAATGTGAATGAAGGCATAATGACTTCATCACCTGCACCAATGCCTAACGCCGCTAATGCAGTCGTAAGCGCCGCAGTCCCGCTTGAAACCAATTGCGCATATTTGCAACTCATCGTTTTACAAATAGCTTCTTCCAGTTCTTTCGATTTCCAGATTCCTTTTCTTGGCGCATCAAACCCATAGCGCATCAGAATTCCTGTTTCTAAAACATCATTCACCTCTTTGCGTTCTTCTTCTCCAAAAAATTCATATCCTGGCATAGTAAAATATTTTAAGTTGAAACATCATTAATAGCCGAACAAAGTTAGAAAATAGTTTGAGAGTTGCGTATTGCTTATAAAAGCATTAACGAATTACCTTTTTGATTTCTTTTGGGGCAAATATTTTTTAACCGCAAGCTCGCAAAGTGTAGCGCAAAGAATGGATGCTTATTAGCTTTTCCAAAGCTTCAAATGTTTTACAAAATTTATCATCAATTTGAAGCTTTGGAAAAGCTCTGCTCCGATGCACCAAAAAACTTTCATTAATTTATTTACTGAACGGTGCTGATGAAAAACTATATATCGATACAGGATTGCTTTCCGTGTTTGTTTTGCCCACTGCTGTCACAAAATAATAAACAAGATTTTTATTATTCTCAAAACGCGCCGCTTTTAAATTGAATTTTGCATCTGGTGAAAAAGGGATGAAGGCAACAAGTTTGCTTGAATCATTATTGAATGTTGATTGATTTGATTTGTAAATCGCAAAGCCCTTGATTTCATTATCGGTCGGATTTTTTTGCAGAGAAGTGATGAGCACAGAATCTTTATCATTATACTTGGTGCTTGCAATCGGCTCATGCATTTTCACTGTGTCAATCCAATCCATAGGCGGGATGAGCGCTGGTGTTTTAAAATAGTTTAACCGCAAGCTATCGCTCCAACCATTGGGATTGCTTTCAAATGATTTGCTGCTGAAAAAAATCATGCCTTGTACATTGGCCGTTTTTCGCAGCGAATCGATTTCCCTCGGCAACATGGTTTTATCGCGCCATGCAGTATTATAATTGGCTTTGAACATTGCAAGACCGATATAACAATGCTTTCCATAACTGTGCTTGCTCCACCAATCGAGCAGCACATCATAAGGAACAACACGATGGCCAAACTCAAAATAAATTTGTGGCACAACATAATCAATCCATCCATTCTTCAGCCACAATAAAATATCTGCATAAAGATTATCATAATTTGTTTGGCCTGCTTTGGTGTTGCTTCCTAAAGAATCTTTATCAATATTTCTCCAAATGCCAAAAGGGCTGATACCAAATCTGCAATATTTTTTTTCCTGTTTAATAGCATTGCCAAGCATAACGATTATTGAATCTGTATTGCTTCTTCTCCAATCGTCTTTGTTCATACCATTTCCATATTTGGCATAAGAAGAATAATCAGGAAATTCTTTTCCGGCAATCGTGTATGGATAAAAATAATCATCGAAATGAATGGCATCGACATCATAACGTTTCACGATATCGCGAATTACATTCGTTACATATTGTTGCACATCTTTATTCCCCGGGTCGAAATATTTTGTGTCGCCATAAGTAAGGAACCATTCGGGGTGAGCTTTGGTAATATGATTCGCTGCAATGGTGGATACGCCGATTTTGAAAACAGCTCGATAAGGGTTGCACCATGCATGAAATTCCATTCCGCGTTTATGTGTTTCTGCAATCATAAAAGCAAGCGGGTCATAGTAAGGTGAAGGCGCTTTTCCTTGTTTGCCCGTAAGCCATTCGCTCCATGGCTCATATTGTGAAGGATAGAAAGCATCTGCAGCAGGTCGAATCTGCACCACAACAGCATTCATCCCATTGCGTTTGTGCATGTCCAGAATTCTTGTGAACTCTACTTTCTGGCTATCAGTATTAAAATTGCCTTTGCTGGGCCAGTCGATATTATCAACCGTTGCAATCCATGCAGCACGAAATTCATATTTCGGTTGGGCATAACTGTGAGTAGTGAATAGTGAGTAGTGAGTAAAGAACAGGGCGATTAAAAAAAATTGCTTCATGCTGATGCTTTCTGTTTTAAAAACGGCGAAATTACATTATTCCGAATTGCGGATTTTATCAAGCAGTTGATTTAACATTTTGGACTCATCTTCTGAAAGATTATTCAACACAGCATCCATCTGCGCATTATACTCGTCTAATTTCTCCAAAAGTTTTTCTCCTTTTTTTGTGATGACAATATCTACTAACCTCTTATCTGTTACGCAAATCGTTTTTTTCACCACGCCTTTTATTATAAGCCTATCAACAATCCGGCTGGTGTCGCTCATCTTATCAAGCATTCGCTCGCGAATTTGTAAGGTGGACAAAGGTTTGTGCGCACCGCGCAATATCCGAAGAATGTTGAATTGCTGGGCGGTGATGTCATGCTCTTCGAAAAGAAGCTTCATTTTTTCAGTCATCCAGTTATACGTATATATAAGATTTATGGCAGCCTTTTGGTGCTCGTTCCTGAACTTGTGTTGGTTAATATCATTCTCAATGCCCATACGTAAGGTTATTAATATTTAAAAATAATAATAATCCTTTAATGAACTCATGAAATAGAAAACGAAAGCTGCATGATTGTCCATAAGTGATGCGCTTCGTGAAGAAGAAAGAATTCGGACCATTTTGAAATGTTGAACAAGCCATATTTTGGATGTCGGCCGGTTCTGGCCAATTGATTTTTATTAAGGCTTTGGAGTTTTGCAATGATTATTGAACGCTCATTGCTGATTTTTGATATTGATTCTTTCGGAGAAAGCCTTAGGCATTCATAAAAATGACTATCATTTTCTGCAACGTATCTGTCAAAAGTTGGATTATCGGTTTCAAGCATCAAGTCAATTCTCTTAATGAATGTTGGCTGATAAGCGCAGAGATGAACCATGTTTTCAAAAATGCTCCATTTATCAGGATTAATGCGATTCTTCAATTGCTCTTCGCTGAAGGCTTCTGTCAATTCAGAAATTGTATCGTGTTGATATTGCAATCGCGCAAGTATTGAATTTGATAAAGGCATTGTTGTATTTTTTATTCGCACATCCGCACATGTTCAAATCTTCACATCAATCTTCCCAAACTTTTGTTCCCTCGCTGCAATTGGCGCAGATGTCGATATTTTTTCGGCTCTGCAAAATGCTTCGCCGAAAGTTTACATATTTATCGTTGTGCCATATTTCTTTGAATGGCCTTCCTTTCAAATCCCCCAACTGATGTTGCGCATCTTTATCAAAACAGCAGGGAACAACTAATCCATCCCATGTAATTACCGTTGCATGCCATAACCTCCAGCAATGATTTTGTAAAGAATTTTTCACTTCACGATTGCCGTTTTTATTTTTTTTATACCGGCTGTATTTTTCATTCGTTGGAATGAGTTGGTTCGGGTCATTTTCATAATCATATACCTGCGCAGTTTTAAAACGCACTTCGTCAACGCCGGTTTCTTTTGCTAATTTCTTAATGTCTTCAATCTGATGTTCATTTGGCTTCACCACTAAGAATTGAAAGAATACAAACGGCGTTTTGCTTTTCATTTCCTTTTTCCATTTCACAATATTTCTTGCGCCTTCCAAAACTTTTTCTAATTTCCCGCCAACGCGATATTGTTCATACACATCCTGTGTTGTACCGTCAATTGAAATAATCAATCTGTCAAGACCGCTTTCAACTGTTCTCTTTGCATTCGTATCATTCAGGTAATGAGCGTTGGTAGATGTTGCCGTATAAATCCCTTTCTGCGAAGCATATTTTACCATGTCCAAAAAATCCGGGTTCAGATATGGCTCTCCCTGAAAATAAAAAATGAGGTATAATAATTCTTTCGAGAGCTGGTCGATGGTATCACTGAAAAAATTTTTCTGGAGCATGCCAATTGGTCTGGTAAAAGCTCTTAATCCGCTTGGGCATTCCGGGCATCGAAGATTACAAGATGTTGTCGGTTCAAAAGAAATGGAAACCGGAAATCCCCATTGCACAGGTTTCTTGCTCCATTTACTAATATAATAACTGCTCAATACTTTACTGCCATTCCAAACACGGCGCGGAGTAAGTTTTGAAAAAAGATTAATTGTATCGTTCCAATTGAAAGCGGGCATTGAGATGTAAAATTAGCTACTTAACTACAAAGAAACGATGATGCAATGTTTCGCAAAACGTAACTTTATTTCAATTCTAATATTTTGATATTGCGGAAATAGATTGGCGCTCCTGCATGTTTTCCCTGAAAGCCTATATAACCATGCAATTGCAAAGTTGACATTGGGTTACTAAGCCAGCTTGGCACTTTTGAACCATCAGGATTTACAGTTGCAGAAGTGTATAAGCTCATATCGCAAGTGTTCACCAATTCTCCATTTAATACAATCCATATTTTTCTTCCTTTGCAGGTGATGGTATAATGATTCCATTCGCCGGGCTTTTTCACTGTTCTTTTTGTAACAGCCTGATGACCGAAGATTGCCGCACACTGCCATGTTGCTGGTGCTTTGCTCCATTCAGCTGAATAATCATCAGCAATCTGAATTTCCACTGAATGAGAAACCCATTCTCCGGTGTCGCTTGCATGAACAATTACACCGCTGTTTGTCCCATCTGCATTTTTGAAATCAAGATCAAGCACAAAATCATTATAAGCTTTCTTGCTCCACATACATTCATCTTTGGTCGCTGTTATCACTCCATCGCTCATGCTCCAAACTCCTGCAGGAAAAGCCGCATTGGAAAGTTTATCATCAAATAAATTCACCCAACCATTGCCGTTAGTATTTCGATGAATATATGCAGTGTCCTGTGCTGAAGTTTTTGCGATGGTTGTAAGTGAGATAAAAAAAATAAATGCAAATCTTTTCATTGTTGTCATTTTATATTTACTGAGCCCGATAATAATTTTCAGATGCATTCAACACTTTTTTCCATTGGCGCTGGTGGCTGTCCTGCCATTTTTTATTAGGATGAATATTCCAGTTCATCGTTTTCAATTGTTCTTTCACAAAATCTCTCTGCTCCGGATGAACAAACATCGGGTGAAGATAAAACCATTCTTTGTTTTGAATCAAATATTTCCAGAAGGCATCAAAGCTTTCAAAATTTGTTTCAAAAACTTTCAATTCATCTTTTCTGTCATCATAAGTGCTGTGGTTATAATAAAAAGAAATTTTCCCATTATCATCCAGGCGGAATAAACTTCCACCTTTTTCTGGCGAGCTAATATCAAAATATAATTCCTTTTTCATGATGCGTCTCTACAAATCTAAGAATGATGGATTGCATTATGCCGTATTTATTCCACACAATTGATAATTATTTTGACAATTATTATGTCAACATGGCTCAAATTCAAAAGTTATTCACTTGTAATGTTAAACTATTCTAAAATCAGTTATCGTTTACGCATATGCCATCTTGTTAAGGCATGGTTGTTGAATTTATGAATACATATTTATTCACTCTAAATTTAATTGTATGAGAACGAGAACATATTATTTTGAAACATCAGCAGAGGGAATGACACTTCAGGTACAAGCAACACCATTTACTATTGCAACAAAAGAAACACGCTATCGTGTTAGCTGCGACGATGGGCCGGTGCATATTTTTGCCTGGGATGAAAACCTGAATCGTTTTAGCGCTATCAAAGAAGATACAGACAGGTTGCCTGAAAAGTTTATCTCAGCAATTTCCATGGAGCTACAATCCATCGAACATAAAAAAGCAGCGTAATTATTTTGAATTGACAATAAAAAGCAGCCGAAAAATTTTGGCTGCTTTTTTATTGTCCATACGCCAACGTTAACCATTCTTTCTTAACTTTACTCTATTCATTTATTCAACATTCAAAATTATTTTTCTATGTCATTGCTGAATAATAGTAATAATAGCAAAAAGAAAAAAGGGAATAATGCAGCAAACGCCGTGAACAAACCGGGCATGCAACAAGTGAAAGGAAAAGCAAACACTAAAGGCCTTTCAAGAAATACAAAATTGACGGGGGGCTCACAGCGTGGTTCTTGATCTTGAGTAATTAATTGGGAAATTATTTCCACATAAAAAACCGCTGGTGAAGATTATTCGCCAGCGGTTTTTCATTTTTCAAAAGATAGCTATTAAGGATTTTCTGCTGTTTTTGTCTCAGCAAGTTTTGCGTCATCAGGCGTTTTTTCCAAATCTCTGTCGAGCTTATATAATGCATCACCGCTGGCGCTTTTACCGCCTGCAATCTTAATTTTATCAAGAAGGTTCAATGCTAATGTTTCTTCTTCCGTTTGTTCTTTCACGAACCATTGCATGAAATGCCAGGTTGCCCAATCTTCTTCATCGAAGCTCATCTTCACTAATTTGTAAATAGCTTTTGTGTTGTCAATTTCCTGTTCAAAAACTTTCTCGAAACAATCCTGAACATTAGTAGGATTGGCTGGTGGCGCAGGTATTGCTTCAACTTTTACTTTCGCGCCGCGTTCTAAAATATATTCTAAAATCTTCATCATGTGGTTGCGTTCTTCCTGCGCATGACGGAATAAAAAATTTGCAATGCCTGCATATCCTTCACCGTCAGCCCATGCGCCATAAGAAAGATAAATCTGCGAAGCATGCGCTTCTTTGGTCATTTGTGAATTTAAAGCGGTGCGAAGCTTTGATGATAATCGGTCGGTATTCATTGTGATTGTTTTAAATTATTTTCCTAAAGGTAAAAATTGTGCCAGTAAAATATTTTTTATTAATAATGATAAAAACTACAGTTAACTGTAACCTGATTTATAAACCTGCGTCTTAATTATAGAAGCGATTGAAAAGAAGAAAAGGAAACAAAATCAAATTAATAACCTCAAAAATATTTGTTATGAAAAGCAAGTACATTGACACGCTCACTTTGATAGCCGCATTATCAGGTGGTGGAAGAAGGCGCAATAAAAAAGCAGCTTGATTAACTCCGACCTTTAGGTCGGTGAAAAGACCAAAGCTCTGCAAATGCAGGGCTTTTTTTATGCTTTAGCTGGCAGCTCTTTCCAGATAAGAACAGCTTTGATATCATTATAAGAATAATCGTTGCCAAGTTTTTCTTTCAGGGAAGAAGAACTGCTATCGGGATTTTCCTGAATTACTTTTAAAATATTTTCAATTTTATCTTTTGGAACAATATCGTGCAATCGAACCTCTTCAGTAATGATAAAAGAAATCAGATGGCCTTCAATAGTGCTTATTGTCAGCCCACGCATTTTTGCAATCTCAAATATTTTATTGCCTTCTTTAAACAATTGCAAACTGATGTGCCTTGTCTCACCTTTTTTTGGTTTAGAAAATTGTTGCTCTTGAATTTCAGTAATAGTCGGTTGCAATTTTTTCTGGCTCTCAATTAAGTCGAGTAAAGCATTTGTGTCCATTCCTTTTGAAAGTGCTTCGGCAAGTTCAACCGTATGCTGAAGCTGTTTTATTTTTCTTTTGAAGATGATATCAAGCGCATGCAATTCGCCAACATATTTTTTTGTGCGCTGTTTTATTTTCACTTCATTGATGTGTTTGGAAATTGAATCAGTTATTTCTTCCAAAGCTTTTGCGAAATGAGTAACGGCAGCGGACACACGTATTTTCAATTGCTGAAAATTATCATCAGCGGCGCTGACTAATAATTTTTCCAGTTGCCTGTTGAACTTGATAGAAATTTCTTTTTGTTCCTCCAGCTTATCCTGAATGTTGGTTGCCCATTTCACAGCGTCATTTTGCCCGGGAAAAAGTCTGTGCTCATAACCTTCATTGTGTTCATGAAAAGTTTCTATCAGCTTCTCAAAATTGAACGAATGCAATAATGAACGGCTGATGAAAACTTTTTGATGCTGTTGCAATTCATGTTGCAAAATATCTTCAGCCGTTTCTTTTTTTGAGAACTGCAATACTCTTTCATCGGTCGTGATTGCTTGCTGATGGATGCGGCTGAATAAAACCAACCCATCAAGCGTAGTGAGCCTGCTCAATGCAACATACACTTGCCCGGGCGCAAATGAATCGCCTGCATCAATAATTGCTTTCTCAAATGTCAGTCCCTGACTTTTGTGAATAGTGATTGCCCAAGCAAGTCGGATTGGATATTGTTTAAAAGTTCCGAGCGTTTCTTCGTCAACCTTGTCATTCTCTTTGTTATAATTGTAGCGTATATTTTTCCATGTTTCTTTTTCAATCTCCATGTCTTTTTCTTCGTTCGGGAACTGAACGAAAATTTTATCTCCATCAATTTTTGAAATGCTCCCAATCTTTCCGTTATAATATCTCCTGAACTCGCCCTTGTCATTTTTAATGAACATTATCTGCGCACCTTCTTTCAGTTGCATGAACATTTCCGCAGGTAATGCCTTCTCATTAAAATCTCCCGTCAGTTCTCCTTTGAATTCAAATAATTTCCCTTCAAGCTTTCTTAATTTATTTTGATTAATGTCGCTTGCTTTATTATTATGCGTCGTGAGCGTGATATAATGTTCATTATTTGCCGCATGAAAATTTGGTTTATAATGTTCATGCAATCTTTCAAGGTCTTCTGCTGAAGTTTTTTTATCGCGGATATTATTGAGAATGCTGATAAAGCTTGCTTCGTTCTGGCGATAAATTTTTTTCAGTTCAATTA
The DNA here is from genome assembly GCA_963718975.1 of uncultured Bacteroidota bacterium. Classification (GTDB taxonomy): domain Bacteria; phylum Bacteroidota; class Bacteroidia; order Chitinophagales; family Chitinophagaceae; genus Puia. Next base: position 233,292 of record CAVRBD010000019.1, on the reverse strand, counting down.
GAACCGGTGGCGCTTGTTGCACTGCATGTGCATCAAAAAAGAATGGGCTCTGATAATGATGTTTTAAAATTTCCCATTCGGTATTATTAATAACCGGAGGCAACTGAAATAAATCTCCGATATATAAAACCTGAACGCCGCCGAATGGCAACAAAGGTTGTTGGCGAAAATGGCGAAGTATCGCATCAGTTGCATCAAGCATATCTGCGCGGACCATGCTCACTTCATCGATTATTAATAATTCTAATTCGCGAAGCAATTCTCTTTTGTCATTGTTAAACCGAATGTTTTTGAACAGTGTATTTTGATTGGTAATATCGTTTCCCCACCCACTGCTCTGCGCAGGAATGTATGGACCAAATGGCAATTGAAAAAATGAATGCATGGTGACGCCGCCTGCATTAATTGCTGCAACACCGGTTGGCGCAACTACTGCAGATTTTTTGAAAGAATTTTCTTTGATGTATTTCAGGAAAGTAGTTTTGCCTGTGCCTGCTTTGCCGGTCAAAAAAATATGTCTGCTCGTCTGGTTCACAAACTGCACAGCCATTTGGAAAAGGTTATTTGAATTGTCCGAGTTTGTCATACGCGGAAGTTAAGCATAACTTCAAAAACAGACAATGCCATTTTGCGGGTAATTGTTTATGGGTATTAAATATTTTTTTGATTGTGCTCATTCTCAGATTTCTAATAAAATTTTTTGTTAGCAACTTATTCTTTCAATCATTCTTGTCAGGCAATTTGTGATTCGTAAATTGCACGCATGCAGGATTACTTAAAAGATTTGAACGAGCCGCAACGTGAAGCATCTACTCATATTAATGGGCCATTAATGATTGTTGCCGGCGCAGGAAGCGGAAAAACAAAAGTGCTTACTACACGCATCGCGCATTTAATGGCGAACGGAGTAGATTCATTCAATATTCTTGCGCTCACTTTTACGAATAAAGCGGCGAAAGAAATGAAAGAGCGTGTAGAAAAAATTCTTGGCAATAACGAAGCGAGAAATTTATACATCGGAACTTTTCACAGCGTGTTCGCTCGCATTCTTCGTGCGGAGGCTCAAAAAATTGGTTATCCAAACAACTTTACTATTTATGATACGGATGATGCAAAGAGCGTGGTGAAAACTGTTGTGAATGAATTGAATTTAGATGACAAGCATTATAAACCTTCAACAGTTTATAATAGGATCAGCAGCGCGAAAAATGCATTGGTCGGTCCTGTTGAATATGCCAATGATTATTATCTTCAACAAGAAGATATGCGCAGCCAGCGGCCTGCAATCGCACAAATTTATGATGCATATGTGAAGCGCTGTTTCAAAAACGGAGCTATGGATTTCGATGATTTGTTGTTGAAATTTTATGAGCTGCTGAAAAATTTTCCTGACTCGCTAAGCAAATACCAGCGCAAGTTCAAATACATTTTGATTGATGAGTATCAGGATACCAATCCTGCGCAATATGAAATCATAAAATTGCTTGGTGCAATGCATGAAAATGTTTGTGTTGTTGGTGATGATGCGCAAAGTATTTATAGTTTTCGCGGCGCGACCATTCAGAATATTTTACAATTCCAGAAAGATTATGATGATGTGAAAGTGATAAAGCTGGAACAGAATTATCGCAGCACACAAAACATTTTGCATGTTGCCAATGAAGTGATCAGCAATAACAAAGGGCAGATTGAAAAAAGATTGTTCACCGAAAACGCAGAAGGCGAAAAAATAAAATTAGTTCGCACATTAACTGATAATGAAGAAGGCAAATTTGTGGCTGACACCATTCAGGAACAAAAACTGCGCAATCATTTTAATAATAAAGATTTTGCAATTCTTTACAGAACAAATGCGCAAAGCCGTGCATTTGAAGAAAGCCTTCGGCGCATGGGCATTCCGTATACTATTTATGGCGGCATCAGTTTTTATCAGCGAAAAGAAATAAAAGATTTTCTGTCTTATCTGCGCATTATTATCAATACAAAAGATGAAGAATCATTGAAGCGCATTATCAATTTCCCTGCAAGGGGAATTGGAAAAACTTCAATCGATAAAGCCGTTCTTTTTGCGAATGAAAAAAATATCAGCATGTGGGAAGTGCTGGAGAATGCCGCAAAATTCGGCTACAAAGGAGGCACGCTGGAAGCCATAGAAAATTTTGTTGTGATGATAAAAAGTTTCGGAAGCATGCTTCAAAATAAAAATGCGCACGAAGTGGCAATGCATGTTGGCAAGCAAACAAATATTGTGAAAGAGCTTTTCAATGATAAAACCAATGAAGGCCTTGCGCGATATGAAAATATTCAAGAGTTGCTTAATTCAATAAAACAATGGGTTGATGATTCGCAAAACAGGTCGCTGATAGATGAAGATGGAATTGTAATTATTACTCCTCAAACAGAAAAAAGTCAGGTTGACCTTGGTTCTTATCTTCAGCAAATTACTTTGGTCACTGATGCTGATGAAAAAGACCCGAACGCGGATACAGTGAAGCTCATGACTATTCATGCTGCAAAAGGATTGGAATTCAGTTGCGTGTTCGCTGCAGGTTTGGAAGAAATGCTTTTCCCGAATGCGATGTCTATTAATACACGCGAAGAACTCGAAGAAGAGCGAAGATTATTTTATGTGGTAATAACAAGAGCAAAAAAGAAATTATGGATTTCATACGCCAATACGCGTTACCGTTTCGGAAGCATTGTTCAAAATGAGCCAAGCCGTTTCATTGAAGAAATACCTGAAAAATATTTAGACAGAAGTTACGCAGGTGGCGGCATGCGCAATCACCCATCCAATCAATGGCAGGCTGGTAGCGCATTTGATAGAATGAATCGTGGGATTGGAAATGAAAGTCGGTCATCGGATTTCGGTCAACGGTCGTCAGAAAGCAAACCGGGTTATCTTTCTACTGCAAATAAAAGACCTCAGACAATTGAACACGTTCCTTCAAAAGATTTTATTGCCAGCGATACTTCCAATTTACAGGAAGGACAAAAAGTGGAACATCAAAAATTTGGTTTTGGCGAAGTAATAAAAATGGAAGGCAGTGCACACAATCCAATTGCTACTGTGAAATTTGAAATGAACGGAGAGAAAAAGATCATGCTGAATTACGCAAAGCTGAGGATTATTTAAATGAGCTATTATTTCACAGCTTTGGCTAATTCTTCAACTGTTTTCTTTTCGCTGCCAATAAAAATCCTATTGTTTAAGATCACAACCGGTCTTTTAAGGAAAGTATATTCTTCTAAAATGTAATTGCGATAATCATTTTCAGCGAGCTTTTTATCTTTCAGCCCAAGTGCTTTGTATTTCATCGCCCTTCTGCTGAATAAAGCTTCATAACTGCCGGCCATTTTTTTCATCTCTTCCAATTGCTTTGCTGTTATTTTTTCCGTCTTGATATCCTGCAATTCAAAACCTTTTTTCTTCGCATCAATTTCTTTCAATATCGTATTGCAAGTATCACAGGTTGAAAGACAATAAATCTTTTTCATGTTTTTTGTTTTTACGCAAAAAGCCAAATTCATTTAATATATAATGCTTACCTATAGTTGCAGCCATTGCTTTCTTTGCGTTCATTGCGTGAAATACTTAATTTCATGTACAAATTAAAATGATATGAAGAAAATAAAGCTCTTTTTATTTTTAGTTTTCATTTCAAGTATTGCTTTTTCTCAATCTGCAGATGAACTTGCCGTTAAAAAATTAATGGCCGACCAGACAACTTCATGGAACAGTGGGAACATCGATGCATTTATGAAAACTTATTGGAACAACGACTCTCTTACTTTCATTGGTCATGGCGGCATTACGTATGGCTACGATAATACGTTGAATAATTATAAAAAGAATTATAATGACTCATCAAAAATGGGCAAGCTTTTCTTCACGCTCATCTCGATGAAAAAATTATCGCCCGAATATTATTTTGTAACCGGCAAATGGTTCTTAAAAAGAAGCATTGGAGATATTGGTGGTTATTATACTTTATTGTTCAAAAAAATAAAAGGGCAATGGTATATCATAACTGATCATACAAGCTAAAATTTTTTAATTCTCTAAACCCAGATTTATGGCACTGATCATTATAGGGCTGATTGTTTTTCTTGCAGGCATTGCAATGAACCGCAGCGAACCAATTATTAAAAGATTTTCGGGAACAGCGCGCATCGTTGGTTTGCTATTTATTTTGTTAGGGATTTCCACTTCTTGTATTGTGCAGATTGGCGCGGGAGAAATTGGGGTGAAGAAATTATTCGGCAACGTGCAGCCCGATGTGCTCCAGAGCGGATTGCATTTCATCAACCCGCTGTACGACATTGAAAAAATGGATATCAAAACACAGAATTACACCATGAGCGGAGTGCATGATGAAGGCGCAAAACAAGGAGATGATGCCATACGCGTGTTAACAGCAGATGGTTTGGAAGTAACGATCGACCTGACTGTTTTGTACAAAGTGCTTCCCTCAGAAGCGCCGGATATTATTAAAGAAACGGGTCTTGATTACACGGATAAAATTGTGCGGCCTGTTACAAGAACAAAAATCCGCGACAATGCAGTTTATTACGATGCTGTTGCATTGTACTCAACAAAACGCGATGAGTTTCAGCAACGCATTTTTAAAAGCATTGATGGCGATTTTAAAAAAAGAGGATTGATACTGGAACAATTGTTGGTAAGAAACATCACATTGCCACAAGCAGTTAAAACTGCCATCGAACTGAAAATAAATGCGGAGCAGGAAGCACAGAAAATGCAGTTTGTGTTGCAGAAAGAAAGACAGGAAGCAGACCGCAAACGCATAGAAGCGCAGGGCATAGCGGATTATCAGCACATCATCAGCGAAAGCCTTACTGACAAACAATTGCAGTATGAACAAATAAAAGCCATGAAGGATCTCGCAGCTTCGCCAAATGCAAAAATGATTATCATGGGAAAAGGAAGTGCGCCAATTATTTTAGACGGGAAAAATCAATAAGAAATTCATCCGTGCGGGAATTTTTTCTTCCATGTCCTGAAATAAAAACGCATTAAAAATGCAAGGCTTGCTAAAAAGAAAATATAGAAAATGATATTGCCGATGCTTATTTTTCCTCGCACAAAAAGAAAACCGAAATAAATCCCGAGTGTCATATTAAGCATAAGCCAGAAAAACCCTATAAATATTGAGCTAACAATTCTTTTTAAAAAGTCTCGTACTTCCGGTTCTATAATGCTCATTTTAATTTTTTACAATTTAAGATTTTGAAAGTTCAAAGTTGGCAGTTTACAGTTCGCACAAATATTTAATGATTGAGCGCCTTCTTGAGTTGTTTATTTATTGCCAACTAAAAACTGATTACTGCAGACTACTTCAATTCACCAACAGCTTCCTGAATTCAACAGAATCGCCGTTAAAAACATTGAAGTCAACTTTTGTCACAATTCCATTCACTCTTCCGCCTTCGCTATGTTGCCAGAAATTCCAATCCCTGTAAATGCGCGGTCTTTCTTTTTGCAGATAATGTGCGACCCACAATGGATATCTGTCAAAATCATCTTTCAAATATTGTTTATAGAATTCAACATTGGTATAAATAATGGGGATGATGCCATAATTATTTTGGACCACATCTATCCATTCTTTCACACGCTCGCGAAGCTTATCAGCAGGAACGCCGTAAGCCTGCTCCACATCTAATACTGGCGGCAAGTCACCGGATTCAAGATTTACTGAGCTAATAAAATTTTCTGCCTGTTCTTTGCCACTTTTTGTGGCTAAAAAAAAGTGATATGCACCTCTTGTAACGCCGGCCATTTTTGCTTTTCTCCAGTTGCGCTGAAAAAAAGCATCTTCATTTCCCAATCCTTCCGTTGCTTTAATAAAAACAAAACCAACCTGAACATCACTCACTTTCATTTCTTTTACCGAAGGCCAGTCGATAATGTTTTGATATTTTGAAACATCAATTCCATGAATAGGATAATTAACGGGGATGTCTATCCCAAATTCAGGATAGCGCACAAAATGCGCCCTTCGTTCAAGCCACCAATCGTAGCTCACAAAAAAAGCCATGCCTATGATCGAGGCAATCAATGCAATGAATAAGGTTCTCCAAATTTTCTTTTTAAATTTTTTTGTGGCCATATTGAGGGTACAAATATAAATTCAGGAAGGGCAAATAATGCAAATAGTAAGCGAAGAAAAAATTGCAGCAGTTGGGCTAGCCCGCCTTCACATAATGAAGAATGATTCGATAAAGGTCGTCAGGGTTAAATGGTTTCACAACAATATCATTAAGGCCGGATGCATAAGCTTCGCTTTCCACTTCTTTTGGGGCGCTTGCTGTCAATGCAATGATTGGAAGTGTTTCTCCTTTTCTGCGAAGTTCTTCAGTGGCTTTGTAGCCATCAAGCACAGGCATATGCAGATCCATTAAAATCAATTTGTGCTTTAGCGTGTCAAATTTATCCAGCGCTTCCTGGCCGTTGGTGGCCACATCAATATTTGCTCCTTGTCCTTCAAGGATGGTTTGCGCGACAAGAACATTTAACGGATTGTCTTCTACCAATAAAATAGAAAGGCCTTGCAACAGATCTGAATTTGCATCAGGCTCAACATTTGTTTTTTTCTGAATGGAATCTTCAGCGCTTACAGGAAATGTTTGCAAGAAATAAAACGTGGACCCTTTGCCGGGCTCGCTGTCCAATTGCAGTTGAACTCCCTGTAGTTCTAAAATCCTTTTTGTTATAGCAAGGCCAAGCCCGGTTCCGCCATAGCTGCGTGATGTAGACGAATCTGCTTGTGTAAAGCGGTCGAAAATAACAATCTGTTTATCTTGTTTAATGCCGATGCCTGTGTCTTCGATTTTTACTAATAACGTAACTGACGATGGATTAAACGCTTCTACATATAATGATAATTGAACGCTTCCCTGTTCAGTAAACTTTATTGCATTATGAACAAGGTTATTGATTACCTGGCTTGTTCTTGTTGGGTCGCCGATTAATTTTTTGTTCAGCCTTCCATCAATTGATAATTTCAGTTCAATGTTTTTTTCTTTAGCATTCGTTTGCAACCCTGCAATAATATTTCGCGCAATGGATGACAAATCCATTGGTATGTTTTCAAAAATAATTTTTCCTTCTTCAATTTTATTATAGTCAAGAATATTGTTGACTATTGATAAAAGATTATTTGCTGAAAAATAAAGCACATCAAGGTTGTCTTTCTGATCATCGCGAGGTGTATTGCTTTTGAGCAGGTGAGCCATGCCTATCACAGCATTCAATGGCGTTCTAATTTCATGAGACATGGTTGAAAGAAACTCCGTTTTCGCATTCAGCCCTTGCTGCGCTTGTAAAGTAGCGAGCTTGAATGAATAAGCAAATCGCTGAGACAATGCGAGAGATTGCAAAAAGAAAAAAACGATATAAGAAACAAACATTAAAATCTTAAAGGGCGGAGCTACTTCAAAATAATTAAGATTGGTCAAAAGAAAAATTAGAATTAATACGAGGCTGCTCAACAGTGCATATATGGAACCGATGCGGCGATGCAGCGCTGCGCGTACATAAACATAAAATGCATAGCTCATATAAATAAACATGCTGCCAAGAAAAGCCGGCATCAGGCTTGTAAAAAAAACGGTGGGCGTGGTTAAAATAATAACAGTATATAAAACACATGAGCCAACCAGCAATTTTATAATGAACATATTGCAATCTTCGGAATAAAGGTGCCCAGTATAAAGCGCAAAAAATGCAACAGACAAAACGATGCTCAAATATTCAAGCCTCAATGTGACGAACCAATTTAAATCCTGGAACAAATAATGAAGAACATACAGATCAGTGCCTATCATTCTATAACTGTAAAGAATACAAAAAAGAGAAAAGAAAAGGATGGTTTTATCTTTTCTGCCAAAAAGATAGAGGCCTAAAAAAAATAAACCGCCCATAAATAAACAGCCTGTCAGCACAAGGCTATACGCAATATTGCGCTGGTGCTTTACAAAAAGTTTTTCGTAATCGCCTATAATAATATCGCTGTAAACGCCGCCTTTTGCATGCCAAAAATTGCTCACTTGCAAAAGCATGGTAACGGTATCTGAATTATCAGGGAGATGCGCTAGGCGTGTTACCCAAAATGGTTTTGATTCTTCAGCATTCCTTCCGGGTTTGCCATTTTGCGCAGCAAGATGCCCATTAATAAAAAGCGAATAAGAACAATAGGTGTCTGGTATTTCGAGCGCTAATGGCGGCCGTTGTTTTGGCAAAAGAACAGTAATCTTATAGGTTGCGAATCCTTGCGAAGGAAGCGGCTTGCCATTTAATTTATCTTCTTTCCATAATGAAGGGTAAAATGTAAACGTGTGGTTGGCTGAAGCTTCTTCTCCCGGCTTTAATAATTGGTTCCAGTAAAAAAGCCATTCACCTTTTAGTGTTTGAGATTGTGTGAACAAATCCACTCGGCGCAAGTCAATAGTCCCTTTGCTCGCAAGGGAGGCCTGACTTTGAGCGCTACATTCCAGTATTACTATGAATGCACAGAAAAGACATAGGATTTCGCGGGTTTTCTTCATTTACAATTTAGGATATTGAACCTTTCCTACAACGCATTATTGTTGATAAAATGATTTTAAACCCTGATAAAATCTGAGCAAGCTTGTCAAAACTTGATGTTGGACAAGTTTATAAGCACAAAGCCACCATAATGGTGGCTTTGATAAATATATTTTATTTTTTATTAGCTCTTCGCAGGCTCCATTAATTTAAAGAACTGGTCGAGCTGGGGAAGGATCACAATTCTTGTGCGGCGGTTGGAAGCGCGGCCTTCAGGCGTATCGTTGCTTGTAACCGGAACATATTCACTGCGGCCAGCTGCCGTCATATGCGCAGGGGCAATGCCATATTGGTTTTGCAAAATTCTTATAACAGAAGTGGACCGTTTCACGCTGAGGTCCCAATTATCTACCAGCACACCATTGCTCTTGAACGGAATATTATCGGTATGGCCTTCCACCATAAATTCAATATCAGGCTGGTTTTTTAAAACCTGAGCAACTTTGCCGAGCACGTCTTTTGCTTTTGAAGTCACCTCATATTTGCCGCTCGTGAATAAAAGCTTGTCAGAAATATCGATGTAAACAACGCCCTTATCAACTTTGATATTAATGTCCTTATCATCAAGATTTCCAACCGCGCCTTTCAGGTTCATCACAAGCGCCATGTTCAGTGAATCTTTGTGCGCCATTGCCTGTTGCAATGTTTGGATGTAAGCATCTTTCGCGCCCATATTTTCAAGAGATTTTTTTATGCTTTCTGCTTGTGTGCTTGAAATCACAGACATGTCCTGCAATTGTTTCAATGCTTGGTTGTTGTTGTCTTTTAAAAATGCATTTTGTTTTTTCAGGTCATCTAATTCAGATTGCATATCTGCCCGTTTCTTTGCGTTTGAGGCAGCGTCGTCATTGCAGTTTCTTAAATCGCCTTGTATTTTAGCATATGCGCCGTTTAATGAATCGTACCTCGCTTGCGCCATTGCTTCGGCAGATTTAAATTTTTTGTTGCTGACGCATGAAAACAAAAAAATTGAGGATGCGCCCGTCAATAAAATTCGATTGAGCTTCATATAGAAGTTTTTTAGTAAAAAGAATATGATATCACATGAAATCATGTGGTTGTCTGTGATAAAGATACAGCATCATCACAAAAAATATTTGTTAGCTTTATTTTCAATAACAATTTATTATGATTCGATTATTTTTTTCAGCCATCTCAATCATTTATTTATTTTCTTCATGCAAGCTTATGAAAAAACAAAACCCTGAATTATTAAACAACAAACAGCTTGCCATCCTTCTGGATAATTATTACGAAGAAGAATTGAAATTTTTCCCGCTCGCTGCCACAGAAAACGGAGATTACAGGTACAATGACCTTCTTCCTGTTGACTTTACCGACAGCTATAACAAAGAGCTTAAAATTTTCTATACAAATTATCTTGATTCTATCAAACATTTCAGCCGCAAGCACCTGAATGAGAATGACCGCATAAGCTACGATATTTTGAAAAGGGAGATCGAAATGAACATTGAAAGGTTTCAATATCATGAAAATCTCATGCCCTTCAATCAATTTGCGGGGCTGCCGCTAACCATGGGCGAGCTTGGCAGCGGCGATGGCGCGCAGCCTTTTAAAACAGTGAAAGATTATAATGACTGGGTAAAACGTGCAACTGCTTTTAGCGACTGGGCTGACAGTGCCATCATTTATTTCAGGAAAGGCATGGAACAAAATTATGTGCTGCCTCATTCGCTTGTTGTGAAAATCATTCCTCAAATGGAAGACATGGTGACCGATGATGTTGAGAAAAGCATTTTCTATGGGCCTGTAAAAAAAATCCCCGCAACTATTGATTCATCAACAGCAAGAGAAATAAAAGAAGAATATATTAAACTTATTACAGAACAGCTTGTTCCGTCTTATAAAAAATTAGCAGCGTTTCTTAAGAATGAATATCTCCCAAAATCAAGAAGCACTTCCGGCATAGATGCATTGCCGAATGGTAGCGCTTATTATGAATTTTTGGTAAGAGACCAAACGACGACCGATAAATCGACCGAAGAGATTTATGAAACAGGTTTGGAAGAAGTTGCACGCATCCGCAAAATTATGGACAGCGTAAAAAATGCCGTCGGTTTCAAGGAAGACCTGCCTGCATTTTTTGAATACATCAAGACAGACAAAAAATTCATGCCTTACAAAACGCCGCAAGAAGTGCTCAACGCATTCGAGTCCATTCACCAGAAAATTGAGCCCAATTTAAAAAGGATGTTTACGCACGTGCCAAAAACTCCTTTTGAAATCAGGCAGACAGAAGCTTTCCGCGCAGCAAGCGCAAGTGCTGAATATTTTCAGGGCTCTGCTGATGGCACAAGGCCGGGCATTTTTTATATCCCCATTCTCGATGCCACAAAATTCAATATCACATCCGGAATGGAATCGCTTTTTTTGCACGAAGCAATTCCCGGTCACCATTATCAGATTTCATTGCAACAGGAAGATACTTTACTGCCAAAGTTTCGGCGGTTTGGGGGCAACAATGCTTATGTTGAAGGCTGGGCCTTGTATTGCGAATCGCTTGGCAAGGAGCTTGGCCTGTATACAGATCCTTATCAGTACATGGGCGCCTTGGGCGATGAAATACATCGTGCTATAAGGTTAGTTGTTGATGTTGCCATTCACACCAAGGGCATGACCCGTGAACAAGCAATCAAATACATGATGGATAATGAACAGATCAACGAACAGGGCGCCACAGCCGAGATCGAGAGATACATGGCAATTCCGGGCCAGGCATTGGGATATAAAATTGGCGCAATGAAAATAAGAGAGCTCAGGAATAAATATCAACAACAGCTCGGTGATAAATTCAGCATTTCGGATTTTCATAATGAGATATTAAAGGACGGCGCCATGCCACTGCTGGTATTGGAAAAGAAAATGGATGCCTGGGCCACCGGTAAGGCAAAGCCTGAGTAAGCTCAAAAATATACCACAAAAGTGGTATTGACTGGTATTGAAATTTACCGTCTCTTTGCATCAGAATGGTTTAAGCAACCGTTTTTCAAAGCAGCTATTTATTGGTTTTCTCATGTGACCCCGTTTTCTAACGGGGTTTTTTGTGTTTGCCACAGATTACACAGAAAAACACAGATAGTGCTCCTTCTGTGAAAATCTGTGCTATCTGTGGCTGATTTCTTTATCCAAAAAAATTAGCTAAAAAAATACTAAAAATATTAGTGTGCATAAAATAATTATCCTACCTTTGACGAATCAATAATTTTGGATAACAAAAAAATAAACGCCATGTCAAACGCAGAAAAACTAAAGGCTCTGAAGCTCACTATCGATAAGATAGATAAGGATTTTGGAAAAGGAAGTGTGATGATGATGAATGAAAAAAATACCGAACCCGATGGATGTCGTCTCAACCGGCTCTATTGGACTGGATGTTGCGCTTGGGCATTGGCGGCCTTCCACGTGGACGGGTAATTGAAATTTACGGGCCGGAATCTTCCGGTAAAACAACCATCGCAACACATGTAATTGCCGAAGCACAGAAAAAAGGCGGCATGTGCGCCATCATCGATGCAGAACATGCTTTCGACAGCGCCTATGCACAAAAACTTGGCGTTGACATTGACAATCTTTTAATTTCTCAACCTGATTATGGTGAACAGGCCTTGGAAATTGCCGATCGCTTGATTCTTTCCGGCGCATTGGATGTTGTGGTGATTGATTCAGTAGCCGCCCTGGTGCCCAAAGGAGAACTGGAAGGGGAGATGGGCGATAGCAAAATGGGCTTACAGGCCAGGTTGATGTCTCAGGCGTTGAGAAAACTGACTGCGACTATCAGCAAAACAAACACCATTTGCATTTTCATCAACCAGCTCCGCGAAAAAATCGGAGTGATGTTCGGAAATCCGGAAACGACAACCGGTGGCAATGCTTTGAAATTCTATGCTTCTGTTCGTCTGGATATCCGCCGCATGGCTCAAATAAAAGATGGAGAAGAAGCCATCGGCAATCGTGTGAAAGTGAAAGTGGTAAAAAATAAAGTTGCACCCCCATTCCGCAGCGCAGAATTTGATATTGTTTTTGGAGAAGGCATTTCTAAAATGGGCGAAATCGTTGATATGGGCGTAGAACTTGGCATCGTTCAAAAAAGCGGCAGCTGGTTCAGTTATGGATCCGACAAACTAGGCCAGGGCCGAGATACGGTGAAACAATTGCTTCACGATAATCCTGAGCTTGCGGCTCAAATTGAAGCAAAGATCCGTGAGAAAATAAAAGAAGTTCAAGCAGCAGGGTAGTCTTTTTTTGATAATAATGGGTTTAGTAAGAAATAGCCCCCGACTTAGTTGGGGGCTATTATTTTATTATCATATTATGTTTCGGCCTGAAATAAAAAAGGGGCGTGAATAGAAATTCAACCCCGGTTTAAAATCCAATATCCTATGAAAAACCAAGGTAAAGATAGTTGATGGCAATCAATTCTGCAATACTATTTTGTGGCAATGCAAAATTATTTATTCACGTTCAGAATCAATTTTTGAGAAGGTGCTCAAGGACTACCTTATTATTCAATTTATCGACAGCCCGAAGGATATAATCACCTTTTTCAAGAGAAGAAATATTGATAACCTGAATTCCGCTTTGCAGTTGTTTGCTAATAAGAACCGCGCCCATGGCGTTTATTATCTGCAAGCCCGAAAACCGCTCGGTCTCAACAATCAACAATTTGTCTGCAGGATTGGGGTAAAATTTAAAATCTGCTTTGCCTGAACTCACCTGCAGAATTTTTGAATAAGTAACAAGCCCTGCGCTATCCATACATTTAATCCGGTAATAATTAAATCCGCTCAGCGCATTGTTGTCGATCATTTCATATTGTGTTGCTTCATCTGTCTTTTTTAAAATCCCCAGCGTTTCAAAATGAGCAGTATCTTTTCCATGCTCAACAATAAAATAATCATTGCCGGCACTGCTGTCAACCGACCATTGCAATAAAACTTTGTTGATGTCCTTAATAATGTAAGTGAAGCTTGAGAACAAAGAAAAATTTTCACGGGCAGTTTGCTGCTGATTTGCAGAATCATTTGCCTGTTGTGCATTCGATACAAGGCAAATGAATCCCATGGTGAAGGTAAGCCAGAAGAGTTTCATTAATGTGGTTAGTAAGCGACGAGCCGATTAATAAACAAATTTTGTGCCGATTAGAACGCAGGAAAAAAATATTAATTTTTTTAAGGATGTTATAGTCTTCTTAAAAAACTGGATTACCTTTTCAGCTACGATGGATTAAATTTAAAAAAGAAGATATGCATAACCGTAAAATGGGAGCAAAAAAGCGGATTGCCCTCGTTGCTCATGATAATAAAAAAGCCGAATTGATTGAATGGGCGATTTATAATAAGACTGCATTATCAAAACACAAGCTCTTCGCAACAGGTACAACAGGAACCATGCTGGAAGAAGCGCTTGCACAGCCTATCACAAAATTTTTGAGCGGCCTCTTGGTGGCGATCAGCAAATTGGCGGCAGAATTGCGGAAGGCAAAATTGATGTGTTGATATTTTTCTGGGATCCCATGGAAGCGCAACCACATGATCCTGACATCAAAGCTCTGCTTCGCCTGGGCGTTGTGTGGAATATTCCTTTTGCCTGTGACAGAGCAACAGCAGATTTTTTGTTGACTTCGCCATTGATGTATCTCGATTATGAAGTGATAGTCCCGGATTATAATGTTTATGTGAAACGATATAAAAAATGAAAATAGCGATAAGGCCATGGAAAAACGAAGATGCAAAACAACTTTCAATAGCTGCGAACAATCAAAATATTGGCAACATGCTGAGAGATGGGTTCCCTTTTCCATACACAGAAAAAGATGCTGAAGAATGGATAGTGATGAATGAAGATAAAGAAGAGCCTAATAATTTCGCTGTTATTGCTGAGGGGCAAATTGTCGGCGGAATTGGCTTTCTGCAAAAAGAAAATATTTACCGAAAAACAGCAGAGATTGGCTATTGGCTCGATGAGAATTATTGGAACAAAGGAATTACGACTGAAGCTGTGCGTTTGTTAGTCAGCTATATCTTTTTAAATCTTGATATCGACCGGATTTATTCAGAAGTATTTTCCAATAACCCTTCTTCTATGAAAGTAGCTGAGAAAAACGGATTCCATTTAGAGGCTGTGCACAGAAAAGCTATTATAAAAAATAATCAGGTGTTGGATGCTTACGTGTGGGTGAAATTTCGGGATGAATTTTGATAATATTTCTTTTGCTAAAAAAAATTTGAACACTGTTTGTTTGTAATTTCAAAACCTGCTTGCTTATTCTTTCTTTTCACCAAAACTATTTAACATGAGAAAATTAGTATTTGCAGCTACTGCTTTATTATGCTTTTTTTTTAGCAATGCACAAACAAAAACATTGTCTGGTTTTAACGAAAGCAGCACCAAACAAGAGTTCGCAACAGAAGAAAAATTTGATAGCTATCTGAAAGCGGAAAATGTGAGCCAGCTCATCAAAGACATGTCAGCAAGGCCGCACCATGTTGGATCGCCGGGCGGAAAAGCAGTTGCAGATTATATTTATAATAAATTCAAAAGCTGGGGCTACGATGTGCGTATCGAAACTTATTACGTTCTTTTCCCAACGCCAAAAACAAGGCTGCTTGAAATGACTTCACCTGCAAAATTCAAGGCCACATTAATGGAAAAAGTGTTGGCAGAAGATGCAACTTCTGATCAGACCAGCGAACAGCTCCCACCTTATAACTGTTGGTCGGCAGACGGAGATGTTACAAGCGAGCTTGTGTTTGTAAATTATGGCTTGCCCGAAGATTATGATTATCTAAATCGGTTAGGCATTGACGTTAAAGGAAAAATTGTGATTGCAAAATATGGCCGCTCATGGCGCGGCATCAAACCAAAAGTAGCACAGGAACATGGAGCCATCGGGTGCATCATTTATTCGGACCCAAAAGATGATGGCTATTATGATGGCGATGTTTATCCTAAAGGAGCTTTTAAAAATGAATATGGCGTGCAGCGAGGCTCTGTGCTGGATATGCCCATTTATCCCGGCGACCCACTTACGCCTGGCTATGCGTCAACCAAAGACGCAAAAAGGCTTGATAGAAAAGACGCGACAAATCTTTTAAAAATTCCCGTTCTCCCAATCAGCTATCATGATGCAGAGCCGTTGCTTCGTTCACTGGAAGGCCCTGTAGCGCCAGATGATTGGAGAGGCGCATTGCCATTTACTTATCATATCGGGCCAGGGAAATCTACAGTTCATCTGAAACTTGAATTCAACTGGGACACAAAACCTATAAACAATATCATCGCGAAATTGCCTGGTAGCGAAAGACCGGACGAATGGGTAATCCGCGGCAATCATCATGATGCCTGGGTGAATGGCGCTGGAGATCCAATCAGTGGCCAGGCTGCAATGATGGAAGAAGCAAGAGCGGTTAGCGAACTGGTAAAAACCGGCTGGAAGCCAAAGCGCACACTGGCTTATTGCGCATGGGATGGCGAAGAGCCAAGCCTGATGGGCTCAACAGAATGGGTAGAAGACCATGCTGATGAATTGCAACAAAAAACCGTTGCCTACATTAATTCTGATGGCAACGGAAGAGGATTTTTTGGAGTTGGCGGATCGCACGCATTGGAAGGTTTTATGAATGAAGTTGGAAGAGATGTTACCGATCCTGAAACCGGCATCAGTATTTTAGACAGAAGAAGAGAAGTGAATATTATATCAGCTAAAAATGAAAAGTCCAAAAAAGAAATGCTAGCCAAGAAGACCATCAGCATTGAAGCGCTTGGCTCCGGCTCCGATTTTTCTGCTTTCTTACAACATCTTGGAATCCCTTCATTCAACCTGGGCTTTGGCGGCGAAGATCCGGGCGGTGAATATCATTCTATTTATGATTCTTATGATGATTATCGCCGCTTCAAAGACCCAAGCTTTATTTATGGTGTTGTTCTTGCCAAAACTGCCGGGCGCACTGCTTTGCGACTAGCCAACGCGGAAGTATTGCCATTTGATTTTAAATCGCTTTATAAAACAATGAATGGATACGCCAGTGAAGTCATTGCTCTTGCAGATCAGATGCGCGAATCAACTGAAGTTGAGAACATGCTTATCAAAGAAAAATTTTACTCGAACACAACTGACACTGCAAAAAAATTATTGCCGCCCTCTCCAAAAGACGAAGTCCCTTATCTGAATTTTTCGAGCTTGCAAAATTCGATGGCTATTCTTGAAAAAACAACCAATCATTTATCAGATGCTTTGGCAAAAGGGAAATTAGATGCGGCCAAACAAGATGAAGTGAACAAGTCTTTATACAGAGCGGAACAAAAATTACTGACTGAGAACGGCCTCCCCCGTCGCGGTTGGTACAAACATGCAATTTATGCTCCAGGTTTTTATACGGGTTATGGGGTGAAAACTTTGCCCGGCATCCGTGAAGCCATTGAACAAAGAAATTGGAAAGAGGCACAGGAACAAATTGAAATCGATGCAAAAGTCATCAAAAATTTCTCTGATTATTTGGATAGCATAACCAAAAGCATTCCATAGAATTTTAGTTTGTATAAAAGGCTCAAAGAGTAATTTCTTTGAGCCTTTACAATATGAACAGCAAAATATTTTTCACGTCAATCACCAATAAAAATCTTCAAAGCTTTACAAAAAGGTTTGTATTTCCATCTTTCCCCGTAATCTTATTTGTAGCATTTGATGGTGGCTCTATCCAATAAGTATGGTTCAGCACAAATTTGAATTGCTTTATTTCTCCTTTTTTGCCGAGGCTATTTTTGCTGAATGTAAGCATGTATAAATGATTGTTCAATTTGAACATTTGATAACGGTCGTTTTTATTATCCCAACTATTAAATTCTCCGGCAAGGTTAACCTTTTTGATATCATTTCTCCGTTTATCAGTCAGCTCTATTTGTGTGGCGCCGACGGTAATAGTTTGCTGGTCTCCAAAAATGAAACTTATCGAATCACCTTTATCCAAATATCCAAAACTATTGGTGCCCTTATCAGAAGCGCTTTGTTGTGTTTGCGGATACAGAATATTTAAGCAAAAAAAAGATAAGAAGGCCATCAAAAAACAAGTTGCTCTCATTTCTGTTAGGCTAGTAAGGTTTTCAAATTATTTACTGTTGTAAATTAGTCAGTTAATCTTTTATTGTTTGTTAAAAATAAAGCTGGCAATAAAGCCAGTTGATTTTTTGCTTTACCGAAACAAAAACAATCAGATTGAGCTAAATTTGTTTTCCCAAATTTTATTATGCCATTTAAAATTCATTCGCAATATTCACCCGCAGGTGATCAGCCACAGGCTATCACTCAACTTACTGATGGTATTTTGAATGGCGAGGAATTTCAAACATTATTAGGCGTAACCGGTTCAGGAAAAACTTTCACCATTGCAAATGTTATTCAAAATGTGCAGCGCCCAACTTTAGTCCTTACGCATAATAAAACTTTGGTTGCTCAATTATATGGTGAGTTCAAACAATTCTTTCCAGAAAATGCAGTTGGCTATTTTGTTTCATATTATGATTATTATCAGCCCGAAGCGTACATGCCGGTAAGTAATACTTACATAGAAAAAGATTTATCAATTAATGAAGAACTCGATAAACTTCGCTTACAGGCAACAGCACAATTATTAACAGGCAGAAGAGACATTATTATTGTTGCATCTGTAAGCTGCATTTATGGAATTGGAAATCCGACTGATTATGAAAATGGAATCATCAGGATAAAAAAAGGACAAACAATTTCGCGTCAGGGATTTCTGCATTCGCTTGTTAATTCTTTGTACAACCGCAGCCAGGGCGATTTTACAAGAGGAACATTTCGCGTAAAAGGCGATACGATTGATATTAATCTTCCTTATGTTGACTATGGTTACCGCATCAGTTTTTTTGGAGATGATATTGAAGAGATAGAAAGTTTTGATGTGAATACTGGAAAACGGATTGGCAAAATGGAAGACGCTGCAATTTTTCCTGCAAATTTATATATAGCGCCAAAAAATATGCTGCAGCAAATTATTTATGAAATACAGGATGAAGTTGCTGCTCAAGTAGATTATTTTAAAAGCACCGGAAAATATATCGAAGCGCAAAGATTAAGCGAGCGCGTTAATTATGATCTGGAAATGATTCGTGAGCTTGGCTACTGCAATGGGATTGAAAATTATTCAAGATTTTTTGACAGGCGACAACCCGGAACAAGGCCATTTTGCTTGCTTGATTATTTTCCGAAAGACTACGTATGTGTGATTGACGAAAGCCATCAAACAATTCCTCAGGTTAGCGGAATGTATGGCGGCGACAGAAGCAGAAAATTAATTTTAGTTGATTATGGCTTTCGCTTGCCATCAGCGCTTGATAATCGCCCATTAAACTTTCATGAGTTTGAATCGCTAACAAATCAAACCATTTTTGTTTCCGCAACTCCCGGCGATTATGAACTGGACAAAACAGGCGGGATCGTAGTGGAGCAAGTTGTTCGCCCAACCGGTTTATTAGAACCGCCAATTGAAATTCGCCCGAGCATAAATCAGATTGATGATTTACTCGATGAAATCGATAAACGCGTTACTAAAGGAGACCGAGTTCTCGTTACAACGCTTACAAAAAGAATGGCTGAAGAAATGGATAAATATCTTCATCGCATTAATATCAAATCAAAATATATTCACAGCGAAGTTGATACTTTGGAAAGAATAGAAATATTGAGACAACTGCGATTAGGAGAAATTGATGTGCTTGTTGGTGTGAATCTTTTGCGTGAAGGTTTGGATTTACCTGAAGTTTCGTTGGTTGCAATTTTAGATGCAGACAAAGAAGGTTTTTTAAGGAATGAAAAATCTCTGACACAAACTGCAGGCCGCGCAGCAAGAAATGTGGATGGCCTGGTTATTTTTTATGCTGATACAATGACCGAAAGCATGCAGCGCACCATCGACGAAACAAATCGCCGCCGTGAAAAACAAGTTGCTTTTAATATTAAACATGGCATTACTCCAACTACTGTAAAAAAATCTAAGGAGCAAGTGTTTGCACAAACTTCGGTGCTTGATATCAAAGGCTTCGATTCAAAAAATCCCTATGCAGTTCAGGCAGATGAGGATTTGGTAACTGTTGCTGCGGAAGAACAGGAACAGTACAAAACTATTCCGCAAATGGAAAAAGCCATTTCAAAAATTAAAAAAGAAATGGAGAAAGCCGCACGCGACCTGGATTTCATGGAAGCAGCCCGTCTTCGCGATGAGATGTTCAGGCTTCAAAAAGAATTGGGGGAGATGAAATAAATCAAGCTCTGCCTTTCGCTTCAATTTCATTAACAAGCAAGCTGATTATTATTTGTGTTTATTATTTTGGAATGGCATTTGCCTGCCTAACTTTGTTCACCAAACCAAGCCTTCATGATGCGCTTAACAACGATTGCATTTTTACTTTTTTTATTTTCATCAGCCTTCACACAAAAAATAAAAAAAGCCGATAAAACTATTCTTGCAAACCTTGAAACACATATCCGTTTTCTGGCCGATAACAAATTAGAAGGGCGCAGAACAGGATCGAACGGTGAAAAACTTGCAAGTAATTATATCAGCGCAGAATTCCATAATGCCGGCCTTGAAATGATTGAAGAAAAAACCTGGCTCCAGCCTTTTGAAATTGATGATGGAAAACAAATAGACAGCACAACAAATTTTGTTATTAATAATAACGAGCTCGTGCTCAACAAAGATTATTTTCCGCTTGCATTCAGCGCATCAAAAAAAACTTCCGGCTCTCTCGCTATTGCGCTACAAGAAAGTGGTGTTCCCTGGTTTGTTGATTTAAAAGAAATGCTCGAAGAAAACCATGACAACCCTCATTTTGATTTGAATGAAGCGCTTCACGCAAAAATCAAAGAATGCATTAAAAGCGGAGCAACTGCTGTTGTTTTTTTTAACAGCTCAAAATTTGATGACAACATTTCTTTCAATAAAAAAGATGGAACGGAAGCAGAAGCGATTCCCGTTTTGTATGTAACGAGCGGTGCTAAAAAGAAATATTTAAAAGATGAGTCCACTTCGCTCGATGTAAAAATCAACGTAAGCATCAGCGAAAAAAAACGGACAGGAAATAATGTGGTCGGGTATATTAATAATGGCGCCGATAAAACAATAATTCTTGGCGCACATTACGACCATCTTGGTTATGGCGAAGATGGAAATTCATTATACAGCGGAACAGACAAACAAATTCATAACGGCGCAGATGATAATGCGAGCGGCACAGCAGCTTTGATTGAGCTTGCAAAACTATTGAAGCAATCAAAATTCAAGAACAACAATTACCTATTCATTGCATTTTCAGGCGAAGAGCTCGGACTGCTTGGCTCAAAATATTTTGTAAAGCACCCTGCAATTGATTTAAAAAATGTGAACTACATGATCAATATGGACATGATTGGCAGATTAAATGACAGCTCGCATGCTTTAATAGTTGGCGGTTATGGAACTTCACCTGAATGGGGAAAATTGTTCAACGAAAACATCAACGAAAAAAAATATTTCAAGATTAATTTCGACAGCAGCGGAACCGGCCAAGCGACCACACTTCTTTTTACAAAGAAAACATTCCCGTTCTTTTTTTCTTCACGGGCTTGCATAAAGATTATCACCGGCCAAGCGATGATTATGACAAAATCAATTACGCAGGCGAATTATATGTAGTGAAATATATTTATGCGCTTATTCAGGATTTAAACGACAAAGGCAAGCTTGCATTCACTAAAACAAGAGAAACGCAAACTACAACTTCGGCAAGGTTCAGCGTAACACTTGGCATAATGCCTGATTATTCTTTTAGCGGAAGTGGCGTGCGCGTTGATGGCGTGAGCGATGGAAGGCCTGGCACAAAAAGCTGGTTTAAAAATCGGCGATGTGATCATTCAATTGGGAGAATACAATGTGAGCTCATTGGAAAATTATATGCAGGCATTATCGAAATTCAAAAAAGGAGATTCCACTTCTGTAAAATATAAACGAGGCAATGATGTTGCCGAATCGGCCGTGCAATTTTAAATCGTAACTTCAGCCAATAATTCTTTGCTATGAAACTAAAGCTTGATGTGGAAGAACTCACCACTGAATTTTTTGAAGATGCACGCCTGTTAGGCATTGTAGCGCCGGCAAAAGATTATCAGTTCTGCTGGAATGTGAACAATAAACTTTGCTTTAAATTCAGGAATAACAACGACATCGAAATTCAGCTCACGAAAAAAAAGCGCACCTACTTTTTTTGTGTTTATCAATACAACGAACCAAATAGCTCATTGAGCCACTATTTATATAAGAACCATTTTGACGGCGAGTATTTATTGCCGGAATTCAAGCACCTGGATTATCTCTGGCTCCTGAAAGGAGATGTGGTTAGCAATGACATGCTTCATGAGCTTGTGAGCTCAATCAGAACAATGAGCAGCGTTCAATTAGTAACAGAGCTTACCAACGAAAAAATAAAGAACAAAGGCAATCTTATTTTTTGAACCAAAGATTTTTTTCTATCAATTAAATTTCAAAATTATGTGGCAGGAACAAAATAATTCTCTCTATAAAAAATTCGAGTTCAAAAATTTTTCTGAAGCATTTGCATTTATGACGAGAGTAGCTCTGGAAGCTGAAAAAATGGATCACCATCCATTGTGGAAAAATGTTTATAACCAGGTTGAAATCTGGCTTTCCACCCACAGCGCCGGCGATATTATAACTGATAAAGACAGAAAGCTATCAAAAAATATTGATGGATTAATTTAAGATATCCCTCACCGTTAACCGCTCATGCTCGCCAAAAACTCTTCGTTGCTTTTTGTGCCGCGCATGCGTTTCAGCAATTCATTCATAGCTTCTTCGGTGTTCATATCATTAAGGTAAACACGAAGCAGGTTCATTCTTTGAAGCACTTCTCTTTCTAATAACAAATCATCGCGGCGTGTTGATGAGGCAACCAAATCAATGGCAGGGAAAACGCGCCTGTTTGATAAGCGCCTGTCCAGCTGCAGCTCCATATTGCCCGTTCCTTTAAATTCTTCGAAGATGACCTCATCCATTTTGCTGCCTGTATCAATAAGCGCGGTTGCAAGTATTGTTAACGAACCGCCATTTTCAATTTTTCTGGCTGCTCCAAAAAACTGTTTCGGTTTCTGCATTGCATTCGCTTCAACACCACCAGATAATACTTTGCCTGAAGCAGGGGCGACTGTATTATGTGCGCGTGCAAGCCGGGTTATAGAATCCAACAATATCACCACATCATGCCCACATTCTACCAAACGTTTTGCCTTTTGCAGCGCGATGGTTGAAACCTTCACATGTTTTTCTGCGGGCTCATCAAATGTGGAAGCAATGACTTCTGCTTTTACGCTGCGTTCCATATCGGTAACTTCTTCCGGCCTTTCATCAACCAGCACAATCATCAAATAACATTCAGGGTGATTGGCTGCAATTGCATTGGCAACTGCTTTCAATAAAACCGTTTTGCCGGTTTTTGGCTGAGCAACAATTAATCCACGCTGGCCTTTGCCAATCGGCGTGAACAAATCCATAATACGAGTCGAATAATCGCTCGGGGTTGTGAAGAGGTTCATTTTCTCGAATGGAAATAAAGGCGTCAGATAATCAAAAGGCACACGGTCACGAACTTCTTCGGGCCTTTGCTATTGATATTTTCTACTTTTAAAAGCGCAAAATATTTTTCGCCTTCTTTCGGGGGGCGAACTGCACCATGAACGGTATCTCCGGTTTTTAATCCAAACAATTTTATTTGTGAGGGAGAAACATAAATATCATCGGGAGAAGACAGATAATTATAGTCGCTGCTGCGCAAGAACCCATAACCATCAGGCATCATTTCCAGAACACCTTCTGCCTGGATGATCCCATCAAATTCAATATTAAAAGAATCATTGCGGCGCTGCGGGTATCCTTTATTTGCCTGTGACTCGTTTGGTTGGCTTGTTTCAGTTTCAGGCATCGCTTCAGCTTCCTCAGTTGCCATTTCATTATCATCTTCATCAGGAACACTTTTTAAAACATGCTCTGCAATACTGTTATTGTCAATCTCCTGTTCTTCTTCCTGTTCTTCAGCAGGCACTTCATCTCTTTTTTTGAGTGGTTTTTTAAACAGAGGCTTATCTTCTTTTTTCTTTAGCTCTTTCTTCTGCTCTGGTGGTTTCCCTTTACTATCACCACTTTCCACGAAGGCTTCCTCATTTGTATTTGCAGTTGAAGTTTTAACAATGCGCTTTCTTTTTGGCTTGTCGTCGTCAGCAGCATCCACCTTTGAATCAACAGCCTGCTTATCTAATATTTTATAAACAAGCTCTTGTTTGTTTAATTTTTTTGCGTTGGGGATTTTAATCTGCTCTGCAATGTCGAGCAATTCTGGAACGAGCATGTCGTTCAATTGTAGGATATCATACATAATATAAAAATACTTGAGAGTTTAACCACTGGTATTAAATCCAGATTTTATTGAAAGGTTTTTGAAAAAATGACTTTTGATTATGGTGTATGGAATGAGAAAACTGTTGTCTGTGAGCTTTAGATAAGAACTTCAGCTTAATTCCGTCACAATGTTAGTATATAAAACGCAGAAAGTAAAAAAATATTTTTAGAATTTTCTCTTTTTGCTTTGTTAAAATGCCGTTCAGCACAGTAATTCGCGCAAATATGCCTTCCTTACAATCTACTTTTTATCTTTGCGCCCTCTAAAACATTTATATGTTCAACAAAAGAGTGAAAATAAAAGACCTGCTGTCTGCAGAGCCAACAAATGAAGAAGTAGTTGTTATGGGTTGGGTGCGCACCTTCCGCAACAATCAGTTTATTGCGCTGAATGATGGCAGCACCAATAACAATCTGCAAATTGTAGTCTCGCTTGGAATGTATGATGATGCTTTTCTAAAAAGAATAACAACCAGCGCTTCATTGAAAGTTACCGGCGAAGTGGTTGCCTCGCTCGGCAAAGGACAAAAAGTTGAGCTAAAAGCAAAATCAATAGAAATACTCGGCGATAGCGACGGAGAAAAATACCCGCTCCAGCCAAAAAAACACAGCCTCGAATTTTTGAGAGAAATTGCACACTTGCGTTTTCGCACCAATACTTTCAGTGCAGTTTTTCGAATCCGCCATTCGCTGGCATTTGCAATCCACAAGTTTTTTAATGATAAAGGATTTGTTTACCTGCACACACCGATCATCACTGCGTCTGACGCCGAAGGCGCAGGAGAAATGTTCAAAGTTACCACGCTTCCTTTCGATAAAACGCCACGAAATGAAGACGGCTCGATTGATTTCAAAGAAGATTTTTTTGGCCGTGCTACAAACCTCACGGTCAGCGGCCAACTTGAAGGCGAGCTTGCTGCCATGGCACTGAGCGAGATTTATACTTTCGGGCCAACATTCCGCGCAGAAAATTCAAATACTGCCCGGCATCTTGCTGAGTTCTGGATGATCGAGCCCGAAATGGCTTTTTATGATTTGGAAGATAATATGAACCTCGCCGAAGAATTCATGAAATATCTTATCCTCCATGCGATGGAGAACAATAAAGATGATTTAGAATTTTTAGCACAGCGATTGGATGAGGAAGAAAAACAAAAACCACAGGCAGAGCGAAGTGAAATGAGCTTACTCGAAAAGCTGGAATTTGTAATCAATAATAATTTTGAAAGGATAACTTATACTGAAGCGATAGATATTTTGATTGCATCGCCTGCATATAAAAAGAAAAAATTTAAGTACGATGTGAGCTGGGGAATTGATATGCAAAGCGAGCACGAACGCTATTTGGTGGAAAAACATTTCAAGAAACCGGTGATTGTTACAGGTTACCCGAAACAAATAAAAGCATTTTATATGCGCCAGAATGAAGATGGAAAAACAGTTGCGGCAATGGATATTTTGGCTCCCGGAATCGGAGAGATTGTAGGTGGTTCACAAAGAGAAGAACGTTTAGATAAACTGGAAGAGAGGATGAAAGAAATGCATATCCCTATCCAGGAAATGTCGTGGTATCTTGATACGCGCAGGTTTGGAACGGTGCCCCATGCCGGCTTCGGGCTTGGTTTTGAAAGAATGGTTCAATTTGTAACAGGTATGACCAATATCCGCGACGTAATAGCATTCCCAAGAACGCCGAAGAGCGCTGAGTTTTAATTTTGATATAACTGGTTTTTTAGCGCAGGGATTTTTTCTCTGCGTTTTTTTATGGTTCGTAACTTACAATGTGATGAACAAAACTGAAATTATAGAGATGCTTGAAAGCAATCACAAAGCTTTTGCTGATTATATGATTTCATTGAACGAAAAAGATTTTCAATTTGCACCGGAAGGCAAGTGGCCGCCAGCCAGCAATTAGACCATATTATCAGAGCAGTTTCACCATTGGCAATGGGCTTGCGCTTGCCAAAAATTTTTATCGGCTTATTATTTGGAAAAGCAAACAGAGCTTCTAAAGATTATAATGAGCTGGTAAAAAAATATAAATCAAAACTAGAATTGGGCGGAAAAGCAAGCGGGCGCTTTGTTCCAACACAAATCAAGTTTTCAGACAAACAAAAAAATATAGCGAAGCTTTTAAAGTTGATCAACGCATTGAAAAAAAATATAACTGGATTTTCAGAAACTCAGCTCGACAAATATATTCTCCCTCATCCGCTGCTCGGCAAAATCACAGTTAGGGAAATGATGTTCTTCACTATTTATCATGTGGAGCATCATCACAAACTTGCGATAAAGAATCTTGTCCCTTCAGTAATAATTTTGAGTTGAAAAATTTGTTTGTGGAAATTTTTTGAAAACCAATCTCATTATCGTGTCGCCTCTCTCAAATAATTTTTAAATAATTTTTTATGGCAGAATTAGATATTGCAGCCGGCAAAAGCCGAAACAGAAAATCTTTGCACAAACAAAAGAAACAATCTACCAAAGTTGACCTGACTCCAATGGTAGACCTTGGTTTTTTACTGATTACTTTTTTCATGGTCACCACTGCATGGACGAAACCACACGCAACTAATTTGCACTTACCAGCGAATGGTACACCATCATTAATCGGCGATAGTGCTGTGTTTACTGTTTTAGCAGGAAAAGAAAATAAGATTCTTTATTACAATGGAACATTTGAAGGCTCATTAAAATCGGGTGCTTTTGGAATAACAAATTATTCTTTGAAAGATGGAATTGGAGAAATTATCAGACAAAAACAATTATTAATGGACAAAATTCACAAAGGCGGAAGAAAAGATTTGATAGTTGCTCATTAAGCCTTCTGAAGATGCAAACTATGAAAACCTGGTAAGCCTGTTAGATGAAATGCTTATTAATAAAGTCTCCCGTTATGCATTGGTTGATATTGACGAGAGCGAAAAGAAATTGCTGAAAGAAAAAATCAGATAAGAACAGTATCTTGCTTTTAACATTCCTGCAAAACAATGTTATCAAAGCAAAAGCAATTGTCTGTTTCATTTTTGGCTTGTGCAGTTCTTTTTACAATTGTGCTTTCTCTTGGTCATCCTATTTACAATTCAGGAGATGATGTTTATCTGCTTTATCTGCTTGGCGGCGGTTTTGGCAATGCGCCAACAAATTTGTTACATTATAACTATGTGCTGCATCCTTTGCTTGGTTGGTTAATCAAAACATTATTTAATCAATTCCTGAATGTCAATTGGTATTCAATTTTGCTTTATATTTTTCATTTCATTGGCTGTACTATTTTATTGAACATTCTTCTTTCAGTAAAAAAAATTCAGGAAGCTTTTATAATTTTCTCTCTTTCATTTTTCGTATTTGAGTCTCAATTCTTAATGAACCTTA
Organism: uncultured Bacteroidota bacterium; assembly: GCA_963718975.1. Taxonomy (GTDB): domain Bacteria; phylum Bacteroidota; class Bacteroidia; order Chitinophagales; family Chitinophagaceae; genus Puia. The sequence goes on along the minus strand of CAVRBD010000019.1, from coordinate 205,821 downwards.
CTTTCACAAATACTGCGTTGGTGCTTGCTATTGCAGGAATTATATTATTGCTGCATGATGGAGAAGATGTCGCCAAATCTAACAACTCAAAAAAAATTTTAGCTATTATTTGCATTTGTGTTTCAGCCATGCTTCGGCTTCACACGTTGGTTCCTCTTTTATGTGTTAGCCTGCCATTTATATGCTTCAAGCTGATACAAAAAAAATTTCGGGTTATTTATTCGCTTTGCTTCGCCGGGGCTGTGGCTTTTTTTCTCAATTATTTTCAGCAGCAATATTATTTAGCCGAGATTCCAAAATGGCAAAGTGAAGAAGCTTATAGAACGGCATTTTTTTCATACGCAAATGGTCCAAAGAAATTTGATTCGCTTTCATATAATACGCATACAGCTCTTTTAAGAAATGGTTTGCTTTGGGATAAAGAATATTTATCAGCCCCAAAAATAGAAGAAACAAAAAGTCAGGTTGAGGCATTGCCAGGCACACAGGCAACAGGATTCAAAAACATTTTGTATTGGTATTTTACCAATAATCGCATCTACTTATTAATGCTGGCATCAATCATTTCAATTGCTTTATTTCGGTTCAGCAAAAAAAATAGATTTATAAATTTATTTTCGCTGAGCATCATGCTATCAATATTTATATACTTATTATTGTTCAAGAAGCTACCCGCTTATATCATTCCTGCCTTGATATTTTTTTATATATTACTCGTTGCGGTTTTTTCTCAAACAGAAATTTACATCTCCGGCTCAACAAAAAAAATGAACTTTTTAAGATGCGCTGAATTGGCATTGATAATCGCTGTGTTTATTTGGTCTCTTATAAGACTTGAAAAAAAGGCAACATTCAATAAAAATGAAAACGAAAATTTTTTATGTTGTTATAAAGAAATCAATGCTAATCAGGGGAAGTTATTTATTGTAACAGATGATCATTTTCCACTTGATTATTTTTCTGTTTTGGACATTCCAAAAAAATTCGTTTTAAGAAATTTGCTGTATAAAGATCATTTATTGAACAACACATTTCAACCAATTTATAACCGGTTTGCGATAACCAATGCAAAAGATTTTATCAATAATGAGAATATAATTTTTGTCGGGAAAAAAATACCGGAAATTCAAGACTACTATAAATCAGCATGGGGCTTGAACGTGCACTTTACAGAACCAGATACAAATTATCGTTATTCCGAAGCCAGAAAATTAATTTATTGATTTTGCTTTATATGCAGCAACTCTTGCATGCACATTTTCTCTGATGTTCATATAGAATAAATTGATGTCGCCAATATGATAATTTTTTGTTGTGAAAAAAAAACTACCGGGGAAATGGGGCTTACTGAGCCATAAAACATTGTCATGTATTTGGGCATCTGCTACATGAGGATCAATATTATTAAATTTTGTGAGCACGCCACCAAGGTTAATGTCTTTTGACGCATATTCATCTCCGTTAGTCCACGTTAATGGGTTGGTAACAATGCATTTTTTTATCTCAGAAGTCACATAATCTGCTTCATATCCTTTCAGGAAACTTCGCCAGCCGATAATACAGCCGGTTTGTAAAGAATCTTTACATGGCTGCAAATTGGTGAATTCACTTACCGGCATAAACATGCCAATCACATAAGCCGCAATCAGTTTATTTTTTAATGGCTTTCCATCAAAAAAGTCTTTGAGCAACCTTTGCGCATGTGTGCTTCCCTGGCTGTGTGAAGCGAGAATAATTGGTCTGCCATTATTATAATGATCCAGATAATATTGAAATGCGTTTTTCAAATCCTCATATGCTAAATCAAATGCCGCAAAGGCTGCAACGGTATCTTTTGTAAAATAAGCACGGATATGTGCTTGCCGGTACCTCGGTGCAAAAATCCTGCATTCATTAAAAGCACTTGCCTGATAAAGAATGGTGCTATAATCTGTCTTCGCATTTATAGTATCATCATTTATATCAGCATTCCATCTGTCATTGTTGCCGCTAAATGTTGTTGGATGAAGAAAGAAAACATCTACAGATGTGTCTTTCATAAAATTATTTCTCAAGAATTCTGGAAGGCTGTCTGACAAACTCTTTTTATACGGATTGGCTGCCCAATATTGAAGCTTGCCGTAATCGGGGACATCCGTTTTATTTTGAAAATTGTATTCTGAAAGATGTTCCAAATATTTTGGCGAACAGGAAAATAATAAGTTGACAAGAACCAATAAAAGAAGTGCAGGATTTCTTTGCATCAAAGTTTTTATTTTTACAAAGTAAATCTAATCATAAAATTTATTCACTAATAAAAGATTGCATATGGCCATTCCCGTTGTTGACCTGAATGATTTTTTGCAGGGTGACGCACAAAAAAAATCTCTGTTCGTGCAAGCCCTCGGAAAAGCATATGAAGAAGTTGGTTTTGTAGCTGTAAAAAATCATGGCGTGCCCGATGATTTGATTTCGGATCTATATAAATATGTGCAGCAGTTTTTTTCTATGCCATCGGATAAAAAGAAAGAATATGAAAAGCCCGAATTTGCCGGGCAACGTGGCTACACTTCATTTGGTAAGGAACATGCAAAAGGAAGCGAGGCACCGGATTTAAAAGAATTTTTTCAGTTCGGGCAAACAGTAGAGGACAATGACTCTATTAAAGAAGAATATCCTGATAATGTTTTTGTGGGTGAAGTGCCGCAGTTCACGCCAACATTTTTCAAAGCATATCGTGCATTTGAAAAATCAGGAAGCGCTTTGTTGAGAGCGATTGCTTTATATCTCAGGCTTGATGAAAATTATTTTACTGATTACACCCATAATGGCAATTCTATTTTAAGAGCGATTCACTATCCTCCAATTACTCAGGAACCAAAATCTGCTATCAGAGCTGAGCAGCATGAAGACATTAATTTGATTACATTGCTGGTCGGTGCATCGGCTGATGGATTGCAGATACTCACCAAACAAAATGAATGGGTCGGCGTAACTTCTTTGCCGGAACAAATTGTGGTGAATGTTGGCGACATGTTGCAGCGATTAACGAACAATAAATTAAAATCAACCACCCACCGCGTAGTGAACCCGCCTCGTGAAAAATGGAACACTTCGCGTTTTTCCATCCCATTTTTTCTTCACCCGAAAAGCAGCATGAGCCTTGCGTGCCTGCAAAGCTGTATTGATGCAAGCCATCCAAAAGCATATGCTGATGCGACTGCCGGAGAATATTTAGACGAGAGATTGAGAGAGATTGGGTTGAAGAAATAGAACTTTATCTTTATGAGGTTTTCGAAGCTATGAATAATTCTAAATCACGATACTTTCTCAAAAGTGTCTCAATTTTGTGGAAATCTTTGAGATAACTAAATGGTTGTAAATCAGTATACTTTTTCGTAACTTTCTCAAAAGTGTCTCAAATTTTGTGGAAATCTTGTGGAATTTAAAAGCAAATCACAACGATTTTATTTCTCCCATTTTTTTCATTGCTTCTATACCGAGTTCAATAACTCTTTTGGCAAATTCTGAGCCTTCTTTCATTTTTTTTCCTTCTATATAATAACTTCCACTGCCTTTTCCTTTTCTCTCTAACAATTCATTTTTTAAAAGCTGACTTACTAAATATTTCACTTGTTCTCGTATCATAAACTTACTTAGTAAGGTAGTGAAATCCTTCATTTTCGCTTTTTTAAATTTTTCAAGATATTCAGTAATCAACATTTCAATTTGATATCTTTCTAAAGGAACTTGAGAAGAATATTCTGCCGTTTTTCCTGTAAAAGAATAATATTCTCTTGATAATATTAGTCTTTGTGCATTCGTCTTGCCAACTTTTTCAATGAGTCCTTCATTATTAAGTTTTCTGACGATACTCTCATCTAAATTTTCTTTTCTTTCTTCTTTTCTAATTTTATTTAATGTAATAATTTCTTGAAGGCTTAACTTCTCATCGCTATTTCTGGATGATTGTATTGATTTAATAAAAAGAGCAAATGCTTTATCTTCAACTAAACCTGATAATCTTAATTCAACTTGAAAATTATCTGAGCGTTTATAATCTGGTTCTGGTTTCGCATCAGATATACTTTGGTAAAAAATTTTATCAATGCCCTGACCTGAACGCTCTACCACTCCAGTCTTTGCTAACACATCGGCTAATAGTCTATTTCTTGGAGTGCTGCTGATTGTTAATAAATTATCAAGGGTAACTCCCAATGGAAATCCACCTGGATTCAAAATGTGCAATTCATTTGGAAATTGTTTGATTACTATTTCGCTGCTCAATCGATAATTTCGATGTGCCACAGCATTATTCAATGCTTCTCGTATTACTTCTTTATTAAAAAAGGGAATATCAAAAATATACGGACCTTGCTGAACAGGCACATTTCCGTTTCGTAAATTGATTAATTCCCATAAAATATCAATAGCATTAAAGTATGGTTCGCAAATCCAATTACGATTATCGAAATTAATTTGACCAAGAGAATTTCGAAATTCAAAATTAATTGCAGCTTGAGGCAACGCTTTCTTGATGACTTCACTTTTACCTAATAAAATCAAAGCTGCAATTGTTATTTTCTTATTATGAATTAGGTTTAAATCTAACAATGCTTGCTCAAGTGAAGCAGTTAAAAAGAGGGAATTATTTTGTTTTTGTGCAAAAGCAATTTTCATTTTCTCAATTGCAGCAGAATCAAGGTCTTCGATTTTGCAGTCCTTGCAATATGTAGCAGAAAAATCTGGCTCTTGTTCCTGAAGTATTCGTAACATTTCTTCGTCTGACATATTTCTTAGACTGTCGCCTGTTCTCATTAAAGGAACTCCTTCATATTTCATTAATTTCCCTATCGGTCGTGATGGAATATGAACTATCAAAACCCGATTTGTTCCTTCATATAATTCTTCAAGCGTTATTCTTATCTGAATTTGTGAATATGTGTCATTTTGTAATTTTCCAATCTCCCCTTTCATAAAATTACTTCCAACAATATTATGAGGATGCTTATCGGAAACACCTAATACTAAAATGCCACCACCTTCATTACAAAATGCAACGACATATCGAAGAAAACACTTCTTTCTTTCCCTTTGATCAGTATGTTTTCCACCAGTGAAAGAAAAATTATTTCGAGCTTCTTTAAACTCAACTTTATTCTCACTTTCTTTTAGTTGTTTTAATTCATCAATTGTCATAATTAACTAAAGTTATTAGTATAATAGAAATTAAAAAAAATCTATTTCCTACCACCCCTCCCCATTTCCCGCCATTCATAAAATTTGAAAAAAGATTTTTCTTCCTTTTCTATCTTACAAAAATCCCGTCCATGCTACATTTCAGCCGGAAAATCATTAGCTGTTTATGAGAATTACCTTCTTTAAAATGGTACTTTGTTTTGCATAGTACTAAAATACTCCTTACATTTGTATCGGAATAGAGATTTTACACTTTGTTCTCTCTAAAAAAGATAATAATATGAACATCGAGAACACACAAAGCCAAATGAGAAAAGGAATACTGGAGTTCTGCATCTTTTCCATCATCCGCCGTGGCGAAGCTTACCCTTCTGACATTGTGGAAGAAATGAAAGCTGCCAACCTCCACATCCTTGAAGGCACATTATATCCCTTGCTGACAAGGCTCAAAAATTCAGAAATGCTCACTTACCGATGGGTGGAAAGCAATTCCGGGCCTCCCCGAAAGTATTTTTCGCTCACCCCGAAAGGTGAGCAGTTCTATCAGGAACTGGAAGCGACCTGGAACGAACTAGCCAATGCGGTGCATACGCTTGCCAACAAAAAGGACAGCATGCCCGATAGCACCAACCAAAACCCAAGCTTCTAAACTTCAACCAATCAAACACGTTTTACAATGAAAAAGATTATCAACATAAATTTTCACGGCAGGGTGGTCCCCATTGAAGAGACTGCTTTTGATATCCTCAACCAATATGTGGAAAGCCTGAGAAAATATTTTGCTAACGAAGAGGGTCGTGACGAAATCATCAACGACATCGAAAACCGTTTTGCAGAACTTTTCTCCGAACGCCTGAAAAAGGATGCCACATGCATTACTGACGCTGATGTTAACAGCATCATCGCAAGCATGGGCAGGCCGGAAGATTTTGAAGCTGCTGACGCCGAAGGCGGAATTCCTCCTAAAACCGGTCAGCAAACTAATAACAGCAGCAATCAGCAACAATCGCAAAAAACATATAATTATGCAACTTCTCCTTCAAGAGGGAAATTGTACAGGAATGCTGATGACAAAATACTTGGCGGTGTTTGCAGCGGGCTCGCAAATTATTTAGGCATTGACCCGGTCATCCTCAGAATCATATTCGTGGTGTTGGTAGGTGCACTTTTCTGGGTTTATCTTTTGCTCTGGATTGTTGTGCCTTCGCAATCTCAGCAATCAAACATCACTAAAAGATTATTCCGCAATGCTGATGATAAAGTGATTGGTGGCGTAGCCGGTGGTTTGGCGGCATATTTCAACATACAAGTTTGGATCCCACGTTTGATTTTCGCTTTGCCATTTGTGCTTGGCCTCGCATCGGGCGTTTTCCATGCGGCATTTTGGGATTGGGATTTTGCGCCAAGATTTATTTCGGGCGGACTTGGGAGCACATTGATCATCAGCTATATCATTCTCTGGATAGCCGTTCCGGTAGCAAACACCGCTTCTGAAAAATTGGAGATGCGTGGTGAAAAAGTGGATTTGAATTCAATTGCAAATACCATTAAAGAAGACATGGAAGGTTTTAAAGGCAGGGCCGAAAAAATTGGAAATGATATTAAAGAAGGTGCGCAAAGATTTGGCTCAGAAATAAAAAGCACTGCTCAGCAGAAAGGTAGGGGGTTTTCTTATGAAGTGAACCAAAGAGGAGGCGGGGGAATTGGCCATGTGATTGGCGTTTTATTCAAAGCATTCTTCCTGTTCATTGCCAGCGTTATTGCACTTGCATTGTTTGGCGTGTTGATTGGCCTTTTGTTTGGAGGCATTGCAGTACTGCCACTTAAAAATTTCTTTTTGTCAGGTGTAAGCGAAAACTTTCTCGCCTGGTTAAGCCTGGTATTATTTTTAGGAGTTCCGCTTATCGCAATTCTTACATGGCTCATCAGGCGCATTATGGGCGCACGCTCAAAAAATCATTATCTCGGATTTGTATTTGGAACACTTTGGGTGGTTGGATTGATTTCTCTCATAATCCTTCTTTCTGATTTTGCAAGAAATTTCAGAGCAAAAGATTATGTAGAAGAAAGCGTGAACGTTGCTCAGCCTGTGAATGGAAAATTATTTGTTGATGAAACAAGTGCAAGAAGAGGCTATCATTATTTCTCACACAGGTGGGATTGGGTTGATGTAGACAGCGACTGGCCGCTATTTGGAGACAATTATGATTCTCTTTTACTGAACACCGTTCGTGTGGATATTGTAAAAAGCAAAGATTCATTTTTCCATGTGCAGAAACTTAAATTCAGCAGGGGCAAAACACAAAAGCTTGCACAGGGCACCGCTGAAAAAATAGATTTCGACATTACACAACAAGATAGCGTTTTGTTATTGCCAAGAGGTGGTTTCCCTATAAGCAAAAATGAAAAATTCAGGAACCAGCAGGTATTGGTGATAATAGAAGTGCCGGTTGGAAAGAAAATAGAAATTGATGGAAGCATTCATAATTATGGCTGGTTCAATATCAATATCAGAAGAAACGGATGGAACCGTTAGCGATAATGACGAATGGAATGATGACAGGGATGACAGATACGATTGGGACGCAAACACGGAATATATTATGACGGCTAAAGGCCTTGAAAGAACCGATAAAAAATATGAAAATAGTGATGAAGAAAGTGAGCATAAAACAATAGCCCCAAAATCAGATAAGGGTTACCGTTATAAGCCATCAGATTCTGCTAAACCAAAAAACCAGCAATTGCCGGCGGCTAAAAAAGATTCTTCTGCACAGCAAAAATCGGTGAAAGAAGCTGAACAAAAACAACAGGAAAAAACTGCATCTCTAAAAATATCTGAAAATGATGAAGGCTATGAAAAATCATCATCACCGATATATTTCTTGTCAATGATTTTGCAGTAATTGTTTGCATTTATCCTAAAAAGTGAATTATGAGAAATAAGATATTATCAACTGTTTTGCTTCTGGTATGTATTGCCTCTTTTGAAAAAATAAGCGCACAAACAGTTTCACCGGGAGAGTTAGCAGCAAAGCTTGAAAACAAAGACAGCATATTGTTCAATGCAGCGTTTAATACCTGCAACCTGAATGAGGTGCAAGCTGTCTTATCAAAAGACTTTGTTTTTTATCACGATGGGGGATATGGCGCACAAACTACAAGCCAATCAGAAAAGGACTTTATAGAAAGCATCCAAAAGAATTTTTGTGATAACAAAAACATGAAAATGAAACGTGAGTTGGAGAACGGAAGTGCTCAGGTTTTTTTGACTGATGACAACCACGCCATTCAAACAGGCACGCAGAAATTTTATGTTGTCATTGCTGGCGATGGAGATAAAATAGTGGAAGAATCAAAATTTTCTCGCGACTGGAAAAAAATAAATGGCGATTGGAAAATGACCAAGGAGTTGGATTATGCCATAAACTCCAAATTCAATAATGAACCGTCAAGTCCTTTATACAAAGAAATTTTTCACATGGATAGTGTACTGTTCAATGCTTTTAATTCGCACGATTTGGATAAAATGAAAACCCTTTTCTCAACCGACCTTGAATTTTACCATGATAAAGGCGGTCTCACAAATTATTCACAGAACATAGAAGCGTTCAAAGAAAATTTTTCAAAAATAAGCGACTTGAAAAGAGAACTTGTTAGCGGGACTCTGGAAGTTTATCCGATAAAGGATTATGGCGCGGTTGAAATTGGAGTGCATCGCTTTTGCCATACTGAAAATGGAAAAGAAATCTGTGGCAACTTCAAATTTGTTCATGTTTGGCAAAAGAAAAATGGTGAATGGAAATTGGCAAGAATAGTGAGCTATGATCATTAATTAAAGGCTGCGATAATATTAAAGTTGGTTGAAGTTGGAACACAGGGCCTCATGCCGAAAGGCGGGGGCTCTTTTATTTATAACCATTTAAAAACGATTCTTTATTTTGCTTTCTGCATGAATGAAGAATTTGATTATACTATTTTGAAATGCCCGATTACAAATGAAGATTTAATTCTTGCTGATGAATATGCATTGTCTGAAGCAAATAAAATTTCAAAAAAGGAAAATTATTTTTCAAAAGGTTTAGTCAATTCTTCCGGCACTTATTTCTTTCCAATACAAAGTGAGATTATTTTTTTGTTGGGTTATTATGCAATTCCTCTTAAGGCCAATGGCCATACTTTAAAAGAAATGGATTTCGACAAACAGAGAATTTTCAATTATTATGAGAAAATAAATTACCAGGATTTTGAAGGACACCAAGTTTACGCAGATGCAAATAAGTTTGTCGACTTTAGACCGATTGCGCTTGAATACACGCAGCATGGTTTTTCGAATGTGAGGCAATACATTCATCAAACCGGAAAATATTTTGTGGATGCAGGTTGCGGGCCAGTCGCTTTTAAAGAATACGTTTTTCTTGCAGAAGGTTTTGAGTACCGCATTTGTATTGATATTTCTGCGAATGCTCTGTTGCAGGCACAAAAAAATCTGGCAAAATATAATCACCCAGGAATTTTCATTTGTGCGGATTTAACTAATCTTCCGTTAAAAGAAAATATTGCTGATGCAGTGATCTGCCAGCATGCGCTTTTCCATGTTCAAAAAAATTTGCAGCTCACTGCAATGAATGAATTGGCGAGGATTGCAAAACCTGAAACAAAAATTGCCATTGTTTATGATTGGTTCTATCATTCGCTGTTCATGAATATTGCTTTAGGCCCTTTTCAATTGTATAGAATTGCTCGTCACTTCGCCGGCAAAGCTTATGCAAGAATTTTTAAAAAGAATAAGCTTTATTTTTATTCTCATTCAAAAAAATGGTTTTATAAAAACAACCCTGGAAGCAAAATGAATATGTATGCTTGGCGAAGCATCAACAAACATTTTTCAGATATTTATGTGCACAAAAAATTAGGCGGAAAAAAATTACTCGATTATATTTTGGAAATGGAAAAAAAATATCCTGAAAAAATGGGCCGCATTGGCGAATATGCTGTTATTGTGATTGAAAAATAATAACCATTACATTTGTCAAAACGCTACACGAATAAAGTTTGCATCATGTTCTAAAATAAAAATAATTTTTGATGAAATCGACTCCGTTCACACAAAAACATATTGCACTCGGCGCAAAAATGGCTGAGTTTGCAGGTTATAATATGCCTATTAGCTACAGCGGCATTAATGATGAACATGCGGCAGTGCGAAACAACGCCGGCGTTTTTGATGTGAGCCATATGGGCGAATTTATTTTGAAAGGCGAAAATGCTTTAGACCTTATTCAGCGAGTGACCAGTAATGATGCATCAAAATTAACTACAGGAAAAGCTCAATACAGTTGCCTTACAAATAACAACGGCGGCATTGTTGATGACTTGCTTGTTTATTGCATTGAAGAGAATAATGTGTACATGCTCGTGGTAAATGCATCAAACATTGAAAAAGACTGGAACTGGATCAACAAGCATAATACACATAAGGCAGAGATGCACAACATTTCCGAAAAAACCTGCTTGCTTGCCATACAAGGCCCGAATGCGACAAAAATTTTGCAGCCACTAACGGAAATGGATATCCTGAATTTGAAATATTACACTTTTGCAAAAGGCAAATTTGCCGGTGTTGAGAATGTGCTGATGAGCGCAACCGGTTACACAGGCGCAGGCGGTTTAGAAATTTACTTTGAAGATAAAGACGATGCTGCAGACAAAATATGGGATGCCATTTTTGAAGCTGGAAAATCATCAGGCATAAAACCAATTGGCCTTGGCGCCCGCGATACGCTCCGCTTGGAAATGGGCTATTGCTTGTATGGAAATGATATTGATGATAGCACTTCTCCGCTTGAAGGTGGTCTTGGATGGATTACCAAATTCTCAAAAGATTTTACTGCAAAAGATATTTTGGAAGAACAAAAAGCCGATGGCGTAAAAAGAAAACTCGTTGGATTTGAAATGCTTGAAAAAGGAATACCACGCCACGATTATGAAATCAAAGATTTTTCCGGGATGACGATTGGAAAAGTGACATCCGGAACACAATCGCCATCATTAGGCAAGGCAATCGGGCTTGGTTATGTAAGCACAGTCTTCTCAAATATTGACACAAAAATTTATATCAAGGTTCGGGATAAATTATTACACGCTAAAGTGACGAAACTTCCGTTTAGTTAGAGTATTTCGCGCAAAGAACGCAACGATTTCTTAAGAAAATGATTTTTGCCTTTGTCTTCGACATGTCTTTATCATGAAATATTCTGGCTTTTTAGGCAAGCAATAATAAACTGGAATGATTTTTTCTTGTTTATAAGAATCCAATAATCCATTTGAATATGTCAGCTATTCATCTTACCACATTTATTGCTGCGCCTATTGAACGTGTGTTTGATCTGAGCCGCAGCATCGACCTCCATAAAAAATCGATGGCGCACACAAATGAAAAAGCCGTTGCAGGAACAACTGCAGGATTAATTCAATTGCAGGAAACCGTTACCTGGAAGGCTAAACATTTATTTAAAGAAAGAGTGATGCGTGTTAAAATCACAGAAATGAGCAAGCCATTTTCTTTCACTGACGAAATGGTGGATGGCGATTTCAAGAGCATGAAACACGAACATCATTTCAAACAAATTGAGAATGGCACTTTAATGATTGATCTATTTTCTTTTGCTGCGCCTTATGGAAGTTTTGGAAATATTGCCAGCAAAATTTATCTCACCAGTTATTTAAAGAAATTATTAGAGCATAGAAATAATGTCATTAAAGAATATGCCGAGTCGGAAAAATGGAAATTCGTGTTGCAATAATTAACTCATTTTTAGTTATTCATTTTTGGCTTGTCTTTTACTTTCATTTTCTATCTGCTACATTTGCAAAATGGCAGTTGCAAAACCCTCATTACACACCTGTTTATCACCAGCCTTGCTTAATTTATATGATGTCAACAACACTGTTGTTGTGATTATTGATGTGCTCCGCGCGACATCAACCATTGCCACTGCATTGTTCAACGGCGCAAAATGTGTGATCCCCGTAGACAGTGTTGCAAAATGCATCGAGCTTGGAAAAAAAATTGATAGCATTACTGCCGGTGAACGTGATGGAAAAATTGCAGAAGGATTAAAGCATGGCAATTCTCCTTTTGAATATCCAACAGAATTTATTGCAGGAAAAACATTAGTGCTTACTACAACAAACGGAACTAAATTAATGCATATGGCTTTGGATAAAGGAGCTGAACATATTGTCACCGGATCTTTTCCAAATTTGACTGCTGTTTGTGATTATCTGCTTTCACAAAATCAAAATGTTTTGCTTGGCTGTGCTGCGTGGAAAGACAAAGTGAATATTGAAGACATGCTTTTTGCAGGCGCCGTCATCAATCGAATAAAAAATAACTTCTTCATCAATTGTGATTCTTCTCAAATTGCTGAAACAATGTTCACAGATGCGAAAGGTGATTTGTTCAAGTTCATCAAAGAAAAAAATGCGTCGCATTATCTCAGGCTTGCTAATTATGGATTTGAAAAAGATATTAAATATTGTCTCACCGGTGATCTCGCAAACGTTCTTCCCTTTTATGAAGATGGAAAACTGGTAGTGCATAAAAGTTCTAAATAATTTTTGGATAACAAATTTGAAACTGAAGCTCAATCTATATTCTACAGATGAAAGGATTGCGACGCAAGAATGACGCCATGAAAACCGATGCTGGTATCTAAATCTTCCTCTTATTAAATAATCGCTCCCGATTTCGTAAACTGAATGGTGTTTTGCGTGTTACTTTTGCAGGCTATACAAGTTTGAAAAAAAATACGATACATATTGCATTAGTCGGAAACCCCAACAGCGGAAAAAGCTCGCTGTTCAATTCATTGACCGGACTGAACCAAAAGGTTGGAAATTTTCCCGGCGTAACTGTTGATAAAAAAACAGGAGTTGCCCAATTGATGCAAGGGCCAAATGCAAATGTGATTGACTTGCCGGGAACTTACAGTTTGTATCCTAAACGCGGCGATGAATGGGTGACTTACAAAGTCTTGCTGGGTCAGGATGAAGATGTGAAACCAGACATGGTTGTGTTATTAGTTGATGCAAGCAACTTAAAACGCAATCTTCTTTTTTCGTCGCAGATTATTGATTTGAAAATCCCCGTCGTCATTGCACTAACGATGATGGATATCGCAAATAAGAAAGGGATTGAAATTGATGTTGCCGGATTGGAACGTGAGCTTGGTGTTCCTGTTGTTCCGGTAAATCCGCGAAAAAATAAAGGCATCACTGAGCTGAAAAAAATCATCGCAAAAGTTGCTCAGCAAATTCATCATGCTTCGCCGAGAGAATTTATCCAAAATAAATTGCTTGCCACAAATGCAGTTGTTGATGTAAAAAATGTTTTTCCTGACATCAGTGATTATACCGCTATTCATTATCTCATCAATCACGAAAATTTCAATTTCAAAAAAGATATTCATGATAGGATAGAAGGCATTGAATCTGAAAATAAATTCAACCATACCAGAGTTCAGGCGGAAGAAATCATGCAGCGATATGCGCGCATCAAACAAATCATGCAACTCACTGTTTCAGAACCTGATCCTTTACAAAAAACTTTATTCACTGAAAAACTAGACGGCATTTTATTGCACCGTACCTGGGGCTATATTATTTTATTCGTCGTTTTGTTTTTATTGTTCCAGAGTGTTTTCTGGATTGCGCAATTCCCGATGGATGCGATTGACTGGACATTTTCTCAATTCAATAGCTGGCTTAGCAATTTGCTGCCACAAGGATGGTTTAGCAACCTTTTAATAAATGGAGTTCTTGCAGGGCTAAGTGGCATCCTCGTTTTTGTGCCACAGATCATGATTTTATTTGGATTAATAACCGTGCTGGAAGATACTGGTTATATGGCCCGCATCAGTTTTCTAACGGACAAGCTTATGCGTAAAGTTGGGCTGAATGGAAAAAGCGTGATGCCAATGATCAGCGGCTTTGCATGTGCAGTGCCTGCAATCATGAGCGCCAGAAATATTGAAAACAAAAAAGAACGGTTGCTAACGATCCTCATTACTCCACTGATGAGCTGCAGTGCAAGGCTTCCGGTTTACACTATTTTAATTTCTCTCGTTATTCCTAAAACATCACTGCTTGGCTTTATCGGTTTGCAAGGCTTGGCAATGATGGGACTTTATCTGATGGGATTTGTGATGGCACTCATCGTTTCTTATGTGGCAAAATGGTTCATCAAACTCAATGAAAAAAGTTTTTTCATTCTTGAGCTGCCCGTTTATCGGGCACCAAGATGGAAAAATATTTTTGTTACCATGGTAAACAAAGCAAAAATATTTGTCACTGACGCAGGTAAAGTCATTATCGTAATCAGTTTAATTCTTTGGGCACTGAGCACTTATGGGCCGAAGGAAAGAATGAGCAATGTTGCCAAAAAATATGAAACAGAAGCGCAGCAAAACCCGCAACAATTAAAAGAAATTGAGCAAGAAAAAAAAGCAGCTTTGCTTGAAAATTCTTATGCGGGAGGCCTGGGGAAATTAATTGAGCCTGCAATAAAGCCGCTTGGTTACGATTGGAAAATCGGCATTGCGCTCATCACTTCTTTTGCAGCAAGAGAAGTTTTTGTGGGAACCATGGCAACGCTTTACAGTGTTGAAGGCGGGAAAGATGCAGATAAACAAACGCTTCGCCAACGAATGGATTCGGCAAGAAAACAAGATGGCAGCAAAGTATATACACTCGCCACCGGAGTTTCATTGATGATTTTTTATATGCTCGCTATGCAGTGCATGAGCACGCTCGCAGTCGTTCGTCGCGAAACAAGAAGCTGGAAATGGCCAGCCATTCAATTAATTTATATGACAGGTCTTGCCTACATTGTTAGCCTGATTGCTTATCAGTTGTTGAAATAAAAGAATTAATGAAGTCCTTATTTTAGGCAACAGACTTCACCCTTTGATTAAGCATCGTTGCGTCGCACTCTTGTGCTGTTAGGAATTCTATTCAGCTTTAGCAACATAATCGGTGAGTGCCTGTTAAGCCGAATTAATTAAATTTCACCAATCAGATTTGTCAGTTCTTTTTTAAATTGTTGTGGCGATTGAAAGTGGATCACATGAAAACCCAATTCTTTTGCAGGAGATAGATTTCGCGCATTATCATCAATATAAATAGCATTTGCAGGAATAATATTAAATCGCTTGATGAGCAATTCATAAATATCTTTGAAAGGCTTTCTTGTTCTTTCTACTCCGGAAACAATTTTCCCATGAAACCAATGCAGGAATTCATAACGGTCAAGCGCAACCGGAAATGTTTCTGCGCTCCAGTTTGTGAGTGCATATAATTTGTAATCGGTTTTATGTTTCAGATGGCTTAGAGCTTCAACTGTTTCATGAATCGGGCCGCCAAGCATTTCTTCCCATCGGCCATAATACATCCTGATGTTTGTTTCATGCTCAGGAAATTTTTTTACCCTTTCTTCCGTTGCTTGTTGCAAGCTTTTGCCAGCGTCCTGTTCTTCATTCCAGTCAGGCGTACAAATATTATTATAGAACCATTTCATTTCTTCTTCTGTAGAAAAAACTTTTTTGAAAACATAATCGGGATTCCAATCAATAAGAACTCCGCCTAAATCAAAAACGATGGTATCAATTTTATTCATAAAAATATATTCTCCAAAATTGTTGTTATTAATAACCCTTTAGATATCGTTCAATCTATGATTTTCTGGCTATCTGATTTCCAGCAATCTTTCAACTGCCTTTTCCAATGTCTCTTCTTTTTTTGCAAAACAGAAACGCACGGTTTTATTATCAGTCCCATCCTGATAAAAAGCAGAAACAGGAATGGTGGCAACTCCATATTCTTTTGTGATCCTTATCGCGAAATCCTTATCGTTCTCATCGCTGATATTATCATATTTATAAACCTGAAAATAAGATCCATAACTTGGCAACGGTGCAAATTTTGTTTCTTTCATCAGCTCCAGAAAATAGTCTCTTTTCTTTTGCATGAATGCAGGCAGCGACAAGTACGAATCTTTATTTTTCAAGAATGATGCGAGCCCAACCTGAGTGGGCGAATTACAGCTAAAGCAGTTGAACTGATGCACTTTTCTGAATTCACTCATCAATTCGGGGCAAGCAATGCAATAGCCAAGTTTCCATCCGGTGCAATGATATACTTTGCCGAATGAGAAGCACACAAAACTTCTTTCCATCAGATCAGGATAGCGGAGAATGGAATGATGCGGGATATTATCAAAAATCAAATGCTCATATACTTCATCGGAAACGATAATGATGTTAGTGCCCTTCACAATGTTTCTTAATCGCACAATATCATTTTCTCTCAAAACTGCGCCTGTCGGGTTGTGTGGCGAATTCAACATGATCATCCGGGTTTTCGGATTAACCTTTTTTTTCACCTCATCCCAATCAATACTGTAATCAGGAAATTTCAAATTAATTCTCACGGCCACCGCTCCGTTCACTTCAATATTGGGGATATAACTGTCGTAAGCCGGTTCAAAAACAATCACCTCATCTCCCTTCTGCAATACTGTTGTTAGCGCAGTATAAATTGCATATGTGCCGCCCGGTGTTATTGTAATCTGCGTTTGTGCGTTAACGTTAGCATCGTACAAATAAGAAGCTTTTTCAGCAATAGCTTCGCGTAAAGGCATATATCCTTGCATGGGCGCATATTGATTAAATCCGTTTTTCATGGCATTATTAACATGCGCAATTAATTCCTCACTCATTGGATAATCAGGAAAGCCTTGGCCAAGGTTCACGGCATTTACCTCAGCAGCAAGCCCACTCATTACGGTGAAAATAGTGGTGCCGACGTTTGGTAGTTTGGATTGGATCAGCAACTTCATTTTTTTGCATATAATTAATAAACAAAGGTAAATTTAGCAGGAATCGGTAAATTTTGCCGACACTTTTTTTGATTAATGCGGCTATCACAGTCTAAACTTCATATATTTACATAATATAACTTACGCAAATGCCTGTTCGTGGCGTCATATTGAGAGCATTGATCCATTAAACCATTTTCCGGTAGAAGCAAACAAATGTAAAATCATATTCTTATCCGGTAAATTTAACGGATATGCATATGCGAAAATCGAATTAGCGTATGATAAAAAGTTTTCCCGGTGAAAAATGGAAGCGCATCAAGTTTGGCGCTGAATTCACCAACAAAAATGTTATTGAAGTTTCAAACTTCGGTCGGCTTAGGTCTTTTAACAAAAGCTCTGACGGGGATATAGTGAATGGCTCCATGACCAATGGATACCGTGTTATCCGGTTCAAGCTTTTCAAGCCAAGGGATGCTGATACGACTGACAAATTAGCTTTTCTTCAGCGGCAGGTTTTCAAGCTTGCAGGCAAAATAAAAACCATGAAAGAAGAAAAGGAAGAAAAAAGAAAAATCAAAGAAAGCGAGGAGCTTTTATCTTCTCTCAAAGAAAAACTGCGCAAAAAATTTAAAGAAGACACAAAAAAAAGAACGGTGTATTATCATGGCCTTGTGCACAGGCTTGTTGCCCAATATTTTTGCACGAAGCAATCGCGTTATCAAAGCTTGGTGGCTCACGTTGATTATAATAAGCTGAACAATAAAAGCAGCAATTTAAAATGGATGACCCCGGACGAAAATTATGCCCACCAGAAAAATAGCCCTTATGTCATCGCGGAGAAAAAAGAACGGCGCAGCAATAAATCTGCACGCTCAAAACTTACCATTACAAAAGTAATGCTGCTGAAAAAGCTGCTTAATCAGAATAAGCCAATGAAAACACTGGTGAAACAATTTAAAATAACGGATACTCAGATATTGCGGATAAAACGCGGCGAGAACTGGGGAGAAATAAAAGCTGCAGACTGATAAAATATCAAAGTTTGTTTGCTTTCGCCTCTTTGCTGAAATTGATTTTTTTCTTCTTGGCAAACAACGAGATTGGCGCTTATTGATGCTTCTCATAATTTAACTGCTTTGCATTTCGAAAACCCTTTACTGAAGCAAGTTTCGCTTGTTTTTCACAGTTTGTTCATAACTTATTTTCCCCTATTTTTGCAATCCTTTTAAAAAATCGATTAAAAAAGATTTATGTCAGTTATTCAGCAAATCCGTGATAAAGCCGCATGGCTCGTATTTGGCTTGATTGCACTTAGCCTGATTGGCTTTTTGGCGATGGATGCCTTTGTTGGAAAAAGCAGGCTTTTTGGCGGCAATTCCAATATTATCGGAACAGTAAATGGCGAAGACATCGAATACCCAAAATTTGAGCAGCTGGTTGAAGAGATGGAAAACCAGTACAAGGCTCAGGGTTATCCGGTAAATGATATGATGTCTCAGAACATTAAAAATCAGGTATGGGACCAGTTTGTACAGGATGGTGTTCTATCTAAAATTTACCAAAAAACCGGCATTGATGTAAGCGACAAGGAACTTAACGACATGCTGGCCGGCCAAATCCGGTACAAGGCATCAGGCAATCTTTCACCGATAAAAAAACCGGCATCTTCGATGCGCAAGCTGCTGCATCAACTATTAATCAGCTCAGGACAATTTATAAAGGCAATAAGAAAAATGATAAAAATTATCCTGATGCAAAAAGGCTTTATGAAGAATTGATACCTCAATGGATTCAGGATAGGCAGAAAGAAAAATATCTTGCAATGCTTGGCAATAGCGCTTATGTTCCCAAATGGATGGCTGAAAAAATAAACTCCGACCAAAACCAGATCGCTTCCATTTCTTATGTGAACACGCCTTATTCAACAATTGCAGACAGCACCATTAAAGTGAGCGATGATGAAATAAATGATTACGTTCAAAAGCACAAAGCACAATACAAACAAGAAGAATCCAGAAGCATTGCTTATGTTACATTTAATGCTGCCGCTACTGCAAGTGATAGTGCAGCTGTTCTAAAACAACTGCTCGACCTGAAGGCCGACTTCGACACAACACATAACGTCGAGGTGTTCCTGGCGAAAAACGGCTCTGAGCTTGCTTTTAGCGATTCATATTTCCCAAAATCAAAAATCCAGCAGCCAAAAAAAGATTCCATTTTTGCACTCTCAAAAAATGCCGTGTTCGGGCCATACCTTGATGTAAATGAATATGTGCTCGCAAAAAAATTAGATGAAAAAACACTGCCCGATTCCGTAAGAGCAAGACATATTCTGGTGGCAACAGCGGATCCAAAAACCGGCCAGCCCACTATGGAAGACAGCCTTGGAAAAAAGAAAATAGACAGCATTAAAACCTTAATTGATAAAGGAGCAAATTTTGCAGAACTGGCTTCAAAGCTATCTGACGATGATGGAAGCAAAGCAAAAGGCGGCGACCTCGGATATTTCACATCTGGCACCATGGTGAAGGAGTTCAACAATTTTTGTTTCGATGGAAAAAAAGGCGACAAGAAAATTGTAAAAACTCAATTCGGTTATCACTACATTGAAATTACAGACCAGAAAAATTTTGAGCCTGCATATAAAATTGCTTACATGGCAAAAAAGATTGAGCCAAGCCAAGAAACAGACCAGACAGCATCAGGCCTCGCCAATCAATTTGCTGCCGGAAGCCGCAGCCAATCGGCGTTTGAAGAGAATGTCAAAAAAAATAATTACCAGAAGCTCATTGCGCCCGATGTTCAGCCAACAGCAACTAATATTCAAGGATTGGGCTCAAGCCGCCAATTGGTGAAATGGATTTATGATGATAAAACGGGCATTGGCGATGTTTCCGAGCCTTACACAGTTGGCGATAAATATGTTGTTGCCATGGTAACAGAAATCAACAAAGAAGGCCTGATGACTGCTTCAAAAGCAAGGCCTGCCGTTGAACCAATTTTACGCAACCAGAAAAAATCTGAACAGATTATTAAAAAGATTGGTGCTGCAAATTCATTAGATGCTGTTGCGAAAGCGACTAGTCAGGAAGTTCGCAAAGCAGACAGCGTTAGTTTCGCATCTCCCTATATCCCCAATGTTGGTCAGGAGCCAAAAGTAATCGGTGCATCTTTCAACAAACAGCTACAGGGAAAACCAGCAAGCGAAGCTATTGCAGGAAACGGTGGCGTGTTTGTGATCAAAGTTGAAAACGTTGGCGCAAAATCAAATGCAGGTGCCGATATTGAACAGCTCCGTAAAAATCAGGAACAGCAAGAACGCCAAACATTTACTTATCGCGCAATGGATGCATTGAAGAAGAATGCTACGGTTAAGGATAACAGAGCGAAATTTTTCTAGCTAATAAAATACTTTTTTTAAAGCAGGTTGAAAACAACCTGCTTTTTTATTTATTGGCCTTCATTTGTTGCAATACCCCACAAACTATTTAGCATGTATCTTTGTAATACTACCAAAGAAGATTATGAGCGAAGAGATTATTAATAAAGTGGCGCAAAGTGAATTAATAACACTTGATTTGGAAGAATATTATCCAAAAGAAGAGATTGTTGTTTTTGATCTGAAGCCTTTTCTTTTCATGGAACTAATATTGAAAGAGAAAGATTTTCGTGAAGCACTGCAAAAAACAGATTGGTCTGTTTATCAAAATAAAATTGTTGCTGTTACCTGCACGGCTGATGCAGTGATTCCAATGTGGGCATATATGTTAATTGCAGCTTATCTCGGGCTCGTTGCGAAAGATATTATTATGGGCGATGAAAAAAAAGCAACCGAGCAAATTTTATTACAAAAAATTCAAGCAATCAACATTGATGAGTATTCGGATAAGCGAGTTGTTGTGAAAGGCTGTGGGGATGTGCCAATTGGCGAATTCGCTTATATGGAAATCACCAAGCGATTGAGGCCGGTCGTGAAAAGTATTATGTATGGCGAGCCTTGCAGCACAGTGCCTGTTTATAAAAAGAAATAATTTTGAACCGATGTTTTCGCATCGGTTTTTTTATGTTTCTAATAAATCCTTAAACTTCTCTCAGCAAAATTTTTTGCTATGGACGTTGAAATATTAGCCAGGGTTCAGTTTGCTTTTACTATTGCATTTCATTATATCTATCCGCCGTTAAGTATTGGTCTGGGATTAATTATTGTTATTACTGAAGGGCTTTATTTGAAAACCGGAAATGTTTTGTACGAACAGGCAACACGTTTTTGGATTCGCTTGTTTGCGCTCATCTTCGGCATTGGCGTAGCAACGGGAATTATTATGGAGTTTGAGTTCGGAACAAATTGGTCTACCTATTCAAAATACGTTGGTGATATTTTTGGCAGCGCCCTTGCCGCAGAAGGAATTTTTGCATTCGCATTAGAATCAGGTTTTCTTGGAATATTAATTTTCGGATGGAACCGCGTCAGCTCACGCGTGCATTTTTTTTCAGCAATAATGGTTTTTGTCGGCTCACTATTTTCTGCGGTTTGGATTGTTGTTGCGAACTCGTGGCAACAAACGCCTGCAGGCTTTCATATTGTGGGCGAAGGAATGAATGCAAGAGCAGAGATAACAGATTTTTGGGCGATGGTTTTTAATCCTTCAAGCGTTGACAGGCTTTTACATGTTTGGATTGCAGCGATTCTTGCAGGCGCATTTTTTGTGCTAAGCATTAGCGCATGGTATATTTTAAAAAACAAACATCTGCTCATTGCAAAATCTTCTTTTAAGATTGCGCTTGTTGTCGCAACCATTTTTTCTCTATCGCAATTATACACAGGTGATAGAAGTGCAGATGTTGTCGCAAAATACCAACCAGCAAAACTTGCAGCAGCTGAAGGGCATTTTGATAGCTCTGCAAAAGCCGATATGTTTTTGCTGGGTTACGTGAATAATAAAGAAGAAAAAACAAGTGGAATAAAAATTCCCGGCGGACTTTCTTTTTTAGTGACCGGAGATTTCAATGCTCCGGTGAAAGGATTGAAAGCATTTAAAAAAGATGATCGTCCGGGGCAGGTGAATACAGTTTTTCAATTTTATCATTTGATGATTGCGGTTGGTGTTGCAATGATTGTATTGTCTTTGTTCGCTGCTTATTTGTGGTGGCGAAATAAATTGTTCGAAAAAAAATGGCTGATGAAAATTTTTGTGTGGAGCGTATTGCTCCCTCAAATTGGAAATCAGGCAGGATGGTTCACCGCTGAAATGGGAAGACAACCCTGGGTTGTTTATGGGTTATTAAAAACATCAGATGCTTTGTCAAAAGCAGTGACTGCGAACCAGATTATTTTTTCGCTTATTTTATTTACAATTGTTTATATTATCTTATTCGCTTTGTTTTTGTTTTTGATGAACCGGAAGATTCAGCATGGGCCAATTGATTATGGCAAACAAGAATTGCTTGGAGATTCAGCGAAAAGAGATAATCCGATAATGAGGCATTAGGAGTTTGTAGTTCTTATTTGCATCCTGTTGACTATTATTTTGAATGTTGAGATATCACTTTTTACTTACAACTGAAAACTCACTATTCCCTATAAAATGAAAAACTATTTAATACAAAAATAGAATGGAAAGTTTTTTAGGTATCAATTATGATGTTTGGTGGTTCCTCGTTTTCGGCGCTGTGATCAGCGGTTATGCTATTCTCGATGGCTTTGATCTCGGTGCTGGTTCTCTTCATTTATTTTTAAAAAAAGAACAAAGCAGAAGGATTGCATTGAATGCGATCGGCCATGTTTGGGATGGAAATGAAGTATGGCTTGTAATTGGCGGCGGCGCTTTGTTTGCGGGATTTCCGGTTGCTTATGCTGCTATTTTTTCTGCTTTCTATGTTCCATTTATGGTGTTTTTGGTCGGATTAATTTTTCGTGCGACAGCAATTGAATTCAGGAGCAAAGAACAAATGCTTTGGTGGCGAAAGCTTTGGGATTTTATGTATTGCGCTTCAAGCATCATCATTTCACTATGTCTTGGGTTAATGCTTGGCAATGTAGTGAATGGCTTGCCATTAAACGCAGAAAAAGAATTCGCAGGAAACTGGCTTTCCTTTTTTAATCCGTTTGCTATTCTTGTTGCTATTACTACACTTGCATTGTTCATGATGCATGGAGCAATCTATCTTACTATGAAAACTGAAAATAGATTGTATGTGAGGCTTTATGTGCTCGCCAATAATTTCATCATATTTTTCGTGGTGAGTTTTGTGATAACAACGCTTTACACATTATTATACATTCCTCATCTTAGTGATTTTTTTAGAAGTAATCCTGCATATTTTATTATCCCATTATTAATGATACTTTCTATTGCAAATATTCCGCGACAAGTACAAAGGGGGAAATATCGCTATGCATTTATCAGCTCATCACTTACTATTGCGTTGTTATTAATCATGGTTGCGCTAGAAGTTTTCCCAAATCTTCTATATTCACCACAAGCGCCGGCAAATACCATTACTATTTATAATGGAGCTTCGTCGGCAAAAACAATGAAAATATTATTGATCATTGCAGGAATAGGTGCTCCATTAGTAGGGGTTTACACATCATTCGTTTTCTGGACATTTAAAGGAAAAGTTGTTTTAGATGAAACGAGTTATTAATGTAATTGATTAATGATAAATAGTGAATTGATTAACTTTATTCTTTGCAAAATAAAAATCAGATGGTTATTATTCGCGCCGCAGCAATTAATGATGTTCCACAACTTTCAAAGCTGTTCGATTTATATAGAGTTTGGTATCGAAAGCAATCCGATGTTGAAGGAGCAAAAAACTTTCTTATAGAAAGAATTAAAAATAATGACTCTGTAATTTATGTTGCCGATGAAGAAAATGAATTGCTTGGCTTCACACAATTATACCCGCAATTCTCCAGCACAAGAATGAAGCGTTTGTGGTTATTGAATGATTTGTTCGTTGTACAGCAGCATCGCGAAAGAGGGATTTCAAAACAACTTTTAGAAATGGCAAAACAGCTTGCCATCAAAAGCAATGCTGCCGGGCTTTTGCTGGAAACTGAAAAGACAAATGTTGTCGGTAATAAGCTTTATCCTTCAACGGGTTTTGTTTTATATGATTCAAATAATTTTTATTGGTGGGAGAATGGCCAGTAGAGCAGTTGGCAGTTTTCAGTCCTCAGTTAGTTGTTCTATTAAAATAAAGATGCTTAAATTCTAAGTTTATTGCCCATTCATCACTCACAACAACGTTCCCCTCATTACCACAAATGCAATGCTGAAATAAATCACCAATCCTGTTACATCCACAAGCGTTGCTACAAACGGAGCTGATGAGGCAGCCGGATCTGCGCCTAATTTTTTTAATACTAACGGCAACATAGAACCGGAAATAGTTCCCCAAAGCACAACACCAATCAATGCAAAAAATACAGTTATTGCAACGAGTAGCCAGTGAACGCCGTAATCATACCAATGAAACTGTTGCCACATGGTGATTCGCAAAAAGCCAACAACACCAAGTATCGTACCTAAGACAATACCTGATAAAATTTCTCTCCGCATTACGCGCCACCAATCTTTAAAACCAATTTCGCCCAACGCCATTGCACGGATAATTATAGAAGAAGCTTGTGAACCCGAATTTCCTCCGCTTGAAATAATTAATGGAATGAACAACGCAAGTACAACAGCTTTGCTTATCTCTCCTTCAAAATGCCCCATGGCTGTTGCTGTCAACATTTCTCCCAAAAACAAAATGATGAGCCATCCTGCGCGTTTTTTTATCAGGCTTGCAAAAGGAATGGTTGTGTAAGGCTCATCCAATGCTTCGGAACCCCCGATTTTTTGGATCTCGCGTGTGTCTTCTTTTTCTGACAACCGCAATACATCATCAAGCGTAACAATCCCCAGCAGCACACCATTATCATCGGTCACTGGCAAAGCAAACCGGCTGTTGTTTCGAAATACACGGATGACTTCTTTCTGTGCATCATTCACGCGAAGACAAATAAATTGATGATCCATTATTTGCTCAACTACTGTGGTTGGCTCAACTACTAAAAAATCTTTTATATTAATATCATCAATCAACACACCTTGTTCGTCAACAACAAATAAAAAATTTAAAGTTTCGGTTGCGCGTCCCCGTTGTTTTATAATGTCCAGTACTTGTTGAACCGTATCATTTTTACTGATAGCAACATAATCCGGTGTCATCAGCCTTCCCACAGAACCTTCGGGGTAACCTAATAATTCCAGCGTTTCCGCAAGCGCTTCGGGGTTTAATATTTTCAATAATTCTTTCACAGCATTGCCTGGCAACAAAGAAAGAAATGCAGTTCGATCATCAGGGCGAAGATTGTTCAACAGCTCTGCCGCTTTTTGTTCCGGCAAAGATTTGATGATAATCTCCTGTTTCTTTTTGCGTAAAAATTTAAATGCGCGAGCTGCCTGCATTGGATCAAGATGCTGGAAAAGCTTCACCGCCCATTGTGTGTTGCGGTTGGTGAAGTCCACAATATCTTTCGGAGATAATTTTTTCAGCTTTACAAACTCCGTGATTTTG
This sequence comes from uncultured Bacteroidota bacterium, assembly GCA_963718975.1. Classification (GTDB taxonomy): domain Bacteria; phylum Bacteroidota; class Bacteroidia; order Chitinophagales; family Chitinophagaceae; genus Puia. The sequence goes on along the minus strand of CAVRBD010000019.1, from coordinate 180,191 downwards.
TTATGCTGAAGCAAGTTTTTAACATCGTTCAGATTCATGCTGAATGATTGAAAGAATTAAGAAATAAAATTAGTGTACTGAATTATCGCACAAATTAAGTCCGAAAAATTTAGGATGAAAAATGAAAGAAAAGATTTGCCACGATGCAAGGATTTGAACGAATAGTTTCAATTATTCCTTAAAAATAGCTGCTTATAATTTCTCATACAATTTTCTCAATTTCTCTCTCGTCATTGTCTTTTCCCAATCTTTTCCTAGTGCATTTTCCCAAAGCGGTTTCATGCCAAGCGATATATTGATCATCGTATCAAATTGCTCATCACTTAATCCCTTTGTTATGTGCTGTGGAATATAAATGTTATTTTTCTCTACCATTTTTTTAAATTCATAAACACCATCAGGATAATATTCATCCAGCTTATCAAACACAATGCAATTGCCAATTCCGTGTTTCGTGCCAAGCAAATAACTTAGTCCATAGCTCACTGCATGCGCAACGCCAACCTGAGAATATGCAATGCTCATGCCCCCCGCAAATGAGGCCATCATCAATGCATCATCGCTTTCGTCATCCCAATTATTTTTTTCTACAAAAACTTTCTGGCAAAGCTGCAGCGCCTTTTCTCCGTATGATTTGCTGAACTCATTCAGGTAGGTTCCCTGCAGGCTTTCGATGCAATGAATATAACAATCCATGCCCGTATAGAACCTCTGATTAACCGGAGCGTTTGTTGTCAGTTCGGGGTCGAGCAAAATTTGATTGAATGGCGTAAAATCAGAATTCATCCCCAATTTTTTTGTAGGGCCGGTAAGAACTGTTGTACGCGAAACTTCTGCGCCAGTGCCGCTTAATGTTGGTATGCCTGCTTTGTAAACACCAGGATTTTTAACCAGGTCCCATCCCTGATAATCAGCAGAAGAGCCGGGATTATTCATCATCAACGAAACTGCTTTTGCAAAATCCATAACAGAGCCGCCTCCAATACCAATGATCCCGCTCACCGTTCCAAATTCATTTTTTAAATCATTAGAGACTTTATCGACATAGGTTGTTTTGGGCTCATAAGTTACATCAACAAAAATAATTTTATCATTGCCTTGCAACGGAATACGGCTTGCCAAAGGCTTGTTCTCAAAAAAATGGTCAAGCAAAAAAATCATCGGCGCCCCGTCTTTGCGCCGCAGCGCCAAAATTTCATCGAGCTGGTTAAAACTTCCGCGACCATACACCACATAATCGACCATCTTAAAATTCCTGAATTTCATTTTAGCTCATTTAGGCTGCTAAGGTACAAGAATCAAAAAAATGTCCGAACAGGGATTTTTAGGATTTAAAAGATTATTATGACTTTCATATTAACTAAGCATGATCGAATATTCGTAAATTAGAGCACACACAGTTATGAAGCGAAGGGTTTTTATATTATCTATTACAGCTCTTTTAAGCTTACATTTTCTTCAGGCGCAGCGCGTTCTTTACTCTCCGGTTATATATGACCGTTATTCAACCAAATTTGAAGTTGCCGCCAAAACCGAAAACTATTATTGGCTTTTATCGGAAAAGCAAGTGCGCTCAAAGCATGCTGACTGGGCTGAACAAACCTTTCAGGTTTATGATTCAAGATTAAATGAAGCCAATGAAACGCTAAAGTTTGTTATTCCTTCGAATGCTGCAAAGGAATATCTCATTGGAGGAAAAAAATATTTCGATAGAATGCTATTATTGAATGACAGCAATAAAATAAATATTTCTGTACAAAGGTTTTTGCAGGATGGTTCTTCTTATAGCGCAAATAAAATAATCGCCAGTTTTCCTTTTGCTGAATCAGGGAATAGTTTTTTATTGGTGCGTTCGGAAGATAAAAGCAAGCTTATGTTGATGTGCTTTGAATCTGTTCCATCTTCTTCGCCGAAACTGCATACTATTTTGTTTGATGAGAACTGGCACCAGTTATTATATAAAGTATATCAACATTCATTTATTAGCCAGCCAATCATTCAGGACGATTTCACCAGCTATCCAATTGAAAGCTTCAACAGCTGTGCAGTTCAGCTTGCTAACAACGGGCAATGGCTAATGGCAGCTCCTTCAAGGGTTAATAATAATTTCATGCTTTTTCATTTCTGCGACGATAGCAGCGGTTTTTCATACAAAGAAATCAATGTTCCTGAATTTTCTGAGCTTGAGGATTTGGCATTAACAATCAATAACGAAAAAGGTGAAGCATTTGCAGGCTTGCTTTCAAAATTCCATTATCCTCCTCTTAAAAATGTGCAGGTTGTTCACTATTCAATGGCTTCGCAAAAATTCGATTTTGATTCTTCCTATCGCTTCAGCACGTTGCCAGGAAATAAATTCAAAAATGAAAATCTTGTTCATGAAAATTTTGTTGCAGTTCCCGGAGGGGGCTTTTTATTATTAAAAGAATATGGAAGAGCCTTCGAATACTCAACTGAAGACAATGCTTGGGACCCGGAATTATTTTTTGCAAACAATATGGCTGCAAATTCAACAATCCCTTCTTATACTAACAGTGATGGTTATACGAAATTCAATAATTTAATTTCAACTTCAAATATTTACGAGCGCGGAAATCTGAGCCTTTTTTATTTTCCTGCGAAAAAAAATGACAGTTGCTGGAGCGGCCTTATCAGCAAACAGCAAACCACCGAAATGAATTCGCCCCAGCTGTCTTACGCATTGTTCCCCGAAAAAGACAGGCTGGTATTGCTTTACAATAGCTTTATCAGGAATAGCGAAGACCAATATGGAAGTTCCACATTTTTGGACATGCAAGGAAATATGATGAATGATGGAGGCGTAACTTTCTGGAAATTTAATACCATGCTGAATTTTCAACAGGCAAAACAAATTGGTATAGATGAAGTCGCTGTTCCTTATAATGACAAAGAAAAGCTAGGGTTTGCCATTATCAAATTCTAAGTTTCTTTTCCGCGCATCAGAAAGAACGAATTTTACCAGATCGTTTTCATATCCCAAATCTTCACTTTTTCAAATGTGTTTTTATCATCATTGCTGAACAATGCAATCTTATTATTCAAAGCGCCCGGGAATATCTGCATCGTCATCGCTGCCTCGCCATCGTTTGCAAAAACTTCAATAATGCTGTTGTCGAAATAAATATGCAAGTGAAGAATGCCGTTATCCAAAAATACTTTGGTTGCATATCTGGAAAGTTGAGAATATGCTGAGCTGAAACTTACGTCGCCGGTTGCTGTTCTGTCAATGAATAATTTATTTTTTTTTGCATTGTATCCAACAGTAACGGCTTTTCCCTCGCCCATCGCCAGCATAATACCGGAAGTGCTGTTTGGCGCAGGTTTCCAGCTAATCTCCATTTCGCACTGAGTGCTTTTTACCTCCAATATTTTCTCGTTCTCCACAATAACATTTTTCATTTCAAAGACTTCTGAAGACCGCAATGATTGAAGTGATTCCAGAGGCTGCTGCAACAAAATCCATTCTTCATTTATTTTTTTCACCGAAAGTTTTCTTGGTAGCGACATGGCTCCTTTCCATGGATTTGTAGGAATATCATTTGCATAATTCCAGCTATTTATCCAGCCAATAGAAATCGGGGCTTTGCCGAAGCCTGTTTCATGATAAGAAATCGCCGCATAATAATCGGGGCCATAATCAGGCCGAAAAATTCTGTCCGAAGGGTTCTCGTTCGTAAATTTTGATCCATCAAAATCGCCCACAAAATATTGCATCGACGAATTTTGCGAAAGCATCAAAACCCATTTGCTTTTTCCTTCTTCGCCAACTATCGGGGTCTCCATTAAATCAGGGCATTCCCAAGGACCGGAGGTATCTCCTGCGGGGCACCAAAATTGCTCAACCATTTCCAGTCTTTTAAGTTATTGGAAGAATAAAAACTTATCATCCTTTCTATCGGTTGAGACACTGCAAGCAGCCAGTAATTTCCTTTGGCATACCATGAAACATTGGGGTCGCGAAAATCTTTTTTGTGCAAATTAAGAACCGGATTATGCTCATATTGATGCCAGCTTTTTCCATCGTCCAAACTATAAGCAAGATTTTGCGATTGGTTGGTATCAGTGTGCGCAGTGTACATTGCCACAAGTGGGATATTATTTTGCTTTGCAAAACCAGATGAATTGTGAACATCAGAAACCGCAGAGCCGGAAAAAATCATAAATTTTTTTTCTTCGGGGATCGCAACCGGTAAATTTTCCCAATGCAGCAAATCCTTGCTCATGGCATGGCTCCAGCTCATGTGGCCCCATTTATTTTCAAAAGGATTTGATTGAAAAAATAAGTGATAGCTTCCGTTGTTATAAACTAAACCGTTGGGGTCGTTTATCCAGTTTTTTGGTGGGGAAAAATGAAATTGCGGGCGATATTTCTCTTTATATAAAACTTCTTTTTCAGACTGACCAAAAGTTACGGATGCAATCACCAATAAATTAAATGAAAGAAAAATTTTCATACAGCATGTTTAATCAATCGTAAATTATTTCTGCAGCAATCTCTGCGCCCTGGCCAGGTCTTCAGGCGTGTCGATCTCAACTCCCATATATTCGGTAATAACCATTTTTAAAGGAATTCCATTTTCAAGATAACGCAAACATTCAATTTTTTCAACAGTTTCTAACGGAGTTATTTGCCAATTGGTAAAATCAATCAGTGCCTGTTTCCGAAATGCATATACGCCAATATGCTCATAGTAAGTTGCCGCTATTTCTTTATTCCGCGGATATGGGATCACGCTGCGGCTAAAAAAAATGGCGTTCATATTTTTATCAACTGCAACTTTCACATAGTTCGGGTCATCAATAAATTTTTGTTCCTTCAAAACTTGCATTAATGAAGCAACTTGCACATTGTTTCCCTCATCGCCGCTAAAAACTTCAAGCAATTTTTTTAATGGTTCTTTTTGAACAAATGGTTCATCGCCCTGAATATTCAGTACAATTTCTACATCCATATCAGAAACAGCTTCTGCGATGCGGTCGCTGCCACTTTCATGTTGTTTAATGCTCATTTTCGCCTTGCCGCCATGAGAAACAATTTCATCATAAATAATATCACTGTCTGTTACAACCATTACTTCATCAAAAAGATTGGTGGCAACTGTGTTATCATAAGTGTGCCGGATCACTGTTTTATTGCCAAGCACCTGCATCAGCTTTGCTGGAAAGCGAGTAGCCGCGTAACGTGCAGGTATCATTGCAATAGTGCTCATTAAAATAATTTGGCTGCAAAATTAGCTTTTTCAAGGCGGGAAAACCGCTATTTGATTTTTTCTAAAAAGTTTTACTTAACGATGAATAAGCCGATTTATTATTTATATTTATCAACCCGAAACGGTTGCCTGCCGGAATTTTTACACTTCCAAATTTTTTGCTATGCAAGCAAGTGAACTTGTTAATAATTATCATGTTGATTTCAACACCTGGGATGAGATGTATAAAGATTCCTCTGTGCGCGAGCAATATAAAGGCGTTGTTGATTTCATGCAGCAACTCAGCATCGACGAGCTGAACAAAAAGGAAGAGCTTGCAAGAGGTTTGTTCATGAGCCAGGGCATTACGTTCACCGTGTACAGCAGCGGCGAAGGGATTGAAAAGATTTTTCCTTTCGATATTATTCCCCGCATCATTACTTCGTCTGAATGGAAATATATTGAAGAGGGGATCAAGCAAAGATTAAAAGCGCTGAATCTTTTTTTGAAAGATGTTTATAATGAGCAGTTCATTATCAAAGATGGAATTGTTCCGGTTGAGATGATTTATAGTTGCCCGCATTATTTGCGCGAAATGTATAAGTTTCCGGTGCCGCATGATATTTATGTTCATATTGCCGGCATTGATCTGATCAGAAACAGTGATGGCACTTTTTATATTCTGGAAGATAATCTTCGCACGCCAAGCGGAGTAAGCTATATGCTGGAGAACAGAGAAATCACTAAGCGGTTATTCCCTGATCTGATTCCAAAAAACAACGTGCGCACGGTCACGGAATATCCGAACATTCTGCACAAAAATCTGGTTTCGCTTTCTCCGAAGCAGATTTCAAATCCAACAATCGTTGTGTTAACTCCCGGCATTTATAATTCTGCTTATTTTGAACATACTACACTCGCGAGATTAATGGGTGTCGAATTGGTGGAAGGCAGAGATCTCGTAGTCGATAATCATCGGGTATATATGAAGACGACCGCCGGGCTCAAGCAAGTGGATGTGATCTACAGAAGAGTGGATGATGAATTTTTGGACCCGCTCGTGTTCAACCCAAGCAGCATGCTTGGCGTTGCAGGGATCATGAGCGCTTATAGAAAGGGAAATGTCGCGATTGTGAATGCAATCGGAAATGGTGTTGCCGATGACAAGGCGATTTACACTTATGTTCCGGCCATGATAAAATATTATTTGAACGAAGAACCCATTTTGAAAAATGTGCCAACGTATCAATTGGGAAATGCTGACGAAAAGGAACTTGTGTTCGGGAACATGAACAAAATGGTTATTAAAAAAACAAACGGGAGCGGCGGCTATGGAATGTTGATGGGGCATTCTGCAAGCGACGAGGAAATTTTTAAATACAAAGAGGAAATCATAAAAGACCCAAGGCAATATATCGCGCAGCCGATTATCAGTTTGTCATCTGCGCCCTGCTATATGAATGGAAAATTAGTTCCGAGAAGAATTGATTTAAGGCCTTACGCACTTTGCGGGCCAGATGGGATTGAAATTGTTCCTGGTGGATTAACAAGAGTGGCTTTGAAAGAAGGTTCCCTTGTAGTGAATTCATCGCAGGGCGGAGGAAGCAAGGATACTTGGGTGCTTGCGGGATGAGTAGATGGGAGTCGGGAGACCGAAAGTCAGAATTAAAGAGAAAGTTTAGAGATCTGTCATGCCGACGAAGGAGGCATCTCGGGGATTCAAAAAATAACGTTGTTGCAAGTAGTGAGCCAGCGCTGAATAGAGAACTAAAAGTACAAGAGTGCGACGCAAGAATGTTCAATAGTAATTCTTAGCTCGTGACAAAAAAATAAAAACCATAAACTAAACTATTTAAAAAATAATTGAATCAATGCTGAGCCGTGTTGCAGATAGTTTATACTGGATGAGCCGCTACCTTGAGCGAAGCGATGGCATTTTGCGCATGCTGAAAATTAATTATGCCTCGTCGCAGGATGACCTAAATGAATTTTCATGGAAACCGGTGCTGGATATTTTCACTTATATGAACGAAGAGGAAGCGATTGCGATTGCGCATCGCTCAAGAGAAGTGATACAATATATGGTGACTGATAAAGAAAATCCAAATTCGGTTTTGAATATTGTGACACATGCTCGTGAAAATGCAAGGAGCGTTCAAGATCATATCACTAAGGAAATGTGGCAGTGCCTGAATGATTTTTATCATGCTGTTCGTGATGAGAGATTGGTACAGTGGCTTTATAAAGATGACCCAATAACCGTGCTGGACGTGCTCATCAAGCAAGGCCTGCTTTATTATGGCACTGCGGATATCACTATGGCAAGAGGTGAGGGCTATGCATTTATCAATGTCGGGAAATTTTTAGAACGAAGCGTTCAGTCTGCTGATATTCTGGATATAAAATTCAGCGACATGGATTATGACCTGACGAAAACACATACCACTTACTGGAAATATTTGTTGCTGTCCATTTCCGGTTATGAACTGTATTTGAAAACTTATCGCAGTGGCTTTGAGCCAAAAAATGTTGTTGAACTGATTGTGCTGAATAGAGATTTTCCGAGGTCGATGCTTTATTCTATCAATCAATTGAATCGTTATTTTTCAAGATTGAAAAGTGAAGGCAATGCAGAGGGTTTTAAGAAAGTTGAATTCATGATGGGCAAATTAAAAAGCGAAATCAATTACACAACCGTTGATGAAATTCTTGAAAAAGGACTTCATGCCTACCTTATTAAATTGAAAGAAGGTTTATCAGAAATAGCGAATTTGCTGAACCAAAATTATTTTGCTTACACATAAATATCAGCGCTCTGGAATTTTATTTTATCGTTTTTATAACCAACAAGAACAACGAACCTGATGCCTAGATTTAAGATTCATCACATAACAAAGTACAACTACCTTACCCCGGTAAGAGACAGTGCAAATCAGATTCTCCTATATCCAATCAATAACGATTATCAGGAAGTAATAAAACAGGATCTTTACATTTCCGGTGAGCCCACTGTAGATATCTATAAAGATTACTATGGCAATGAAGTCGGTTCTTTTATGAACGCCGAACCACACAACGAGCTTTTTATAGACTCAAAAACCGAAGTGGTCACAAAGCCACACCAACAACCCGCTGATGACAGGCCTGCAGACCTGCAGTGGATTGAGCTGCAAAAAATACGTGCACAATTTCCATACATAGATTTTTTAAAGCAGGAGCAATTTAATTCACTGAGCGATGTTGTTCATGTTGTTGATTTGCTGGAATGCAAAGCAGCGACACCTCTGCAGGCAGCAAAAAAATTGAATGAATATGTTTACAAAAATTTCGAATATATAAAAGGCATAACCAATGTGGAAACAACGTTGGATGAAGTGTGGAAGCTGAAAGCCGGGGTGTGTCAGGATTTTGCGCACGTTCTGTTGGAGATGATCAAGATAATAAATATTCCTGCGAGGTATGTGAGCGGCTATGTCTGCCCAAATAAAACAGGCATGCGCGGCGAAGGCGCGACCCATGCATGGGTCGAAGCCTTTATTCCTTTTTATGGATGGCTCGGACTTGACCCAACAAACAATTGCATTGTTAATGACCTGCATGTTCTTCTGGCTGTTGGAAGAAGCTTTACCGATTGCTCACCTGTTAAAGGCACTTACAAAGGCACATCAAACCACACGCTTGAAGTAGGCGTTTCTGTTTCTTATGAGGACGGAAGAACAAGCGAAGAAGCGCCGGCAGTATTAATGCCACAGCCAAAAAGAAATAATGGCGAACAGGAAAATTCTTATAGGAAGTATATGGAGATGATGCAACAACAGCAATAGTTTTCTCGCGAAGGCGCAACGGCGCGAAGAAAAAACATGAGAAAATCCTCTTTAGTAAAAGTCTGGCAAAAGACAATTAGAATAATTCGTTGCGTCTTAGCGCCGTGGCGAGATTATTCCTCGCTAAACTTTCCACCAACAGGTGGCCGATACTTATCAAACGGGATGGAAAGCAGTTTTTTTATGCGGTTATTTTCTTCTTCCTTTGGATAAATGTCAATGCCGTATTTTAACTCCTTCACATTTTCTACGTGAACATAAGTGCCGAAAATCCTATCCCAGAAAGAAAAAATATTTCCGTAATTAGTATCTGTTAATGGTTGCGAATAATGATGGTGCACTTTATGCATGTCGGGCGAAACGATTACTAAAGCAACCATATTATCAAGCCATTTCGGCAATGAAATATTTGCATGATTAAATTGCGACAACAACACAGATAAAGATTGATATAAAAATACCAACCACATCGGCGCTCCGGCAATAACAACTGCAAGCAATGTGAACACTGCCCTGAAAACGCTTTCGCCGGGATGATGGCGATTAGCAGTTGTTGTGTCAACCCAGGTATCTGCATGATGGATGATATGGAATTTCCACATCCATTTTATTTTGTGCTGAATAAAATGAACCAGCCACGCACCAATCAAATCCTGGATCATTAAGCCAATAATTATAAAAAGCCAAATTGGTAAATTGAAAATATAGAGCAATCCGATTTTGTTATTGCTTGTATAATCACTTCCTCTCACAATTAAAAAGGCAAAAGCAAAGTTGATAATAACAGTAGTGAGCGTGAAAAATAAATTAAGTGCGGCATGACGGTATTTTTTATAGCTCAAATTAAAAAGCGGTATGATGCCTTCAATGACCCAGAAAAAAAGAAGGCCGCCGATTAATATTAATGTTCGCTGCGAAGATTGAATATGCTGAAAAAAATAGACAAGCTTTTCCATGCAACGTTGCGCTTTATATAGTAATTTACTTTTTGTTATTGATAAAAGGAAATAGAAAATTACAGGTTGTTTTAAAAATTATTTTCTTCTCTTTCTTCAAGCAATTCTTTTGCTCGTTGAAATTGTTCTTCATACACCATGATCTTCATCCCACCAAGCGCAGGGCTTAAAAAAGGATCAATCGTTATTGTGTATTCATCTTTTAAATGACAATTGATTCCGGCTTCCTGAAGCATGCCCAATACAATGTTTGCAGTGACATAATTATCGAATGAACAGAGCTCAATAAATTTCATGCAATGCATTTAAAAAAGATGCCCTCGTGTGGAAACACAAGGGCTTAACCATTAAACCTTATCTATGAAAAAATCTTTATTTTAATTATTGTCAGAACTACAATTATACGTAAAATTAAGCATTTAACATCAAAGGCATTACAAGCATTAACAATTCTTCGTTTTCGTCCTGCTCCACAGGCTTAATAATGCCCGCTTTTGTAGGTGTAGAAAGCTCGATTTTTATTTCATCTACGTCTGTTGCGCTTAACATTTCAATAAGAAATTTTGCGTTAAACGCAATAGCCAGATCTTCCCCGTCGTACTGACATTTCATGCGCTCATTGCCTTCAAAAGAAAAATCGATATCCTGCGCCGCAAGCTGCAATTCGCTTCCCTGAATATTTAAAACAACCTGGTTGGTGCTTTTGTTGCTAAAAATACTCACGCGCCTTAATGCCCCTTGAAAATCGGTCCTGCTCAGTGTCAATTTATACGGATTATCCGTTGGGATAACGACTTTATAATCCGGGAAACGCGCATCAATTAATCTGCAGCTCATGGAAGTTGTTCCGTGGATTACGAACAAATGATTGCTGTTATAATTGATGGTGATTTCATCTTCATTCAAAGGCAGTGCAGATTTTAAAAGATTCAACGGCTTTTTAGGAACAATGAGCGAATCTGTTTTTGGACAGCTTACATCTTTGCGTTTATAGCGCACGAGCCTGTGGGCATCAGTGGCAACAAATTGCAAGCCTTTTTTATCCATTTCAAAATAAACGCCCGTCATTGCAGGGCGAAGGTCATCATTGCTAACAGCAAACAAGGTTTTATTGATTGCGGTCACTAAGGCCGAGGATGTTGTGGTAAACGACGTCGTGTCATCGGCTACAGGTTCTTTCGGGAAATTGTCTGGGTTCTCCCCCATCACTTTATATTTCCCATTATCACTTGTTAACTCAACAGAAAAATTTTTATCAATATTAAAAGTGAGTGGCTGATCTGGAATATTTTTTAATGAGTCAATTAAAATTTTTGCAGGGATGCAAACTTTGCCGCTGTCTTTCGCTTCAATATCAAGATGAACTTTCATCACTGTTTCCAAATCGGTGGCAACAACGGTTAATTTATTTTTTTCTATTTCAAATAAAAAATCTTCAAGAATAGGCAGAACCGTGTTGGCATTAATGACACCGCTAATCTGTTGCAATTGTTTCAATAAAGCCGATGAGGAAACGATGAACTTCATGTACTTTTTTGTTTCAGGCGAAACTACTGATTTTTAGGAAAAATCAAAGAGTTATGTTTTGATTGGCGTGAATGTTAATTTCTTTGTTATTAACGGCTCGATTTTACTGCTTATAGCTTGTTTATAGTTTTGGTTGCCAGCGCCAATCATGAATGGAAATCAGGAACACCTAATCTTTCATTAATGCCAATTGGCCTAAGTGGTATGCTATATGATTTGTACGGCTTAGTAAAACATTCAGCTTGTTTCGGTGCGGTTCTCTTTTGAAATCTTCTTCGCTTACTGCATTGTGTTTTTGCAGCCATTCATCAACAGTGTAGCTGTTAAATTCCGATGCTAACTTTTCATTCACTTTCTTCCAGCAATTTCTTAAATATTCTGCTGAAGGTTTTTCAATACCAGATTTATCAGGATTTTTTATAAAAATATTTTCCAGTTCTGGATTAAGCTTTTCACCCAAACCAAACATTGGCAACATAGCATCATGAACCGCCGTGAGGTGCCCTAATAAATAAATTCCTGAATTCCTGTTAGGCGCAATTTCTTTCTGGAGTTGCTCGTCAGTGTGCGAGCTGAAAAATTTGTCTGCCCTGTTAACCTGGCCATTCCACGAATCGAGCACTTGCTTTGTTAACAGTTCTTGCTGATTTGACATTTTTGATTTTTTAGATGTCGAAGTTAAATCTTTTATTTGCTCCGGCTGAAGCAAAAATTTACTATGATGCAGCGAAAATATTTAACGAAAGAACAGGCGCTTCAAAAAGCAAAACATTATTGCGGATACCAGGAGCGAAGCCATAATGAAGCAAAGGAAAAATTATATTCATTTGGCTTGTGGAAAAAAGATGTGGAAGAACTGATATCAACATTGATCGAAGAAAATTATTTGAACGAAGAAAGATATGCAATTGCTTATGCCGGCGGAAAATTCCGCATGAAACATTGGGGAAGGACGAAAATAAAATATGAACTACAACAAAAAAAGATAAGCGCTTATTGCATTAAAAAAGCGATGAAAGAAATTGATGATGAAGATTACAAAAAAACTTTTTCAAAGCTTGCTTCGCAAAAATGGGCTTCGCAAAAAAGCGAGAAAAATATTTTCATCAAAAAAAGAAAAACGCAGGATTATTTGTTGCAAAAAGGTTTTGAGTACGAATTGATAAATGAGTTCTTTAAAAAAACAGGATAAAAAAATGTCTCGCAAAGGCGCGAAGACGCAAAGAAAATCCGTTGCGGCGTTGCGCCTTTGCGAGATTTTATATTAATACCTCCAGCTTTTTAAATCTGCTCCTTTCGGGGCTCTTGTCTTCACTTCTTCCGCCCATTTTTTTATATACATCTGATGATAGCGCAAACGGCTGATATAATTTGGATGTGCGTGGTCGCCGTTCCAGCAATGTTCTGCACGGTCGCCATAATCAATTTCGCAACTGCATGAAGGATTATTCAATTTCTTCAACACATCTTGAGCGAAGTATACCGCATTGTTTAAATAATAACTATCCATATCACCTACATAAATATGGATTTTCCCTTTCAGCCTATCACCAATCTTTGCCCAATCGCGGTTAATGATATACGTTAGGTCGTAGTGTTCTTTCCAATAAGCAGCAACTGAGGAATCAATTGCTCCGGTGTATTTATCGAAAATTCTTTTCGGATAACCATCATTATCTGCCGGAGAAAAAGTGGCTTCCCAAATATCATATTGGTCGCCACTGCGGCTTCGCGTTCCAAGCGCGAGCTCACGCTGATTTGTTTCTTTCACCATCGTTCTCACATGACCGAGCGAATCGCGATACGCGGGACGCATTGTTTTTCTATAATCCCCATCAAGATAAAATGCATTTTTATCATGATAAATATCCATCGTTGTATACTGGCGAAAATCAATCGGATCGGGGCATGCAGAATAACATCCATTGTATTCATCAGGATAAAAAACCTGCGCCGCCAAAACTTCCCATCCACCTGTTGAGCCGCCGTACATAAATCTTGCCCAGCCTTTTCCAATGCCACGAAATTGTTTTTCAATTTCAGGAATCAGTTCATAAGTTATCGCATCGCCATAAGGACCCATGCATTCGGAATTCACAGCATACGAATCATCATAATAAGGAGTAGCATGTTGAATTTCTATCGCAAGCACTCGCGGAAAACCCGGGCCAGTCCATTCTTTGTAAAAATCATACGCTTCGCGCTGAACGATTTTATTATATCCGCTGATGCGGAATCTTGTGCTCGTATCCGGTTTCAAATTTTCATCCGGCGGAATGGTGCGGAAGCCATCAAAATCGGCGGGAAAATGCCCGTGAAAAATTGCCAGTGGATATTTCACATTCGGATGTTCATCAAAACCTTCAGGCAATAAAATATGTGCGCCAAGATACATTGGTCTTCCCCAAAATTCTGTGAGGCGCTTGCTCTGAATTCTTATGTGCTTTATATATTTAGTATTCTCCGGTTCTTTAATCGGCGGAATAATTTGATTGATTGTAAGCGAAATTTCATTGGAAGCATTCGGGTCGAAATTAATTTTTATGGGTGTTGAATAAATATTTCCGGGAGCAATATTCCAATGCTGTCCTTCACCTCGGTCCATCGGCAATTTTACGGTATGCCCGTTTTTTAAATGAAAAGTTTCATACTTATGCATCAAAACCTGCACATAATAATCACCGGCAGGAACATCTTTCAATCGCTCAATAGGATAACCGAAAGCATGCACATCAACCAACTGAGATGTGCCGGGCTGCCAATTTTCTATATCCATCCCGAAAACCATTTGCGTTGTTGATTCATCATTCACCTGAAATCTTGGTTCTTCTGTGTTATTGTTTGAAAGCATCAGCAACAACCGGCCATCAAGCACAGGCTGGTTTAGCGATGATTGAATATTGATTCTGAATGTTTGTGCGTTGCTATAAAAAGCAAGTTGCATCGTGAACAGGCATAAAAAAAACTTTCTCATAATCGTAGTTGTGGTTGTAAGTAAATATACAAAATTGTCACGCTCATCGGTTTTGATGGCAGCATATGTATGTTTGTTCGACTATTGTTTTAATTTTATATCTCTGATGTCAACACTCACCGTCACAATCATTCAGTCTCATCTTCATTGGGGAGACAAATCTTCGAACCTGAAAATGTTTGAAGAGAAAATAAACAGCATCAAAGAAAAAACAGAAATTGTTATTTTGCCGGAAATGTTTAGTACGGGTTTTCAAATGAGCCCGGAAAGTTTTGCCGAAAAAATGGATGGGCAAACTGTTGAATGGATGACAAAAGTTTCTTCATCAAAAAATATAATTCTTACCGGAAGCATAATTGTTGAAGAAGATGGAAAATATTTTAATCGCTTGATTTGGATGTTACCAAACGGGCAGCTTGGTTATTATGACAAACGCCATCGCTTTGCATTTGCCGGAGAAGACAAAAATTATTCAGCTGGAAATAAAAGATTGATAGCTTCCGTGAAAGGATGGAAATTGAACTTACAGGTTTGCTATGACCTTCGCTTTCCTGTTTGGAGCAGACAATCTCCACATGATGAAAGTGAAGCCGGGCTTGAGTTTGATGTAATAATTTATGTTGCCAATTGGCCTGAGCGGCGCAATCATGCATGGAAAAGTTTATTGATTTCAAGAGCAATAGAAAATCAAAGCTATGTTATTGGATTAAATAGAACTGGCGAAGATGGAACAGGACTTTATCATAGCGGAGATTCAATGATTATCGGACCGCTCGGCGAAGTGCTTTATCATCGGGAACATGAAGAAGATATTTTCACATACACTTTACAAAAAGAAAAATTGACGGATGTACGTGAAAAATTTCCTTTCTGGAAAGATGCAGATGATTTTTTTATTGAGCCGTGAGCCTTCGTTTAATGTTTATAGTTTCAGGTTCAATGTTCGTTAATGAACCTGTATAATAATTAAGATTTGCGACTAAAAAACATCAACCCTAAAACCTTCCAACTTCTTTTATGCAAACAGCTTTCGTTGCGAACCAGATTTTCACAGGCACTGAAATATTAACAGATAAAGCCGTTCTTGTGAATGATGATGAAGTGGTTGATATCGTCTCATCTTCGGCTATACCTCAACGTTATAATAAAAAAAATTTAGGAAATCATTTATTAGCTCCTGCATTTATCGACCTTCAGATTTATGGCGGCAATGGAAAATTATTCTCGACTGAATTAACGACTGAATCTCTTGAGGCGACTTATGAATATTGTGTACAAGGTGGCTGCTCTCAATTTATGATTACAATGGCAACCAATTCAATCGAGAAATTTTTAGCTGGCATTGAAAAGGTAAGAGAATATTGGGCAGGTGGCGGCAAAGGCTTGCTGGGCCTGCATTTGGAAGGTGCCTTATATTAACCCCGTGAAACGTGGAGCGCATATTGAAAAGTATATAAAAAAGCCAAGCTGCAGAAGAAGTGAACATGCTTTTACAAAAAGGAAAAAATGTTATCAAGATGATGACCCTTGCTCCCGAGCAATGTGATGAGGAAATTATTGTCCGGCTTATGAAAAATGATATTATTGTTTCTGCCGGGCACAGCAATGCAACTTATCATGAAGCAATGGATGGATTTCGGTTAGGCATTCCCGTTGCAACACATTTATTCAATGCGATGTCGCCTTTGCAAGGCCGCGAGCCGGGAATAGTTGGTGCAATTTATGATTCTAATGCAACAAGCAGTATTGTGTGCGATGGCATCCATGTTGATTTTGCATCTGTCCGCATCAGCAAAAAATTGTTGAACGAAAGGCTTTTCTTTATTACGGATGCTGTTGCAGAAGTGCATTACGGGGAATATCAACATGTATTCAAAGAAGACAGATTTACTTTGCCCGATGGAACGCTCTCCGGTTCTGCGCTTACCATGCTGCAAGCTGTTAAAAATGCTGTCGAAAAAGTTGGTATTGAATTAGACAGAAGCATTGAGAATGGCTTCTTTATATCCCGCAAGAGTAATAAAGATGGATAAAAAATATGGGCATATTGCCTCAGGAACCAACGCCGATTTTGTTGTGCTTGATGAAAAATTAAATCTTGAAAGATTGATTATTGACGGAGAATAATCTATTTAACGGAGACGTTGTTCGATTGAAATCTCTTGTGAATCACTTCCAGCACTTTTTCTGTTTTAAAATCAATTCCCCTTCTTATAGCATCTGCAGTTGGCAAAGCAACAACATCCGGCATTACGCCATGACCATCTTTAATCCGGTTTTTATCAACTACCAATCTGAATTTTGGCAATCGAAAACGCACGCCGGTATTGGGAAGCGTTACATCAGGGATCATCCATGCATTGTTGCCGTAATAACCGCCGCCTGTTTCTTCGCCGACAAGCGTTACATTTTTTTGTCCTTTAATGGCTCCGGCAAATAATGTTGTGGCTGAAAATGAGTTGCCGCCAATTAGCAGATACACATCTCCGTTAAAGTGATGATTTGTTTTGGGATGAAAGTAATGCCGCTCAAAATATCCAAAATGATATTTGTCATCATCCCGCTTGCTTGTTAAAAAAACCATCAGCATTCTATAAAAAAAACTTTTCTCAATATATTTATCGTATTTGCTATGCCTTGTTGAAGCATATAATGAATCTGCGAGCTTAAATTTTTTGTCGATAATAAATTTTGTTAACAGTGTTGAATTGCCTGCATCTCCGCCTCCGTTGGAACGCAAATCAATTATCAGGTTCTGAATATGTTTTTTATCAAGCGTTTTAAATGTCGTTCTAAAAAAACCCTTCAGGTGATTTCCATGGCTGAATGTATTCAATGTCATAAAAGCTGTGCTGCCAACAGTATCGATCTGTAAATTTCTAGCACTGTTCAATCTTTGGTCTTTCCCATAATTTCTGCCGTTTGTGGAAAAAAATCTTCTTGCAGATGAATCTTTTTTTGCTGTATCAATCGAAAATGGATTGTATACCGGCATTACAATTTGCTTCTCATTTCCCGCGCTGTCGTAATAACCAATTTCAAGATTATCTTTCAATCCAAAAATGCTTGTGTACCAGCTTCCGAAATTAAACCCATTGCTGAGTGACTGATATTTTCCCGTCATGCTATGACCATCAGTAACCATATAATTGAACATGGTATCTCTTAATTGAGCAGCCGTAATGCCATTAACGCTTTTAATAACCGTTCCTCTTTTTATCAATGAATCTTTTCGGTTAATGTTCACCGTTACTATCATTGTATCTCCCCAAAATTTCATTCCAAGCGGGAACAATTTTAGTTTCGCCGTGTCAAGATAATCGCTGTATTGTTTTGAATGCCGCACAGACGTGTGGCCGCAATCTACTCTCGTAACAATATAGCTCAGCAAATTCCTGAACTGAGGTTCAGTCATAGAATCATTAATCTGCGAATAGCCATTGTTGAAAAATAAATCCATGCTGTCTTTCGGTGTGTACCAGTAAAGCCCGGGATGAGATTCCTGTAAAATATTCCTGAATAAATTATAGTCTTCTTTTAATTTTTCGGGAGCATACTTTTTATCAGGATTGAACGCATCCTTGCCTGTTCTGCAAGAGAAACAAAATAGCATTACAGACCACAAATAGAGGTAAATAATTTTTTTCATCAGAGGCTCCCGTTTAGCGAAAAGCATTCCAGCCCTGCGCAGTAACATCAAACGTATTGTTGCCTTTAGTTATTATCTTTTTTCCCTTTTCTATATCTTCCATAAAACCAATAACGCTAATCTGCTCGTTTAGAAGGAGTTTATCATAATCTTTCTGCAAAATTGTGAATAACAATTCATAATCTTCGCCGCCGCTTAATGCGCAGGCGGTCGGGTCAAGCTCAAATTTGAAAGCTGCTTTGCGGGTTTGTTCTGCAATTGGGAGTTTATCTTCATACAAAACGCAACCAAGGTTGCTCTGTTTGCAAATGTGGAGAATTTCAGAGCTTAAGCCATCACTGATATCCATCATGGAAGTAGGAACAATTTCCGAATCGCTTAAAAACTCAATAATGTCTTTCCTTGCTTCTGGTTTCAACAGTTTTCCGATAACATACTTCTCTCCTTCCAGGTCGGGTTTTATTTGAGGATTTTCCAGAAATATTTTTTTCTCCCTCTCCAAAAAAATCAACCCCAGGTAGGCTGCGCCCAAATCTCCGCTACAACAAATCAAATCCCCTTTTTTTGCCCCGCTTCTTTTCACAAATTTATCCGGAGCAACCTCACCAATAGCTGTTATAGAAATAACAAACCCCTTTTGTGAAGTAGAAGTGTCGCCGCCAATTAAATCGACATCATATTTTTCGCAAGCAGCATACACGCCATCATAAAATTCATCCAGCGCTTCAAGACTGAACCGATTACTGAAAGCAATGCTTAATGTGATTTGTGTTGGTGTTGCGTTCATTGCGTACACATCGCTCAAATTCACAATCACGGATTTGTAGCCAAGATGTTTTAATGGCGTATAAGCCAAATCAAAATGAACGCCTTCAACCAATAAATCTGTTGTGATAACAGTTTGCTTTCCGAAATGGTCAATCACAGCAGCATCATCACCGACGCCAACAATGGATGAAGCATTTTTTAATTCAATATTTTTGGTAAGATGGTCAATCAATCCAAATTCTCCGAGCGACGATATTTCAGTGCGAGATTCCATGTACAGATTATATTTTATCATTAACCCAATCGGTCAGTTCATCATGAATTTTTCCATTCGTTGCAATAATATGCGGCTGATAAGGCGAATATTTTTTTCCTGTGAAATCGGAAACTCTTCCACCCGCTTCTTCAACAATCAAAAAACCTGCAGCGCTATCCCACGCTTGCAATTTATGCTCATAAAAACCATCGAAGCGGCCTGCTGCGACCCAGCACAAATCCATTGCTGCAGAACCTAACCGGCGAACAGGAACTCCTTTCCTTATCAGTCTTGAAAAGACCTGAAGCGGTCCATTATCATCGTCAAGATATGAATATGGAAAACCCGTTACCAGACAGGCTTTCAATACTTCTGTTTCGTTGCTCACTTTTATCAAGTTATCGTTCAGCGTAGCGCCAAATCCTTTTTGCGCAAAATAAAATTCATTAATAAAAGGATTGTACACAGCGCCCATTATCATTTCTCCGTCCTGCTCTAGTCCAATCGAGACACAGCAAATCGGTATCCCATGTGCAAAATTCACAGTGCCATCAATAGGATCCACAATCCATTTGAAATTTGAATTAGTAACGATTGCTCCAGCTTCTTCGCTCAAAATAAAATGGTCGGGAAAATCATTTTTGATGATTTCAAAAATGGCCTTTTCAGAAGCATGATCCGCTTCTGTAACCAGATTATTAACGCCCTCTTTATTAGAGATTTTGAATGTTCCGTGAAAAAATTCCTGCATCACTTTTGCGCCTGCTTCTGTTGCCTTTATTAATGTAGATTTTAACATGGCGCAAAGATAATTGTATTGATTGAGCCGTTAGCTGTTAGCTATGAGCAATTTGGTCGAAGCTCGCAGCTAAACGCTTTTCAAAATCAGAAATTCTTGCTCTATCTGTTCACGCTACCCATAAAATTTTCAGGATACCGCAATCCGGATGCAATATTTTTTGGAGCGATATTATTAATTTCTTCAAGGTCCGATGTTGTTAGATTAACATTCACTGCGCCTATATTTTCTTCGAGATATTTTGTTTTTTTTGTTCCCGGAATTGGGAAGATATGATTGCCCTGGGCTAAAACCCAGGCCAGCGCCAATTGGGAAGCTGTGCAATTTTTCTTAGCAGCCAGTTGCTCAATCTTTTTAACGAGATCCATATTCTTTTCAAAATTTTCGCCTTGAAAACGTGGCGAATGCCTGCGATAATCCGTTGCCTCAAGATCTTCAAACTTCTTTATCTGCCCCGTCAAAAACCCGCGCCCAAGCGGGCTGTAAGCAACAAAGGCAATTTCTAATTCTTTACATGTTTCCAAAATTTCGCCTTCAGGTTCACGGCTCCATAAAGAATATTCTGTTTGCAGCGCAGTGATTGGATGAACAGCATTTCCTTTTCTTAATGTTGCTGCGGATGCTTCTGATAATCCAATTCCTTTTATTTTTCCTTCTTTCACTAAATCTGACATAGCACCAACCGTATCTTCAATCGGTGTGTTTGGATCAACTCGATGCAAGTAATACAAATCAATCACATCTGTTCCCAATCTTTTCAAACTACCTTCAACAGAAGATTTCACATATTCCGGTTTTCCATTCACACCTCTTTTTGCAGGATCGTGAATGTCTCTGACAATGCCGAATTTAGTTGCAATGATAAGTTTATCTCTTTTCCCTTTGATTGCTTTAGCTAAAAGTTCTTCATTTGTATATGGGCCATACATGTCTGCTGTGTCAAAAAAAGTAACGCCAAGTTCTATCGCACGATGAATCGTTTTAATCGACTCATCATCATTTCTTCCTGCATAAAAATCGCTCATGCCCATGCAGCCCAATCCTATTTCAGAAGCAAATATTCTCTGAGATCCCAATGATTTTATTTTCATAATAAAATTGTTTTAAAAAAAATAAAGGAAAGTAAAGTTACTTTCCTTCTTGCTTTTATAGAAAAAACAAATTGTTATAATACCGGTCTTGCAACAAACAATTGTTTGTAATAATCGCGATATGACCAAGCCAGATAAAGTTGAGAAATGATTATCAAAAGGCTGATGATTATTGGCATTCCGCCTGGCTGAAGAACCGAATGGAACAATAAAATATTAATGCTGATAGGCATGAGTATTACTAAAACCAACGCTACATACCTGTTCGCTAATAACAACGCGCCGCAAATTACTTCAATCACCTTGATGAGCGGAAAAATATATCCCGATTGAAATAATCCACCAAGAAACGCTGCTGCATTACCTTCTGGTTTTGAATTGTTCGGAATAAAATGCAAAAAAAAATTTAATCCGAAAACAAAAAAGATTAGGCCTAAAATAATTCGGGCAATCAATATTGAAATGTTTGTTGATTTAGATGCTGACATAATTTTAATTTTTATAAATCCATTTTACGCTGTTACCGTTTCTTTTTCATAAACCGGATAATCAGTGTATCCTTTTTTTTCTGCAGAATAAAAAGTGGATATGTCCAGATTTGCAGATAACGGAAAGTCATTTTTTAGACGATTAACCAAATCAGGATTATTAATGAATGGCCTACCGAAAGCGATCAAATCCGCATTTCCTTCCTGCAAATCATTTTCTGCTCTTTGCTTGTCATAGCCTCCCGCTAAAATGATTGTTCCACCAAATTCTTTGCGAATTTTTTGCTTGATGGAACCCGGCACTTTCGGCGCGCCCATTGCACTGTGATCAACAACATGTATATAAACGATCCCGATTTTGCCTAATTCTTTCGCGAGATATGAATATGTTTCATCAACTTCTGAATAGGGTTTCATGTCGCTTGCTGCACCGTAAGGAGAAAGCCTGATGCCCACTTTTTCTTTTCCAATTGCTTGGCTAATTTCATTTGCCAATTCAATAACAAACCTTGTGCGGCTTTCAATACTTCCTCCATATTCATCCGTTCTGATATTGCTGTGAGGAGACAAAAACTGTTCTATTAAATAACCATTTGCTCCATGCAATTCTATTCCATCAAATCCTGCTTCTACTGCATTCCTTGCAGCTTGCACGTATTCTGCTTTTGCTTGGTTCAATTCATCAATCGTCATCGCTTCAGGTGTTGGAAAGTCTTGCAGCCCGCCACTAAAGTCCGTCCACATTTGACCGGCAGGTTTTACTGCGGATGGCGCTAATACTTTTGTGCCTTCGGGAAGATTATGTTCATGGCTGATGCGGCCTGTATGCATAAGCTGGACGAAAATTTTTCCGCCCTTTGCATGAACTGCTTCTGTTACTTTTTTCCAGCCTGCGATTTGTAGTTTATTAAATAGACCAGGAATTCTCGCATATCCTAGACCGTTAGGTGAAGGCGAAGTTCCTTCCGTGATGATTAATCCTGCAGCCACTCTTTGTGCATAATATTCGGCCATTAATTCATTGGGAATATTTCCGATTGCCCTGCTTCGTGTCATCGGAGCCATCGCAATTCTATTCCTTAATTCAATTTTTCCAAGTTCGTAGTGGCTGAATAATTTGTTGGTCGACATAGTTTTAATGTTTAAAATGAATTTATATATCTATATATTTACAAGCATCAATATATTAAGTCAAAAAAATTTACCCTGTTAGTTTTCCCAAGTAATTTCTATAATCACTTAAAATTTGTTCGTTTAATGTGTATTTGTGATTTCTTCCTTCTTTTTCAGGCTGAATCAAATCAGCTTCAATCAATATTTTCACGTGATGCGAAATGGACGGCTGAGCCAAATCAAGCACGTGCTGAATCTCCGAGCACTGGCCACTTCCTCCTTTATTGGAAATATGGTGCAGTATCTTCAACCGATTTGAATCGCCCAGTGCTTTTGATATTTTTTCTATTTGCTTAAGATTTAAGGCCACAAAAATAGATTGATAAATGCAAATGTATCGATTCTTCTTGAATTACCAAAACCTGATTGCTTTGCTTCTCTCCCTAAAAAATTCTTACTTCGTGCTTGTTACAAAAATTTTTTATTGAAGCTCTCTATTATCATAGTCAATTACAACGTAAAATATTTTCTGGAGCAATGTCTTTGCTCGGTAAAAAAGGCGATTGAAAAAATACAAGCAGAAGTCTTTGTTGTTGATAATAATTCTTCTGACGGAAGCTTGGATTATCTGATGCCGAAATTTCCTTTCGTTCAATTTTTAATAAATAAAGAAAATGTTGGTTTTTCAAAAGCGAACAATAAAGCTTTAGCTGCAGCTAGCGGCGAATATATTTTGTTCCTGAACCCAGATACGATTGTTGCTGAAGATAGTTTTGAAAAGTCCATTTCATTTCTCGAATCCAATTCAGCATGCGGGGCTTTGGGAGTTAAAATGATTGACGGCAGCGGGAATTATTTGAAAGAGTCTAAAAGAGGGTTTCCCTCGCTCTGGGTTTCGTTTTGCAAGCTTTCCGGGTTAACTGCAGCATTCCCCCAGTCAAAAATTTTTTCTAAATATTACCTTGGGAATTTGAGTGAAAAAGAAAACCAAATAATAGACGCAATTTCCGGCGCATTCTTTTTTACCAAAAAAAATGTGCTTGAGAAAATCGGCGGTTTTGATGAACAATTTTTTATGTATGCAGAAGACCTTGATTTAAGCTACCGCATTCAGCAAGCCGGCCACAAAAATTATTATCTTTCAGAAACAACTATTATCCATTTCAAAGGAGAAAGTACCAAAAAAGATTTTCGCTACGTAAAATCGTTCTACACGGCCATGAACCAGTTTTCGAAAAAGCATTTTAAGGAAAAAGTCACATTGATTCCTTCACCCTTCATCACCCTTGCAATCTGGGCTCGCAGTAAAATAGCAATCGCCATAAATTTTCTTTCTATAAACCGAGCAAAACCTATCTTGGAAAACCAAAAGCTGTATCTGTGTGGCGATGAAAATTCAATCCTGAAAGTAAAAACTGCTCTAAAAAAATCTTCAAAGATGTTTGTTTCGGAAGAAAATTGCGCAGACACTATTATCTTTTGCGCGGGGGACAGCTACTCTTTTGAGAAAATTATTATTTCCATTCAAAAACCTCGAAAAAAACAATTTTTCGGCTTTCACTGCGCTGGAACCTCTTCTATTGTCGGGAGCTCTAAAAAAACCATATCAGGAGAAACATATCTTTTATATCCTTAGCGAAGCTCTTTTTTCTCTTTTCCTTATAAAATTTGAAAGGCTTTTGTAGTTAAGCAACAATAAAATAGAAACAACAAATAGCCATATTAATACAAGTAGCGGCGTTCCACTAAAAACTTCTTCTTGAAAAAACCCCGCCTTTAGAACGCTGTTCATTCCGAATGAAACAAAAGCCTTTTCAAGAATATTAGGCAAAAGAAGAAACACAGGAATCAATATTATCTTCTCTGTTCTATTTTTTATCATTCTTATTGCTTTTAAAACAGGTGGCACTGTTAAAGCCAGCACAACTAAAAGTGCTATGATGGCTACAATATGCTTATTGCTGCCGTCTGGACGTTGAAAAAGCATGCGCATACTGAAGGTAATATCGCCTCCCCCTACTATTGCGGCAAGAACATTCGTAAACGGGTTTGCAGCAAACAACAAAGAAAAACCAAATGATCTTGTTCCGGAAGTTTCTCTTTTTCTCATTAACGACCAGGCCAGCCAAACAATAGAATATGTCACTACCGGCCCTGCCAGCCAAACCAAAACCATAATATTTCCTGATACATCACAATGGTCACAGATTGCCCAACTGTCAAAGGTTTTTGTTCCGAAACATCCACAAAGCCAATAAGAAGTCAACACATGAGCCCAATCATGGAGCTCCTGAATCAAAAAAGTCATTGATACAAAAGCAATAAAAAAAGAAAGAGAAAAAGTAATCTTCATGAAATAAATATATGAAAAATCAGATTCTTTGATTTTTGTTTAAAAAATATATCCACATTCCCGATTGTATAATTAAATATTCTGTTGACATCGCACCCTTTTTATACAACTTTTTGTGCTTAACATGACTTCACTTTTTACACGTTTCGTAAAAAGACTTCTCCTTTCTCAATAACCATGGATTTGTTCCCCATTCATTAACCATAAAAAATAAAAATATTATCCCCTCTTATATTAATCCACCGATGTTTATAAATAAGAATAACCCTTTCCTATAAAGAAAAAGAGGATGTTGATCTGCAGCGAATTCCTGTTAATAACAACGGCCATTTGAAGAAATTTCTTTTCTATAATTTTCTTTTCCTACTATTCACAGTTATAATAACAATAGGTAATTTTATAAAATGAATATATATTAAATACTATGAAAGATATTAACACGGACTCCTTTATTTTTAATTTGGAAAAATTTGGTTTTTTAAATATCGATACAGATCCTTCTCTCGATTTATTTTCAGAAATTGAAAAACAAAAAAAAGAGAAAAATGCAATTGTTTTAGCTCATTATTATCAAGAGCCGGATATTCAGGATGTGGCAGATTATATTGGAGATAGTTTAGGGCTTGCTCAAGTAGCAGAAAAAACGAAAGCGGATATAATTGTTTTCGCTGGTGTACATTTTATGGCAGAGACGGCGAAGATTTTGAACCCTAACAAAAAAGTATTACTTCCAGACTTAAAAGCTGGCTGTTCTTTGGCTGACAGTGCTCCTGCTGGTTTATTTACAAAATTTAAAGCAAAATATCCTGACCATATCGTAATATCTTACATCAATTGTTCTGCAGAAATTAAAGCATTGAGTGATATTATCTGCACATCCAGCAATGCCCAAAAGATTATTGAAAGCGTTCCGGTAGAACAGAAGATAATTTTTGCACCGGATAAAAATCTTGGAGCATATCTGAATAAGAAAACGGGAAGAAATATGGTTTTATGGAATGGTGCATGTATGGTGCATGAAATTTTTAGTTTGGAGAAAATTACAAGATTGAAAGTGCGTCACCCTAACGCGAAACTGATTGCTCATCCGGAATGTGAAGAGCCGATATTACGTATTGCTGAGTATATTGGTTCAACAACAGGTCTTTTAAAATATACACAAACTGATAATTCAAAAGAATATATTGTAGCTACAGAAACAGGAATTTTGCATCAAATGCAAATGTCTTCTCCAGATAAAATATTCATTCCTGCTCCGCCAGATAATAATTGTGCTTGCAATGATTGCCCTCACATGAAACTGAATACGCTCGAAAAACTTTATTTGTGCATGAAATATGAATTGCCGGAAATAATCATGGATAGAGAAATATTAAAAGCAGCAAAAAAACCAATTGAGAGAATGCTTCAAATCAGCAAGCAATATGGGTTATAGTCATCTTCCCATATAAACCATCAGGATTTGTACATCTGTTGGCTTTACACCGCTTATTCTGCTTGCCTGGCCTAATGTTGAGGGCTGAATTTTCTTGAATTTCTGCAATGCTTCATTAGAAAGGGAAGAAATTTTATTATAATCAAAATTTTTTGGGATAGAAAGATTTTCAAGCTCACTCATTTTTGTGACTAGCTCTTTCTCTTTTTTTATATAAGAATCGTATTTGATTTGGATTTCAGCTTGTTCAAGAGTTTCTGTTGAAAAGTTTCTCAATTCTTCTCCTAAGCGAGGTAATCCTTTTTTCAGAGAAATAATATCAATATCAGGTCTAAGTAACAAATGAACAGCTTTTTGTTTTTGTAATAATGGAGCAGATTTTTTTTCAGTTAAATATGATTCTGCTTCGTTAATGTCAATAGAGAATTCTTTCAGGATTTGTTGAATTTTTTCAACGCCTTCTTTTTTGCTCAGCACCTTATCAACTCTTTCTTGTGAAGCTAATCCAAGGTTATTGCTTAATTCTGTTAAGCGCAAATCGGCGTTGTCCTGACGCAAAAGAGTTCTGAATTCTGCACGGGAAGTGAACATACGATATGGCTCATCAGTTCCTTTGCTGATAAGGTCATCAATTAAAACTCCGATATAGGCTTCGCTCCTTTTTAAGATTAATGGATTTAAGTTTTTTACTTTTTGATGAGCATTAATTCCTGCCATCAGACCTTGGCAAGCAGCTTCCTCATATCCTGTAGTTCCATTAATTTGCCCCGCAAAGAACAGATTATCAATGAGTTTCGTTTCTAGAGAAGGTGTAAGTTGAGTTGGGGGAAAATAATCATATTCAATAGCATAACCAGGCCTGAACATCCTAACAGATTCAAACCCCGGAATTGTACGAAGAGCATCGTATTGAACATCTTCTGGTAAGGATGTTGAAAAACCATTTACATAAACCTCAATCGTATTCCATCCTTCCGGTTCAACAAAGATTTGATGTCTGTCCCTCGCTGCAAAGCGATTAATCTTGTCCTCTATACTTGGGCAATATCTTGGGCCTATTCCTTCTATCCTGCCTGTAAACATTGGGCTACGGTCAAATCCGGTTTTGAGTATATCATGAACTTGCTGATTAGTGTAAGTTATCCAACAGCTTCTTTGTTCTGCAGGCTTTTTTGTGTCTAAAAAAGAAAAGCCCACAATTTTTTCATCGCCCTTCTGCTCATCCATTTTAGAATAATCTAAAGAACGGCCATCAACTCGAGGAGGAGTTCCTGTTTTTAACCTGTCAGATTCAAATCCGAATTCAACCAATTGTTCAGTGATTCCTGTTGCGGATTTTTCTGCCACTCTTCCACCCCCAAACTGTTTTTCACCAATATGAATGATTCCGTTCAGAAAAGTGCCACTCGTTATAACAACGGCTTTTGAATAAATGGAATGACCAAGAGTTGTTACAACTCCGCAAGCTCTGTTATCCTTTATGATAAGAGATTTGACAGTATCCTGATAAAAGTCAACGTTTTTGGTATTTTCAAGAAGCTCACGCCATTTTGCAGCAAAGAGCATCCTGTCGTTTTGAGACCGAGGGCTCCACATAGCAGGCCCCTTTGATCGATTAAGCATCCTGAACTGAATCATGCTTAAATCCGAAACAATTCCTGAATAACCACCCATTGCATCAATTTCTCTAACAATTTGCCCTTTGGCAATGCCACCCATGGCAGGATTGCAGCTCAATTGAGCTATTGTCTGCATATTCATCGTGATAAGCAACACTTTAGAGCCTAGATTAGCAGCAGCGGCAGCCGCTTCACAACCAGCATGGCCAGCACCTGCAACAAGAACATCATATTCAGGAAACATGGCGCAAAGGTACAAGCATAATAATTCTGGAAATGCTGATTTTCACGTGGAACATTAAAATGTTTCAGGATGAAACTGTTCCCTGTGGAACATTATGAGAAGTATTTGTATAAATAGTAATCTTCTTTTAAAGTCATTTCTTTCTTTTTTACTGAAGATTTATCATCAAAACCACATAAGTGAAGCGCTCCATGAAAAACAACCCGATGTGATTCCTCAAAAAAAGAAGTGCCAAATTGTTTTGCATTTTCGTGTACTCGTTCAATACTAATATATACTTCTCCAATTACTTCTTTGGTTTCGGATAGGTCAAACGTAATTATATCTGTATAAAAATCATGCTTAAGATATTGCTGATTGATTTTAAGCAGATAATCATCCGAACAGAAAATATAACTAATGTGTTGAAGCGTTTTCTTTTCCTTCTTAAAAAGCTGCTCAATAAATACTTTGAGCTCTTTTCGTTTGGGGAGAAAGAAAGGCTTAGTCAGAAAATGAAAACTTACTTTTGATGGTAGCGAAGGCATTTCCGAAAATCGTAAAGATGTTTCAAATATCAAAAGTAAATTTGTTTATTATTTATAATGAAGCGATTATCACAATTGTCCGTTGGCTCAAAAGCAAAAATTCATTCATTTGAGAAAGATGATTTGTTCCTGAAATTAATGGAAATGGGGTGTGTTCCGGGCGAAACAGTCAGGGTAGAACAAATAGCACCACTAGGCGACCCTATTTCAATAACCGTGGCGGGTTACAATCTGAGCTTAAGGATAGATGAAGCAGATACTGTTTTTGTAGAAGAAATAATTAATTGATTTTCAAATAATTAGATGAAAATTGGTTTGTACTTTGGCTCCTTTAATCCCATCCACAACGGGCATTTGATTATTGCCAATTACGTTCTTCAAGAGTCTGATATAGATCAGGTTTGGTTTATTGTTTCTCCGCAAAATCCATTAAAGTCATCGAAATCATTGCTGAACGAATACCATCGGCTATATCTGGTGCAATGTGCTATTGAAGGAGAAAAAAACCTGAGAGCGATGGATATCGAATTTAAATTGCCAAAACCATCTTATACTGCTGATACGTTAGCCTACCTGAAAGAAAAATATCCGTCATACCAATTTTCAATCATTATGGGAAGTGACAGTTTTTCAAATCTCCATCGTTGGAAAAACTATGAATTTATTTTGCGAAACTATCAGATATATGTTTATAAAAGAATGGGAGAGGATATAAAAAAGCAGGCTAACGCCAATGCACATACGATAATTATGGAGGCTCCATTATTACAAATTTCGGCTACACATATACGTGAAAATATAAAGCAGGGAAAATCCATTCGTTATCTTGTTCCGGAAGCAGTAAGAGAAGAGATCGAGAAGAACGGATACTACAAATAATTTTTATATCAGCCCGCTCTGGTCTTTCTTTGGCAAGGATAGCACAATGAGCAAATAAGAGTCATCAATCATTTTTTTTATCAGCTTCTGTGGAATACTTCCATCAATAATAATTGTGTTCCATAATTTTTTATTCATGTGATATCCCGGCTGTATTGCATCATATTGTTCTCTTAATTCAATTGCCTCTTCAGGATTGCATTTAACGTTGAATTGCAACAGCTCACGATTCAATGAAGCGAGCAAAAAAATTTTCCCTCTCACTTTAAATACTAAAGTTTCATCACCGAATGGAAATCCTTCGGTTACTTCTTTTTTTAACAAACAATATTCGCGAAGCTGCTCAATGTCCATGAATAGCGTTATTTAGTGTTGCTATTCATGTAATCAACTACTAAATTACAAAGGGTTCTAATGCCCAATTTGAAACCGCTTTCATCAATATAAAAATCAGGCGTGTGGTGTGATGGTGCTTTCAACGGGTCTGCGCCTTTAGGCATGCCACCTAAAAAGAAAAATAAACCCGGAACTTTTTGTTCGAAGAAAGAAAAATCTTCTGCGCCTGTTACTGGCGGTTTCATCATTACATTTGCAGCTCCTGCAGAACTTTGTAACGAAGGCAACATTTTTTCTGTTAATGCAGGATCATTATAAGTTACCGGATAATGCGAGCTAAAAGGTGCCTTCACATCTGCTACTGCACCGGCACTTTCTGCCGTTTTAATTGCGATTTCTTTCACTCTGTCTACGACCAGTTTTTCATCTTCGTTGCTTAGTGTTCTTATTGTTCCGTTCATTTCCACTTTTTCAGGGATGATGTTTGAACGATTGCCGCCATTGATTGAACCGATTGTTACCACAGCAGGGTTTTGTGTGATGTTCACATTTCTGCTTACAATAGTTTGAAGGTTATTGATAATTTCTGCTGAAACAACAATTGGGTCAACAGAAGACCAAGGAGCAGCGCCATGAGCAGACTTTCCGGTAACCACAATCCGAAAATCATTCACTCCGGCCATTGTGCCGCCAGGGCGATAAGTTATTTTCCCAACTTCTGTTTGAGAATTTATATGCAACCCAAAAATTACGTCTACTTTCGGGTTTTCAAGAACACCCTCTTTTATCATTAGCTCAGCGCCACCTTCTTCGCCAACGGGCGCGCCTTCTTCTGCTGGTTGAAAAATAAATTTCACACTGCCTTTTAAATCGTCTTTCATTCCTGCAAGTATTTCTGCAACGCTCATCAAAATGGCTACATGGCTGTCGTGACCACAAGCATGCATTACTCCAACATATTGACCATTATATAATGCCGTGTCTTTTGATGCAAAAGGAAGATCAACTCTCTCTTTCACAGGCAAGGCATCCATGTCTGCTCTTAAAGCAATGACTGGTCCCGGTTTTGCACCTTTCAATAAACCAACGACACCGGTTTTTCCCACACCTTCCTTCACTTCAAGACCGAGCGATCGCAGGTGCGCCGCAATAATTTTTGAAGTGCGAAATTCGCGATTGCTCAATTCAGGATGCTGATGAATGTCTCTTCTCCAGGAAATTGTTTTGGATTCAATTTTATCTGCACCTGCATCAATTTTTGCATGCAGGTTTTTTGCTTGTGAAAAAGAAAAAAATGGAATGCATATGCAGCTCACAAGAGCGATGAAAAAATTTCTCATGGTAGTAGTTGGTTTTGTAAGAAATAAATATACAGAATATACCGCTTCATTTTTTTGTTGCCCGAATGATTTTGATAATGTTTTCAACAAGCCATAAATTGTACTTTTATTATAGACTTTTATTTTCTTCAGATGGTTTTGTTTCGCCATATTCCATTTTTGCGGGCTGTTTTTATTCATAGCATTTCTGCATTTGGTGGGCCGCAAGGTCATTTGGGAATGATGATAAAAACATTTGTGCATCGCACTCCTTATGTATCTGAGGAGGAGTTGATGGATTATAATGCCTTTTGCCAAATGCTTCCCGGAGCATCGTCAACACAAGTGCTTACGCTAATTGGCTACAAACGCGGAGGTATTCCACTGGCAATACTTACGTTGGTGATTTGGATTTTGCCAGCATGCATTTTAATGGGCGCACTTTCTTTTTTTCTGGAGTATATAAATGAAGGAAGCGCAAAAGGGCATATTTTCAAATTCATGGGCCCATGACCGTGGGCTTTTTGTTTTATGCCGCAATGAAGGCATTCAATATTTCGATTCATAATACCATCACAAGAGTAATAATGATTGTGGGCGCCTTCGCAACTTATTTATTATTTAAAATGCCGTGGGTATTTCCATTATTGATTGTGCTTGGTGGATTTGCCACAAACCTTAGCAGCAAGCGCATTCCACAAAAAGAAGAAGCTCCATATAAAATCAAATGGTGGAATATCTGGCTCTTTGCAATTATATTTATTGCTGCCGGGGTTCTCAGTGAAACTGCAAGAAAGGACAATTGGCACGACAGAAGACCGATTAATTTATTTGAAAATATTTATCGATCGGGCAGCCTGGTGTTTGGCGGTGGTCAAGTGCTGATTCCTATGATGTATGAACAATTTGTTGCACGCCCGGAGTCGCAAAATTTATTGCAGCGAAACCCAAATTTAATTAAGATCAGCAGAGAAGATTTTTTCACCGGGTCTGCAATGGTACGCGCTATTCCTGGCCGTTTTTTCTGTAGCCTCGTTTATGGGCGGCGTTGCAATGAAAGATAAAGGGCCGTCAATGCAATTGCTTGGATGTATTATTGGCGCACTTGCAATTTTCCTTCCTAGTGCATTGCTTGTTCTTTTCTTTTTTCCAATTTGGCATAACATAAAGAAATATGCAGTTGTATATCGTGCACTTGAAGGGATCAATGCTGTGGTTGTTGGAATTATGATTGCAGCAGCTTTTTATATGATGAAAGACATAGCAGTAACAGATTGGAAAGATTTTTTTCTTGCAATCATTGTACTTATTGCTACATGGGTGCTGCTTACTTTTTCAAAATTGCCGTCTCCGGTTATTGTAATATTATGCCTTTTGTTAGGCTGGATGTTTTAAAAGAGAATAACTTTTTTTAGTGATTTCGTTGATTGGGGCTATAGAACCGCTTTTTTTGATTTTTTTTTCTGGGTTGGTATAAAGGCGGTTTCCCAAACTGTTCCGGCACGGTAGCTTTCGGGACAGGAGTACCAAGCAATTCTTCAATCGAAAGAAATTTATTCTGTTCTCTTTCCCCAACAAAAGTATATGCAATGCCATCTGTTTCAGCTCTGGCTGTGCGCCCTATGCGGTGTATATAATCTTCTCCATCATTCGGAACATCATAATTTATTACCAAATCAATATTGTCAATATCAATTCCACGTGAAAGTATATCCGTAGCTACAAGAATTTTTAATTTTTTGTTCTTAAAATCCAGCAATACTTTTTCACGAGATTGTTGTTCAAGATCGGAATGGATTTCATCTGCTGAAAATTTATTCCGTTTTAATTCCCTGGTCAGTTCTTTCACGGCAATCTTGCTTGAACAGAAAATGAGAACGCTGGTAAAATCTTTGTTCTGCAGCAGCCATTTTATTAATGGCACTTTTTGGTGTTCGTGTACTACAAATGCATGCTGCGCAATTTTCTCAGGAGGTTTTGAAATAGCGATATTAATTTCTGCAGGGCTATTTAAAATCTTTTTTGCAAGCTGCCTTATTTTTATGGGCATCGTTGCAGAAAACAATAAATTTTGGCGATGGCTGGGCAGGAAAGAAATAATTTTCATGATGTCATCATAAAAGCCCATATCAAGCATTCTGTCTGCCTCATCCAGAACCAAGAATTGCAAGCCATCTAATTTTACATATCCCATATTAAGATGCGCGATCATTCTGCCAGGTGTGCAAACAACAATGTCAGCACCTTTTGACAAGGCTTGTTTTTCATTAGCAAAACTGAACCCGTCTGAGCCGCCATATACAGCAATTGAATTGATGGGTGTGAAATAAGAAAACCCTTCAAGATGTTCTCCAATTTGAATAGCAAGCTCGCGCGTTGGAACAATCACCAAAGCATTAATGTGTTCATCTGTTCTTGATGAAATCAATTTATTAATAATGGGCAGCAGGAATGCAGCTGTTTTGCCGGTGCCGGTTTGCGCAGACGCGATAAGATCTTTGCCTGATAAAATAATTGGTATGACCTGCTCCTGAATGGGCGTGGCAGTTTCGTAGCCGCTGGACTGTATGCCTTCTACAAGGTTTTCATTAAGACCGAATTCTGTAAAATTCACAATTATAAATATTGGTAAAAGATTTGTTTCTCTTCGAAATCTTTTTAATTAAAGCTGCGCTAAGATAGAACAAATGAGCGAGATGGAGTTTATTAAAAGCTATACCAAACTTTATTAAGTCGGCACTAAATCCTAACTTCATCATATCGATTGACTGCTAAAAGTTTTTGACAAAGTTTATTTACAAACGAAGAACGAACCAAACCAAAGCTTGCGCTCCATCAGCACAAATTCAATAAGCTGCATCAAACAAAAGCGCATGTTTTATAATTCATCATGACTGCCGAGCACCAAAGACTTACAGTAAACGCAACAAAGAAAATCCCACTTGAACAATGGGGGCCTTATCTCAGCGAAAGGCAGTGGGGAACTGTGCGCGAAGATTATAGCAGCAATGGAGATGCATGGAATTATTTTCCATACAAGCATGCGCATTGCCGTGCATACCGTTGGGGGGAGGATGGCATTGCCGGCATTTCAGATTTTTTTCAGACACTTTGTTTTTCCGTGGCGCTGTGGAATGGCAAAGACCCTATTTTGAAAGAACGGCTGTTCGGCCTAGGTAACCACGACGGCAACCATGGCGAAGATGTGAAGGAGCTTTATTATTATCTTGATAATCTGCCTACGCATTATTACATGCAGTATTTATATAAATACCCGCAACAGGAATTTCCCTACAAAGATTTGATGGACGAAAATAAAAAGCGCTCAAGAAGCGAGCCTGAATATGAAATTCTTGACACCGGTATTTTTAATAACAACGAATATTTTGATATCTGCATTACTTATGCAAAACAGAACTCAAAAGACATCTTCATAAAAATAGATATCCATAACCGTTATAGCAAAGCTGCGGAGATAACCGTGCTTCCGACATTATGGTTCCGCAACCGCTGGAGCTACGATGAGCTGAAAAAAAAGCCAGCCATCAGTTTGCGCGATAAAACTTCCGTGAAAGCTGTTGACACAAGATTAGGAACGTATTATTTATACTATCAGCCCACAAATGATTGTCTTTTTACAGAGAATGAAACGAACCTGTTGAAAGTAGAAGGCAAGCCAAACACAACGCCATTTACAAAAGATGGGTTTCATGATGCTATTATCAAAAAAGAAAATGTAGAATTATTCAAACAAAAAAAATCAGGCACAAAATTCGCCGCCGTTTATAAATATAAAATTGAAGGCGGTGCAACAAAAACAATTTTTCTTCGGTTGAGCAATAAGATAATGGACAATCCATTTCCGTCAGGAGCATCAAGTATTTTTGCAGAAAGAAAAGCCGAGGCCGATAGCTTTTATGCATCCATTTTTCCTTATGAAATTAATCCAGAGCTTGCACGAATACAGCGGCAGTCGCTGGCTGGGTTGTTATGGAGCAAACAATATTATCATTATGATGTGGAGAGATGGCTTACTACTTCAGACGGAATTACTCCGGCAAGCCCATCGAAATTATATGGCCGCAATCATGATTGGAAACACCTGAAAAATCAGGATATTATTGCAATGCCCGACAAATGGGAATATCCTTGGTATGCGGCGTGGGATCTGGCGTTTCAATCAATTGCAATGGCACTGGTCGACCCGACTTTTGCGAAGCACCAACTGCTGCTCATCATGCGCGAATGGTACATGAAGCCCGATGGCCAGCTGCCCGCATACGAATGGAACTTCAGCGATGTAAACCCGCCTGTGCAAGCTTGGGCCGCACTTCAGGTTTACCGAATTGAAAAAGAAAAAACAGGTAAGGGAGATATTTCTTTTCTGAAAAAAGTTTTTCAAAAACTGCTCATCAATTTCACGTGGTGGATTAACCGAAAAGATGGCAATGGAAACAATATGTTTGAAGGAGGGTTTCTTGGCCTTGATAATATTGGTGTGTTCAATCGCAGCCACCAACTGCAAAGCGACATGCAACTGGAACAAGCAGACGGAACAAGCTGGATGGGAATGTATTCGCTGAACATGATGGACATGGCGCTGGAAATTGCCATGAAAGATGATTCATTTGAGGACACCGGCACAAAATTTTTTGAGCATTTTGTTTTGATTGCTGAAGCACTTAATGAACAGGGCATGTGGAACGATGAAGACAAATTTTTTTATGATACCCTTTCCATTGCAAACTCTGCACCGATGCAGTTGCGAATTTTTTCAATCGTCGGACTCACCTCTTTATTCGCAGTATCAATGATTGAAAAAAAGACGCTCGACAAATTGAGCGATTTCAAAAAGCGTGTTGCTTGGTTTGAAAATTATAGGTTGAAGAATAATAAGTATTGGCCAAATGAAGAAAAAACGGATGGCCAGAAATTATTGCTATCGCTTGTGCCGCAAAAAAAATTAGTGTATTTATTAGAGAGGCTTTTAAATGAAGACGAATTTCTTTCTGCCGGCGGTATCAGGGCTTTATCAAAACATCATGAACAAAATCCTTACACAATAAATATAGGAGGGATTAATTACACAATTCAATACGACCCGGGAGATTCCACTTCAGATTTATTTGGCGGGAACTCAAACTGGCGCGGCCCTGTGTGGATGCCGATAAATTACATTATCATCCAATCAATCAGAAAGTACGGAGATTTTTATGGCGATGATTTATTAGTTGAGTGCCCGGTTGGCTCAGGAAATAAAATGAACCTGAACCAGGTTGCTGATCAGCTTACGCTTCGCCTGATCAGTTTATTTGAAAGAAATGATACTGGCAAGCGGCCGATTTATGGCAAGCACAATTGGTTTTATCAGCAACATGGCAATGAAAATTTATTGTTGTTTTATGAATATTTTCATGGTGATAATGGGAATGGGCTTGGAGCAAGCCACCAGACGGGCTGGACTTCCATGGTGGCAGAATTGATTAATGAAATAAATGAAAGCAACCCTCCAGCGGAAAATAAAGTGCAAACAAATTCAGATGAAAGCGAAGTTCTTGATGAAGAATAAGCACTAATTGTTTTCCATAAAAAAAATAATTCTGCAAAAATATCTGCCGTAGCCTTTTATCTTTACTAAAACTAATGTTATGAGATATTACTTTCTTCAAACAGATTTGATAGGAAAAAGCACTGGCATGGCTTCAAAATTTTTTAACTCAGCCACTGCCTACGCACCCAAAATTATTGGCGCGATTTTATTTTACGTAATCGGCAGTTGGATAATCGGCAGGCTTAGCGTTGTGCTCAGCAAAACGCTCACAGCAAAAAAAATCGATCCGTCCCTTCAATCTTTTTTGGTTTCTTTTTTTAAGATAATTTGTCTCGTACTTCTTGTTATTACCATCTTCGGAATTCTTGGTGTTGATACTTCTTCTTTTGCCGCGCTGATTGTGGGAGCAGGCGTTGCTATTGGCTCCGCGCTGAATGGAACACTTGGAAATTTTGCCGGTGGCGTAATGATGCTGATATTTAAACCATTTAAGATCGGCGATATCATCGAAGCACAAGGCGTTACAGGAACAGTGACCGAGCAGGGAGTTTTTAATACAACATTGCTTGCGCCGGACAATAGAACAATCATCTTACCAAATGGGCCATTATCAACAGGTGTTATTACAAATTTCAACACACACGGCAACTTGCGCGTTGACTTAACAATAGCAGTCGCGCCAGACGTTGCTGTTGAAAAAGCAAGAGCCGTTGCTATAAGCGCCATGCAACAGCATCCAAAAGTTTTGAATGAACCAAAACCCGAAGTAAGTGTGCTGAAAGTTGCTGATGGGATGACTACACTTGCAATTCGGCCATACACAACTCAAGCCGATTATTGGGATGTTTATTTCGGCGTGCAGGAATTGGTGAAGACAGCATTTGATACGAATGGAATTGCCGGTCCAATTCCGCATAGAGTGATTATACAGAAATAACGATTTAGAATTATTAATTGATTGATAAACGAAAGCCTGCAATATTGTGTGGGCTTTCTTATTTTTATTGCATGAAACTTAATCACAAGGAACTGATTGATTTGATGCAAAAAGCATACTCCGCTGAGAAAGCTGCTGCATTTGCTTATCAGGGACATGCAGGCTCTGTGAAAAATACCGAAGAAAAGAAAGCCATAAAGCAAATAGAAATTGATGAATGGAACCATCGACGGAAAGTACTTGAATTGATGGATCGATATGATATTCCAATATCAAAATATTATGAAGTCAGATTTCATATTATTGGAAAAATAATTTCTGCAAGCTGTTATGTGATCGGATGGTTCATGCCTTTTTATTTTGCAGGCAGATTGGAAAGCGGTAACGTATGCGAATATTTCAGGATGAAGCAATATTTCAATTCACTTGGCATAAAAGATCACGATGATATTTTGTATGATATGGGAATGAAAGAAAAGGAACATGAAGTTTATTTTTTGGAGAAAATAAAAACTAATAAACTTCTTCCTTTTTTTGAAAAATATTTTTCATGGGGATATAAAGAAAGCTTCAACAATATTGACCTTGATAAAAAATATCCTGTTGAAAATTCTGAGGTTTATTGCAAGAAATAAAAAGACCGGCAGAAGAAAATCTGCCAGTCCGGTTTATTAGCTACTAATTTAACTAACCACAATTTCCTGCTTCACAGTTTCTTTACCAGGTATAACGGGCATGCTTACCTGTAATACTCCATCCACATATTTTGCTGTGATGTTTTGTGCATCCACGGTTTCATCTAATGCAAAACTTCTTTCAAATCCGCCGCGGCTATATTCCCGCAAAATCCAATCCGGTCGGGTAAAGCCTTCCGGCGGGCTATAGGAAACGGTAAGCTTGTTCCCGCTTACATCCAATTGAAAATGTTCTTTGATTCTTCCTGGCGCGAAAAGCAGCATTTCAAAACTGTTTTCTGTTTTGTAAACGTTCACTGCGGCTCTCTGCATGGAACGGTTAAGCAGGTGCCGGTGCCTGCCTCCGTGATGTTCGCCTTTTGCGGCGTTTGACTGATTGTAGTACATGTTCTTAATTTTTGAATGAAAAATAAATTCACAATAAGGGAGACGAATAAGTAAGAAGAATATTTTACTCGGCGAGTAAATTATTGTACTAAAAAAAGCAAAACATTTGTGCGCCACAATTTCGCGTACGATTATATCAGGTATTTTTTATTGGAATCTAAAAAGGGGAAAAAATTATTTAAATTTCTTTTGAAAAATTTGGCAACATCAAAAAATTATTTTCATCTTTGCAGTCACAAAAAATAAAAATGCTCCGAATCAATTTACATATTGAATCAATGAACTGGTTTAGTCAATCGAAAGGCTATCCTGTTGCGGGGCATGTTATAATGCTGAATAAGTAAAAAAAGAATTCGATATAACACCGGCCCGCAAGAGATTGCGGGGTTTTTTGTTGGCGTCTGAACCGGGATTTGGTAAGATTAGTAGGATTGATGGAATGATAAATTTGATTCAATATGTAACTCAATAAAATTTTAAATGCTAAAACAATTACAACATAATCGATTTACAACACTGAATGATGCGGCATCATTATCATCGCTCGGATGCTATTGGCATGTGCAGATGCAAAGTAGTATTGAGCCGATAGGTAATGTGGGCGATTGCAAGTATCAGCGACCGAAAAGTTTTTACGTATAGGTATAACGTATATACCTGAACGAAAACCTGGTCGCACAACGACCGGGTTTTTTATTTTTAGTCTGTTCGTCTAACGGCAAGGACATCAGGTTTTCATCCTGGCAATACGGGTTCGATTCCCGTACAGATTACAGGATTAATCGTCTGAACCTGGATTTATAGGAGTGTCGGGATTTGCAGGAACCTGAATATCGCAATTCTTTAATCCCGATTCAGACAGATTGTCGGGTGATGTAACGGGTAAGCATATCTGTTTTTGGCACAGATTGTTTTGGTTCGAATCCAAACCTGACAACAAATGTTGGCTTTAGCTTAACCGGTAAAGTGCCACACTGTGAATGTGGGGAACAGGGTTCGAGTCCCGGAGTCAACCGGGGAAGAAAATGCGGCTTGGTGTAATTGGCAACACGCCCATCTTCCTTTCTTTCTGAGAGGCAAACATAAGATGGTTGCTTTCAGTTCAAATCTGAAAGTCGCACAATGATGGCTTATAGTTCAATGGAAGAATGCTGTGCTACGAACGCAGTGATGAAAGTTCGAGTCTTTCTGAGCCAACGAAAATGTGAGTGCGGCGAAGCTGGAGAGTCGCAGCGGTCCGTAAAACCGCCGTCGATTGACTGAATAAGTTCGGATCTTTCAGCCCGTGCAAAACGAATT
Source organism: uncultured Bacteroidota bacterium (assembly GCA_963718975.1). Taxonomy (GTDB): domain Bacteria; phylum Bacteroidota; class Bacteroidia; order Chitinophagales; family Chitinophagaceae; genus Puia. Next base: position 139,955 of record CAVRBD010000019.1, on the reverse strand, counting down.
TATAACAATAAAACTTCAGAGACATGCTGACTCTTGTAATGAAATAGTATTAAGGTTTAAAATTGTGACAGGAAAAATATTTATTACTATTTCAAAATAATTATGGACAATTTATATAACCAGAAAGTGATTAACGTAAACAATGTGTTTGACAGCCATTTTTTGGACACGAAAACTTTGTACCTGCATTGCTTCAATAGCTTGCCCAGCGTAAGTTTTATCAAACACGTGGACGGCGAGAAAGCTTTTACTGCGTTTAAAGAAAAATTTAATGAGGTGATTGAAAACGTTCATCAGTATTGCTGGTACAAAAGAAAAAAGAAGCAATATCAATTTGATAAAACAGTTGTCATCTTAAAAAATAATTGCCTTATTGAATTTGATGATGACTACTGCGAAATATTGCACGATGGCAAGCAGCAGGAGTTCATTCATGAAGTAACTGTAATGGTGAATCAATTCAAGGAAAGACAAAGGAGACAACCGTTGGAAATTAATTTGATTGTGCAATCGCGAAACAGCATGGAATTAAAATCGATGGAGATAAAAAGAACAAAGCTGGATTTGAATCTTTATTACGAGGATGATTTTGTGCAAACAGACGAAGTGATAAGAAACCGCCTGAACAAAACGAATGATAAAGGCATTGTGCTGTTGCACGGATTGCCCGGTTCAGGCAAAACATCTTATCTGCGCTTTCTAATTGGGAAGATTAAAAAGCGAGTGATGTTTTTATCACCGTCAGTTGCAGGTAATTTGATGAACCCGGATTTCATCGAGCTGCTCATCGATAATCCGAATACGGTGCTGATTATTGAAGATGCAGAAAACATCATCATGGACAGAAGGCACAGTTCAAGTTCAGCAGTATCGAACCTGTTGAATATTTCTGACGGGTTGCTCGCAGATTTTCTGAACGTTCAACTCATCTGCACATTCAATAGCTCGCTCACGCTGATTGATAATGCGTTGATGCGAAAAGGAAGATTGATTGCAAAGTATGAGTTTGGGAAATTGAGCATTTTAAAATCACAAAGACTAAGCAATCATTTTGGTTTTGCCAATACAATTAAAAAGCCAATGACGATTGCTGAGATTGCCAATCAACATGAGAAAGAACACAATGAAAACCGGATTGAAGTAATTGGTTTCAGAAGAACATTGATAGAAAACTAAAAAACAGAAAAGATGAAACAGCAATGGAGAAAACTGAGCGGAGAAAAAATTCTTCGCCCGATTGAAGAGGAAGTAAGGGCTGTGATTGTCCGTGAAAAAAATGCAGGTCATGAGTTGAAGGTCTGCATCGGAACAGATAGCCAGATGAAAAATAAATGCACTGAATTCGCAACGGTGATTGTGTTCATTCGCAAAGGAAAGGGAGGGTTCATGTATATTCACAACGAAACTTCGAGACAAAAGATGAGCATCAAGCAACGCATGTTGATGGAAGTGGCAAAGAGCATTGAAACAGCGTACGAATTATGCAATATTTTTTCACGCTACAATGTGGAGATGGAGGTGCATGCCGACATCAACCCCAATCCGAATTTCAAAAGCAATGATGCGTTGAAAGAAGCGATGGGCTATATCATGGGAATGGGTTTTGCTTTCAAAGCCAAGCCTCATGCTTTTGCAAGTTCGAGCTGCGCGAATAAAATGGTGCAATAATCATCTGAACGGGGATTTATTGAATTAATGGGATAAATGAGATGAAGGATTTTGTCAATCATAAGCAATCATTTAATCACATAAATCATAGTTCAGACTATTTATGTAACCAGCATAGAATTACTATTGAGTCCACCGCGGCGGATTGCGTCGCACACTTGTACGGTGGGAATTATATTGAGCGATAAAAAATGTAGATTTAAAAATAAAATTTGTAATGGCGAGGATATATTTTGATAGTAATGTCTTTAGTGGGCTAAAAAATGCAACGCAAACTAAATATTTTGATTTAAAGGAAGCTATTGCGAAGTACAAGGATAATTTCGTGTTTGTCTTTTCCCATGCACATATTCGAGACAAAATAAATGATAACACCAACTTCAAGTTTGAAGATTTTGAATACATGAAAACGCTTGTTGAAGATAATTATTTGAGTTATCATTTATTAGAAAAAAGAACTACATTTTATTTAGCTACGCCATCTCAAGTCTTTAATGATAATGATTCTCTTACCGATGTTGACTTTGTAATGAATTTGGTTGGAGGGAAATCTTATAAAGAATTAAGAAATATTATTGAGAAAGGAGGAAAAAACATAAAGTATCCAATCGGTAATGAAGTATATATTTTAGACGATTTATTTAAAGACGGAGTATTGCAGGATAGATTTGTTGACTTTGTAAAAGACTCATTGCATCAGGAAGACAAGAAAAATATTCCCTATTACGATTTTTATTTACATTCTTATGTTGTTCTTGACATTCTAGGATTTAGTAAAGATAAATTGAATAAAAAAAATTCCTTTAACAATGTCTTTAACGACTCTTTGCATTCATATTATGCAAAATACTGTGATTATTTTATTAGTGAGGACGAAGGATTAAGAAAGAAGTCTTCTTTATTGTATAATAAGTATGGCATTTCAACGAAAGTATTATCAGTCGAAGAGTTTTTAGAAATCAGTGATTCGATTGGAAAACTAACAGAAAGTGATTTATTAGAATTCTTTAAAAAATTAGCAAACGATTTACATGCTAGCACTTTAGTTTCTACTACTTCAGAGTTAGATTTTAATATTTATGAGATAATGCCTTTTGGTCGATATTTTAATTTTTTTGATTCAATTATGATTTTTAAATCTAAAAAAAATCAAGACACATTTATCTTTCTAAAAAAAGCGAAAACAAATTATTTGTCTAATCCCAATTACAAAGAATGCGGATTAATAACTAATAGAATTTTTCGAATACTCCAAGACGATTTAGCTGGTAAAGGCGAATTCGATTTCGATGTAGAGACAAAAGAAATGATTTCAGATAAATGGCAAGGACGATATTGGGAAATCGGAGATACAAGAATAAACCTTCAGATTGATGAAGGCACGAAAGAATTTTGTGTTCAAATTGGTCCATTAAGCCGTTGGTTATTTACATCCCAATTCAAGTGACAACAATAAATTCAAAAGAACAGTAGCAGAGAATAATGAGTAAACTAAAATTAACAGGAAAAGAACTACGTGCAATCGGCTATCCGGAAGGACCGGTGATTAGCATTGCTATGCACGTGATGGAAAAAAATTATAAACATCACAGCAAGGAGGAAGCGATGGAGATTTTAAAAAGCGTGTTGGCATCACCGCTAGAATATAAAAATGATGCAGTGCTGGCGCTGATAGCAGAAGAGTTATTGCCAAATGAGGAGATAGAAAATGTAGAAGTCGCAATGAACAATTCAGGGATTCAATTCAGCATTTTCGGGCAAGAGCATATTGAAGAAGGAGCAATGCATCAAATGTACGCAGCCGCAAAATTGCCAATTGCAGTTGCCGGTGCATTAATGCCTGATGCGCACAGCGGTTATGGATTGCCGATAGGTGGTGTGCTCGCCACAGAAAATGCGGTGATACCTTATGGCGTCGGTATTGACATTGGTTGCAGAATGTGCCTGAGCATTTTTGATATCAACCCAAATGAGTTGGTGCAGAAAGAAAATTATTTCGCCAGAGAAATCAATGAGGCAACACTCTTTGGGAGCGGCGCACAATTCGACCATGCATCCAATCATGAAGTGATGGAGAATGAATTGTTCTATCAATTGCCATTGCTGACAAATTTGCATGGTCGTGCATGGAAACAATTGGGCTCATCCGGTTCAGGAAATCATTTTGTGGAATTTGGTGCGGTAGAAATTGCAGAGAAAGATGAGATACTTGGTGTTGATGCCGGAACTTATCTGGGATTGCTATCACATTCAGGTTCCCGTGCATTAGGAGCAAACATTGCAAACCATTACACGAAAATTGCCATCAGCAAAAGACGATTGCCGCAAGATGCAAAAAATCTTGCATGGCTGACAATGGATGAAGAAGAAGGAATGGAATATTGGCTGGCAATGAATCTCGCAGGTGATTATGCTTCTGCTTGTCATCACATCATTCATGCAAAAATTTCAAAGCAATTAGGTCGCAAGCCAATGAAGATGGTAGAGAACCATCACAATTTTGCGTGGAAAGAAAAATGGAATGGTAAGGAAGTAATTGTTCATCGCAAAGGTGCAACACCAGCCGGTAAAGATGTGCTTGGGATTATTCCGGGTTCAATGACAGCAGACGGATTCATCGTGAAAGGCAGGGGAGAAGAAGCTTCCGTGAATTCCGCATCGCATGGTGCGGGAAGAAAAATGAGCCGAAGCAAAGCGATGCAATCTGTCACCGATAAAGATTTCAAAAACGAATTAAAAAAATTCGGCGTGAAATTATTAGGCGGTGGATTGGATGAATCTCCGTTTGCATATAAAGACATTCACGTTGTGATGCAAAGCCAGAAAGCATTGGTGGATGTCGTTGGAAAGTTCACACCAAAAATCGTGAAGATGGATGGTGCAAAACACAGAAGCTGGAAGGATAAGAAACAAAGAACTGATCAGGCAGAAGGCGAGTGAAATTTATTTTATAAAACAACTTGCCGACCAACATTTTCACTAAAGATGGTAAACAGAATATCCTGATTATTCCGTATCGCCGTATCGATTAAATGTATATTTTTCACCGACTGATTCCAAAAAGCGCTTTTTAACCACAAGATTGACAGGCCTTTCATGTAGCTGACTTGATATTTGAAAATTAAACCCTGAGCGTTGGTGATTGATTCTTTTTTTCTCTTCGCTTGACCTTAGTATTTTACTGTTTGCAATGCAGGTTTTGAAATCAAGCCCAAGGTTTCCCAGTTCTTTTATTAATCTGATCCTATTTACAAAAACAACATCGCAGCTCTTGATATCATTTTCATCATTTAATTCTTTTAAATTTTTAATCAGATGAATACTGAAGATAAAAGCATATATCTCCGTTATTTTTTCAGAATTAAATAACCAACCGTCTTTTAAAATTCCATCTTTTAAATAATCAATCTCAAGAGCAAATGTTGGCAAATCGATATTCAAATAGTGTAGCTGTGCTTTTTCGTCTACCTTAAAATAGAGGCCATTAGAAGCTTCCAAAATAAAATCAACTCCCTTAAATTGAATGTCCTTATCCGAAATTCTTTTTGCTTTAAGATTATTTTTTGAGTATCGACTTGACAGGAATTTTCCCAGAATTATTTCTTTTGATAAATCTTTTTCAAATAGGCTCACGTCTCAGCTTATATTATTTTTATTAAAGCCTTACCTATTTTTTCAATGATGCCTACAATTAATGCATTGCCCATAAAGAAAGCTCTTTTCGCATCTGAAGCGCCCTTTGTATGATTGTCTGGGAACATGTTCAATCTTTCCAATTCTATTGGCGTCAATCTTCTCAGTCTTCCATCTGGCCCTTTGATAACATGTTTGAACCTGGAAGGAGCTGAACCGCCTTCGGCAGTGATTATTGTTCTTGAAGGCTTATCTAGTGGGTCGGGAAAAACCATTCCTCCTTCGGCATAATTATATTCGAAGCCAGATGCCTTATTCACTCTCTTTTCATTCTTTGGCCCTTTTAAATAAAGCCATTTTTCTAAATGGTCATTATTTATATAATATTCTTTTGGAACATGGCCATTTATCAAAATTTTCGAACCCAGCGTCTCAAAAGGGCCATCGTAATTAGGTTTTGTATCGATGGTATAAACGGCCTTTCCGATTATGATGCCGCAATTTTCAAATGGGCTTGTAGAAGGCGATTGTTTATTGAAATTTGCGGAGACCTCTGTCAGGTCGCCAACAATTTTAAATGACTTTAATGATTTTTTTGGGGCTGCGGTTACTTCGAAGGTTTTTGCAAAGAGGCCGTCGCTCAGCATCCAATCCAATGGTTTTTTGCCTTTATAAATTTCTTTGTTAATAGAAGAAGAATTGTGGTAAGCAAGAAAAAAAACCCTTCTGCGCCTTTGTGGCATTCCATAATCTGCGGCATTAATCACCCTCCATTCGATGATATAACCCATGTCGGAAAGTGAGGCAAGCATAATTGCAAAATCTCTGCCCCTTTGCTTTACCGGTGATTTGAGAAGGCGGTCAACATTTTCTAAAATCAAAAAAGATGGTTTTTTCTTTTTTTCTTTGAGTATTCTGTGTATCTGCCACCAAAGCACGCCTTTCTTTCCTTCCAGGCCCGTAGCCTGTTTTAAGGTTCTTGCAACAGAATAATCCTGACAAGGGAAACCACCAACCAGCATATCATGTTCCGGGATATTAGTCGATGACACCTTTGATATATCTTCATTGGAATGTCCGTCTTCTCCAAAATTTTTTACATAAATCTTAGAGGCATCCTGGCTTTTAGTTGATGGTTCCCATTGGTTGCTCCAAATTATTTTAAATCTATCAGAAGCTCTTTCAAGGCCAACACGAAATCCACCAACTCCGGCAAAAAGTTCTATTACCTTTATGTTCTTCATTATTATATGAGTAACAAAAACAAGCCCCTGAAAAATTCAGGGGCTCACTTGTGGTGTGGGGCGGGATCGAACCGCCGACACAAGGATTTTCAGTCCTTTGCTCTACCGACTGAGCTACCGCACCAGCTTAAAGTTCAAGAACTAAGGTTTAATTGTGTATTTTTTATCGGGCAGCAAAAATAGCTTTTCCTTTTAAAAATGCGAAAAAATAATCTTGCCCTTACATTCCGTACTCGCTCAAAAATTTGATGCGCATTATTTTCAATTGTTCCCAGGTAAAATTGCTGTCAGATAATTCCTGTTTCGCTATATCTAAACTGCTTGTTTCGCAGTTCTTAAAATATTCAATGATTTCTTCCTGTTCGTATTCATCCAGCATCTCATCAATAGCATAATCAAGATTTAGCTTGGTGCCACTTGCAGCAATGGTTTCCATTTCTTCAAAAAGCACATCTAATCTCATGTCTTTGTTCTTCGCAATTGTTTCAAGCGGTATTTTTTTATCTGTCTGCTGAATGAAATAAACCTTATTCATGCTTTTGTTAACAACGCTCTTCATCACAAAATCATCTGGCTTTTCAATATCATTTTCTTCAACATATTTTGCAACAACATCAATAAAAGGCTTACCAAACTTTAATGCTTTTCCTTTGCTAACGCCCTGGCATTTTTCCAATTCCAGCAAAGTGGTAGGATAAAGTGTGGCCATATCCTGCAAAGAATTTTCTAAAAAGATTACAAAAGGAGGTAGTTTTTTTCGCTTTGCTTCTTTTTGGCGAAGGTCTTTCAATAGCTCAAACAATTTTTCATCGGCGGCAGAACCTGTCCCGCCTGGTCCTTCAGCTCCTTCCTCATCATCTGCATTTGCTTCTTCAAATAAATTATTGAGAATAATTTTAAAAGATTTCGGCTTCTTCAAAAACTCCTCGCCCTTCTTTGTGAATTTTAAAACGCCATATTCTTCAATATCTTTCTTCAACAAATCTTCCAGTAATAACTGGCGTATGAGAGAGCTCCAAAAATGTTCCGGCTCATCTTTGCCAATCCCAAATTCAGCAAGGCCCTCATGTCTGTACATCTGAATTTGCGGCGTCAATTTTCCGATGATGATATTGATTGTATAATCAGTGGCAAATCTTTCATCCAAGGCTTTTACTGCCTTCAAAGCTTTTACCGCATTGTCTTTTGCTTCCACTCTTTCTCTTGGATGAAGACAGTTGTCGCATTCTCCGCAATTCTCCGCGGTGTATTCTTCGCCAAAATAACTCATCAAAACTTTTCTTCTGCACACACCGCTTTCTGCAAATGCAACCGTTTCATTAATAAGCTGAGCAACCACTTCTCTTTCACTAAGCGGCTTGTCTTTCATCAAATGTTCCAGCTTGTTAACATCTTTATGAGAATAATATAGAATGCATTTTCCTTCCAGTCCGTCACGGCCGGCACGGCCGGTTTCCTGATAATAGTTTTCGATGGATTTTGGAATGTTATAATGAATTACAAAACGGATATCAGGTTTGTCGATGCCCATGCCAAAAGCAATGGTAGCAACAATTACCTGAACATCTTCATTCAAAAATAAATCCTGTCTTTCTGCCCTCAGTTTGCTGTCCAACCCTGCGTGATAAGCAACTGCTTTAATGCCGTTGGCTACAAGCATATCGGCAAGCTCTTCAGTTGTTTTTCTATTCAGTGTATAAATGATGCCGCTCTTGCCTTTGTTCTGCACAATAAATTTCGCGATGCTTTTATTCGCATCATCCTTTTTTATTTTAGGCTGGATCTCATAATATAAATTCGGCCTGTTGAAAGAAGAGATAAATATTTTCGGGTTGCGGAGCCCAAGATTTTGTACGATATCGCTTTGCACTTTTGGGGTGGCCGTTGCCGTTAGTGCAATAACAGGGATTTTTGAATTTATCTGATCCATTATTTCGCGAAGCCTTCTATACTCCGGCCTGAAATCGTGCCCCCATTCTGAAATGCAATGCGCTTCATCAACAGCAAAAAATGAAATCTTCAAGTCGCTGAAAAAATCAAGGTTCTCCTGTTTGGTGAGTGTCTCAGGTGCTACATATAACATCTTCGTGTGGCCATTTAATAAGTCATCATGCACTTCACGAATTTGTTTTTTATTCAGCGTAGAATTTAGAAAATGCGCCACATTATCTTTGCTGCTATAGCTGCGCACTAAATCGACCTGGTTTTTCATCAACGCAATCAACGGGCTTACAATAATTGCAACTCCTTCGCTGATGATTGCAGGTAATTGGTAACAAAGGCTTTTTCCACCTCCTGTCGGCATAATCACAAAGGTGTCGTTGCCGGCCAAAACGTTTTGGATGATTGCATCCTGATTGTCTTTGAATGCATCAAAGCCAAAATTTTCCTGCAGATGCATTAACAGTTCTGCAGAAATTTTTACATTGGATGGTTTAGCGGCTGGCTTTGTTTTTTTGCCCGCGGCTTTATTTGTTGTTGTGGTTGCCATGCTCAAAATTTTTCCTTCTCACGATTAAATCTGGAAGAGATTTAAGATAATGAAAATCCGGGAACTAATCAGCAGCAGTTATTCACTTTTTTACCACGCGAACGTGGGCAGATGAGGATTGCCCGATTTTTTTAAGGATTGCGAAGTTACTGAAAAAAAGCACTCCGAAAGGGGGGAGTTTTGTTAAAAATTGCCATATTCGCCCAATTTGGCAAACAGAAACGCATAAATTTGCGCCCAACTGATGACAAACCAATCTATAACACGGGCGGCATTGCGCACAATCAAACTCGAGGCCGATTCTATAATTGGTCTTGAGCAATTTATTAATGACGATTTTGTGAAGACAATCAATTTGATTGTTGAATGCAAAGGGCGCATAATAATAACTGGCATCGGAAAAAGCGGCATCGTTGCGCAAAAAATTGTTGCAACTTTAAATTCAACCGGAACACCTTCAGTTTTTATGCATGCTGCCGACGCAATTCATGGAGATTTGGGAATGATCCAGCCGGAAGACATTGTGATGGTGGTTAGCAAAAGCGGGATCAGCCCTGAAATAAAAGTATTACTGCCTTTAATAAAAAATTTCAGCAGCACATTGATCGCGATGGTTGGCAATATTGAATCTCCGTTAGCAAAGCAGGCTGATATTATTTTAAACACAACCGTTTCTGAGGAAGCCTGTCCAAACAATTTAGCGCCTACAAGCAGCACCACCGCGCAAATGGTGATGGGCGATGCATTGGCTGTTGCTTTAATGGAACTTAGGGGATTTAACAGTGATGATTTTGCAAAATACCATCCCGGCGGAACATTGGGCAAAAGGCTTTATCTGCGCGTGCAGGATTTTTATCTCCATAATGAACAGCCAAAAGTAACAGCAGATGCGCCTTTGAAAAAAGTGATTGTGGAAATGACATCAAAAAGATTAGGGGCAACAGCAGTGGTAGACGAAGAAAATAAATTGTTGGGCATTATTACAGATGGCGACCTTCGCAGGATGCTGGAGAAGAATATTTTTTCTGAAAAAATAACTGCGCAAGATATTATGACTAAAAGCCCCGTGACTGTTGATGCAGATACATTAGCTGTGGAGGCACTCGAAATTTTGCGCAGCCGCGACATTGCTCAATTAATTGTTACTGATAAATCTCAATATTTAGGTTTCATACATTTGCATGACCTTATTAGAGAAGGAATTATTTAAACGATTGAAAATTTGACAGCAGCACCCTCACAAACTATGAATATTAACAAGCATAATTACGTAGCGATTATGGCAGGTGGGATCGGAAGCAGGTTCTGGCCGAAAAGCCGCCAGAACTTCCCCAAACAGTTTCTGGATATTTTGAGCACTGGCAAAACGCTTATACAATGGACTTTTGAGCGATTCGCCGGTTTCATTCCAATTGAAAATATTTATGTGGTCACATCACATGAATATTCTCACATCGTAAAAGAACAATTGCCTGATTTGCCAATAGAAAATATTTTGGGCGAGCCTTCACGCAAAAACACAGCACCTTGCATTGCATATATTTCTTTCAAGCTGCAACAAAAAGACCCTGACGCCTCTTTGATTATTGCACCTTCCGATCATTTGATAAGCGATATTACTGCATTTACAAAAGTTTGCCTTGAAGCCTTAAGCTTTGTGAACAAACACAATGCATTTATCACGCTCGGCATTCAGCCAAACCATCCAAATACCGGCTATGGCTATATTCAATATGAACAGCATTCTGTAACTGACAATGTTTTTAAAGTAAAAATTTTCACAGAAAAGCCAAATCTTGAACTGGCAAGAACATTTTTGGCGAGCGGAGATTTTTTATGGAACGCAGGCATCTTTGTGTGGCAGGTAAAAAACATTATTCAGGCATTTGAAAAATATTTGCCCGAAATGTATGATGTGTTTGCTGCTGATAAAGATAAGTTCAATACACCCGAAGAGAAAAAGGCGCTCGAACATATTTATCCTTTATGCACAAACATTTCCATTGATTTTGGTATCATGGAAAAAGCAAACAATGTATATGTGATCCCCTCTTCATTTGGATGGAGCGACTTGGGCACATGGAACAGCGCTTATGAAAACATGGAAAAAGATTATCTCGGCAATGCATCAGCAAGCAGCAATGTTGTGGTGATAGATGCAAAGAACACCATGATACATTCTTCAGAAAAAAAATTGCTCGTTCTGCAAGGGCTTGAAGATTTTATTGTTGTTGATACAGACGATGTGCTTTTGATTTGCAAAAAAGATAGAGAACAAGAGATTAAAGAATATCTGGCCGAAGTGAAAAGAAATAAAGGGGATGAATATCTTTGATGTGAAGATGCGCTTATACAGTATTTTTAGAACAATCTGATTTTGATAATAATTCCTACGGCTCTGGCAAATTCTGCGACAACATAAAAAATTTACTTATCCTAAAACGACATGCATGCTCAATAATATTCTTTTCTTAGACATTGAAACGGTTCCTCAATATTCTTCTTTTACCGAACTGCCAGATGAATGGAAGCAATTCTGGTTGCATAAAGCCGGATTTCTTTTAAAGAATAATGAAACAGATTCTCCTGAAACAATTTATAGCCGTGCTGGAATTTATGCAGAGTTTGGAAAGATAATTTGTATAAGCTGTGGAATTATTTCAGGACATGCAGAACAGAAAAAAATATTGCTCAAATCTTTTTTTGGCGATGATGAAAAAGAAACGTTGCAATCATTTTGTGAAATGCTGAACAGGTGGGCATTTGAAGGAAATAAATTTTTATGTGCGCATAACGGAAAAGAATTTGACTTTCCATATCTCTGCCGCCGCCTCATCATCAATGAAATGAACATACCTTCCATACTAAAGATATCAGGAAAAAAACCGTGGGAAGTCCCACATCTGGATACGATGGAACTTTGGAAGTTTGGCGATTACAAAAGTTTCACTTCACTCAATTTGCTGGCAAGAACCTTAAATATTGCAACACCGAAAGATGATATTGACGGAAGCATGGTTGCTGATGTTTATTGGAAACAGCACGACTTGCAGCGCATTGCAACTTATTGCCAGAAAGATGTGATGACCACTGCTCAAGTATACTTAAGGCTGAACGGCGAATCGCTTATTGATGCTGAAAATATTGAGATAAAATAATTTTATGGCAAGAACAAATTATTCAAGCGGGGCAAAATGGGAAGAAATTGTTGGTTACAGCCGCGCTGTAAAAATAGGAAATGTGATTGAAGTAGGAGGAACCGTTGCTGTTGATGAAAATAATGAACTAGTAGGGAAAGATAACGCCTATGCACAAACGAAATTTATTATTCAAAAAATAGAGAAGGTTTTGCAACAAGCCGGAGCATCGTTAAAAGATGTGGCACGCACCAGAATGTTTGTAACTGATATTAGCCTATGGGAAGAATATGGAAAAGCACATGGAGAATTTTTTAAGGACATTCGCCCAAGCGCATCTATGATTGAAGTGAAAGCGTTGATTGCTCCCGAATATCTTATTGAGATAGAAGCAACGGCTATATTGAATTAGAAATAAAGTAGTATAAGGTTCTACATTTTTATAGAGAATGGCAACATGAACGCTAACTCCACGCTTCCACCAGAAAACTAAATCAAATCAAATTGCTTGAAATGATGCGCGAAATGTTTGTTATGGAACAGCACCCATTCTTCATGAGTCAGCTCGCCCATGGTTGTGTGAACAGGCATTGCATTTTTATTTTCGAAGAAATAGATATCAAAATCATTCAGCTCATTCATCAGCACAAGAATGGAATCTCTCAGGCTTTCAAATTGAAGCGAAGGCAAAATATTATCGTCTAATACAGATGATTTAATTCCCATTGGGTATTCGGCAGCATCAATAAAAAATTTTTTCAAGCTTTCTTTTTCCTCAGCATCTGTGATGCAGTTCATCAAAAGCTTTCCATTTGAAAATGCAATTGTCCAGATTAAATGTTCGACCATGTGCTGTGGAGTCATAATGCCAAACGAAGGTTGTTGGTCAGCATGCAATCTGCTAAGCGAGGCAAATAAATTTTTTCTGTTGTTAATATCCATAGATTATTGACACAAATATCGTGTTTCTAAAGCCTTTATTTTCTATTCTTCCATTTTTGTTTATCGATGTACATGTTTAGAGCTGTCCATGTTTTGCCATTCACTAATGTCGAAAAATTTTTCTCGCAATTCATTTCAAAGCCAGCTTTTTCGTAGATTTTTATTCCTGCAATATTCCAGTCATACACATTCAGCTCAACTACTTTTGCATTCAATCTTTCAAAGGAAAATTTAAGAAGTTCTTTTACTATTAACACACCAGCTCCTTTGCCTCTGTTTGATTTGTCTCCGATCGAGATTTTATCAAGCTTGCATGTGTCCATGTCAGACTTATAAATTTCTGCATGCCCGATGATTATTTTATTTGTGTCTGCTTCAACAATGCTAAATGCAAAACTCCTTTCATCATTCAAATAATTTTGAAGCTGAGCAACTGTGAGAGGAAAAGAAAAAAAAGTTCCTGCAATCTGGATTAATAATTCTTCTGAGTCTATCCAGGAAATGAATGTGTCGAATTTGGAAGGAGTGAATGGTTGAAGTTTTATCATAATGAAATGGCTCGGTCTGTTTAATCAAATATAAAGCTACTTCAAACACATCTTCATCACCTTATATCCGCCCAATCCCTTAATTTTGAATACAACTCTCAACTGTAAATTTTTCAATGGCGCTAATTGATATCCAATTGCCCAATTCGCTTGCAAAAGCATTGCGGCTTCCGCAAAAATCTCCGCGGCGGCAGCAACTAAAAGTATTAAAAAAGCTTCTCAAAAAAGCACGCTTTACAGAATTTGGCCAGCAATACCGCTTCGATGAAATTTTGCTAAGCAAGCATGCCGGAAAAAAATTTCAGGAGCTGGTCCCGATCTTTGATTACAATAAAATTTACAATAATTGGTGGCATAAAACGCTTAAAGGCCACTCCAATGTTTGCTGGCCGGGTAAGATAAAATATTATGCGCTGAGCTCTGGCACATCAGAAGCTGGCAGCAAATACATTCCCATTACAACCGATCTGCTGCGCGGCAACCGCATTACCATGGTGCGGCAGTTGCTCACGCTGCGCACTTATCGTGGCATACCACGCAAAAGCCTTAGCAAAGGCTGGCTGATGATTGGCGGCAGCACAGATTTGCAAAAAGGACCAGGTTATTATGCTGGTGATTTGAGCGGCATCTCGGCTAAAAAAGTTCCTTTTTGGTTCTCGCCATTTTATAAGCCGGGCAGAAAAATTGCCCGAACAAAAGATTGGGACAAAAAAATCGAGCTCGTAATAAACCAGGCTCCGAACTGGGATATTGGTTTTATTGTTGGCGTTCCTGCATGGATCCAGATTTGCATGGAAAAAATTATTGAGAAATATAATCTCAATAATATTCATGAGCTGTGGCCTAACCTTGCTTTTTTTGTGCATGGCGGCGTTTCATTCGAGCCGTATAAAAAAGGGTTTGAAAAATTATTGGGCAAACCGATTACTTATATTGAAACATATCTGGCATCGGAAGGGTTTATCGCTTATCAGGACCGGCAGCATGCAAAAGGCATGCACCTTACAACAAGCCAGCATATCTTTTTCGAGTTTGTGCCTTTTGACGATAAGAATTTTGATAATAATGGAGATCTCGTTGAGCACGCCGAGGCATTGATGATTCATGAAGTAGAAGAAGGAAAAGAGTATGCACTGCTGCTTAGCACAAGCGCCGGTGCGTGGCGTTATTTACTCGGCGATGTGATCCGGTTTACGGATAAGGATAAATGTGAAATTGTGATAGCGGGGAGAACAAAACATTATCTTAGTTTAGTGGGAGAGCATTTGAGTGTTGATAACATGAACAAAGCAGTGCAGCTCACAAGCGAAGAACTGAATATCTCCATTCCTGAATTTACGGTTGCAGGAATTCCGCACGGATTGTTTTTTGCGCACCAATGGTATCTTGCAAGCGATGACAAAGCAGATGCTGAATTGGTGAAGAAAAAAATTGATGAGAAGCTTCGTGTGCTTAATGACGATTATGCCGTTGAAAGAGATAATGCATTAAAAGATGTCTATGTGAAAATTTTGCCTGAAGAGAAGTTCATGAACTTCATGCAGCTGAAAGGAAAAGTTGGCGGCCAGCATAAATTTCCACGAGTGTTAAAAGGCAAAATGCTCCTTGACTGGCAACAGTTTTTAGAGACTGGCAAAATTGAAAAAGCTTAATTGTGCAATTGCTCTGAAAACAATAAAAACTTCACGTCTCTGCACCTTTGCGAGAAAATAATATTAATCTCGTAAATTGAACCCGTAAATAGCAATCGATTTTTTATTACTCAAACGCTATGATTGAAGCCATCCTGAAAGGTTTTGCATTGGGCTTGTTGCTGGTGATTTCCGTTGGCCCGGTTGTTTTTACTATCATAAAACAAAGCTTGAACAATGGCCATAAAGGCGGCTTTAGCTTTGTTGCAGGTGTTTGGCTGAGCGATTTTTTTTTGGTTGTGCTTAGCAATGGCTTTACCGAATTAGTAAAACAATTGCTCGAATACAAAAAAGCAATCGGTTATATCGGCAGCCTTTTTTTAGTAGGAATGGGAGTCTATTTCTGCTTTTTTAAAAAAGTGCATTTAAAAACAAATGACAGCGACAAAACAATTCGTTTTGGAAAGCGCGAATTTGCGAAAATATTTACTTCAGGATTTATTATCAACACTTTTAATCCGAGCGTCATTTTTTTCTGGCTCGTTAATGCAACGGCATTATCAGTGAGCCACACATTGCAGCAACGCATAGTAATTTTCAGTGTTTGCTTATTGATGAACATGGGCGCTGATGTAGGAAAAGTAATGTTGGCCGGCACTTTGCGCAACAAGCTCACTGTTCACAATCTTTCTATCATCAATAAAATTTCAGGAACTATTTTGATTGGCTTTGGCATTGCTTTAGTATATAGCATTATTTTTTTCCCGGGTAAATTTCAGTAAGCAGTTAGAAGTCAGCATTAACAAAACAATTGCATTTGCTGTTAATAAGTTTGGCTAACTTTTTCAGATGAAAATTTTTTTTACTTTTTTTCTGGTTATAACGGCGATGTACACACGTGCGCAAAGAGACGTGCTGGTGCTTGAAAAAAACGGCAGCAACATAAAAACATATTCGGAAGGGATTGACATTACTGTTGAAACAATCTATCACCAATGGTTTGATGGGATTATAACTGCAGTGAGGCACGATAGTGTTTTCATCAATGGCTTTCCTTTTCATTATAAAGAAATCGCTGCTGTAAAAAGAGATAGAAAAAAACTGAATTATGAAGCAGATGGCGTTCTGCTAATGGCTGCTGGCGCAGGTGTCGTCATTCTTGGTGCTGTGAACGGATGGTACCGAGGCGATAATGTAGGGAAATGGTACACGTCCACAAGTTTTACAACGGCGGGCGCATTGATAATTGGAGGATATTTTTTATCAAAAGCGAGGTATAAATATTATAACCTTGGAACAAAATACACGCTTAATTATATTTCTCTTGACCCGAATAAATAAAAATAATCTTTAGAAACATTTCTTGCAGAACTCATACTGACGGCAAGCATTTCATTTCTTAGTAAACGGTGTGCGCTCTGCGCTTCCGCATAAAACTAAATGTATATTGCAGCCGCAAATTTTTTTGGATGGCTCTGAAAACAAAAGGAATTGTTCCCCGCACATGGCGCTTGTTCAAGCGCATTTTTATTTTCTTGCTCATACTTCAATTGTTTTACATTCTTCTTTTAAAATGGATCAACCCGCCGTTCACACTCACGCAATTGGGAAGCCTGGCAACTGGCCATGGTTTGCACAGAGATTATGTGAGCATGAAAGAAATTTCTCCTTATGCAAAGCTCGCAGTGATTTGTTCCGAAGACCAGTTATTTCCTGACCATGATGGGTTCGATTTCAAATCAATTGAAAAAGCAATGAAGCATAATCAAAAAAGTAAATCGCTTCATGGAGCGAGCACCATCAGCCAGCAGGTTGCTAAAAATGTTTTTTTGTGGCAGGGTAGAAGTTGGTTTCGCAAAGCACTGGAAACTTATTTCACTTTCATGATTGAATTATTATGGAGCAAGAAAAGAATACTGGAAGTATATCTCAACGTGAGCGAAATGGGCGACGGAATTTTTGGTATTGAATGCGCTGCCCAGAAAGATTTTAACAAGCCTGCAAAAAGCCTAACACGTGCAGAAGCCGCGATGATTGCAGCTTGCATGCCCAATCCAAAGGAATATACCATTAAGCCATTATCAAAACACGTTGCAGCAAGATATCAATGGGTTATTGTCCAGATGAGCCATTTACAGGACGATGACGAGATTCAGGCATTGATTCAATAACCTGTAGTTATAATATTTTATTCACCGCGTCAATCGCAATCTGTAATCTTTCTTCAGCTTGCCCTTTTATCTCCACCCAGGGCGTTGATTGATTTATGAGGATGTCTTTATAGATATGAAATAACTTTTCTCTTGTTTCGAAATCAGGATATTCGCGGAGCTCATCTTTTACCCAAGGCAAATCTGTATTGCAGAGCAAATACAAATCATAATTCCTTTCAATAATCTGATCAAGTATCCATTGATGGCATTTTCCGAAAACAAATTCACACCAAACTTTCATCACATACATATCAGTGTCGATGAAGAGAAGTTGTGAGTGGTAAGGGGCAAGTTGCAATTCAGAGGGCTGAGAACTGGAAACCGGGAACTGGAGACTGAATTTATCTTCGCCAGCAAGCTGCCCTTTTGCAATTATCAATAACTCTTCATACGTATAGTCTTTGCCGTTAGTTAATAAATATTCTCTCGCAAATTCAGGAACCCATTTTGTGTGATAATGTTTTGCCAGCAATTCGCACAAAGTGCTTTTGCCTGTTGATTCCGGTCCGATGATGACAATTTTTTTAAGTGCTTGCATGTTGCGCTTTATTCTTCCAGCTTATTAATCCAAAAACTGCGAGGATTAATAATACAAGATAATATACACTCGTGAAAACATAATGCTTCACAAAATATAATGGTATAGAAGCAATATTTGTCGCAATCCACCAATACCAGCTTTCCACTTTCTTTTTTGCCATTAGCCACATGCCTGTGTATGCAGTTGCAGATGCAAACGCATCTGCCCATGGAATTGCGCCCGGAGAAAAATTTGCTTTAAGATAAGACAGCGAAAAAAAGATAACGATATAAAATACTACAAAAAATAAAAGATGTCGAGACCATTCTTTTGAAGACGAAGCTGTGATCAACACAACATGCTTCTTTTGTTCATTTTTCTTTGCCCACAAAATCCAGCCATAAATGCTCATGATGGTGTAATATAAATTCACACTTGCCTCACCGTACAAATGGCCGTTCATGCTAATGAAAACGTAAATGATTGTCCCAACAATCCCGACAGGATAAACCAGAATATTTTCAAGCCTGGAAAACCAAACGCTTGCAATGCCTGAAATCACAGCGATAAATTCAAGCCAGCTTGTTTGTTGAATTCCATCAATAAATTGCCTGTAGATTTCATGCATGATTCAAAAATAATAGTTGTTCCGGTATGAAAATAAAAAAGCTCCAATTATGGAGCTTCGGTATAAAATATTATTTGATTGCTTATTCTGCTTCGGCAACAACTTCTTTCACTTCGGGAATCATTCTCTTCATCATTCCTTCAATACCAGCTTTCAAAGTTATCATGGATGATGGGCAACCAGAGCAAGAGCCCTGCAACATTAAGTTCACAACACCTTCATCGTAACTTTTAAATTGAATAGCACCACCGTCCATTTCAACCGCAGGCTTCACATAATTTTCCAGCAGCTCTTTAATTCTTTTCACCACGTCATCGTCATCCGCTGCTATTGTGTTGCCGCTTTCTTTTTTCGTTACAACAATTTCTTCTTCGTTGATAACAGCTTTGTTTTCTTCGAGGTATTCTCTCAAAAACTGGCGGATAGAAGGAATGACATCGTTCCAATCTGTATCAGGAATTTTTGTGAGCGTAACAAAATTGCTCGCGATGAAAACGCTTTTTATAAAAGGGAAACCAAACAATTCTGTAGCCAATGGCGAAGGTTTTGCAGTTTCTGCATCAGGAAAATCGATGCTCTTTCCTGGGTATAATAGTTTGTTCGCGACGAACTTCATCGTTTCCGGATTCGGTGTCATTTCAGTGTAAATGCTAATTACCGGGTTGCCTGTTTTAATCATTATGCTGATAATTTATAATGTAAAGATAACAATTCCTATGCCTGTTTGTTTTTGAAATTGGAAAAACATTAGTTAGCCACTGATTCACGAATTTTAGTAGGAATTTCAGTAAGCCCTCCTTTGCGAGAATGGCTCTGGATGCGGCACAAGCGGAATTTGAGAATATCGGCTGAAACCATAAAAATCACGGCAAAAGGAAGAATGAAAAGCTCATATTGATGCCAATGCTGTTTTGCTAATAAAAAAAGCATCCCAGCTGTGAAAAGCAAAAAGGGAAGAAATTTGCGATGATGGTTTTTATAGCCATGTAGAAGCGCATAGTTTCCGACAACAAATGCCAGAGCTATCATGAAATATTCAAATGAATAATTTTCTATGATATTAATGCCGAGAACAGGAAGGCTTGTTAAAACCAAAGGCAGAACTGCGCAATGAACAGCACAAGCCAGCGAAGCTCCAACCCCGAGCGCATCCCAATTTATTTTTAAGCGCATAAAAGCAGCAAAGATACGCAAATGCAACAATGTTGCAAATTTAAAACTATCTTGCCGTTGATCATGTTATGCATCATTGAATGCTAACTTTGCAAATAATCAATGATTGATTTTATGAGCAGAAAGGCGATTTTCTATATTTCTTTTTTTGTGGTTTTATTTGTTCTTTTTTATGTAGCACTAACAAAAATAATCCCGGGTTATGGCGAAGTAAAATTGCCTGTGCTCAGTTATGTTCAGCCATTTTCTTTCACTAATCAGAATGGAGAAGCGATCACTGAAAAAAATGTTGCAGGAAAAGTTTATGTGACCGAATATTTTTTTACCACCTGCAAAGGCATTTGTCCAAAGATGAATACTAATATGAAAGAGATTTTTCAAGCCTATAAAAGTGATACCGGTTTTCTTATTTTATCTCACACCGTTGACCCAGAAACGGATAGTGTTGCCCGGATGAAACATTATGCAGATTCTCTTGGCGCAGATTCAAAGACATGGCTTTTTCTTACAGGAGCAAAACAAAATTTATATAATGCAGCAAGAGTGAGCTATTTATTGGATGACCCGAAAAATAATACCAGCGATATTAATACCCAATTCATCCATACCCAATTTTTTGCATTGGTTGATAAAAGCGGGCGCGTAAGAAAAATTTATGATGGCCTGAAGAAAGATGAGCTGACTGAATTAAAAACGGACATTGATTATTTATTGAAAGAAAAAGTTGATAATTCACGTTTTGCAAATACGCTGTATAAACCAAACGTAGGTCAATAATTATTTTTTGTAATTAATTTTGCACGATGGAATCGAGGATAGATGACATTTTAAAACGGAATCAACTTAGCCTGACAAGCGGGCGAAAAAAAATACTTGAATTATTTTTAAGCAATCCTGGTGCTTTGTCTCACGGCGACATTGAAAAAAAAGCGGGCGAAAAATTTGATCGTGTTACAGTGTATAGGACCTTGCAGGTTTTTTTAGAAAAAGGAATTATCCATAATATTCCGACTGCTGACAATTCTATTTTATATGCATTATGTAAAGACGATTGCTCGCAAGGGCATCATCAAGATGATCATGTTCATTTTGTGTGCAATGGTTGTGGCAATACATTTTGCCTGGAAAATGTAACCATCCCTTCCGTTAAGCTTCCAAAAGGATTTACATCCACTCAGGTTGATGTTGTTGTGAGTGGAGTTTGCAATGAATGCAAATAAGACTAAATTTTATTTCTGATTTATTTAATGGCGATTTGTAAAATGATGAATCAAAAAATTATTTTTTTTTACTCAATAAATTCTTTGATTTCTTCTAAAAAAGAAAGCCCCGATGTAGACACAACGGGACTTTTGGTTAAGGCTCTGATTAGTAGCTATTTCAAATATTTTTTAAAAATCAATTTATTTTTTATTAGCTCTTGCAACAAAGATATACGCAGAAAAGGATATGAACAATATATTTATATACCACTTATAGGGTATATTGAAAACTTTTTTTACAGCTTTTCTATTTCAGCTTTTACAAAATCCATTAGCTTTTTAATATAGTCTCCTGAAAAATTGAATTCTAATCCGGCTGCTTTGTATAACTCAGGCAATGTTTTTGTGCCTCCAAGGCTAAGTGCATTTATGTAATTGTCAAGCGCTTGTTTCTTGTTTTGTTTGTATTGCATCCACAAGCCCAATGCGCCTAACTGAGCAATGCCATATTCAATGTAATAAAACGGCACTTCAAACAAATGCAGCTGCTTTTGCCAGCCGTACTTTCTATATTCTTCAAGCCCGGTGAAATCAACCGCCGATGAAGTAAATGAATTTAATATTCGCATCCAGTTTTCCGCTCTTTCCTCAAGGGTGTGAGCTGGGTTTTCGTACACCCAGTGCTGGAATTTATCAATTACTGCAATCCATGGAAAAAGCGTTATTACTCTTTCCAACTGGTGCACTTTTGCTCTTAATAAGTCATCTTTATTTTCAAAAAAAACATCCCATTCATCCATGGTGAACAATTCCATTGCCATGCTGGCCACCTCTGCAATTTCCATCGGATATTCTTTGAACCCGCTTAATTCAAGATTATGTGTGAGAAAAGAATGAATCGCGTGGCCGCCTTCATGAACCATGGTTGTAAGATCGCTCATTTGCTCTGCCGCATTCATAAAAATAAATGGCGCTCCTGTTTCTGCAAGCGGGCAATTATAACCGCCCGGCGCTTTGCCTTTGCGGCTTTCAAGATCTAGCCTCCCCATTTTTTTCATGGTAGAAAGGCAGTCTGCAAAAAAAGAATTTAATTCAGCGAAGCACGATATTGTTTTTTCAATTAATTCTTCACTTGTTTTAAAAGGATGAAGAGGCTTTACATTTGAAGGCTCAGCTTCGCTATCCCAAGGTCGAAGTTTAGTAAGGCCAAGTTTTTGTGCTTTCTTTTCGTTCAACATATTTGCCAAAGGCAAAACATATTCTTTCACCGAATCATGAAAATTGAAGCAATCTTCTTTTGTGTAATCGAACCTGCCAAGCTCAACAAATTTATAATCACGATAATTTTTGAACCCTGCATTCAGCGCAACCTGATTGCGTTTTTCAATCAATATAGAATATAATTTATTTAGCACGTCTTTGTCCTGCATTCTTCTATCCTGCATTTTTCTATATACTTCTTCGCGAAGAGCCCTGTCAGAACTTTCCAAAAATTTGCCGGCTTGCTGCAGCGTATATTCATTACCGTTAACCTGTACTGTCATTTTACCTGAGATGACGCCAAACTGTTGTCCAAGCACGCTCAATTCAGCCTGAATTGGGATATTCTCTTCACGAAAAAGATCGATGCTTTTTTTAACTGTCCGCAGGTAAGTGAAATATTTTTCTTTATCAAGTTCCTGTGTAAAAGAGCAATCAATGAGCTTTCTATTCAGAGCATCTGCATAAGGCTGTATCTTTGGCTGAATCTCCATTACAAAATAATTGAAAGATTCTTCGAGCGCTTTGTTCTCCGTATCGCAGGTCATGCGGATCTGCCTCCAGCAAATATCTTCGCTAAGAACAGCTTCGAGCTCGCTCATATCTTTTAGCCAGTTTTCTAAATCGTGCTTTGATAAAATTTCTCTTTCCAGCAAATTTTTGAAATAAGGCTCAACTGCTTCCCAAGCTGTTACGGAAAAAGTTTCCGGCAAAAAATGCCTTTCAGGCTTTTTTAAATCTGCACTAAGCTCCATGAAATATTATTTTTCTGTTTTCTTTTTTGCTGCCGCTTTTTTGGGTTTAGCTTCTGCTTCTTTAGCAGGCTCTTTTTTATCTTCTTCTTCTTTCACTTTTTTAGCAGCTGTTTTTTTTGGTTTTGGCTCGGGCTTCTCTGCAACAGCTTCTTCTTTTATTTCCTCAATAGGTTTTTGCTCTTCTTCGGCGGGCGGCTCTGATAATTTGAATTCAATATTATTATTTTTCAGAACTGCAAACCATTTGATCATTTTTTTAAGGTCGCTGCTGTACACTCTGTCAAAATCCAATTCAGGATATACTTTCCCGAAATAACTTTTCAGCGCGGCATTATCTTTTTCATCGGGCAATTTTTCTTTGCTCGTGTCAATTGCTTTCAACACTTCAACCAGGTTCACATTCTCTCTTTTTTGTAAAAACCTCGATGCTTTCTAAATGTGAAAAATTATGTACCCTGCTCGCTACAAATTTTGTGCTTTTATCATCCAACGAGCGCACGATGGCGCCGTCGGTTTTGCTTGTCAGCAATTCGTATAACCCAGGCAATCCTGTTACTGCTACTATTTTGTTGTATTCCATATTTTCCTTGCTTTAAAGGACGTGCAATTTAAAGCGAAAAAAGGAAATAGCGAGGTTAAAGATTTCGATGGGAATAATGCGATTTAAAAATTAGTTTATTCGCTCTTGGCTTGAGAAGAAATTTCGTTTAGCGAGTGATCGATCCGTGCTTTTAAAGTGCCATAATCCGTAAAGCCTTTTGCGACCAAATGAAATTTTCTTTCATTTTCTTGCATCAATAATGCGGGAAAACCTGTAACCCTTAATTGTTTCACCAATGAAAATTCGTAATACGCTTTCTCTTTGTATTCATTGCTGTGAAGCTTATTATAAAATTCTTCTGAGGGAATATTGTATTTGGCAATAAGGTGACGATATGCTTCGTCATCGCATAAATCACGGCCTTCAAATTTTAGCGCATATTGCAGATCGGAAGCAAACTGAACCTGCAAATCCGGATAATATTCTTTGAAAACACATAATGCAATCGCTGGTTTTTCTGAGTTAGGGAACCAATCGCTTTTATCAGGATTGAAAATATGCCACAGGAAATCTTCCCCGAATTTTATGCCCGTATTTTCTTCAACTGTTTTATATGCTTTCTGAATATAGCCGGCCGAAGCATTTATCGGCATTGGTTTTTCAGAGATAATCATTCCGCCGGACAATACTTCAACAAAAAATTTGTGTTTATATTCTTCTGCGATTTTTTTGATAACCGGGCTGAAGCCATAGCACCATCCGCAATAAGCGTCGTAACAATAAATCAATGTAAGGAGCATGAAAATATTTGAACTGCAAAATTAGCTGAAAGCATTTTGTTTGCATGAAACCAGAAAATATTATGAGATGTATTGTAAAATTTCTGGGTAATCAGCACAATGCATAATTGCTGGTTGTGAAAATTTAAAGAGCATTCAAATTTGAATGCTCTTTAATAAAAGGTTATTTGTTTTTCCTGCCGCCGCCACCCGATCTGCCACCTCCTCCGGATGACGATGATCTGGCCGGAGCGCTATTTGTTCTTGTTTGCTGAAAATTTTGAGTCCGCATAGCTCCTCTATCACGCATTTGCTGCTGGCGGTTTAAATTTTGCAATTGCTGATTATTATTTTGCTGAACCGGCCTCCACTGGTTTTGCTGCCTTTGTTGCCACTGATTATTCTGCTGGTTGCGCTGGAACACATTTCCATTTCTGTCAGAATAAACATTATTCTGTGCATTTGGGCGAGCTTGAGGATTTCCCGGTTGTGCATTTCCGTTAGGGCGTGCATTGTTAAAAGGCCTTGTGCCGGTATTTGCATTTGGCCGATTGAAATTATTGCCGGCCCTGTTTGAACTATTTACCCTGTTATCTCTTGTCACCACATCGTTTCTAAAGCGATAGATATTAGTGCTGTAATTATTATTTACATGAATGCTTCTGTTCCTATTAAAGCTATTTCCATAATAACCGAAAGAACGATATCTGTTCCATACATAAGGTGGGCGATAAACAGAAGGCCCCCACCAACCTCCGCCCCAATATCCACCATAAGGGCGGCCAATACTTAAGCCAAAATGGAACCATCCGAAACCATAGCCGTAGCCCATGCTCCAGCCGGCCCAAGGATTATAGCACATGTTAAAACCCCATGTCCAGGGCCGTGGATAATAATATCCGGAAAACCATGGGTCATAATAAAACCCGGTTCCATAAACAACAGTAGGCCCATATACATAAGTATTCAGATAGCCCGGCGTGTAACCCATGTATGCATAGTCTGGAGTTACATCATAAACATAAACATATTTCAAATTATATACGGGAGAACTTGGCGGGATCATTTCAACTTCTTCAGGCCTTTGAACGCAAACTGACCACGGCCCATCGGGGCTCTGTGCTTCAAACCAAACTCCTTTATCAACCGAATAATAAGTGTTGCCGCGGCGAATTACAGATGACTGGGTGTTCACGCCATACTGCAAATCTGTTCCCGGAACATTTTCAAATTTTGGGTCGCCATCATAAGCAACATTTGTAGAAGCTGTAGCTCGATCAACTTTTGCAGTTTGTGGTATCTGTGCATCCATTACAGCTTCGCGTGCAGCATCAGTTCCTGCAACACTTGCAAGCACATTATCCTTTGGCGAGCCTTCAGGTATCTTCGCAAAATCTGCAGGCAATGCATTTGATGCAACATATTGCCAACGGCCATCAAGCACGGGCGAATTATACCAACGGCCCGAAATCAGCACATAATATTGTTTTGAATTATTGTCCAGGAAAATATCGTTAGAAGAATTATTCATGTATGACAAGCTCGTTCCATCAATTGCTGTGAATGATGGCTGGCCATTTGATTGAATAAGCTCTGCAGGTTTAGTGCTTACAATTATATCCGAAACTTCATTTTGATTAGTGGCAGAAGTTGAATCGACGTAGCCTGTATTTGAGCTGTTTGCTTCATCTACTGCATTCTGAACTTTCTGAAGATTCTGAGGCACATTATCATTTGTATAACTATATGGGCCGGTTGCTGAAGGTGCGCTGTACCAATGTTTGCCGCCATACAAATAAAACCTGCCGTCATTGTTCTTCACAATTGTAAATGGAGAGTTCATAACAGCATCCATACCCCAATCTTTATTTTGTTGAAGCTTCGGTTCTCCGTCGATCAATACAAGAATAGACGGGCCTGAAACATAAAAAACTTTTGGCGCTTCATTGTTCAAATCTTTAGAAAGTTTTGTTTGCTCCTGATTCTGATCGAGCGATGACAAAATTTCATCTAATGAAATGTCGCCGGTTGCTTGTGGCAATTGAGCCTCCAATGTGCTTTTCAAGCTGTTGATCATATTTGGGTCTTCTTGTCCGGGAAATTTGATATTGGGCACTTTTACAGACTGGATGCTCATCACGCGATTGTCTCTATCTGTTTCAACAGTTGCAACAACCCAAAATGTTCCGAATGTAGGGTCCGACTTACCGCTTTCTATAATAGAAATAGCAGCACGGGCTTTCAAAATATTTCCTTTGAAAGATTCCGGCTGCAGCTCGTAAACTTTTATAACAGATCCATCGGCAGCAGTAATAATTTTTGGCCACTCGTCAGCGGCTTTAGCTGTGTTAATAGCAAGCAACGCACTGAACGCCATTATCAGTATTTGTGTGAAAATTTTCATATATAACTGTTTAGTGTTTTTAGATTAACAATTAAGAGTTCAATTCAACTGTAAAATTAAGAAAATGATATTCCGAATCCAGTAATAGACCTGTTATTTTAGCCAATGTTTATAAACGAATTGTTAATGGTTGTAGTATTGGATGTGAGTTAAATTGAAAATCAAAATCGGTGAGCAATAACTAATATAAGGTGAAGTTTGGAAAGATTTTTTATCTTCTTACCAAAAGTTTAACGGTGTCACATTCAAGCAGTTTCGGAACGATTTCGGGCCAAAGCTCGTATTATATAAAATTTTACTGAGGCTTATTAAATTTTTAGGTATGCATCAACGTTAATAATAATTTTATAACATTATTTCATGGCATATTTCCAATGCCGTGTTTTTCCTTCTGTGAGCCATTCAATTGCCTGTGTTAGCCTTTTGTTTCTTGTTTCTTCTGTTTTTGCTTCGGTTATCCATTCCACATAATCTTTTTTATTTGTGTAGCTAAAACTTTCAAATGTTGCTGATGCTTTTTTATTTTTTTTCACCGCATCGGCAAAATATTTTGGGATAATAAGTTCTTTTTTTTCTGTGGGCTTTGGCTTTCTGGCAACTTTTATTTCATCATCATTCAATTTCATTGCTTCTTTAATATAGCTCATGATAATTTTATCCGAAGGCAAATCTTTTAGTGATTTAATTCGGCCAAGGCTTCCCATTGCATCGTTCCTGTTTTCGAGCATTTTTTCGGCATCTTTCATCAGTGCTGTTTTCCAAAAACCAAATGAGCAATGTTGTTTGAAAGCAGCCATGCTGCACATTATCCCTTTGTAATCAAAATGCGGAAATGACCATTTCATAGTTTCTTCAACATGTGGGCAAGCTTTATGGACCAATTCGCGGAGATGATGGAGAACGGGTATCGCAAAATCTGCAGATTTTGCGATATATGCATCAACGCGTGCATCTTTCTTTCCCATAAAATTATATTTGGATAATTAAGAAATCAATGTGCTTCAAGCCAATTAATGCCGCCGCCAATTTCGGCTTCTACAGGTACTCCGTTTGGCAAAGGCAAAGCGGCTCTCATGCAATCTAAAATAATCGGTTTAATTGTTTCTGCTTCTTCTTTCACGGCATCAAAAACCAATTCATCATGCACTTGCAAAATCATTTTCGATTTGAAATTATTTTTTTTAAATGCTTCATGAATTTTTATCATCGCAAGTTTTATCATGTCTGCAGCGGTGCCTTGTATCGGGGAATTAATGGCATTTCGTTCTGCGAAACCCCGAACTGTGAAGTTGGCGCTGTTAATGTCTTTCAGCCAGCGCTTGCGCCCCATCAGCGTTTGCACATATCCATGCTCGCGTGCAAAGTTGATCGTGTCATCCATATATTTTTGGATGTTAGCAAATTGCTTCTTGTAATTATCAATGATCTCTTTCGCTTCCGTTCTGCTGATGCCAAGATTATCTGCAAGGCCAAAAGCACCTTGGCCATAAATAATTCCAAAGTTCACGCTCTTTGCCTTGTAGCGCATTTCTTTGGTGACAGCAGTTTCTTCCACAGTATAAACTTTCGCTGCTGTAGCTGTATGAATATCTTTTCCATGCTTGAATGCATCGCACATTGCAGGATCGCCACTGATGGCGGCGACAATGCGCAATTCAATTTGTGAGTAATCGGCAGATAATAAAATATGTTTTTCATCGCCTGGGATGAATGCTTTTCGAATTTCTCTTCCACGCTCAGTGCGTACAGGAATATTTTGAAGATTGGGGTTATTGCTAGACAAACGCCCTGTTACCGCAACGGCTTGTGCGTAAGAAGTATGCACTCTTCCCGTTTTTCGGTTGATCATCAACGGTAGTGCATCCACATAAGTTGATTTTAATTTTGTGAGCTCGCGATATGCAAGGATGTCTTCAACAATTTTGCTTTTGTGAGAGAGCTTCAATAACACATCTTCGCCAGTTGCGTATTGACCAGTCTTTGTTTTTTTTGCTTTCGGGTCGAGTTTCAAATGATCAAACAGCACTTCACCTAATTGTTTAGGTGATGATAGATTGAATGGCCCTACGCCAGCTTGTTCTTTGGCCAGCTTAAAAACATTTTCTTCAGCATTTTTTGCGTCCGTTTCTAATTGCTTTGAATAATCTTTCAAAAAACCTTCATCAATTTTCACGCCTTCAAATTCCATATCTGTAAGCACTCTTACCAATGGGTTTTCAACTTCACTAAAAACTTTTTCTACTTCTTTTGTTTTTAATAATGGAACAAATTTATTTTTCAATTGAAGCGTGATGTCTGCATCTTCGGCGGCATATTCTTTTATCTTTTCAAACCCGACATCGCGCATATTGCCTTGTGCTTTTCCTTTTTTCCCAATCAGTTCTTCAATGTGAACCGGCTCATAACCGAGATATTGAACACTCAACGAATCCATGCTGCGCTTGCCTTCCGGCTCAATCACATAATGAGCAAGCATGGTATCGAACAGATTTCCTTTGGGTTCAATGCCATACCATTTTAAAACCAATAAATCATATTTTGTATTCTGGCCAATCCATGTTATAGTTGAAGAGTTGAAGAGCTGAGTGAATAATGAAAGGATTTTTTTTGTTTCATTTTGATCTGACGGACAAGGAATATAATAAGCTTCTCCCGGGTGGCAAGAAAAACTCAGGCCGACAAGCTCCACATCATTTGCGTCGATGCCGGTTGTTTCTGTATCAAAACAAATTTCTTTTTGAGCAGATAAATTTTCCACCAGTTTTTTAATATCAGCCTCCTCTTGCACTAAATAATATTTGTGCGGAGTGTTATTAATATTTTTTTCTGCACTTAAGATATCTGGTGTTTCAATTTGTTCAGCGCTTTCTTGTTTCTCTTGAACCTTGTCGCTCGTTACTTGCTTCTTGCTTTTTCCATTTTGCGATTCAACTACACTGCCAAACAAATCAGTTTGCACTCCTTCGGGTGCTGTATTGAATGTGCTGAAATCCTCTCCCAATATGCGCTTGCCAATGGTTTTAAATTCAAGCTCACTAAAAACTTCTTTCAATTTTTCTTTGTTCCATTCCTTCAGTTTAAAATCTTCTTCATGAAAATTCAGAGGAACATTCATGATGATGGTTGCCAGTTTTTTGCTCAGCACTGCCAATTCTTTTCCTGCTTTTACTTTTTCGCCCAGCGCTCCTTTTATTTTATCGGCATTTTCCAAAACATTTTCAAGCGTGCTGTATTCAGCTAATAATTTCGCTGCTGTTTTTTCTCCGATGCCAGGAATGCCTGGGATATTGTCAACCGCATCGCCCATCAACCCGAGTATATCAATTACCTGCGAAACATCATTTATATTCCATTTTTCACAAACCTCTTTTGGCCCTAAAATTTCTATAGTTCCACCTTGATATGGCGGCTTATAAATCTTTACTTTTTCAGAAACCAACTGGCCGTAATCTTTATCAGGCGTTACCATAAAAACTTCATAACCTTCATCAGCCGCTTGTTTGCTAAGCGTTCCAATCACATCGTCGGCTTCATAACCATCAAGTTCCATTACAGGAATATTAAACCCCTCAATTATTTTTTTTATATCAGGCAGCGCACTCAATAAATCTTCCGGCGCTTCCTGCCTGTTTGCTTTGTAATCGGCAAAATCGGTGTGGCGCTCTGTTGGCGCATGTGTATCAAAACAAACAGCCATGTGCGATGGCTTTTGATTTGTGATAAGATCGATTAATGTATTGGTGAAACCAAATTGTGCATTGGTATTTCGGCCTTTTGAGGTAATGCGGGGATTTCGGATAAGTGCATAATAGGCACGAAAGATGAGCGCCATCGCATCTAAGAGAAATAATTTTTTTTCCATAGCAACTTTCTAGCTGATTTTTTTATCAGGCACAGGCTACTAAGTTAATTAATTCCTTTTCTGCGATGCAATAAAAAAACCATTGCGCCATTGCGTAATGGTTTGAAATATTTTATTTATTTAAAATCTAATTTAGTTCTTCTTTTCTTCTTTTGAAGAAGCCTTGGCATTTTCAACAGCCACTGGTTGTTTAGGCTGAGCAGAAGCGGCCTGAACGTAATTGATATTAGATTTTGTTACAGCATTTTCGGCGCTTTCGTCTTCATCTTTATGAATAAAATTCAGGTAGATTGCAAATGCGAGAAGGGAAAATGCAAATAAGTTGAATAGCCTGCGATATGGGTTTCCCATAGTATTTGGATTTTAGAATTAAAATTATTGAACCAATATTATAAACGCGCCTTTGTAAATAATATTGCGTAAAATATTTTTTTTCAACCACAGAAAATAAAATTTGTTATGCGTTTTTAGAAAGTGCTTGATACAAATTTCCTCGCGTTGTTATTTTCATATTAATACACTGCAAATCTTTTATTTGCTCAGTTATTTTCCTTTACTTTTGCAGATTGGTCTTTTTACTAACATGAGCATGGCAATAATGAGAAATGCTGTTCATTAAACCTGGGAAATTGCATGGCGTTACCGCACCTGATTAAATATGTTTATACCAATGGAACCGATGAAGTAATCCGACGTGGAAAAAAAATCCATGCCATGGGATTTGTTGAACTAATAGAATACGATGAGCTTTTTGAGGCAGTTGCTTTTCGCGTGAAGGATGACAGTTACTCAACTTACTATAAAGTGCACGTGTCTAAATTCAAAGACGCGAAAACGCTCTCGGTTCGCTGCACGTGCCCGTATAACCTAGGCGATATTTGCAGGCATGAAGCTGCCGCACTTATTCAACTTCAAGAGCTGCTCGATAGAAATTTATTAAAAGCCGAAGAAATCATTTACGATCAGGAGCACACAGTCGTGAAGATGAAATACATTGACCTAAAAAGCTTGCGCCCACTTTGTTCTGCCGAATCTTATGCTGAAGCAGAAAAATACCTTCTATCGCACAAGGCAAATATTGAATATGCGAAAGATGAAATGGTGAAAGCATCAGTTGATATCGATGGAAAATCTTATCGCGTCATTATTCGCAAAAATGAAGAAAGGAATTTTGATACAAGCTCAGATTATGAAGATGAAAGCCACCCGCTTTGTCTTCCCAAAGTAATTGTACTGCTTCAATTGCTGCGCGCAAATGGCCCATATTATTTTGACAGCATCAGGAACTGGGACAAAGAAAAAAATAAATTGCTCGAAGCTTATGGTTATTCACTAAGCGATGATTTAAAAAATAAATTTGAATTTACTTATAAAGATGGAAAGCCTTTTTTAAGAGTGCTGGACACATCAATAAAAAGGATTGTACAAAATGTTTCGAGCAAGCCAAAACTTGTTGCTGCAGAAATAGAACAGAAAGTTGAAGCGGCAGATGAATTGCAGGCGGGTTCGGCCAAAAGGCTCGGCATCGTTTTTAATTTCAATAATGAAAGCTATCCGGGATTTGCGATGGACGCGGTTTCCGGCGAGAGCAATGATGACCAGACATCGTATGTGAGCAAGGTTGAAAAAATAGACCTCACCAAATTTGTGAATATTGATTCTTTCAACGACGCAGACAAACAACTGCTCACATCGCTGCGCAAAATGCAGGAATCCGAAATCACCAGGTATCTGAATAGGAACTCTCCGTTCAGCGGCATTTGGGAAAACATCATTCACCAGGAAGAAGATGGGCTACCTGAGGAAACAAAGGCATTAATGGTTGAATACCTTCACCCCAAGCTGCAAAAATTATTTGCTGAAGCCAACAACAACCCATTCATATTTTTCCTAAATGGGCACAAAGCATTCAAGACAGAGAACCTGCAGGCCATAGGAGTTGCGCAGCCTTTTATTGAGCCTTTCTTTAAAGTGTCGAAACAAAAAGAGGGGATAGAAATTTCGTGCCATACAAAAATTTACGGGCAGGCAGTCGACATAAATGATAATGAATGCAATTCAAGCACCTTATTTTTTTACAATCATAATTTGCATTTGTGGAGCAAGCCACATGATATCATGTTGGTGGAAAAATTTGCTGGAAAAAAGAAAATGCTGATCGAAAAAGAAGATTGGCAAAAACAGTTGAAAGAATTTGTGCTGCCACTTACGAAAGACTATCATGTAGAATTTGAAAGCAGTTTGGTGAAGGAAGTAAAAGATGGCGAGCCTGAAAAAAAATTGCTTTTACAGGAAAAAGGCGATTATTTGGTATTTCAGCCATTGTTTATTTATAAAGGTTTTGAAACAAAACCCGGGGGCAAAGAAGAATTAATTGTTCCCGATGAAGATAAAGTGATGGTGGTGAAAAGACACAGAGCATCAGAACAGGAATTTATTAATAAGCTGAAAGGGCTGCATTCACAGTTCATTCAGCCGGAAGGGTCGCACAGCCTGGCTTTAAAGGGCAGCGATGTTCTCAAAAATAACTGGTTTTTTTTGTTTGTAGATGCGATGCAGGAAATGAAAGTGCCGGTGTATGGTTATGATGCGCTTAAAAACTTTCGTTTCAATACAGCAAAGCCGCAAACAAAAATTCACATCAGCGGCAGCACAGATTGGTTCGATGCGAAAGTGGATATTGTTTTCGGCGACCAAAAAGTTACAATCGCTGATGTAAAAAAAGCCCTCGCAAACCGCCAGCAATTTGTTCCTTTAAATGATGGCACATTAGGCGTTCTGCCGGAAGAGTGGATAAAAAAATATTCATTGTTGTTCAGGGTCGGAGAAGGAAAAGCCAACCAGCTGCGCTTGTCAAAATATCACATGAGCGTGATCGATGAATTGTACGAGAACAGAAGCGAAGAAGAATTGGTAATAAAACTTGAAGAAAAATATGAGCAACTCAGAGAATTCAATCGCATAAAAGAAATTGACCCTCCGGAACATTTGCAACATATATTAAGGCCCTATCAGGTTCATGGCTTTCACTGGCTAAACTATTTGCACGAAGTAAACTGGGGCGGCATTCTTGCAGATGATATGGGGCTTGGCAAAACTGTTGAGGCTTTGTCGTTCCTGCACCATTACAAAAAAACATATGGAACTTTAAAAGCAATGGTAGTTTGCCCAACTACGCTGATGTTCAACTGGGAAAATGAAATCAAAAAATTTACTCCTGAATTGACTTATCATATTCATCATGGCGGAGAAAGAGCAAGGAATGATCAGGGGCTGAAAGAATATGATATCATTATTACAACTTACGGCACATTGCGCAGCGACATTAAATTAATGGTCGATATAAAATTTGATTATGTAGTGCTCGATGAATCGCAGGCCATCAAGAACCCCGCAAGCAAAGTAACCAGAGCAGCATGTTTGCTGCAGGCCAAACATCGGTTGTGCATGAGCGGTACCCCGCTTCAAAACAACACCTTCGATATTTTTGCACAGATGAATTTCCTGAACCCCGGAATGCTTGGCAGCATAGAATTTTTCCGGCAGGAATTTGCAGTGCCAATTGATAAGTTTGGTGAGCAGGAAAGAAAAGATCACTTGCGAAAATTGTTGTTCCCATTTATTTTAAGACGAACCAAAGAACAAGTCGCAAAAGACCTTCCTGAAAAAACAGAAACAATTCTTTTTTGCGAAATGGAAGATGAGCAGCGCAAAATTTATGATGCTTACAGAAATGATTACCGCGATAAAATTCTTGGCACTATTGAAGAACAAGGAATCCAAAAATCGCAGCTCACCATTTTGCAAGGCTTAATGAAGCTCCGCCAGATTTGTGATTCCCCATCAATTTTAAATGAAACTGATAAATACCCGAATCATTCTATCAAACTTGAAGAACTTGCACGCGAAATAACAGAGAATATCGGCGACCATAAAGCGCTTATCTTTTCACAATTCCTCGGCATGCTTGCATTAATAAGAAATAAATTAAAAGAGCTTGATGTGAAGTTTGAATATTTTGATGGAAGCACATCAGCAATAGAAAGAGAACGAGCCATTCAAAGTTTCCAGAATGACCATGAATGCCGCGTATTTTTAATTTCTTTAAAAGCAGGCGGCGTGGGGCTAAACCTTACCGCCGCAGATTACGTATACATTGTTGACCCGTGGTGGAACCCGGCAGTAGAGCAGCAAGCCATTGATAGGACCCATCGCATCGGTCAAACAAAAAATATTTTTGCCTATCGTATGATATGCAAAGACACCATCGAAGATAAAATACTGCAGCTCCAGGAAAAGAAACGCGTTCTTGCCAGAGACCTGATTGCAGATGATGAAGGCTTCGTTAAGGCGCTCACACGCCAGGATGTGGAATATCTCTTCAGCTAGCTTATGCATTCACCCAAAGGGCAATGGCTTTTTGCCATTAGTATATCTCTCTTATAGAGTTTATGGCATTCATTTTATTTTTAATAAATATAAAATGCATTTATGTACCGAAGGGTTTTATTGCTAAGCTTTATCCTAACGTTGTTGATAGCTGATGGCTATTCGCAAAATAAAATTTTAGGCTCAGTTAAAGGAAAGATTATAGATTCTACCGGCAAGCAACAAGACTTGAGCCAGGCAAGCGTTTCTGTAACCCCCGTTAATAATCCGGATGGTGCCCAGTTTGTAGTAACCAATAAACAGGGATCTTTTATAGTAAGAAATCTGAAAGCAGGTAATTACACATTGGTTATAAGTTTTGAAGGGTATCAGCCCATCTTGAAAAAATTCACTATTGACACTACAAACCTGAATATTGATTTTGCAACTTTAAACCTGCAAAGAAAAACTGATGAGATGGCGGAAGTTATTGTTGAAGCGCCGCCAATGAAAGTAAAGGGTGATACTGTTGAGTACAATGCTTCCAAGTATGCCACAAAGCCTAATGCGGTTGCAGAAGATCTTTTGAAAAAATTCCCGGGCATTCAAGTAGATGCCAGCGGAAATATTACTGCTCAAGGCGAAACAGTGCAAAGGGTGCTGGTAAATGGGAAACGTTTTTTCAGTGACGACCCAAAACTGGCAACACGTAATCTTCCCCCCGACATCATTGATAAAATACAAGTATTTGATGACCTTGACGACCAAAGCAAGTTTACCGGCTTTGACGACGGCAACCGCGTTAAGACCATTAATATCACTACAAAAAAAGACAAAAACAAAGGATATTTTGGAAGAACAGTAGCCGGAGCAGGCACAGATGAAGATTATGATGAGAGCATTAATATGCACCGGTTTAATGGGGGTCAGCAAATGTCGTTGTTCGGCCAGGCCAATGACATCAACAAACAGAACTTTACTATACAGGATATTTTGGGCAGCTCCGGCGGCAGGCGGGGTAGCGGCGGTGGGCCTGCCGCAGCCACAAATCAGAGCAGCCCGGGCATTACCACAGTTTGGGCGGGAGGGTTCAATTACCACGATAACTGGACGCCAAAAACGGAAGTGCAAGGGAGTTATTTTTATAATTTCCAGCATGTGTCCCTCAACAGCCAAAGCCAGCAACTCAGGGAGCTGGGCGATGGCTCCGATTCTATCAATTCCAATTCATATGCTCTTCAAAGAACAACAAACCAGCGCATTTATCTTAACATAGAACAAAAGATAGACAGCAACAATTCTTTTGTTTTCCGCCCTAATATTACTTTTCAAACCACAAAGCCAAATGGCTCATCAAATTCATCAACAGTTGATCAAAATGGCAACCCTGTAAATACACTTGCCGGGTATACTTCCAGTGAAAATAGCGGCTTTAATATAAATGGGTCCAACCTAACCTTCCGGCATAAATTTTTGAAACCGTATCGAACGCTTTCATTAGACATCACCGGAAACGTGAATGTTAACAACGGCGATGGGAATTATTATTCCCTCAATAATTATTACAATTTAGGCCCGGCTGATTCAACGCAGTTGATCAACCAGCACTATAACGATTCGCTTCATTCTTATAATATCAGCCCAACGCTTTCATATACCGAGCCTGTTGGAAAGAATCAGGTAATTCAAATAAGCTATAATTATACGTATAACGGAAGCAGGACTATCAATAACACGTATGATTTTACAGACTCTGCTCATGGCTACACTTCATTCGACAGCTTGTTTAGCAACTCATATAAATTCAGTTCAAATTCAAACAGGCTTACTTTAACTTATCGCATCCAAAACGCAAAGTTTAACCTGAATTTTGGTTCGGGCATTCAGCTTATGAATTTTGTGAGCGATAATACTACAAAAGACATTACAGTATCGCATAGCTATGTTAACTTAACCCCTTCTGTTGTTTTTCAATATTCTTTTTCAAAAACACAGCGCTTCCGGTTTTTTTATCAGGGAAGAACAGGCACGCCGTCTGCCTCGCAGCTACAACCTCTTACCACTACTTCGGATGACGTAAATTTTTTGACGGGTAACCCGAATCTAAAACCTCAGTTTACCCATAGTGTTAGAATATTATATTCTTCTTTTGACCCAGGCACGCAGAACGTGCTGTTCGCAACTATTAATGCAAGCACTACGGTAAATGATATTCAGAACTCTATTGTTTACAATGCAAAGGGCGGCCAATCGAGCACATACACAAATTTGAATGGCACCTATAATTTGTCAGGCTATTTTAATTATGGTTTTGCATTGAAGAAACCAAAATCCAACCTTAATTTTATTACCAATATAAATTATTCTCAAAGCCAGAACCTCGTAGATACGATGAGAAGCCCAACATTGCCTTATACTTACTTGCATTCTTTCACAAGAAATACTACGATTTCAGAAACAGTTTCATGGACAACGAACATCAAGAAGAATTTTGACATGAATTTCAGTTATAACCCAACATATAACATAGCCAGCAATTCCCTAAATTCTAACCAAAACCTGAATTATTTCTCGCATATATTCATTGCAGAAATTACGGCTTATACCAATAGCGGTTGGCTTGTTGCAGCTAATTTCAATTACACTTATACCAATAACCATATTGCAGCTTATAATGCAAGTGTGCCTTTATTCAGCCCTGCTATTGCAAAATCTTTATTCAAGAAAAAGAATGGGGAAATCAGGCTAACTGTGTTTGATTTGTTTAACTCAAATACCAATGTAAGCAAAACCGCATCGGCAAATGGCGGTTATAGTGCAACCAGAACAAGTACCCTTTCACGTTATGGCATGCTAACTTTTACATGGAACCTGAATAAATTTCCCGGATCACAACAGAACAGAATGCCCGGCATGAATAATTTCCGCCGTGGCGGCGGCGGGCGTAACCCCGACGGTGGCTTTAAGCAGCCACTTCCTTTATAAAAGCTTTCTGCCAAAAACAATAAAGCCGCACCTTTCGATGCAGCTTAAGCACATACTTTAGTGGTTTCAGAGGTAAGTGCTTTACGTTTAATATAATTATTTGCTTGTTTTTCTTATGCGGTAATAGCCAACGCTTCCGGAAGGAGACTTGCCCATCACAATCACTGACACAAGGCTTTTTAGAAAATAGGAAAGAGAAGAAGGATGGTGCCCGGTTCTATAAATTTTAATATTCTCCTTATTGACTAACAAACTGTTTTTCTGCATTGATATTGGTTTGGGGTTAAACAAAATAATAAAAGATAACGAATATTCCATCCTATTATTATAGTATTACTGGCGGGTAATTTAGCCGTAATTTTTCTATTGCGGTAAACTGTAATTTATCGTAATATTGATTTGTTCAGCCATGAAAAGCATCATTACCTCTTTTGTGCTTCTTGCCTTTTATGCAACTTCAGTTGCACAGGAAGCTTTTTCAAACAACACAAGCGCAAGCCTTGAAAAAGTAATACAGGATTATCCCAACCGGTTTAAGAACATTAAAGGCGAAGTAATTATTCAGAGCCCTCAGCAAACAGAGTACCAGTCAAAAGTTCAGATCCCCGGTTCATCTTCGTGTATTGTTACCCGTTATAGCTCGTCAAAAAATGATGTGTATGGCTGGGGCTGCACATTGTTGAAAGCGGAAGATTTTAATTCGGCGAAAAATAAATTCAAGGAAGTTTTTGAACAAATAAAAAACAGCATCATAAAACTGCATGGCGAAAAACCATTTATATTAAATGGGCAATATGAAACGCCTGATGAAGAAAAAAAATTCACTACCGTTATTTTTGAATTGCTGCCAGCTGTTGGCGAAATGAAAAAATTAAAAATTGAGCTATCTCTGCAATATGAAATGAGCGATTGGAAAGTTTCATTAAACGTTTACGATCGGAACCGAAACGATAACGAACCTGGGAGAATTGCTTCAGGGAATTAAATCAACAACATATAGCTTTTTAGCACGGCTTCAATATCTTCAAGCTTAAATGGCTTTGAGATATAATTGTTCATGCCTGCCTGAAGGCATTTCTCTTTGTCGCCTTTCATAGCATCAGCAGTGAGCGCAATAATAGGGATGTTGCAATGCGGCTCGGGCAGCTGGCGTATTAATTTTGTGGTTGTGTATCCATCTATTTCGGGCATGTTCACATCCATAAATATAAGCACTGGCTCATAAAGCTGAAGCGCTTCCAGCACTTCTCTTCCATTGCTCATTTGGATTACATCAAATCCCATTCTCCGCATTACCTCAGTGATCAATAACATATTAATGGGCTCGTCGTCAACTACCATAATACTTACTGTTTGAGATATTTTTTCAACTACCGGCAACGATGGGTGAAGCGCATCAGTCTGCAACGGCTTTTCAAATAATGAAAGCAGGGTGGTATGCAGCTCGTGCATTTTGAGAGGCTTGGAAATAAATTTGTTAATGCCCGCGCGGTCTGCTTCCAATTGGTACATATTTTTTTCAAGCGAAGAGAGCATCAACATAAACAATGGCTTGCTTTTTAAAGAAAGCTTTTTGATTTGTTTGATTAACGTGACACCATCAATGCGCTGCATGTGATGATCGGCGATTATAAGATCGAATGGCTGGCCGCTTTTTTCTGCATCTCCAACTTTCAAAATAGCATCGGATCCGTCCGATGAAGTTTCGCAGGCAATGTCCATAAACTTGAACATTTCCTGAACAAGCCAGCGGTTCGTTGAATTGTCATCAACTACCAAAACCTTTTTCAGCAAAGGTTTTTCTGGCATTAGTATTTCGGGTTGCTCATTTGCAACTTCCAGTGTTAAGTGCAATGTAAAAATGCTGCCTTTGCCCGGCGTGCTTTCAACAGTTAAGTGGCCGCCCATCATTTCTGCAAGGCTTTTTGAAATGGTGAGGCCAAGTCCCGTGCCACCATATTTGCGCGTTGTTGAGGTGTCTGCCTGAGTGAAGCTTTCAAATATTTTCTGAAGCTTTTCATTTGCAATACCAATGCCTGTATCTGCAACCTGCACCGTTACGTTCATGAATTTCTTTTCATCTTTCCAATAGACGTCGCTGTTTTTTTGTATGTTGACAAAAATCTCTCCTTCACCGGTAAACTTAATGGCATTGCCAAGAAGGTTAACGATTACCTGCCTTATGCGTACAGGATCCCCATAGAACTGCGATGGAATATTTGGATCGACTTTAAAAAGCATCTCAAGTTTTTTCTCGAAGGCTTTTACTGTTAGCAGATCAATGG
The DNA here is from genome assembly GCA_963718975.1 of uncultured Bacteroidota bacterium. GTDB lineage: Bacteria > Bacteroidota > Bacteroidia > Chitinophagales > Chitinophagaceae > Puia. The sequence goes on along the minus strand of CAVRBD010000019.1, from coordinate 99,686 downwards.
TTTCTTCAACCAATTCATCCAATTTGAAGAGTGTGTTTTCTATATCTAATTTTCCAGCTTCAATTTTCGAGAAATCAAGAATGTCATTAATGATGTCTAAAAGGCCATGAGCAGATTTTTTTACATTGTGCAAATAATCTCTTTGCGTTTTTTGCAAATCGGTTGTGAGAACAAGGTCGGTAAAACCAATAATGCCATTCATTGGCGTTCTTAATTCGTGGCTCATGTTTGCCATGAACTCACTTTTTGCATGGCTTGCGGATTCAGCAACTTCTTTTGCTTTGATCAGCTCCACCTCAATTTCCTTTCGTTCGATTGCAGCAGATAGAGAAGACGCATAGGACCTCAAAATTGAGAACTCAGCTTCTGACCATACTTTTTCTTTCGTGAACTCATCAAACCCTACAAATCCCCAAAACTCATTTTTGATGAAAATGGCTACTGCTACTGAAGAAACCAATTTATTTTTTTCGAAAATAGCAATCAATTGGGGATCTTCTTCGGTGTTTTTATAACTTATGAAAGGGAGGTTGGCCATCAAAGGGCTGACTATTTTTTTTATGCTGTCAAAAGAAATGTTCTTTATTGTTGGGCTGTCAATGCGCAAGTCTTCGGGATTTTCTGTCCACTCGTGGGTTTCGCTGGTGTACCAGCGCTGTTCCGCTTCATTAAAATGATTGCGGAATAAATATACCCGGCTGACAGCCGCCCTTCGGCCAAGAATTTGCAAAGATTCGCTGATGGCGTGGTTCACATCCGGATTCATGAGAAACGAATGTGTTGATTCAGCAACGCCTTGCAGCAACTGATCTTTCTTTTTCAGGTTTTCCTGAACAGCTTTTTGTTCAGTAATGTTTCTTGAAGTGCAGATAAGCTTGATGACTTCGTTGTCGTCAATAATTGGTTTCACAATAGTTTCGTGCCAGATATAAACACCATCTTTTCTCATAATTCTATAGCGAATAATAATGCTTTCTGAATCTGAAAGAGATGATTTTGTTTGTTCTGTCGGAAAAAATTTGTGTATGTCATCGGGATGAACAAATTGGTAAATCGACTTGCCGAGCAATTCTTCCACTTCATAACCAAGCACGGTTGTAACAGATGGCGAAAGATACCACATAGTACCGTCTGCGGCATGAACGCTGATGATGTCTCCTGAATTCTCGGCAAGAAGCCTGAATTTCTGTTCGCTGTTCAGCAGTGCATTTTCAGATTCTTTTTGCGCAGTTATATCTTGCGCAACGCCAAAGCTGCTGTATTTATCCATTACTATCCCTTTCAAAGAAAGATAGCGCATCCAGCCTTGATTGGTGATTATTCTAAATGAGAATGAAGTTTCGTAATCTTTGTGCTCCTTGTTGCTTACGGCGTTAATGAATTCTTCCGCAACAGCCAACTGGTCCTCAGGCACAACACAGGTATCGATGAAATGGTCAAGAGTCATTTTTCTAGTGCTGTCTTCAAGGCCCAACAACTCTTTGAACTCTTTGCTCAGCTCAAGTTCCTTGGTTGAAAAATTAAATTTCCATGAGCCCATTTTTGCATAGGTCATTGCGTATGACAAGGTCTGTATCGCCTCTTCTTTTACTTCCTGCGCTTCTACTTTATCACTTACATTTAAACCAATAGCCTGTATTTCTTTCACCTGGTCTTTATCATCCGAGAGCGCCAGGAATTCCCATTCCGTCCACAAAAAATCACGAGTGCCACTAATTGGTTTCCTGATCAGCATCTTCGAAACCTTTCCGGGATTTTTCCAGCAGTCGTCTGCTATCTGTTGGCAGCGCACCATATCTTTAGGGAAAATAGTTTCATAAAAAAACTTTGAATCTATTTCCTGCTTTGTATGCTTGAAGGTGTTCAAAAAAGATGGATTTGCATAAGTGAAATGGCCGACCCTGTTTATTCTGATAACATAGTTTGTTTGTGAGTGCAAAATGGAACTGAGGTATTGTTTTTCCTGGAGCAGCTCATTTTTTGCTTTTTGAAGCTCTGCGTAATTTGTCTCTCCTTTTTTGAATGCGGGCTCAAGCACAAGAATAATAAGGCATATGATTGCTATGACAAGCGATAAGAACTTGCTGGCTTCAATTGTTGAGGCTTCCGTGTGTGCATCGGAAGCTATAAGCCCATATTGAATGCTAACATCTTTCATGATGGGCAAATAATTTTGCTCAGTATACAGAAGCTGGCGTAGGTAAAGTTTTTTGTTGATACTGATAAGCGAAGAATCTACCTGAGATATTTCATCAGAAACGGCAATGAAATTTTGATAATAAGGCTGCATTGTTGATAGCAGCAACCGAACCTGAAATACGTGTGGTGGCAGCGGCAATTGTTGAATGCTGATTTGCTTTTGAAGGTGTTTTTGCTGTTCTTTGAAAACGCCAAGCGCTTTTTGCAAACTATCTTTTGCAGCAGCAGCTTCCGGTTTACTGATGTCTTCGTTTAATAAAAGAACAGCATTTTTTGAGATTACCTGACTAAGGATCTGCTGTTTGTCTGCAATGCTTTTTGCTTCTGTTATTTCCTGGTCTTCGGCAGATTTAACGTGCGTCAGATAATAGCCAAAAAAATTGAACATGAGCACTACTGCAAATAGCACTATAGATATTCTTATGAGCTTACGGAAAGGGCTTTTCATTGTCTTTCAGAGGATTTCCGGCACTCTAACGCAAAATTTGCAGTTTAAGTTTCTGAACAGCTAAAATTAGTGGAAGTACTTTATTGTTTTAGGTAAAATACATCGTTATAAGGGTAAATTGATGGGTTTTAGGAAATGATTGTCTTTCCTGACGGCCTCCAATATTTCCAAAACCACATAATAGTGAACGAAGGGATAAAATCGGTGCCGGGAAGTATTTCTTCAATAAAATTGAAAACGCTTCCGAAGGCTCCTTTCCAGCCGCCGAATGTTTTGTAGAAAATAATAGCTGAGATGGGTGCCCAAATAATATCTCCAAACTCGCCTATACCCGGAAGAATGTAAGTTGCACAGCCGAGGGCATCCATTAAAATGCAGAATAAAAGAGATGGCGGTGGTTTAGTCATTGCATTAATCAAACAAACTGCATACCATTTTAAAGCGCTGTAATTGTGACATGCAATTTTAATAATTTATTACCTGTTCTTCGATAGCCTCCGGAATTTTTCTCCATTCATATTGCTGGTTGCGGAGCTGGGGCTCAAAGCCGGCTTCCTTAATAGCTTGCTGAATGCCTTTGGCAGTAAAGCGGTGAGGCGCTCCGGCAGCGCTGACCACATTTTCTTCAAGCATAATACTGCCAAAATCATTCGCCCCGGCATGCAAGCAAATTTGGGCAGTTTGCTTTCCAACAGTAAGCCACGAGGCCTGAATGTTTTTCACATTCGGTAGCATAATGCGGCTCATTGCAATCATCCGGATATATTCATCAGGAGTTGTGAGGTTATGAACGCCACGGATTTTTGTAAGCAATGTGTCAACATCCTGAAAGTGTCCATGGAATAAAGGCGAGAAAGCCTTTTGCAGATTCTGGCTTTCTGGACTGCACTTCTCTTATTTTTACAAGGTGCTCAAATCTTTCCTGAATGGTCTCAACATGGCCAAACATCATGGTAGCCGAAGTTGTGATGTTTAATTCATGCGCTTCGTGCATGATATCGAGCCATTCCTGTGCGCCGCATTTTCCTTTGCTTATAAGCCTGCGAACACGGTCAACCAAAATTTCTGCGCCTGCGCCGGGTAGCGAATCCATTCCTGCCTTTTTCAATTCAACAAGAACATCATGGTGGCTCATTTTTTCCAGCTTGCATATGTGTGCAACCTCGGGTGGCCCGAGCGTATGTAGTTTGAGCGCAGGGTATAATTCTTTTAATTGGCTGAAAAGATCTGTATAAAAGCTTAACCCAAGTTTTGGATGATGGCCTCCCTGAAGCAGTAATTGATCACCACCCCAACGGAATGTTTCTTCAATCTTTCTTTTGTAGGTATCCATGCCCGTTATATACGAATCCGGGTGGCCGGGCACGCGATAAAAGTTGCAGAACTTGCAGTTTGCGATGCACACATTGGTCGTGTTCACATTTCTGTCTATCTGCCAGGTAACCTTGCCGTGAGGCACTTGCTTTTTGCGCAGCTCATTTGCGACGTACATCAATTCTGTGAGCGGTGAATGCTCAAACAAAAAAACTCCTTCTTCCACAGATAAGAATTCAAAGCGAAGTGCATTATCGTATAGCTTGTCAAGATTCAATTTATTTCGTTGTTTATAAAAGCAAATTTAAGATACCGAACGGTGAATGCAACATTTTGAGCAAAAGGTTTGCCTTGTATATGGATTTGTGATGGTTTTAGAAGAAGGTCAAGACAAACCGAAGGCGACCAACAAAGAAAAATTAGCCTTGCTGAACCTAAGATTAATGCTATGCTGCATGAATATTAACACCACCAAATTTGTAATTTTTCGCCTTTTAGTATTGAGGTTAGCCCTATTATTCGCTTCAATATTATTTTCTGCGGATAACATTTTTGCGCAGGAGGAATTTATTCCGCCCGCTTCCCGGCTATTAAGTGCAATGCCCTTCCGCCTTTTAAATGGGGGCATCGTGTTGATCAAATCAAAAGTTGGCAATTACCCAGATTCGCTCAATTTTATTTTTGATACCGGCAGCGGCGGCATTTCACTCGATTCAACAACTTGCCAAAGGCTTCACATCACCCCTACTCCATCAGACAGAACGATACGCGGCATTGCAGGTATACGCAATGTTAGCTTTGTTTATAATGAAAGGCTTCTTTTGCCGGGGCTAATGGTAGATAGCCTCAACTTTCATGTAAACGATTATAGCATTCTTTCCAGCGTGTATGGCGAAAATATTGATGGCATTATAGGCTACAGTTTTTTATCAAGATATATTGTTAAGGTCGATTATGACAGCTCGATGATTTATGTTTATTCTAAAGGTTCTATAAAATATCCCAGGGGCGGCTATCTCACGCACCCTTTGATATTCAGCCTTCCTGTTGAATCGGCATTGGTTCGTGATAACACCAGCGCAGATGCGCGGTTTTATTTTGATACAGGAGCCGGTTTATGTTTATTGTTATCATCGGATTTTGTTTCCGACAGCACTTTGTTCAGCAGCAAAAAAAAGAAACCTGCTGAAACGCTTGCCCAAGGGCTTGGCGGCAAAGCAAATATGAAAGAGACAACAATCAAAGAATTTAAGGTAGGCCCATTTCGTTTTCGCAATGTGCCCGCTTATATTTTCGATGACGTGTATAACATCACTTCCTATCCATCGCTTGCAGGCCTAATTGGCAATGACATACTCCGCAGGTTCAACACCATATTCAATTATGGCAAGAGAGAAATATATCTGATGCCCAACTCACATTACAGAGATCTTTTTGATTACTCATACAGTGGGTTTAGCATTTATTGGATTGACGGAGAAATCCGTGTAGCAGATGTGATGAAAAATTCTCCCGGCGAAAAATGCGGCCTGAAAACCGATGATATTATTTTGGGCATCGGCAATAACTTTACAAGAAATATTCAAGCATATAAAAACCTGCTACAGAATGTTGGTGAAAAAATACGCATTATAGTTAAGCGCGATAATCAATTACTGGACCTGACTTTAAAGGTTGAGAGCATTTTATAAAATGTTTGGCCGCGAAATAATTTCTCTTCCTTACTTTGCATTTCTTTTTATTACAATTATGATACAGTTTGAAAAATTTCAGCTAAGTAATGGCTTGCGTGTCATTGTGCATGAAGATCCTTCTACTCCAATGGCCGTCCTGAATATTATTTATGATGTAGGTGCCAAGGATGAAGACCCTGAACAAACAGGCTTCGCTCATTTGTTCGAGCATCTAATGTTTGGTGGCTCAATAAATATTGAAGAATTTGAAACGCCTTTGCAGGTTGCCGGCGGCGAGAACAATGCCTTCACCACAAATGATTTCACAAATTATTATATGCAGCTTCCCGCAGAAAATATTGAAACTGCATTTTGGCTCGAAAGCGACCGCATGCTTTCACTGGCATTCAGTGAAAAAAGTCTGGAAGTACAGCGCAAAGTGGTGAGCGAAGAATTTAAAGAACATTATATCAACAAGCCTTATGGCGATGTATGGTTCAAGATGCGCGAGCTCGCTTATAAACAGCATCCATATAAATGGATGACGATTGGCAAACAGCTTAGCCACATTGAAAACGCAAAACTCAGTGATGTAAAAAATTTTTTCTTCAAACATTATTGCCCGGTAAATGCAATATTGGTGCTGGCTGGAAATATTAAAACAGCACAAGTGAAAGAGCTCGCAGAAAAATGGTTTGGTGATATCCCTTCAGGAAAAAAATATGAAAGAAAATTACCGCAGGAATCAAAACAAACCGAAGCAAGAAAATTAGAAATAAAAGCCGATGTGCCGATTGATGCTTTGTACAAAGTTTATCACATGGCTTCGCGACAGGAAGACGGATATTATTTTGCCGAATTGATAACCGAAGTTTTAGGCGGCGGAAATTCTTCCAGACTTTTTCAATCATTAGTAAAAGAAAAAAAGCTTTTCAGTGCTATTGAATGTTATCAAACGGGCTCCGTAGATGCAGGCTTGGTGGTGATTGAAGGAAGATTAATAAAAGGGGTTGATATGAAAGAGGCAGACAAGGCTGTTGAAGAAGAAATACAAAAAATGGTCTCTGAAAAAATTGGAGAAAAAGAATTAGAAAAAATAAAAAACAAAACAGAAGCTGCTATTGTATTTGAAGATATGAGCATAATGAACCGCGCTGCAAGCCTTGCTATTTATGAATTGCTCGGCGATGCGAATTTGATGAACACCGAGCTTGCAAAATATCAGTCGGTTACCGCAGACGATATATTATCAGAAAGCAGAAAAATTTTTGATGAAAAAAACAGCAACACGATGTACTATTATTCCAGCAATTAATTTAGTAAATTTGGATAGATAATTATGATAACAAAACAAAAAATATTAGAAACCATCAAAGCAATGCCTGAAGAGAATTTTGATGACATTGAAGTGGTTATTGAAAGATTGGTGTTGCTTGAAAAAATTCAGAAAGGAATTGAACAGGCAGACCGGGGCGAAACAATTTCTCTTGAAGAATTGAAAGAAGAAATGAAGTCATGGTGAAAGTGAGAATCACAAAGCAAGCGAAAGAGGATTTGAAGAATATAAAAAATTATATACAAAAAGATTCTTATCAAAATTCAATCAAGGTCGTTCAAACTATTTTCGAAAAACTCCAGCTTCTTGAGCAGCATCCGGAAATCGGAAAGACAATTGCACACACAAACACAGGTTCTTTAAGACAGATTTTAGTTTATAGATATCGCATTATCTATCGCTTGCAAAATAATGTGTTAGAAGTTTTGACAATTCATCATAGCTCAAGATTGTTGTCGAACAATCCCGGGATTGGCGGATATTTCGAAGATTAAAAAAAATTTATGCCGAATAGAACAATAGCTCCGAAAATAATTGATGCTGTAGATTTTCATCTTGCATTGCCTCCATATCAAAAACATGTTTTGAAAAATGGCATTGAAGTATATTCGATCAATCTCGGAGAACTGGATACTCTAATGGTAAATTTTATTTTCAGCGCCGGCAATTGGTTCGAAGAAAAAAATATGGTTGCTGCAACTGCAAATCATTTGCTGAAAAATGGAACAACGAATAAAAATGCATTTCAGATTAATGAGCATTTTGAATATTATGGCTCTTCGCTGAGCAGAAGCTGTCAAAGCGAAACTGCAGAAATAGCGTTGCATTGCTTAGGCAAATATGCAAATGAATTATTGCCTGTCATTGCCGAGCTGATTACAGATTCAATTTTTCCGCAGGAAGAATTAGATATTTTTAAAAAGAATTCACAACAAAGATTACAAGTGAGCCTCAAAAAAAGTGAGTTTGTGGCTGGCAGACTAATCGATGCATATTTATTTGGTGAGCAACATCCTTATGGGAAATATAGTTCACTGCAGGATTATGCTTCTTTGCAACAAGATGAAATAAAAAATTTCTATCAGCAATATTATCAAAATGGAAAGTGCATCATTTTTGTTGCAGGAAAATTGCCGAAAGATATTATCGAAGAATTAGATAAAAATTTCGGTCATCTTTCTTTGAATGCATGGAACGGTGATTACAAAAACATGCAGCATCATGTTATTCATGCAAAAGAAAAAAAATACAATATCACAAACGATGAAAACGGCGTGCAAGGCTCTATTCGCATTGCAAGAAATTTTCCGAACAGGCATCATCCCGATTTTCAAAAAGCAGGTGTGCTCAATAATATTTTCGGTGGGTTTTTTGGTTCAAGGTTGATGGCAAATATCCGCGAAGACAAAGGATATACTTACGGCATTCACAGTTATCTCATGAACCATATTCAGCAAAGCGGATGGATAATCAGCACGGAAGCAGGCAAAGAAGTTTGTGGCGCAACCATTGAAGAAGTGTATAAAGAAATGAAATTGCTGCGCGAAGAATTGATTGATGAAGAAGAATTGCAGACAGCCAGAAATTTTATGATTGGTTCTATTCTCGGCGATTTGGATGGCCCGTTTCAGGTTGCAGGAAGATGGAAAAATATTATTTTGAATAACCTGGATGAAAATTATTTCTATAACGGAGTCAACATTATCAAGACCGTTTCTGCTGAAGAATTGCTTGAGCTTGCTAATAAATATTTGCAGCCGGAAGATTTTTATGAATTGGTTGTGGTGTAATCCCATTAATTTTTGTTAACTTTTCGCACAATCCTTTTTTATGAACTTCATTCTGCGCATTGTTGTTACTGCGGTTGTTGCCTTTGGATTATCTTATATTTTAAAGGGGATTCACATTAATGAATTTACAACAGCCCTGATACTTGCATTGGTGCTTGCATTGCTCAATGCGTTTCTCAAACCGCTTCTCATTATTCTAACATTGCCAATAACTATCGTAACATTTGGATTATTTCTGTTTGTGATTAATGCAGGCATTATTTTATTGGCTTCAAAAGTCATGAATAGCTTCAATCCGGGTTCGTTTACTGTTGATAGTTTTTGGTGGGCGCTCCTTTTCAGCTTGTTGTTATCTACACTCACTTCTCTTCTTTACAAAAAAGAAGGCGAGAAAGAAAGCCAGAATAATTAAAGCCTGTTTAAATTTATTTCAAGAATTTGCATAAAGAGAATGAACTTTTCCAAAGCTTGAAAAGGCTGATAAATTCCTACATTCTGTTATATCTTTGGAAAAGTTGAAGCCGCTTTCTTATCCAAAAAATCATTTCTGTTTTATCCAAGTTTACCTGATATTTTTTCCATTAATGCAGCTAATCGTTGTTGATTTTCTAATAGCAAATCAAATTGCTCTTTTTGGGATATTAATTTCAGCGTCAAGCGACATAATATCGTTTTTATTAATTTTGCTTAATTATCAGCATCAGTTTGCGATATACTTTAACACTTAAAGCTGTTTCGCTAATTTTGTAAACATTAAACTTATCCTCATGCTAAAAAATTATCTTAAAACATCCTGGCGCAACCTTCGCAATAATAAGCTATTCTCTTTCATCAATATTTCAGGCCTCGCAGTTGGCATCGCTGTTTCCATGCTAATCATACTATATGTCGGTCACGAATCCAATTATGATTCATTTCATAAAATTCAGATAGAATATTTTGGATAGAAGGGGAATCTAAAATTGGCAATCAAACTACATATTCAAATCATATCGGCTATTATACAGGCCCAATATTAAAACAATTCGATGCGACAGTTGAAAGTTTTGTAAGGACAACAATTGATGAAAATATAATTGTTCAGACATTGCAAAACAATAATGCAAAATTTTTTGAAAAAAAATTTTTATTTGCTGATAGCAATTTTTTTAATTTTTTTTCTTTTCAGCTTATTCGTGGAGATAAGAATGAAGCGCTGAAAAATCCGTTCTCTGTTGTTATCACGAAAAAGATTGCAAAAAAATATTTTGGAGATGACAACCCAATTGGCAAAATTTTAAAGTACAATAATAAATACAATTTTTCTGTTGCTGGTGTTGTGCAAAATCCTCCTTCAAATTCAAGTATTGATTTTGATTTTATAGCTCCTTTATCGGCATTTGCGGTAATCAAAGGCGATCTGGTTTCATCGCAAGCTCAGATTGTTCAAGGGGGATTTCTGAACACATATTTACTGTTAAATAAACCAGCAGACGCAGATCATGCAGAAAACAGTTTGAACAAACTTGCAAAAGAAGCTTCAAGGAATGCTCCGATGCAGGATTTGTTCCATGTGCTGCCCTTAAAAAACTTTCACCTGAACTCCGATATTTCAACCTCAACTACCAATAAATATCTTAGTGCATTTGCAATAATAGCAATCGCTGTTTTATTGCTCGCCATCATTAATTATGTAGGACTTTCCACAGCAAGGTCAACGCTTCGGGCGAAGGAGGTGGGAGTTAGAAAAGTGATGGGAGCGGAGAAAAGACAAATCGCTATGCAGTTTATTGTCGAATCTTTTATTTATTCTCTTATAGCATTTATTGTAGGCTATATTATATGCACTGTCGTTCAACCTGCTTTTTTTAATTTTCTCCAGATACGCGTTGATAATAGCTTTCTTCGTTCCCCGCAAATGCTGATCGCATTTTTAATATTGTTTTTAATTACTGTTGTTCTATCCTCTGCATATCCTTCTATTTTATTGTCGGGCTTTAATCCATCTGCTGTATTATATGGTAAATTAAGTAAGCAATCAGGCGGGGCGATAATCAGAAAGTTCTTTATAGTCTTTCAATTTGTGCTCTGCATTATTCTTATTAATTGCGGATTGATAGTTCAAAAGCAGCTGTATTTTTTTAAGCACAAAGAAACCGGCATCAGCAGAGACCGGGTAGTGATGTTGCCTTTTGGGACATTGATCGGAAAACATTTTGAGTCTTTCAGGAATGATGTTAAATCTGTTTCCTCTATTTAGAAAATTTCTGTTGCTGCTACTCCTTTATATAAAGGCGGTGAAACATATTTCACAAAACCGAAGAACGGAAAAACTAACATATCTATTTCAATTCTTCATGTTGATGAATCATTTATTCCGATGTTAGGTCTGCGATGGAAATCTGCACCGAAAGATTCAATTTCTTATCTGAATCAAAAAACTGTGATACTTAACGAAACTGCTATTGACCAGCTAAATCTTACTGAAGGAGGAATAGATGAAAAGATTGGTCTTGGGCCAAGGCTATATGAAGTTGCAGGTGTGTTAAAAGATTTCAATTATGAATCTTTACAGAAAAAAATAGGCCCACTCGGTATTATAGTGAATAGGCAAAATGATACGCTGGCATCATGGAGTACTGATGGAGGGTTTTATATGCACAAATACAGTCAAATGCGAATACCCCACATGTAATCAATGAACTTGAAACCGTTTATAAAAAATACGATAGCGAAGAACCATTTGAATATTATTTTATGGATGATGCTTTTAATGAAATGTACAAATCAGAAGAAAAGCTTTCGAAACTTTCAGAAGTATTCATCGGCATTACATTATTCATTGCTTGTCTGGGGTTGTTTGGCATGTCAACTTTTGTTGCGCAGCAACGCATTAAAGACATTGGTATCAGAAAAGTGATGGGCGCAAGCTCCGGCAATATTGCAACACTATTATCAAAAGATTTTCTAAAACCGGTTTTAATAGCAATTCTCATTGCTTCACCTATTGCATGGTGGCTCATGAACAAGTGGTTGCAATCATTTGCTTATCGTATAAATATCAGCATCAGCGTTTTTTTAATAGCTGGTCTGTTTGCAATTTTGATTGCCATGATTACCGTCAGCTCTCAGGCTATTAGAGCCTCTTTTGTTAATCCAATAAAAAGTTTGCGCGCAGAATAACAATAAATTCTCAAATACTATTATCCAAAAATGATTCCAGGAATTTCTATAGCATGCTTAACCTTTTCCAAAGCTTTAAGCTTGATTCCAGAATTTATTAGTCATTTTAAGCTTTGGAAAAGTTGTGGTCAGCTCTTGATTCAAAAAACAAATTGCAAACATCTCCTAATCATCCGCAGCTAAAAAAGAGTTTTACAAAAAATCCGCTTTATTTTGTAGAATGAATTTCGAAAGGAAAGATTTATCTAACGAAGAGCTTATTCATATTTACAAAAGCATTTTATTCCCTCGATTGATTGAAGAAAAAATGCTGCTGCTTTTGCGCCAGGGAAAAATCAGCAAATGGTTCAGCGGCATTGGTCAGGAAGCAATTGCAGTTGGCGCAACACTCGCTTTACATGAAGATGAATGGATCATGCCATTGCATCGCAATCTTGGTGTTTTCACTTCGCGCAAAATGCCATTGAACAAATTATTCAAACAATGGCAGGGAAGTAAAGACGGATATAGCAAAGGGCGTGAAAGAAGTTTTCATTTCGGCTCGAAAGAACATCATATCTGCGGAATGATTTCTCATCTTGGCCCGCAGCTTGCCATTGCTGATGGCGTTGCACTTGCATACAAACTCCGAAAAGAAAATAAAGTTTCATTGGCATTTAGTGGTGATGGCGGAACAAGCGAAGGCGATTTTCATGAAGCGCTGAATGTGGCTGCTGTTTGGGATTTGCCGGTGATTTTTATTATTGAGAATAATGGATATGGATTGAGCACACCGGTGAATGAACAATATCGTTGCGAAAGTTTGGTTGACAAAGCAAAAGGCTATGGAATGGAAGGCGTGCAGATTGATGGCAATAATATTCTCGCAGTTCACGATACCATAAAAGGCGTTCGTGATTATTGTATCAAAAATCAAAAGCCATATTTAATTGAGTGCATGACATTTCGCATGCGCGGGCACGAAGAAGCAAGCGGAACAAAATATGTTCCAAAAGAATTATTTGAAGAATGGGCGAAGAAAGACCCTGTTGCTAATTATGAAACTTATTTACTCGATGAAAAAGTACTCGATGAAAATTCGGTTATACATATACGTGATGAAATAAAAACTGATATTGAAAAAGAACTGAAATTGGGTTTCGCCGAAGAAGTAATTGTTCCGGATACTGAAGAAGAATTGAATGATGTATATGCAAATAGGTCAATGGTGAATGGTCAATCGCCAATAATGATTCTTGATAATTTCAAACCTATTCACCAATCACCATTCACAACTCACGAAAAACGCTTCATTGATGCTATCAAAGATGGCTTGCACCAATCCATGCAGCAACATGATAATCTAATTTTGATGGGGCAGGATATTGCAGAATATGGTGGCGCATTTAAAATCACGGAAGGTTTTGTGAATGAGTTTGGAAAAGAAAGAGTGCGCAACACGCCGCTTTGTGAAAGTGCTATTGTGGGTTCTGCATTAGGATTATCTCTTGAAGGTTTTAAAAGTGTAATGGAAATGCAGTTCGCAGATTTTGTTACTGTCGGTTTCAATCAAATCATTAATAACCTCGCAAAAATTCATTATCGCTGGGGACAAAATGCGGATGTGGTAATACGAATGCCAACAGGCGCAGGTGTTGGCGCAGGCCGTTTCATTCGCAAAGCAATGAAGCGTGGTTTGCTCACACGCCGGGATTGAAAGTTGTTTATCCATCTACACCGGAAGATGCAAAGGATTATTGATTGCAGCAATCAATGACCCAAATCCTGTAATGTATTTTGAGCACAAAGCTTTGTACAGAAGTATCAGCGGCGAAGTTCCATCAGAATACTATGAAATTGAAATCGGCAAAGCAAGATTAGTTCAGGAAGGTGAAGACATTTCAATTATCACTTATGGCGCAGGTGTTCATTGGGCAACAAAATATGCGGAAGAAAATAAAAATATCTCAATCGATATTCTTGATCTGAGAACTTTGCTTCCATTGATTATGATGCGATCAAAGAATCTGGTTAAGCGAACAGGAAAAATTTTGATTTTGCATGAAGACACATTGATTGGTGGAATCGGTGGAGAAATTTCTGCATGGATCAATGAACATTGTTTTGAATTACTTGATGCGCCTGTCATGCGCTGCGCATCTCTTGATACTCCAATTCCATTTAATATTGAGCTTGAAAAAAATTTTTAGCGAATGCAAGATTGGATGAGTATGTGCGAAAATTATTGAGTTACTAAACAAATCTTACTATGGATAACATTCGCATACGATGCCCGAAATGTAAATGGGAGCCTGATGGAAAGCCTTACTGGCAGTGCTCTTGCGGAACAATGTGGGACACATTTTCAACTGGTGCACGTTGTCCGCGATGCGGTAAAGTTTGGGAAGATACACAGTGCGTGATCCATGCCGGTGGCTGCGATAAATGGAGCCCGCATTTGGATTGGTACGATGGGCTAAACGATATTGTAAAAAAACTAAAAGAAGAAATTAAAGAAAGCTGGCTTGTTCCGCAATTGAAAACTAAATAAGAATTTATTAAAACACTTCCCCCAAATTTACAAACAAACCATTGGATCCATGAAGGCCAAATCCATAATCAAGGCAAATATTTGTTTTCGAAAATTTGTTGAACTTAATTCTGATGCCCAGGCCATAGCCGGGCTCTATTGCTTCAAATTTATTACTGGGATATTCAGAATAAGATTGCAGGTTCCCGAAAACAACTCCTCCAAGCAAACCATTTGATGATATGCCGAAACGATATTCTGTTTCAAGGTCAATCATATTTTCGCTCCTGAACCTGCTTTGAATATATCCCCGGCCAGTGTTGCCATAAGTGTCCCAACCTGTGCTTGGCAAATCCATGTATGGCGGCCTTCCATTCAACGTTAGCCAATTATAGCTCCAAATGGCAAGCACATTTTTTGTGTGGTCATTCAGGCGAAAATATCTTCTAACATCAATCAATAATGATTCCCAATTGCCATCGCTTCCTAACGCAGTGAGGTTTTGCCTGAAGACAACATTGCCATAAAAACTGCCTGCTTCCGGGTTAATGGAATTTTTTCTATTATCAAACAAAACATTTGCTGAAACCCCTGACGATATTGAACTGCTGCTATATCCATATTTGTTGAAATCGGTTATTTTATTTTTCGGCACGTAAAGCTGTTGAATGTTCCAATGGTTATCGTACTGATATCCGATGCCTGCATAAAAATCTTTTGCAATTGTTTTCAAAAAAAATGTATACATCCGCACATAATGATAATCCAGACTGGTGGTGTCCGCATCCGTTGTTAGGCCGCCAAGCCCATAGGTTGCTTCCGGATAAGTCAGAAAACGCCAGTCACCGACAATATTGAATTTGTTATTTTTTGTCCACACTGATAACTGAACGGGCAGCGCGAACTGTTTTTTTATGGTATAAAGCGGCGCTATCAAAATAGATGAAATATTTGTGCTGCTGCGCTCGCCTGCATAAAAAGCAATGTTACCGCTAACGTTGACCGCAAGGCTTGTTGCGAGAGAATAAGACGGCGAAGGGGCGCCAGAAATATGCAAATGCCCTGTTTGTTTTTTGCTATTGCTATCAAGCCTGAAATCGGGGTTTTTTCTAAGCGCCCACAAAATGAAAAGATCAATCAGGTCTCTTTGCTTTGCCAAATTTGTTTTATGAACTGAGGAATCGGTGATTGTAGAAACATTATTTTTTTGTGTAGAATCAATCTGTGAAAAAACCTGATTGAAATAAATTATTAAAAAAAAGAAGATAAAATATCTTCTTTTTCCTTTGAGTGCGCTGCCTTTTTTTGGCAATAATGTGCCCAATGGTAATTGTATTGATCTGCTTTTAAGAATTATTTATTATGAACAGTGCCATCAAAAATTCATTGAGCAGAAAGAAATAAGGCAATAATATCCTGAACAAATAGCATATGGAAAATAAAAGGCACTCTTTACTTCTGATTAACAAAAAAATGATCCTGCAAATGAAGAAATTAGAAAAGCATGAAACTACTATTCAATGCCATATTCTTTTTAAAGAACGCGACTAAATCGGAGGCATGTGGAAGCTTATCTTCAAGATCGTTAATGTAGTTTTTTGTCCAGCCACTTTCGTAAGAAACTTTATTTAAAAATATGGTCAACTTTTGATTATCTGATGTAAGTAGCGGTAACTTTTATTTGTGAAGGTGCGATGTTGGTAATAAGATGACGCACTTCCATATTTTGAGTCGTAAAGAGGCTTTAACTGACATTATAATAAAGGCAATTTACTAATCAATAGCCAAAACATTTTATTGCTTTTTTTGCAGTTGTATATAATAATCGTGAAGCACATACCATGCTTTCTTTTTAAAGCCCTTGTCAGACAATAAGCCTTTCCTGTTCCACCCTTGCTGATAGACGGGTTGCATTCTTCCGGGCGACCGGAAATCGGCTAATATCCATGGGGCCGTTCCTCGCAAGAAAGGAATTTTTTTAAGCATTTTAATCTGGTCTTTATATACTTGCTCCTGATATTCTTCATCCCACAAACTTGCAGTGTCTGGAGAACCGTGATCGCCATATAATGCCTCGCCTCCAAATTCAGACATGATAAGTGGCTTATTGAAAAGCGATTTCCACTCCATCTCATCTGGCGTTGCCGCCCACGCTCCATACCAACCGATGTATTCATTTACAGCAATAACATCAAGCGCATTGCTTAAACTATCGTCAATGGTTACCTGATTTTTTTCATATTTGATATGATTGAACGCAGATGTAATTAGCCGCGTTGGGTCTGCTGCTCTCGCATGTGCTGCCATTACAGTTAATGTATTGTTCCTGCTTTCAGATGGCGAGGTTTCATTGGAAAGGCTCCAAAGAATAATCGAGCAGCGGTTTTTATCTCTTGCAATCATTTCATCCAGCAAAATATTCGCTTTATTTAAAATAATTGGGTTTGAAAATTGGATGCCTTGCCACAAAGGAATTTCTTCCCATAATAAAATTCCCATTTTATCAGCGAGCCTTATCATATGCTCGTTGTGCGGATAATGTGTGAGCCGAACAAAGTTGCAGCCCAATTCTTTTGCCCATGTCAGCAACATTTGTGCGTCACTTTCAGAATAAGCCCTCCCGGCGCGTTGTGGAACTTCTTCATGAATATTGATTCCCCGCAAAAAAATTGATTTGCCATTCAATAAAATATCTGTTCCTTTTACTTCAATAGTCCTGAAGCCAATTTGTTCATGAATAGAATCTGTTTCAATATTAATGATTACATCATACAGCTTTGGATTTTCTGGCGACCATAAAATTGGTTTTGCATTGAATTCTATAATTGCTTTGCCATCGGCATTTGCAATTGTTGTATAATTGATTTTTAATTCAGGAATTTTTATGGATATTTTTTTTGTTGATGATTCGCCTTTTAATTGCACCCAACCTTGTATTATTGATGCATTATTTTTATGGAGCTGAATAAAATAATCCTGAATATAAGACGATGGCGTTTCGGCCAGATAAACGTCTCTTGTAATGCCTCCGTAATTCCACCAATCAAAATTGAGCGCCGGTATATTGTCTTCCTTTCTTTGGTTGCTTACACGAACGATGATTGAATTTTCGCCTTCTTTAATTTTGTCTGAGGCCTCAAACTGAAATGGCGTGAAGCCGCCTTCATGACTGCCCAGCTTTTCTGTATTCAGGTACACATCAACGTTATAGTTCGCCCCGCCGAAATAAAGAAAACTTTTTTTTTGTTCTCTTTTATGATAAACGAATGTTTTTTTGTACCAGACGGTTCCTTCATAATAAAGTAGTTCAGGCTTTTGAGAATTCCAGTCGCCGGGCACATTTAGTGTTATTGCTTTGTCGAATTTGTATTCGTAAAAATCATTTTTCCCAATTGGCTGCTGGTCTTTCCAAATCGGTTTCCAGTTGCCTGCGCCTGAATTAAATGGATCAATAATGATTTCCCATTTTCCATTAAGGCTGGTAATATTTCTCCCTTCAATATTTGCTAATAATTGCTGTGAATACAGTTGAATTTGAAGGATTGCCATTGCAATCAAAAACAGGATGGCGATTTTCTTAATCATTAAAGGCTACTTTGAGTTTGCTTTGAACACTCTCAAAAAGTTCCCTCCTAAAATTTTGTAAATATCTTTTGTTGAATATCCTCTTTTCAATAATGCTTCTGTAATTTTTGGAAAATCCTGAACGCCTTCCAACCCAAGCGGAGCAGAATCTATGCCATCAAAATCAGAACCAAGGCCAACATAATCTGCGCCCACCAATTTCACGATGTAATCAATATGATCGATTAATAAAGAAAGTGGCGGCCGGATTGCATTCAGCTCGTCAGGGAATTTTTTTGACATGTATTCGCTCACTTCGTAATCAGGCAATTTCAACGCATTCAACGAATCAAGTTCTTTTTTGTGCTTGCTAAAAAAAACATCACGTTTTCTAAAATAATTGCTATCAATAAAACCGGAAAAAAAGTTTACGTCGATCACACCGCCATTTTTCGCTACTGCTTTTATCTGGTCATCTTTCAAATTTCTCGGCACCGGGCAAATGGCATACACCGAGCTGTGAGAAGCGATGACAGGTTTTGTTGTGGTGTTGATGGCATCCCAAAAAGTTTTTTCCCCAACGTGTGAAATATCAACCATCATACCAAGCTCATTCATTCTTCTCACAATTTGTTTTCCCAATTCGGTGAGCCCATATGGTGTAACTGTAAAAGTTTTTTTTGATTCATCAGCTGCCGATGTTGCCCAGGAAGTGCTGTTGTTCCAGGTAAGTGTCATATATCGCACGCCACGTTTGAACAAGCTGTCGAGATAATCAAGATTGTCTTCGATCATGTGGCCGCCTTCAACACCCATCATGGCAGCAAGTTTGTGGCTTTTTAGTGCATGCTCTAATTGTGCAGGCGTTGCTACCATTTCCATTTTATCAGGGTTGCGTTTCGCGATGGCATATAATGAATCGATTTCCGCATTTGCATAATTGAATGCTCTTCCTTTGCCATAACGGTCATCACAGAAAATAGAAAACATCTGGATATCAACACCACCTTTTTTAAAGCGCGCAAGATCTGAATGCGCTTTGCCTGTCAGATCATTTTCAACATTCAAACCGTTCATGGTTATTGTTGAAAGCACATCATTGTGTGTGTCTGCAACAATTGCTTTTTCATGAATGGCTTGATAAGATTGCGCAAATAGAGATGCTGGAATAAGGCATACCATTAAAAAGCGAAATAATTTTTTTCTCATGATGCTGTTTATAAATTGTGAGATGAATTAATCTTCTTTGCCGCCTTTTTCTCCGATGAACCAATGTTCTTTGTTTCTGAAAAGCACATTGAAAGTTGTAAGCGAACCATAAATGCGCGTTATATATTGTTGCATGTTCACTTTGTCTTCATCGCTCAATAATTTATGTGCATTTATTTGTTGTTCCATTACGCGGAGCCGATCGCGCAACATTACAATTTTATGAAAGAAAACTTCAATCGGTATTTCTTTTGGCTTTTGCGTTTTGTCGAATGGCTGTAAAAGCATCATTCCTTTTTGCCAGCGTTCGCCTAAAGGAACAACCTCGCTAACGTTGCCCCATAACCGAAGAATTTTCAATAATGATTTTTCAATTTCGGATGAAGTTTCAATTTCAGCAGTCACATTTTCAGGAATGATCTCATCAAGATGATTATCGGTCTTGTCAATTTCTTTAATGCCGTGATTGATGAATGAAATAATATAAACCGCATATTTCACTCCAACAATTACGCCCGGCCCAAATTGAGTGTGCTGAAGCCTTGTTCCGATGCCAAGTGTAAGCTGCTCCATATTTAAAAAATATATTTAAGAATCTTAAAGTTATAATATAACCGCTTATTCAATATTGATTGTTCTCTACTTAGTGATGGCCTGATAAACCAGTGTTTTAAATTTTGCTGAAATATCGCCATGGCTGTTGGGCGTTTGTTGTGTCATAAAGAGGCAAACCAAATTTTCTTTTGGGTCTGCCCAATAAGTGGTACCGAAAAATCCGCCCCATGAAAAAGTGCCTTCGCTCCACGGGCCAACCGCAGCGCCCTTTCTATTAGTTACTTCAAAACCTAATCCGAAATCATTTGTTCCGTCGAATGGAACATTAATCTGTTCGCAGGTCATCATTTCAACAGCTCTTTTTGAAAGTATGCGATGGCCGTTATAAATGCCTCCATTCAAAAACATTTGCAAAAAAACAGCATAATCATAAGCTGTTGAGGAAAGTCCCGCTCCGCCAGAAAAATAATGCTTTGTCATTAATGGATAAGAAGGATTGACGCCGAAATGATGTTCGTTCCATTTAATAATATTCTGCAAAGAATCTTCGGTGTAAACTGTCGTCAGGCGGTTCGATTTTTCTTTGGGCAGATTGAACCAGGTATCATCCATGCCAAGCGGCTCACAAATATTTTTGCGGAAAAAAACTTCCAAATTTGTTCCACTGATCACTTCTATTAAACAGCCAAGCAGGTCCATATTCAATCCATACATCCATTTTTCGCCTGGCTGATTTTGCAAAGGCAATTTCCCAAGTGTTTTCATTCTTTCGAGAAGCGAAGCATTGACAGCGCCAAGGCCTGGCGGGATTCCATTTTTAGCATAAATAGCATTCATTTCAGGTGTGCCGATTCCTGCGTAGCCGATGCCTGAAGTGTGAGTTAATAAATCGCGGATAGTGATGTCTCTTTTAGCAGGTACTGTTGTGTAAGTTGTGTCTTTCGGATTAAATTTTTCGAGCACTTGCTGTTTGTAATATTCAGGAATGTATTTGCCAACGGGATCATCAAGCAATAATTTTCCTTGTTCGTATAGGATCATGATTGCAGTGCAAGTGAGCGCTTTTGTTTGTGATGCAATCCTGAAAATCGCATCTTTCTGCATCATCGTTTTTTTATCAACATCATCATAGCCGAAAGCCTTATAATAAGCAAGCTTTCCGTTTTTGTAAATGATTGCAACGGCCCCATTCAGCCATTTTTTATTGAGGTATTCCTGAACCGTGTTGTCAATGCGCATGAGCCTTTCGGAAGACATACCGCTTGTTTCTGTTTGCAATTGGGTTGATAAAACAGGCTTGGCACTTTGCGTAAAGCCGGCAAAGGTGATATTGGCAATTAATAAAAAAACAAGCAAAAGCTTTTTCATATGCAGTAGAATTGTTTAATGAACAAAGAAAAGTAAGTTAATGAAATTGATGGAAATTTCTTTTGGCAGAAATGGGTTTGTACAGGAAATTAAAATGGCAGCTTTTCTTTTTTTATTTCACCTGCGGGCAGGTTTTTATTTTTTCTAAATTCTTTGGCCGCCAGCTTAATATACTCATCAAAATCATAATCGGTGGCGGCTTTTGTGAAATTGTATGAAGGCCTGTACCTGATCATGAAAGTATCAAGCTCCGAGCTGTTCATGTGCGTGATTTTTTTTACGAGCAATTTCGAGAACCGATGGTCAATAAAATTGTCCCTTTCTTCCTGCAATAATCTTTGCTGAAATGCAAGCATCCTCCGGTTTCTGTTGAAACGGAACATGTTGATGATTTCGTCGAGATCAAGCCCCACGCCAGTTCCTCCGCTAGGCTCGGTAATTTTAAACTTTGGTTTTTTATAATCAAAATATTTTGCATAGTCCTGCCTGTTCTGTAACGAATCCATATGGTAATCTCTCGGCGCCACTCTTACCGATTTAAGCTCAGATGGCTCCACATGCAAGGCAATGTCAAAATTATTATATGAAAGCATCATATTCACCGGATACTTCATAGTATTTCTGCCCAGGTATGAAAAAGAAATGGAATCAGTTTCTCTAACTGTGATCGAATAATTCCCATTCGAATCCGTAACCGTTCCCCTGCCCGAGGAGCTCACTACGCTTACCGATTCAAGCGGCCTGGTGCGGTTCATGTTGTATACCGTTCCTTTAACTGTAACCTGCGCAGTGCCCTGAAAGCTTATGGCAACCAGAAAAATGATGAATGCAACCGGTAAAATTTTAAATATAAAATAACACAAGGGCAAAAAATTAAGCCGTGATATTACATCAAAAATAAACTTGATAAGCCTGCAATTTATGTTTTAACGATATTTTGAGCCGACTGTTCAATAACTTTTGCAAAATAAGTATGTTCGAGCAAATGAATTTTTTTTGCCAGCGTTTCTGCAGTATCGTTTTTTTCAACTTCACATTTTGCCTGAAATATTATTTTTCCGTGATCGTACAAATCATCAACATAATGAACGGTGATGCCGCTTTCTTTTTCTTTTGCAGCAATCACCGCCTCGTGAACAAAATTTCCATACATTCCCTTGCCGCCATATTTTGGCAATAATGCCGGGTGAATATTAACTATCCTTTCGGGATATTCTTTTGTTAGCAAAGAAGGAATTTTCCACAAAAAACCAGCAAGCACTATAAAATCAATTTTCTTTTCTTTCAATTCATTTATGTAAGCGTTGCCCTGGAAAAATTTTTCTTTTTCTATGATTAATGAAGAAATGTTTTCTTCCTCTGCTATTTTCAAAACACCTGCGCCAGGTTTGTTACAAACTATCAGCGCAATTTTTATTTTTTTATGGCCTTTGAAATATTCGATTATTTTTTTTGCATTGCTTCCTGCGCCGGAAGCAAAAATTGCAATGTGAACTAGCGATGAGCCATCAATCGGCATTTGCAAAATGTATTTTTAAGATTAGAAGAAGTGGTGCAAGGTAAAATTTCGCAGCAAAATGCATTAAAAAAATAAGGAAAAAAAAGGTTCTTTTGTAAACGTTTGCGCAACTAAATTTTGTTTACAAAAATATGACACAAAGAAATCGAAATCTTCCACAAACCGCTGAAATCCTTGCCAGACAAGGGAAAAAAAATTTTTAACATGTTGATATTTTGTTGAAATCCTGACTTATTTTTGCACGGGCACAGGAGATTTTTCCACATTCATGCCACAGATTGTAAATATGTACTACAGACTAATTGCAAAACCAACACTCTTCAGTTTTTTCTTGCTTGCTTTAATTGCTCTTAGTAATAATTTATCGCCCAGGATGGCAAGGCCTTGTTCCAGTCGAACTGCGCTTCGTGCCACAACCCCATCAAGCAAGTTACTGGCCCTGCACTTAAAGGTGTCACAAGCCGCGTTCCGGATAATAAATTGCTGCACTCATGGATAAAAAACAATGCCGCCGTTCTTGCTTCGGGGAATAAATATTTTAATGACTTGTTCAATCAGTTCAGCAAAACTCCGATGAACACGTTCCCGAATTTGAGTGATGCTGATATTGATGCAATTTTAAAATATGTCGAAGCGTATCAACCGCCTCCAACAGATGCTCCGGGCGGTGCGGAAGCAGGAAAAGAAAGTGACAACAGCTTATTGTATGGAATTCTTACAATCATTCTTGCAGTGATAATGCTCACCTTATTGCAGGTGAACAGCAACTTGAAAAAACTTTCTGATGATAAAGAAGGAGTTCCATCAGCAGAGCCAATTCCTTTCTACCGCAACAAAGCTTATATCACTTTTGTGATTTTGATATTGTTTGTAATCGGCGGTTATTATTTAGTTCAGGGCGCAATTGGTTTGGGAAGAACAAAAAATTATCAACCCGAGCAACCGATTTTTTATTCTCATAAAGTCCATGCAGGCATTAATCAAATAAGCTGTTTGTATTGCCATGGCGGCGCGTGGGAAAGCAAGCAGGCTTCTGTTCCTTCGCTGAATGTTTGTATGAATTGCCATGCAGCTATTAACGAATATACCGGCAAAGAAAAATTATACAGAGAGAATGGCGAAGAAGTAAACGGCACCACAGAAATTCAAAAATTATACAGCTACACAGGCTATGATGCTAAATCTGGCAAATACACTCAGCCGGGCAAACCTGTTGAATGGACTAAAATACATAACCTTCCCGATCATGTTTTTTTCAGCCATGCGCAACATATTCGCGCAGGTAAAGTACAATGCCAAACGTGCCACGGCCAATTCAGGAAATGAATGAAGTAAAACAGTTTGCTGAGCTGAGCATGGGCTGGTGCATCAATTGCCACCGCAATACAAAAGTAAATTTCCCAGATTCAGCAGGAAATGAAGGCAACAAATTTTACAGCATATACGAAAAGTTCCATAAAGACCTGAAACCAGGTGACAGCATTACAGTAGAAAAAATTGGTGGGACCAGAGTGCCAGAAGTGTCATTATTAATTGTCCACTTGGAGATACTGTGAGATAATTGCAGCATCTTCAAATTTCAACATGTCAAATTCTCAAACAGCAATATAAATGAGCGATAAAAAGTATTGGCAAAGTTTCGGAGAGCGCATCAACAGCGAAGCTTATCAGCAATCTTCAGAAAATGAATTCAAAGAGGAGCTTTCGCTGGATGGAGCTGATGGAAAAGGTTTGCTCGATGCGAAACATCCTCGCAGGGATTTTTTAAAATACCTTGGCTTTAGCACTGCTGCCGCAGCATTGGCTGCGGGCTGCGAAGTGCCTGTAAAAAAAGTGATTCCTTACGTTAATAAGCCCGAAGAAATTATTCCGGGTGTGGCCAATTACTATGCTACTACCTACCTTGCCGGCGGCGATGTTGTTTCAATCGTTGCAAAAGTGAGAGATGGCAGGCCCATTAAAATTGAAGGGAACGAATTATCAACCATAACAAGAGGCGGGACTTCTGCAAAAGTACAGGCTTCCGTTTTAGATTTATATGATACTGCCCGTTTGCGCTATCCAATACAAATTGTGAACGGAGAACCAAAAGAAGTAAGCACATTTGAAGCATTTGATAAAATGGTGGGCGATGAGCTTGCTACATTAGGCGGCGCGCCGATTGTGTTGCTGACAGGAACCATTACTTCGCCAACATCAAAAGAAATCATTGCTTCGTTCCTTGCAAAATATCCGGGCAGCAAACATGTTCAATATGATGCGGATTCTTACAGCGGGATGTTATTGGCAAATGAAGCTACTTACGGAAAGAAATCGATCCCATCATACCAATTTGACGAAGCAAAAGTAATTGTGAGCCTTGGTGCTGATTTTCTCGGAACATGGCTTTCCCCAATTGAGTTTGCGCGCCAATATGCGAAGGGAAGAAAAGTGAATGAAAAAACCCCTGAAGTCAGCAAGCATTATCAGTTTGAAAGCATTATGTCTTTGACCGGGGGCAATTCTGATGAAAGATTCACACACCGCCCTTCAGAAAGCGGAGCGATTGCTCTCGCATTGCTGGCTGAGCTCGGCGGCGGCGTTACCGCTCCTGCGCTTGATGAAAAGTTGAAAACCGGAGTTAAAAAAGCAGCATCAGATTTAATAGCAAATAAAGGGAAAGCCCTTGTTGTAAGCGGAAGCAATAATGTGAACGTTCAGATTATTGTGAACGCCATCAATGAAGCAATTGGCGCAAATGGAACAACGATAAACTGGTCGGCCCCGATTCAATGGAGGCAAGGCATTGACAGTGATTTTACCTCTCTGGTCGCAGATTTGGATGGTGGAAAAGTAGGCGCATTATTCGTGTATAATGTTAACCCCGCATATGATTATTATGATGCGGAAAAATTTAAATCTGCGCTCAAAAAAACCAAGACAACAATTTCGTTCAACGACAGGCTAGATGAAACAAGCGAACTTTGTAAATATGTAATCCCTGCTCCGCATTTTCTTGAAAGCTGGGGCGATGCTGAACCTAAACCAGGCTATTTCAGCCTTCTTCAGCCAACTATTATGCCTTTGTTCAAGACAAGGCCTTTTGAAGAGTCTTTGTTGAAATGGAGCGGAAGTGCATCAACTTATGAAGATTACGTGAGGGCATATTGGATGAAGAAAACAGGCAGCACTGAAGCGTATGAAAAAGCATTGCAAGATGGCGTTATTGAGCCTTCATCTTCTTCATCAAGCCCGGCAACGTTCAGCGGTGCAAAAGTTGCCGAAGCTGCTTCCGCAATAAGCGCAATAAAAAAAGGTGATAAGCTTGAATTAGTTCTTTATAAAACCGTTGCCGCAGGTGTTGGTAATCACGCTAACAATCCGTGGTTGATTGAATTGCCCGATCCGATTACAAGAGCAAACTGGGATAATTATGCCATCGTTTCTCCAAAATATGCAAAAGATAATTGGGGCATTGATATCGGCAATCGTCGTCAGGCAGATAAATACGAAGTGCATACTGACAAAGCTGTTGTAAAAGTGAAGGTTGGAAGTAAAGAAATTTTATTGCCAGCACTTATCATTCCCGGAACACACAATGATGTAATTGCCATTGCGCTTGGTTTTGGAAGACAGAGCGCTGACGCAAAAAATACCGCAGATTATATAGGAAGAGCAGTAGTCGGTGTTGGGAAAAATGCTTTCCCGCTTGCCATGTTCAATGGCTCTACCATTGAATTGTATGCTCCCGAAGTTACTGTTGAGACAACAGGCGAAACATATAAAGTTGCACAGGTACAAACACATAGCAGCTACGAAGGCCGCACAGAAGTTGTGAAAGAAATGACACTCGCTGATTTCAAAAAATCTCCCGATGATATTATAGAAGAAAGAGAAGAAGAGTTGAAACCTTACGGCGGAATAAAAGATTATAAAGATAAGGGAACCCTTTACGGCGGTTATGAAAAGCCCGGCATCAAATGGGGGATGTCGATAGATATGAACTCTTGCGTTGCATGCGGCGCTTGCGTTGTAGCTTGTCATGCAGAAAATAACGTTCCTGTAGTTGGCAAAAGCGAAGTGCTTCGTTATCACGACATGCATTGGATAAGGATTGACAGATATTTCAGCGGCAACCCTGAGGATTCCGATAGCATCCAGACTGTTTTCCAGCCGATGCTTTGCCAGCATTGCGATAACGCGCCTTGCGAAAACGTTTGTCCAGTTTCTGCAACTAACCACAGCACTGAAGGATTGAACCAGATGGCGTATAACCGTTGCATAGGAACAAGATATTGTGCGAACAACTGCCCCTTCAAAGTAAGAAGATTTAACTGGGCTGATTATACAGGGGCTGATAGTTTCCCGGACAATCAGCGCGATCATGTTGATGACGTAGTATTGATGATGAATGATGATCTGAGCCGCATGGTGTTGAACCCTGATGTAACGGTTCGCTCAAGAGGCGTAATGGAAAAATGTTCTTTCTGTGTTCAGCGCCTGCAGGAAGGAAAATTGAAAGCCAAGAAAGAAAATCGTCCATTGAAAGATATGGAAGATATTAAGACGGCTTGCCAACAGGCATGCCCAACAGAAGCAATCGTGTTTGGGAATGTTGGAGATAAAGAAAGCCGCATTGCGAAAACAAGAGAAGACAATGAGCAAAGAGTTTTCTATGCTTTGGAAGAGCTGCACGTGTTGCCGAATGTAAACTATCTTGCAAAAATCAGGAACACAGAAGCGATAGCTGGATTAGCAAATGAGAAAAAAGAAGAGGCTGCAGAAAAGCATTCTTAAAATATTTTTTAAAGGCTAAAAGCCAAACGAATTATGGCATTATACAAGTACGAATCACAAGTTAGGCCGCCATTGGTTGATGGAGACAAGGATTATCACCAGATTACGGAAGACATCATCAGGCCAATTGAAACCAATCCAAGCAAATTGTGGTGGACAGGTTTTTTGATTGCCGTAGGCCTTCTTTGTTTTGGTACATATTCGGTTTATAGAGAAGTTACTTATGGCATTGGCCAGTGGAACCTTAATAAAACAGTAGGTTGGGGCTGGGACATCACCAACTTCGTTTGGTGGGTCGGTATTGGGCACGCAGGAACTTTGATTTCAGCCATTTTGTTATTGTTCCGCCAGGGCTGGAGAACAGGCGTTAACCGTGCTGCTGAGGCAATGACGATCTTCGCGGTAATGTGCGCAGGCCAATTCCCGATATGGCACATGGGTCGCGTATGGATGGCATTCTTCGTTCTCCCTTATCCGAATACCCGTGGTTCTTTGTGGCCAAATTTCAACTCGCCATTATTGTGGGATGTGTTCGCAATATCCACTTACTTCACTGTTTCATTATTATTCTGGTATTGCGGGCTGTTGCCAGATTTGGCAAGTGTTCGCGACCGCGCAAAATTGAAATGGAGAAAGTTTTTCTATGGCCTGGTTTCTTTCGGATGGACAGGCTCAACAAAGCATTGGCAAAGACATGAAGCATTATCGTTGGTGCTTGCCGGCTTAAGCACACCGCTTGTATTGTCAGTTCACACAATAGTATCGTTCGACTTCGCCACATCAGTTATACCGGGCTGGCATACTACCATCTTCCCTCCTTACTTTGTGGCGGGTGCAATTTTTTCAGGCTTTGCGATGGTGCAATCACTGCTTGTGATAACACGAAAAGTATTGAAGCTCGAAGACTACATTACCATGGAACATATTGATGTGATGAACAAAGTCATTGTCCTCACAGGTTCAATTGTGGGTGTTGCATATCTTACTGAATTGTTCATTTCATGGTACGGACAAAATAAATTTGAAGGATGGGCATTCATGCAAAACCGCGTTAACCTCTTTTCGCCATTGGGCTGGAGCTATTATATAATGATGGGATGCAATGTGCTTTCGCCTCAGATTTTCTGGTTCAGGAAAATGAGAAGAAATCTTACAGTCACTTTCTTCATGTCTGTGATAGTAAATATCGGTATGTGGTTTGAGCGTTTTGTGATTATCGTTACATCCATTTACAGAGATTATATACCCAGCAGTTGGAGCACTTATTATAGCCCTACTCCATGGGAAATCGGATTTTACCTGGGAACATTCGGATTGTTCTTTACATGCTATTTCCTGTTCTCCAAATTCTTCCCTGTAATTGCTTTGGCAGAAATCAAACATATATTAAAACGTTCAGGAGAAAATTATAAAGAAAAAATGGGAGAGGCAGAACACGAATCTGTGGATGAGTTTGCACATGAAATGGCACATTCACATTAATATTAATAGAAACTGAGAGTTGATAGTTCATAGATAATAGTTCATAGATATGAGTATAAAAAAATTTGTGGTTGGATGTTTTACTGATGAGCAGATTCTTTTTTCTGCTGTAAAAAAAGTGCGCTCATCAGGATATAAAATCCATGATGTGTATACTCCAATGCCAATTCATGGTTTGGATAAAGCAATGGGTCTTCGCGACACAAGCTTGCACACTGCAGGATTTATTTATGGCATAACAGGAACCACCACCGCATTGAGCGGCATTGGCTGGATTTTTACTAGCGACTGGCCCATTAACTTTGGCGGCAAGCCGCATTTTTCTTTGCCTGCTTGGATACCGATCACTTTTGAGCTGACAGTTCTTTTTGCAGCGGTAGGGATGGTTCTTACATTTTGTTATTTATGCCAACTGGCGCCGTTTGTAAAGAAGCACCATTTTCATGCAAGAGCAACAGATGATTTATTTGTGATGGTGCTTGAATGCACAGCAAAAAATAATGAAGCAGATATGAGCACGTTTCTTGGAACGATTGGGGCAAAAGAAATAAATGTGCAGGATGCTGAAACCGGCTGGTGGCTTGGAACTTATGATAAAGACACAAAACCTTTTGACAAGAAAAATGCTTCATTAGCATAAAACGAAACAGACATTATCATCAGATGAAAAAAATATCCATCATATCATTGTTTTTAACTGCAGTGATAATTGTTGTTAGTTGCAGCGATATAAAAAGAAAGCCCGGGAGAGTTTACATGCCAGATATGGCGTATAGCCGCGCTTATGAAAGTTATTCTGTAACTGAAGAGGTAAAAGATTCACTGCAAAAACATGGCATCCATTTCAGCAACATGCCTGTTCCCGGCACCATTAAAAGAGGCGAGATGTTTCCATTCAGCCTTGTAAAAGATAAAGATGGAGATAGTACAAATTACGTTGCTTCAAAACAAATTAAGAACCCAATCGCGAGCTTAGATTCTGACCAATCAGTAGAAGCGGAACGCTTATATCTTGTCAATTGTGGCATTTGCCATGGAACAAAATTAGATGGCAACGGACCTCTATATAAAGGTGGCGATGGCCCGTTTCCTGCCAAGCCTGCAAATCTGGCCGGCGATGCAAAATATATAGCGATGCCTGACGGGCAGATGTTTTATTCAGCTACATACGGGAAAAATAAAATGGGCAGCTATGCCTCGCAACTAGATACGAGGCAGCGCTGGATGGTGATACATTATATAAAATCAAAACAGTCGGCAGGCAAAGCAAGCAACGTTGCAGCAACAGATTCAACTACAGCCAAGAAATAATTGTTGAATAGATTTTATTAAAACGAATTGAATTAAGAGAATAAAAATTTTTGAGAATGTCATCAGTTAAAGAACATTTCGAAACCCCTTCACGATTTAAAACCTGGTCGTTCGCATTGATGGGTGTTGGGGCATTATCATTAATTATTGGCTTTATCTTATACGGCAACAGTCAACAATGGAACACGCTTCTGGTCGGCCGTATTGCAGAACAGCGTTTATTTTTTGTTGATTGTAAATGCTGCCATGTTCTTCTTCGCTGCAACTGCTTTGGCCTGGGGCGGCTGGCAAATTTCATTTCGCAGAGTAACTGAAGCAATCTCCGCATCAGTAATACCAATTGGCGCTATTTGTTTTATCATCCTGATGGCAATTGTATTTGGCCACAAAAGCAATATTTATGAATGGCTCGATAAAGATTTGGTAAGTAAAGATGCTGTGTTGAAAGGGAAAAGCGGTTTTTTGAACCCAACATTCTTTACTATTTGGACAATACTTACAATCGGCCTTTGGATAATATTTGGAATAAAGCTGCGCACCATTTCCCGCGAAGTTGATGACACTCCATTAAGCGTTGAGGAAGGCAAAAAATATATTTTCAAAAATACAGTTTGGGCAGCGGTTTATATTTTCTGGTTTGCATTAACCGTCGCTTCAGTAACGCCATGGCTTTGGCTAATGAGCATCAATGCACATTGGTTTTCTACCATGTACAGTTGGTACACTTTTGCAAGCACTTTTGTTTCGGGGGTGGCTCTGATGACTTTGTTTGTCATCTACTTAAAAAATTTAGGATATCTGGAATATACGAATGATGAGCATTTGCACGATCTTGGAAAATTTCAGTTCGCCTTTTCTATTTTTTGGACATATTTGTGGTTCTCTCAGTTCATGCTTATTTGGTATGCAAACATTTCTGAAGAAACCATTTATTTCAAAACGCGATTTGAAGGAGCTTATTCAGGTTTGTTTTATTTGAATTTGGTGATTAATTTCCTAGCTCCTTTATTGATTTATATGAGCCGAACTTCAAAGAGGAATTATGCGATCGTAACATTTATGTCTGTAGCTTTGATATTTGGGCACTGGATAGATTTTTATCAAATGGTTTTTGGCAGCACCATGAAAGATGCTGTGCCGATGAACTTATTCGATTTCGGTCTGGCGGCAGGTTTTATCGGGCTAATTATGTGGAACACGGCGAGAGTGCTGAGCAAATACCCGTTGATCCCAAAAAACCATCCTTTCCTGAAAGAAAGCGTTATACATCATACTTAGAAAGGATTTGTAAAGAAGCGGATTACATTAAAACAGGATAAAATTTTTATAAAGAATCATGTCAAACTTTTTCATCATTTTAATTTTGTTGCTTGGCTTCTTGATTACGTTTCAGATTGCCAAAGCCAGTGAGTACGTTGCTGTGTTAAAAGGAGAGAAAAAAGCGCTTGAACAACAAAACCGCATCAATGGTTTTTTGATGATGGTTTTTTTAGTGGGCGGATTAATAGGCGTGTACTGGTGCAACGAACTGTTCAAAGGGAAAATTCTTGGAGAAGCTGCATCGCAGCATGGACAGGCAATTGATAAAATGCTTTACATCACGATCATCATAACAGGAATTGTGTTTTTGCTTACTCAGATATTGTTATTTTGGTTCGCATATAAGTACCAATATTCAGAAAAAAGAAAAGTGCACTTTTTCCCGCATGATAACAGGCTTGAATTTATCTGGACGGTTGTTCCCGCCATCGCCCTCGCTGTCCTTGTAGGTTTTGGATTGATGTACTGGTACCGCATTACAGGCGATGCACCGCCAGACGCAATGCAAGTTGAGGTAACAGGAAAACAATTCGGCTGGATATTCAGATATCCGGGAAAGGACGAGACATTCGGAAAAAAATATTTCAAGAATATTGATGATGGAAAAAATAATTCGCTTGGGTTGCTTTGGGATGACCCTGCAACGCATGATGATATAGTAGTGAACCAGGAAATGTATATCATAGTAAATCGCCCGGTAAAACTTATTATCAATTCACGCGATGTCATTCATGATGTTGGCCTCTCCCATTTTCGTATGAAGATGGATGCAGTGCCGGGAACGCCGACTACGCTTTGGTTTACGCCTTTGTTCACAACAGAGGAAATGAAAAAGAAAACCAACAACCCGGATTTCGAGTATGAAATTTCATGCGACCAGATGTGTGGAAGAGGACATTACACTATGAAAGGAATTGTGAAAGTGGTAACGCCTGCAGAATTCATTTTATGGAAAGCAAAGCAAAAATCAAATTATGCACTTGCATTTCCTGCAGCAGAACTACCTGCCGCTCCGGCAAATGACAGCACAAAAAAAGTAGCGGAGATAGTCAATACGGATGCTACGGCAAAAGCATCTTTAATAAAATAATCGAATAACGAGTTCAAGAACTAAATTTTTTTTCATGAGCAACGACGCAATTTTGCATGAGCATTCTGAAGTGGCAACATCTCACGATGTTCATCATGACGAGCATGGGATGCATCATCATAAAGAAACATTTATAACCAAATATATTTTTAGCCAGGATCATAAGATGATATGCAAACAGTTTATCATTACCGGCATGGTTTGGGCAATACTTGGAGGCTTGATGTCGGTGCTGTTCCGTTTGCAATTAGGCTATCCTGATTCTACATTCCCCATACTTGAAGATATTTTCGGGAAATGGGCAAAAGGCGGAAAAATTCAACCTGAGTTTTATTATGCACTGGTAACAATGCACGGAACCGTGCTCGTATTCTTTGTGCTTACCGGAGGATTGAGCGGAACTTTCGCTAACTTTTTAATTCCATTGCAAATTGGTGCAAGGGATATGGCTTCGCCTTTTTTGAACATGCTTTCATATTGGTTTTTCTTTATGGCTAGCGTGGTAATTCTTTGCTCTTTATTCCTTGAAACAGGGCCTGCAAGTGGCGGGTGGACAATCTATCCACCTCTAAGCGCATTGGGCGACGCAAATGAAGGCTCGAAGGCCGGCATGGATTATTGGATAATCGGCATGGCACTCTTTGTTGTTTCATCATTGCTGGGAGGATTGAATTATATCTCTACTATTTTGAACATGCGCACCAAAGGCATGAGCATGACAAGATTGCCTCTTACCATTTGGGCTATACTATTTACTGCTATCCTGGGCGTATTATCGTTCCCTGTTCTATTATCAGGATTGATTTTATTATTGTTCGACCGACACGGCGGAACGAGCTTTTATCTATCAGATATTTTTATTGCATCTACACAAAAAGCATTACCTAATGAAGGTGGAAGCGCAATTCTTTTTCAGCATCTGTTCTGGTTCCTTGGCCACCCTGAAGTGTATATCATCATCCTTCCGGCAATGGGCTTGGTTTCTGAAGTAATGTCTGTAAATGCGAGAAAACCGGTTTTCGGTTATATGGCGATGGTAGGTTCTTTATTTGCGATTACCGTTCTTGCATTCCTTGTTTGGGCACATCATATGTTCGTTACCGGGCTAAACCCGTTCCTCGGCTCGGTGTTCGTGCTGCTCACATTATTGATTGCGGTGCCATCAGCTATTAAAGTATTCAACTGGCTCACCACTTTGTGGAAAGGAAATATAAGGTTTACGCCCGGGATGCTTTTTGCGATTGGCTTTGTGAGCTTGTTCATTTCCGGTGGATTAACCGGAATATTCCTTGGCAACTCAACATTAGATATTCATTTGCACGACACCTATTTTGTGATTGCGCACTTCCATATTGTGATGGGAGTATCTGCTTTCTTTGGAATGTTCTGCGGCGTATATCACTGGTTCCCTAAAATGTATGGCAGGTATATGAACAACACGATGGCTTATATTCATTTTTGGGTAACGTTTATCGGTGCTTATCTTATTTTCTGGCCGATGCACTATGAAGGATTAGCAGGTATGCCTCGCCGTTATTTGGAGTACAGCGGATGGGCATCTTTCAACCAATTTGGAGATTTGAATAGATTTATATCAACAGTAGCGATGGTTGTCTTCTCCGTGCAATTGATGTTTGTGTTCAACTTCTTCTATTCCATTTTTAAAGGAAGAAAAGTTACCACACAAAACCCGTGGGGCTCTACAACATTGGAATGGACAACGCCAATTCGACCTGGGCATGGCAACTGGCTTGGAGAAATTCCGGAAGTTCACCGTTGGGCTTATGATTATGGCAAAGATGGAAGAGAATTCATTCCGCAAACTGAGCCGGTTGGCAGCAATGAAAGCAAGCATTAATAGTTTTTATAGAAGATAAGAAAGTCCGAAAGACCGAAGGAATTTATGAAGTGCTGCGGCTTTCGGATTTTTCAGTTTCTGAGATAAAGATTGAAGGATTAAGCTGATGCCGATGATAGTGGGTTAAATAGAATTGTTTCAGTACAAGAGTGCGACGCAAGAATGATGAGCAGAATTACTGAAGCTGGCTGCAAAAAAGAATTGGCTATAAAAACAACTAACTATTAATGCTAACTGGAAACTGTAAATTGGAAACTGAAAACTTTTTTGATGCAGCAAGAAACAGTGAAGCAATCAAGTTCTTTTAAGATAGCGAGCAAACTGCAGGATTATAAAATGCTCATAAAATTCAACCTGAGTTTTATGGTTGTTTTTTCTGCGGTGATTTGTTATCTGCTCGCGCCAAAAGTGGTTGTGTACGACTGGCAATCGATAGTTCTTTTTTTTGTTGGTGGAATGTTGGTAACAGGCAGCGCGAATGCAATAAATCAGGTAGTTGAAAAGGATACCGATTCGATGATGAAGCGCACTGCAAAACGGCCCATTGCAAGCGGAAGGATGAGCGTGAATGAAGGCTGGGCTTTTGCTGTTATTGCTGGCATAGCGGGCACATTAATGTTGTGGCATTTTAATTTTTTAACGGCGGCATTATCTGCATTCAGTTTATTTGTGTATGCATTTATTTATACGCCGCTGAAAAAAGTAAACTCCATTTCAGTGCTTGTTGGAGCTGTGCCTGGCGCATTGCCTTGTTTGATTGGCTGGGCCGCTGGCAACGATGATTTAAGCGCAGGTGGATGGGCATTATTCGCGATTCAATTTTTTTGGCAGTTCCCGCATTTTTGGGCAATTGCATGGATCGCGCACAAAGATTATTCCGCTGCAGGATTTAAATTATTGCCATCAGTTGAAGGCCACACAAAATATTCAGCAATACAATCGATTATTTATTCATTGCTGTTGTTGCCGGCGGGAATGCTGCCATATTTTTTTGAGGTAAGCGGCAAAGTTAGTTTGGTGATTGTGCTGATTGCAAATTTTTTTATGGTGCTGCAATGTGTGAGGTTATATAAAGAGATGACGATTCAGTCTGCGAGGCGAGTGATGTTCAGCAGTTACATTTATTTGCCGATTGTGCTGCTCGCTTTACTGGTTGATAAAATAAAAATTTAGTTTATACATTTTAGAAAAGTCAGAAAGCTGAAAAATAAAAATGATACAATTCATAGAGGCAAAAGAAACAGTGAACACGCAAAGAAAAAAAATACATCCCCATAAATTCACCATGTGGGTTGCAATCGGCAGCATTATTATGATGTTTGCTGGTTTTACAAGTGCGTATATTGTAAAGCGCCAGCAGCCGGGGTGGACAACGTTTGAGATACCTCGTTCTTTTTGGTATTCAACGGCAGTGATATTGTTGAGCAGCGTTACAGTTCAAATGGCTTTGAAATCTTTTAAAGAAAGAAACCTGCGAGGCTATCGTAATATGATCACTGTGACTGCGATTTTAGGCCTGCTGTTCATTGCGCTACAGGTCTTAGGATTTTCGCAGATATGGAAAAGCGGCGTTACATTTAATGGCTCAGGCGCAGGGCAATTTTTATACGTGATTGCAGGATTGCATGCACTGCATGTTCTTGGTGGCGTGATTGTACTGTTAGTAATGTTTCTAAAAGCATTCAACATGCGCATAAGAAATTACAACAGTGTGCCTGTTGAAGTGGCAAGCACATACTGGCATTTTGTGGATGTTCTTTGGATTTATTTGTTCATTTTCTTTTTGGTGATACATTGATATTAATTTTTGTTGGATAAATTTGTGAACCTATAAAATTGAATTATGTCTCAAGCATTACCGGCAGGGCAAAAATTGTGGAGCGGGGGGAAAAGCCCATATAATGTTGAGTATGGGAAATTGATGATGTGGTTTTTTTTGATGAGCGATGCATTCACTTTCGGAGCGTTCCTGATCTCTTACGGAAGCATCCGTTTTGCAAGCAACTCCTGGCCCAACCCGAATGACGTTTTCAGGCAACTTTCCGGGCGTTCAGGGTGAAATGCCTATTCCGCTTGCGTTTGTGAGCTTGATGACTTTTATATTGATCATGAGTTCTGTTACTATGGTGCTTGCAGTTGCTTGCGGCCACAACAATGACAAGAAAGGCGTAGTAAAATGGATGATATGGACAATATTGGGCGGGTTTGCTTTTTTAAGCTGCCAGGCCTGGGAGTGGACACATCTTCATGGCGAAGGAGCGTGGTGGGGCAGGAACCCGTTTATGAATATCGATGGCACACAATCATCTACAAACTTTACCAACTTCTTTTTTACGATAACAGGGTTTCATGGCTTTCACGTATTTTCTGGAGTGATAATAAATATTATTATGCTGATCATGACTTTGCAGGGAAAGTTTGAAAAAAGAGGACATTATTTAATGATTGAGAAAGCAGGTCTATACTGGCATTTTGTAGATTTGGTTTGGGTGTTCGTTTTTACCTGTTTTTATTTGCTTTAAATTTTTAAAGAATAATTTATTTCTATGAGCGAAGTTCATGTTGATGCTGCCGGCCAAGCTGAACCAGATTTTTCAACGAAAGCAATTTGGAGAACATTTTGGATTCTCCTGATTATTACACTTGTTGAACTGGTTCTTGCGATATGGTATTACAAGACACAGTTTCTACCCAAACATTTTTTGAATGGGATATTTGTAATTGGAACATTGGCAAAAGCTTTTTTTATCATTGCTGAATTCATGCACTTGAAGCACGAAAACAAAAATTTGATATTAAGCCTTGCTTTTCCAGCTATGTTATTTATTTGGTTTTTGATTGCATTTTTGTGGGATGGAGACTCATACAAAAAACTGCGCAACAAATATGATTCTCATCATTTGGAACAAAGCAAAACACCGGCTGCAAAAAAACCCGGTATGGAATAATAGGGTGAATTCTGTATTTGAAATTATTAATAACCATCCCAAGTTTTGAGGATGGTTTTTTTAATATGAATTGTACGAGAATAATTAATTGAAATATTTGTGAGCACGAAAGCATTATTGGCAGTTGCAATAGCAGTATTGATTCCGATGGTCAGCTATTTGATGGTCAAATCGGCCAGCGAAGGCGCGATAGCAATGCCTCACAGATATTACTATGATTCCATTGCAGAAAAAATGAAAGATGGAAAAAAAGTGGATGACACGATTTGGCACAAAGTGAATAATATTTCTTTGACTAATCAATTAGGCCAAATAGTTTCACTTGATTCGTTAAATGGAAAAGTAATCGTTGCGGATTTTTTCTTCACACATTGCCCAAACATTTGTCCGGCACTAACGCGCAACATGAAGCAGTTGCAGGATGCATTAAAATTGAAAGATGAAACAAAAAGAGCCGACACATCATTTGTGCATTTTGTTTCATTTACTGTTGATCCGAAAAGGGATTCTGCTGAAACATTAAAGAAATACGGAGATAAGTTTGGCGTTGACCCGGACGTTTGGTGGATGCTGACTGGCGACAAAAAAAATATTTATGATTTTGCATTGAATGAGCTGAAGATGGGCATTGCTGATGGCGAAGGCGCAGACTCAAATTTTATTCACACACAAAAAATGGTATTGCTCGATAAGGATCATGTGGTAAGAGGATATTATGACGGGCTTGACAGTATTTCGCTTGCTAAGCTTGCCAATGATATTGTTTTCATTATGCTTGAAAAAGACAAGAACAGCAAATCTGAATTAGCAGAACTAAAGCCGTTATTGCCGATGTTTGTTATTGTGCTTTTAGGAACAGCCGCAGGCGTTTATTTTTTCAGCAGAAAACCTAAAAATATTCCAGTATAATAAGCCATAGATTACACAGAGTTTGAAATTCATCTGTGTAATCTGTGGCAAAACTTTGGATTTAATTATGAAAGAAAAAAATCTTACGCTTCCGATTATTATTGTTTCTATTGCTATACCTGTTGCGGTTGCAGTTATTTTATTAGTGCCCAATGTGAAAATTGATTTTGGGTTTAACACACATGCATTGCCGTTATTTCATGCGGTATTAAATTCAACAACAGCAATTTTGCTTCTGGCAAGTTTATATTTTATTAAGAACAAACAAATCAAAGCACATAAAACAGCCAACTTAATTGCGGTTGTGTTAAGCACTATTTTTTTAGTGTCTTATGTAATTTATCATTCATCCAACCCTTCTGTAAAATTCGGCGATATTAATCATGATGGAATTTTGAGCGATGATGAAAAATTGCAAGTGGGTTCATTGCGATATGTTTATTATTTCATTCTTACTTCGCACATTATTTTATCTGGAGTAATTGTGCCTCTTGTATTATTCACTTTGCAAAAAGCCTTTCAGGAAAAATTTGATAAGCACAGAAAGCTCGCAAGAATCACCTGGCCGATTTGGTTTTATGTAGCCGTTACGGGTGTGATTGTGTATTTGATGATTAGTAAATATTATTGATATAAAATTTTCAATGGAAGCACAAAGCAATTATATAAAAGCCTTGCAAATTTTATTCAAAGCACTTCTTTTAGGCCCGTTACTCTTTATTGCGATTGTAACAATTCTTTTTGCAACAGGGGCACTTATTCCAGGAATTAGCGGAGCGACTGCAAATATTTTTTTGTATGTTGTAATAATGGTCGCTGTTTTAGCTGTCACAATGTCTTACAAGCTTTTCAACCAAAAATTAGAAGAAGCAAAACAGCAAAATAATTTAACAGGAAAGCTTGATGGTTATCGAGCATCATTCATTTTACAATTGGCATTGTGTGAGGCGCCTGCATTATTTGCAGTCATTTGTTATTTCCTAACTGAAAATAAAGCGCTCTTAGTTGTTTTGTTATTGTTGGTTTTGAATTTTGCAAGATTATATCCAACAAAGCCCAAAGTTGTTCAACAATTGGAGTTAGATGATAATGAGGAAAGCATGTTTGATTAATCTAAAGGCATTTCCTCCATAGGGTTCCAAAAAAATTTTTCAAAGTCGACCACTTTATCATCTTTTACTTTCACTCCTTCTTTTTCTAATAATAGTTGCATTTTTTCAGGCGGAGAAAAATGATGTCTGCCCGATAACAAGCCAACTCTATTCACTACTCTATGTGCAGGAACTTTTGGTTTTGCATTTCCCGCGCCATTCATTGCCCAGCCAACCATTCGCGCCGAAAGCCTCGTGCCAAGACAAGCTGCGATTGCACCATAAGATGTAACACGACCTTTTGGGATTTGACGCACCACCTGAAACACCAGCTCAAAAAAATTTTCATCTTTTTTGCCCGATGGCCTGATTGATTTTAGTTTTTCTTTTTTTGGCATGACTTAGAAAGTTTAAGATGTAAGGTATAGGGCAAAAGGAATAAAATAAAAAATTCAGAGAAGCTTTGCCTTAGACCTTATTCTCTAAACCTTTTCCCTTTATATCGCTTCGCTTCGGTTCAGGAACATTTTCATAATCATAAGGACAATGCTTGCAGCCATTGCCGCAACAAAATCCTTTCTCCAGATGATATTTTCTGTGAGCACAATATATCCATCTTCATTGTAATAAAAATCTTCGCCTTCAACTAATTGCTGTTTCATCCTCTTTTATTCTTTGTTGCAAAATTTCATCAAGCTCTGGCAAAGGAGTTGATGGTAATGAAAAACAGATATAATGAATTCTCTTACTTTTCGCAATATCCAGGCTTTCGTAATAAGTCTTTATTTTCAGCTCTTCTTTTATTTTCGGTTGTTCATAAACGTTATCGATGCTTTCATGTAATGCTAAACCATACATTTCAATCACTAGCAACGTGAATGCAAACAAATCAGGCGAATCAGTTTTTAAATGAATTAGCCCTTTTTCAGGAAGTATTTGCTGATATAAGCGAAGAAACCTTGGATGAGTCAATCTTTTTTTTGCTTTCGATTTGCGCAATTGCGGATCAGGAAATGTGATCCAGATTTCCTTTACTTCATTTTTTGAGAAATAGTTGTTGACTTTATCAATCTGGGTGCGCAAAAAAGCAGCATTCGATATATTTTCTTCCAAACATTTTTTAGCACCGATGTAAATACGATTTCCTTTTAAATCAACGCCGATAAAATTTTTACGAGGAAATATTTTTGCAAGCTCAACCGTATATTCTCCTTTGCCGCAGGCTAATTCCAGATAAATTGGATTATTATTTTTGAAGAAATTTTTCCAATTGCCGGTCATTCCTTCAGGATATTGCAACACGTTTGGAAAAGACTTAATTGCTTCAAACCGCAGTAATTTTTTTTGTGCCATTTGTACAAAAATAAACAGAGCTTGCCAAAGCTTTTCAAGTTGAATAAAAATGTTGATTTTTGAATATAATCCTTCATTTGCATGAAGCCTCGTTTTCACTTTTTTAAGTTTTTTGGCAGATTTGTACTGTATTTCTTTCTTTTCATTTTGATATTGGGAGTAGCAGCACATTTTTGGTTTGTTCAACATTCTGAAAAAACACTTGAAGAACTCATTACCTGGCAGTCAAAAGGAAAGCTTAAGGCCATCATCAAAAAATTTAAGATTGATTACTTCAACAATCGCATCAACATAAAAGACCTGACGATTGTCAATACAGATTCAATTGAGCAGGGAACGGCATATTATTTCAATGCAAAAGATTTTCAGCTGAAGCTTCGAAGCAGATGGGATTTGTTTTTTCATAAGCAGCTACTGATTGATTCTGTTATATTCAATTACCCAACTTTTGAAGTAACGAGAAAAGAGATTCATCAACATGATACCACAAAAAGCAAGCTTGAGCTTGCTGAAGAATTGGGGAATATCTATAAAACAATCAGCCAATCGCTAACAGTGCTGAACCTGCAACGATTTGAGATCAACGACGGCAACGTGCTTATTAAAGATGTTGAAAAATTGCACAAGCGCCCTTTTTTGGTATCGCATATTTATTTTTCCATTGATGAACTGAATGTTGATTCGAACTCTGCTAAAAAAAAATCTGGATTTATTTTTTCAGAAAGGGTTTTTCTGCACGTTGCCAATCAGAAAATTTTGCTTCCCGATAATAACAGTAGCATTGCGTTTAATGATCTGATGATTGACACGAGACAGAAGCTGATAAGAATAGCAAATCCAAACGTTAATATAAAATCAAGCGAGCAAGAAAAAGATAATTCTTCATTTGAAGCAGATGCGCTTAATATCAGCGGGCTTGATTTTAACGCCTTGTATACTGATCAGAAAATAAAAGCAGATTCAATATTTACGAAGAACCCGAAAGGCAGCCTGGAAATATTTTCAAATGAAAATAATGTTCATAAAAAAAAGACGAGCCGGCTAAATGATTTTAATACGCTGAAGCAATTGCCCGTTGCAATCGATATCAATCATATCGTACTGGAACACGGAAATATAATAATGCGACTGCATAAAGGCAATGAAATCGCATCCATTCAAACGAGAAATGACAACTTGAGCATTATCGGGTTTCGCTTAAATGACACGTCAAAAAATATTTTGAACATAGATGGGTTTGATTATACTATCCGCAACTACGTTGGCTATACTCCTGATAGTATTTATAGCTTTCATTTTGATAGCCTTGGGTTCATCAATAAAAAAATTGTGCTATATAATTTCAAGATTTCAACTGTAAAAAAAGAACAAGCGGGGCTGATAAGAGATTATTTTGTTCCGAAGCTTGAAATAACGGGCATGGATTGGTTTTCTTTTATTTTTGATAATCACTTTAAAGCAAAGAA
This sequence comes from uncultured Bacteroidota bacterium, assembly GCA_963718975.1. Taxonomy (GTDB): domain Bacteria; phylum Bacteroidota; class Bacteroidia; order Chitinophagales; family Chitinophagaceae; genus Puia. The sequence goes on along the minus strand of CAVRBD010000019.1, from coordinate 57,436 downwards.
TGCTTTTCTTTTCAACCCGGTTTTAAGCCTCGTAAAAAATGAATCCGGGAAGAATAAAAAAATCAATCAAAAACAAGTTAAGCAATCAATTTATCAGCTTTTGTCTGTTCTTGATAACTTAATGGATTTGGATGAATTGAAAATTTCAAATGCGAAATTTGAAATGAATGAACAGAAAAGCAATCTTGATATATTGTTGCAAAATTTGAATCTTGATATTGACATAAATAAATTAACAGCTGCAAAATCGCCCGCCCAAATTGTTCGTTCGGTTTTTAGTTTGTCATTTGATACGGCGACAGTAACAAATGCATCAACGATTTTTAATATTAACAGAGCAAGGTTTGACAGCAAAGATGGGAGCTTGTTGCTTGCTAATGTTTCTTTGAACAATTCAACTATTTCGGGCAGCTTACATGATGTTGCGCTGAATGATTTTTCTTTCGACAACAATGAACTCGAGGTGAATGGCTTGAGTTGGAAGGAAGGCGACATTTATGTAAATGGCAAGTCATCAATTTCAAAAAAAGAAGTCGGCGATAAAGAAATGCCGGAACTATTCATCAATAACATTTCCGGAGCTAATACCGCTTTGCATTTTGAGAACGAAAAAATGAAAGCGAGCTTGAATTTAAAATCGCTTGCTTTAAGAAGCCTTAGCAAACAGCTTGAACATCCATTCCACACGGATGGCTTATCCATGACAGGTGAAAATGCAAATGTAGATTTTGCCGATAGCAGAATACATTCCGATAATTTTTTTATAGAAGATAAAATGCGCTCTAATATTGGGCGCATTTTGTATGGCAAGAGAACAAACAGTGATACTATTGAAATAGCAATACCTACATTCAGTTTTATTCCTTTTATTAATGAAACCATCGAATCTAAAATTATTAATGCAGACTCAGTAACTATGGTTCACCCTGCTATATCTATTTCAACAAAAGCGACGTTGACAGATGAAAAGAAAGGATCAACCAGCTTGCCATTGATGAATATTAAAAATTTAGGCATTTCAGATGCATCTGTAAATTTTCAACATACTACCGGCTCACATGAAAAGCTGAATTCAATTTGCGAGCATCTTTCGCTATCCGCGAAAGTAATTTCAGTTCAGCACAATGCGGATTTTTTATTGAGTGGTTTTGCTTTTCATTCAGGCAATATTTTTTTTAAAAAGAATGACAGCATCTCTTTTAAAAGCAATGGCCTTACTGATATTGGGATAAGCAGATTTTTATATAACACATCAACATCTGCCATGGAAATGAATGTTGATAAAATAAATGTGGATGATTTTAATTATTCAATTAAAAAATCTGGGAATGAAAGTGTTGAGATGGATATGCAATCTATGCAAGCACAGAATATTACTGCGACAAATGAGCAATTGAAACAATTGCTTCCATGGCTTATCAATAAATCAAATGCAAGGATCAGTGCAAAAAATGTCCATTGGCAAAGCAACAATACCAATTTGACTGTCAAGAATCTTTTTTTTAATCAGCCAGATAAAAAAGTAGCAATCCAATCCTTTTCAATTGACCCGGGAAAAAACAGAAAAGAATTTATAGATCAATTGACATTTAGGAAAGACTACATTCAAGCTGAGTCCGGACAAATTTTTTTTGATGGGATTGAAATGAAAGAAAAGCAATTACATATCCCTCATATTATAATTAATGAATGCAGGCTGAATATTTACAGCGATAAGTTGAAACTTTCAGGAGTTGAAACATTGCAGCCTTTGCCGGTAAGCGCACTAAAGAAATTGCCTACTGACTTAAGAATTGATGATGTTCAATTGAGCAACATGCAGGTTAATTACACTGAATTAAATGCAGATACCAGAAAAACAGGAGAGGTTTATTTTACGAACATAGATGGGAATATCAGGAACATTTGTTCAAAACAAATATCAGACAGCTTAGTGGTAAAAGTTCATGCAAAATTTTTGGATCGCATGCAGTTGCACCTGCAAATGAGCGAATCATATTCAGACCCATTAAGCGGCCTTGTGCTTCGGTTAAATCTTGGGCCTGGTGATCTTCGCTTGTTAAATCCTTTTTTAGTTCCGTTAGTCTCTATGAGAGCACAATCTGGCTGGCTTGACACGATGACAATGACCGCTCAGGGAAATGAATACATTTCTCGCGGCAATATGCATTTATATTATCATGATTTAAAAGCAGGCTTATTAGATTCCGGAAATATCCAACATCAAAAAACCAAAACAAAATTGCTGAGCTTTATTGCAAACACATTTGCGATAAGGAACAAGAACGATAAGCGGCAGGCAGACTTTAATTTTGTCCGCATCAGAGAAAGGTCATCCATCAGTTATTTTCTCACCATGATTGTTCAGGGAGCTGCGAAAAGCGTTGCGCCTATCAGCAATATAGTTTACAAAAAAGACTATAAGAGAGGAATAAAAAAAGTTGATGAGAAAAACCTGAAAGATTAAATTTTCAAAACAAAAATGCCCCTTCAAATTGAAGAGGCAAGCAATGAGAAAAATAACACTTCGCAAGAAAATTCAATAGCTGTAGAGGGAGGATTCGAACCTCCACGGGGCAGTTAGCCGTAGCGCAATGTTGTGGTGGTCAACCCCAGTCGACCACACTTTGCAGCGAGACCGGCATTACACTATATTTATCCTGTGATCCCCACCCCCGAGACAAGAGGGCATGTCTGCCAAATTTCATCACTCCACAGTATGGGCGTAGTCTATGTTCAATGAGCTTTCTGATGCAATATTAAACAAAAAAGCGTATTCTTTATATTATTTTCAACAAAAATTTTGAATATTTGATAATAATCAAATATTTGCTTATAATCATAGATTACATTTAATATTTAACTGCTAAATGAGAGGAAAATTAAATCTCGATAAATTGGATCTGCAAATCATTCATGAAATGATGGAGAATGCTGAAATCTCTTATGCCGACCTGGGAAAAAAGTTATTTGTATCGGGCGGCACCATTCATGTGCGCATCAAAAAATTGCAAGAGTTGGACATTGTGAAAGGTACGCGACTTAAGCGTCGATATCAAACATCTGGGCTATGATGTGATCGCATTTATTGGAATCTATCTGGAAAAAAGTTCTCTGTACGATTCCGTTGCAAAGGAACTTAGAAGAATTCCTGAAATTATCAGATTGAATTATACAACGGGAAACTATAGCATGTTCGCAGAAATTGTTTGCAAGGATATTAATCAACTGCGTTTTGTTTTGCACGATGAATTGCAAAAAATAAAAGGCATTGAAAGAACAGAAACTTTTATTTCGCTGGAAGAAAGCTTTGACAGGAATGTGCAGGTGTATAAAGAGTAGAAAGATGCAGGATGTTTTCGCCATTGCAAATTTTTTAGAAATTGCACATCATAAATTATTTCACTTTTCTTCCTTTCCAGTGATAGCTGCCAAATTTTCCAAAGAAGCCAATCAATATTGTATAAATAATATGAAAAGGTTGCAGCAATGGAAAATATTTCATTAAATTTTCTTGTTCAAAAAATATTGCAACAGATCTTACAAATGGATATTCAATAATGGTTTTTAATATCAATAAAATAAAGAATAACCCGAAAAATATTTTATTCCAGATAGACGCAATCAATAAAGTGATAAATAAAATATTGACGATATACACCAATAGCAAAACCCAAAAAATTCTTTTGTCATCGTATTTATCTGCTTTACTTGCCCATCTTGTGCGCTGATCGAGAAAACCTTTCCATGTTGTTTCGGGCTGAGTGGAAACAATTGCATTTTTATTTTTTAAGAAGAAAACCCAGTCAGGATATTTTTTATAAATCTTATGCATGAGTAACATATCATCACCAGAAGGAATATTGTCAATATCCCGAAAACCGTGTACTTCAGTAAAAGCATTTTTTTCATAAGCAAGGTTTGCGCCATTGCACATAGAATGAATATTTTTAAAAACCGATGCGCCGGTTATTCCCTGCAGCGTCATAAAATCGAGCGTTTGAAAAATAGAAAGAAAGGAATCATCAGCATTTATTTTTACCGGAGCTGCAATAAATTTTGTATTTTTTTTTTCGTGAAAAAAAGCAATTGTATTCAGCCAATCTTTTTGCATCTCACAATCTGCGTCTGTTGTAACTATTAAATCACCAGTTGAATTATTTATTCCGGTTTCAATAGCAAACTTTTTATAAGAACCTGTTGTGAGCTGGTCAGCATAATCGTATAGCTTCAGGCATTTCAAATTCATCTCTTCATAATGCAGATTATTAATCAATCCCCAGGTATTATCGGTTGAATGATCATCAATAATAATTACCTGATATAAATTCTTTGGATAGGTTTGTTGAAAAAGCGAATCAAGCAAATGCTGAATATTTTTTTCTTCATTCCTGGCGGCAATAATAACTGAGATTTTTGTTGTGGGATTATCAGTATCTGATTCACTTAAATGAAAATCTGGTATCTCATTCCACGCTCTGCGATAGTAATCGATAAGAAATGCATAAGCAGAAAATAGCAATATTGATATAGAAATGAAAACGAGCATTTGTAAATATAGCAAGCTAATTTTTTAGCAAATCAATAATTGTATCTGCGTTTTCAGTGGTTAATAATAAATGTCCGGTTGGCACAATTTTCAGTTCGCAATAGGGTTCAATACCATTCATGAATTTTCTTGCCCTCTCAAATCTGATAACACGGTCATATTCTCCGTAAAGCAGGCGAACCGGAATTTTATTTTCTTTTATGATGAGTTTTATTTTTCTGATATCAGGTCGGAAGCTTCGCATAGTTGTCCAGCGATTGTATAAATCCTGTCGTACTTGCTCATCATGAATGTAGAAGGAAATGAATTTATAAACGCTCTGATTAACGAAGCCAATCTTGTTTATCATTTTTAAAAAACCAAAAATTATCGCAGGCTTTTGCATAGCGCTTTTGAAAAACTGATTTCCAACTTTAGTTTGAGTTGCGAGCACATACCAGAAATTTTCTTTCATTCCATCAGGAGCAATTAAAATCATTTTTTCTATTCTCTCAGGAATTTGTTGAAATATGCTGAGCACAACCCTTCCGCCCATACTGAAGCCAAGCACATACAGTTTTGTTTTTGGCAATGAATGTTTCGTAATAATCTGATCGATTATTTTCAGCAAATCAGCCATCATGAAATTCAGTCCTTCATTCCAAATTGTTGTGCCATGAAAAGGAAAATCAATGGCAATCATGGTGAAATCATTGTCTAATTTTTTTTCAACAAAAGAAAAAGATTGTAATGATTGCGAATAGCCATGAAAACAAAACAGCAATTTTTCTCCGTTTCCTGCTTTGGAATAATGAATGGAAGAGGATTTGTATGGCATAGAGAAAGATTCCATGAATGGATTAAAACTACTGAATGATTTTTCATTGCGTGGAATATCCTTTAACAAAATAATTATTCTCCAACTCTTGTGCATTTCAAAAAATATCGGTAGGTTTGATTAGTTGTTTAACTAACTATATGCCAAACAACCATTTTAAGAAAGGAGAATTATACAGTTTTATTACAGGCAAAGCATCAACTGCTATTGCACGCAGATTGCAAAAGAAATTCAATTCTGCAAGCTTGAATTTAACCATTGAACAATGGAGCGTGCTTTATCATTTGTGGAAAGAAGATGGGAAGAGCCAGCAGGAATTGTGTAATGCAACTTTTCGTGATAAGCCTAGCATCACTCGCTTGCTTGACAATCTTGAAAAATTGCAATTGGTAAAAAGAGTCGCTTCTGAAAACGACAGGCGCATTAATAAAATCTGTCTCACGAAACAAGGGCAAAAATTGCAGGAAGAGACGATGCAATTGGCTGAGCAAACATTGAATGATGCGCTGGATGGAGTTCCTGCGGATCAGATTAATTTATGCAAAGAAGTGTTGCAAAGGGTTTATGATAATTTGAAATAAATTTTATCACTATAAATATTTTTTTATGAGCACTGTCACTGAAAATAAAAACTTGCTGAAAGGCGGCGAATGGATCATTAAAGAAAGCGCAGCATTCGAAACTTTTATTCCGGAAGATTTTAATGAAGAACAACAGATGGTGAAAGATATGTGCGCTTCTTTTTTGGATGCAGATGTGATTCCAATCATCGATCGCATTGATAAACTGGAACCGGGTTTAATGCCTTCACTTCTTGCAAAGGCCGGCGAACAAGGATTGCTCGGCACTTCTATTCCCGAAGAATATGGTGGTCTTGGAAAAGATTTTATCACATCCACATTGGTGAATGAAGGTCTTGGTGGAGGATTTTCTTTTTCAGTTGCGGTTGCTGCGCATACAGGCATTGGTACTTTGCCGATTTTATATTTCGGAACTGCGGAACAAAAACAAAAATATATTCCCAAACTTGCAAGTGGTGAATGGAAAGGCGCTTATGGCTTGACAGAACCAAATAGCGGCAGCGATGCACTTGGGGCAAAAACTTCTGCAAAGCTTTCTGGTGATGGAAAATATTATATTCTAAATGGACAGAAATGCTGGATTACGAATGGCGGCTTCGCAGATGTATACACTGTGTTTGCGAAAATTGATGGCGATAAATTTTCTGCATTTATTATTGAAAGAGGTTTTGAAGGATTCACTCAAGGGCCTGAAGAACACAAGATGGGAATCAAGGGTTCGTCAACCGTGCAATTGTATTTTCAGGATTGCAAAGTGCCCGCAGAAAATTTATTAGGTCAGACTGGCAAAGGTCATATCATTGCGTTCAATATTTTAAATATCGGTCGATTGAAATTGTGCGCAGCTGCATTGGGCGGAGCAAAACGCGCAGCTACCACTTCCATTCAATATGCTATTACCAGGGAGCAATTCAAAACATCCATTTCAAATTTTGGTGCAATAAAAAATAAGATAGCCGAAATGGCCATCAAGATTTGGGTGGCAGAAAGTGCTTTGTACAGAACTGCAAAATGGATTGACGAAAAAGAAATCGAATTGCAGAATGCAGGCAAACCTTTCAATGAAGCGTTGCTTGGCGCAGCGGAAGAATATGCGATTGAATGCGCAATGCTGAAAGTATTTGGAAGCGAAGTGCTGGATTTTGTTGTAGATGAAGGCGTTCAAATTCATGGTGGTAATGGATTTAGCGATGAGTACATTATTTCGAAAGCATACCGCGATTCAAGAATAAACAGAATTTATGAAGGCACAAATGAGATCAATCGTTTATTAACTGTTGATATGGTTCTCAAACGTGCAATGAAAGGAAAATTAGATTTGATGGGGCCGGCAATGGCTGTGTCAAAGGAGTTGATGAGCATTCCAGATTTTGGCAGCAGCGATGATGCGCCTTTCTGCAAAAGAGAAAAAATTGATAAATAATTTTAAGAAAGCAATCCTGATGGTTGCCGGTGCAGCTGTGCAAAAATTGATGATGAAGATTGAAAGCGAACAGGAAATATTGATGCATATTGCTGACATGGCTATTGAAACATTCAATGCAGAAAGCGCATTGCTTCGCGCTATAAAATTAGTTGATCGGCGCGGCGAAGCTGCATGTCGCTCATGAACTTGACATCATGCATACTTATGTATATGATGCAGCGGACCACATTAATAAATTTGGGAAAGATGCTATCAATGCCTTTGCTGAAGGTGATGAGCAAAGAATGATGTTGCTCGGTCTAAAACGTTTCACAAAAGCGGATGCATTCAATAGCAAAGAAGCGAGAAGAAGAATTGCAAATAAATTGATAGCAGAGAATAAATATCCGTTATAATTTTATATCTAAACTATTTTAAAACCTGTCTTCAATAAGGCAGGTTTTTTATTTGGATTGAAGGCATCAGACGGCTATACATGGATTACGAATTTTTATGCGATTGTTAGCGGTCTGATGCCTTGATAATTTATTTTCTGGCAGTATTCAAAGCAGGTTATCTTTATAAAAATTTTTTTGATGAGATTAATTGCACTTGTTTTTCTTTTCTTGTTAAATGGCATTTATTCTTTTTCACAAGACAGTATTTGGATTGCGCGAAGCACTGGCAAACTTCCATTCATTGAATATGGAATTGGCGACGACAGGCTTGGCGGCGCGAAGATGGGTTATATTGATTCGAATATTCTTCTCAAAATTGTTGATAGTTTTAAAACCGATTATAAAGTCCAGCTTTCAAAATTTCATTCAGGATATATTGCAAAAGAAAGTGTTGTACTGATTGGCAAACAAGCAAACAAGCAAATTATTCATAACACACACTTGAGCGGGAGCTTCAGAGTATTTGGCGATTCTGCATTTGATTATGTAACTGTTTTGCTTGATGAACATTTGCCTTATCGGAGTTTTCATCTCATCAGTCCATCAAGGATTGCGATTGATATTTATGGTGTAACATCCAACACAAATTGGATTACACAACTAAAGAGCGTGAAAGAAATAAAAAATACATGGTACGAGCAGATTGAAGATGATGTGCTGCGCATTTTTATTGAGCTGAAACATACACAACATTGGGGGCATAGCATTGCTTATGACACAACCGGCAATAGATTAGTTGTACGAATTAAGCGCCAGCCAACGTTAATGGACATACGAAAATTGAAGATTGCGATTGATGCCGGCCATGGCGGAGATAACAGCGGCGCAAGCGGTGTTACGAGCAATGTGCTTGAAAAAAATTACACGCTGATGATTGCAAAGGAATTGCAAATCGCGTTGAAAAAAGCAGGCGTGAAGCAAATATTTATGACGCGAACTAAAGACACTTCGCTTAGCATGCCCGAAAGGATATTAGCGCTGCGGGAATATAAACCTGATTTACTGGTGAGCATACACTTAAATTCCGCTGGCTCTGACACAATACAAGGCACCAGCACTTATTATCGTTATATCGGTTTTCGTTCTTTAAGCGAAGCGCTTTTGAATCGGATGCTTTCATTAGGATTGATAGAATTCGGCAATGTCGGCAATTTCAATTTTGCGCTGAGCGGCCCGACTGATTATCCAAACGCTTTGGTAGAAGTTGCTTTTTTAAGCAATAGACAAGATGAGAAAAAAATCCTCAACCCAAAATTTCAAAAAGCGGTTGCACAAAAAATCTACCTCGGTATTGTTGACTGGCTAAAACAGACAAAATAATGAATGGCTATTTGATGCAAAATCAGGATATTGTTTTAGGCAATGATGCTTTTGTCGAAAGTTTTTCTTTGGAAAATAATTTTGGGGTTGTGTTCGAGAGCAATGATGAAACCGGATATTTTTATGCGATTGAAATTGACGCTGCAACAAAAGAGCACAAGATTTTAGATGCGCTTCACATTTTTGAGACGGAAGAAATTTCAAAGGGGAAAAAGCAAATCAATATCAAAATCATCTGGACAAAAGATTGGCTGAAATCTGCATTGATATTTGATGATGAATGTCATGCTATTTTTGATTTTGAAAAACATGGCGGTTATAACATCAATGAATTTCCGCCGCCAAACTCTTTCTGGACAAAGCAAGAAAGAAAACTGACTGACGAACTTATTCAAAACCTGTTTTAATAATTTAATTTTTATGGAACTTAAAAACATTTTTATCCATCATGTTTTTTTCTGGCTTAAAAATCCTGATAGCAAAGAAGACAAAGCAGCACTGGTTGAAGGGTTAAAGAAATTGTCAAAGGTAGAAACGATCAGACAGTTTCATATTGGCGAACCTGCCGAAACGCATCGCGATGTGATTGAGCGTTCTTATTCTATCTCTTGGATGCTGATATTTGACAACCTCGAAGACGAGGAAATTTATCAGCCTCACCCGATCCACAAAAAATTTATTGAAGAATGCTCACACCTTTGGAGCAAAGTGGTGGTGCATGATTCGGGTGATGTGAAATAATTTAGATAATGAATGCCACTGAGCCACTAAAGCATTGAAATTTTTGTGCTTCTGTGTTTTAGTGGAAATGTATTTTTTATTTGAGTAGTGCAGCAGCAGCTTCGTCTAAAAACCAATGCAATTCGCCATTCTCTGGTTTTATTTCCTGAGAAGGATATAAATCAGGATTATAATGTCCTTGCAAAACTTCTTTCAGCGCATGTGCTTTATTGGTTCCTGTTGTTAAAAAAGCAATTTTCTTCGATTTGTTCACAACGGTTTTTGTAAGCGTGATGCGGTTCATATTTTGAGCTTCCAGCCAAAGTGATGTTGCCCATTTTTTTTCTTCGTGCACAACTGTTGTTCCGGGAAATAATGATAGAACGTGACCATCGTCGCCCATGCCTAATAGAACCAGGTCGAAAGTTGTCAGTTGTGAGTTGTCAATTGTGAGTGAAAAGTATTCGTGTAATATTTTTTCATATTCCTCAGCAGATTTTTCAGGAGAAATATTTTCAGTCTGCATAACATGAATGTGGTAGGGCGGGATTGGGACATTATTCAACAATGTTTCATACGCCATCTTTGCATTATTTCGACTGTCGCTGAATGGAACATCTCTTTCATCACCCCAGAAAATATGCAATTTCTCCCACGCAATTTTTTCACGGTAAGGCGTAACCGATAATAGCTGATACAATGCTTTTGGCGTATTACCGCCAGATAATACTAATGTAAACCTGTCTTTTGTTTTTAAAGTTTCTGCAATGCAATCAACCATCCAGTCAGCAACTGCGCGATTAAATTCATCCGAGGTTTTAGAAATATGTAAGTGCATCAGTTTAAGTGGTGTTATTAGTGAAAGTTACTTTTAATGAGGGAGCAGCACTGTGCCGAATAGAAAATCAAAAAGTACAAGAGTGCGACGCAACGATGCTCAATAACAGCAATGCAGATTGGAACATAAAAATAAAACTGTCCTATCAATCATTATTGATGCAAAGTAATCCAGTTGTGCCCATCGCGTGCAATCAACGCTTCAGCATCTTCAGGTCCCCAGCTATCCGGCGCATAGTTCCCGAAATCCACTGGTGGCCTAAGTTCCCAAGCTTCCAAAATAGGCATGATAATTTTCCATGCAGCTTCCACCTGGTCGCTGCGCATAAATAATGTTGCGTTGCCTTCCATTACATCAAGCAACAATGTTTCATAGGCTTCGGGTTCATTGCCGTCATAAGCATCTTTGTAACTGAATATCATATCAACCGGATTCAACGTCATTGACTGACCGGGATGTTTCGCCTGAAAGCGAAGACGGATGTCCATCTCAGGCTGAATGCTGATCGTCAAACGATTTGCCCTCCATGTTTCGGTCGCTTCTTCGGGAAATGCGTATTGCGGCGCGGGCTTGAATTGAATAGTGATGATGGTCGTTTTATCATGCAACCTTTTTCCGGTGCGCACGTAAAAAGGCACATCCTGCCAGCGCCAGTTGTCGATATAAAATTTTACCGCAGCAAATGTGTCGATGTTCGAATCTGGCGAAACACTTTTTTCTTGTCTGTAGCTTGGCACTTTTTCTCCTTTCATCCAGCCATCTGCGTATTGGCCCCGCACTGCATAAGCGTGAACATCATCCTTGCTTATTTTGCGGATTGCATTCAGCACATCCACTTTTTTATTTCTGATTTCATCCGCATCAAAACTAACAGGTGCTTCCATTCCAATCATGCAAACCATTTGGAGGATATGGTTCTGCACCATGTCGCGCAAAGCGCCGGAAGTTTCATAATAACCACCGCGACCTTCAACACCAACAGTTTCTGCTGCGGTGATTTGAACATGGTCGATATAATTTTTATTCCAGATTGGTTCGAACAATGCATTTGCAAATCGAAGCGCCAATAAATTTTGAACAGTTTCTTTTCCGAGATAATGATCGATGCGATAAATCTGTTCTTCGCTGAACATGCCCATCAGTAATTTGTTGAGCTCATGTGCGCTTTGCAAATCATGGCCAAAAGGTTTTTCAACTACGATGCGCGTGAATTTTTTATCAGCACAAATATTGAGCCCTCCTAATTTTTTGGCGATATCCGGAACCAGTTGGGGCGCAACAGCCATATAGAAAATCACATTCGGGTGTACGCCGTACTCCTGCTCTTTTGCTTTTACGATTTCGGCAATTTTTTTATATTCATCATCTTTTTCTGCATCCATTTGCAAATAAGAAACCTGCTGAGAGAATGTTTGCCATTTTCCGTTCTGCTCATCTTTTCTTCTGCTGAATTGTTTGATGCCATCAAATAATTTAGCGCGATAATTTTCATCATTGAACTCAGTTCTGCCAATGCCGATGATGTTGAATTTTTCGGGCATCCATTCATCAATAAATAAATTATAAAGTGCGGGAGAAAGTTTTCTGAAATTCAAATCGCCGCTTCCGCCGAAAATAAATAATAAAGAAGCAGGCGGGCGTTTATGATTTTGCATAATGATTTTCTTTTAGTGTGATTCCCATTCTGTGTGAAATGTTCCGGGCATATCGATTCGTTGATAAGTGTGCGCACCAAAATAATCTCGCTGAGCCTGTATCAAATTCGTAGGAAGCTTTTCGGTGCGATAAGCTTCAAAATAACTCAATGCGCTCATCAGCGCTGCAACAGGATAACCTGTTTGCGTTGCGTGCATCACAACCGTGCGCATGTGATGCAATTTCTTTTGCAGCAGTTGAGCAATATCTGCATTCAATAACAAATTTGTTAGTTCAGGGTTCGATGTATATGCCTGAAAAAAGGTTTCGAGCAAAGATGAGCGGATGATGCAGCCGCCACGCCAGATGCGCACTACTTCCGGCATTGGTATTTCCATTTGCAATTCAGCAGAAGCTTTGTGAAGCAATGATAATCCCTGGGCGTAACAGATAATGGTGGCGAAATACAATGCATCGCCAACCTGTTGAATGAAAACTTCTTTCGGTGCTTCGATAGCATGTGTTGAAGTTTTATACAAAGCAGCCGCTTGCGTTCTTTCATCTTTATAAGCAGAAAGGCTTCGCAGAGAAACGGCTGTATCAATAACGGTAATGGGTATCCCAAGATCCATTGCGTCCTGCGAAGTCCATTTGCCGGTGCCTTTTGCGCCAGCTTTGTCAAGAATCATATCAACCAAACGATTGTTGGTCTTATCATCTTTCTGCAAAAAAATATCTCTGGTTATTTCAATCAAAAAAGACTGAAGCTCGCCTTCGTTCCATGTTTTGAAAGTTTTATATAGCTCATCATTGCTTAAGCCCAAACCATTTTTCAATAAATCATATACCTCACTAATGAGCTGCATAATCGCATACTCAATACCGTTATGTACCATTTTTACATAGTGCCCTGCTGCATTCCTGCCCATGTGCGCAACGCATGCGCTACCTTTTACTTTTGCAGAAACAGCTGTTAATATTGGTTCAACATTTTTGTATGCCTCAGGATCGCCGCCGGGCATAATGCTCGGGCCAGTTCGTGCCCCATGTTCTCCACCTGAAATCCCTACGCCCATAAAATGAATGCCTGATGTCTTTAAAAAATCGAGCCTTTTTAATGTATCTGTGTAATGAGAATTGCCTCCGTCAATTACGATATCTCCTTTTTCCAGCAATGGCAAAAGGTCGTTGATCACATCATCAACAGGTTTGCCCGCAGGAACGAGCATCATCAATTTGCGCGGGGGCTGCAATAGCTTTATCATCTCAGCCAAAGTATTCACACCTTTTACAGTGGTGCCTGCTGTTGCGGAAGATTCAAGAAGCTTGCCTTTCGATTCATCTTTATCAAAACCTATTGCTTTAAATCCATGGTCAGCCATGTTGAGCAAAAGGTTGCGCCCCATAACGCCAAGGCCAATCATCCCAAAATCATATAAATTATTATCCATGCGATTTGTTTGTATGAGCCAACAAAATTAGGTGTTTTGATAATTGAAAAAGATCATTGATAAATAGAAGGCATCTTGCGTAAATAGCGAAGCAATAATTTTTATATAGAAAAAAAATCTGTATTTTGAGCTTTCTTGAACCTTTCCTTTAATACCTGTAAAAAACTTTCGCTTGCAATTATTTTAATTCATTTTAATCTTACTAACATAAGTTTTTGTAATTGCTTTATTTATAGCTAATGAAAATATTTACTTTAATCTACGCTACCCTTCTTACGGCATTTTTATTTTTATTATCGGACAGCTACGCACAGGTTAATGTGCTTACCCAGCATAATGACCTGGCAAGAACTGGATGGAACAACCAGGAAACCAAGCTTAACACTTCAAATGTAAACACATCTTCATTTGGTCTTTTGTATTCACGCAGCGTGGATGACCAGATTTTTGCACAGCCGTTAATTGTAAGCGGGGTAAATATACCATCCGTTGGAACAAAGAATATTGTATATGTGTGCACAGTTAATAGCACAATCTATGCTTTTGATGCTGATGACAGTACGGTTGGAGCTTATTGGCAAGTTAATTATACCCCCTCAGGATATCGCCCGCCGAACGCCAACGATATGCACCCTGGCTTATGTGGTGGCTATTATCATGACTTTTCAAGCAATATTGGTATTATCGGAACACCCGTGATAGACATACCATCCAACACAATGTATTTTGTAACTAAAATTGTGAGCACTGCTGCTGGAGTGGAAGATAATCATGCTTGGGATGGTAATGAGTATGGCTATACAACAGCTGGCTTTTATCAATACCTCCATGCTGTGGATTTAAGTACAGGTGCAGAGAAAGCGGGCAGCCCGGTAAATATCACAGCTACTTATGCAGGCTCCGGCGATGGTAATGTAAGCGGGGTGATCACCTTTGATCCCAGAAGACAATTCAATCGCGGAGGATTGGTGCTATCTCACGGTATTGTCTACATTCCTTTCGCGGCGCACTGTGACTGGGATCCTTATCACGGCTGGCTGCTTGGTTATGGAGCGGCAAGCCTACAGCAAAAAGTTGCTTACATGAGCACGCCAAATGATGGCAGAGGTGGCATTTGGATGAGCGGCGCAGCACCCGCCGTTGATTCGCTCGGCAACATTTATTTTTCTACAGGCAATGGTTTTGATGATGGCACAACTTATACAGATGACCCAAGCGTTGCAGCGAACAGAGGAGAGAGTGTAGTTAAGCTAACTCCTAATGCCCTTGATACTACTCTTACTGCCTTGAATATCTCAGGCTATTTCACCCCATCTTATTATCAACAATTGAATGATGGGGATCTTGATTTCTCCGCCCAAACTTTATTGGTTCCTAATAGTAATATGCTCCTGACAGGTTGCAAGAGCTTTAATATCTATGTACTCGACAAGACCAATCTTGGGGGGTTCACTAGTGGCGGCCCTGATAATGTACTGCAGTCTTTCTCTGTTTCTTCAAACGTGCAGATGCATTCTTCCTTTGCCTATTTTGGTGGCGCCGCCAATCAATATGTATATCAATTTTCGGAAAATAGTTTGTTGCAATCATTTAAATTGGGGGCTAATTCTCTTGGAAGTCCTGTAAGTGGCAGTGTCAGCGGCCCAACAGGCGCTTCGGGTGCTTATATGTCTGTCTCATCAAACGGTTCTGACCCATCCTCAGCAATATTGTGGATAGCTCATGCAGTGAATGGCTGCAATGCCAACCAACAATTATGCCCTGGCATAGTGCGTGCTGTGAGAGCTGATGATGTGACCACAGAATTGTGGAATTCGAATATCAGTTCAGTAGACAATATGGGGAATTTTGCAAAGATGACCTGCCCGAGCATTGCTAACGGAAAAGTATATGTTAACAGCTTTTCGAATCAGTTATTAGTTTATGGACTGAAAACTAACAGCACCTGCAATACTTTCCCGAATATTGCCTCCTCAGTTAATAACGCCGCTGCCGTTGACAGTGCTTCTTCTACCGCGTCAGGCAGCAATGCCGCCAATGCTTTTGATGGGAGCACTGCAACAAACTGGACTGCGGCAACAAGTGGCATAGGTGGGGCTGATACTGCAAATATTACCGTTAACCTTGGTGCTAAATATGATATTTGCAAAGTAATAATTTATTGGGGTTCTAACTTTGGCACATCATTTAATATTGAAGGCTCAAATGACGGCGTTAATTATACAACCATTTCATCTGTCACAAATAATAGCTCCAGTAATTCAGTTATCGCATTTTCTACGGTAAGCTATCAATATATAAGAATGATAGGTGTTGCCAGAGAAAGCACAACCAGCGGATATGTTATTAATGAAATGGAAGTATATGGACAACTTTCCAATCCTTGTTCAACCCCGTCGGCCTTACCGCAACAAACCTTACTCAAAACACAGCAACATTAAACTGGCAGGTTGTTTCAGGCGCAACGAGCTACAACGTTCAGTACAAAACTTCACTTGTAAGCAGTTGGATAACAAGAACCACAACATCAAATTCTATTGATATATCTGCATTAAGTTGCGGGACAGGTTACACATTTCAAGTTCAGGCAGTCTGTGCTTCCGGAACAAGCGCTACAGCAACAGGCACGTTTACCACAAGCGCGTGCACAGCTTTATGCGGGCCGCTGCCAACGAGATACTTCAGTACAGATATAGGTGATATTGGCGTTGCAGGCTCTTCTTGCTTTAGCAATGGAATTTACACTTTGAACGGATCGGGAACTGATATCGGGGGCAATTCTGATCAGTTCCAATATGCGTTCACAAATTTATCAGGAGATGAGCATGTAGTTGCTGAAGTGCTTACACAAGATGCTTCGAACCCCGCCAATAAAGTTGGCTTAATGTTCAGAGACAGTGTTAGCAACACATCGCCATATGCATTTATTGCAGTTACAAGTGGAAATGGGATTGTTTTTGAGTACCGTAGCGTGCCGGGCGGCCCAACCACAGTAATAACTGTTTCCGGGATCACTGCGCCATACTGGCTTGAATTAAATAAATCTGGCACTCAATACAGCGCTTACATATCTCCCAGCGGCACGGAAAATTCATGGGTACAGGTTGGCACTGCTGTTGATCTTGGATTTGGGACTTCAACCGCTTATGTTGGAATGGCCATAACCAGCGATAATAATTCTGTATTATCTACGGCAACAATAACAAACTATGAGGAAATTACATCACCGCTTGTTATCGGTTTGATTAGCTTTACGGCAACCAATATCAATAACCAGTATGTTTTGTTGAAATGGACTGACTCGCAAGACTTGGCTACTAAAAAATACATTGTTCAAAGCAGCACTAACGGAATCGATTTTAATGAGATTGCCGAGGTAAATGCTATTAGCAGCAATTCTGCTCAAACCTATTCGGCATACGACTATCATCCAAACAATGGCGTTAATTATTACCGGCTTGAAGAAATTGATAACGACAGCTCCGTGTCTTATTCAAAGATAATTAATGTAAATTTCGAAAACAGAAATGGGCCAGAAGTATATCCTAACCCGGTCAATTCGTTTGTTACTGTGGCTGCGGGGCTGGAAGCGATGAGTGAGATTTCGATTTTTGATGTGTCTGGCAAAATAATTATGCATGTTGCAAACACAAATAATTCTTCAACAATCACAATTCCATTAGCAAACTTGGCCGCAGGAATTTATATTGTTAAGGTTACAACAGCGGCAAATGTTTATCAGCAAAAAATATTCAAGCACTAAATATTGAGGTGTTATTGTTGAACAAAAACAAGTAAGTTTTCTGTAAAGCTATTCAGGCAATTTTTTATAATCGAATGGGTTGATATGTGGGATTGGGTAACCCATGTGGCATGTTTTGCACCAAACAACCGGCCTCTCGCTCATTTTCTTATCTACAACAAAATTGAAATATTTTTTGTTGAGCTTCATCGTCATCTTCAACATTTCTCTGGCAACAAGCTTTTCACTTTTCTCATCGCTCGCAAAATCAACTCTCGGAGGGCTTATATTGTTCTTCGTGGGCACATGGCAATACATGCATGTAACGCCAAGTTGCCTTTCAAAAGTAAGCATCACTCTTTCCAATTCATCATCAGTGATATCTTTAGCTAAAACTTTTAGATTTTTAAATTTCTTTTCATCATCATGTGGCATTGTTGCATTAATGCCAGCAATTATAAAAACAAAAAAACCAGCAATCACAAATATTTTATTCTTGCTCTTCATTCAAACCTTTTAAATGTTGTTGCTTTTAAAGGATCAATGCTGATCGCCGGGGTGCGGTTTGCCACGATGACATGTTACGCAGCTTATTGTTGGCGCAATTTCGCCCTTATCATCTTTGTTGAAATTGAAGTATTTTTTATTGATTTTAGCAGTCATGCGAAACATATGCCTCGCTATGTTTTTTTCCGGTTTTGCATCGCTGGCAAAATCAAGATGATGAGAAGTGCTGTCTGCGGAAGGTGCATGACAAAAATTGCATTTTACTCCCAAGGCTTCTTTCCAACTATCCATTACCTTATCAAGGTCCTCATGGCTAATATTTTTTGGAAGAACTTTGAGGTTTTTATGTTTCGGCTCGTCCGGTGGATTGGTAGCGGCAATGCCGATGATAACAATTGCTACAAGAGCAAGGGCTGCAGAAAGTTTTTTAATGTTCGTCATGAAATAAGATTTTCTTTGATTGTTCAATATAACTAAGGGTATTAACTAAAAATATAATTTTCTTCAGATTAGACCTTGCATCTATCGAAGCAAATTCTTTTAAGTTCTAAATTTATCAAACCTTTTTTATTTTGATAGAATTATTTTATGAATGAATTAATATTGTTATGAAAATAAGAATTGATCAATTTTAAAGGCATGCAAAAAATACGCTGGGGCATTTTAGGATGTGGTAATATCGCAAACAAATTTGCGTCCGACCTTCAATATGTTGAAGGAGCCGAGCTGACTGCCTGTGGCTCGCGCAACCAGCATGTTGCGGACGAGTTTGCAGGTAAATTTTCAATTCCGCATAGCCATGGCAGTTATAAAGCATTGGTGAATGACAAAGAGGTGGATGTTATTTATGTTGCTTCCCCTCACGGGCTGCATCATGAGCATGTGCTTCTTTGCTTGCAACATAAAAAAGCAATTCTATGTGAAAAAGCTTTTGCTATTAATAGCAAGCAAGCGAAAGAAATGATTGATACCGCAAAAAAAGAAAATGTTTTTCTGATGGAAGCACTCTGGTCTAAATTCACACCTCAGTATAGTATCGTTCAGAAGATGATCAGCGGTAATGAGCTCGGTGAAATTCAAAGCATGCTCGTGAACTTTGGTTTTATACCCGAACCGCCATTCCCTCCCAGATTATACGATCCTTCATTGGGCGGCGGCTCATTGCTTGATATTGGTATCTATAATGTATTTTATGTTCTTTCTGTTTTTGGAAGGCCCGATATTATTGAAGCCAGCATGACGGCTGCAAGCACCGGTGTTGATGAACAATGTGCCTCCACATTCCGATATGCAGATGGAAAAATTGCTCAACTGTTTTCTACATTTTCAGCTAACCTTGCAACAGAGGCTGATATTAATGGAAGAAAGGGGAGATTAAGGTTAACGCCAAGATTTTATAACCCCACAACTGCTGTGGTTGAATTTTATCCGGGAAAAATAGATTCAAAAAAAATCATCCCACATCATGCCGAGCCAGGGTTTGGTTATCAATATCAGGCAAGGCATGTTTGTGATTGCTTGCGCCAGGGTTTAAACGAAAGCCCTGTAATGACACATGCTGACACTTTATTGATTATGGAAACACTCGACAGGATCCGCGCTGCTGCAGGAATTCATTATAGTGTGGATTAAAATATTATTTACAAAATATCGCGAGCCATTTTTCTTCTACGAAGTTTTCTTTCTGTTCTATATTTACAATCAATAACTGCATATGGCAAATTCCCGTTCCGCCGCAATTGGTTTTATTTTCATTACTATTTTGATTGATTCAATCGGATTTGGCCTGATTATTCCTGTAATGCCAGAACTTATTGCAGGGCTAAAGCATATTCCTGTTAATCAAGCGAGTACTTCCGGCGGAATACTATTGGCAACATATGCATTTATGCAATTTTTATGTGCGCCGATAATTGGCAACCTGAGTGATAAATATGGCAGAAGGCCAATCATTCTTTTTTCATTATTTGGTTTTGGGGTTGATTATTTGTTTCTATGTTTTGCGCCAAGTTATGGATGGCTTTTTATTGGGCGTGTTGTTGCCGGGATAACAGGAGCAAGTTTTACAACCGCGGTTGCGTATATAGCCGATATCAGCACTGCAGAAAACAGAGCAAAAAATTTCGGCATGGTCGGGGGCGCATTTGGCCTTGGGTTTATTATTGGGACCTGCAATTGGGGGCGCACTGGGGGAATTCGGATTGCGCGTTCCGTTTTTTGCCGCAGCCATTTTAACTTTTATCAATTGGCTATACGGTTATTTCGTGCTGCCTGAATCTCTTTCAAAAGAACATAGAAGAGAATTCAACTGGAAAAGGGCAAACCCCGTAGGCACGCTTGTCCAATTAAAAAAATATCCGGCGATCGGCAGCTTAATTATTTCTCTAACGTTGATATACCTTGCGGCGCATGCCGTGCAAAGCAACTGGAATTATTTTACGATATATAGATTTAATTGGAGCAAGCATATGGTTGGGCTTTCGCTTGGCCTTGTAGGCGCTTTGATTGCGATAGTCCAGGTTGTGCTGATAAGGATTATCACACCAAAAATAGGGGGTGAAAAAAGCATTTATATAGGGCTTGGTTTGTACGCGGTAGGCATGTTGCTTTTTACATTTGCAAATCAAAGCTGGATGATGTTTGTTTTCCTGGTTCCTTATTGTTTGGGCGGAATTGCAGGGCCTTCTTTGCAGGCGGCCATGTCGGGCAATGTTCCGCGCAATGAACAGGGTGAGCTGCAAGGCGGCCTCACAAGCTTAATGGCGGTTACCTCTATTGTTGGGCCGATAATGATGACAGGATTGTTTGCATATTTCACAGGAACAAAAGCACCATTTATATTTCCCGGCGCACCGTTTTTATTAGGAGGAATTTTAATGGTCACAAGTTGTTTGATTGCTTATTTTGCTTTAAGAAAAACACATTTGAAATCTTCTCCACCAGAAATAAATGCCTCGCATTGATAATTGAATTGATGCAAAGCGATATTTATTACAGAAGGTTTTTATGATTCATGAAAAGATATGCCCTCGTCTCTGCATGAAAATATTGTTTTAAGAAATTATTATTTTTTTGTTCTGCCTTTCGCAAGATTAGATAATTTCAACAAAAGGATTATCTTTGTGGCTCAGTTGAGTTTAGACAGCATTTAGTAAGTGAACAATAATTTCCGCTACATAGTCCGCGTAATCGTTAGTTTTCTCTATTCTGCTTTTTTATTCAGCTTTAATTATTTTTTTAACCAGTTAATTTTAACATGAACATTTACGTTTCGAACTTAAGTTTCAACGTCAGAGACGAAGACTTACAAGAGTATTTTGCAGAATACGGAGAAGTAACATCTGCCAAAGTAATTAAAGACAAATTCACGAACAAATCACGTGGGTTTGCATTTGTTGAAATGCCTGATGATGCAGCTGCTCAGAAAGCGATCCAGGAATTGGATGGCGCATCAGTTGACGGCCGTAACATCGGCGTTTCTGTTGCTAAGCCAAGAGAAGAGCGCAGCAACGGCGGCGGTGGTGGAAATCGCGGCGGCGGTGGCGGCGGATTCCAGAGAAGAAGCAACAATAACGACTTCAGCAGAAGCAGGTATTAAGCTTATTTTCCCGACAAATTTTTTAAGAGAGTTTCACTTAGTGGCTCTCTTTTTTTATTTTAAAAACTCATAGCAATGCAACAGCTTTTTCTTCCATGTTGTTGTTTTTATTTATACTCATAAAATTGAACTGAGGACTGGAAACACGAAACCGGCAACTCGAAACTTTCTTATTTTCGCTCCATGAATTTTATCGGCAATATAATATGGCTTGTGTTCGGTGGCTTTCTTGCAGCGCTTGGCTATGTATTTGGTGGCTTTGCTTTATGCGTTACCATTGTTGGTATTCCCTGGGGAATGCAGTGTTTCAAAATTGCCGGGTTAATGCTTTGGCCTTTTGGGAAGAAAGTGGTTTCATCAGGAAATGCTGTTGGGTGCTTGTCCATTTTTTGCAATATCATATGGCTTATTTTCGGTGGCCTTTATACTGCTTTTATTCACCTGCTTTTTGCTGCTATATTATTTATAACTATTATCGGGATCCCGTTTGCCCGCCAGCATTTGAAATTGATGGAGCTTTCTTTTATGCCATTTGGGAAAAGCGTTGTTTATGCATGATGAACATTATGCTTGTTTTAAATAAACAAAAATCTTACTGTGATTAACTAAATGAATTAATTTTCTTTCCGTAGATATTTGCTTTTTATATTTGCCTTCAATGTAAATTTTAAATTTTTTGTAACATACATCAACCTTATCTCAAAAACTTCGTATTGTATTTTATATCATCTGATTCAAAACTAAATTCAGAAATCATGAAAAAATTAAATTTGTTAGCATGTGTATTGATTGCATTTGTGGTTACAATTGTTAGCTGCTCAAAAGGCGACACAGGGCCTGCTGGAGCAGCAGTGCCTGGCTCAGACAGTGTCACTTACTCAAACTGGACTACGCTAAATATGACCGATGAAGGTCAGGATACTTCTTCAGGTCTTGAAATCTATTATCAGGCAATATCCGCCCCTGCAATTACTCAAAGCATCCTTGATAAAGGGATTATAATCGGATACCTGTCTTTTGTTGATAATAATGGAGTAACGAATGTTGTAAATGCTGATTCTTATTTTAATCCTGAATTATTTATCCCTGGAGAAATTGATTTAACATCATTTGGCGTTGACTGGTCTCAATATAGCTATCGATACGTTATTATCCCTGGCACAATCGCAACTGGAAATAGTATTTTAAGAGGCCTAACCAAAGAGCAATTGAAAAAAGTAGATTATGTTACGATAACAAAAGCGCTTGGTATAAGCATTACAAAAACGACTAATTAATTCCTGTTTAATAAATTTAATTTTTAAGCCCTACAAATCTTGTAGGGTTTTTTGTTAGTATCTAACTAATGCAAATATTCATCGTTAACAAGAGGATAACGATCCTTTTTTTCCAATTTAAAAGCTCTCAATAGTTTTGTTGAAACTTTAGGTCATGAAAAAATTAACCGTTAACTGCATCCTTGCATTGTTTTTTCAATTCTCTTTTCTAAATATTTTTTCTCAAACTCTTGCTGTTCCGACCCCTCTTGCTCCAACAAGCTATGGTTACATTCTTAATTGGACTGCTATTTCCGGCGCTACTGGTTATAATGTATTTGTTCAAAATCCTGAGGGATCAATTCATAATGAATATGTTGTTTCAGGAGGATCTACAACAAGCATGGGCTGGTGTCAAATTGAAACTAACGGGAACATCTATCCGTTTAACACAACTGAGACTTATACTTTTTTTGTTCAAGCTTATAATAGTACCACAACAAGTATAATGAGCACTGGCTACTCATTCCATTTTTCTTTGCCTCCGACACCCACAGGAGTTGCAGTATCTCCGACTCCTGTTACTCCTGCCTCAGTGATTACATGGACCGACCCAAGTGCTGATCCTAATACAGATTATGATTTACAATTAACTGATGTAACAACCGGAACTATTTATAGCAAATGGATTGGAGAGCAAACGAGTAGCCCAAACATGAATATTGCATCTTTAATGTCACAAACAGGTAATGTTAATTTAGTAGCAGGTCACTCCTATAATATATCCGTGTATGCGCATATGAAAGCTATAACAGGAGCAGATAATAATATTTGTTTGGGCGTTTTGATGAGCGGCCAGTACCCTTACAACAATATCCCAGGCAAGACTAGTAATTTTACATTAAGTTGTCCAACATTGGCTAATCCAATAATTACTTTGCCATCGCCTATAACAACAAACTCCACAATTTCATGGTCATCTCCTAATGCTACTAATTATAATATTGCTTTTGCTGATTTAACAGTTAATCCTAACCCTCCAACTCCTACCTTTAATCCTGCAATAGGTGGGTTCACAAGTACAAGCAATACATCATATTCACCGATTGGTAGCTATATTAATAGTCCAGTGATAGGGCATACTTATAAAGTGTGGATTCAAGCTAGTAATGAATGTTCAATAGCTAGTCTTAGTTCTACAACTTTTGTTTTATATGCAGCACCTCTTATAAATAATCAAACTGTTTTTAATTTTGCTGCAGCTGTCGGAACCAATTCTGGGAGCGGCGTTATCACCGCTTCTTCGGGGCAGACTGTTACTGTTACAATTTCTGGATCAGGTGGAGTATTCCCCACCCTTCAAGGAACAACTAGTATTGCATTAACTGGGGTAACACTTAGTGGCGGCACTAATAGCATGTCTGTAACAAACGGAAGTAAGTCACAGACATTTGTTATGCCAAGTAATGGTTCTATAAGTTGGTCTGGCACTTTTTCCCAATCAAGAGTTTCGGGTAGCGGCTCAATTAGTGTACAATAGTATCAATGAGAATTCAATTATTTTCTAACAATAAAAAGATATTAAAATGAAACCTTTTAATTATTTTCTTCTATTTTTTGCATTAATCTTTATCTCAATTTCTTGTACAAAAGAAACAACAGCTAAAAACATAAATCTTTCTCAGAATAACTCGACCAATGGAAATTGGAGGGTTATAAAAGTTAGTAAAGATGAGGCTAATTTACTATACTCATTAAGAATCAATTCGGCAGGAAAGAAAGAAGTTGTCAAGCTGAAAAATTGAAATAACACTTGAATTAAATAAAAGGCCTTGCAAATTTTTGCAAGGTTTTTTATTTAAGCTGTTGAAAAGTTTCTACTCACCGCACAGTGCTAATTACCAACAGCATTTTAAAAAGCTTCACCAAACAGCAATTGAAATCCGTTGATTATGCAACTATTTCAAAAGCATTTGATTTAAAAGATGAGAAAATTAATAATTAGATTTTTCTCATTATTAAAAAAGCCTTGCAAAAAAATGCAAGGCTTTCTATTTAGCATAAAGGGGAATATTTTTTGAAAGAAAAATTATTTTGCAACAGGCCTCACTAATTTTAATTCATTAATAATGTTTGAAGCGCCACCAAGTTTATCGATGCACCAAAGCACATAGCGGATGTCAACACAAATAGTCCGGTTATAAACAGGGTCGAATGAAATTTTATGACTGAGCGCTTCATAGTTGCCATCAAATGCAAGACCAACCAATTCGCCGTTTGCATTAATTACCGGAGAGCCAGAATTGCCGCCCGTGATATCGTTTGTAGTGATGAACGTGACCACCAGATCATTTCTTTGTTTGTCGATATATTGACCAAAATCTTTTTTGTTACCGAGCTCTACTAATTTGGGAGGCAAATCAAATTCATAATTGCCCGGCACATATTTTTCAAGCACGCCTTTCATTGTGCACATATAATCGTAATGAACTGCATCGCGGGGATTGTATGATTTTACATTTCCGTAAGAAACGCGCATAGTGAAAGTAGCATCCGGATAACGGATTTTTTTCGGGTCCATTTGCATGATGCCTTTCAGGTAAAGCCTGCCCAGCTCGTTGTTCCTTGCAGTGAACTGCCTGTAAAACGATAGATATTTTCCCTGCCAGTTTTTTAAGAATGCACTTGCATGTGCATAAGCAGGGTCATTTTGCAAAGCAGTTGCATCAGGGTTTGCATTAAAGGCATTCCATTTTGCATCATCAAAAATCATGGTGTTCTTAAATAAGGCGGCAGCATATTTTTTATAAGTGTTCTCATCTTTCAGATCGCCAAAGCTTCCCTTCAGGCTTTCAAAAAAACCAATAGGTTGCTGGCTTTTATCAATGTCGTTATAAAACATCATCGTTGTTGTTGCTAAAATTTCTTCATCAGAAATTTTATTTTCGGTTTCAAGAAATTTTTTTCTTTCACCGTTCAGTTCTTCCATTATCTTTTTTATATCGCCACCATGTTGTTTCACCAGGCCAATTTCAACCTGCTGCAATGCTGCGGCGAAAGCTATTAAAGGCGAACCAAAAACCCCTTCATTTATATAAACACGCTGTTTTGAATAAGGCTTCCACTCATCATATGCTTTTGCCCAATCTGAAAAAATATTTTGGAACTCAGGTTTTCCGGTTGCCCATTTTTGAAAATTTTCTTCCTGCGTTTTTTTCTGGTCATAGATATGATATTTTATAAGCTGTTTTGATTCGCCGTCATAAAATTTCCAGTAGTTGGCGATGCTTGCATAATCGGAAGCGAGCTGCAATTTTACAGCTGCGTCTTTCTTCATTTGCTCGAACATATATTTTAACCGCACATCGCGAAGATTTACTAGAGAAGGATTATCAATATCAATTTTTTGTTTCACGCCATAAGAAGTTTCGTAACGATTGGTACTGCCGGGGTAGCCATAAATCATCGCATAATCGCCCTCTTTTAAACCCTTGATTGAAACGGGCAAGAAATATTTTGGTTTCAGCGGAACATCATCCGGAGAATAATTGGAAGGCTTTCCGTCTTTGCTCATATATACGCGAAAAACAGAAAAATCGCCAGTGTGCCTGGGCCATTCCCAATTATCCGTATCGCCACCAAATTTGCCAACGCTTTCCGGCGGAGCGCCAACAAGGCGCATATCACTGTAGCGCTGATATACAAAAACCAGAAATTGATTCCCTTTGAAAAGAGCGCTCACTTCTGCGATGATACTTTTTGATTCATCGGAATAACGTGTATTGATAGACGTTATAACAGATTTCAATTTTGCGCTTCGGTCAATGTCTGTGAAGCCTTTCACAGAATCTTCCACTTCTTTTGTCACATCTTCAATCTTAATTAGAAAATCTGCATACAACCCCTGGGCAGGAATTTCTTCCTGTTTGCTTTTTGCATAAAATCCATCATGCAAATAATTATGTTCAATAGAGCTCGCCGCAGTGATTGCTTCGTAACCGCAATGGTGATTTGTAAAAACCAGCCCTTCGCTGCTTACAATTTCTCCTGTGCAAAAGCCTCCGAAAATAATTACAGCATCTTTAATAGAAGGTTTGTTGATGCTATACAATTGTTCCTTTGTAAGCTTGAGGCCTTTTTTTACCATGTCGTTATATACTTGTTCGCCCAACAACATCGGAAGCCACATTCCCTCATCGGCAAAACTTTTTAGCCCGAAAACTAAAAATGCAATCGCTATAAAAAACTTTTTCATAATGAAATATTTAGAATGACAAACCTAATGGATAAATATAAAATGGCACCTTAACAAATTAAATACTTTATGAAAGGCAAATAAAAAATGATTATGGATTGCTTTCATTCAGTGTTGCCCACAATAAATCTTTTAATGCTGTTAGCCCCTGCTGCGTAATGGATGAGATAAAGACGTGAGGAATATTTGCAGGAAGCTCTTTTGAAATGGCTTCTTTTAATTCATCATCAAGCATATCGCTTTTGCTGACTGCAATGACGAATTGTTTGTGCAATAATTCAGGATTATATTTTTCCAATTCATTCACCAAAATGTCAAATTCTTTTTTGTGATCTTTGCTATCGGCAGGAATTAAAAATAATAAAACCGGGTTTCTTTCAATATGCCGGAGAAAGCGATGCCCGAGGCCTTTTCCTTCTGCTGCACCTTCGATGATGCCCGGCAAATCTGCAACACAAAAACTTCTGCCGTCGCGATACTCAACCATGCCAAGCTGCGGAGTTAAAGTAGTGAAAGCATAATCTGCAATTTTTGGTGTTGCGGCTGTAATAACTGATAACAAAGTAGATTTGCCTGCATTTGGAAAGCCCACCAGCCCTACATCCGCGAGTACTTTCAATTCCAGCACTTTCCATCCTTCTACACCCGGCTCGCCTGGCTGCGCATGTTCCGGTGCCTGATTTGTTGGCGTTGCGAATTGTGCATTGCCCAAGCCTCCGCGGCCACCTTTTATCCAAATAATTTCCTGGCCATCTTCCAGGAGTTCAGCTTCTTTTATATTAGTCACTTCATCGCGTGCAATTGTTCCTAAAGGCACTTCAATAATAACATCTTTCCCAAAGCGACCTGTGCAATTGCTTCCACTTCCGCTCTCTCCATTTTCTGCATGCACGTTTTTATAATATCGAAGATGAAGCAAGGTCCACAAATTTTTATTGCCACGTAAAATAATGTGGCCACCGCGCCCACCGTCACCACCGTCAGGGCCAGCCAATGCATTGTATTTGGTGCGCATGAAATGTTTGCTTCCCGCACCGCCATGGCCGCTTCTGCAAAAAATCCTTATCTGATCTACGAAATTTGATTTCTCCACTTTTTATAATTGAAGCGCAAAGATAATTTTAAGATTCTGATTCACGCGACGAAACAAAGAGCGCAACGTGCGCAAGGCCGTTTCTATATTATTGTATCATCTTTTTATTTTGCGTGAAGAAAATCAGAACAAAGGTTTTTCTGTTCTGTAACAAGTTCCTTTGAATAAAGCGACTAAATCATTATGCTGATTTTTTACTTCGATGAGATACAAACCGGTTTTATTTGTCTTGCTGATTTGTTTTGCTTCGGCCGTTAATGTATCGCCTTCTTTGCCGGGTTTTGGAAATGAAATTGAAACATCCAATGCAACTGTAATTTTTCCATCGCTGTTGCAGGCAAATGCGAAAGCGCTATCGGCAAGCGCAAACGTAATGCCGCCATGCGCAATACCAAAGCCATTCAGCATTTCATGGCGAAGCTGCATTTTTATTTTGCTGTAATATTGTTTCACTTCAATTATTTCAATGCCCATCCATTGGCTGAAATAATCCAGCTCCATCATTTTGGAGACCGCTTGTTTTGCTTGAATGTCTGGTAAGTTCATAACTTCAATCTCCTATAAATTTTGGATTTCTTTTTTCCAAAAACGCTTTCACGCCTTCGCCATAATCATGCGTTTGCGCTGCTGCAAATTGCAATCTGTCTTCTGTTTTTAACTGCTGCTCAAATGAATTTGATAACGATTCGTTCAGCGCTTGCTTTGTAAATGCCAAACCTTTTGTGGGCATTAGTGAAAGCGTATTAGCAATTTTGAAAGATTCTTCTGCAAAAATTTCATCGGGGAATATTTTATAAATCATTCCCATTTTTTCTGCTTCGTTGGCAGTTATTTTATCACCCAGCATCATAATAGCAGATGCTTTTTGAAAGCCAATTAATCTGGGCAAAATAAACGTTCCCCCGCTATCAGGGATCAATCCGATTTTTGAAAATGCCTGAATAAAAGACGCTGAAATGCTTGCCACCACAACATCGCAGCAAAGCGCAATATTTGCACCCGCTCCCGCTGCAACGCCATTTACAGCGCAAACAACGGGCTTTTCGATATTCCTTATTCTTGTAACAATTGGGTTATAATGTTCGGAAAGTATTTTATCAAAACCAATTGCATCATCTTTCGTTAATTCTCCTAAATCCTGGCCTGCAGAAAATGCTTTTCCATTTCCGGTTAAATAAATGCAACGAATATTTTTATCGGCAGCGCAATCATCCAACATTTTTTGAAGCAATAAAGCCATTTCACGATTAAATGAATTGAATTTTTCCGGGCGATTAAGTGTGATGATTGCAACCGAATTTTTTATTTCGAAAAGTATTGAAGACATTTTTGAATTTATGAATTACAATTTACGATTAATTGCAAGAGCAGATTAGTGGCATTTGAAATAATCAAAAGGTTCTTTGCAATCATTGCATTGATATAAAGCTTTACATGCTGTTGAACCAAATTGGCTAATTAGTTTTGTATGGTATGAATTGCATTTCGGGCATTGAATGGCTTCGCCTTCATGAAATAATTCTGTGTGGCAAACCTGTTGAGTAATGGTTGGCGGCGCAATACCGAATGCCTTCAATTTTTGTTTTCCATGTTCGGTCATCCAATCGGTTGTCCATGCAGGTGAAAGAATAGATGTGATTTTTATTTTTTTATGACCGTGCTCAAGCAAGCTCATTTTTATATTCATCCTAATTACGTCCATCGCCGGGCAACCTGAATATGTTGGCGTAATAACCACTTCTACTTCGTCATTGTTAATATTCACATCTCTCACAATTCCCAAATCGGTTATCGAAAGAACAGGCACTTCCGGATCATTTATTTCTTCTAAAATTTTCCAGATTTTTTTAGTTGATATGATTTCGTTGTTAATCATGATTCACCATTCACTGTTCGGATAAGCTCTTTGTAGAAACTGCATCTCAGCTAAAATAAATCCAAGATGTTCAGAATGTTTTCCTTCTTTACCAAACCACCTCAATATTTGTTTCTGCTCAAAAGGAATTAGGAGCGTTGCTTGATCAAAAACATCCTTCACTTTTCTCTGCCAATCATTTTTTAATAAAGAAACATCAATGCCAAACCCATCGCTTGCAGCTATAAGCTCATAGCCTGAAAGCTCAAACATTTCAGCAGTATAAATCCATAAATCATCGAGCGCACTTAAAATTCTTTTACGGCTTTCTTCGGCTCCATCGCCAAGCCTTATTACCCATTCGCTGCTCCATCGTAAATGATAAGTAACTTCTTTCAAAGATTTTTCTGCGATGGCTGCGAGTGTTTCGTCGTTGCTGTTTTGCAAATGCTGATATAAATAAAATTGATAAGCACTGAAAAAAAAC
Source organism: uncultured Bacteroidota bacterium (assembly GCA_963718975.1). Lineage (GTDB taxonomy): Bacteria > Bacteroidota > Bacteroidia > Chitinophagales > Chitinophagaceae > Puia. The sequence continues at coordinate 26,869 of CAVRBD010000019.1, read as the reverse complement.
TGTCTCAAAATTGTTTTTGCCCAATCACCGGTTGGCTGTTCAACTAACAAACAGTTTTTGAAATCATTTGCATCGCGCAAATAAGCGAGTGTGTTTTCGGTAGCCTCACCCAAACCCTTTATTTTGAAGAGGCCTTGGGTGTCCGAAGTATGCAAATCATTAACCAATAAAGCTGCATACTGATAAAAATTTCTTGCTTGCCCAATCAAATCAAGCGCAATATTTGAAATAGCTATATCCTGTTCTAATATCGGTCCATGGCCTGTCCATTCACTGTTTCGGTGACCGATTATTAGTGAATTATCTGCTAGGTGTAATGTATAATTGATTAGCGCGTTCATAATATTCACTTTTACGGTTAGGCATCACATATTCTTTAATTCATCCGGCAAATTATAAAAAGTAGGATGGCGATAAGGCTTATCGTTTGCGGGATCGTATAATGATGATGCTTCGTCGGGATTTGATGCATGAATGTATTTTGATTCGACGGCCCAAATGCTCACGCCTTCCATTCTGCGAGTGTAGACATCTCTTGCATTTTCAACCGCCATCTGTGCATCGGCCGCATGCAGGCTACCGGCATGTTTGTGGTCAAGGCCGTTTTTGCTGCGGATGAAAATTTCCCATAAAGGCCAATCGTTATGTGGCATAATTTTGTTTTTTATGCAACTGCTTTTTGTTGCCTTGATTTTCTTTTTTCTGCATGAGCTGCTGCTGCATCGCGAACCCATTCGCCATCTTCATGTGCTTTCACTCTTGCTGCCAGTCTTTCTTTATTGCACGGGCCATTGCCATTTACAACATTCCAAAATTCTTCCCAATTGATTTCGCCAAAGTCATAATGTTTTTTTTCTTCATTCCATTTCAATTTTTCATCGGGCAAAGTGAAACCTAATATTTTTATTTGCTCTGCACATACATCAATAAATTTCTGGCGAAGCTCATCGTTGCTGAAACGTTTTATTTTCCAGTCCATGCTTTGTTTGGTATGAGGCGAAGCATCATCATTCGGCCCAACATCATAATGCTTGGCCACCACCAGCGATTGATTGCATCCTGCGCCATTTGTTTCTGCGCTTCAGTTCCTTTGCTAAGCGTTAATAGAATTTCAAAGCCTTGGCGCTGATGAAAACTTTCTTCTTTGCAAATGCGGATCATTGCTCTTGCATAAGGTCCGTAGCTGCAGCGGCAAAGCGGCACCTGGTTCATGATTGCGGCGCCATCAACAAGCCAACCGATTGCGCCCATGTCGGCCCAGGTTAATGCTGGATAATTAAATATGGAAGAATATTTTGCTGTGCCAGTGTGCAATTGGTCAAGCATTTCATCTCTGCTAATATTCAAAGTTTCAGCAGCAGAATATAAATACAATCCGTGGCCTGCTTCATCCTGCACTTTGGCGATGAGGGTTGCTTTTCTTTTCAATGTTGGGGCGCGTGTTATCCAGTTTGCTTCGGGCAGCATGCCAACAATTTCGCTATGCGCGTGCTGAGATATTTGCCTGATAAGTGTTTTGCGGTATTGCTCCTGCATCCAATCTTTTGGCTCAATTTTTATTTCTTCATTTATCTTATCGAGAAATATTTTTTCTTCATCATGGTTTTGCATGGCTATAATTTGGGCTTATAAAGGTAAATAATTTTTTTTAGCAAAACTAACAACTGTTAGTATCGTGTATGGGCAACTATATACGTGTTGGGACTTGTGGGAATTAAGACCCTTTGTTTGTTAAAGCCAAAAGAATAATGGGAACTACAATAGTTATACCTGCAATCCATCCCCACATTTGCCTTTCAACAAGGTATTTGGTTTCGAATATCTCTACTAACCTGTCAATTCTTTCTTGCGAATAATATCTAGAAAGAAGAGACTGAACAAAAAAAAACTATAATAAAAGTTATGCCAAGGATTATTTTAAGATGATTGTCAACAAAATTTGCTGGGTGGATCTTGTAAAATATATTGATGATTAAGAAAAAAACAATACCGAGGCTCATCAAACAAAGCGTCAACAAATAATTAGCTTTCGCTTTTGGTCTATAAAGCGCCCAGCGTGAATCATAATCTCTATAATCTCTATACCCGCAGATATAAATGCAGTCAAAAAAATTCATTCAAAACTATTTTTTTCTTTTTTTCTTTCAATTCACGCATAGGCACAACCGAAGACTTTCATTACATCTTCAAAGCAAATCGGTCTCAAACTATTTACTTGCTTCCTTCATCTTCAAAACTTCAACCATAAATTTTTCAATTTCTTTTTGCACGCCTTCTACATCGCCAGACCTGATATATGACCCAATGACATGCGTCCCCGCATTCGGCATTGCCTGTTTTCTTTTTAAACTGTCCGGAGTGCCAAGCTCATCGAACATTTTAAGCATCGCAGAAACTTTTACCGTGCTGTCCTGGTGTATTTTATCTTTATAAAAATATAAAAGCTGCGCAGGCTGTTTTACTTTTTCAAATGTTTCTTTGTTCATTGTTGTCTCCAGCATTTCTTCAAGAGCAGCTGCCGCTTCAGCGCGATAATGTGTGTACCAATATTGTTTATTGATTGGCCGCAGATCTTTTGCATCAATATAATTTGATCCCAGGACCAGATGTGCTATTTGCAGTCCCCAATGATTATTGGCGAGCCACGCATTCGGATCGTTGATGGCAATATTTGGCGACATCATTATAATTGCTGCAACATCATTCGGATAAGCTGCTGCAAGCTGCAACGCATTTGTGCCGCCGGTCGATGTGCCCATCAATATCACCTTTTTGCCCAATTGTTTTCCGATGGCAAGCGCCTGCTTTGCGCTTTCCCAATATTCATCCGCTGTGAGGTTTATCATAGCATCAACTGTATCGATGCCGTGCTCCGCCAATCTTGATAAATATAAATTGCAGCCAAATTCTTTTGCAATGTTTTTATGTATCGGGTCGCCTTCTGCTTGCGATGCAGAAAAACCATGCAGGTAAACAATTGCATAATCTGTTTTTTGTTTGGTGGAATCATTGTTCCAGATTATCCTTGCTTCATTATCCGGTTTTAACTTGTGCTGCGCTTCATTATTGCTTATATAGGTTTCCAATTGTTTTGCATCGGTAGGAACGGCGGGCATGTCCATTTTGTAAACAGGAGCAACCGGCGCACGGCCAAGCAAATAAACTGTAATTAAAATTACCGGGATTGCCCACAACCATTTTTTTCGCATGGCGTAAATTTATTGTTGAATTTAGATAATATTTTGATGAATAGCGAAACGCGAATAATGAATAGTTGTTGACAAATGAGAATACAAATTAAATTTGGCGTTAACCGTTAAAAATAATGAATCGGAAACCGGCAAATACCTGATTTTTATCGGTGCAATCATTTAGTCGTTGGCATTATCATTTATTTTTTTACGATAAGCTGCATTGGATTGGGCATTTGTGGGGCGATATGCGGGTTGAGAAAGAAAGCTTCAGATTCATTTCTCAATCACAACAATGATTTTGATGAGCGTTATAGGTTTACTCATTATCCGCATTTTCAGAAAAATTTAATTGTTAATAAGAATATTTATTTTTTTAGTGATTGATAATTGATGAATAAATTTCCGATATTCATTTCCGCTTTTTCTTAATTCAAATTTTTCATATGCCCCCAACCAACCAGCGTTTTCTTGCACTTGATGTTTTTCGTGGAATGACGATTTGTTTTATGATTATTGTGAACACGCCCGGCAGCGAGCAGTTTGCATATGCGCCACTTAATCATGCAACATGGCATGGCTTCACGCCAACTGATTTGGTGTTCCCCTCTTTTTTGTTTGCGGTTGGTAATGCCATGAGCTTTGTGATGGCAAAATGGGCAGGCATGGAGCAATCGCAGGTGCTAGGGAAAATTTTTAAAAGGACATGTATTATTTTTTTATGCGGCTATTTGCTTTACTGGTTCCCATTTGTTGAGCTTAATAAAGAGGGAAACCTTATTCTTTCTCCAATTTCTCACACAAGAATTTTGGGTGTGCTGCAAAGAATTGCACTTTGTTATTGTATCGGCTCATTAATGATTTATTATCTGAAGCCAAAAACATCTGTCATCGTTTGTATTATTATATTATTAGCTTATTGGCCGATTATGTATTTCTTTGGCAATCCTATTGACCCATTAAGCTTAACAGGAAATGCAGGACTGAGGCTAGACAAATGGCTGATGGGCGAGCATCATATGTATCATGGCGAAGGAATCGCATTCGATCCCGAAGGCTGGATCAGCACTTTGCCCGCGGTCGGAAATGTTGTTGCAGGTTATGTTGCAGGCCAGTTCATTCAGCAAAAAGGAAAAACTTATGAAGGCCTTGCGAAGCTGATGCTCGCCGGTTTTGGTTTACTAGTCATTGCATATTTCTGGGACCTTGGTTTTCCTATAAACAAAAAACTCTGGACAAGTTCTTTTGTTCTTTACACTGTTGGGCTCGATTGTATCATTATATCTGCTGTTATTTATGTGGTAGATTTTTTGAACATCACAAAGTGGACTTATTTTTTTCAGGTGTTCGGAAAAAACCCGCTCTTTATTTATTTACTTTCTGAAGTTGGCGCAACTGTTTTGAATGTGCTTCATGCGCAGCCAAAGGTTTCTGTTTATAGCTGGCTTTATAATAATATTTTTAAGAACGCAGGATTATATTTTGGCTCATTTCTCTTCGCAATAACATTCATGCTTTTTTGCTGGAGCGTGGGTTATATTTTAGATAAGAGAAAAATTTATGTAAGAGTGTAACAAGTTTCTAGTTTCCAGTCTCAAGTTTCCAGTCCTTAATTCTAAATGCAACTTAGAAATTGTAATCGCTGATATTTTTAATAGAACTCGAAACCAGATACTACAAACTGGAAACTTCCGCGATAAATCACCATATAATTAAGTTTGCTATTCTTCTTTGCCCTCCCATTGTTTTTTTGTACCTTTGCGGCTTCAAATTTGAGGCTGTAAGGATTGGTGTTTAGCCAAGGCTGACAAAAAATTTACAGATTCTAACGAAAGCTTTGACTAAAACGAATAATTAATTATGGAAATCAGGAATATCGCAATTATTGCACACGTTGACCATGGCAAAACAACCTTGGTTGATAAAATTTTGCACGCAACCAAAGTGTTCCGTGACAATCAGGAAACAGGTGAACTTATCATGGATAGCAACGACCTCGAAAGAGAGCGTGGCATTACTATTTTCAGCAAAAACGCGGCTGTTGAATACAAAGGCGTTAAAATAAATGTCATCGATACTCCGGGTCACTCGGATTTTGGCGGCGAAGTGGAACGCGTTTTGAAAATGGCTGATGGCGTTTTATTGTTGGTAGATGCTTTTGAAGGCCCAATGCCTCAAACACGTTTCGTTCTGCAAAAAGCATTGGCACTTGGATTAAAACCAATTGTAGTTATTAATAAAGTGGATAAACCGAATTGTCGTCCTGATGAAGTGCATGATGCCGTGTTTGAATTATTTTTCAATCTCGATGCAACCGAAGAACAATTGGACTTCCCTACATTTTATGGTTCTGGCAAACACGGTTGGTTCAATAGCAAAAATGAGCAGTGTGAAGATATCACTCCATTATTAGATGGCATTTTGCAATATGTTCCTGAACCAAAAATTTCTGAAGGCCCAACACAAATGCAGATTACTTCACTTGATTATTCTTCTTTTCTTGGAAGAATTGCAGTGGGCAAAGTGGCGAGAGGTTCTGTAAAAGAAAATCAAACCATCGCGTTGATGCAAGTTGATGGCGTAAAGCGCTTAAAGATAAAAGAGCTTTATACTTTCATGGGCATGGGCAAGAAAAAAGCGACGGAAGTTTTTGCCGGTGATATTTGTGCAGTAGTCGGTCTCGAAGATTTCAATATTGGAGATACCATTTCTGATTTTGAAACCCAGGAAGCATTGCCAGTTATCAGTGTGGATGAACCTACCATGAGCATGCTTTTCGGAATTAATACTTCACCGTTTTTTGGTCGTGATGGAAAGTTTGTGACCAGCCGCCAGTTGCGTGACAGGCTGATGAAAGAAACTGAAAAAAATCTCGCATTAAGAGTTGAAGATACAGATAGCGCAGATAGCTTTTTAGTATTCGGTCGTGGCATTTTGCATTTGGGCATTTTGATAGAAACCATGCGCAGAGAAGGTTTCGAGCTTACAATTGGACAGCCGACAGTTTTGGTGAAAGAAATTGATGGCAAGAAAAATGAGCCATACGAAATATTAGTCGTAGATGTTCCATCTGACTATAGTGGTAAAGTAATTGACCTCGTCACACAGAAGAAAGGCGAAATGCATATCATGGAAAGCAAAGGCGAAATGCAGCATCTTGAATTTGAAATCCCATCAAGAGGATTGATTGGTTTGCGTAGCAACATGCTCACCAACACAGCCGGTGAAGCAGTGATGGCGCATCGGTTTTTGGAATACAAACCATGGAAAGGCCCGATTCCCGGAAGGAACAATGGCGTTTTGCTTTCTAAAAATCAGGAAAGAACAACAGGATATTCTATTGATAAATTGCAGGACCGCGGTGTATTTTTTGTTGAGCCGGGTGAAGAAGTTTACACTGGTCAAATTATCGCGGAGCACATTAAACCGGGCGATTTGATTGTGAATGCAACCGAGCCAAAAAAATTAACCAACCATCGTGCCAGCGGCAGCGATGATGCTTCAAAAATTGCTCCCAAAACTTTGATGACTTTGGAAGAATGCATGGAATACATTCAGCAGGATGAGTGCATTGAAGTGACGCCGAAAAACATCCGCATGCGCAAAGTGATTTTGAATGAGGAAGAAAGAAAGAAAGTGCAAAAAAGAATGACTGCTGAAGCATAAAGGAATTGCCCTTTTTGAAAATCATAAACCTTCATCTCATTTGGGCGAAGGTTTTTTTATTGCTTGAAAAAACAGCGAATCGTATTAACTTCGCACAAAGTTTTTGAAATGAAAAAGTGGATACTAATATTGTTTTTTTCGGCGACCTATTCACTATTCACCATTGACCATTCACAAGCTCAATGCTCCATCTGCACGCGCACTGCTCAACAACAAGGTGAAAGACCAGCCAAAGCCCTGAATGCAGGCATTCTTTACATCGCTTTTATGCCGCTTGCTATTATCGGGATTATCGGATATAAATGGTGGAAGAATAACAGAACAGAATTCTAATACATTCAAGTTGATTATCTCAACATTGAAAAAGGATAAATTTTATTGCTCTCACCTAATATCAATTGCTTGTTGTTTTGAAAATATTTTCCAGTTATGTCTTTCAGAGAATCCTGAGTAGGGTAATGAATCCCGGCCAGGCTTGTAATGGTGTGAATCAAATTTTCTGAAGAGACCAACGAATCTTTATGCTGCAATAAGTTTGATATCTTATCTGGATAAAAATCAGCTAATTTATTGGAATACCAAATGAAAAAAGGGATATGCCCAACATATTTTGATGGAGGGGAAGCATGCCCATGATCAGTAAAATCTCTGCTGTCATCCAATAAATCTTCTCCATGATCGGACAGGAATGTGACGGATGCAAAATTTTTTAAAGCAGCTACTGTGGAGATAATGCTGTCAATCACTGCATCTGTGTATAAAACGCTATTGTCATAACTGTTCACTAAAATATTCTTTGATGATTTATCCGTCACTTTTGTAGGAACTGTTTTATTGCTCGGAGTGAACACATCAAACTTATCAGGATATCTTGTGCTGTAGCTGTAATGGCTCCCTAATGTGTGTATGACAATAAATTTTTTTTGATCAGGCTCGGCTAATATTTTCTTTAATATCCCAATCAATTCCATATCTCTATGAACATGCTTGGTTGATCTGAAATCGGATAGCAGATAATGAGTGTTATTCGCTTCCAATGAATGGATTTTTATGTTCGCCCCAATATCTGATTGATTAGTGATCCAGTGAGAAGAAAACCCTGATTCTTCAAATGCTCCGATTATGCTTTTTCTTTTGCTATGCAAACTAAAATGTTCTGCACCAACTCCTGTCAGAAGCAACGGCACAGACAGTTCCGTCATATAACAACTTGAAGCGACATTACTGAAAGAAATAAAATTTTTCCTTTTGCTTAAAAGTGGCGATGTATTTCTTTCGTACCCATTAATGCCCCAGTGATCGTAACGACAACTTTCTCCAATAATCAAAATATGTACTTGTTTGTCAGTGATTGAAGAGTCCTGCTTACTGGAGAAAACAAATTTGTCTCTTTCTTTTTCTGTTGCTTTAATAAATTGATTTTGTTCATAAATGGTTTCAATGCTATTGAAAAGCGTGAATGGAAAAATGTTATTAATCTTGTTCATGAAATTGCCGTAATAATTTGTCTTATGATCGTAAAGCACAAAAGGCGCTAATGCAAGAAACACCACCGAGAACAGAGAAATAAATTTTGCTTTTGTTGAGCTGATGGCATTCGGTGATTTCCGAAATAATAAAAACAGCGCAACCAAATAAGTAATAATAAAAATAATCAGCACATTGAGATATCCGCTCAATAATTCACCTGCTTCATTTCGCGATGTATTAACAACCATTAAAATCGTTGCTTCAGTGATAGTGGAATTAAAAATGAGCACATAAGCTAAATTGAAAGGAACAAGCAGCAAAAGCGGCAATAATAATATCAGGTATAACTTCAGTTTGTTCCTGAAAAAATAAACGGGCAGCAGAAAAATGCTCAGGCCTACCATAAAAGAAAATGGCGCAGTGAAATATCTTCTGTTAATGAAATTATAGATGAACTCCGAAAAAGGAATAAGCGAAATTGTAAAAAGAAATGGGATGGTATATGCCCAATTTCTTTTAATAAAAGAAAGGAACTTTTCCATAGATGGCAGCAGTTTAGGAAATTTGGTCTATTACATTCTTCTTGAGTCATTAAATATAAGAAGAACTTACCAAAATGCGTCAGAACTTCATTTTTTGTGAAACAGGTTAGATAGAAATTTAATACCCCAATAGCCGTGCAGCCCCAATTTTCTTATAGAAAAAATTTATCAGAAATACTTTCAAATTTCAATTGCAGTATCTTGTAATACCAAAATTTATCTGCAATGAAATATTGTTTTCTACTGCTGCTTTTCTGTAGCTCTTTTGTGTATGCACAAAAACTCCCATCCATCGAAGAAAAAACAAATGGCTTCAAAAAATATGAAGGCTACATGAATTTTTATTGGGATGAAAATGCAGGGAAAATATTTCTTGAAATAAATAAGCTCGATAGCGAAATATTATATCAATCATCATTGCCGGCGGGAATTGGCTCGAATGATATTGGCCTCGATCGGGGATTATTAGGAAGCACAACGATTGTGAAATTCTCAAGAGTCGGGAGAAAAATATTAATGATCGAACCGAATTATAATTATCGGGCAATCACTAATGATGCAGCAGAAAAAAGAGCAGTTGAGCAATCCTTTGCCCAGTCAACATTGTGGGGCTTCGCAGTAGAAGCAGAAAGCAATAATAAAGTGTTAGTAGATGCCACTGATTTTATTTTGCGTGATGCAATGCAAGTTGCGAACCGGATAAGAAATATGCAACAGGGAAATTATGCATTGGATAAAACGCGCTCTGCGATTTATCTTCCTCGTACAAAAAATTTTCCGCAGAATACAGAAATTGAAGCAACCATCACTTTTGTTAATAACGACGGTAAAGCAGGAAACTATGTGCAATCTGTAACACCGTCCTCAGAAGCAATTACAGTTCGTATGCATCATTCATTTGTTCAGTTGCCCGATAATAATTATCAGCCAAGAAAATTTGATGCACGTTCCAGCTTTATTGATGTTTCTTATTTCGATTACAGCACACCGGTTTCAGAGCAAATTGAAAAAAAGTTTATCATCCGTCATCGGTTAAATAAAAAAGACCCGAATGCCGCAATGAGCGAACCTGTTAAACCGATTATTTATTATCTCGATAACGGTACGCCAGAGCCAATAAGAAGCGCATTGCTCGAAGGTGCAAGCTGGTGGAACCAGGCATTTGAAGCAGCAGGGTATAAAAATGCATTTCAGGTAAAAATATTACCAGATAGTGCCGACCCGATGGATGTTCGTTACAATATGATTAATTGGGTTCATCGTTCCACACGTGGATGGAGTTATGGCGCAGCAGTTGTTGACCCGAGAACCGGAGAAATTATTAAAGGACATGTAACATTAGGTTCATTGCGTGTGCGACAAGATTATTTGATTGCACAAGGTTTGTTAGCGCCATTTGAAAATGGAATGCCAGCAGATAATAAAATGCTGAAGATGGCTTTGGAAAGATTGAAACAATTAGCAGCACATGAAGTTGGCCACACGCTTGGGCTCATGCACAATTATGCATCCAGCGTGAACAATCGCGCAAGCGTGATGGATTATCCGCATCCGTTAGTCCGATTGAATGCAGCAGGTGAAATTGATTTGACTAATGCATACAGTCATGATATTGGTGAGTGGGATAAGGTAGCCATCAATTGGGGCTATCGCGATTTTGGAAATAGCAATGATGAAGATGCACGATTGAATGCTATTTTAACTGATGCAACAAAAAAAGGATTGCAATTCATCAGCGACAGAGATGCACGAGCTGCAGGCGGTTTGCATCCGCAGGCACATTTGTGGGATAATGGTGTTGATGCTGTTACTGAATTGAAAGAAGTAATGAAAGTGAGAGAGAAAGCGCTTTCACAATTCGGAGAAAAAAATATTCGCGGCGGAACACCAATGGCGATGCTCGAAGATGTTCTTGTTCCAGCCTATTTATTTCATCGCTACCAACTCGAAGCCGTAACGAAAATGGTCGGAGGAATGTATTACACTTATGCATTAAAAGGAGATAGCCAAATTGTTACAAAAGCATTATCAAAAGAAGAACAGACAAGAGCATTGAATGCAGTGATTGATTGTCTGGACCCAAAATTTTTATCCATTCCTGAAAATATTATTAAGCTCATTCCGCCAAGGCCTTCTGGGTATGATTATCACAGAGAATTGTTCAATCGCAGGACCGGTTAGCTTTCGACCCGCTTGCTGCTGCGGAAACTGCTGCTGATTTTCCATTGTCATTTTTGTTCAACACAGAAAGGCTCGACAGAATGGTTCAATACAAAACACAAAACAATGGATTGGGCGTAGATGAAATGATAAATCTTCTTATTAATAAAACGTGGAAATCTCCGAGAAAAAAAGATTTCGAACAATTGATACAACTACAGAACGAGCAATTAATTCTTACATATCTATTATCCACTTCAATTAATGATAATGGATCATTCGCTGTAAAAGGCTTTGCGCAGAAAGCGTTAAATGAAATTAAAAATTTTGTTGAGGCACAATTAAAAACTCCAATCGACGATACATACAAAGCGCATTTATTATTAGCTATTGAAAGAATGAAAGCGCCCGATAAAGCAAAACCTTTAACGCAACATGAAGCGATGCCGCCCGGAGCGCCGATTGGTTGTGATTGGGATGAATAAAACAAGTATTTGTATGTTACTAAGCCGCAATCAATTTTTTCTTATTTTATTCTTGATTGTAACTGGCCCTTTTATGGCGAACAGGATAATCTGGCTCATAAATTCAAAAAAAACAACTGGGACGATGGCTTTCATTAGCCACGATGACTGGGGTTCTGCACTTGGAATGAGAACCTATGCTGTAATTGATTTTAAAGCAGGCAACGATACAATATCTTTCGATAGTTTTTTAAATCTTGATTTGAAGAAAGGCGAAACCGTGCCGGTTCTTTATCAAACAAATAATCCTTCTGATGCAATTGTTGATGATTTCTACAATATCTGGATGAGAACAATCAGCTATTCCATTTTTCCTGTTTTGCTTGTCATTGTTCTGTTCATAATGCCCGACAGGATGGATCCAATCATTCCAAGAAAATCAAAAATACTTCTTGGCAAAAGGCCATTGATAAAAATTATTCCTTTGTGAGCCAACTATCAGATTCGAACTGACGACCCTTTCATTACGAATGAAATGCTCTACCAGCTGAGCTAAGTTGGCTGATATTATTTTACAAAAGTAATTAATGAATGCAGTTTTGTAAATTGCTTTTCTTTAAATTTTATATAATGAAGAAACTGCTTTTTATTTTCTTGCCTTTTATTTCTCTTAAATTGTTTTCGCAAGATGTGATTATAACAGATGGTTGGAAATTCAAAACCGGCGATTCCTCAATATGGGCAACAGCGAATTTTGATGACAAAGATTGGCCAGCTATAAAAATCGGCGAAATCTGGGAAACACAAGGATATGCAAACTACGATGGTTTTGCGTGGTACCGTCTGCATATAGTTATTCCTTCTTCAATAAAAGAAAAATCATTTTTAAAAGAGAAAATAAAATTTGATTTAGGAAAAATTGATGATGGCGATGAAGTTTATCTCAATGGGATGCTGATTGGCAAGAACGCAGGGAAAACTTATGATATTAAACAAGGGCCTTATGATGTGCAACGTTCCTATACACTGGCTTTTAATGATTCAAGGATCCTGTGGGATAAGGAAAACGTAATAGCGGTGCGGGTTTGGGATCATGGCGGAAATGGAGGCATGTATGAAGGCAAATATGGGATCAGCGTGATGGATGTAGTTGATTACATAGATATCAACCAAAATGATAATTTTGAATTCAACGGAAAGCAGGTGTCCAAAAAAATAATTCTCCAGTCAACAAGTGATAAATATGATTTCAATGGAAAACTGAGGATAACAGTTGAAGACCCTTCAACAAATGCGATTGTTTTCAAACAAACGATTGGTGCAGATTTCGCAAAAAACCGGCCATTTGTATATACTTATAAAACTAATCTTCCAGAAAACAAATCTTATATCGCATCATATATTTTTGAAGAAAGCAGAACAAATAAAGAAATAAAATCTTCTGAAGCAGTTCCTTATATCCTTACGCCAAAAATTTCTTCAGCGCCTAAAATTAACGGGCCGAATATTTATGGCGTGAGGATGAATGCGCCTTTCTTATATAAAATTCCTGCGACCGGAGATAAGCCGATGACTTATGATGCGACCGGCTTGCCAAAAGGCCTGCGATTGGATAAACAAACTGGTATCATCACCGGATCCGTTCTTGCCAAAGGAAATTATAAAGTGAAATTTTCTGCAAAGAATAAGCTCGGCACTGCAACTAAAAATTTCACCATCGTTTTTGGTGATGTGATTGGCTTAACACCCGCGCTTGGATGGAATAGCTGGAACTGCTGGGGCTTAAGTGTGAGCGATGAAAAAGTGAAAATATCTGCAAAACAAATGAGTGAGAAACTTGCTGATCACGGATGGAATTACATCAATATTGATGACGGTTGGGAAGAAAGCAAGCGCAATGCAGATGGAGAAATTGTTGCCAACAAAAAATTCCCTGACATGAAAGCATTGGGCGATTATGTTCATAGCCTTGGTTTGAAAATAGGTATTTATTCTTCGCCCGGACCAAAAACCTGCGGTGGCTATCTCGGAAGTTATCAGCATGAAGAACAAGATGCAAAAACCTATGCTGCGTGGGGAATTGATTATCTGAAATATGATTGGTGCTCATATGGAGAAATCGCTCCGAAAAGCCCATCGCTTGATGAATATAAAAAGCCTTATATCATAATGCGTGATGCGCTGAATAAAGTGAACCGCGACATCATGTTCAGCTTTTGTCAATATGGAATGGGCGATGTTTGGAAATGGGGCGCCGAAGTTGGCGGCAATAGCTGGAGAACAACCGGTGATATTAATGATTCGTGGGGAAGCTTGTCTGGCATCGGTTTCAGCCAGGATGCACCTGCTGCATATTCACAGCCCGGTCATTTTAATGACCCTGATATGTTGGTTGTTGGTAAAGTAGGCTGGGCCAAGCCTTCACAATACAGCGCTTTCGCCTGATGAACAATACACACATATCAGTTTGTGGTGTTTGCTTTCCTCACCATTATTAATTGGTTGTGACATGAATCAGCTGGATGATTTTACTTTGAATTTATTGACGAACGATGAAGTGCTTGCTGTTGATCAGGATGCGCTTGGGAAAGGAGCCAGGAAAGTTTTTGAGAAAGATAAAATTCAGGTTTGGGTTAAAGAATTGGAAGATGGGAAAAAAGCAATCGGCATTTTTAATCTTGGTGACAAGGCAACGAAAACAACAATCAATTTTGCGGATATAAAACTTCATGCCCAATTAATGCTGCGCGATTTGTGGCGCCAGCAAAATCTGGGAGTATTTAAAAATTCTTTTACAACATCAATCCCTTCACATGGTGTTGTTTTGCTCAAAAGCAACTCCGTATCAGTAAAATAAGTTTATTAAAAATAAAAATAATCTTATTAGGGAATTAGGCACTATCTTTGTTCAATGTTTAAACATTAAATTATTAAAAACATGAAAAAGATTTTGTCAATTGCAGCAGTTGTTGCTGTTTTAGGAATTGCGCTGGTGGCTTTTAAGCCGGCTGAAGTTATTAACGCACCGAAGGTAAAATCTTCAGTTGCTACAAAATGGACATTGGATAAAGCCCACACCAATGTGCTGTTCTCTGTTTCTCACCTGGTTGTTTCTGATGTGGAAGGAAAATTTAAAAGCTTTGATGGCTGGATGGAAAGTGATAAAGCTGATTTTTCGGATGCAAAGATTGGTTTTACTGTTGATATAGCTTCTATAAGCACAGATAATGACATGAGAGACAATCATCTTAAATCTGATGATTTCTTCAATGCGGCTAAATTTCCGCAAATGAAATTTGAAAGCACTTCCTTCACTTCAACAGGCGGTAATAAATATAAGCTAACAGGAAATCTTACTATTCGTGATGTTACAAAACCGGTAACTTTTGATGTTTCTTACGGAGGCACAGTAAATGCAATGGGCGGAACACATGCAGGCTTTAAGGCAAAAACGACTCTTAACAGATTTGATTATAATTTGAAATGGGATAAGACAACTGAAGCCGGTGGCTTGGTTGTAGGAAAAGATGTTGATATCACTATCAATATAGATTTAAAGAAATCATAAAATAGAATTACAATTTTTTCCAAAGCCTTAAACTTTGGGAAAGTTCAGAAAAGTAAAAAGCAACTTCAAACAGAAGTTGCTTTTTTAATAACCGCCCCTAATATTTTATGAATGCTTATTTTGTTCGTTGTATTTTTTCTCTGCGTCTTTTGCTTTTTCAAAATCAAGGACTACACCATTTATGCAATATCTCAAGCCCGTCGGCGGCGGCCCATCATTAAATACATGGCCTAAATGCGATTTACAGCGGCCGCACATTACTTCTTTGCGCTGCATTCCATAACTATTATCATCCGCATAAATAATGCTCGTTTTTGTTATTGGTTCGTAAAAACTTGGCCATCCGCAGCCGCTTTCAAATTTTGTGTCGCTTTTGAATAAAGCGTTGCCACAAACTGCGCAGTAATAAGTCCCGATTTCTTTTGAATTTTCAAACTTGCTCGTGCCCGGGCGCTCTGTCCCTTTCAATCGTGCAACATCATAAATATCTTTTGGCAAAACTTTTTTCCATTCGTCATTGCTCAAATTCACTTTAGACTGGTCGGTGTGTGAATACACCGGGTTGTTTTCTTTCTTTGTTGTGTCCATATTGCTTGTTTTCTGATTGCTTGTAGATTGTGACTGAGAGTAGGTGCAATACTGCATAGTAAAGCTTAGCAAAATTATGACAGTTGTCTTAATTATATTTTTCATGTCTTTAATTATATAACAAATATACGCAGCCAGAGTTCGGTCGGTTTGTCTCAATGCTGACAATTGAAAGGGCTTAACAAAGCTATAAGGTTTAGGCTATAAGGTGCAAGGTTGAATGGAGATGCAAGGTTTAAGCAAAGCTGAAACCTTACAACCTAAACCTTATGCCGTTTAACTGTTTTCTAAAAAAATTTCATCTTGTTTGCATATTCGGCATTTTTACATAGGTTTGTTAACTTACAATCGTAACCAAACGACCATGTTTAATATCATCTTATTCGGGCCTCCGGGAAGCGGGAAAGGAACTCAATCGGAAAAATTGATTTCGAAATACGGACTCAAGCATTTGAGCACAGGAGACCTTTTGCGCAGCGAGATTGCAGGGCAAACCCCTTTGGGCATGGCAGTGAAAAGCCTGATGGCTGAAGGCAAGCTTGTGCCTGACGAGATTGTGATTGAGATGATAAACTCTGCACTTGACAATAACACGCATGTGAATGGTTTTCTCTTTGACGGATTTCCAAGAACAACAGCTCAGGCAGAAGCCCTTGATAAATTGCTCTCACAAAAAGGAACTCAAATTGCATTGGTACTTGCTTTACAGGTTAGCCAGCAGGAATTAATAAAGAGATTATTAAATCGTGGCCGCACTTCCGACCGCGTCGATGATGTAAGCGAAGATGTAATTGCGGCACGCATTGCTGAATATGAAAAGAAAACATCAGCAGTTGCCGAACATTATAAGAAATATGGCAAGGTTGAATATGTTCAGGGCGAAGGAAGCATTGATGATATTTTCGGTTTGCTCTGCAAAGAGATTGATGAAAAAAATGTTGCGTGATTATTTCATCTCACCCGGAATCACTTCAATCATAAATTTTCTGCCGTTTCTTAATACGCCCATTTTTATTTTTTGCTTCGATGTTTCTTCGGTCAATTGTTTATGAAGATCATCAACAGTTCCTATTGAGTGATTGTTGAATTCAACAATAATATCCCCGTTTTTAATTTCATTATTGTAAACAGGCTGATCAGGAACAACTTCAAAAACATATACGCCGGTTTTCTTTTCAAGTTTGTTTGCCGCAATCATTCTTTCTGTCAGATTTACAATTTGGCCTGCAATGCCGAGATAAGCACGTTTCACTTTTCCATGCATAATAATTTTTCCGGCAATATATTTTGCAATGTTTGATGAAACAGCAAAACATAATCCTTGCGCAGAAGCAATCGTTGCAGTGTTCACTCCAATTACTTGTCCATGAGAGTTCACTAACGGCCCACCTGAATTTCCCGGATTTAACGAAGCATCGGTTTGAATCACATCATCAATCATCCTCCCATTGTTTGCTCTTAATGTTCTTCCCAAAGCGCTCACAACACCTGCTGTTACTGTATGCTGCAAACCAAGCGGATTACCAATGGCAATCGCAATTTGTCCGGCTTGCAAACTGTCAGAATCTGCAAATGACAAGGCTTTCAGCCCATTCTCATAAATTTTCAATACAGCAATATCTGTTGAGGGGTCAGTTCCTTTTAATTCAGCACGAATCATTCTTCCATCTGCGAGCGAAACTTTTATTTCATCAGCATTTTCAATAACGTGATTATTTGTAACAATAAATCCATCAGAAGAAATAATAAATCCTGAACCTGAACCGGGCATTGATCTTTTTTGATTCGTTCTTTTATCGGTTACGTGTTTTTGAACTTGAATATGAACAACCGCCTCTGCAATATTTGCAACAACACCTGTGATGGTTTTTGAATAAGTATCCAGCAAATCCCAATCTCTGTTGGATGTGTCGCTAACCAATGAATAAATATTTTCCATAGAAAATAAATGATTCAAAATGTTTACCAAGAATTTTTTAGTGACAGCGTGGCACGAAATAGTTTTCAGTTGACAGTTTGCAGTTTGTAGTTCCTCATCCCCGTAATCCCAATAATCTTTCAAAATCCCAGTTATTTTTTTAATTGCGCCAGTTTCAGATTTCCTTCCGGGTCTTTAAAGAAATCTTTTTTGCATTCTGCAGAACAGAAGCCAAGCACATGATTTTTATAATGAGCAGTGTCTCCAATCCCTGCTGTCAAAGGCATCATGCAAGAAGGGTCAAGCTTATTATCAACATCAGCTAATTTGAATTTGATATGCGAAGAATCTTTTGCTGCAATTGCCGGAGAAACATATTTTGTTTCTGCTTTTGGAGCATGGTTGCAAGAAATAATCACAAAAAAAAATGAAGCGATATAAAAACAAACAATATTTTTTGTAATGCGCGATTGTAATTTTGAATTTATCATAAAGAATATTTTTAGTGTGAAAGTTTACGTTTTCCTGAATTCTTTTGATTCAAGTTTTTCCCACTGCATTTGTAAATTACCCTATTTCGCTTCAATCAATCCCATGCAATTCGTTTTCCGAATGCCTATATACGCCAAAAGGAAATTCCACTTTGAAAGTAAAGTCTCTTCCCATATTAAATACGCCTTGGCGCTGGTTCGTGACCGTTACTAAATTTCCGTTTTGCGAATAAAAATATTGAGCGAGGTTCAAATGGTCTGCATACGGAATATTTGTAAGGTTGGTACAGTTCACATAAAAGGAACAAATCACATGCCCTGTTCTGGGGTTCGCAATATCAGTTCCAAGCCCAGCATTTACTAAGGTGTAAGGAGCAGAAGCGAGCTCTGTGTACAAAGCGCTGTAAATATTATTTTGCGCCCAGTATTTTGCAATACCAATTTTGAAATAGGTCGATTTCAATATTGAACCATGTTTATCATTTAACTTAAACCTGAACTCACTATGCAAATGCGGTGCGGGTATCCAGGGCAAATGATCAGTGGAATCGGATGAATTGGGAATACTGGTATTGATGTAAGAAAAACGGTTATTCATCTCGAGCCATTTTACTGATGCCGGATGTATATTCAAATATGTAGACAAGCCTGCAAGCACGGCTGTATTGGAAGATACAAATGTGAAAACGGGCAAGCCCCCTGAAACAGAATCCGTGCGGTCAGCAAAAATAAAATTGCTGATGTGGTTATAAAAGCCATCCAGTTCTATACTAATATCTCTCCCGTTGTACCCATAGGCAAGGTCAAATTGATATCCCTGTTCTGGTTTCAGATTAATGTTTCCCAATTGAACCGCATTGGATCCGATGTTTTCTCCATTACTTGTAAGCTCATTGATAGCAGGCGGCCTGAAGCTTTTTGAAATATTGAATTTCACATAGTGGTTGTGCGGTAATTGGTAGGAAGCGCCGATGCTGCCCGACCATCCTGTGTATGTATTATTGAACCCAATGAACTGAACAGTTGAGCCCGCCGTCCCGTCGGGAACGATCCTGCCATTGTCATCCAGCGACATGCTTTTGCCCGTAAAACTGGTCACATCATAACGCAAGCCGCCGCTGAGTGTAAGCGCATTGATATTTTTTTCAAGTATAGCATATCCGCCGATTTCAAATTTGTTATAGTTTGGTATCTCATAATCCGGAATATAGGGATCTGGCGGAGCAGGCAGGTTGTTCATCAGTTCGTACGTGCCGTTGATGCCAGTGATAAACTTGAAATTTTTTTCTGCATTTGATAATTGATACTTCAGCGAATAAGGCACATTATAAACGATCATATTATTTTGGCCGATAGTTCCTGTATCTATATCATGATGCACACTGCTCGTGAAACCAATATCTAATCCTATTTTTCCTTTTCCTGCATTCAAACTGTTTTGCCACCAAACCTGGTATTCTTCCAGTTCTTTATCACCGGCGATGGTAGCATTATACGAAAGGAAATTAGATAGCGTTGGAAATACTTTATCTCCGATGGGAGTATCAAAAATAAATTTTCCGGTAGCGCTGTCGCGGTTGCCGCTTGGCACTTGTATGCGACGGTAAAGGGCGCTGAAGCTCAGCCTTGAATAACCCCATGATTTATTAAGGTCAAGTGTAAGCCTTGCATTTCCCTGGTTCCATGCGCTTCCCCATACATAACCATCTTTGGGGTTCCAGTAACTGTGTGCTATTTCTCCGCTTGCCTTCAGGTCATATACAAATCCGTTATTATTGCCGCCGATATGCAGTGAATTTCCGATATATCCATTATTCGAATGATATTCCGAAAGCCAACTGCCCTGAACAGTTCCGCTTGCCACAAATGGCGCAGTTTTAAAATTGATAACTCCTGCTTCTGCGCTCCCGCCATATTGCAATGAGGCTGGCCCTTTAATGATCTCCGCATCATATACTGCATAAGGATCGATCAATATCCCATGGTCGTCGCCCCACTGAAAATCTTCCTGCGGCACACCATCTGTGAGCACCAACACGCGATTAAAACCAAGCCCGTTTATCTGCGGTTTGGTTGTGCCAACGCCTTCTGTTGTTTCGCTTACCCCGGGCTGTGTCGATATCGCATCGATGGCTGTATTGGATGAGCCTTGAAGTATCATCTCGTGAGTGACTACGGAAACAGGTACGGGTGATCGTTGTGTGCTCGTGATATTGCCAAGGCTGGTAACCACCACTTGTTTCATGGAACTAAATGATACGCTCGCTGCAAAATCAACTGTTACATCCGTCGATATATTTATCTGTCTTATTATGGTTGAGTATCCAATCGCCTCTGCCTGCACATCATAGGTGCCTCTTGGCAATGATGTGATTTTAAAATTTCCTTTCTTGTCCGTAATAGCGCCCAACTTGAGTTGTGGAAAATAAACAGATGCACCTTCTATTGCTTTGTGGCTTGCAGAGTCGGTAATATGCCCACGCAATGATTGCGACTGTAAGCTGAGCGATATGAATAATGCTATAAATAGAATCAATATTTTTTGCATTGTTGTTTTTTTAGCTTTTGCGAATTGATAATTATTCAGCGTTCCAAGAGCAGCTCCGATTTGGGATGCTATGGATAACGACATTGTTAGAAAATCTTCCTTCTTTACTTATATCTGAAAATATTATCAATCACTCTATTGATTGTGTTTGAATAAAATGTTGGTCGATTGCCAGCAGAAAATTTTTCACTGTGCATCGTGATATGCAATGCTGGCTTTGGCATTGCAATAGCCTGCATAAGTTGCCGCTTATTGTAGCAAACCAATATGATGATAACCAATCACTCAATACATCACGCATCGCTGGTATTATGCTAACTGCCGAGAATGAAATAAGAAAAAGAAAATTATGCCGCGCCTGGCGGATGAAAAACAGAAGATAGTGAAGCAGTATATTTTTTTATGAGATAATGATCAGAAAATAATTTATCCGCAATGGAATTATTAAAATTATTTTTAGAAACAGCTTCGCAAAAAAGAGAAACATCAAATTTATCTTTTGAAGCAGGAACATTATTTTTCCCTGAATCTTCATCTTTCTGCATTTGCTTTTTCAGAAAACATTTTCCACGGCAGCAACATGCAGGCTTGTCGCGGTTCTCGCATAATGTGGAAGCAATGTAGTTTTGATTGATATTATAATCCAATTGCACAATGGCTTTGCTGAATGTTGTGCCGATGACA
This sequence comes from uncultured Bacteroidota bacterium, assembly GCA_963718975.1. Lineage (GTDB taxonomy): Bacteria > Bacteroidota > Bacteroidia > Chitinophagales > Chitinophagaceae > Puia. The sequence goes on along the minus strand of CAVRBD010000019.1, from coordinate 5,579 downwards.
GCAATAACCATGATTAACGCAGAAAGTTTGTGCAATATGATAGCAGCTAATTTCAAACCGATTAAATAGACTGCAAAACTAAGTGTTAATGATATTCATTGAGTATGACAACGGTCATATCTTTTAAATTAATTTTGTGTTGAACAAACGATAAGCGCAATATGAAAAAATTGGAGAATTATATTTCAGGCAATTGGGTTTCCGGAGACGGTGATGGGCAAATATTATTCAATGCAGTGACCGGCGATGCAATTGCAAATGCTTCCACCAAAGGTTTGGATTTTGAAGCGATATTAAATTATGCAAGAACAAAAGGAAATCCTGCATTGCGCAAAATGACTTTTCATGAGCGAGGAAATATGTTGAAAGCGCTTGCGCTTCATTTGCAAAATCATCTTGATAAATTTTATGCCGTCAGTTATCAAACCGGGGCAACGAAAGCAGATAGCTGGGTAGATATTGAAGGTGGCATTGGCAATTTATTTTCTTATGCATCATTGCGCAGAAAATTTTCTGATGAAACTTTTTGCACAGATGGTGAAGGAATCAATCTCAGCAAAGGCAACACATTTATGGCACAACATATTTTGGTGCCGAAAGAAGGAGTCGCGATTCACATCAATGCATTCAATTTTCCCGTTTGGGGCATGCTCGAAAAAATTGCGGTGAATTTATTAGCAGGGGTTCCTGCAGTTGTGAAGCCAGCAACAATCACTTCTTTTTTGACAGAAGCTGTGGTGAAAGAAATCATTGCATCTAAGATTCTTCCGGAAGGTACACTGCAACTGATTTGTGGAAGTGCAGGCGATTTGCTGGAACATGTTACTTCACAAGATGTGATCACATTCACGGGTTCTGCATCAACAGGATTAATGTTGAAATCACAGAAAAGAATATTGGAAGAAAATGTCCCTTTCACTATGGAAGCAGATTCACTGAATTGCATTGTGCTTGGCAATGATGTAACTCCGCAAATGCCGGAATGGGATATTTTTATTAAAGAAGTGAGAAAAGAAATGACGACAAAAGCCGGGCAAAAATGCACAGCTATCAGAAGAATTTTTGTTCCTGAAAATAAAATAGAAGATGTGCAGATTGCGCTGGGCAAGGCTTTGGCACAGACAACCATCGGCAATCCATTAAATGAAAAAGTGCGCATGGGCTCGCTTGCCGGATTATCGCAAAGAACAGAAGTGAAAAATCAAATTCAAAAATTGTTGGCTTCATCGCAAATTATTTATGGCAGTCTGGATAGCGTTGAAACAATTGATGCAGATGCAAAGAAGGGCGCATTTATCAGCCCATTATTATTATTAAACGAAAAACCTTTTGCATCAGCTGCATCACATGAAGTGGAGGCATTTGGTCCGGTGAGCACATTAATGCCTTATAAAAACCCGGATGAAGCCATTGAGCTTTCAAAAAAAGGCAAAGGTTCTTTGTGCAGCACGATTGTTACTGCTGATAATAAAATTGCAAAACAATATGTGATTAACGCAGCAACACATCATGGAAGGATTTTGATTTTGAATAATGATTGTGCGAAAGAAAGCACAGGTCATGGTTCGCCATTGCCAACATTAGTTCATGGCGGCCCGGTCGCGCTGGCGGTGGAGAAGAAATGGGCGGCATTCGTGGTGTGAAACATTATATGCAGCGTGTGGCGGTGCAAGGTTCGCCAACAAGCATCACGGCTGTCACAAATCAGTATCAGCAATATGCAAAAGGAAATACAGACACTATTCATCCTTTCAGAAAATATTTTGAAGAGCTGGAAATCGGCGACCAAATAACAACGGAGAAAAGAATTATCACAAGTGAAGATATTGATCGCTTTGCTGATTTAAGCGGCGACCATTTTTATGCGCACATAAAAGAAACCGATTTTAGCGATACTATGTTTGAGCGACAGGTTGCGCATGGATATTTTATTATGAGTGTTGCTGCAGGTTTGTTTGTTGATAGTTACGAAAAAAACCCTGTGTTGCTGAATTACGGAATTGATGAACTGCGTTTCACAAAACCTGTTTATCCGGGAGCAGAAATTTATATCCGATTTACGTGCAAAGAGAAATTGCCGAACGATTTGCGCAAGATTGAAAAGCCTGAAGATCTCAAACGAGGCGATGATATTGAAAAAGGGATTGTGAAATGGCTGGTTGAAATTTTTGATGAAACGAATGAACTGGTTGGGTTAGCAACTATTTTGACGATGGTAAGGAGGAAATAAGCGGATTGAAAAAGAAATTTGCAAAACAATGGTTAATCTGTACAAAATTTTAATAAAATTTATAAATTTGCATTCAGACCAAAACTATGGACATTTGGAATCATTTGTGGCTTCTTTGCACGCCTTTCTTGTGCCTTGCAATAATACTTCAGTTGAGGGCAATCTATTTAAAGAAAATAATGATAAAAAGGTATGGCTTTAATTTCCCTCAAAATTTTTTTCGGACTGTAAATGTAGGCGAGCTCAGGACCAATTATGAAATGACCGATTCATCAGAGCTTAAAAAAATAATTTCGAAATACATTTTTTGTAAAAAACTTTTTTATTTTTTTCTTGTGGCGGCTGTATTGATTTTTGCCGGGCCATTCTCTTCAAATTATGGATAGCCGCGGGCAATAGCGCACATAAAGGTTAATGATACCCGGCGTCTTCAATTCAATGAGTCAGCACCCCAAACTATCATCTGCTCTAAAAATTTTGTTACATTCTTTGAGAATTTCAATTCAGAAAATCTCCGGCATCATTTTCTACGTATATACATATACATGAAAGAAATTGTAAGTTTTAATCCCTCCCTTCTATATAGGGGTTGTATCCACATTAAGACTGGCCTTTCGCTACATGCGAAGGGTTTTTTATGGACTTAAGGTCGTCATTTTTTTTTGTAGCTGATTAAATGACTGATATGGCCCGGATGTTGAAAACATATTTGCAATCCATGCCGGGATGCTGCCGCCTGGGTTCCAATCAAGAATATATTCCACGTGCATCATTGCTTTTGAAAGCATGCTGATGGTCCACTCGGCTTTAAGGAAAGGAATCCGCACCAGATGACTTTTTTCTGAATATTTATTCATGAGATTGCAGGAAGAAATGCGCATTTGGTTATTGGCCGAATCAAACCATATCCGGGTGTCGCTGTAAAAATCCCTGTTTGATAATGGCCAGGGTGCAGCAATTTCTGAATAATAAATAAGCTCATTGTTATTCTTTTTTTCAACAAGCATGCTTTCCTTGCTGGCATACACCCAATCTTTATAATGGTTAACATCTTCAATAATAGAACGGAGCTGTTGAAAATTACCATGAAGATTAAAAATAACCTTCATCTCATTGAATTTGGATTCCCCGGTCGTGCGTGCATAAATCTTGATGCTGTCTTTATCTTTTTTTAATTCCCAGGCAGATTGAGCCTGCAAAGCCTTGAATGAAAGCGATGACAACAAAAAAAGGCAGGATATTTTAGTTAAGCTGTTTATCATTGGGATGCAGCAAATATATACTTCATGTGCACTTCGTTCAATAACGCATATTGCTTAAAAAAATTCTTTAAAAGATGAACACAATCCTCATTTTGTAGCAAAATCTTATCAACACAATTTCGATGGCGGAGATGGCGTGGCCCCAAACGGGCTGCTCATGAAATTAAATTATTTTGTGCCATGCAGTGTAATTTTTATCTTCTATTTTCTGGTAAGCTTTACATTTGTTTTCAATTAATTTTTTTATGATCCGCGAGATTCAAAATGGCTATATAAAAGTTGAGCAGCACAATGGCATCACTACTATTGAATTTTTTCATCCTCAAAGCAACTCTTTGCCGGGCAAAATACTTGAAGAGCTTGCAAAAGAGATTCATGCTGCAGGAAATGACAGCGATACAAAAGTGATCCTTTTAAGATCTGGTGGAGATAAAGCTTTTTGCGCAGGCGCTTCGTTTGATGAATTGTATTCAATTAAAACTAAAGAGGAAGGATTGGAATTCTTCAGCGGCTTTGCCCATGTTATTAATGAAATGCGCAAGTGCCCAAAATTCATTGTTGCTCGCGTGCAGGGAAAATGCGTTGGAGGTGGCGTTGGCATTGTGGCAGCAGCTGATTATGCAATTGCAGTTGAAGGTGCAGAAATAAAATTGAGCGAGCTCGCTATCGGTATCGGCCCTTTTGTTGTTGGGCCTGCAGTAGAAAGAAAAATTGGGTTGTCATCTTTCTCTCAGTTGGCTATTGATGCCACCATGTGGCGCAATACCGATTGGGCAAGAAGAAAAGGTTTGTATGCAGAATTGCATGCCGATGTTGCAGGCATGGATGAATCAGTAAGGCGGATAACAGAAGCACTTGCGCACTCAAGCCCTCAAGCCATGACCGAAATAAAAAAAACCCTTTGGCAGGGAACAGAACAATGGGATAAATTATTGATCGAAAGAGCTGCCATTAGCGGCAAATTGATAATCAGCGAGCATTCAAAAAAAGCAATTGAAAAATTCAGAAAAAAATAATGCGCCGATAATCAAAGCAATCAATTCATTTAATAAAAAAAACTTTCACCAGTTTTGCGATGAGCTTGCAAAAAAAGATAAGCACTTAAGAAATATTATCAGCCTGCATGGCTACCCGCCAATGTGGAGCCGCAAGCCAAATTTTGAAACACTCATCCATATTATTCTTGAGCAACAGGTTTCTCTTGCTTCTGCTAAAGCTGCATTAAATAGGCTGAGAGACAAAATCGGCGCCGTAACTCCAAAAAAATTATTGGCATTAACAGATGCTGAACTAAAAGTCTGTTATTTTAGCAGACAGAAAACAGTTTATGCAAAACATCTTGCAGAAGCAATAATGACGAACAAGCTATCGCTTAAAAAACTTTCTTTTTCGACAGACGATGAAATAAGAAGTGAGCTTAAAAAAATAAAAGGCATCGGCGATTGGACTGTTGATGTTTTTTTGCTGATGGCTTTACAGCGCTCAGATATTTTTCCCGTAGGTGATTTGGCAATGATGAACAGCTTAAAAAAAACAAAAAAACTAGCACCTGAAATTTCAAAAGAAGAAATATTATTGCTTGCGGAAAGCTGGAAACCGCACCGTTCCATCGCTGCAATGATTTTCTGGCATTCATATATTGAAGAACGAAAAGTCAGTGTATAATATTTAAAACAATAGCATAAAAAATCAGTCGCAAAAATTTCTCATTAATTTCTATATCTTTAATATTGATATATCAAGCAGCAGATAATTATTAGTGGCTGTCGATAGCTTGCAGGTCACTTGGTCTAACATTTTATTAAACACTTCTCCTTTGTAAATATTTCTATTTTGTAGAGTCAGGGAAAAGTATGTTGATGGAAAAAGATAACCAAAACGACACACAACTGTGGTTGCTGCTCAAAAACGGCAACAGCAATGCATTAGCAGAAATCTATTGCAATCACATCACATCTTTAATTGCCTACGGATCTAAACTTTGTTCAGACGAAGAAATTTTAAAAGATAATATTCAGGATTTATTTGTTGAGCTTTGGAATAGCCGTGTAAACCTCGCTCAGCCTGATTGCGTGAAATTTTATCTT
>CAVRBD010000018.1:0-125120 GCA_963718975.1 uncultured Bacteroidota bacterium | reverse complement strand
AATTTAAAATTAATATGAATAATAGGGATTTGACAGGCCCTAATAAGTATTTTTATTGTGGTATTTTTTACTTAAATAAAACGTAAAGTAAAGCATAATTTATTTTCAATTATGAAACTGAAAATAAATTTATTAATTATTTATTTTAAGTAATAAATGTCTTTTGATGAAAAATCCACACAAAATAAAGAAATGAAAGCTAATTTACTTCTAAATGGTAAATTAGTAACCATAGACATATCTTATGTTATAATAGGCGAATACTCGTTTCTCAACGAAAAAGATTATATTGCATCAACAATACCCACATTTCATTATAGTGAAATAGAATTACCAATAACTGGTGAGAATTTATTTTTAATAGAATGTAAAAAAGATAATTCATATAGATTTTGTAGTTCTGCTAATCCTGTAAATGAATTAGCCCTTTTACAAAGAGGAAGCCGACATAAGTTAGAAATACTTGCTTGTTGTGAAGATGATCCTGTTTTTGAGGCCTACTATATGAAAAATATCATTTGAATATTGAAGCAGGTTGGTTTGATCTTAAACAAAAAGAGTTAAAGCAAATTTTAACTGAAATTATTCTCAAAAGATATCCTAAAACACATTTCAATGAGATCAAAGAGTCTTTTTTCTTCTGACTTAGAACTAGAAGTAGCGTAGGTCCCGACATAGTCAAAGAGGAGCTATATGAAGTTGATGTAAAGAAAACTTTATCTCTTCTGTTGAAGAGTCACGAGGAAAAAAATAAAGATTCTTTTCGTTCAGTTTACAGAATCAAACTGGGAGTTTTCTTTTCCTCCTCCAACTTTGGAAAAAATTGCTCCTATCTTATTTCCAAAATATAGTTATTTAATTAATCAAGGAATAATTTGGAGAATTTTTGATGATAATTATTTTAATAATATTATGCCTCTTCAGTCAAAAATTATTTTCTTAAAGAAGGATTTAGCTTTTCTGACTTTACATGGTAGAGAAGAATTGTGGAATTTGAAGGAAAATAGATCTATAATTTCTTTTAATGGATACTTTGATTCATATAAGATATTATCTGATGAATTGTTACTTTGTAAAAATTCAAAAGAAATTACTATATGGGATATAAATGAAAAGCAAATAAAATTAAGTCTAAATGCTAGTTATAACGACGTTATTCTGGATTCCACAGAAAGTAAAACTCATCCGAAAGGACTTCTCTTCTTAGGAACACAATCTAAGGTAGAAATTTGGGATGTTGATCTTTGGGAACATATTCAAGATTTAGTGGGTAATTTTCAGTCCGTTAAACCTAATTTTTATAAATTTTTGGATGATAACCATATCGTTACAGAGACTAATGATGGCTTAGATATAAAAGTTTGGAATATTGACACTGGTAAATTTATCCATTTTAACGTCGTCAAACAAAGACCTCTTTTACTTCCCAATGGTAGATATTTGTTGGATACAGAAGTCTGGGATTCTAAATTAACAAAAAATCTTTTTGAAATTAACACAAATGGATGTTTTCCCTGGCATCATAGGAAAATTCTTTCTAATAATAGAATTCTTGTTGGAGGTGCAAGTGTGATAAGAATATACGACTTAAATAATGGCAGACTTTTAAACGAATTTTATAACAAATATTCAAACAAAAAGAGTAATATTAGAACTAGTCAAATTATTCAAGATAATTATTTTATATTACCAGACTTACCATAATTATGGGCAATTCTTAGATTTAAGAGATTCTTCCAACGTTCCAGTGAATTTTGGAACAAAAGAAAGAGTGATATTACATAATGATACTTCATAGCTCTCGTGTCAGAAAGTTCTCCTCGAAATATGGTTGAAATATGGAATATAACGAAAGAAAAATGTACTGATATAATTGATGCTCATGATACTGAGATCTTTATTATTTATAAGGAATATTTACCTGAGTATTTATTCACTGTAACTATTAATGGAGAAGAAACTCGAATATGGAATTTAAGAACATATAAGTGTTTATACTTTTCTGGAAGGGGCATTACTTAAAACAGATAAATTAGAATTTTTATCCGATGCTCGCCTAGCAGCTTATTCTGATTCAAAGTTTATTTTATGGGATTTAGAAACAGGAAAAATATTATATGAATATATGGATGAAGATAAAGTATCTAGTAAGTTTAAAATATTATACAACGGATTGGCTTTTAGTTGATAAATTCAAAAATCTTAAGATAGTAAATTTAAAGAATAATAAGACTTTAGTTCGTATTACTGGGGATAGATATTATATTAATAAAAAACTACATCATAATTTCCTGAAGTTATCAATGTTTCTTTTTTCCCATCATGACTAATGCGATACAGATGAAGCCATCCGTCTTTTTCGCTTGCCCATAAAAACTCTGTGCCATTATTCAGCCAATCCCATCCGCCCATTCTATAATTTGCATAATAACGCCCTTCAATATCAATCCATGCAGAATCTTTTTCAGTATAAATAATTTTTGAAGAACCATCCGCAACATTGCAAAGCATCAGATCACTTTGATTTTGTTTTCTGTTCAGATGTTGAATAATAAGCTCATCATTGTTTGCAGCCCATTCCATTCTTGGCACATATGTTCCCCAGATTGTGTCGTCAGGAATATTCATCCATTTTATTTGTGCGGAAGAAATTTCAACAACACCAATTTTATAAGGCGATGGTTTTTCGCCGGCAACGGGATATTCAACAGGAATAACTCTTGAGTAAACTGAGTCCGTAAGATTGGGCATCAGATAATCTCTCGTATTGCTTGCATCAATTTGCCAGTAAGCAATTTTTTTGCTGTCTGGGCTCCATCGAAATCCGTCACGACAATCAAATTCTTCTTCGTATGCCCAATCGAAAGTTCCATTGATCAATTTGCGCGTGCCGTCAAAAGTGAGCTGCTTTATTTCGCTGGAAGATAAATCTTCAACATATAAATTATGATTGCTTACATAAGCTGCTTTATTTCCATCTGGAGAAAATTTTGCGAACATCAATGAAGATGCTGGTAAAGTTTTCCCAATTTGTGTTAAAGAACTTTTTTGTACATCATACAGCCAATAATCGCCTCTCGTTTCATAGCGCCAAACTTTTTTTGAATTTGTATAAATCAAAATTTTTTGCTCATCATTTGAAACAATAATTCTTTTTATTGATAATGGAATTGACTGTCCACTTATCAGTAATTTATCTTTTGCAAGCACTTTTGTTTCTTTATTATCAATAACAGAAGTGATGATAATATCTCCTTGTTTCAAAGAATAATATGAATTACCATCTTTGCTCCATTCATATTTATTTCCATATTGCGCGGTGAGTGAACTCTGTGTAAAAACAATAATTAAAAAAACAAGAAGTGCTTTTTGGTTTAGGTGCATGAGTTTTTTTGTGGAAATTAAATCATTCAAATCAAACTAAGTTGTTGCTCAAATAAAAAATTCCCGTTGCACCAAATGTAACGGGAATAAATAGCTTGCGCGGATTTACAAAATATTAATACCTTCTTCCTCTTCTCCAATGACCAGGTATCCATTGATATCCTCTCCGGGGATGCGCCCAACGCCCGGAATCCACACCCAACCTGGATGAGGAGGAATAACCCAACGGCCACCCGCATACGCATATGCGCCGCCGTTGCCTGCCCATTCTTCATCAATCCAAACATGTGCCGGAGAAGGCGCCGGCGGCCTGACAATTCTGGGAACCGGAGGTCTTACCGTAACATAAACCTGGGCCGAGGCTGTAAAAGAAACAGCCAGTACGATCAGAGATAAAATCGCTACTCTGCTTACCATTTTTTTCATAATAGATGATTTTAAATTTTATGCTTTGAGCCTGTAAAACTAAAAAAGTTTAATACAAAATGGAACTAATTGTTTTTCAAACACCTTGTAAAAACACAACCTCGCCGATTTTGGCGAGGTTGCAACTATAATATAGACTTGCTCCAAATATTTTACGCGTTCACTTTTCCCCTCACTTTTGCTATAACTTCTTCCGCGATATTATTTGGTGCCGGTGAATAATGCGAGAACTCCATAGTTGAAGTTGCGCGACCAGAAGAAAGAGAACGCAATTGAGTTACATAACCAAACATTTCGCTCAAAGGAACTTTTGCTTTAATAACCTGTGCGTTATTCCTGCTATCCATTCCTTCGAGAATGCCACGGCGACGGTTAAGATCACCTGTAACATCACCCATGTATTGGTCAGGAGTTATTACTTCCACTTTCATGATCGGTTCCAGCAAAACAGGTTTTGCTTTTTTAGCTGCTTCACGGAAACCTTGTTTTGCACACAATTCAAACGACATTGAATCAGAATCCACTGCATGGAACCCACCATCAAAAACGCGTATTTTCATATTCTCCACAGGATAGCCTGCAAGCACACCTGTAGTCATTGAGCTTTCAAATCCTTTTTGAATAGCGGGAACAAATTCACGAGGGATTGATCCGCCAAAAAGATCATTTACGAACTGATAATGCCCTTTGTCTTCTTTCAAAAACTCTTCATCTGCAGGCCCGAGTTCGAACACGATATCGGCAAACTTACCGCGACCACCAGTTTGTTTCTTCAATATTTCTCGATGCTCAACTGTTTTCTGGAATGCTTCTTTATAAGCAACCTGCGGAGCGCCCTGGTTGATTTCTACCTTGAATTCACGTTTCATTCTATCCACAATAATTTCAAGGTGAATCTCGCCCATTCCGCTTAAAATAGTCTGGCCAGTTTCTTCATCAGTTTTCACTCTCAATGTTGGATCTTCTTCAACCAACTTCGCAATTGCCATTCCCATCTTATCTACATCTGCCTGAGTTTTTGGCTCAACAGCAATAGAGATAACCGGTTCAGGAAAAGTCATTTTTTCCAGAATGATCGGATGGTCTTCATTGCAAAGAGTATCTCCGGTTTTAATATCCTTAAAGCCAACAGCGGCACCAATATCACCGGCTTCAATAAAATCAATCGGGTTTTGTTTATTAGCATGCATCTGCATAATACGTGAAATGCGCTCGTTCTTTCCTGTGCGTGTGTTCAACACATAAGAACCTGCATCCAAGATGACCGCTATATGCACGGAAGAATGCAAGCCTTCCAACAAATGGATCGGTCATGATTTTAAACGCCAGCGCTGCAAAAGGTTCTTTTGCATCTGGCTTGCGCTCAATTTCTTCGCCGGTATCTGGATCTGTTCCTTTCACAGCTTCGATATCCAAAGGACCGGGCAAATAACGAACGATTGCATCCAATGCAGTTTGCACACCTTTGTTTTTGAAAGATGATCCGCACATCATCGGTATGATAGAAAGATCGATGGTCGCTTTGCGGATCGCTTCATGCACTTCATCTTCAGTGATGGTATTTGGATCGTCAAAGAATTTCTCCAACAATTTCTCATCATATTCAGCAACTGCTTCAATCAAGTGCTGTCTCCATTCCTCCACTTCTTCAGCCATATCATCAGGAATAGGGACTTCTTTGAAAGTCATTCCTTTTGTTTCGTCATCCCAAATAATTCCCTTCATGGTGATCAGATCAACAACACCTTTAAAATCATCTTCAGCGCCAATTGGCAATTGCAAAGGAACAGCTTTTGCGCCGAGCATTTCTTTTACCTGTTTCACAACATTTAAAAAATCTGCACCTGCACGGTCCATTTTATTCACGAAACCGATACGCGGAACTTTGTAACGGTTTGCCTGGCGCCAAACAGTTTCTGATTGTGGCTCAACACCAGATACTGCGCAGAACAATGCCAGCAAGCCATCAAGCACACGCAATGAACGTTCTACTTCAACGGTAAAATCCACGTGGCCGGGAGTATCAATAATGTTGAATTTATATAGTTTGCTATCCTTATTCTTTGTGCCTTGTGTTGTTGGGAAATTCCAAAAACACGTTGTTGCAGCAGAAGTAATAGTGATACCTCTTTCCTGCTCCTGCGCCATCCAGTCCATGGTTGCAGCACCATCATGCACTTCACCAATTTTGTGGTTCACGCCGGTATAATACAAAATACGTTCGGTCGTAGTGGTCTTGCCGGCATCAATGTGAGCCGCAATACCAAAGTTTCTTTGAAATCGTAAGTCTGACATTTTTTTATTTTAAAAAGTTATTTTTTGAGTCCTGTCTGTTGTTCTGATAAAGTTTTTGTTGCTTTCTTTTAATCTTTAAATGATTGATATACTTGGTCATCAATCAAAAGACACTACACAAAAACTATAATAACGGCTGCATTGGTATAATATTTTTTAAAATTCGGTGTGCAAAGGTACTTAATTTATTGATGCAAAAAGGTATGTGTGGGTAAAATAGAAGTTAAGTTTCTGGTCGCCAGTTTCGAGTTTCCAGCTCTTTAATTCTAAATCGCAAATGCACTCACAGAATCTGAGACTCAAAACTGGAACTAAAAACTATTATGATACTAACTTCAGTAACTCCGGTTGAACATTGTTGCGTCGCAATCCGTTCATCGGTTGTACTACTATTGAGCAGTTGTCTGAACTATGGTTTATACGATTCAGATGATTCGCCTGATTCAATAAAATAATCATATTAATCTCACAAACAACATAAATCTCAGTTCAGACAAAATAAAAAGCCCCGCAAAAATGCAGGGCTTGAACAATAATATAGAGATGAAATTTACTTAAACTTTGAAATGCGCAAATGCCTTATTGGCTTCTGCCATACGGTGCGTATCTTCTTTCTTTTTGAAAGCACCGCCTTCACCTTTGCTTGCTGCAACAATTTCATTGGCCAGTTTATCTGCCATGCTTCTTCCATTTCGCTCGCGGCTGTAACGGATCAGCCATTTGATGCTCAAAGAAATTTTTCTGTCGGCACGAACTTCAGAAGGGATCTGGAAAGTTGCACCACCAATCCGACGGCTGCGAACTTCAACAGCTGGTGTGATATTCGACAAAGCGCGTTTCCAAATTTCATAACCGTCTTCATTGGTTTGCTTTGACACTTTTTCAATGGCATCGTAGAAAATAGTGAAAGCTGTATTTTTCTTACCCTGCCACATCAGGTTGTTCACAAAACGCGTAACCTGAATGTCATTGTACTTTGCATCAGGGGCGAGCGGCAATTTTTTTGCTTGCGTCTTCCTCATTTCTTATGGAATTTCTATTTGAAATTATTTTTTTGCTGCTGGTTTTGCAGCCGCCTTTTTCTTTTTTGGTTCCATATTTGGAACGGCTCTTCTTACGGTCTTTAACACCGGCAGTATCCAGGCTACCGCGAACGATGTGGTAACGAACACCCGGCAAATCCTTCACACGACCACCGCGGATCAGCACGATTGAGTGCTCCTGCAGGTTATGCCCTTCACCCGGAATATAGGCAATCACCTCCACTTTATTGGTTAACCGCACTTTCGCCACTTTACGCAAAGCCGAGTTTGGTTTTTTGGGAGTGGTCGTGTATACACGGGTACAAACGCCGCGGCGCTGTGGGCACGCATCCAAAGCCCTGGATTTGCTCTTCGCTCTGATGATTTCTCTTCCTTTTCTAACTAATTGTTGTATGGTAGGCATTCTGGACCTATTTTATTTTTTGGACGGCAAAGGTAAAGCCCCGAAAACTAAAATCCAAATAAAAAAGCAGTTTTCAGTTTTCAGTTTACAGTTTTCAGTTCCTTCGATGCAACAGTCATCAAATATGTTTCCAGTCCTGATGATTTTAACTTCGCAAGAACTCAAACTGGAAACTAAAAACTCGACACTCGAAACTATACTTTTATTAACCACCCAAACCTATCTTCCGATTTTCCTTCACGGATATCTGTAAGCGATTTCTTCACAGCAGGTGCGATCTTCCATTTTTCCGTATCAAAATTCATAACGAAATCTTTATAACGAAGTTCTTTCACCGGTGAAATGGTCGCTGCCGTTCCTGTACCAAATACTTCAGTAAGCTTTCCCGATTTATAAGCTTCCATTACTTCATCGATATTGATTCTTCTTTGCTCAACGCTCAAACCCATTTCTTTCAAAATAGCAAGCACACTGTCCCTCGTAACGCCGTTTAATATTGTTCCTTCTTCCAATGAAGGCGTTACTGCTTTGTTACCGAATATAAAAATCACATTCATCATGCCCACCTCCTGCAGCCATTTATGTTCGAAGGCATCGGTCCATAAAACCTGGTCGTAACCATGTTTTTTAGCAAGCATGGTTGCATACATAGCGCCTCCGTAGTTGCCTGCATTCTTTGCAAAGCCAACGCCGCCCGGAGCAGCACGTGTATATTTTTCTTCTACATAAATTTTTAATGGTGCCGCGTAATATGGGCCGCAAGGGCAAAGCATGATAATAAACTTGTACGTTTCTGAAGGTTTCACGCCAATTGCATTATCTGTTGCAAACATCAATGGGCGAATATATAATGAGCAATCCGCTTTCTCCGGAATCCAATTTTTGTCGAGGTTGATGAGCTGCTTCATGCCTTCGATAAAAATCTCTTCAGGGACAGTTGGCATTTCCATGCGCTCTGCAGAAAGATTGAAGCGTTTGAAATTATCATGCGGGCGAAAAATAAAGGCTTCGCCATTTGCGCTTTTATATGCTTTGATGCCTTCAAAAATAGCCTGACCATAATGCAAAGCCATAGTAGAAGGCTCGAGCAGCAGAGGCTGATACGGTTTTATCTCGACAGATTTCCATTCACCATTTTCATAATCTGCTTCCAGCATGTGATCCGTGAAATATTTGCCGAAAGGAAGATTATCAAAATTAGTTTCGCTTAATTTGCTCTCTGATGCTTTGGTGATTTGTATGCCCATCGTATCTATCATAAAAGATTTATTTTTCCGATGCAAAGAAACAAATATTCTTTGTGTTAGCAAAGAAAAAACTAACGATTGTTAGTATAAATATCGGTGAGTGATAATTAAAAATCAATTGGGCTGAATGTGCTTAATAATTTTTTTCGTTGCATCGAAAATAAAACATTCAATAAAATCATATTCAATTACAATTTTTTCAGCTCGTTCGACCGCATCTTGAAAAGATTCATAAACTGTGTAAACTTCTTGATTCAATTTTGTTGCGTCAATTATATTTACGTCTTTCACAACACCAGTATATAGGTCATTTCTAAGTAAAGCGAATTGATTTTCTTTAAGTACAGGAAATTGTTGAATACTCATTCAAATATTTTTTTAATATAAAAATATTGAATTGCATAATCCAATGAGATTTTATACCATAATTTTATCATCAACTTTTACTAATGAGCCTGAACGAAATTCAATTACCATCAATCGCCATTTCTGGTTTGTATAAAAACTCTCTCGTCACATTAAACGAAGAGAAAAAAATAATAATTGAACCAGAAGCTGCTCCGAAATTTCTCGGCGGTAATAAAAAAAACATTTTGATTCTTGCAAAAAGCAGCGACGCTGTTTTTGTGAATGATAAGCAATTGTCATTTCTAACCAAATTACTGGAAGCATGCAAAATAAATATTGGTGATGTTGCCATTGTAAATAATATAAACGAAAAATTGACCATCAGCGAACTGAAAGAAGAATACCATCCGAAATCGTTGATACTTTTTGGTTGCAGCCCAGCTTCCATTAAACTGCCGATAGAATTTCCAATATTCAAGCTGCAGGAATTTGGTGGCTGCACTTATTTGTGTGCGCCTACTTTGGAAGAACTTGATATGGACACCAATGATGGAAAAGTTCTGAAAAGCAAGCTTTGGGTTTGTTTGAAAAAATTATTCGAATTGTAATTAATAATGATCAAATTAATTTTCGCAACTAATAATCAGCACAAAGTAGAAGAAATACAATCTGCTATCGGCAACATTATTGAAGTGATCAGCCTGAAGCAGGCAGGCATTGATATTGATATTCCTGAACCTCATGATACTTTGGAAGAAAATGCTTCAGAAAAATCAAGAACAATTCATCATCTCACAAAAATGAATTGCTTTAGCGAAGACACAGGTTTGGAAGTGGAAGCATTGAATGGAGAACCAGGCGTGAAAAGTGCACGTTATGCGGGCGAAGACAAATCATTCGATAAGAATATTGATAAATTATTATTAAAACTTGGCGAAAATAAAAATCGAAAAGCCAGGTTCAGAACGGTAGCTTCTTTAATATGGAACGATAAAGAATATTTGTTTGAAGGCATTTGCGATGGCAAAATTATTTCGGAGCGCAAAGGAGAAAAAGGATTTGGCTACGACCCGGTTTTTATTCCTGATAGCGGCGAAAAAACTTTTGCAGAAATGAGCATGGAAGAAAAAAATAAATTCAGCCATCGCAAAAAAGCGGTTGACAAAATGATAAAGTTTCTGCAAGAGAAAATCAAATAACAAATATGCCACTGAGATACTGAAGCTCTGAACTATTTTGTGTTTCAGTGGCAAATAAAATTTTATGGCAAGAATAAAGATTGATTTACCGAAACAGCTTTCTTTTTTAACGGAGATACCTATCCGCATTACAGACTTGAATTTCGGTGGCCATGTTGGTAATGATGTTGTACTTTCTATTATACATGAAGCAAGGGTTCAATTTTTGAAATATCATGGTTATTCAGAATTAAATTTTGCCGGGGCTGGATTAATCATGAGCGATGTAGCCATTGAATTTAAGAATGAAATTTTTTACGGCGATATTATTAAAGCATCAGTAACTGTTGCTGAATTTTCAAGAGTTGGTTTTGATGTTTTTTATAAGCTCGAAAAAGAAACCAATGGAAAAGATTCCGTTGTTGCACTTGCCAAAACAGGAATGGTCTGTTTTAATTATCAGGTGAAGAAAATTACAGCTGTTCCCGATGAAGCAAGGGCTAAGTTGATTGGCTGATAAATCAGCCTTTAAACTATTCAACTTCCGAATTCCAGATCCTCCAACTTTCTTCAGCTTGCAGAACAAGCATTTCATATCCGTTTTCAATCATAGCACCATGCTCCTCTCCCATTTTCAAAAAAATTGTTTTTTCAGGATTATAAATTAAATCAAATAAATAATGCTGAGGTGTTATTGCCTGATAGGGAATTTGAGGGTAAGCATCAACGTTAGGATACATGCCAACAGGAGAAGTATTGATAATTAATTTGCGAGATTGGATAATATGTTCATTCAACTCATTATAACTGATTATATTTTCTGAAGTAGATTTTCTTGAAACAAATTTATAATCAATATCAAGTTTCTGCATCACATATTCAACTGCTTTTGCTGCGCCGCCAGTTCCTAATATCAAAGCTTGATTGTGATAAGGTTCCAATTTTTTCTTCAGTGAAATTTCAAAACCCACAACATCACTGTTGAATCCATGCAGCTTCCCATCAATAATTTTAATGCAATTACATGCATTTATTTGTTCAACAATATTATTTTTGAAATCCAAAAAAGGAACGATTTGCTCTTTATAAGGAATGGTAACATTTAGCCCGCACAATGCTGGTTCTGGTGAAAGAACAGAAGAAATTTCATTAACATCCGCGATAGAAAAATTTTGGTAGGAACAACCTTCAATGTTTTCTTTCCTGAATTTTTCCGTGAAATATTTTTGAGAAAAGGAATGGCTTAGTGGATATCCTATCAATCCAAACGCTCTCACCTTTTTTCTTTTTTGTCGAGGAACAAATGGAATGTATCGCCGCGAAGCCCGACACGCATTGCTTCTAACGGAATCACTTCTGTTGGTGCAATATTGCCGAGGTTCACATTGCAGCCAATCAGTTCAATAAAATATAATTGCTGTGATTTTTGTGGGGCTTCCCACAAAATTTTTTCTGCCGGTATCTGCGTTAAAATTTCCTGAACCAGGCCTTCGCGCACTTCACCGCTTCCGCGATATATTCCCACATTGCCAGCTTCACGTGCTTCTGCGATCACGTATGTTGCTCCGGCATTTAATTCTGCACGCATCAGTTCAATCCATTTATATGGCGGTATAATATGTTCCGCATCTTTGCTTCCTACTTCACTTAAAACGGTTCCGTGCTTTGTCATTTTTTCAATGTAGCCGCATTTTTCGGCATGTGGTATATTGATGGAGCCATCGCTCACTTCCATATAAGTGATGCCATAATCTTTGCAAACATTTATATACTCGTCAAATAAATTCCTTATCAAAAATGCTTCAAACAAAGTGCCGCCAAAATAAATCGGCATGTTGTAGGAATTATAAATTTCAATTTTTTCTTTAAGGTTTGGAGTTACAAAAGAGGTACCAAAACCAAGCTTAACAATATCAACATGAGGGCTTGCTATGCTCAAAAAATTTTTTGTCTCTTCCACACTCAATCCTTTATCCATTACCATAGTAATGCCATTCTTTCTAGGCTGGGCAGTCCTTTCAGGGATTTGAGTTAAATTGAAATTCATCATTATTTATTGAATTAAAACTGGGCGCAAAAATAAGGAACAATGCAATACGAAAATATCATAGCGGCTCAATAAGCTAAAAGGGCTTTTGTAAAGCTAGAATGATTTACTTTTTTTATAACGAGCAATCACATCAACAACTGACTGGTACTGCAAGATAGAAGGATTCAGCTCAACCATTTTCCTGAGCATTTTTGGAGAGTGGCTCATCGCTTTTTCTAATTGCAACAAACCTTGCTTTGATTTTCCGAGGGCAAAATAAATGGCGCTTTGATAAAAAATAAAAATGGGTTTTCCATTGGTAACGATGATAGCCGCTTGCGCTTGTTCAAGTGCTTCATCAAAAAATCTGGCATTGTACAAACATCTTATCAATGCTTCCCAACTTGAAATGTTTTTTGGCCGCACACGCACCACATTGGAAAAATATTGAACGGCATCTTTGTATTCACCCATTTGCATTTTGCACTCGCCCATTGCTAAATTATATTCAGCCTGATTCGGATGAATGCGCATCGCAGTTTCAAGATACTTTACAGCATTTGGCCAATTTTCTTCATTCAGATAAGTGCATGCAATTTTATAATGCAATTTGCTGTCATCAGAATTCAAATGCGATGCCTTGCGATAATAAATTCTCGCCTGCCCATAATTGCTAAGCTTATCGTAGCAATGAGCAATTGCTTCATAAATCACATCTTCAGGCCTGCTCAGCTCGATCACTTTTTCAAGAGCCTCAATGGCATCT
This sequence comes from uncultured Bacteroidota bacterium, assembly GCA_963718975.1. Lineage (GTDB taxonomy): Bacteria > Bacteroidota > Bacteroidia > Chitinophagales > Chitinophagaceae > Puia. Next base: position 112,001 of record CAVRBD010000018.1, on the reverse strand, counting down.
TTAAATTTCCGTAATCGAATATAAGCATCGCCCATATTGCGATATGCGTAGTCAAATTTCTCGTCAATAGCAATTGCATACTTATATGCATCAATCGCTTTCTCATATAATTTCAATCCTTGAAAAGACGCAGCAAGGTTGAACCAGGCCAGTTCGCTATAAGGATATTCATCGATGATTTTTTGGTGCAGGCGAATGCCTTCTTCATTCCTGCCCGTGAAATCTGTCCAGAAACAAATTTTATAAAGCGCTTCTTCATTAGTCGGATCTTGTTCCAATATTAATTTCAGGCAATCAAAAATTTTATCAAATTCTTCATAATCGTCGTACACATCAGACAATTCAAATAAAAGTTCTATTCTTTCCTGTCCTTCAAAATGCTTGAGCGCTTCCTGTAAAATCACTACGGCTTTCTCTTGCTGGTCCAGTGCTAAGTATGCATCTGTTTTTAAAATGTACAGATTAATATCTGAGCTGTCGAAAAGTTCGGCTCTTTCAAGAATGCGCAATGCTTCATTATATTTTCTGGTTGCAATCATCAAGTCTGCTTTTTTAACAAGCAGCGCAGAGGAGAACGGGAATTGTTCGATGCCAAGCTCTGCCGCTTCAAGTGCCTGCGGTAAATCTTCCACGTCATCAAAATAATCGATTATTTTTTCGAAGGAATCTTCGTCAAGAAAAGAATTAGAAAGCCCTGTCCGCAAATTTTGAAACCGCTTCAGCAATTCTTTTAAATCTTCACTGTCGTATTGGTAAGGATTTTCTTTCATTTTTGGTAAGAATTGTAAGTTAAAGCTTTAATCCATTCTAACAAATTTGAAGTTATAAGCAACCAATTACCAAATAAAACAGTATTAATTAACAATTGCTAATGAAATGTGAATAAACGGTTTATAGGTGAACTGTAACTTTTTGTCGACCTTTGCGTTAAAGGTTTATTAAAATGAGGGATGAACGGTTAAAAAATACCAAAAATTTTTTGCTATATTTGCTGTGTAAAATGAACATTAGAACTAACATACAAAGTAGAAAATTGATATTGCAGGGCGCATTAAGCATGTTGTTCATTGCTGTTTTTGCCATTGCTTTTGCAAGCAAAGGCGGCGGCGACAAAAAGAAAAATGTTGTTTCCAAGTCGGAATTTGCCCCAATTAATATCTCAAGTGCTTTCACATTAAAAAATGGCGTTAGTTATATGGGAAGCCATAATCTTAGCCAGCAAAAAGAGCGAGCTAACATTTCCGTAAACAATACAGTTGTTACTTATAGAAATGGCAATACCATATATGTAATGCCTTACAAATACAAAGTCAACATTTCTCCTTTTAGCAGCTCTTCTTCAGGTGGCAGCCTTCAATTGCTGAACTTAAAGATCAACGTTCACAAATAGAGCTTTCACGATTTAGCTTTCTTGCTTTCTTCATAAGTCATTTCGCGGTAACCACTTTTTGGCGTATCAAACTTTGATGCCGGAACAGGATTCAAATTTATTTTTGAAACTGTGTACACTATTTTAAAATTCCCGTTTGTCAGCTCATATTCAAGAGGAAGGCCATCCAGGTTTTTAAATGCGGGATTATAATCTTTATTATCGGGAACAATATCCGTAGTGTAGTATACAGTTATGTCGGTTCCATTATTCGTTTTGCCAACTGCTTTGGTGCATTTGTAACCGGCAATCACTTTTGTTTCAGCAGTATTCGTGAAAATGGTTTTGTCGGCACTTTTATTTATATCCTGCCAATTTTCATGAGAAAGGCGGATCAGCAGTTTTTGCCCGCTTACTTCTCTTAAAAGCACGGCATCGCCTGTTTTTGCATCATAAATAGTAGTTGATGAAAAGAAAGAGCTCTTTGTTTCTGTGCGAACCAGGTTTCCTTTGATATAAGTGGTGATCACAGATCCTTCAAGGCCGTTTGATTGTTTGGAATCATACACTACCGTAAGCTCAGAAACTTTTTTTTGAGCATATAATGAATTGAAAAAAAAGAGATGCAGGCAAAAAAAAATAATCGCGAATTTCAAAGGTTTCATTTTGTGAATTTAGGTAAAATATAGACTATAAAAGAATGGCAAAGATTATCCCGGAAGATTCGGAATGAGACAATTTTTATAATAAAGCTGTTAATCCGTATTACGAGCTTATCAAGCTAATTGAGTAATCGTGCAAAAAATAATCTAAAATTTGTTTAAGAATTATTTCTTTCCTTTCAATTGCTGCACTTTTTTCTGCGTTTCCTGCATTTGCTCAAAACGCTCCTGCCATTTGGCTTTTGTTTTTGGCTTGTTTTTGTTTGCCTGAAGTTTTGCAAGAATTTTACCATGGTCAATGATATAATTCTGAATAATGAATTGGAGTATCAGTGTAATAACATTCGAAACGGTATAGTACCATGTGAGCGCCGATGGAAGACTGTTAAAAAAGAAAAGGAACATGATCGGCATAATATAAGGCATGTATTTCATCGCCGGATTGTTCTGGTCGGGCGTTGTCATGCTCATTCCATATAAAGAAATGACAAAATTTGTGGCGGAAGCTAACAATCCAAACAAACTTAAGTGGCCCCGAAAAGCGGGATGCTGAAACCAAAATGAATTACTGAATCATAAGCCGATAAATCTTTAGACCACAAAAAAGCCTGGTTCCGCAATTCAATGTTTGAATTGAAGAAGCTATACAATGCAAAGAATATCGGAATTTGCAAAAGCGCCGGAATACAGCCCCCAAGCGGGTTCACGCCTGCTTCGCGAAAAAGCTTCATCTGCTCCATGCTTGCACGCTGCTGGTCATCGCCTACTCTTTTTTTCATTTCATCAATCTCGGGGCGAAGCGCTTTCATTTTAGCACCGCTTAAATAGCTGCTATATACAAGAGGTGAGGTCACGACCCTGATGACAATTGTGAGCAGCATGATCACAATACCGTAACTGGAAATAAAATTTTTGAAGAAGTTGAAAACCGGCATCACCAAATATTGATTAATTGGCCGAACGAATGAATAAAAACCACGGCCCAAATCAATAATCTTGTCCATTCCTGAACCTTCTTTTTTCAGTATATTATAATCGTTGGCCCATAATAAAATTGAAAAGGGATGGATGCCGAATTGCCTGCCGGCACTTTATATTGAAACGCCACATCTGCTTTTGCAACAAGATTTGATGTATCAGAAATTTCTCTTGCCCATTTTACATTGCCCGAATTAAATCCGTTTTTTGCAAGAAAAGTGGTATTAAAAAACTGTTGCGAAACAGAGATCCATTGAACAGGCTTTTCAAAAACCGCTTCTGTTTTGCGTGAGATATAATCGAAATTATTATCCTCGTAGTAACTGATGTTTGCCTGGCGCTTTTCATAAACTACACTTTGCTGTACCCGCACCGGCTCATAGTGCCATGCAAGGTTCATATTATTTCCCGTAAAGAGTTTTGCAGGATTTTCTACCTGCACTTCCCAATCAATCATGTAATCATTCGGGCGAATGGTATAATGATGGACAATCGATTCTCCGCCCGGGGATGGCAGCCGGAAATCAACGGTCTGTGTACCATCTGCATTTTTTGTGAGCCTTCCTTCACTAAAGAACAAATCGGTGATTTGTGCAGATTGGTTTTTTTCAGTATTTATCGAATATGAAACATGATTTTCAGAAACCGGATTAATGACTTTAACAGGCGTGCTGTCAAAAGCATTAAATTTTTTCAGCTCCACTTTTTTTGGCTGTCCGCCTTTGTTCGTGAATACGATTCTTATTAAATCATTTTCAACAGTGAGCAATTGCTCTGTGCCTGAAATTGCTTTATTGTACCCTGATGTATCAATGGATGTTGCCTGATTTTTTTTTGCGGTGTCCTGTTGTTTTGCAATTGCATTCTGATGCACTTTTACCATGGCGATAGAATCGTCATAACGCCTTTTTTGCTTTTCATATTCCTGGCTGTTTTTGGTAGAGATAAAAAGATATAAAAAAAGCAAAATGCCTAACAGCACAAAACCAATCACGGTATTACGGTCCATTCCCATTTTAGTAGAATTTTAAAGAGGTGCAAAGATAAGTGGTAGACTTGAGAGTTTGGAGCAACTGGCTGATTGTTCATAGTTGATAGTTGATGGCAGGCAAAATCTAGATTTAAATGAAATTGATTTTGTATAAGCCATCAACTTTGAATATTTGCTACGACATCATTTCTCCTTGCAAAATAGGCTTTTTAACAGCATTCCTTAGCTCTGCAAATTCTTTGGCCGCTGCCACAAAATGTACAAATATCGGCTGGGGATTTTCAACGCTGCTTTTTAATTCAGGATGGTATTGTACGCCAATAAAAAAAGGATGATTTTTCAATTCGATAATTTCCACCAACCCACTTTCAGGGTTTTTCCCACTTGCCATCATTCCCCCATTTTCAAATTGCTGCAGATAAGCATTATTAAATTCCCATCGGTGCCTGTGCCTTTCTGAAATAACTGTTGAATTATAAATGCTGTGAGCAAGCGAACCTTCGGTGATAACGCAAGGATAAGTGCCTAATCGCATCGTGCCGCCTTTTGCTGTTACTTTTTTCTGTTCTTCCATTAAATCAATAACAGCATTGGTGGTACTCGAATCCATTTCAGTTGAATGAGCGTCTTTTAACCCAAGCACATTTCTTGCAAACTCAATAGCTGCCATTTGCATGCCAAGGCAAATGCCGAAAAAAGGCAGATTGTTTTCTCTTGCATATTTTACTGAAATAATTTTTCCTTCTATACCTCGATGGCCAAAACCAGGCGCAACAAGCAATCCATCAAGGCTTGATAATTTTTCAGCAACATTTTCATCAGTAATAAATTCGCTGTGCACATTTACTATCTGCACTTTGCATTCGTTCATCGCGCCTGCATGAACAAATGCTTCGAGAATTGATTTATATGCATCCTGCAGTTCAATATATTTCCCAATCAACCCAATTGTTACTTTGCTTTTCGGGTATTTCAATTTGTCCAAAAACTCTTTCCATTTCCCTAATTCCGGTTCATGATAATTCGTGATATTCATTTTCTTCAAACAAATCAAGTCCAATTTTTCGCGCATCATCGTCAATGGCACTTCATAAATGGTCGGTGCATCTGCAGCTTCAATAACAGCTTCCGGTTTCACATTGCAGAACAAAGCAATTTTGCGACGGATTTCAGTAGAAAGAGATTCTTCCGTTCTGCAAACAATAACATCGGGGTGAACACCTTCCTGACTTAATAATTTAACGCTGTGCTGTGTTGGTTTTGTTTTTAATTCTTTTGCTGCGCGCAGATAAGGAATCAGCGTAAGATGTATCACCACACAATCTTCATCGGGCATTTCCCATTGCAACTGGCGAACCGCTTCAATAAAAGGAAGCGACTCAATATCGCCAACTGTTCCGCCGATTTCTGTAATGATGACATCATACTCATTGTTTTTCCCGAGCAACAGCATTCTTCTTTTAATCTCATCTGTAATGTGCGGGATGACCTGAACAGTTTTTCCAAGATATGCGCCTTCCCTTTCTTTATTAATAACGGTTTGATAAATTCTTCCGGTTGTTACATTATTGGCCTGAGAAGTATAAATGCTCAGGAACCTTTCGTAATGGCCAAGATCAAGATCAGTTTCGGCGCCATCTTCTGTAACATAGCATTCGCCATGTTCATAAGGGTTCAATGTGCCGGGATCAACGTTAATATAAGGATCAAATTTCTGGATGGTTACGCGCAGCCCGCGTGCCTGCAAAAGCTTAGCGAGCGAAGCTGCGATAATTCCTTTTCCTAACGAGGAAGTAACACCTCCTGTAACAAAAATGTACTTGGCCATAAAATGGTTCTTAATTATTTATAAAATCTGCTATTATTTCAAATTAAAGGTTCAAACAAAAAAACAAAAACCAATTTGAAATGCGCTTTCATTTCAATTGATCTTTTATAACACAAAACTATTTTTTGTTGGATGGCACTTTGTCATGCTCTCAAAAATGACCCGAGGAAAAAAAGAAAGATTAATAATTCCAGAAGGTCATGCAAAGTTAGGCAAATTATTCAAGCTTAAAAAGAGCTTTATAAGATGTGGATAAACTAATGTTCAAACAAAGAACAATCTTTTTCTAAAGGTGAGAATAAGATAAATATGAGTGTCTTTTTGCGGTGGCCAACAGCAATCATCAATTGCCGAAACTATATTGGTATTCTATTTTTCCCAGCACTTCTTTTTGTTTGCTGAAACAGGTTTCTTTTGTGCGCAATCCCTTTTCGTCATATTCATACAGCCATTTTTGATAGTCAGTGGTTCCTTCGGGCACAAAAAGCATGGAGCTTAATTTGTTATTATCGTTGTATGTAAAAATGTAATCTGGCAAAAGCCTTTTTGCTTTATCGCTATATCGAACAATATCGGTTAGCTTTTTATTATCGTCGTAATAATAGTAAATAACGGGCAGTTCCTTTTTATTGTGAACCGAATGTTCTTCTGCTACATTGCCCTTTTCATCATTCACAAAATGAACAAAAGTTGTGTCATTATTATTTTTGGTCTTTATCATGCTTATCGGTTTTCCGTCGGCGCTATATTTCCAAATATGCTGTTCCAGGTTTTTTATATTATTAACTGTTTCAGAAGAAGCGTTTGTAATCGACAAAATATTTCCTGACTGATCAAATAAATATTCAGTAGTGCTGATATAACCTTTACTGGTATCAACTGTTTTTTGAAGAAGGCCGTTTGCGCTATAGTAAGAAGTAATAGATGTTTCTCTGCTAAAATCAGACTTTGTGTAGGTTGATATTTCTGAATAAGCCGGATTTACATCCTGTTTACACACAAAACCTTCTGTTGGCTGGCTGTTGCTTTCAAAGCTGAGGACGTTCACAGATTTTACTTTGTTGTCTTTATACGCTTTCCATTTTGCAGTGGCCTGCTGTGCGCCGATGATATCCTGATAATAAAATTGTGCGACAGATATTTTTGCGGTCAGCAAAACAATAATTAAGACCGTAGGTGTTTTCATTTTCGGTTTCATTGGTAGTGCAAATGTAAATCCGGAAGCATGAACGAAAAAATCATCTGTTTAATGCGCAAAGCACCCAGCTTTTCAATTGAATTATCAATTGTTTAAATATTTTCATTGCCGCTGAGACAATCCAACATATGAACTGTTATTAAAGTATGTTGCTTATTTTTATAAAAAATTATTAATTGTCACATTTACACGAAAGGAAAGAAAAAATTTGCCTTAACTGTAATACTTCTTTACAAGGCCGCTATTGCCATGTCTGCGGCCAGGAAAACATTGAGCCGAAAGAATCGGTCTGGCATTTGGTGAATCATTTTTTCCAGGACATTACTCACTTCGATGGAAAATTTTTCAGCACGGTAAAACTGCTCATTACAAAGCCAGGCTTTTTATCAAAAGAATATATGCTTGGCAAACGCGCAAGCTATCTGAACCCGATCCGAATGTATGTGTTCACGTCGGCAATCTTCTTTCTTATTTTCTTTTCGCTCACCAATGCGGGCGACATTATGAAAATAGATGAAAAGGGCGACAAAACTGATAGCACAACAAAAAGAGGCTTAACAGATTTTAAAAAAGACAGGGCCAAGCTGCAGAGCCGCTTAAACGCTGCAAGAGAATTTAATGATGGCGATAGCAGTGATTTGAAAGATGAGATAGAAAAAACGGATCTATCAATCGCAGCAATCAAAGAAATCTATGGAGATAGCACTTCTCGTAAATTTAACGAGAGAGATATTGCCTTACTATTGCTTCGAGTAAATATGGACAGCTTAAAAAAACAGGGCATGCCGCCTGATGTTGCAAGTGCCGTAAATACCGCCATCGGAAAAAGGGATTCATCAAAAAAAGGAAACAATGGTGTGGAGCTTGATTTCGGCAATGAGAAATACGCAACGCCTGCGGCTTACGATTCCGCTCAGTCAAAGCTTCCATCAAACAAACAGGATTGGTGGCTAAAGAAAATGGCCAAAAGAAAAATAATTGAAATGGACGGTGAATTCAAAAAAGACAAACGCGCATACATCGAACATTTGGAAGAAAAATTTGTCCATTCATTCCCAAAAATATTATTTATATCGCTGCCTTTTTTTGCACTGATATTAAGATTGGTTTATGTGAGGAGAAAAGAATTTTATTACACCAGCCATGGCATATTTGCTATTCATCTTTATTGCGCCACATTTATTTTTTTGCTGGCGATGATATTGTTGAACCAACTGGGGCACCTTGGCGGTTGGAAATGGCTGCAGGGAACAATTGTGTTTTTGGATTTTGTTTTATGGCTCTACGTGTTAATTTATATGTACAAAGCCATGCGAAGATTTTATGGCCAGGGAAGATTTAAAACAATCGTAAAATATCTTATAGTGAATTTCCTTGCATTCATGCTGAATGCAATTCTTCTGGCAATATTTATTTTGATTTCTGCAATATCTGTTTAAAAAATTTTTATGAAAAAAATTGATTCATCTTTTGAGCGCCTCGTAAAAATTATGGATGAGCTCCGTGAAAAATGCCCGTGGGACAGAAAGCAAACCATACAAACATTGCGAACATTAACCATTGAAGAAATGTATGAACTTGCTGATGCAATAACTAATGAAGATTGGGACGGCATTGAAGAAGAGCTCGGCGATTTGCTTTTGCATATTGTTTTTTATGCAAAAATCGGCAGGGAGCAAAATAAGTTTACACTTGATGAAGTGATCAATAAAATCTGCGACAAGCTTATCGTCCGGCATCCGCACATTTATGCAGATGTGATAGTGAATGATGAAGAAGACGTTAAAAAAAATTGGGAAAAAATTAAATTAAAAGAAGGGAAAAATTCTGTTCTCGCGGGCGTTCCCGTTTCACTTCCAGCTACGGTAAAAGCGATCAGATTGCAGGAAAAGGCGGCCCAGGTGAAATTTGAATGGGACAATGCTTCGCAGGTTTGGGAAAAAGTAGAAGAAGAAATTGGTGAGCTTAAGGAAGCAGTTGAAACAAATGACAAGAACAAAATAGAAGATGAATTCGGCGATTTGATTTTTTCTTTGATCAATTACGCACGGTTTTTGCAGATTGATGCAGAGAATTCGTTAGAGCTCACAAACAAAAAATTCATTGAACGGTTCACCCAAATGGAAAAGCAAGCACAATTGGAAGGCAAGCAGCTTACTGAAATGAGCCTTCAGGAAATGGATGCCATTTGGAATTCCATTAAAAAGCAAAACCTCCAGGATTGAAGCTATTTTTAAAAAATTTTCTAAAAAGAAATTTATATCTCATTATCGCTGCAACATTACTGCTTGTCGCTGGATATCTCACAAGGTTCATTCTAAAAAGCAATTTTTCAGACAATTACTGGAAGAATTCCGTTCAAAGTTTTCTTCAAAAAAGAGAAAAAGACTTTATTAATGCAACAACAAATCAACAGCTAATAAATTCTCTGGCCAATGAAGATTACTCCGCAGATCAATTATCGCATGAAATAAATAAAGACTATAGCTTTCTTTTATACCAAACGGAAAATAATACAGCAACTTTAAAATTCTGGAACAGCCAGGAATTGCTTCTGCCGGATAGCTTATTGAAAAAAAAAGACGGCAATTATTTTTATGTCTTCCCAAATGGGCAGTACGAATTTATGAAGCGCTCCTTATCTTATGAAAATAATCACCTCATAGCCGTTGCGCTCATACCTATCCGAAAACAATATTATATTACCATTTCAGGATTAAAGCCAGAATTTGAAAACTTCCCGCTAATAGAAAGCAGGTTTCGTATAACTCAACATACAACTGAGTTTCCTGTTAATAACAGTTTTGGTGAGACATTGTTTTATCTTGAAAAAAAAGAACCTGCCAATTTATATGTAGGCAATTGGATATCGGGTGTTTTTATTTTAACATGCTTGTTGTTATTCCTGATTGTTTTGCACAATCTTGCACATAGCATTTCAGAAAAATATGGGTCGGTAAAAGGAATTGTTTTTTTGATTGTCTCAGTGCTGTTGCTTCGTTCGGTAGTTTATTTTTTTCCTTCCTTTTTTAACCTGAGGCAGTTTGAGCTTTTTGACCCAACCATTTACAGCTCCAGTTTCGTTCTCAATTCGCTCGGGGACCTTTCTTATCAATGCTTTGTTAATGTGCTGGGTAATATTATTTATAAAACAGGAATTGAGCGGTTATACATTCCCGTTAATAAAATCTGCTATAAAAAAATGGTTTATCATCGCAACAGTTCTTTTCATCATATTGCTGGTCACCTTTGTCTTTTCAAACACAGTGCTAAGCCTTGTTGAAGACGCAAGGATATCATTCAGCGTAACCAATTTCTTCAGCCTTAAAACATATAGCTTTATCGCTTTCATTATATTGGCAACGCTTGCGCTTAGTTATTTTTTTATCACGCAAATACTTCTTAACCTCATCAGCGCAATAACCAACGGGAATAACATTTTTGTGTACGTTACCCTCGCTCTTATAGGCCTGGCGCTGCTTACGTTTACTGTAAAAAATCCCGAGCTGGTTTCAGTTGACGTAATAATATTGATATGGGTTGTGGTATATGTTTGGCTAATGCAGCGAAAACTTTTCTCAAGCCTTAACCTGAGGCTGAATATATCTGAAGTGCTCTTCTGGCTTCTTTTCTTTTCTGCTTCCATTTCAACAATTATCTTTTTTGAAAATAAGCGCATAGAGCTGGATCAAAGAAAGCAAACAGCAGAGAGGCTCGCGGAACAAGCGGACCCATCAAGCGAGCGCGTGATGAGCATAGCGCTTGCTTATTTTGACAATGATTTTTTTTATTCGAATTTCAAGAGGTTCAAAAATGCTGTTTCAAATTCTTTTTTGAAAGACAGCCTGATCAATAGCAGCTATAGCACTTACCGAAGCAAGTATGATATGAGAATTTTCACATACGATACTGCAGAAAAGCCTTTATTCAATTCTCAACCCATTTCGTTCGATACTTTGAACACCATTTTTAATATTCAGGGAAAGCCCACAACTATTGATGGGCTTAGGTATTATGAAAAGTCATTTGATAAGTACACTTATATTTACAAAAGGGCTGTAAGGAATAATTTAAGCAAAACAACCGGCTACATTTTCATTCTTTCCGATCTTAAGAACGATAAAGGCGATGTTTTAACTCCCGAATTATTTCAACAGAAGAAAGAACTTTTTCCTGAATACTCACCGGTGTATTCTTATGCGATCTACAATAAAAGTGAACTGATTGATTATGGCAATAATTATCCATTCCCTGCTTTTCTAAACGAATCTCAAATTCCCAGGGTGGATTTTGAAAGAAGAGTAAATGGGTCTTATGACGAATTGTGGCATCGCGTTACAGACGACAAAATTGTTGTCGTCGCAAAAAAAGACAATTCATTTATTGAAGCAGTAACATTGTTTGCATACATATTCAGTGCATTCATCGTATTGCTTGCAGTTGTCAGAGTATTTAGCCTGCTTATTGCAACAAGGCTCCAGCTAAGCCGTTTAAAGCCACTTTTACAACTGAACATACGCTCTCAAATTCACAATAGTATTATTTTCATCAGTATATTTTCATTTTTGGTTATAGGCACCGCCACTATTCTTTTTTTTATCAATAGATATCAGAGAGAGAATCAAATTAAGCTGAGTGAAGCAATAAAAGTTGCAGTGAAAGAGCTTCAAGACAATATACCGTCGCCTGGTTTTAATGACAGCCTGCAGAAATATGAATTTATTTCGAAAGAAAGCCTGGAGAACACAGTGAACAATCTTGCTGAAATTCATGGCAGCCCGATTAACTTGTATAGCCTTGACGGAAATCTCGAAGCTTCTTCAAACCCTTTTGTGTACGACAAAGGGATATTAAGCAAAAAAATGAATCCTGTTGCGTATTACAACCTGCATCAAAAAAATGCGGTTGAGTTTTTTAATAATGAGAAAATGGCAAATATATCTTACCTGAGCATGTATTGCCCGGTCAGAAACGATAAAGGTAACGCCTATGCCTACCTGAACATTCCTTCATTTACAACCCAGGACGAATTAAAACAGGAGATATCTAATTTTTTGGTGGCCATTGTTATTTTGAATGCTTTCATTTATTTGATCGCAGGAACTATTGCGCTCTTTTTAACAAACCGCATCACATCTTCATTCACGCTTATTTCCGAAAAGATGAAACAGGTGAACCTTGGCAAAACCAATGAAGAAGTTGAATGGAAAAGAAACGATGAAATTGGCGGATTGGTAAAAGAATATAATAAAATGGTTAAGAAGCTTGAAGAAAGTGCTGTTATATTAGGCAAAAGCGAGCGCGAAGGTGCGTGGCGTGAAATGGCGAGGCAGGTTGCGCATGAAATTAAAAACCCGCTTACACCAATGAAGCTGAGCATCCAGTATCTACAAAAAGCAATTAACAATGATTCTGCGAACGTAAAAGAAATGACAGCTGGCGTTGCCAAAACCTTAGTTGAGCAGATCGATCACCTGGCAAAAATCGCTGCAGACTTCTCTCAATTTGCCAACATTGGAAACCCAAAGCTTGAAGTTTTTGATTTGCATGACATGCTTTATTCGCTTTCATCGTTGTATGAAACAACAGAAAACATGCTTTTTAAATGGGTGCCTATCCATCAAAAAATAATGCTGAATGCTGATAAAACCCAGTTGAACCGATTGTTCACCAATCTTCTTCAAAATGCAGTTGAAGCATGTGAAAACAATGACAAAAAAGTAGTAAGTATAAGTGAAGAGCTCCTTGATGGAAATATCATCATTAAAATTTCAGATAACGGAGAGGGAATTCCTGTTCAAACCCAATCGAAAATTTTTATGCCCAATTTCACCACAAAATCTTCCGGAACCGGCCTTGGGCTTGCAATGAGCAAAACTATTGTTGAACAAGCCAAAGGCAAAATTTGGTTCACCACTCAGGAAAAAGTTGGAACTACATTTTTTGTTGAGCTTCCGGTTGCAAATGAAAGCTGAGGGCTAAGGCACAAGAGACAAGAGACAAGGTACAAGCGGCGAGACGCTAATCAAGCTTTCTTGTTCCTTGTACCTTGTTCATTGTCTCTTGTTTCTTGCCTCTTATTTTCTTCTTGTCTTCAAAAATTCTTCAAACTCTTTCAAACTAAAACTGCTCAGGTTTTTTTCTTTTGTTAATCCGGCTTTCTGAGCTATGAGCGTTCCGTATTTCACATCTTTATATCCATCTACTGAATGAGAATCCGGGTTGATTGAGATAAGCACATTTTTTTTCAATGCTTGTTTGATGAAACGCCAATCGATATCTAATCTTCTTGGATGGGCATTCAGCTCGATCACCACGTTATTAGCAGCACAAGCATCAATTATTTTTTCATGGTTCACAGGATAGCCCGGGCGGCTCAATAATAACCTGCCTGTCATATGCCCAAGAATGGTTGTATGAGGATTTTCGATTGCTTTCAACAAGCGTGTCATTGCTTTTTCTTCACTCATTTTTAAATTAGAATGAACAGAAGTAATTACTAAATCGAAAGTTGAGAGAATGCTATCTGAATAATCAAGATTGCCATCGTTCAGAATATCAGATTCAATGCTTTTGAAAATTCTGAACGGGGCAAGCTTTGCATTTAATTCATCAATATAATGATGTTGCTCTTTGATCCTTTCTTCAGTAAGCCCATTTGCATAAAAAGCACTTTTGCTGTGGTCGCTGATCACGAAATATTCAAAACCTCTTTCAATGCAGGCTTTCGCCATTTCTTCAATTGTGTTGGAACCGTCGCTCCAGTTGCTGTGGCTGTGAATAATAGTTTTAATATCTTCCGGTTGAATGACTGCGGGCAAAATATTTGCTTTCGCTTCATCTATAACATCTGCAGTTTCTCTTTCAAAAGGCGGAATGAAATTAACTTTTACAGAAGAAAATATATTTTCTTCGGAAGAAAAACTGTTTGCTGAATCCCAATTCGTCTTTTCTTTCCAGGCGCCAAGAAATTCATCGCTGCAGCTTGTTTCAAATAATATGGAATAGAACGATTCATTTTTTGATAAATGAAATGCGAGTTTGATGTTCTGATTGTTTTTAAAAATTATTTTTTTCTCATCTTCTTTGTCAATCGAAAATCCTTCACCTCCCAAAAAAATTTTTAAATCGTTTGCATCAACAGTCACTGCCCACTCAAGTATATTAATAATTTCAAGCTGTCTTCTAAATTCTCCGGTGAGCTCAAATTTTTGTGCAGGAAATTTTTCTTTGAGCTTTTTATCTATTGCAAGAGCAAATATTTCAGTCTCTGCATACAAGTAGCTTCCCTGATTTTTAAAATAGAATTCGATCGTTTCGCGGACATTATTCTGTGTTTTCTCACCAAAGCCTTTATATAGCAATAACCTGTTTTCGTTGCATGCGTACAACAATTCGCCAATTGATTCAATTTCCATCTCTTTCCAGACAGTTGCAATTTTTTTTGGGCCTAGCCCTTTTATGTTCAACATTTCAATAACACCTGGTGGTGTTTTCTCAATTAATTCTTTTAGCTGAGGCAGTTCACTTGTCTGTAAAATGGTCATGATTTTTTTTCCGGTTGCGTCACCAATTCCTTTCACCGAAAAAATTTCAGCTTGCGACATATCAGCCAATTGCTTCGGCAATTTTTCAATAGTGAAAGCAGCTATAGAATATGATTTTGTTTTGAAAGAATTCTCTCCATGAATATCCATCAATTTCGATAAGAGCGAGAACTGGTCTGCGATGTAGTAATTATCAACTTTCATAAAAACGAGTTTCGGAAATTAAATTATAGCATGCAAGTTAGCATTATTCTATGCTCGTTATTTTGTGATATACATCATTGATATTTATAAAAAACAAAAGTCCCGGGCCTAAACCCGGGACTTTGATATTTTCTGCTTACTAAGAAATTATACTATTTCTTTTTTGCAGCTTTTTTAGCAGCTTTCTTTTTAGGAGCCGCTTTTTTTGCTACTTTTTTCTTAGCAGCTTTTTTTGCTGTTGCCATTTTTTTTGAATTTAATTGGTTAGTAAATCAATTTACGGTAGTAAAAATAAAAACTTCTTTGGAAGAACCAAAAAAAATTTTGAAATATTAAGATATTTTTTTTATGCAGTTACTTCTACCGGATTGATGCTAACGAAAGTTCTATCGCCTTTTCCTTTTTTAAATTCAACAACTCCATCCGTTAATGCGAACAAAGTAAAATCTCTTCCAACACCAACATTTTTTCCAGGATGATATTCTGTTCCGCGTTGACGAATAATAATGTTGCCTGATATTGCAGCTTGTCCGCCGAAAATTTTTACACCAAGACGCTTGCTGTGAGAATCGCGTCCATTCTTTACACTGCCTTCACCTTTTTTATGTGCCATGATTTTTTTCTTTTAAAAAAACTAAAAAATAATTTCTGAAAAATGAACGCAAAAATTAAGCGATGCTTTCGATTTTAATTTTTGTGTAGTGAGTACGGTGACCATGTTTTTTTCTAAAGCCTTTTCTTCTTTTCATTTTAAACGCAATCACTTTATCTCCTTTTACATGACCAACGATTTCTGCTTTGATAATTGCTTTTATTGCACTACCGGCAGAAAATGTTCCGCCATTGTCAACTAAAAGAACATCAGAAAATTCAACTTTATCACCTTCTTTTCCTTCAACATGAGGGACGTATAAAGTCTGATCATTTTTTACAGTGAACTGTTGCCCACCAATTTTTACAACTGCTAACATAAAATTCGTTATTAGGGCTGCAAAGGTAAGGGTATTAACTGAAAATGAGAAGGATAAAACTAAAAAAAATCTGGCATTTTGCATCCTGAAACCCGATTTAATATGATAGCTTGCCGGGGTTTCAAAATTTTGCTTGTTTTCCGAAAGGCTTTGAAACCGGCTTGTTCATGATTTTTTAACAGGAATATATCAGAATGAGCTTTTTATGAGATTGAATGGTACTTAGATTTGCTCATTTTTGTGAGGACGAAGCTTATGAAATTCAAATCATTTTTAGCGAAACCGTTTGCCGCATATATATATAAGAGCACCAAAAAAAGTGCAGCCAATGCTATCAATACCCAGGAAAATATTTTTAAAGACTTGCTGAAAACAGGAACCAAAACCATTTTTGGCAATGAGCATGAGTTCGGCGCAATAAAAACCTACGATGATTTTAAAAAGCACGTGCCTGTACGCGACTACGAGCAATTCAAAAAATATATTCAACTAATTAAGGAAGGCAAGCACAATGTGCTTTGGAAAGGCCAGCCGATTTATTTTGCAAAAACATCAGGCACAGTCAGCGGTGTAAAATACATTCCCATTACCAAAGATTCGATTGACAACCACATTAACACAGCAAGAAATGCATTGCTTTGTTATATGTCTGAAACAGGCAATACTGATTTTGCTGACCGCAAAATGATTTTCTTATCAGGCTCACCGGAATTGGAAAGGATCGGCGGCATACCAACAGGAAGACTGAGCGGCATCGTAAATCATCATGTGCCAAATTATTTGCGCACCAATCAATTGCCAAGCTACGAAACGAATTGTATTGAAGATTGGGAAACGAAGCTCGATAGAATAGTGGATGAAACGATCAAGCAAGATATGTCATTGATCAGCGGCATTCCGCCCTGGGTGCAAATGTATTTCGATCGGCTTTCACAATTAAGCGGAAAACAGATCAAAGATTTGTTCCCGAATTTTTCTGTGCTTGTACATGGCGGCGTAAACTTTGAACCATACAAAGCCAAATTATTTGAAAGCATCGGAAAGAATATTGATACGATAGAAACATTTCCTGCATCAGAAGGTTTTTTTGCATTTCAGGATTCACAAAAAGAAGATGGATTGTTATTGAACACAGACAGCGGTATATTTTTCGAATTCATTCCGGTGACCGAAATAACAAAAGAAAACCCTAACCGCATAAATTTGAAAGACGTAAAAACCGGAGAGAACTATGCTTTGATAGTAAGCAGCAATGCGGGTTTATGGAGTTATAATATTGGCGATACGGTTAAATTCATTTCAACAAATCCTTACAAAATAGTGGTGACGGGGAGAATAAAACATTTCATTTCTGCGTTTGGCGAACATGTAATTGGCGAAGAAGTAGAATATAGCTTAATGAAAGCCGCGCAGGAAGAAGGTGTGCACATTACTGAATTCACAGTAGCGCCAATGATCCAAACAACAGAAGGAAAATCTTATCACGAATGGTTTGTTGAATTCGAAAACACGCCCGAAGACGTTCGCCGATTTGCAGAGAAAGTAGACTCGAACCTTCGCACAAAAAATATTTATTATGATGATTTAATAACCGGTCAAATTTTGCAACCGTTAAAAATCCGGCCTGTGAGAAAGAATGGTTTTATTGATTACATGAAATCTGTTGGCAAACTTGGCGGCCAAAATAAAGTACCTCGCCTGAGCAACGATCGCCAGGTTGCCGAGCAGCTCGAAAAATACGTTTAAATTTTTAAGTGCTGCTTGATTTGCATATTTCCTTACTTTTAAGTTTCTAAAATTTTTTCATGGGGAATAATGGGCCTGTAAAAAGAATTGCCATATTTGGTTCCACCGGCTCAATCGGCCGTCAGGCGCTTGACGTGATTGCATCTCATCCCGAAATGTTTTCTCCGGAAGTATTAACCGCACAGAATAATGATGAGCCTGCTCATTATGCAGGCACTCAAATTCAAACCCAATATTGTTGTTATTGGCGACGAGAAAAAAGGAAGCAAAGTAAGGCAAGCGCTGGCCACGACAGACACAAAAGTTTTTATTGGCGAGCAGGCCCTGGAAGAAGTGGCTGCTATGGATTGTTATGATATGATGCTCGCTGCCATTGTTGGTTTTGCAGGATTGAAACCGACCTTGCAGGCTGTTGAAAATGGAAAAGCAATTGCGCTGGCAAATAAAGAAACATTGGTTGTTGCAGGCGATTATGTGATGAAGAAAGCAGTTGAAAAGAAAGTTCCGATCATTCCTGTTGATTCGGAGCATTCTGCCATTTTTCAATGCCTGATCGGAGAAACAAGAAACAAAATTGAAAAAGTAATTCTTACAGCATCCGGCGGGCCATTTTTGGGAAAGAAGCCAAATTTTTTGGTGAACGTAAAACGCGACCATGCATTGCAGCACCCAAATTGGAATATGGGCGCAAAAATATCTGTCGACTCTGCAACACTGATGAACAAAGGGCTTGAGATGATTGAAGCAAAATGGCTTTTTAACCTGAAGCCCGAACAGATACAAGTAATCATTCATCCACAAAGCATTTTGCACAGCATGGTTCAGTTTGAAGATGGCGGCGTGAAAGCGCAGATGGGTTTGCCAGATATGAAACTTCCCATACAATATGCATTGGCGTTCCCGTATAGAATTTCAAGCAAATTTCCACGCTACGATTATAAAAAGCCGAACACGCTTACTTTTGAAGAGCCTGACGTAAAAACTTTCCGCAACCTCGTGCTGGCAACGGATGCATTGTTCAAAGGTGGAAACCTGCCATGCGTATTGAACGCTGCAAACGAAATCGCAGTTTATGCTTTCCTACGCAACCGCATTGGCTTCCTCGACATGACCGACCTGATTGAGCGGACTATGGAACGAATTCCTTTTATAGAGCACCCTTCATTGGAAGAATATTTTGAAAGCGATGGCGAGGCTCGTAATTTTGCCGCTTCTTTAATAAAACTCTAATTTTTACGTTTGGTAATGAGCCAAAAAACCAATAACCGTATTTTGAAATCCTAATTTTTACTATGACGCTACTAACGATTAACTGGACAGAAGTTGGAATAAAAGCAGGGCAGTTCGTTTTATCCATATCTATTATTGTTGTTCTTCATGAGCTTGGGCATTTTTTAACTGCAAAATGGTTCAAATGCCGGGTCGAAAAATTCTATCTTTTTTTCAATCCATGGTTTTCACTTTTTAAAAAGCAAATTGGCGAAACCGAATATGGCATTGGCTGGATTCCTTTTGGCGGCTATGTAAAAATATCCGGCATGATTGATGAAAGCATGGATAAAGAACAATTGAAACAAGCACCTCAACCATGGGAATTCCGAAGCAAGCCGGCCTGGCAAAGATTGATTATTATGGTTGCAGGTGTTACTGTGAATCTTATTTTAGGCTTTTTGATTTATACAATGATGGCCTGGCATTGGGGCGATTCTTATATTCCTACCAATAAATTGAAATATGGGATTGCCACTGATTCGCTGGCGCAAAGTATCGGACTAAAAGATGGGGACCAGATTTTGAGCGTGGATGGAAAATATATTGAAAAGTTCAAAGCCATACCATTATATGTAATACTGAACGGGGCAAAAACAATTGAAGTGCAAAGAGACAGTGAAAAAGTTACAGTGAATGTTCCTGATGATTTTGCAAGAAAAGTAATCAGCAATAAAGCAATTGGTTTTATTGACGTTAATATTCCATTTGAAGGAATTGATACTGTTGCAAAAGGAAGTGCGGCAGACACAGCAGGATTGAAAAAAGGCGATAAGATTCTTTCAGTGAACGGTGTTGCCGTTCCTTTATATGGAGGTTTCAGAAGCGAGATCAGAAAAAACAGAGGCAAGCAAATTAGCATGGTGGTTGTAAGGGGCAAAGACACTTTGCAAAAAACGGCGAAGCTCAGCGCAGGCGTTCTTGGCATTTATCCGGTGGAACCAAAAGATTCGGGTTATGAAGTGAAGAACATAAAATATTCTTTTGTTCAATCAATTCCTGCAGGATTGAAAAAGAGCCGTGAAACTTTGCAATCTTACTGGCTTCAATTGAAATTAATTTTTAGCGGAAAAGTAAATACAAATGAATCACTGGGCAGTGTAATAAGTTTTGGAAAATTATTTGCGCCGGTTTGGGACTGGCAAAGTTTCTGGTCGCTCACTGCATTTTTTTCATTGGTATTAAGCCTGCTGAATATTTTGCCGATACCTGCATTAGATGGCGGCCATGCATTGTTTGTGCTGATAGAAATGGTTACAGGAAGAAAACCTGGTGATAAGTTTATTGAATACGCACAAATGGGCGGGATGTTTTTATTATTAGGTGTAATGGTGTATGCGTTGGGATTGGATATTCTTCGGCTTTTTAAATAAATAAGTTTCGAGTTTGCAATTTGCAGTTTCCAGTTCTTCAATTCGAAATTGATGATTAAAGATTAAGAGCTGAGGTTTGAGATAATTTTGATTTGATAATTTTTAAATTCAAGATGCTTCGACTAGCCCCGATATTTATATCGAGGTAAAAATAGGATATCCGTTACCGTTAGTAATGCGTTGAATAGAATATTAAATGTACAGGAGTGCGAGGCAACGATGCTTAATAGCAGCAATATCGCCGGAGACAAAAAAGAAAATTTAAACTTTAGGTTGTTATAATTGTTTAAGGTTTCAGGTTTGATGTTTAATGTTCTTCAATTCAGAATTTATAATGAAAATTGAGTTCGCAGAACTATAAACTGAAAACTATAAACTACAAACTCTCTCGGGGGTGCCTGGTTTTGACAGCGTAGATCTTTGAAGGTGTAAGCATGCCGTGCGTTGGATAATTAGCACGCTAATCTGAATATTCAAAACTCAAATGGCAATACTCAGTATGCCATGGCTGCCTAATCAGTGATTAGATAGTCATTAGGGCCGCGTTGAGCAGGTTGACCTGTTACCAAGCTCCGCCGCCGACTCAAAAACAAAACACAGGTTGCTGCAACAGAAAGGCTGTGACTGTTGCTTAAGAACATTCAGCTAAGGAGATGTTTGGTTTGTTGTTTTCCTGCCATCTCCCGACAAACAATAAACAAATAAGCATGTAGAAAGCTTTTGAAGAATATGTTTGGACAGGAGTTCGAATCTCCTCACCTCCACTTTAGCAGAACTAGAGCCACTTTGCAAAGAGTGGCTTTTTATTTTTCACTTTTTAATTCTACGGATAGGCATTTCAGTTATATTTATAATCGTTCTGCAAAGTACATATCCGTTTTGCCTTTATTCTTCGCTTCTATTTTATCGTGATATCTTGTTGGTGTTCACCAAGCCATGAGCGTTGGCTGAGCCAACAATATCAGAGTAACAGTCTTCAGTTTATTTGCCCATCATCCATTCGGAGTAAAGTCTTTCCTGTTTGCCTGAAGGTTTTGGCAAGCTTTCAATGTTCACTAATGTCACATTTACAGACGTCAGATAAATTTTTGCACTGCTTACTTTATCTTTTCTTTTTATTTCAATGTTGACTGTATCTCCTGGTTTCAATTTATCGACCCAGGAAAAAAAGTCGTTAGTGCTATTAATGGCCGAGTCATTCATTTTCAGAAGCACATCTCCGGTATGTAGCCCGGCTTTTCCCCAGCAACCTTGCGGATTGGTGATCCCCAGTTTAATGGTATGAGTTGCTGCATCATTCCACGCATATGCACTGCCATCTGCTGTAGGTTTTTTATCATCTCCCAATAACACTTTCTTTGTAATCTTCATTTTTAAACCCAATGCAATAAGGTATTTATCAAAGTCGATTATTTTATTTCTCCTAATATAATTTTCAAAAAACAAATGGACATCGCAATGGCAGATCTCGCTTGTCATTTGCTCAACATCTTTACCGTTAAAGCCATTTGCACCGCTAAAGCTTTGAAACATTTTGCGCATCAGGTCATCGATATTTTGTTTTCCGTCAGTAGCATTCCTGATTATTAAATCAAGAAGATTGCCGATCAATTCGCCCTGCAGGTGAGTGCTGGCGTAGTAATCGCCCAGGTAACCGGGAGGAGCAACATCGGACATGCTGACTTTTTCGGCGGAGAAAGTATGATTGCCGGGGTTATTGATATACCTTTCAATCAACTCGGCAAGATGCTGTGTTCTTGTTGTGGTATCGTATGGAATGCCGGCTCGCCGAAGCAGCAGATCGGCATAAAACATGGTCAGCCCTTCGCTCCACCAAAGCGATTTAGAGAAGCTTGGCGGCTTGTAATCAATGTTGGCGTATTCAACCGGAACAATGCGCATCATATTCCACGCATGAAAATATTCATGAGCGATCTCACCATTATAATCAAAAACATTTTGAGCAAGATCTTTGGACGGCATTCCGACAGTAACTGAATTGTTATGCTCCAAAGCTCCGTAGCTTCCGTCCTGCAAAAGAAAAAAATATTCCCGGTAAGGAAGGCGGCCAAAAAGCCTGCAAGCCTCTGTTACCATTTTCTGAATGTTTGACACAAGCCTGGATGTATCGAAGGCAGCAGCATCCGGCAAAGGCCAGTAAGTCACCGTGTGAGGAACGCCGATCACCTGGAATTCCCATTTTTTAAAATGCCCGATCAAAACAGGCGCATCCAATAAAATTCCTGCAGATGCAGCATAATAAGTGAAGGGATCAGAAGTAGGTTCAAGCCCGGTGGCAATTTGCCATCCTGAAGGCAACTGAAAATGAATGTGGCAGGGAGCAAGCGTTTCTCTAACCACATACATGAAGTTATGATAGTCGCCAATCAACCCACCCGACTGCGATAAAAAAGACTTTGATGCAGATCGTTGATTTTTGGATGGCGGCAAATGAATTTTATAAGTTACCGTCGCATTGTGATTGTGCGTGACAAATTTCCATAGTGCACTGTCTTCGCGGAAAGGAGCCGCATTACCTTCATCAGTATTCACTGTTAGATTTTCAACATATCGCCAATATTTATCATCAGCCAGCGGGTGAGCATACATAGCGAGATGGAATGTATCACTGATGTTCCTTATTTTTATTTGCACGGTTAGGAAAGAGAGATCAGCACTATCAACAGTAAGTGCGTAGTCAATGACGGGTTGTTTGTCACTGAACCGCGATTGGATCCCTTCAGCTAAATTAGGGAGCGGGTTTTGAGCATCGCAAAAAATCGGCAGCATCACAAAACATAATATGAACGCGCCATTTGTGCATACTATAAATGTAAGATTTAATTCAGCGCAATTTGTTGTTAGATAGAAATCGCCAGCGCTTGATCTGTCTGCAATAAATGAAAATGATAAATGCAGAGCTTGATGAATAATTTTTTGAAATAATAGGGAAGTTTTTGACTATTAAAATTTTTGACCCTGGTAAAAGGTTAATCTCATAACTTTAGTTTAGCTGTTGCCCTCCTTCAATTCAATCTATTCAAAAATGAAAAAATTCCAATTGCTCTTCCTCATCATTGTTTTGAACATTTTTGCAAAGCAAGTTTTTTGTCAAAACCCAAAAGTGATTAAGCATGAAAATGTAGTGTATGGCATGATCGCAGGCATGGCATTATTGATGGACGTTTATCAGCCGGAAAAAAACAATCATTTGGGAATTGTATATATTGTTGGAAGTGGTTTTGGTGCTCCGGCTCTTTATCAAAAAATATATAACCAGGTTCCGCTGAAAGATGATTACTTTCTTGATTCTGCATATTCCGGGAAATGGATAAAGATTTTAAACAATGAAGGCTATACTGTTTTTGTGATCAATCACCGCTTCGCTCCGCCATTTCATTTTCCTGAAATATTTTATGATTGTCAGCGGGCTGTTCGTTTTATAAGATACGGTGCAAAAACATACAGCATTGATGCCAATCATATCGGCGCAATGGGCGAGATCTTCCGGCGGCAATCTTTCAGCAATGCTTGGCGTAACCGATACAACAATAATCCATCCGGAAAACCCAATTGACAGTGTGAGTTCTAAAGTGCAGGCAGTAGTAACATTGGCTGCGCCTTTTGTGTTTTCAGAAATGGATAAAAGCACGGACACTTTACCGGCAATGAAATTTTATTTGAAAATAATGCTTAATTATATTGGTGAATTGCCCGAGATAAAAAATAATGAATTCATTTCATCAGGCAAATATGCGCAAGCCTCTCCCATTACTCATGTAACAAGCGACGATGCAGCATTCCTGATTTATTATTCTGAAAATGATCCTATCATTCCCGTGAGACAAGCAACCATGATGTGCAAAAAATTAAAAGATGCTGGTGTTCCATTTAAAGAAATCAAAAACCCTGATCAGGGACATAATCCGATACCAGACATGCAGGAGGTTGATAATTGGTTTAAGAAATATCTGAAATAAAAAATGTTTGCGGAATGAGTGCACCAATTCACAAAAACATTTTGCCACACAATTTTGAAAAGGTTGATACAGACTAAAAAACTACAAACTGCAAACTGTTTATGGAAACCCACGCACACGAATTGCACAATGCTCCCGGCCACGGATGGAAACATTATTTCTTTGAATTCTTTATGTTATTCCTTGCTGTTTTTTGTGGGTTTCTTGCAGAGAATATTCGGGAGCATCAGGTTGAAATGCGAAGGGAGCGGGAATTTATAACCTCTCTCGTTTCAGATTTGAAAGATGACACACTAAGTATAAAAAAGCAAATTGATTACATCGAAAAGGGAATTGTTCTGTTCGATTCATTAAGCAGCTTGCTTGAGTCTGCGGAATTAGCCAGGAAAAACGCCGAGACTATTTATTACACTTCAAGAATGGGGATCAGATTAGCTCCGCTGGTAAATAATAGCCGTACAGTTGAACAGTTAAAAAACTCGGGGGGCTTCACCCTTATCCGGAACCAGGAAACTTCCAACCGCATCATGAAATATTATTCGGGGTTTCCTGAACTGCATATGTTAGAAAATATTTTTGATGGAGAGAATATTGCATTTAAAAATGTCGCTTCCAAAATTATGAGCCAGGCTGTTTACCGAAAGCAAATCAATCCAGACGGATCGGTAGCCAGAATATCAGGCAACCTGTCTTTGCTTACTTATGATGAAGCAACACTGAATCAACTTGGATTTTATGCTGTTCAAATGAATGGAAGCCGCGAGGGAATGATACCACTGCTTCAAAAACTGAAACTGTCTGCTGAAGAATTATCGGAGTATTTACAAAAAACATATCGTCTTGAATAGTGAATAACCGGTAGTCGGAAGACAGAAGAAAACCTTGCCGATGGATCTGTAAATGATAAATCAGCAACATCGAATAAAGAACTGGAAACTGCAAACTCAAAACTGCAAACTTAGAATATGGAAGTACATCATCACCCGCAGGTAGAAAAGAAAAATTTCAAAGAATATTTTCTCGAATTCTTAATGATATTCCTGGCAGTAACGATGGGTTTTTTTGCTGAGAGCATTCGTGAAAATATCGGCAATAACGAGCACGCAAAACTGCTGACTGAACAATTGATAAAAGATATGAACGCAGATACGCTTCAGCTGCAAAAAATAATTGAAGCAGAAACCATACTGGCAAATAAAATGGATACTTTATTTTTCCTGTTTCAACAACCAGTTGCAAATGCCGATATAAAAAATATTCAGAGATTGATGGTCGATTCCTGGTCTGTTAAGCTATTTCACTCTTCATCGGGAGCTATGTCGGCTATCGAAAAAGAATTGAACATAAAACAATTTTCCAATTCCCGGATGCCGGAGCTGATCGCAAGATATGAAGCCTTGGTAAACCTCGATAAGGAAACCGAAAATTTGATACTGCGAATGGGGGAGCGAAACCTTGAATCTTTTTTTTACACTCATTTTACTCCGGCAAATATTCATAAGTTATTCAATGATTCTGTGCCTGCAATCGATAATAAAATGCGCAACATCGCACAAAACGACTTTGATGAGCTTAGTGTGAAACTTGAATTGATGAAAGCTATCGTCATTGGCCTGGTTCAAAATGATAAAGACTTAAAAGAAGCTGCTGTAAAAATCATTGCTTATGTGCGCAAACAGTATAATCTGGAATAAACACAGACCGACGTTGATTAGTAAATAGAAATATTTATATAAAAAAACTGCATGCTTTAATATGGAAGTACATCATCACCCGCACGTAGAAAAGAAAAATTTCAAAGAATATTTTTTGGAATTCTTAATGATATTTCTTGCTGTAACGATGGGATTCTTTGCAGAGAATTTACGGGAATATATAAACAATGAAGACCGGGTTAAGAATAATATGAAGTCAATGATTTCAGACCTGAAATCTGACTCTGCGATGTTTGCCGGAGTGATAAGGGAAAATTTATATGCGGAACGAATGATCGACACTTTGATTGACATGCTGAATGAACAAAGCCCCCGAACGGGGCATATTTATTTTCTTGCCAGGAACATTACTGCTGTCGTTGACAACCCAAGGCCCGATACAAGAACATTCGATCAGATGAAAACTGAAGGCTCGTTTCATCTAATTAAAAATAAGAATATCCTTGATAGCATTACACTGTATTATCAGGCTTTGAAATTTTTTGAAATGGGCAGCAATATTGAACTACAAAAGTTGTATGATGTTCATACTGCCAACAGCGAATTGTTTAATGGAGTCATTTTAAAAAAAATATTCAGCAGTCAGTATATTAATTCAGAGCAAAATGCTTTGAAAGTTATTGAACCCGGGTACAATCCGCCTTTGATGAGCAAAGATCCGCTTCTGATTAATAAAATAATAGTCCGATACGGATACCTGGCATCGGCCTTTCAAAGAAAATGATGGAGAAATTTCTGTAGAGACTGAACGTTACAAACGGCTGATCAGATTGCTGGAGAATGAATACAACCTTTAACAAATAATGTATATGGAAGTACATCATCACCCGCAGGTAGAAAAGAAAAATTTCAAAGAATATTTTCTGGAGTTCTTGATGATATTTCTTGCTGTAACAATGGGTTTTGTTGCAGAAAATATCAGGGAACATATTTCAGAAACAAAAACGGCCCACGAAAATCTGAACTCGTACCGCAATGATCTGCTAGAGAATCAAAAACGGGTAAAATCCTATGAGGAATTTTTTACAAAGGATGCGTTGATTTATGACAGCATCATCTCCATCATTAATGAGAAAAAAGAAAATGAAGAATTGCCTTTGATAAGCCGGTTAATGATGAACGGAATGAGAAATTCGATCGTTACGATAAACACTTCAACATATCAGCAGATGGTAAGTTCCGGTAGCATGCGTTATCTGCACAATCAATTGTTGAAAGATAGTATGGCAAAGTACAATGACGAGCTAAGCAGTTTGGTCAATTACAATGACAGGATTGTAACTACTGAGACCAATGCGACCGCAGCAGACCGGGGCCGTATCGTAGACATCCATGATTTTGCCAATCCCAGGAAACTGAAATCTTATGTTCCCGATTATCAGCCGGATATGAGGCCCTTCAACCTGTCAGAAGAACAGCGCAGGTATTTGATCAGCTACTATAAAATTTATTTCATTCAGGCATATTTTGAGCCATTTCTTTTAAGGCGGATATACAACACAAATGTTTCACTCTTGAAAATGATAAATGCGGAACTTAATTGATACGCCTTTAAAATTATAAAATGGAAGCCCATCAACCCAGGCAATTAAAAAGAATGAATCAAAGATTTTTTTGGGATTCGTCACGGCATTTTGCAGAGAATATTCAGTCATTAATTGGCATCAGGTGAGAAAATAAAAGTGAACCCAATCAGCCGAATTTGATTCTTCGGATATACTGTAATAACCTGATGATGAGCTCGATTGGATTCTCCTCACCTCCACTTTAGTAGAATCAGAACCACTTTGTAAAGAGTGGCTTTTTTATTTTGTATGGAGTTCTTACAGCATTCACCAATAAGAAAATCTATAAACAAGAAAGGTGAAGGCTATATGCCCTTCACCCTTTTATGACGGGAAATATCACCCGCCTGTTATTAGTAGCACTAAGGCTACATTTGCAAAAACTTATTTTCTATTGTAAGGTAAGAAGAAAAGAAAGTATCAGCCAAAATTATGAAGGCAAACTTTTGCACAATCAAATATGCATCTTCTCCTTTTTTGCCAATAGCTCATCAACTGTTTCGCGGTACATTTCATCTGGCACACAACAATCAACCGGGCAAACAGCGGCGCACTGCGGCTCTTCATGAAAGCCCTGGCACTCGGTGCATTTGTTCGGCGTAATATAATATGTGTCCACGCTTACTGGTGCGTTTTTTTGATTAGCATCAACAACGGTCCCATCTAATAAAGTGAAACTGCCTTTTACGGTTGTTCCATCTGCAATTGCCCATTCCACACCGCCTTCGTAAATAGCATTGTTTGGGCACTCGGGCTCGCAAGCTCCGCAGTTAATACATTCTTCTGTTATTTTAATTGCCATAGCTTTTCAAAATTGGGGTTGATTAAGATTATTTTTGTAACCCAAATATAATATAAAAGCATTTATGCAATTACAACATCGGATTGATTTATTAGCAGAGCTCGGAAAATACATGCTGTCAAAAAAAGAAAGCTGGGAAGAAGCAAAGAACAAAGCGTCTGTTCAGAACAGTTGGTTTGCCCCCGAATTTATTGAACTCGCCACAAAAAATATTATTGAAGAATATTTGCAAAAAAACAAATTAGCGCAATGGGCATCTCAATATAATATTCCTGAAGAAAATGCATCACCAAAAAATGTTGGGATTGTTATGGCCGGAAATATACCTCTTGTAGGTTTCCATGATTTTTTGTGCGTGTTTATTTCTGGCAACAGGCAAACGATTAAGCCTTCGTCAAAAGACGATGTGCTCATCAAACATCTTGTCCGGCAATTAACATCGTATGATGAAGAAATTAATAATTATGTTTCTTTTTCCGAAAGGCTAAATGGCTGTGATGCTTACATTGCAACAGGGAGCAATAATTCAGCAAGATATTTTGAATATTATTTTTCAAAATATCCAAACATCATTCGCCGCAACCGGACTTCCGTTGCTGTGCTTGAAGGCGATGAAACAAAAAATGAACTTGAAAAATTAGCCGATGATGTTTATTCTTATTTTGGTCTTGGCTGCAGAAATGTTACCAAAATTTACGTTCCTGAAAATTACGATTTCGTTCCGCTGATTGAAGTTTTCAAAAAATACAATTATCTTATTAAGCACCACAAATACAATAACAACTACGATTATCAATTGGCAATCCTGATCATCAATAAAAAATATTACATGACAGATGGCTCTGTGATCATCACCGAAAACAATCCTGTTTTTTCACCAATCAGCGTGCTCCATTTTGAGTACTATAAAAGCTTAAAATACGTTATTAGCTCGTTAACTGAAAACAACGATGTGCAGTGCATTGTTAGTAAGGAACGAACGCCGTTTGGGCAGGCACAACAGCCTTCGCTGAAGGATTATGCTGACGGGATTGACGCGATGGAATTTTTACAGCGTTTATAGGTTGATAAAAAGGTTTTCTTTTTGTAAATTTGTTTAACATGTACGAAAGGCTTAGTAAATAATTTGTTAAACTGATTTATTGGTATGAACAGATCTAAAGCGATGCTGTTATTTTGTTGTCACTGTAATCTTCATTAAAAAATTAAAACGATAAACAAGAGGTATATGAAAGCAAGACAAGTACTCGCAATTGTCCTCATCAGCGCATCCACCGCGATTGCAAGCATGTGGGGATACAATCATTTTGTAGGAAGCAAGACTTACTACTATTCACAGGATTCCAGCAAGATGCCTGTGAACTATGCAAAATTTTTTGATGGGCAAAAAAATGGCAATGGCCCGGTTGATTTTGTAGATGCGGCCAGCGCATCCATTCCGGCAACCGTCCACATCAAAACAAAAACAACCCGCACTGCAAGCAACAACCTGCCAAAAAATAATCCCTTCTCTGATTTATTTGGCATTGACCCCGATGATTTTTTTGGCAACCGTCTTCGCTCTGTTCCTGAAATGGCATCTGGCTCCGGCGTTATCATCAGCGATGATGGTTATATCGTAACGAACAACCATGTTGTAGATGGCGCAGATGAAGTGACTGTTACACTTAGCAACAAAAAATCTTTTAAAGCAAAAGTTGTTGGCACAGACCCGAGCAGCGATTTGGCTGTTGTAAAAATTGAAGCAAAAGGCTTGCCTTTCTTATTATATGGCAATTCAGATGATGTGAGAATTGGCCAATGGGTATTGGCTGTTGGTTATCCTTTGAATCTTGAAACCACAGTAACGGCAGGTATTGTGAGCGCTAAAGGAAGAACGCTTGATATCAACGCTCGTCAGAGTAATACTCCAATTGAATCATTCATTCAAACAGATGCTGCAGTCAACCCTGGAAACAGTGGTGGCCCATTAATCAGCATCGACGGAAAACTGATCGGCATCAACTCAGCCATTGCATCGCCTACGGGCTCTTATGCAGGGTACTCATTCACCATTCCTGTTAACATCGTAAAAAAAGTTGTTACTGATCTGATGAAATATGGAACTCCGCAACGAGCTTATCTCGGAATAAAATATGCACCTGATAACATAAGTGATGAACAGAAAAAACAGCAGGGCATTAAAGATGGCGATGGTGTTTACGTAAGTGATGTTCCTGCTAACGGTGCTGCGGCGCAAGCCGGCATTCAGAAAGGAGATGTCATCACAAAAATAAATGGCACTGCATTAACAAGCGCGGCTGATATGGTTGGACAGATTGCCACTTATCGCCCTGGCGATAAAATAAATATTTCTTATATGCGTGATGGAAAAGAATTTACTGTGCCAATTACTTTGCGCAATAACACAGGAACTACTGAAGTGGTAAAAAATTCTGTTCTTGATAAATTAGGCGCTGATCTTGAAACCCTGAATAAGAAAGATGCGGTAACGCTCGGCGTAAAAGGTGGCGTTGTTGTGAAATCTATTCAGGAAAAAGGTTTGTTCAGCAAAACAAGAATGGAAGATGGTTTCGTGATTTTGAAAGTGAATGGCAAAGACATTACGAGCGTTGAAGATTTTAAAAAGATGCTTGAAAATTCTGCTGACCCTTCAATGAAATTAGAAGGCGTTTATCCGGGTTATGATGGAGCTTTTACCTATCCGCTCAAACTCAATGGCGGCGATCAATAATATTCTTAAAGCTTAATATTAAAAGCCACACAGAAACGTGTGGCTTTTTTGTTTGAAGTTAGGCCACAGAGAGCCTCGGAGAAAATCAGATTTTCGCAGAGACTATAATGATAGTATTAAAACTCTATGGGGTTCTCTATTTCACTCCGAGGCTCTCTGTGGGCTGATTTATTTCTCAAATATCAGGAAACTCCAGGGCTGAATATTCAGTTTTTTATCTACAGCAAAATCTTTTGAATCATTTGCAAAAACATTTTTAAAATTTCCGTTCAGCTCATTATCATTCATCTCAAGCGAAATATTTTCGTCAGAAAAATTTATTATTACCAGTACTTCATCTTCTCCGTTTTTCCTTAAAAAAGAAAAAACTTTTTCATCAGCATTTGTATTAAGCTTAAAAGTTTTCGTTGCTTCATCGCCTGCACGAAGAGCTTTGTTCCTTTTGCGAAGATTCAGTAATGCTTTATAAAAATCATGAAGCTCATATTTCCCATTCCATTCAATCGCATCCTTGTCAAAAAATTTTAACCGTTTATAATTCGGCATTTCCTGCCCACTATATATTAATGGAATTCCATTCCACAAACAACTGAAGACAGCAAAATTTTTTGCGGCTGGCCCATATTTTTCATACTCGGTGCCGTTCCATGAATTTTCATCATGATTGGATGTGAAGTAAGCACGAAAAACATAAGAAGGAAATTCGTGATTATATTGTTGCAACAATTGCCAAAGTCCTGTAACATCGGTTTGCTTTCTCGCAAACTCTTCTGTCTTATGCATCCAGCGCCAGGTGTAGGTTGTATCAAACACATCATGATAAGAAATTTCTTCACA
This sequence comes from uncultured Bacteroidota bacterium, assembly GCA_963718975.1. Lineage (GTDB taxonomy): Bacteria > Bacteroidota > Bacteroidia > Chitinophagales > Chitinophagaceae > Puia. Next base: position 80,232 of record CAVRBD010000018.1, on the reverse strand, counting down.
CTCAGCAAGCCAGAACAATTTTTTTATTGGCTCAAGAAAGCTTCTTGCTTCAACCCAAAAATCAAGCGGAACAAGATGCGCCATATCGCAACGAAAGCCATCAATATTACATTCATCAATCCAAAATTTCATGGCGTTCTTCATCGCATTTCGCAATTCAGGATTATTAAAATCCAAATCAATTACGTCATCCCAACCATTTCGCTCAGTAAAATTTCCGTTGCCATCCTTACAATAATAGTCAGGATTTTCTCTTGTCCAGCGATGGTCCCATCCTGTGTGGTTGGCGACCCAATCAATAATCACTTTAAAACCCATGCCCTGCGCTACTTTCACAAGGTTCTTAAAATCGTCAAGCGTACCATGTTCAGGATTGACAGCCGTATAATCAGAACATGCATAGTAACTACCCAATGTACCTTTTCGCTTTTCAAAACTAATCGGAGTGATGGGCATGAACCATAAAATTTCAATGCCCATATCTCTTAATCGCGGTAATTCTTTTTCAAATGCATTGAAAGTTCCTTCCTGAGTGTATTGCCTTGTATTAATCTCATAAATATTAGAATCATAACTCCAATCGATAGCTGAAAATAATTTGCTCATAAATTGATTTGGAAGTAAGATAGGAAATTTTGAATATGTACGATGTTAGATGTGCGGTGTACGATTTCTTCAATTTTAAAAGTAAAATAAAAATAATCACACTTGTCTAAACTCACAAATACGAAGCAATGATGCATTAGCACAAATCGCACATCTAAAATCGTAAATCGTACATTTGCATTTCAATGAAAACCTTCAACGTTCCTATTATATATCGAAGTCCTTTGGTTACGGCAATCAAGTACAAACGCAAGATGGAGGATAAAATGAAAAAAGATTTTGCTCCTACCCTTCTTGATTTTGGCGCAATACAAATTTATCTCGCAAGGCATTTTGGCTTTTGCTATGGTGTTGAAAACGCGATTGAAATTTCTTTCAGGACAATCGAAGAAAATGCCGGCAAAAGAATTTTTTTATTAAGCGAGATGATACACAATCCACAAGTGAATGATGAATTACAATCGCGCGGTGTGAAATTTTTGCAAGATACTTATGGAAAGCAATTGATTTCTTTTGATGAATTGACTGCCGATGATGTTGTTATTATTCCTGCATTTGGAACTACTTTGGAAATAGAAAAAAAATTAAATGATATTGGCATCAAAACAGAAAAATATAATACCACTTGCCCGTTTGTTGAAAAAGTATGGAACAAATCTGAACAGATTGCAAAAAAGGATTATACAGTTGTAGTTCATGGCAAACCAAAACATGAAGAAACAAGAGCAACATTTTCCCATGCAGCATCAAATACAGCAACTGTTGTAGTGAATGACATGGATGAAGCAATCAAACTTTCGAAATTTATTACAGGAGAAAAAGCGGTGGAAGAATTTTATGAAACATTCAAGAACCAATATAGCAAAGGATTTGATGCGGAAAAGGATTTGAAAAGAATCGGAGTAGTGAATCAAACCACTATGCTTGCAAGCGACACACAAGCAATCGCAGATTTCTTGAAACAGACAATGATTCAGAAATTTGCTTTAACCGAAAATAATTTAGAAAATCATTTTGCTGACACAAGAGATACTTTGTGCTATGCTACAAACGACAATCAAACTGCTGCAATGGGTTTGCTTGAAACGAAGGCTGATTTTGCAATAGTAATTGGCGGCTATAATTCTTCAAACACTTCTCATTTGGTTGAATTGTGTGAAGAAAAACTTCCGACATATTTTATTAACTCAGAAGAAAAAATTTTATCCGATAAAGAAATACTGCATTATAATTTTCATATTAAGCAGGAAATATTAACGACAAATTTTTTGCCTTCACATAATCCAATCAAAATATTGATCACCAGCGGCGCATCTTGCCCGGATGCATTGGTAGAAGGTGTCATCAGAAAATTGACAAGCTTCTTCTCTATTGAAAAATCTGTTGAAGAAATGATTGTGGAAATGAGTTGATGGTTCATAGTCGATGGTTCATAGCCTACATTTCGTTAATAGCTATTAATAATGAAATTCAAATCTAAGAACTGCAAACTGGACACTGCAAACTGGAAACTCTTAAAAACCACAAAACCCGGCATTCTCAGCCAGGCTCTGTTTCTGCTAACCGGAACGGTTATAGTAATTTAAATGATTCTAAAAATTTGGTATTAAAATCGCCACTTCTAAATTTTTCATTTTTCATCAACTGCAAGTGAAAAGGAATGGTTGTTTTAATTCCTTCAATCACATATTCGCTCAGCGAACGGTGCATGGTATTGATCGCTTCCTCACGGGTACGCGCAACCGCAATTATTTTTGCAATCATCGAATCATAATAAGGAGGAATGGTATAACCTGCATAAACATGCGAATCCACACGAATGCCGTGGCCGCCTGGTTGATGCAGTACAGTTATTTTTCCGGGTGAAGGGCGAAAATCATTATAAGGATCTTCTGCATTGATGCGGCATTCGATCGCATGACCATATCGGCTCATAATTTATTCCACTGATCGGCTCGCCTGCTGCAATTTTTATTTGTTCTTTAATCAAATCAAAATTGATCACTTCTTCTGTCACGCAATGTTCTACCTGAATACGCGTATTCATTTCCATGAAATAAAAATTGCGGTGCTTATCAACCAAAAATTCAATGGTGCCAACACTTTCATAATTAATGGCAGATGCAGCTTTGATAGCAGCTTCACCCATTTTCTGCCGCAATTCAGGCGTCATAAATGGCGAGGGAGATTCTTCCACCAATTTTTGATGGCGGCGTTGTATAGAGCAATCTCTTTCGCTTAAATGTGCAAACTCTTCCATATTGGTCGCCGGCAATTTGTATTTCTATATGGCGCGGTTCTTCCACAAATTTTTCCATATACATGCCATCATTTTTAAACGCATGCAGCAGCTTCGGCTTTTGCAGTATTGTAATGCACGCTCCATTTCACTTTCTTCCCAAACAACGCGCATTCCTTTTCCACCGCCGCCTGCAGTGGCTTTTAGAATAACTGGATAGCCTACTTCTATCGCAAGTCCTTTTGCATGGTCAAGACTTTCTAATAACCCTTCGCCGCCCGGCACAACAGGCACACCAGCTTTTATCATCGTTTCTTTTGCAGTAATCTTATCGCCCATGCCATTGATCATCGCGGGTGTGGGGCCGATAAATTTGATTCCGTGCTCGCCGCATATTTCCGAAAACTTTGCATTCTCTGCTAAAAAACCATAACCCGGATGAATGGCATCTGCATTGGTAATTTCTGCAGCGGCCATGATGTGAGGAATATTTAGATAAGAATCTATACTCGCTGGCTTTCCGATGCAAACTGCTTCGTCTGCAAATTTTACATGAAGGCTGTCCTTATCAGCAGTGGAATAAACAGCAACGGTTTTGATCCCCATTTCGCGGCAGGTACTAATAATCCGGAAGGCAATCTCTCCACGATTTGCAATCAATATTTTTTTGAACATTTTTCTAATTTGAAAATTAAACAATTGCTCAATGGCTCAATTCTTATAAAATAAAGAAACTAAATAAATAGCTAAAAGGAGTTTTTCTCTTAGCAGTAGTTAATATTTTGCCGAGCACTTTATTTATATCTTCTAATTTATTTATTAAAGGTTTACAATCAGGGTAATTTGCAGAATAATCGCAAAGCCAAATCCAGTATTGACTTTCTTCCGCTTCTTTTGCAGCAATTTTCATTTTATGTATAAAATCCGCTTTGCTCTCTGCGTTCTGTGCTTCCATTGCATTAGCTCCGATTGAAGTGCCTGATTTCAAAAGTTGTTTTGAAAGAACAAATTTTTTATTCTCATTTAATAACTCACAATAATCAATCACCATCAATGCGAAATCAAAAGACATTTTCAAGATAGGGTTATTATCGAAAACTTCTTTTTTCATTTGGAAAGGTTATAAAAATGGAAATTGCCTTAACATGATGCTGCTTAATTGAGGGATTGAGCCATTTTCACATTGAGCATTTAATTGGGTTCTACTAAAAATAATGGCTGGTCATATTCAACTGGCGAAGCGTCATCAGCAAGTACCTTCACTATTTTTCCTTTCACTTCGCTTTCTATTTCATTGAAAAGTTTCATGGCTTCGATGATGCAAACTACTTTGCCAAGATCGATTTCATCGCCAACATTTACGAATGCAGATTTATCCGGGCCCGAGCTTCGGTAGAAAGTCCCTATCATCGGGCTTTTTATGGTAATAAGATTATCAGCTGTGGGAGAAGTTAATGCTTCTGTTGGTTTTGGTTTTTCTGAAACCTGGGTTGAAGGAGCAGAACTTGCAGCAGGTTGTTGCGCGGCATACACCGCTGCAGAAACAGGCGCAGCAATCACTTGCTGAACGGGATCTTCTTTTTGCTTGATAGTGAGCCTAAAACCTTTTTCCTCAACCGTCACTTCGCCGATATTGGATTTGTTGACCATTTTGATCAACTCCTGAATCTGTTTAAAATCCATTTTTATGAATTTACAGTTAGAGAATGGGAGAACTAAGATAAGGGAAAAACTGAAACTGCCATGGCGATTTTATTCTTTCACCCTTTCAACATATTCGCCGGTCTTTGTGTTCACGCGGATCAGCTCGCCTTCGTTCACGAATAAAGGAACGTTCACGGTTGCGCCGGTTTCAACAGTAGCTTGTTTTAATGTGCGGGTTGCTGTATCTCCTTTCACCCCGGGCTCAGAGTAAGTGACCAGAAGAACAATTTTATCCGGAAGCTCAACGCTCATGGGCTGTTCTGTTTCAGTGTTCATTAAAACCGAAACCTCTTGTCCGTCCTTTAAAAATTGAGGGGCATCAACCATGCTTTCCTGCAAAGCAAGTTGCTCGAAGGTTTCAGTGTCCATGAAATTGTAGCCCGTATCATCTTTATATAAGAATTGGTAGGTTTTCTTTTCAACGCGAACAGGATAAATGGTATCGCCGCTGTTCCATGTTTTTTCTATGGAGCGATTGTTATCAATCCCTTTCAGTTTAGCCCAAACTTTTGCGGCAGCACGTGCCGTTTTGTTCTCGCCAAATTCAATCACTGAATATAAGCTGCCATCCAATTTAATAATCAGTCCTCGGCTAATGTCTGCTGTGTTTGCCATAATTCAATTTACGATTTACGATGTTAGATGCATAATTTTCTCTAATTCGCACATTGCATTTTAGAATTATTAATTAATAATTATCAATTAATAATTTTAAGGCGGCAAACATACAGCAAAAAAAGGTGGAAAAAAAGTTATGAAAAAAGGCCAGAGGGGTTCCTAGTTATAAGCTATCAAATTTTTTCAATGAAGTATAATCTGGCAAATATTCCATCCTGAAAAATCGGCTATTCACCAATTTCGGCAACCCATTCGGTTCTTTTTCATATACTCGGATTTCCAGATTTCCAGGTGGTGCAAAAGGCCTCACATAATAAATGCCATGCGAGTATCTTATTGAACCATACATGCTATCCATTTTTATCGCAATGTCTTCATTCGCGTTTTTATCAACGGATATCTTTAGCGGATTTTCAATTCCAATATAAAGTATATTCAAAATGGCAGCCTGCTCTTGAAATTCTTTTATCTTAGGAAAAGAATATTTGGTTTTACGCTGTAGAATGTATGAATTGTCATCTTCTTTACTAGCTTTTGTAATAAAATTGATAAGGCCGTTTTTTCCTTGACTTCCATACTTATTTAATATATCCCCATTACCTACAAATTCTGTTTCAAAAATTTCTTGTTGCTTTAAATGAACCAGATTCTGATCTTTGCCTATTATTTTTGCATTGATTAATAAAAGCGGCCCGCTTTGAGTGTCTTCTTTAATTTGCCAATTTATCATCCCGTTCTCAACACTCACATCATCTTTGTAGGTTATATCGTTATATTTTTCGCCACGCCGAACAGATTTTGGTTTGTCAATATTTTCATTTTGACTAATCGAAATTGTATGTCCATTCTTAATATTGCTTAACTGGTTTTTTATTTTTTCTCTAAGCATGGAAAGGTTCAAATCAATATTGTTTTTTTCAATAAGATTATCCGAAACACTATCATCAACCCGCTTTCTTTTTAATTGCAACAAATTATATTCATATACCAGTTGATTCAATATAGAGTCATGAATGCCTAAATTTTCGGGTATAGCTCTATTTGCATTTCTTTCATCACTAATATAGCTTTCTAATAACTCAACAATTTTTATCTGAATTTTTTCTGCGGCACTCCTTTTCGGCGAAGTAGTGTCCAGGTCTGTTTTTAAATAGTTCGTTTTATATTTAGAACTATAGTTCGTAGCAGGCGGAACAATTTCGGGCAATTTCCCATATATTTTCTCAAACGCAGGCCTCTCTTCAGGTGCTGCATTATCCATATCATACCACTTAGGCTTGCTGCCATCTTTTAAGATTACTATCACGCGACTGTCACCCGGAAAAATAATTTGTTTCACATCATGGTTCGTTGTGCGGAATTTTTTCTCCGCTTCTTCAGAAATTTTTTCCCATCTGGCAACATAATCTTTTCCGCCGCCATATTTTGGATTAGTGAACATATCCGGCAACGGCCCATATTTCTTTTCCATGTCTGTAATAGTTGGCCCAGTTTGGATAACCATATTTTTCAACTAAGCCATCTTTTGAAATAACGATTTGTCCTTTTTTATCTTCTGTGCAATAAAATGTCAAATCAGGATATTTGTTATTAAAGTTTATTAAATAATTGGTTTCCTTATTTTCTTTTAAGCCTTCATTGTAAAGTGCTGTTACGTCTTCATCTGAGGGGATGTTGCTAAATGTTTTTCCGCCCGGCATGAACATCATTACTTTATGAACATGCGTACTCGTAGTGTCAAACATTCCCATTACATTAGCAAAGCCTTTGTAGCTGCCTGAATAATTGTATTCATATTCACCATCCTCGTACCCATCTTTTTTAAGGTGGAATTTGAATCGAAGGCTGTCTTTTTCAAGCGGAATTTGCAAAGAATAAAAACCATTTTCGTTTGTTACTGATTGCAAGCCGGAATTAACTTCTTTTACAATGACATTTGCTAAATGTGAATTTGTTGAAGCATCGATTATGAGCCCTTTGATAATGCAAACCGATGATTTTGTGTTGAACACATTTTTGTATTTGTCCCTGAAGGCAACCAGCAGCAATGCAACTAATGGCAACAAAAACAGAAATTTTGTTAAATGTAATTTTGCACTTTTCAATTTGTTCATCATTATAATTCGTTTTTTTAGAGAAGAAAAATTGAAGTTGTTTGCAATCCGGTATTGTGACACCCCTATCACTTTCAATAAATAATATTGGTATGCTTTTTTATTGATTCCATCTTTTAGCACAAGGTCATCAGCAATAAATTCGAGGTTCTGTCTTATATCATGTCTAATGAGCCATGCAAAAGGATTATACCAGTTTATGATGCACAGAAATTCGCTGAACAAAATATCAATGGTGTGCTTTTGCCTTACGTGCACATATTCGTGAAGAATGATTTCTTCAAATTCTTTTTCATTGTGCAGTTTGGGGTTGATGAAGACAGCATTGCCAAATGAGAATGGAATGATTTTTTTATTCACTTCATAAATGTGCAACCCTTCATTATTAATGATGAGCGCATTCTTTTTTATTTTTTGCAGAGAGAGGAATTGTATAAAAAACCGAACGAGCATAATCAGAGAACCGATGATCAATAAAGCAAAAACAAGAGTCCAGTAATCAAAATGGTATGCAATGCTCGCTACAGGCGCCTTTGTTTTATTAATGACAACAGGTGCATAATTTTCAATGGTGGGTATATATTGGATAGCTTTAAGATTGTTCAGATTTTTGCCTTCAACAATCGGTGAAATGTTGATGAAAGGGATTACAAATGACAACAATGAATAGCCAAGAAGGAACCACCTGCTCCAGGTATAAAATGTCAGCCGTCTTAAAATCAACTGATAAAATAAATAAACCGAAAAAAGACTGATGGAAAATTTGATTAGATAAAAAATAATAGGAGGCATAAGAAAAGGTTTAATGATTATTTGGTTTTCTTTTTTTCTTCGATCAGATCAATAATTTCTTTTAGCTCTTTTGGGCTCAGTTTTTTTTGTTCAATAAAAAAATTAACCAGCTCTTTATAAGAGCTGCCAAAATAATCTTTCACAAAACCCTGCATGAATTTTTTCTTATAGTCTTCATGAGAAATAATCGGTTTGTATAAATACAGGTTGCCGACTAGCCTGCTGCTCAGATATTTTTTCTTCTCAAGGTTTTTGATAGTAGAAGCAATGGTTGTGTAAGGAGGCTTGGGCTCTTCCATTTGTTCAATAAATGTTTTTACGTTGGCTTCTCCCGATTTCCAAACAACCAGCATTACCTCTTCTTCCTGTTTTGTTAGTTTTTCCATTATCTACGAATTTTTCGTAAATCTACGGATAAATCGTAATTGACCAAAAAAATTTTTACCTTTTTTATTTCTATTTTTGCAAATCACTTTTCAGAGAAAAAGGAATTGATATGAAAAAAATAATCACCGCTTCATTTGTTTTATTATCGGCTTTAATTGTGAATGCCCAGCAAACTCCACAACCCGCTCAAAAACCGCAATCGCTTACTGTGCCTGAATTTCATATATTAAAAGCCGACAGCGCTTCTTATTATACAAACAGCGATCTCAAAAAGCATCATGAAACCATTATCATGTATTTTAGCCCGGAATGTGATCATTGCAAGCACCAAACAAAAGATATTTTAGACAATATGGACAAATTCAAAAATGTTGAGATTGTAATGGCTACCTATTTTGCGCTGCATGAAATGAAAGATTTTTATGAGCATTATAAAATTGCAGATTATCCAAATATAAAAATGGGGCGAGATGAAAAGTATGCCATCCCTCCACATTATAATATGCACAGCTTTCCTTTCCTTGCTTTGTATGATAAGAACGGCAAGCTCATCACAACTTTTGAGGGCAACCAGAAAGCTGATACCTTGTTGAATGCTTTTAAAAGACGTATGGATTGACCCTTCCACACACAAGAGAAAAAAATATTTGTAAGCAGTTTTTTTCCAACAAATTATTTTAGCACAAAAAAAATACTTGCACAATTGTTTGTAAATTGTTTTTTTTCCTTTGCTTTGCTTTTCGTTTGCTTATCCGTACAACTCCAATATTTTTATCACTCTATTCCTGCCATGTGTTCATAATTTCTTAACCGCCCTGATTAGTTAGAAAAAGCTGATTAATGTTTCTTTGCAAACCAAAAACTATCATTTTATGATGAAGAGATTGCTGTTCATTGCACTTTGTGCATGTAGTTCATTTTATTTATTTGCCCAGGAAACCACTTCGCAAATATTGGGAAGCGTCTCCGATGGGAAAACGGGCTTAAGCGGTGCCTCAGTTGTGGCATTGCACACACCAACCGGCACCAAATATTCCACAACTACCCGCAAAGACGGCCGTTTTAATTTGGCGGGTCTAAGAATTGGCGGGCCTTATGTTCTTACTGTAACTTTTATAGGTTTTAAGCAACAACAACAGGATAGCATCACCTTAGTTTTGGGGCAGGATTTTACCTCTGACTTTATATTGGTGCCGGAAGTAAAGGAGTTGGTAGAAGTGACAGTATCTGCTTCAAAACAGAATAAGATATTTAATAACAGCCATACAGGTGGTCAGGAAATTATTAGCCGTGCGCAAATTGAACAGTTGCCAACAATCAACCGATCGGTTTCCGATTTTACAAAGCTTGAGCCCACTGCAAACAGCGGAACAGCTTTCGGAACAAGTTTCGGGGCCGAAGCTCTCAATATAATAACCTTACTGTTGATGGCGCCAACTTCAATAATGGCTTTGGCCTTTCAAGCTCATTGGGCGGACAAACAAGCGCACAGCCAATAAGCCTTGAAGCCATTGATCAGGTGCAAGTGAACGTCTCACCTTACGATGTGAGACAAGGCGGGTTTACGGGTGCCGGCGTAAATACAATTACCAAAAGCGGTACCAACCAATTTAGAGGAAGTATTTACACTTACTTAAAAAGCCCTGGCACAGAAGGATATAAAGTCGAAGATGTTGTTGTACCGAGATCGCCTTTTAGCTATTACACAAGAGGGGCTTCGTTAGGCGGCCCGATCATAAAAAACAAATTATTCTTTTTTGCGAATTACGAAAAAGTAAAACAAACAGCTCCTGCATACACGGTCGTTGCAAGCGGCGGCCTGCAGAATTTGTCACCCAGCGCAGGCTCAGTATCACAGGCCAATTATGATACATTGACCGCGCTTGCTAGTTTCTTAAAAAGCAAATTCAATTATGACCCGGGTAATTTTCAAGGATATTCTTTTGCATCTCAAAGCACAAAAATTACTGCAAGAATTGACTGGAATATTGACCACAAGAGCACGCTTACGCTAAAATATAATAATCTCAGGTCATATACAGAAGCGCCTCAAAGCACCAGCAGGGCGGGAGCAGGATTCGTAAAAGGCCCGGCTTTTCAAAACTATACATACGGGCTTCCGTTCAGTGGAAGCAAATATCTTATTCACAATAATTTCGATATCTACTTAGCGGAACTGAATACGAGAGTCAATAATTCATTGTCAAATAAATTTCAAGTTGGCTATACAAAAGAAAGAGACCCGCGTGCCCCGGGAGTGCCGGGTGCTACCATGCCAATGATCGACATATTAAATGGAACAGGCAATACATATGGCACCAATATATATACTTCATTTGGTTACGAAACCTACACTTATAATAACCTGATCAATTCCGATGTTTATCAACTTTCGGATATCGCTGTTCTTTACAAAGGAGGACATGAAATTACATTTGGCACTCAGGACTATTACAGAAAATATGCTGATGCATTTGTTCCCAGCTTTGCGGGAAGTTACCAGTTCCCGTCGCTCACTGCATTTTATAACGCAGCTAACGGCATCAGCAATGTTGACAACTATTATCAACAATGGTCGAATATACCTGGCGGCGCATTTCCTTTTTATTATGCAGGGTCAACTGAATTGGGTTTCTTCATGCAGGATAAATGGCGTATGACAAATACGTTCACCCTAACTTATGGACTCCGCTACGACATGACGATTTACAAATCAACATTCCTCGATAATCCATTCTTTGATGCACTTAAATTTAAAGATGGCGCATCATACAACATTGGGAAAGCGCCAGGCAACGCAATATTATTATCTCCAAGAATCGGGTTTAACTGGGATGTAATGGGCGATCAGGAGCTTACAGGTTAGAGGCGGCGGCGGAATTTTCTCAGGCCCTCCTCCATTTGTATGGCTTGCCAACCAAGGCGGTAATAATGGTGTGTTGATAGCTGGCGGCAATTATTCAAATGTGCCATTCACTCCGAATGCTGTGGCAATGCCACCAACTCCTGTAAATACTGCTCCGCCAAAGACCACCGTAAGTGCCGCAAGTTATGGAGCAGCGGTTACTGATAACCATTTTAAATACCCAACTGTGCTTAAAATGAGTTTGGCTGCTGATAAAAATTTGGGAGATAATTGGATCGCAACTTTAGAAGGATCTTATTCAAAAGATATCAACGCAGTTTATTTCTCGAATTTAAATCTTAATGAAAGCAATGGCTATAATTTGTCAGGAGCTGATACAAGAACGAGGTATCTCACCAGCAGTTCAACAAGCAACAAATACTGGTATGGCCAAGGCGCATCAGGAGCTACGGACACTGTTCCAAATTTAAGCAGTGCCATATTAATGAAAAACTCATCTCTGGGATATGCATATACGTTAACGGGAAGAATTCAAAAGAATTTCAGGCATTTATCTTTAAGCTTGGCATATACTTACAGCCAGGCGAAAAATGTAGCTACCGGCGGAAGCACTGCTTCCAGTTTGTGGAGCGGAAGACCGGTGGGCAACGCAGATCCAAACGGAGCAAATTTGTCGTATGCAGATTATTACCAGCCACATCGTGTGATTGCATATGCATCATATAGGATCAGTTATGCCAAGTATTTCACTACTTCTTTTGGGGCAATATTTCAGGCAGCGCCAGCCGGCGTAGGCTCATACACTTATGGCGGTGATTTAAACGGCGATGGCAATTCCGGAAATGATTTACTGTATATTCCAAGAAATTCAACTGAAATAAATCTTATTGATGCCGGATCTTATAACAGCACAACTCACGCAGGATCAACAACAGGAACTGCAACCGACCCAAGAACTTCAGCGCAAATATGGACACAGGTTAACAACTTTATCAACCAAGACCATTATCTGTCATCTCACCGTGGCCAATATGTGCAAGCGAATGCTGTGGTGTTCCCATTCTATAAAGATTTAGACATTAATATCACCCAGGATATTTATATCACTATGAAAACAAAAACAGAAACGTTCAAGCACACGTTGCGGTTCACACTTGATCTTATCAACGCCGGCAATTTCGTTAACAAAAACTGGGGATTGGTAAAACAACAAAACACTTCCACTCCTTTGACATTTGAAGGAATGGCTGCAGATGGAAAAACGCCTTTGTTCTCTTTCCCGTTTGCCGATGCAACGAATCAGGTGCCGCTTGTTAATAGCTTTGTAAACAATACAAGTATTATTTCACGCTGGCAAATGCAATTTGGTATAAAATATTTGTTTAACTAATAGCAGTTTGAGCAGAGTAACAAATGTAAAAATGAATAGACAAACAACTTAAAATATTTATATGAAAAAATTGTTCCTGTTTTCTTTAGTGATTTTTGCAACCATCGCTGCATGCAACAAGAATAGTACGGTGCCGGTTTATACTCCCCCCATTGCAAAGAATTTCTCAGTTACATCGTTAAAGCATACATCTGACACGGTGAATGTTGGCGACACTATTTATTTAAATGTTGCAGGCACCATGTATGATTCCAGCAGCACCGATAGAAATGTATATCCATACATTTCCGTTGCAACAAGCAGCTCAACTTACAATTGGGGCACACCACCAACATCATTGCCAACAACTAAAACACCCATTAAGCTTTCGTTAGTATTTGATTCAACTGCCAATAACCTTTACTATTGGACATCTTCTTTAATGCTCACAGGCGCTACAATGGTTGCCCATGGAACAACTTTAACCATAACAGGGCTATTCACCTATCAATTAAGTTTAAGTAGCGAAGGAGGCGGAACGTCATCTGTTTCAGATGCAGGTGTTAAAACAAAAACTATTTATGTGAGATAGAAATTTTAATGCAAAGTGATTTCCAAATAAAAAGCCGCGCAATTGCACGGCTTTTTATTTTACTCAGAATAATTTTTATTCAGCTTTTTTTTCTTTTGCATAAATCTTTTTTGCTTTTTCAATGAGCCCAAGAAAATCTTTTTGAAGAACATCTTTATTATTGTAAGATTTATTAACGAGAGAAACTGCATCGCTCCATCCGGAAGGATTTACAAATGAAGAATTTTTCATCAATGAACCGCACCATGCTACAGATGCAGCGAAACGATAGGAATCCGGCACTGCCGAAAATTTTGTAACCACAGAAGGAAGCTCATAAGATGAAAACATTTTAGCGGCATCACCAGCCAATGTGTAATGAAGCTCAATACTGCCAATACTTTGGCCCTTAAAAGCTTTCCTGATTGTATCGGATGTAGGCTCAATTTCAAGCATTGCCATTAATGAATTTCCGGAACCGACTTCACCGCCCCCCAATGTATTTGATGTATCACCCAGCGCATCTATTGAATTTTCAAAACCAATGACGCGATAATTTTTCACAAAATTTGGCTCAAGCTTGATGTTAAAATAAGCGCCCTCTGCAACACTATAAACAACCGGCGCAAACTCGCGCATCAAAACTTTCTCAGCATTTTTTTCATCATCGATATAAGCCATATTTCCGCTTCCTCTTTCAGCAAGCACCTGCAGTTTTTCATCTTTTTTGCCGCCAAGGCCAACGCCAATACAAGAAAGATAAATGCCCCAGCGCTTGTGCATCATAATTAATTTTTCTATTTCTTCCTTCGTGCTTTGCCCGGTATTAAACTCACCATCAGTTAAAAATATCACACGGTTATTTCCTTCTTTTATAAATTGGTTTTCCGCAATTATATAAGCGTTCTTCATTGCGATATCTCCCGGCAATGAGCCAGCAGCCTGCAATTGCTCAATGGCCTTTAATATTTGCTTCTTAAAACTTCCCGGAGTTGGCGAAAGCCACACAGATGTAGATTTTCCGTAAGTAACAATGGAAACGGTATCTTTTTCACGAAGGTTATTAACTAAAAAACGAAGAGCAGATTTTACCAAAGGCAACCGGTTGGGAAGGTTCATTGAACCTGAAGCATCCACCAGAAAAACGAGATTGGTAGGCGGTATTTTATCAAAATCTGCTTTTTTAGCATTGCCATGAAGAAGCAATAACTGATCATGTTCATTCCATGGGCATTGGGTAAGGTATGATGAAAAAGAAAAATTACTGTCAACAGGTGGTTCTTTATAATCAATATTGAAATAGTTCAATAATTCTTCAATGCGCAATGCATCTTGCGGCACTGTGGTGTTTAGATTGATATAGCGCTGAAAATTATTGTACGAAATTTTATCGGGGTTTACTACAAACTCAGTTTCAGGATATTGATTTGCTTGAATAAAATAATTTTCTTTTAATAAATGTGCTTGCCCGCTGCCATCGGTTGAAGTTGTTGCCAAAGAAGGCTGCATGTTTTTTGTGACGCAGGCCAAACGCCTGCTGTGGCCGGACCTCGAGCTATTCGATGGATTCAAAATAACATATTGATACTGGCCTGCCTCAAGGCCAACGGAAAGTGGCTTAAAGCCATCAGCAGAAATAGTTACGGTATCTGAAGCAGCACCAATTAATATTTCAAAAACTCCTGAAGTATCAGAATAATAAAGGTTATTGGTTGAATGAAGCAATATTTTTGCATTGCCCAAAGAATTACTGTTCTCATCTTTCACTTCGCCGCGCAAATAATATTGCTGGCCGAAAGAAGATGAAAATGCCAAACAAAAAACAGCAATGCAAAAAAAACCTTTTCGATGATCTCTTTCCCCGGAATTTAGTGATAGTCGCATTTAATTATGTTGTTACACTTTGCTCAATAAAATTGTCAATAGTTGAAGAGTACAATCCCTCACAGCCAATACGCGCAGCGATATTTGATATCAGCAACATTGATGGGCCATAATAAAAAACATTTTACAGGATAAGATAAAATCAGCTAATGAATTTTATCAAAACAATGAATGCATAGATGTAACTGTGCAATCACTCAACAAGCTTGTATATTTCGGGGATATTGCGCCCAAGGCCATTATAATCCAGCCCATAACCAAGCAAAAATTTGTTTGGGACCGAAAACCCGAGGTAATCGACAGAAATTGGATAGACTGTTGCTTCGGGTTTGTGCAGAAGCGCTGCAATTTTAAGCGATGCCGGCTGTTGGTGCTGAAGCTGGGGCAAAAACTCACTGAGTGTTTTGCCGGTATCGACAATATCTTCAACAATCACAACATGCCTTCTGAATACTTCCGTATCGAGCCCAATTGCAGTAATAACCTCACCGGAAGATTTGGTGCCTTTATAAGAAGCAAGCTTTATGAAGCAAATTTCAGCTTCAATTGAAAGCTCCTTGAAAAGGTCTGCTGCAAAAATAAAAGAACCATTGAGAATTGCAATAAATAAGGGCTTTTTATCTTTATAATCGCTGTTAAGCTGATGCGCCATCAACTTAACTTGCGATGTAATGGATGAACTGGAAATATATGGCTCAAATACTTTGTCGTGAACTTGCATAAATTAGTTTTGGCATACCACAAAAATAATCAGAAAAAACAGCTGCTGGTTTACAAATTGTCTTTTATTTCAGGCTCGCCAGCCATTAAATCTATTTTGCAAGCATCGGCCGCGAAGGAGCTGCGGACTGAAGATAAATCTTTTCGCCAACTGCAGGTTGGGAACCATTTGCAAGCTGGTTCATTTCAAGAATGCTATCATAGCGAACTCCTTCAGATTGGCAGATATCATATATTGTTTCACCTTGTTTCACCACATGAAATTCGTTATCGCTTACTTTTCTTTTTCGCTGCAGAAAAAGCAACTGGTCTTTCATTAAAACATTCTCGATTTTCAGGTCATTGAAATCCACAAGCCTACTCAAAGAAATATTGTATTGCTCCGCAATCGACAATAAAGATGTTCCCGCTTTTGCGAAAATTACTTTTGTATTGTTGATTGTAAATTCTCCATCAGGGTATTTTGGTGCAGCAGGCATTTCAATAGAAACATCTTTATCAGCTTTCACAACATTTGCCGCAGTTTTTACAGGCACCAGGATGTTATCATTTTCTTTTACAAGAATTTTTTCATCTTCTTGTTTTATTTTTCCCATTGCAATCAATGTATATTGTTGCAGGTTATAATCTTCAATAAGCTTAATAAGAATTTGAGGATAATGAATATTGGTGGCATATCCGGCTTTCTTCAAACCATAAGCCCACGCAGAATAATCCATTGGATCAATTTTGAAAAGAGAAGCATAACGCACACTCGACTTCAAAAAATCAGAATGGTCTTTATATGAATCTTCAGGCTTATCATAACTGCGGAAACATTCGCCGCGCTCATCATCATCATGATAAACAACGGAACCAGCCCACGAGCTTTTACATTTAATGCCGAAATGATTGTTGCTTTTTCTAACAAGCTCGCTGGTGCCTGCTTCGGTTTCATGAATGCCTTGTGCAAGAATAATAGAAGAGGGAATTCCGCTGCGCTGCATTTCGGCGATCGCAAGATCTTTATAGCTGTTGATGTAATTCACAATATCAACTGCATTTTGTGCCATTGATATTTTCGCAAATAAAATAGAAAGAAAAAAAATAACTGTTTTCAATTTCATTCCAAAGCATTTTATTTTTTGCGGATTAAAAACAAACCATCACGGATGGTGAGCATTATCTTTTCAACCGAATCATCATTTTTGATCATCTCATTGAACTCGTGAATAGCCATTGCATTTTTCCCTTTTATTTTTTCTTCAAGCACTTCACCATGAAATAAAACATTGTCGGCGAGTATCAATCCGCCTTTTCTTACATGTGGCAATATCAATTTGTAATAATTAATATAATTCGGCTTGTCTGCATCTATAAAAACCAGATCCCAGGTCTCGTTCAAAGCAGGGATGATATCTAACGCATTTCCGATGTGCAAAATTATCTTATCCATCGCATTTGCAAGCTTGAAATTGGCTTTTGCAGTTGCGGCGTCTTCTTCTCTCAATTCAAGTGTGTGCAATTCGCCACCAGACTGCAACCCTTCAGCAAGGCACAACGCGCTATAGCCAACAAAAGTGCCAATCTCCAATATGCGCACGGGTTTTAACAAACTGCTGATGAATGAAAGAAATCTTCCCTGCACATGCCCACTGAGCATATGTGCATGCGGGTGGTGCGCATTCGTATGAACTGCAATTTCATGGAGCAATTTACTTTCAGCAGATGAAAATTTTTCCGAATAAGATTGTGCTGATTCATTAATAATTTCCACCATTAAAATTTTCGCAAAGATAATACAGTTTCCAGTTTGTAGTTGGGGGTTTGTAGTTCCTTAATTCAAAGTTTCATTTTATGAACTATAAGCTCTTTTTTCGAAATCATCCACAATCCTAAAAACGTTAAGGCTCCATTTACAAGCAACAGCTCAATGCCGATTTGATAACCGCCAAACCATGATGCTGAATTTTTGCTGAGCACATAACAAAGAACCGGAGCAATTAAACTGATAGCAGTAATGATCCATGTTTCAGGCAATTTTCTTTTTGTGAAAACACCAAATGCAAACAAGCCGAGCAATGGCCCATAAGTGTAGCCTGCCAGATCCAAAATGTTATTGATGATGGATTTTCCGTTGATGAATTTGAACATCAGTATCAGCAGAAAAAATATTACTGCGAAAGTTAAATGAACTGTCATCCTCATTCTTTTCCTTTTCTTTTCGTCCAGGTCTTCCCTTCGTTTTAGCCCGAGTATATCAATACAAAAAGTAGAGGTGAGCGCCGTTAAAGCGCCGTCAGCACTGGGAAACAAGGCTGATATCAACCCGATAATAAAAATAACGCTCACTGTTTTCGGCAAATAATTCAGCGCAATCATCGGGAACAAATCATCGCCGATAACATTTTTCCCGTTTAATAATAATTGATGTTCATGATAAGCAGCTCCTTTATTCAGCGCATACAAATACAATAAGCCCCCAAGCAATAAAAACAAAAAAGTAACCAGCACCAAAACCACCGAAAATGTGATCATATTTTTTTGAGAATCCTTGAGGTTTTTTACGCTGATATTTTTTTGCATCATTTCCTGATCAAGGCCTGTCATCGCAATGGTAATAAACATGCCACCAACAATTTGTTTCAGAAAAAAACCTTTGCTATTAATTTCATTATTAAAAATATGAGTGAAGCCTTTTTCGCTCAGCGATTGTATGCTCGATGAAAAAGAAAGATCAAGATGCTGCATGATGTAGATGATACAAACAATCAGCCCAAGCAACATAAATGTTGTTTGCAATGTATCGGTATAAACAATTGTTTTTACGCCACCTTCAAAAGTGTATAATAATATCATCAATAAAATAACCAAAGCAGTAACAACAAATGGAACGCCGATACTGTCAAGAATAAATATCTGCAGCACATTGATCACCAGATAGAGCCTTGCAGTTGCGCCAACGCTTCTTGAAATAATAAAAAAAAATGCGCCTGTTTTGTATGCAATATTTCCAAAGCGGGTTTGTAAATAATTATAGATGGAAGTGAGGTTCAAACGATAATACAAAGGCAGCAAAATAAAAGCAACCACAAAATAGCCAAGCCAATAACCAATCACCACCTGAAAATATCCGAAAGCTTTATGAGCAGATCCGGCAAAATCACCAACGGTTCCCGGAACTGAAACGAATGTTACTCCAGACAGTGAGGTACCAATCATTCCAAAAGCCACCAGCATCCAATTGGAGCTTCGGTTGCCAATAAAAAATGATTCGTTGTTGGAGTGGCGAGAAGTTTTATAAGCAACAGCCAGTAGAATCAAAAAATATCCTATCACAAATGAAAAAAGAAATGCTGCCGGCATACAATAAATTATAATAAGTGATTGAGGCCTGAAAATTAGGAAATACAAGCTTAATTTTGAATTTTAATGTTCCATTTAAACGAATCTTATGAACATCCAGTCGGTCGCAGTTTTTTGTGGCTCAAAAAAAGGAAAGAACCCAATCTTCATAAAGCATGCAATAGAATTGGGCAAGCTGCTTGCTATGCTAAAATTAAAATGTATTTACGGTGGTGGAAATAAAGGGCTGATGGGCGCTATCGCAAATACTGTTCTCGAAAACGCAGGCCATGTGGTTGGCATTATCCCGGAATTATTGATTGAATGGGAACACCAGCATGACGGATTAACAGAACTGGCCGTTGTAACGGACATGCATACCCGAAAAAAAATGATGTATGAAAGATGCGATGCTGCAATTATTCTTCCCGGTGGCTTTGGAACACTTGATGAGCTTTTTGAAATGCTTACATGGAACCAATTAAAAATCCACAACAAAAAAATTTACGTGCTCAATTCCGGCGGTTACTATAACCATTTAAAAAATCACTTACTGTTAATGCAAAAAGAAGGCTTTTTGTATGATGACCCGAATGAAAGGATATGCTTCTGCGAAACGCCGATTGAAATTTTTAATAAAATTGGGTGAAGATAGCTGCGGCTTTCAGCTTTGAGCCACTATCAATTCTTGTTTATCAGCCCGAAGCTTTTAACTAGTACCCTTTATTTTTAGGATGAAAATAAATATCAAAGCCGGCTTTGATAACCGGTATCGCGTTATTGTAATAATCTCTGTACGGCGACCCTGGGTTCGACAATGCATCAAACATAACGGCAATATAAAACCCACTGTGGCCAACAAAGCGCCTGCCATAACCAATACCCAATAAAAAGCTCGCAGCCTGTTGGCTATAGGAAGCACTTTCACCGCCAGGCATTTGCGTTGCAGTAACACTTGTCCAGTTATATTCTGGTTCAGCAATCAAAAATAAAAAAGGCAATGGGTAAAATCTCGCGAAAGCACCGGCACCATAAATATATTCTCTTGTTCTCACATCAGGGTTATAATAACCGGTGGGGTCCGCACTTTCAGAAGTATAATTGAAATTGATCAGCGCACCTACATCCACCCACCTGTTTAAAGAATAGCCGACTTCCGGTGCTGCGCCTACATTAAAAACATTTCCACTGAACCCAAGGTTAAGGCTGCCCCCAATAAAAAGATGATCTATTTTAAATCCTTTGCCTCCGTCCGGGTCTTCATCCGAATAAGTATTCACTTGCGGCGGCCTGTGTTGCGCCATCCCTTTTATTGACAATATCATCAGGCAGCAACAAGCAATTGCAATTCTTTTCATCATTTTTATTTTTTTACAAACATAATATTTAGTGCACATCAGAATGTTTTATGAACTTCTAAAATATTGTTACGATTAAAAAGTCAGTAGTGCCTCAGTTTGGTTTTTTCACTACAGCCACTTGTCATGCCGAGGTACGAGGCATCTTAGGGATTCCTCCTTCGTCGGAATGACAAATCCCGAATTAAATTTCAAATTGAGACACTACTAAAAAATCAAGCCACAAACAATACATTTTTTTTCATCGCTTTTTAATCAACTGCAATGATTTCAAACATCAATACGCATATTTACTAAAATAAGTTTTCTGCAGGCCAGCAATTTTTTTATTGAATGATAAACAGTGAGAATGAATAATCAAAATTATATTATTGTTTAAAATCAGGGCATAGAGATTGGTGCCGGTTGCCGTTATAATCGCTGTAATATCCATTATTAATCAAAGCAAATTCCCATGCGCCATTGCCATTATTATAATTGCTCAGAGATGATGCGGTCACATCATACGTAAACATCAGCTTGATATTTTTATAAATGAACCCTATCATCGGGATAACCGATTCGCCTACCCGATAATACAAACCGCCAACAACTTGCTGGTCACCATCTCGCGATAAATTATATTGAAGATTGAAGCCCAGCACCATTTCCGAAGCACTAGCCTGATTTGTATAATAAGCCATTGGGTTTAATATTACATCATTGCTGGTTTTAAAACTGCCATTTAAAAACCCAATATACCTCATTGGTATGCGGCTGTCAAACCCTGAAGGGCTCACGCTGAAAAAAGATTCTCTTGCGCGATTGAGATGCCAGACTGAGAAGCCGCCATTCACGTACATTTTATTGGTGGGGAAATAGGCGTAGTTCATGCCTACCTGCATATCAAAGAAGCTCACATTCGGTTGATCGATTTCTACGCTTGTCGGTAAGGTTTCGTCAAAAAATTTTCCATCGAACTGATCGGGAAATTTTAAGTTGGTGCTGTTGATTCGCTTATTGATCCAACCAGTATTAAAGCCTACAGTAAGCAAGCTTGATATTCCTAACATTTGATGATATGCAACAGATCCGTAAACCTCAGTGGAAGTTAAATTTCCAGAACCTGCCTGATCACGAAGTATAACACCACCAAGGCCGAGCCATCCGTTTTCAATTTTATTCCTCAAAACCTGTGCGTCGCCCCAAATGCTCATAGTTTTATAAGGCTCCGACATGATTGTTGACCATTGATTGCGGTAGTTGGCGCCAAGGCGGTAATCTGCATCTGGTATAAATCCTGTGTTTGCAGGATTTGTTGTGAGCGGTGAATTGAACCATTGTGAGAAATGAAGATCCTGTGCATTTGCACAAAGCGAAAAAAACACGCTTATCAAAACCAATAATTTCTTATTTGTGATCATGGGCTTCCAATCGCTTCTTATGAATCCTTGTAATCCTTGTAATCCTTGTCAAAGTTATCTTATCTTATTAACGTAATATCTCCTTTCTTAGTTGCCGTTTTACCGTCTGTAAATACAACTTCAGCAATGTAAGCGTATACATCAACAGGTTGTGGCACCCCTTTGTATGTTCCATCCCACCCTACGCTTTGATCATTGCTTTCGAATACCAACTGCCCCCAACGGTTATAAATCCTGAACATTAATTTGCTTATGCCAAAACCTTTTACTCTTACAATACCATTTTCTCCAAAGCGTCCCGGCGTAAATGCATTGGGCACATCAAATAATGGGTTGACGATTGTCTGAACCGAAAGACAAGCAGTATCCGGGCATTGGTACTGATTAAACGCTACAAGACAAGCATTGAATGTTCCTGTATTATTATACTGATGAATAACAGTATCTGTTGTCGTCCTCACAGCTGTATCACCATCCCCAAAAATCCATTTATACAAAACTGCGCCGGTTGAGTTGTTGTAAAATACATTCGGGGTATTTGCAATCGGCGGAACGGGGCTTGTAGTGAAAGCAGCATGAGGCTTATCGCTTACAACAATGGTTGTTTGCGTTGAATCAATAATATTGCATGTATTTGAATCAACAACTGTAAGTTTCACAACGTAAGTTCCAACGTTAGCATATAAATGCGAAGGGCTGACATCGGTTGATGTTGAACCATCTCCAAAATCCCAGTAAAATTGCTGGCCTGCCAACGAAGTATTATCGAACATTGCCATGTAAGGAGCACAACCCGCTGCGGGAGTAATAAACTGTGCCTTCACCAATGGCGATACAGACAATGCTTGTGTAGCAGAATCAGGATAATTGCAATAATTTGTATCAACTAAAACAAGCCTTACATTGTATGTGCCTGCGGCAGCATAGGAATGGGTGATGGTTGTTGAATTTGATGTGGTCCTGATGCCATCTCCAAAATCCCAAACAAATGAATTCGCAGAAAACGGTTTGCCTGCCGGAGGTATGGATGTATTTGTGAATAGATAAGACAAAGATTGGCAGGGCGAAAGTTTTAAAGAAGTGAAAGCCAGCAATGCCTTATCATTTCTTGCAAGAATATGCGTATAAGCAGTATCGCTTATGTTGCAAGTAGTGGAATCAATTGCTATAAGGCGAACAAGATAAGTTCCTGTTTGGCTGTAAGTGTGTATAGCCTGATAGTTTGTAGTGGTCGTGTCGGGCGTTCCATCACCAAAATTCCATACATATGTTTTTGCATTCTGAATAGTGTCTTCAAACGTTACTCCTAAAGGAACGCAGCCCATGCTATCGTATTGACCGTTGATCAATGATTTTATATTTGCAGAAACACCTGCAAAATTAAACGAGATCTTTACAGCGGCAAGGTTACATCCATCAACGGCGCTCGAGCCGTTTTTGGTCGCCCATGCATTTGGTGTTGTTGGAAAGACAATGGAAGCTTCAGTTTGACAATTCGCACAAATGGCTTGATAAATCACACCATTTTTATCATAACGGCTGGTACCGCCGTCAACATGCTCGCTGAGAGATTTTGTTGGATCTGGGGAATCTTTCTGTCCGAAATAAGTTCCGTATAGCTGTCCGGTGGCATCTCTCTTAATTACAATAAAATAAAAATCTCTTCCATCAGTTGTGGGTTGAATAGCATCGGGCGTAACAGGCATTCCGGCAGTTCCTGCAAGTTCATAAGGATCTGGATTAATGAGCTCATAAAAAGATCCCCACCCTGAAGCATATACGTTGCCACATCTGTCAACAAGAAAAGCTACCGGCGATATGTTAGGTGTTTTTGAACCAGGTGTTCCGAATGTTGTAGAGTATACAAACGCTGAGAGATTGATTGCAAGTTTAGAAACAAATTGTTTGGCGCCCGCATTGCTCCAGGTAGCATTAATCACAGGCCAACTGCCTGTTGTGGTCCCCATCACATAAGGAAATCCAAACTTGTCGAACTTAACACCATAAATCATGTTGGCACCTGATGTGCCCAAATAAGTGGTCGCTTTTAATGTGGACCCATCACTGGAGATAATTGAAACGAAACCATCAATATTTCCTTGAAGTGTACTTTGTAAAGCATTGGATTGTATACCGGGCATATCACTGCTAACCGTCGCCCCTCCTACATATAAATCGCCTGTTGTAGGGCTAATGTCCATCACAAGCGCAACGTCTTCTTTTGAGCCTCCCAAAAAAGAACTGAAAATTAGGCCTGAACAACTTGCGTTGATTTTAAGAATCAAACCATCCTGATGTGAAGTACCGCTTGAATTACCACCGCCAAACTTTGGCTGGAAAACTGTTCCTGTTATCGGAAAATCTTCTGATTGGGTGCATGTTGCCACATAAATATTCCCACCTCCGTCAAGGATCACTTCTCCCCTTGACCAATCGCCATAATTTCTAATCAATGATTCTGTTCTTGGATTAAAACTGCTGGATTCATCCTGGTCTTCAATATTAAGACCATCATCGGAAGAACCTCCTATTCGCAAAGACCCAATAATGCCCGTTCCGGACGCGTTGAATTTTGTAACAAAAATGTCCCTTCCCCCACCCGGGCCAATAAGTGGAGCGGTTGTAGGGAAATCAGCAGATTCGGTTCTTCCGAAAACAACCAATTCATTTTGCGCATCGGCAATAAGGCTATGTGGGTATTCATTTTCCGAACCACCAAGATAAGTAGCATATAAACGGTGGTGGCCTGTAGGATCAAACTTTATTATGCCAATATCCCATACACCGCCGCCTTTATATGACTGTTGGTAGGCTCCGGCAGATACCGGAAAGCCATCTCCTGCAACAATTCCGCCGCCATACATGCTTCCGTCCGGACCGTAGGTTGCTGTAAATCCCCAATTGGTAACACGGCTGCCAGTAAATGAACAAAATATTAAAGTGGGATCGATAACTAATGTCTGGTCAGGCGAATAGTTTTTTATTTTAAACCTGATGGTGTTTTCTGATGACTGAAAAAAAGCTGTCTCAACTTCTTTTCTTCCTGCGTTATTTACCTGATAAGAAGATGGCTCTAATTCTTTTGATGTTCCTACTGATGTTTTTATTAGCAGCTGGTTATTTTTTATGCTTAGCTTATCAGCCCCTTCATACTTCATAATAATATTATCGGGATTGCCACCGGGATGAACAATCAAATCATATTTTAGTACGCCATTGTTTGTATAATATCTTACATCAATATTTGGATAAATATTTTTATAAGTGATGCCTTGATAGATATTGCAATGAGATGCCCATTTTGAATGATCATTGCCAATAAAATAATTATTATAATTCGGCAATGGTTTGTCAGGGATGATTTCAACATTCTCATTTGCATTCAGAAAACTTAATCGATAAGCATGTGAGTGAAGCACATTTTGGCTGTTGCTATTTTTTTCGGCTTCAATAGTTTTGCGTGAGCCAGGTTTTGTTTCGCCCTCTTTCATTTGGGCAAGCCGATGCATTCGTTGTGACTGAAAAAGTTCAGCTGGGTTATGCAGCAAAACTGTGAACCCGGTTTTTTGGATGAAGAATGATCCCGTGCCAATATCTGCTTTAAATTTTACCAGAGGATCCCATTGGCCTCGGTTCTCAATAAATTCAAGAGTGGAATAACCGTTTTGCGCGAAAGTTTTCAGGGCGGCAAAAATGAGTAATGCAAAAACTATAAGAAATCTTTTTCTCAATTTATGTTTTTTACAATTTAGTCAATAAACACCATTATATCAATCCTAAAACATCAGTTACGAAATCTTGCTCCATTGAGTTTTGCCTTGCTGCGCCTGAAGATGGTTTTTGAGCTTTGCGTTTTTTGCAGCAATGATATCAGGGTCTGCATCAAGCAATTTTCCTGCCACCCCTCTTGCTACTTCAAGTAATTGCTTATCCTTAACAATATCTGCCAACTTGAAATTAAGAAGCCCACTTTGTCGGGTTCCTGAAATGTCGCCATGGCCCACGTATTTCCAAATCTTTTTCAGCTATCTTAAAACCATCGTTGGTCTCGCACATTACCTTTAACCTTTCGCGGGCTTCATTGTTCAATTTTTGTCCGGTAAGAAGAATACAAAAACTTTTTTCGCTGCCTCTTCCAACCCTTCCGCGCAATTGATGCAATTGCGAAAGCCCAAATTTTTCTGCACTTTCTATAATCATCACAGTTGCATTGGGAACATTCACTCCAACTTCTATCACAGTCGTTGACACCATTATCTGAGTATCGTTCTCAACAAAACGCTGCATGTTGGTCTGCTTCACATCACTTTTTTGTTTTCCATGCACCATGCTGATCCAATATTTTGGTTCAGGGAACCATGCTTTCACATTTTCATATCCCTTCATCAAATTCTCATAATCTAATTTTTCCGATTCTTCAATTAACGGGAAAATGATATACGCCTGTCTGCCATTTGTAATTTCTGATTTTAAAAAATCCATTACCTGCGGCCTGCTGTTTTCATAACGCTGCACGGTTGTCACAGGTTGCCTGCCAGGCGGCAATTCATCCATAATACTGTAATCAAGATCGCCGTAAGCAGTCATTGCCAAAGTTCGCGGTATAGGCGTTGCTGTCATTACAAGTATGTGTGGCGGAACAATCGCTTTTTGCCAAAGCCTTGCACGCTGTGCCACTCCAAACCTGTGCTGCTCATCAATAACAGCGAAACCAAGGTTTTGAAATTGTACCACATCTTCTATCACTGCATGTGTGCCGATAAGAATATTCAATGAGCCGTTCAATGCCTGTTCAAGAATTTCTTTTCTTTGTTTTGATTTTGTAGAGCCTGTCAGCAAACCAACCTGAAGAGGCATCTCCTTCAATAAAGATGTGATGCTGTCGTAATGCTGTTTGGCCAAAATTTCTGTGGGCGCCATCATGCATGCCTGAAAACCGTTATCAATAGCAAGAAGCATGGAAAGCAGCGCCACTATTGTCTTTCCACTTCCCACATCGCCCTGGAGCAGGCGGTTCATCTGTCTTCCTGTGCCCGTATCTTTTCTAAGTTCTTTTAAAACTCTTTTTTGCGCACCCGTTAATTCAAATGGCAGGTGTTTTGAATAAAATGTGTTGAACATCTCCCCGACCTGACTGAACACCGGTCCTTTTGAATACCTGTGCCTTTGTGATTTTAAGAGCCCGATTCGCAATTGCGCCAGAAACAGTTCTTCAAACTTTAATCGCTCAACTGATTTCGCATATGCATCAACGTTAGAAGGAAAATGAATGGTTTGAAATGCTTTGAACCTTGGCATTAAATTCAATAGTGAGATTATATCATCCGGCAATATTTCAGGAATATCTTTTTCGGTAAGCATGTTCAGCAAAACGCTTGTAAGCTTTCCAATTTGCCTTCCGCCCAAACCACGTGCTTTTAGTTTTTCTGTGCTCGGATAAACAGGTTCCAGAAAATTTTTTGTGGATGTGTTCTCATTCGATAATAATTCAATTTCAGGGTGCGCCATTTGAGCATTGCCCTGAAAAAAACTTACACGCCCGTACACAAAATATTGCTTCCCCGGTTCAAGAATTTTCTCAACATAAGCAATGCCCTGAAACCACACCAGTTCTAACAGTCCCGAAGAGTCTTTTATTTCAACCACTAATCTTTTCGTTCTTTTCTCACCTATAATTTCAATACTTATCACCTTACCTATTACCTGAATAAATTCAGTTTGCGCATTAATCTCTCTGATTAAATTAACTTTAGTTCTATCAATATGCCTGTAAGGGAAAAACTCAAGCAGGTCTTTGAATGTGAAAATGGCGAGCTCCTTTTTCAGCAAGTCTGCACGCTGCGGCCCAACGCCTTTAAGATATTCAATAGGACTGGCAAGTAAATCCGCCATTGAAAGAAGGTGATTGTTTATACAAAATTAATTGAATTGCGGTTTGAAAAGTCGGGGTTCATTTAATTATAAATACCAGGGCCGTATTCTATAAAAATTAACTATAATGCATAACCGAAATATAAAAAATTGTGCTGTTTTTCCTAGACTTGAATCATAATGAAAAGGCAGCAATCATATTTAATTGCTGCCTTGTTATATTAAGGAATATCTGCTGGAATAAATTTTATCGTTCTTTATGATGGCCTTCGCCAGCACGGCCATTTGGTCGGCGCGGCGCATTTGCCGGATGCTGATTGCCTGCCTGGCGTTGGTTTTGCGGATGCATGGCTGCATTATTTGCATTGTTCGGATGCGCTTGAACAGGATGGCCACCGCCATTGAACCTGTCTCCGCCAACTCTATTCATAGCGACGGTATGAGGAGCCCCATGATTAACAGATGCCAATTGATTTCGGTTCATGCTGGCAGTATGCTGATGATTAAGCTGAGCCGATGTAGCTTCAACATGTTGCTCGCGCATTGCCGTTTGTTCTTGCGCAGTAGGCTGTGCAGTCACTCCACCCGGCCCATTAAAGCTTGTACGATTAACGACAGTTGTGTTATTGATCACAGTGCGGTTCACATATGTGTTGTGAATAACAGTTGTATTCACATTCATAACTGCAGTATTATAATGAAAGAACCCACCTTGCCACATGCCGCCAACAAAACCTACGCCACCATAACCATACCCATAATTGATGCCGCCATAGTAACCAATATGCATGCCCCAGTAACCGGCATGCCACCCGTAATAGCCGCCGGCAAAACCCCAGTAGCCGGGCGTCCACAAAAAGTTAGGCCTTGGCGGCGCAACCCAAACACCAGGCACCCAATAATAACCATCAGGACCGTAAGACCAATAACCGGGCGTCCATAAATATCCATCGGTCGGACAAGGTGGCTGAGCGTATACCGGAAACGCAGGTGGCGCAACAGTTATAGAAACGCCTGCCGTTATCACCTGCGCTTTTACATTTGAAATAAGAAAAAACGAAAGTAAAAATGGAATAGAATGCTTCAAGATTATTTTCATAATGAGGATTTAAAAATGACAGATAATACTATTGACCTTGCAAATTACAAGCCGTTTAAATTTTTTTAAGTTAACGTAATGTAAAGGCTGATGAGAATATCTGTGCATTTTAATAACAAACAAATAAGCCGATGATCAAAATCAGCAAAACCTTTCCTTCTTCAAAAATTTTTGTTAGAAATATAATCCATATCAAACTCTAACATCAATGCATAACCGAAGATTGACTATTGAAAAATGTTCCTCATTTTCCGGAAGGGCAATATTTCTCTACCCAATCAATCATGCGTGTTATATAATCAATATTGTGCGTTAATTCAACAAATCCATGATGCTCTCTCGGATAAAGCACCAGTTCTGCAGGCACATTATAATAACGCAATGCTCTATATAATTCCTGCGATTGGCCGATTGGGTCCACATCATCATCTTCGCCTTGTATGATCAAAGTCGGCGTGCGCGCATTTTTGATATAATTAATTGCAGAATGGTTCCTGAAAACTTCCGGGTTTTCATAGGGCGTTCCCAAACACCAATTGTCATAAGCCGCTCCACCTTCAGTCCCGAATTCACTGGCGAGATTGAATAATCCCGCTCCTGACATTGCTGCTTTGAAGCGGTTGGTTTGCGTGATGGCCCACTCTGACATATACCCGCCGTAAGACCAGCCTACAATCGCAAGCTTGCTGCTATCGATATTTTTATTTGCGATCATATAATCAATGCCAGCCATGATGTCTTTGAAATCACCACCGCCCCAATCTTTTCTGTTCGATTCCAAAAATTTCCATCCGTATCCTGTAGAGCCTCTAATGTTAGGCATCATCACTGCATAACCTTTCTGCAAAAACAATTGAGCCCACGCATTATAGTTATCGGCAAAAGCACCCGTAGGTCCGCCGTGAATAATAACAACCATTGGCAAATTTTTTATGCTGCTGTTTGCAGGCTTGAAAAAAAGCGACTCAATTACTGCTCCATCAAAACTTTTATAAGTTACCAGCTCTGGAGCGATGAACATTGTTTTTTCAAATGCATTATTGAAATGGCTCAACTGTACAGCTGAATGGTTCGCGCCGTATATCCAAAGCTCCTGAAGCTTTGAAGAAGTGCTGCTCACAAAAGCAACCGTATTATCAGAACGAATATCATAAGCCAGCACGTTTTGCTTAATCCCGAAATCGCTGAAATTGCCGGCAGTTGAAATTTTATAAAGCTTCGAATAAAAACCTTTTTGCACAATCCCTGTCAACGAATTATCAGTTATAAATTTTGTTGACCGAATTGGAAGATCAAGTGATTTGCCACTGATATTGTCAGGCTCGCTTGCAGAAAATGATTGCAGATATAAATCATGCGGAAGCGGCCATCGACCCTTCGCCCAGGTAAATGAAAACAATTTACCACCGGGCGCAATTTCAATATTTCCCCAGGAAGGATTTTTTGGCGAAGCAATAAAAGAAACAGTGCTGTCTTTTATTTCAAACTTCACAATACGAAGCGATGGTATTTCTTTGGATGGCATTTCTTCTATCTCAAGAACAAGCGCATCTCCGGAAGGCATCCATTTTAAATTTACAATGCTCCAGCTTTTTGATAACAATCGTCGCGCAGTTTTAGTTGCTATGTCAATGCTGAGCAACACTGAATTTTTATCGCTGGCGCTAACAACATTTTCATCATACTTATCGTCTTTTCTTTTCTTTTCATCTGCGGTAGCACTGTCCTTTTCAACATACGCAATACTTTTGCCATCATGGTTCCATTCAAAAGCTGACACACCGGTTTTTGAAGAAGTCAATTGTGCTGCTTCGCCCCCATCATCGGCTAATAAAAAAACCTGATTGTCTCCGTTACGATTCGATAAAAATGCAAGCTGCTTTCCTTTGGGCGACCATTTGAGCCCGAATTCCGATTTAGCAGAATTTGTGTATTGCCTTATTGAGCTGTCGCGCATATCAAGTAGCCAAATGTGGTTTGCGCCTGGCTTTCCAATTGCCGCCGGTTGGCTCACTACAAATGCCAGCTTTTTTCCATCACGAGAAAAAACAGGGTTTGACAGACGATAAGTTGACAAAGCTTTTTCAACCGTAAGCGAATCCGTATTGAGCTTTTGACAAAAACTATTTATTTGAAATAGCACGGATATTACAGAGCAAATAATTGCCGGAAGCTGTTTACGCATGTTAGCAGGTTTATGAAAATGGGAAGAAAAAATTCATTCTAAAAATAAATAAATTTCACCGCTTTAATGAACTTATTAAACAGCGTAAACTTTAACTACGGATTATCTTCGCAACAATGGGGTTTTAAATGATTATGGCTAATAAAATAAAATTATCTAACTAAAGACTTATTAGCCCGCAATTTTCTGAGCGGAATAATGTGTTCGAAATAAATGATGAGAGAAAATGCAGCCAATATACCTGAAGTGTTTTGTGATATGGATGTAAAAAATCCAGAGAATATCAATGCATTGTATACAGAAACTTCCGGGAAATGTGAAATGTAGTATATCTCAAAAAATTTATAAATAACACCAATAATAGATACTATCATAAACACCCAAACAAAAGGAGCCCATTTTCTGCCTCCGGCATTTAATAAAAAAATCTTGTGTAAAAATGTGGACAATAAAAAGCTCATTCCAAAATGGGCGGAAAAATGCAAAAGGCTGTAGTGATCGGAAAATGAATCAGGAAAAATAATACCAAATATGGCTACTCCCAATATCATAAGTACAGCCACAATTCTGTAATTCAAAAGCAGCATTTTTTTTCTGGCGTTGGTAAGTTTATCCGCAATTATATGTCTCATAAATCCCTCTTTACTAAATCTATGCCAGTTATATGTTAACAAGCAAACAGGTTGTTAAAAAGCAAGGATAGACTATAAAAAAATGTTGCTTTGAGCTTGAAACTTGTTTTCCCAAGCAATCTTATAATTAAGAACGTATTCAACAATTAGAAAGGTCATTTCTGACACGAAGGCTTCAAAAGCTAATTACAGCACTTTATATTGGTTTGCAGCTCTAAGAAAATGAAATTGCCAATCCTGCCTGATGCCTGATTAAAGATATTGAGGAAATAAATTCGCAACACTCATGCTATGCCAACGAATACATCAATTAAAAGACTGCCTGAATTCCAATGGCGAAAGATTCGTTTTTGTTTTGAATAATTTGCTGAACGACTGCGGATGTTCAAAACCTAATTCGTAGGCAATTTCACTTACGGACAAATCGGTGGTGGATAATTTTTCTTTTGCTTTTTCAATCAGTTTATTCGTGGATATGTTGCTGGGTGCTTTGGCCCGTTAGCACTTTAAGCAGCTCGCTTAAATAATTCGGGGATATGTTTAATGTTTCGGCCACAATGTATTGAACCGTTGGCAATCCTTTTTCGATCAGATCATCGCTGTTGAAATATTCGGTAAGCAGATTTTCCAAACGATCGAGGATTTTATGGTTGGTTATTTTTCTGGTGATGAACTGGCGATGATAAAACCTGTCGGCATAAGTGAGCAATAATTCCAGTTGGGCAATAATAACGATCCTGGCTGAATTTATCAATGTTTGAATGGTATTCCTGTTCAATGTTCTGCATCATGTTGATGATCGTTGTTTCTTCTTTCTCGGAAGAGAAACAAAGCTTCATGTACCGAGTAATCAAAATATTCATATTGCTTTATGGTTTTTGCTAAAGGCGTATTCCATAAAAAATCAGGATGGACGAGCAACAACCATCCCGAATGTTTTAAGTTCCCTGGTTTTCTCACCTCTAATTCCAAAAACCTGGCCGGGCGAAATAAAAAACATGATGCCTTCATCAAAATCATATTCCTGCTGGCCGTATTTGAATCTTGCCATTGAAATTCCTTTTCAGTGAAATGGAATAAAAATCAAATACCAGACTTATGGATTCACCGTCAGGGCAGTATGCTTAATGGATTCAAAATTGATCACGCTTATCAATGGATGCTCCGGTTTGGGAAGCCCCATGATCTGATGATATTCGCTGATGGTTTTAATCCTGAGAGGTTGCATGTTTGGCATGTTACAATTTAATTATTTTGTTATCAGCATTTGTATTTCAATTGAGCATCGTTGTGTCACTCAGTTCTACGGTATATCATTACTCATCGTTCAATTCTCAATCAATATCAGCTTGTCTTTTTCGCGGACAGTGAAAAGTTTTGACAGCTGTCTGTTGCGGAAAGATAAAGTTGATGACAATTACAGAAACCATCCTGATCACGCACCGAGGCAAACCCTGAGCTCATTGTTGTAAGCCCACGATATGTTTCTTCAACAACAGCCGGATCGTTTTGAAACCATTTGCAATTTTTGCAGGTTGATCGATCCGGAATTGCTCAGTTGAATTGAATTAAAAATTTTCATGCGTCAATGCGTTATTATGGAAGACCAATAATGACCGAAAACGATTACCGACAAAACGTATCCCAAAATTACATTTACAATAACTCCGGCAGTGAACGCCATAAATGGTTTGATACCTGCTTTTGCCAATTCGCGAAATCGCGTTGTAAGACCGATACATAAAAAGCTAAAAGTGAATGCCCATGTTCTCAACGAAGTGATTGGTGCAATTAGTGAAGGCTTCACTAATTTATTATAATCAGCCAATGTATTTCCATGAACGATCAATGTTGTAAGTACCGAAGCTATGAGAAATCCAATTACGAATTTTGGAAAGCGCCACCATATCTGCCCAACCTGGACTTTTGAATTGGTTTCATTACGTTCCCAAACGGTAACTGCAATCAGTGCTAAAACAAACGACCAAATACCGATCCAAATATCTCGTCCGATAACTTTGATCAGTGTATAAGATGCAAGCGCCTGATCTGCCGTTCCCGAAATCCCCAAATGTGTGTCAGAAGCTAAACTACCATAAGATTGCGCAGCCGCCAATCCGGCAGCGTCGGCAAATTCGGAGGTCCCGATCCACGCACCACCCACTCCTGTAGGAAGATGAAGCGAGCGCGAAACCAACGGCAATGCGAAAATGAAAATGATTGCCCATAATACGACGAGACTTATAGCGATTGGCGGATGTTCTTTCTTTGCTCTCACTGCGCCCGCAACTGCAATCGATGCTGAAACGCCACATACAGCACCGCCTGCGCCTAGTACTGCTGCCAGGCGATGATCTAACCCAAGTTTTCTTGCAGTAAAAAAGATGACTAAAAAAGTAACTATCGAAACTATGGAAGCTTGCAAAATTGCTACTGGCCCGGCCCAAATAATTAATGTGAAAGGCAAAGTAGCTCCGAGCAAAACAATCCCAAGCTTAATATAAAATTCAACACGGAAACCAGCGTCGAGCCAACGTGGCAATCCGATTATATTTGAGATAATCAGCCCTAGCGCAAGTGCCACCAACGGCGGTTCCAGGTTATATTTACTCGCCTGATCCCAGTTGCCGGCGAAATAGATTATTGTTGAAAGTATAAAAACAAAAATAAAAGATGGAATAAACGCTTTGGCCTTTTGTCCGATGAATGAAATGACGATGGTAAACACAATCAGGAAAGCAGCGAGCAAAGCAAGATACCTAACAGCATTTTTTGAAAATTGATTGGCGAGTTCTGATAAGGTTGACCATTTCGCCGGAGACACTGCAATCCATGAAATGCTGGAACCAGCCAGGTAAAAAACATAAGCAATAATAACAATGCCGAGCCCAAGCCAAACTGCCCACCAATCTTCTTTCAACCATAATTCCTTCAAGCCTGATGATTGTTTTATACTTGTTGTTTCAATTTTATCCGCAGTCATATGAGTTGTTGGTTTTATTTTTTTGCGCTTAATTATTTTGTGAAGATCATGGCAAAAATAATAGCAGATTTAATTAAGCTCAAACGAAAATAAGCCAGCAGTATTAGCCCACCAAATTAGTGGACTAATTTAATATTGGAGAAACAACTCAGATTTAAAAATAATGTTGCTTCATATCTTCCAGCAGACCTATGTGCGCAGGTTTCCAATTCAATGCTTCAATAGTTTTGAAAGAAGTGGCAGGATTGTCAAACTGGATGAAATACGCCATCCATGTGAAATATCCGGTAGCTTCTTCTGGCGTGATTGATTTAACAGGCATGCCTAAATGTTTACCAACAAGTTCTGCCAATTGTTTAATGGGAATACCTTCATCGCCAATCGCATTATAACGTGCGCCTTTTGCACCTTTTTCTAATGCCAGCCTGAAAAGATATGCAGCATCCAAACGATGCACAGCTGGCCAACGATTATTGCCATCGCCAACATAAGCTGCAAAGCCTTTTTCTTTCATAGTATTAATGATCATTGGCACAAAACCTTTGTCGCCTTTGTCATGCACGGATGGTGGCAAACGGATCGCAGATGCATTAATGCCTTGCTCGGAAAGTGCCATCGCTGCTGCTTCTGAAGCACGTGGAAAACCCGGCGCCGCATCGGCTTCGGTAACAAAGCCTTTTGTTTTGGGAAGGCCTAAAATGCCACCTGTTACTACAATCGGTTTTGCTGTTCCTTTCAATACTTCGCCCATTGCTTCGATGGCTGCTTTATCCGTTGCCGCGGCTTTTTCATACTGCGAAAAATCGTGGATGAACGCAGTATGAACAACTCCATCTGCCTGCAATGCGCCTTTTTTTAATGTGTCTAAATCTTCAAGGCCGCCAGTTAATACTTCTGCGCCTGCTTCTTTTATTTTTTGTGAAGATGCTTCAGAGCGTGCAAGGCCGATAACAGAATGGCCTGCACTTAATAATTCCTGCACCACTGCTGAGCCTATAAAACCTGAAGCTCCTGTTACAAATACTTTCATGATTTATTTTTTTAAAATTTATTCTGATGTTATTGATATTATCGCTGACAATCCATTCACCAATAAAAGTTCAATTAATTGATGCTGTACAAGTGAGTGACACAACAATGCTTAATAGAATTACAAATGTTGGTTGCCAAAAAAAATCACTGCGCTGAAAATGCTGCAGCAAAATTTTTTGCAAAATCTTTCATCTTCACTTTTCCTAATGCAGGCCTGTTTCGAAAATAATCTTCATATAATATGCCATTGATCCTGCTTGCATTCATTTCAACAAAACCTTTCGCAATTTGTTTATTGAATCCTGCATCTATCAAACCATTTTGCAATTGCTCATCAGGAATAACGAGCCATTTCAAATCAGGCTTGCCAATTGCTGCACCCAAAATTTTTGCAATTTCATTGGGAGAAAGTTCATCACTTGCTATGTAGCGAGTTTTTCTTCCGTTAAAAGTTGAAGTTATTTCTTCAGCAATAACTTCTGCAATATCAAATGGAGAAACCCAGGGTTCAATACCATCACCACCATAATTTGATACGATAGCGCCTTGTGTTTTTATTGCATGTATAAACGCCAATAAATTATAATAAAAACCGACCGGGCGCAAAAATGTAATAGATACATCAGATGGCAGTTCGCTTAAAATTTTTTCTACATTATAATGGAATGACAACATTCCAACACCATTGTTTCTATGAGCGCCAATGCTGCTGAGATGCACGACTTTTTTTACAGCAGATTGCTGAATGGCTTGTGCATAATTATTAGCGATATTGTTGATATGCTTCATCAAATCAAGATGCTGGTCAAAGAAATTTGTTGGTGGCTCCATGCAATAAACTGCATCTGCGCCTGCGAAAGTTTTTGTAAGAAATTGAACATCTTCGATTGAACCAATGGCTGCCGTTGCGCCCAATGCTTTAATATTTTTTTTCTTTTCAGGATTGCTGCTGATGACTGTTACCGAATGCGCTTTCTTTACCAATTCTTCTGTGAGCGGCTTGCTGATGTTCCCTAACGAGCCTGTTACTACTATTTTCATGTTTGTATTTTTTGTTGCTGCAAAGCTCCTTATGTATGAAGTAACAGATGTAACCAAATCTACTTTTGTTGTAGTTGAAATTGAGGTTTGTGCCGGTAGATTGCGAAGATGTTGCGTTATCATCATCTGTCTTTTCCATCCTAATATTAGACATCAAATTTTTTTTCAAGCTTTCTCATTCAATATAAACAGCTTACAAAGAAATCATAAATATTTTATCTTTATAGATAATTATTTATTGTTTATCAATAATTATTTATCTATATTTGTATTGTCATCTTAAAACAAAACAATCATGAAAATAAGTACAAAGCAAATTCTGAAAATATTATATGTCCTCTCATGGATAATATTTGT
The DNA here is from genome assembly GCA_963718975.1 of uncultured Bacteroidota bacterium. Classification (GTDB taxonomy): domain Bacteria; phylum Bacteroidota; class Bacteroidia; order Chitinophagales; family Chitinophagaceae; genus Puia. Next base: position 43,077 of record CAVRBD010000018.1, on the reverse strand, counting down.
TGGCGTTTGCGTTGAAGCCGGCGGGTTCATATTCAATTCTTTTTTTACGCTCGTGCTCAATCCGGTTGGCGCCAAACATTTTTGGCAGGAAGTTGATCTGTCAAGTCTTTATTATTACGACCCCGGCTATTTTTTTGTAGAAACATTTTTGATGAGCATTGTTGCAATCATGCGGGCATGGATTTTCTATTTGATCATAAAAATTCTGCACGATAAAAAAATAGATATGTCACAGCCCTTCAATAAAGAAGTAGGGCGATTTATTTTTAGAATTTCTTATCTGGCTTTGTTGATCGGTTTGTTCTCCTGGTGGGGAGTGAAATACGCGGAGTGGTTTGTTAAGCAAGGGGTGAAAATGCCCGATGTACAATATTTACGATTAGGTGGAGCCGATGTGTGGCTGTTTATGAGCGTTATACTTTTTGTAACTGCACAAATTTTTAAAAGAGGAATTGAAATACAATCTGAAAACGAATTAACTGTATAAACCATGCCGATTATCGTAAACCTCGACGTGATGATGGCTAAAAGAAAAATGTCATTGAATGAACTTTCAGAAAAAGTTGGTTTGACATTGGCCAATCTTTCCATACTCAAAACCGGCAAAGCAAAAGCAATACGGTTCAGCACACTCGAAACCATTTGCAAAGTGCTGGATTGTCAGCCTGCAGATATTTTAGAATATAAGGAAGAATAGCAGGAATGGATAGCCAATAATAGCATTAAAAAGAAGGGCTCTTTCAACAAACTGTTTCCGATTCATTTCGATGGTTACATAAAAATTATTTATAACTAAGTAAAACACATTTTGCTCAGTTTCTGACGCTCCGCATTGGCGCTTTATGCATTACAAACTTTATCTCCCGGTCATTAATGCTTCGCTTGAGCTGAAGATAATTGTTGCTGATAGCGAAAAATTAATTGTCAGTTTCGGCTTCAATTAAATGAAAGGCTGCTGTTTGAGAAACTGCAAGATTTTCAATAGCCACATTTGTTTGAAATACCAAGCTAAAATCGTTTTCTAACCATAGCGTATTCCAAACCCTGGTAATTTCAAAATTTATCGGTGAGTTTGCAAGCGCAACTTTTGCTATATCTGGTGTTACACTAAAGAACCTTGCTTTGTTCTTATGATTGTTATAAGAATTTTTTGAACTGTCCCAGAAATAAAGCTCAGTACTTGTTCCGGGATCTAATATGCCATAAGCTATTTCATTTACATTTACTCCAGCCATTGTAATATATTTTTATTGTTAGGAATTGTTTGTTTACTTTTTTATTAAGGATGGCTCACTGCTACTCAAATTGATTGAATGATTTTCATACAGATCAACCAGATAATTTTTCCGCTCTTCCTCTTTCAATTCATCTATATCAATTTTATGAACATGCAGCCCTTTAGCGGGCTTAACGCCTGAATTTGCAATTTTAGATGTTGGGATAATTGCGCCCCTGATTTTACCTTTTTCGTCATGAATAATGAAGACTTTCATTTTGCATAAGTTTTAATGAAGTTAAGATAATATCATCAATAAACATTTCTGCTTTTATGAAGAACGTTCGCGCATTTGTGCAATGGATTTAGCAAATGCTATTGAAAATAGTTATTAAGAGCATCCCAATAATGCTGTTGCCATCCAATAGCCAAATGTTCTTTCAATCCTACAGGAAATCCGACATGCTCGAAAATAAGATGTGTTCCGGAGCCTTTCGATTTGAATTCAAATTTTGCAATCGAATACACACCATCCGGCCAGTCAACCACACGCCATGCTTCAACAATTCTCTGATCAGGAACAAGCTCAATGATCTTTCCAATTATATGCCCGTCAAATACTGAGAAATTGCCACCAACCACCGAATCTATGCTTGCCGACTTTTCACTGAACATTGCAAAAGACTTTTTAGTGCAGCTACTAAATGCTTTTGAACTTAGCAAGGTCTGGTAAAGCTTTTGCGGACTTACTTTAAAATCAGCTTCCTGATGGATCACTATTTCATTTGCAGAATCCTGCACAGGCTTTGCCATTGTTTGCGATTTTGTTTGTGAAAAAAGAGATGCCTGCATAAAAAAGATGCTGATGATAAATGAAAGGCCTGTTGTGATATTTTTATGAGCGAAATAAAACTTTCCTTTTGGGATCCATTTACTTTGTAGCATATTTGTTTTGGTTTAAATTGTTAAGATGAAATGATTGTCAACGCTATTGCATTGGCGCTTTATGCCAGTTCCGCCTTGGGCAAGATGAAAATAGACTGCCGGTTGCCAAAGCTCATTAAATATACAACTGTTCATTCGTATTTCTTTTGCCCGATTATTAATGCGCGGTTGTTTGCGCGTTGCTGCCAGTTACGATTTTGATTCATCTGCTCTCATCCAAAGATAAGCTTCATAGTCTGTGTTTGGGATATTTTCGGTAATGCCTAATGACCTGCTGATTGTTATGATCTGCCCTCGATGGTACGAGTTATGATTTATTGCATGAAGTATGAATTCATATCTGGTCTTGGTCATGGCTGGCGACGAAACCTTTGTCGATAAATCATCTTCGCTAAGTAAGGCAACCATGTTAACCAGGTTTTGTGAACCTTTTAATAACTCTTCAATAACCCAATCAACAGAATCTATTTTTAATTCCTGATCTGAAGAATTGATGTTTGCATTGCTAATGACGGCATACCAGAAATTTTGAGCATCTTTCATGTGCTGTAATGTAAGTTCAATGCTTGGAAAACTCGATTTGATCTCTGTAGAAAGTAGCCTGGCGTCTATCGATTTGAGCCAGCCAGTTAATGTTTCGTTTGCCCAGTGATTGTAGATAGTATAATCCAGTATTGCAGTTTTTAATGCCGAGTTCATTTGAGATTTAGTTTAGCAGAAAATTTGTCTACGAAAGTCTATGGCAATATTATACCGTTCTCTTCAATTACCTACAACGTCCACGGTTTGCTGCTGTGCTAATATTTTTCAACCGTCAGCCGATAACCGCAGCCCCATTAAAAAACTGCTGATGAAGTTAACAACAAATGTTCAAATGAATTCCGTGCGCCGGATATTAGCTAATGGCATTGCAAAAGACGATTGCTCTTCTGCCAGCAAACACAGCAGGACACCGCGTATTACCTGCCGCTTTTGTTTGACGCACCAGGTGGCTTAAACTTTGCTTTATCAATTTTTGGGGGGAAGTTTTCTTACAATTGATTTTGTGCCCAACCAAACGAATCCAGGAATAGACGCATGTTTAGTACCGTCGATGAATTTTTGCAAAGTATTTATTGCTGAGTCAAGTATATTACTAAAAGCACCAGTTTGATGGATCTTAATTGTATCATTATTAGAAATTATTTGAATAGCGAGAGTTGGGCAATCTTGACATCCATCGTCCTTTGACTTTATAGTTTTTTCATTAAGGATTTTTAAAAAAGCCACATCAAGTAATTTGAAAATTGTATCTGGTAAGATTCCATAATAAATTTTGTCAAACTCTTCAGGCGAAAAGTATATTTTGTTTGAATCAACAAACAATGAGAATCCTTTTGTCCATCCTGCCGAATAACTAATTTCAAAGCTCTTAAATAAAAGTGCGCCATTAGCAATCTTGGGCTTGTCAGAACAACTACAAAATAGAAATGTCAAAAGAAAAATTAAAAACGCGAGCCTTGTCATTAGTTTTTACATAAGATGCAATTGGAAGGAAAGTCCATAAAAGTGAGCGCAGGCAAAACCATACACTCAGTGAACTTTGATTATTAATGTTGAGCAAATTACGTCGAGCGAGAGGCCAAGTTGTTAAGCAACCGAGTTACGATTTAAGTCACTATATGGATAATATCCGGATTCTTTTAGCTTGTCTATTAATGATTCGCCTCCATTTTCTCTGGCAAACTCCATTTCACCTTTAAATATCCACACACTAGTCCTCGTTTGCAAAAATAGCGGCTTGAGCTATCAGAGATTTAACGAGGGCTTTCGTTACCGTTGTTAGCGTTTAGATAGCATGCACGTTAGTCTCAGCAGCTACTAAAATGCTATACCGTTGATAAAACCTCGCTCAAAGGCAAAGCACAACAGCAACAGCTTCGGAATATGTGTTTCGAAAGTATCATTGAATAATCATTGCAGCACATGGGGAGTTGACAGCCGGGCAAACGGCCGGAGGCCCTTTTTGCTAAGTAGTTATTATTGTGGTCTTCTTGTGGTCATGTTGTGGTCTCCCTGCGTGTTCACTCAAGAAGGACACAAGCAGACCACAATAAGACAGCTATGAAACCACAATAAAACCACAATAAAACCGAATGATGGCCGGATTGCACAATGAGAAAAAGTATAAATGATTGTCTGCAGTTGTCAGCTTAGCTATTGTGAATAGTTTAGCAAAAATAAACGCCGGGAACTTAAGCCCTTTCGCAAACGCCGAAACCCTGGATTTCTTAATCTACAATTTATGTTGCAGTAACATTCCGGTAATAATAATGATTGTGCTTTGTGACAAAGCAAAATCAAATGAAAACAAAATCCCAAAACAACACGCTCGCCAAATCTCTTCGCTACAGTTGCCATTCTTCTTATTTTAGTTGTCGTTGCCTGCAAAAAAAAGGATATGCCTTTGCCGCCTCAGGTGGATAATATAAAACATGTGGTGGTCATATATCTCGAAAACCACAGCTTTGATAATCTCTACGGACATTTTGCAGGTGCCAATGGCCTTATCAAATGCTCAGCCTGCAAATATTATACAGGTTGATTCTAACGGGACGCCATATACTTTTCTTCCCCCAATTTCCGCCTCAACTGCATTCCCAACGAATTTGCCAAACACTTTTTTCAATATTGACCAGTATATACCAAATGACGAAATAACTCCGGATGTGCTTCACCGTTACTATCAGGAACAATTTCAGATCGATGGCGGGAAAATGGATAAATATGCATTGTACAATACATCCGCAGGCTTATCGCAAGGATATTACAAAACAAGCCTGATCCCATTGCTGGGCATTGCACAGAAATATGTGCTCTGTGATAATTTTTATCACAGTGCTTTTGGTGGATCTTTCCTGAACCATATGTGGCTTATTGCTGCTGCCAGCCCGGTGTTCCCAAATGCGCCTTCCAGCATTGTAGCACAGTTTGATGCTTCCGGCAATCTCATCAAAGACGGCCAGGTTACACCTGATGGATATGTTGTGAATACAAGCTATTCTGTTAATACTCCTCACCCTGCTTCAGCGAGCCCATCGGTGTTGGTGCCTAATCAAACAATACCAACTATCGGTGACAGACTAAGCGAAAAAAACATTTCGTGGGCTTGGTATTCCGGCGGCTGGGATAGTGCACTTGCAGGCACTCCCGATCCTACTTTCCAGTTCCATCATCAGCCATTTGTTTATTTTGCTAATTATGCTGATGGAACAACAGCAAAAGCGCAACATTTGAAAGATGAAAAAGAATTTATTTTAGCTGCACAAAAAGGAACGATTCCAAGTGTGTCTTTCATAAAACCTTTAGGTATTAACAACGAGCATCCAGGTTATTCAGACGTTGCAAATGGAGAGAACCATGCAGTTGAATTGATCAATGATATAATGAACGGCCCTAATGGAAAAGATGTGGTGATTATTGTAACATACGATGAGAATGGAGGTTTCTGGGATCATGTTGCTCCTCCGGTGATTGATACAAAATGGGGCCCTGGCACACGCGTCCCTGCTATCATTATATCGCCATTCGCAAAAAAGGGATTTGTAGATCATGAGCAATATGAAACAGCCAGCATACTTTCTCTCATTGAAAAAAGATGGGGATTGCAACCGCTTTCCAGTCGCGACAAAAATGCAAAACCGCTCGAGAATGCATTTGATTTTTCGAGGTATGATGACAAGAAAAGCTATTAACCCCTAAAAACAGACAGCTATAAAGGAGCAGCAAATTTTGTTGCTCCTTATTGTTTTTAAAAAATGAAACAAGTTTTTATCATAATGATATTATTCATCGCAGTTTCATTCTATGGAATGTATTCGTGCCATGAAAAAATAATCTCTCCGGAAAAAAATATTGCAGAAATATTAATCAGTCAAACCGATAGCCTGGATTCCGGTTGCCATTTGCTGCTAAATAAAATTCAGGGTGGTGATACAAATACCAAAGATCTTCAAAAGCTTTTTCTTGAAGCCAGAGAATGCTATAAAAGTTTTGAGTGGGCCGCAGAATATTTTGAGCCTGCAACATCGCGGTTCATGAACGGGCCGCCGGTGCAGGAAATAGAACTTTCGGGGCAAGTATTCAATCCGGCGGGATTACAGGTCATAGAAAGTTTGCTATTCCCTAAATACGATACTGCAAATAAAATAGAAATAATCAAACAACTAGATTTTATTCGTTCTGGCTGCAGAAAATATAGATTACATTTTAGTGATGTTGAAATACTCGACTGGCAAGTGTTCGACGCTGCAAAACTGGAAGTATTCAGGATAGAAACATTAGGCATTACAGGATTTGACAATCCACTGTCATTACAAAGCTCTTTGGAATCTGCTAAAAGCCTGAACAGTTTAAAAAGAATTATTGCACTTTATCGGGATGATAAATGGCCAAATAATTTATCTGAAAAAATTGACAGCGCTATTGCTTATTTAGAAAGCCATAAAGATTTTAATTCGTTTGACCGTGCAGAATTTATTACTGCTTATTGCGACCCGATCACCATCGGCATCAGTGATTTGGAATCACAATTAAAAATACATGTTATCAGATATAACAGGTTACTGAACCAGGATGCGAAAACACTTTTTGATCCGAACGCTTTTAACGTCAATGCCTATGTGCCAGACTATAATTCCTTCACATCAAAAGAAAAAATAGAATTGGGGAGAATGCTTTTCTCAGACCCATCTTTATCTGGTGACGGATCAAGGTCATGCCAATCATGCCATCAGCCAGCGAAAGCTTTTACTGACGGGCTTGTAAAAAACAATGTTCTTGGCAGGCATCAGTTATTATCAAGGAACACACCTACGCTGATCAATGCAGCATTGCAGCCTTCGTTATTTTATGACCTGAGAGCAAAAACGCTGGAAGATCAATCATTGACCGTTGTGCAGAGCAATGAAGAGATGCACGGTTCAATGAAATTGTCTGTTGAAAAATTATGGCGCGATAGGGCTTATCAAAGAATGTTTTCTAACGCATTTCCTAAGAAGAACAGGAACGGCATCGACACATTGGAAATAATGAATGCCATCAGCAGCTATGTGCGCAGCCTTGTTTTCCTGAACAGCCGCTTTGATGAATACATGAGAGGCAACAAAAATGCAATGAACAAAAATGAAGTGAATGGGTTCAATTTGTTTATGGGGAAAGCGAAATGCGCAACCTGCCATTACATGCCTTTGTTCAATGGCAATTTTCCGCCACGGTTTGTGAAGACAGATGCAGAAGTGATCGGAGTGCCAAAATCAATTGAAGGGAAAGAAATAGATGATGACCTTGGCAGATATAATTTAGTGAGAGTTGCTTCCCTCAGGCATGCATTTAAAACACCCAGTTTGCGGAATGTTTCGCGCACGGCTCCTTACATGCATAATGGAATATTTTCTACATTGGGTCAGGTAATGGATTTTTACAAGAAAGGCGGTGGCGCAGGGTTGGGCTTAACTATAGAAAACCAGACTTTGCCTTTTGACAAGCTAAGCCTTGATGATAAAGAGATCGGTGATATCATCATGTTCTTGAAAACATTGGACAGTGAATGAAATAATTTTCTTAATCACGCATGGTTAACATGTATGCGTATCTGAAAACAAACACCCCCTTGGTTCCTGTATCCACGAGGCAGTTGGCACCCATATGAAAAGTTTAATATTGGAATATTCCGATAATGATTGTCAAGTGTCAAAACTTTTGACACAATTTATTTTTGTCTGTGTTGGTTGAAATTGGAATGCTTGTCGGAAAGGCCGGTTCAATAATCTAACGCAACGATTAATTGAATTTGAAAATCAAAAAGTTGAATGACTATTTTTTACCAATACCCTCTAAGAACCAATGTGGGAGGGTGTTGGTAAAAAATAGGAATGGTAAATAAATGACCAAAAGGTTTAACTTCAACTACTTAAATCGTTGCGCTAGAACATTGAAACCGCCAAAGGATTGCAGGTAACACCAAGGGCTTGCGGCTATGTTGGGATTTTATAAATGTCAGCCGACAACTGAAGCCGAATAAAATTGGTGATGATGAAGTTAACAACAAATGTTTAAAAGAATTCCGTCTGCCCGATATTAGCTGATAGTTGCTCAAATGCCGATTGCTCTTCTGTCTGCCAGCATAGCGGCAAGCCGCATGTTGGCAGCCGTATTTATTCGGAGAGTATTTTAAAGTATTTAATATTATGTTCAAATACTTCTCCAATTTTCATAGTCTTGTCATGGTAAATGCTTTCAGGTTGGCACAAGTTACAACTTGTTACTTTGCAAATTAAGTTATAGCCTTTATTGTGATGGTTTTTGTCTGTAATTACTGCCTCAATTATGCAATCATATTTTAGTTTAAAAGTTAAAAATGAATAGACTATCAACTTTGTTCTATGTGTTCCATCAGAATTGTATTCTGTACTAAATGGAATTTTGATTATGTCTCCAATTTTAAGAGCTTCAAAAGTTTTTTTATTTTGTCGTTGTTGCTTAACTATCTCCTTACTTATACTGTCAAGAATTGGTTTGTCTGGCTCAAACTGTCTTGAGTAGCAGACTGTGCTCTTTCTAAAAAGTCCTTTATTATAGGCTTGTAAATAAAGTTCTGGTAATTGCTTAAATTCTTTTAATCGAAGTCTGTCAATTTTATTTGACGACATAAAATCATAAGTTCCAGATAACATCATAACAACTTCTACTGTGTCGCAATTCCCACCTAATATGATTTTTGTCGGTTCTAAACCAACACCACTTAAAAGAAGAATTTGATTTTCATGAGGTAACTCAATTTTAAATCTGCCTTCTAAGTCCGTCTCACCTAAAATTATTTTGTCAACATTTTGTATTCGTACACGCGCCAGAGTTTCCAAATTATTAGAAATTATTCGCCCTTGCAATATTCGAGACTGTCCAACAAGATTATTGTCACACGTGAATATTGCGAATAAGATGATAATTGTGAGTTTCACGATAATATGGCTGCCAACGACCGAGGCTTGCCGCAGTGCTGGAATTTATATCCGTCTGCCGATTGCTGAAGCCCAGCCAATGATTTTATGTTGAAGTTAATTATAAATGCTCAATAGAATAATGTCCGCTGGAACCGAAGCCCATTAATGATTTGCCGCCGATTGTTGTTGAGTCTGCCAGCATTGCGGCAAACCTTTTGTTAGCGGCAGTTTTCACTCTTACGCAGTGCTAAAGTACTAAGCATTAATTCGTCGAGTGCTTCATCGCTGAAACGTGTTAAAGATTTTTTCCTTAGTTCGTCAATTTGGTTTTTGTCTAATGAATTTATTTGTTGTTTTATTTCATTTGTCATGTCAGGCGATTTCAACATTTCTTTAGCATAATCACGAACATCTTTATTTAATGTATTGTCATTTATTGATGTTTTAATTAACGAGTCGCCCTTACAATTATAAGCAAACCACAAAGTGTATAATATTGCTTTTTGTGAATTGGGATTAACCGATTTGAATAAAGAAATTAAAGTGTCAATGTAAAGTTCTTGCTTTTCAGGTAGCAACATATAAGATAAACAGTCGCCTTGCCGAAAATACATTGCATGTTGCGGTAGAAAAAATGAAAATGCAGTGTCATTCAGAATTTTGACTGCAGCTTTTGTTACATTAATCCCATCGTTAGAAAATTCATTAAGTATTCCGACATAAGCTTTTTGAGGTATATCTGACAAGTCGCATTTAGCTATGGAATTTGCAGCCATAGTCTTGTCGCTTGCGGTATTGCTCAACGAATACAAAAGAACAGCTCCATCATAATAAAAGTATGGATTATGGTTTGGCTTATTAAGTTCGTCGCGTAGTAACGGTAAATTTTTTGAAGTATCTGACTTTACTTCATTCCATAAAACATCAAGCGTTGGAATTTTTTTCTGTTGCTCAGCTTTTGTCAACTTATGCGGAGAGAAATTATATACATTGTCAACATTTAAAGTCTGTCCAAATGAAAGCGAAGCCGAAAGTAATAGTAAAATTAAAAGTTTTATTTGCATAGTTAAGATTGTGTCGCAGTTAATTGCCGCTAACACTTAAATATACGCCATTAGTTTTCATAATTAAAAAAGTCGGGCTTGATAATGAATAAGTTGATCTTCGCCTTTTGTATTGCAACTACGCCAATGCAGCGCTTCTCATGACATAAGAAGCCTTTCTCCTGACAAGAGAAGCTCTTCTCACGACATGAGAAGCCTTTCTCACGACAAGAGAAGCCCTTCTCACGACATGAGAAGCCTCTCTCACGACAAGAGAAGCCCTTCTCACGACATGAGAAGCCTTTCTCACGACAAGAGAAGCCCTTCTCACGACAAGGGAAGCTCTTCCCATGACAGAGGAAGCCCTTCCCACAACATGGGAAGCCTCTCCCATGACAAGAGAAGCCCTTCTCACGACAGGAGAAGCCCTTCCCACAACATGGGAAGCCTCTCCCATGACAAGAGAAGCCCTTCTCACGACATGAGAAGCCCTTCCCACAACATGGGAAGCTCTTCTCATGACATCAAAAAGCCCCCTTATTCACGCCTGCGCATTTGCGCCCGCCGAAAAAATACCCAAAAACATGGATGGCGGCCTTCAATTATGAAAGAGAAGGTAATAATAATAGTAATCGGGAATGAACTTGCGTTGAACGGATCTAAAGCAGATAACACCGATGAAATGTTAGCGGCTGGTATATCAATCTTAGTCTTGCTTTTCAAGCTGAAAAATGGATTCAACATCTGTCCCGAAAACTTTCGCCATTTTTAAAGCCAGCACGGTAGAGGGAATAAATTTGCCCGTTTCAATGGAGTTAACAGATTGTCTCGAAATTCCGATTTTCCCGGCAAGATCTTCCTGTGTCCAGTTTTTTTTAGCGCGTTCAACCTTTATAGTGTTTTTCATACCCCGTATTTTTTTTTCGAAATGAACCAACCAACAAAATAAAAGAGCCAGCAATAGCAAACCAGGTACGCATAACCAAACCAGTCGGGGCTCGATATACCACACAGGCTTAGCAAAAACAAGAACATTATCAACAAGGTTGTTAGCGCAAAGCCGATAAGCACGGCTTCCAGTTGAACGCGCTGCTTCACTTCATCCATCGCCGAATAGGATTTGATCAGTTTAAAAATAAAAATGGCGAAAGTAATGATTGGCACTATAGCAATCATTATTGAAACAGATTGCCCAAACAAATGATGCTTTAGCAACAGTACTGCCGGCAAATAGGTGGCTCCGTGAATGAGGGCGAAAACAATAGCGTTTTGTTGCGCGGTTTTTTTAGATTGTTCCATATTTCATATATGTTTAATTAAGTGCGAAGATAAGTAAACATTTCAAAATGTAAAATAAACTTTACATAAAGTACACAAAAGAAGACTTTATATTTAGAAATCAATAGCAACAGAAGTTGTTTTGGGAGTTTGATAATCACTTAATATTGCACAGCGTAGCAGCCAACGTTCACGGCTTGCTGCTACCGGCACTTATTGTTCGTGAGGCATCGTAGCAAGGGCCGAGGTGTCTTTATTTAACTGAACACTATTGATTTGGTGTAAATAGATTCGGACAGCGGCTGTATCGAAAACAGACAGTCTGGCCGCGCATGCGACCGTTAATCAACAGATTTTCAACTTGTTTTAAAACTGGTCTTTTTTTGGTGGCGAATTGGGATAATCTTCTTCATCATGATAAAAAAACAGCTGCTTTTCGCCGTGCGCCGTCTGGGCCGGCATAAGTTGACGACAACCATCAACTTGCTTGGCCTTACTTTCGGAATACTGTCCTGCGTGGTGATTTACCTATACGTGGCCTTCGAATTCAGCTACGATAAGTTCCATGCTGATGCTGACCGGATCTATCGGCTTATGGTTTCCACGAGCCGCGGCAATGACGTTTGGATGGCCGAGCCCGTTGGCTCCACTTTGCGCCAGGGGACGACATGCTTCAGCGCCGTAACGACCCTCTTTACAGACGACACTAAAGTGTTGATCCCAACATCAGGACAGCCGCCACGGGTCATTCCCTTAGTCAGTGGCGACCAGAAGTATCATATCACCTTTGCAGATACGGATTATCTGAAGATATTTCATTACCAATGGCTGGCAGGCAATCCCGCAACCGCCCTGCAGAAACCTTTTTCCGTGGTGCTGACTGAATCGGAAGCTAAACTTTATTTTCAGAACGGATCTCCTGAAGACTGGATGGGCCGTTCCATTGTATATGAAGATTCATTGACGGTTTCGGTGACGGGGATCGTAAAGGACTGGAGCCAGAATACGGACTTTGGCTTCAAAGACTTCATCTCCTATAATACTCTCGAAAACAGCTTTCTTAAATCCTACACCGGACAGTGGAATATGTTGGGGAGCAATGTCAACGTCTATGTTAAGCTTGCTCCCGGAATAACAGCCGCGCATGCGGAACAACAATCCACCGAGTTTTTCAGGAGGCGTACGAAACCAAATCCAGGTGTGAAATCTGGCATGGCGCTGCAACCGCTTTCAGATGTCCATTTTAACGCAGCGTATAGCGATACCTATAGCCGGCATGCACACAAGCCTACACTGATTGCGCTGGCGGGCATTGCATTGTTTATCCTGATCATTGCCGCCATTAATTTTATCAATCTGTCCACAGCGCAGTCGATACTGCGCGCAAAAGAGGTGGGCATACGGAAAGTAATGGGCAGCAGCCGCGGCGGCCTTATCTGGCAATTCCTCATTGAAACCGGCATCATCGTGGTTGCCGCCATGGCACTCGCGCTCCTGCTGGCGGATCCTGTTATTGCTGCCCTGCATGGCTTTATTCCCGAAGGCGTGCGCTTAAATATGAGCGACCTGGATACCTGGCTTTTTATAGGGGTTACGATCCTGGCTCACCTGTCTGATCGCCGGCTGGTATCCGGCGCGGGCGCTCTCTTCTTTCCTGCCTGTAATCAGCCTTAAGGGGCAGGGCGTTCAGCAGCTCAACTCAAAAAGCTATCTCCGCAAGGGCCTTATCGTGTTCCAGTTTACGGTGAGCCTGCTCTTTATCATCGGCACCATGATGGTAGTGCGGCAGATCCATTATATGCTCAATACCGATCTCGGCTTTAATAAAGATGCTATCGTATCGATCGATCTTCCCGAGGGACCAGCCAAACAACCGAAAAGCTGTTCTTGCCACCGAAATCCGCCAACTCGCTGGTGTGCAGAAGGTGAGCCTCAACACGGCCGACCCGCAGACATCGAACCATGAATTCCTCGGCACTTCTCTTGAATATAAAGGATCCGGGAACGTAACGATCTTACCTGGAGGCGATGATGTAGATACCGGCTATATATCCTTATACGGGCTAACACTTGTTGCCGGAAGAAATTTTTACTTGTCTGACACAACGCGGCCAGGCATTTCCGCTTCAGCTACCGCCCCCGCACAGCCTGCCTATCGGGCTTACATATTGAATGAATCAGCAGCAAGAGCTATTGGATTCAACCGGCCGGCCGATGCTGTTGGTAAGCAGGTGTTTAATGGCCCGAATCCGGCAACGGTGATTGGTGTAGTGAAGGATTTTCATTCAGACGATATGCATGAGAAGATACGGCCCTTTATCTTCTCGTATAAGGCAGGTTCAGTATCGCAACTGAGTGTAAAACTTTCTACGACCCGGCTCTCTACCACGGAAGTGAAGACGCTGATGACAAATATGGAATCGGTCTTCAAAAAAATATACCCGGGAGAAGTATTCCAGTCCCGGTTCTTCGATGAATCGCTGGAACAGCTTTACACGCAGGAACGGCAAACGTCGCAGATCATGAACATCGCCATGGGCATCGCCATTTTCATTTCCTGTATGGGGCTTTTCGGTCTTGCCGCATTCACTGCTAACCAACGGACGCGCGAGATCGGCATCCGCAAAGTGCTGGGCGCAGGCGTACCCCAATTGGTTTCATTGCTGTCCCGGGAGTTCATCCTGCTTGTAGGGCTTTCGACCGTTATCGCCGCGCCGGTGGCGGGCTGGGGTATGCACCAATGGCTGCAGGACTTCGCTTATCGCACATCGATGCCGTGGTGGATCTATGTGCTGGCCGGCGTAGCGGCGATAGTGATCGCGCTGCTCACGGTCAGCTACCAGGCTATTCGTGCGGCAACCGCCAATCCGGTAGAGAGCTTGCGGGTGGAGTGATTTTGAGCTTGGGTTTGTAAGATTTTTTAATCCAAGCCTAATTATTCCAACGATTTAATTTCCGTCAATATGATTGTTACGGTTGTGTTGCCAATATTTTCAACATAGTGCTTACCAACATAATCCTTCCATGAGGCAGTTCCTGCTTTTTCGTCTGCAATAATTGTGTTACCATTTTCAAGATATACTTTTAATTTTCCGCCCGAAACAACATACGATGATTTTGCAGGGTGAGTATGTGGTGTATCCTTTTCGCCGGGCTTCAGAGAATATTCAAGCACTCTTACATATTCGTTTTCTAAAAGCAATTTGAAATTGGCAGGAGAAGATTTTAATGCATCTATATTTAATTTAGTTGTGTCAGTTTTTATTGATTTTCTTAAAGTGTCATTTGATACAATTACTTTTTGTGCTTCTTGCCCAAAACAAATGAGAAAGAAAAATTGCAAAGTCAATATAAAAGCTGCTTGTTTTAATTTCATTATAATAAAAGTTGAGTGAGTAGATATTATTACAGCCAACGACCGTATATTGTTTCAAGTTGTTTATTTGCTGCTGTGTTCGCTCACTTGCGGCAATACTTTTGTTGGATGTTGCTTTATTTGTATTTAAACCATTTGTCTTTAAGTGTAAGTATTGGCCTCTCAATATATTTGTATGAAAAATGTGCAACTAAAATAGTAAGTAAGCTGTATAAAGGAAACTTGATAATCCACGTATGCCATTGAAGTTTTTTGAATACTCCCAATGATTTCCAATCTATTTTATCATACACCAATGGGTTGAAAATATATTTCGTTACATAATCTCCTAAAGGCAAATGGAAGACATATACGCCATAAGAAATTGAGCCGATATATGTGACCCATTTATTATTAAGAAAATTGTTTATCGGCGCAATTGCAAAACCATTTTTTGTTGTTTTCAGTATGAATAAGAGGGAAATAATCGGGCAGAAGATATATTTGATCTTGTAGTTTGTTACCAGGAAGAATATCAATAAAAAAATTGCACCTAATGCACCGATGCCTAAGCCGTTTGCTTGTGGAATAAGCCCCAATGGCGGCAAAGAAGGGAATATTTGAAATTGTTCCTGCGCACTACAAATTATGACTAACAGAAAAACTAAATAGTCAACAACTTCAGGTTATTTCTCAAACTCAAAATCAGGAATGGCCAAAACAGATAAAATTGTTCTTCCACGCCTAATGACCAAAAGTGAGATATTGAATTGACAGGTACTTTAAAGTAAATATAGTTGTAGGTATAAGTGAGGCAGTAAATTAAATACTCATGTACATATTTATTGCCAATAATGAAGAGAATAAATATAGTTAGATAATAAATTGGGAATATTCTAAGGGTACGCCTTCCGATAAATTTTTTATAAGCAATGCCGAATGGCTCCTCAGTTTTAAGCAATATTGTGGTGATCAGGAACCCGCTTATCACGAAAAATAATTCAACTCCGTAATAGCCTGCCGAAAAATGCATTCCGATTATGGTTGCAAAATGTATAATTAAAACTAAGAAAACTGCCACAAAACGTAATCCATCTAACTGCTTAAAATGTTTCATGAAATTTTATGAGATGTTGATATTTCGGGTTCGCGCCAAAAGCAGCAGCCAACGTTAGGGCTTGGCTGCTGTGCTGGCATTTTATAATGTTCAGCCCGAAACTGCAGCCCAATAAAATTTTTTTGGCGATGAAGATAAGAACAAATGTCTAATTGAAATTCGCCTGCCGGGTATTAGTTGATTGTTGTACAAATGCCGATTGCTCTTCTGTAATGCCAGCATGGCAACAAGCCGAATGTTGTGTGCATGCTCTACTTTGTCAACGAAGAGTGACTGGTTGCAGTCAGCACACAAATTTTCCAAAGCGAGTTAACTATGCTTTCAGTTTATTCCTCAATGGTTTCAAAATTAATTTGCTTGCGATTTCATTCATGTCAGGAATGCTTCCTGCTTGCAGCAATTTGTTGAAGTCAGTGTCACTTGTGATTTTCGGAATCATACCTGCATAAAGATGATGCTCTTTTAATTTCAGGCATCCGTTTTCGTCAGTGTCATTTCCGTATTTTATGCTCACAAGATTAACCTCTTTGGAAATCTCCGAAATAAGTTTTACAAGATTCAGGTCGGTGCTTTTAGTTATGTAGTCCGTTAATGAATCTTGAAGAATCCAAAGTGTCTTACCTCCCCACGCATTTCCGATTTGAGATTTCACAATTAACTGGCTTACCATTCTTGCCCAAACCTGTCGATAATTTATTCCGGGTGATTCATGTTTATCTCCTTTGATTGCGTTGATAAAAGATTGTTGAATAGTTGTGCCCTTATTTTTATTTCCTCCAGATGTGCTTGAAGTCATTATTTCAATGATATTAAGTTTACCAATCGGAAAATCCTCAACAAAATATTCTGCTCCCCTCATGGCAACGGTATAACCATTGTCCTCTGCTTGCTTTCTTACTTTAGTTTCACTCATTTGAAGTGCGATAGCTATTTCGGAAATTTTTTTTGAACCAAGCGAGGCAACGATGTAATCGAATGTATAGTCAAATGATTTTGTTTCATCATCCTCGTTGTCCTTTGAATATTTTATTTTGACTTCGCCCCAAATGCCAATTTGTTTAGTGTTTTCAAGTTGGCAATATTTTTTGAGAAGCGTCCCGACAAAACTTGTATGATAATTTTTCTCATGTGCATTTGAGAAAGAGAAAATTCTTCTCGGACAAACAATCCATTTAACATCTTTCACATAGAGAGAGCAAACTCCTGGTGGAACAATCTTTAAATCCTTGGAAAAATATTTTGTCAGTTTATTTTTGTCAACATCATTTTTGGTAAGAAAAGTTTGATAACGATTGCCCCCACCATCACAAAGATTATTAGTGAAGGGGCAAATACAATTTTTGCGGTAGTATTCTGCTTGCTCACTCTTGTCGTCAACCTCGTGTCCAAATAGTTCAAAGATTTGATTCTTCATATAACTTTTAAAATCTCTTTTGCGATTATTTCAGCGAGCTTAGGAGGAACTGCGTTTGCTACTTGTCTGTGCTGGTCTAAACTTTTTACAGTTCCAGAACGACTTCTAACAGGCCCTTGAAGAATCAACTTATCCGGAAAGGTATGCAGTCTCATATATTCGCGAGGGGTTAAGTATCTGTTTTCTGTCGGGTGATAAAATATTTCTCCTCCTCTCAAGGTCAGTGAAGGTTCTCCTTTGCTTAATCTTCTGTACTTGGTTGTATCCTTTTTACTCAGGTTCATTTTGATAGAGGCGGGAGCATTTACCTGACAAGAAAGATAACTTCCTTCTGGGACATAGGAAATACGTTCTGCATCTCTTTCTGGCGTAACATCAACGTGGTTGGGAAATTTTTCTTTTGTTCCTTTTAAACTTGGCTTTGGCAGATTGGATATAAATTTCCACGCTCCTTCATATGGTAAAAGAGGAAACAAAGAGATGTCTTCTTGTTCCTCTGAATGAGTTGGAGTTGGAAATGCAAAACCGTTTTTCCCCAATGTCGCGACCATGAATACTCTTTCCCTTCTTTGTGGTATTCCATAATCGGCTGCATTTATTACCGCCCACTTTGGAACATAGTCAAGTTTAATGAGTTCTTTTATGAATAATTCAAATGCTCCTCCCTTTTTTCCCTTTTCATTGGGCGCACTCAGCAACCCTTTAACATTTTCAATGAGAATTGCTTTTGGTTTAAGAGTATAAGCAAAGCGAATGACCTCAAAAAGAAGCAAACCCCTTGGATCATCAAGTGAATTTCGCTTTCCAATCAAAGAAAATGTCTGACAAGGTGGGCCTCCATGTATTAATTTTATTTTTTCCCCTTTAAAAATTTTCGGGTCAATCTCTTTGATGTCTTTACTAATTATCAAATTATTTTTGTTGTTGATGTCTCTCCAATTTTCAAGTGTCTTAACTGCATGCTTATCGAATTCAATATTAGCTACATTTTCAAAACCAGCCGCCTCAACGCCTATATCAAGCCCTCCACAACCGCTGAATATTGATAATGCTTTCATTATTTTTATAAATTATTTTTGGTCAAATTATTTACGCAAGTTTCGGATTTTTTTTCGTGATGCAGTCACAAAACTTGTAAAACTTACTAACTCTAATTTTATTTTTTGAAACGGTTGTCTGCGGTGTTAATTTGTTTTAGTATATTAAAACCTACTTGCTAAATACTCTTCAGTTCAAAGTTAGAATTGCCCTCAGGAATTGCGCACAACATCCACGGCTTGCTGCTCCCGCCGATAGCGGGACAAGTTGTGCTGGGATTTATAACGCCAAGCACGAAACCGAAGCCTATTAAAATTGCTGATGATGAAGTTAATAATAAATGCTGAATAGAAATCCGGTCAGTCCAAACCGCCGCTGATAGCGAACTGAGGCACTAGCTTCAAATCTTTATAATGCTTAAGCTGCATATACAAGCTGAAAAAACTAAACGGAACTGAGAACAGCCCCGTTTTACTACTACACATGAGGAGGCTTAATTTGTATTTATATTAAACCACCATCTATTTTATATATTCTTGTATTCTCTTTTTGTTTGATCTTGATGAATAATGTGCTCTGCTAAAATTACCCTCTCTTGATATTACCGGAATGTATGATTTAGCGGTTAGCAAGTTTTAGGGGGTAACTTGCTGTATTCATTTTTCAAGTTGTAATCAGAATTATTAAACAGCTTAAGTGTTGATGGGATATTTTTTGTTTCAGCGGGGAGTGGCTCAGCCTGCCCCGCGTTAGTGCATCATCATTTAATTAATAAAAATATTTCCTTTCACGCAGGGGCTCCGCAATAGCTTTATGCATTTGTAAGAGACATTGTACGGAAGACCCTGCTGAGAAAAAAAATTAACTTCAAACGTCAAGTTGCTTTTTTTGAAAGCTCATTTATCCGCACATCTATTTCTTTTATTAAGTCCAAAGCTTCCTGGAGCTTTTTCTTATTTTCAACCTGTCTTTTTGATTGCTTGTCTAACTCTACATTTGCTTCTTTGAGAAATTTCTCTTGCTTATTTATGGTTTTTGACTGTTTGTCATTTGCAGAAGGTTTTTCATTCGCTATATAAGTCTTGATGCTATCTGATTTGATTTTTGTCGAATCAATTAAGGTCTGTAATTCTCCATAGCTTTTTTGAAGTTGGCTGACTTTCTCAAGCAATTGTGACTTCAAGGCCTTGAGGTCATTTAACTCTTTCAGTGTGTCAGTTGGATTTTGCGAGAAGCAAGTAAAAAAGCAGAATGAAAAAATAATTGATAACGAAATAAATTTCATATACTTTTTGAATAAGAGTTAAAGAAAATAGTTATCTATTTATAAGGAAAGCGCTGTGTTACTAATTGCACACAACCCATCCGGCTTGCTGCTCCCGCCGATAGCGGGACAAGTTGTGCTGGTATTTCATAACGTCGATCCTTAACCGCTGATGATGCTTGCACATAGCTGATGTTAGATTGCCCGGCGCTGCTTTTGCAAATACTTGTGTTGTGCGTTCGCTTTTTTATCAATTTTGTTGCTTGTTATACCAGTTTACCATTTGTTGTCTAACAGTCTTTTCTTCAGTTGTGTCCTTCATCAATTCTACAAAAGTCATCTTTTTTATCTCTATACAATATTGAATAAGCAAACGAAATTCATCAAAAGCAATTAAAGTTTCTGTACTGTCTGCAAATTTCATCCAGCCGTTGTTGGTGGTACTTTCTATTTGCAACAATTTTTCAATATTGTTTTGAAGATTTATCTGGTCAGCATTTTGCTTTGCTACATATTCAGGGTAACCTTCCCATTTCCAGGCGGGATGCCTTCCGATTGGATTCGATTGCCAAAGTCCATATTTATTGAATTCCAAACAATGAACTTGAGCGTGAGCAAGCATTTGGGTCAGGTTAATTTTGTGCCCGTCAAGTTGAATGTAGTTATCGCTATAATTAACTGTGTCGCCTGTAAGAATAATTTTATTATAAAATGATGAAATAAAATCTTTTCCCATAACCAATTTGATCAGCTCGGGATAATTTGAACCATCTTTCAGACACACATCTATTTTAACATTTGGGTCATACAGCTCACTTGATCTAATTATTAAATTTGACTGTTCAAGTCGTTGTTGAAAGTTTTTGTTCAACGACTTGTTATGGTAAATTGAATAATTTCTATTCGTAGTTTTATTTGCATACAAAAGTATTGGACAAAGCATAAATGTTACTAAAAGTCCGAATAGAAAAAGTCCTGTAACCGCTAGCCGAAACATCCATTTTTTAAATTGCTTTTTCATATGCAGAGTGTCTAAAGTGACGCACAACGTTGACGGCTTGGCGAATTGCCGGAAATAGCATTCCCTCCGACTGGCTTACCGCTGTTGATTTTTTATTTACAGTTCAAGTTAACATTATTTGCTCAACAGAATTCTGTCGCCTAAAAAATGATGAAGAACATTATTCGTCTGCCAGCATTTTGCCAGGCCTTTTGTTGTGCGCTCGCGTCTTTCCGTCAATGTTGTCTTTCAAAGTAAAATATAATTGCTGGTGTATTAGCGCTATTCATTATTTGCTGTCTCTATGTAACTTTTAATCATCAATATCCTATCTTTAATCATTTGGTATTTTCTTGATGCAGTCTCAAGCATAACCTCTCGTCCTTGACCATATTTAGAAACATTTGCGTAAGCAACAAATGCTTGTCTGAGAAATTCCCATTCAGTATTGTAATAAGCCTGCCACGCTTTCTGAGCCTTATAAAAGTTTATTGAATCTTGTTTCTCTAATTTTTTATAAAGTATGTTAAGATTTCTTTTTAACTCTGTCTCCGCATATTTCTCAGCTAAGAAATAACAGCAAGGCATAGCATAATTAGTCTCATTTTCTTCGTTAGACAAGTAGAAAATTAGCACTGAGTCGGCTATTATTAGTTGTGTGGTCGTGTCAATACTGAAGTAGTCAAAATATTTTCGTTTCCATTGCTTCATCCCTACTTTATCACCTTTTAATCCTTCACATTGTGCGATTGCCATGACAGAAGTTAAAGTGAGCACGAATGTCAAAAAATATTTTTTATTAAGAAACATTATCATCTCTCATTTAGTGTCTGTTTTTTAATAGCGCACAACGTTCACGGCTTGCTGCTCCCGTCAATAGCGGGACAAGTTGTGCTGGAATTTATAACGCCAAGCACGAAACTGAAGCCTAATAAAATTACTGATGATGAAGTTAATAATAAACGTCGAAGAAATTACGCCCTCCGAAACCGCTCCTGATGGCAACAAAAAGATGAGGGTTTATTTAATTTTTAGCACAGTTCGTATTAGCTGTAGTTTTTCTCTTTCAGTAAATGCCGGTCTTTTAATTTTTGAATGATGGACTTCGCTTCTGCTTCATCAAGTCCACCGGCAAACTTCACTGTTTGAAGTCCATAATCAAACCGAATTGTCCCACTTAAATTAAATCCTCCAAAATCGTTTCGGCGTCCACCAAAAAGTCCTCCATAGCCCAAATTATCCTCTTGGACTCTAATGTTTTTTACTTCGTTTAAATCAAACACTTTTGGCTTGTAAAATAATATGCCCTTTTTGTCAATGCTCAAGATGCCCTGTCCGACAGTAATAATTTCTTGCCCTTTCAAATTCCATAGAAACATCCTTAATGCAAAAAAACCTCCCACTGTCCAACCAATGAGCCAAAACAAAATAAAAAATCCTGCAGGATTTCCACCTAAAAGTCCAGTTACTGCGCCTATTGCAAATACTTCTCCAAATAACCAACCGCCTAACCAGGCTCCGATGAAAAGAATAATAAACCAATTCTTCTTAGTGGGTATGATAATTTGAAGATCAGTAAAATTGTCTTGTATGATTGCTCGTCCTTTGTAAGGTTGTTCCATAAATTATTTCTATAGGAGTTATTGCACTAAAATTACTACCAACGTCCATGGTTAACCGCTCCTGCCAAAAGCGAGACAAGTTGTGCTGGCATTTTATATTCGTGAGCCGATAAATGAAACCAATCTTATTCGTATTTATGATTTTTCAATGGTCTTGCTAATTTTTTGTTTCTGAGGTTTCTATATTTTCAAGCTCACCATTCTACGAAAAAATTTTAGAGTGCTACTTAATTCCCAGACCTATTATAAATTCTCCGGGAACAGAATAGCCTTTCTCTGTTTTATATTTTTCAATTGAAGCAAGGTATTCTTCGCGAGCTTCTTTTTTTACATTTTCAGGGAATTTAAAATACGCCAATGCCACTGGGCCGCCTTCAAATGCGGCAGCGCATGCCGCTTCATCTGAATCATAGTCAAGAGAAGTTTGGATCCTTTTGATTTTGCCGGTTGAAAACCCGGCGAGCTCAAAATTTTTTTCAAGTACGCTGTCATTACCTAAATTGAAGAACATCGGGCATACTTCCGATGAAACCCGTTTATCGACGATCTCAAATATGTCTGCCCAGCCGCAATTATTTCTTTTCCCCCAAACCGCCGCAATACAGCGCCCTCCTTTTTTCAGAACACGGTACATTTCTTTCAATGCGTTTGCAGGATTGGGTGCATACATTAATCCAAGCGCACAAATTGCCACATCAAATGCTGAATCATTAATTTTTAATTCTTCAGCATCCATTCTTTCAAAACTAATATTGCCGAGATTATTTTCTTTAGCTGTTTTATCGGCAATCTCAACCATTTTCTCCGAGATATCCGTGCCTAGCACAAACCCGTTGCTGCCAGTTGCCGCTGCTGCCCGAAAACTTATTAGCCCTGTGCCACAGGCAATGTCGATTATTTTTTGCCCTTGTTGAATGGTCGCCATATCAAACAAAGTGTCATGCGCAGGTTTCAGTTGCTGCTGCCATGAATTTTCGTAATAAGAGGCAGCTTTATCCCATCCATATCGCTGCACACGTCTTTGCAAGGCTGGTTCCATCAGTCATTAATTTTAGTGGATACGATATTTATTTTTCTTACGCATTTTTGCGCTCTTGAAAACACATCAAGATAAGGGCTGTGCTTATCTCCGTCATCAAGCATTTGCATAATTTTTTCTTCCGGCGCATCACTTTCAATGTTTATAGTATACCGCACTTCATGATAGCCCGGAGGAATATTTTTATCTGCCGTGCCCAACAAAGCACCATCGTCAAAATCAGCCTGTACTTCCACCTCCAGATTTTTAATACTGATATTTAGCTCAGCAGCTTTCATCATATAGCCAATGGCAAGGCATGAACCAAGAGCCGCCCTTCCATATACTCCGGGTGTAGGAGCTGTGTTGTTACCACCGATTGCTTCGGGCATATCGACAGAAAACTTCCAGTCACCTTCATTGATCTCGCAGGTTAGCCCATTTGCGATGCGTACCTTGGAAACGGCCGTACCCTTGCCCATCGCAGGTTTAAGGGTGAATGCTTTCTTGCACCGTTCCATTGCGATCTTTATTTTTTCTGACTCTTTCATATGAAACTTATTAAAAGTTGAAGATTTATTATAAGGTGGCTGCCAACGTCCACGGCTTGCTGTTCCCGCCAAAAGCGGGGCAAGTTATGCTGGTATTTTATAATTGTCAGCGAAACCGAAGCCGATTGAAATTGCTGAAATAAAGTTACGAACAAAAGTGGAATAGAATTACGCCTGCCATCGCCGTGGTTCGCGCCCTCACAAACCATTTATAGTTTTATTTCTACATTTCGGTTCGTGAAGACATTAAAAGAGGCAGTTGGGGATAAGAACCAAAAGCGATGGCACCTGCTTGTTATTTTATTTTCATGTTGGCTATGATATCTTCAAATATGTCTTCCCATCTATCTGAATTTTTTTGCGGGCAACTGAAGTTGATCGCAAAAAAATGCGAGGCTGTTGTGTTGGCAATGATTGAAAGATTGAATGTTTCATCAGCCCCTGTTTTGCGATTGAACTTGAAAAAAATATACTTGCTGTCTTTATGAAATTTTTCTCCGTCGGTTATCCATTTTGAAATGCCGGGCTTCTTTTTAAATTCTTTCATCGTGAGGACATAGAAATCACCATATTCTTCATCGGTCATCACAATAGTGCTGATAGAGGCTACGGAAATATATACTGCTGCGTTATGATCAGCCAGAACAGCTGTATTGTTATAATCACTGTCCTGATAAAAAAAATTGTATTCAGCCTTCGGCATGGTATGAAAAGAAGCAGGGACAGATATTTCAACACTGTCGTTGATGAAACTTTTATCCTGCATTTTATCTTGCGAAATGCCGCCATGAGAAAATGCAAAAAGAAAGGCAACGAGAAGCGAGATGTTCTGCTTTGTGGGCATGCCCAAATCTACTGTATTTCAGCTTCACGCAGCGTAACTCCCGCAGCCATTTCACAAGGCTATCGGTGAGCCGTTGCTGAGGAGGAAGAATTATTTAAATTTAATTTTTCCCAACATGTTTTTCGCAATCGTCAACAACAGTTCTGCTCTTTCTTCAGATTTGTCCGATTTCGAAGTGTAATAAATTGGCTTATCGTCTGCATAGTACCAAAGCGCATCTATATTTTTATCGCCTTCAGTGGCAAATTCTTCCACTTTTATCAGCTTGTTATGGTCGAAGTAAAAAATATTCGTCGCAACCATCTGTTTGATCGTTCCGTTTTCCTGAGTCGTCGCGTGAACATTGTTTACATATTTTTTTAACTCATTCCCATTTGTTACCGTTGTTAGGTAAGTACGCATATACAAACCTAATTCAGGACGGTCTTGTTTTATTGTGTCCCTTTGAATTTTGTAATCCGAACTGTTAATCAGCTTTATTAGAGAGTCAACTCGTTTAACTTGTGTTGTGTCTTGCGAATAAACAGGTGCTGAACAAAGAAAAGCTGCACATAAAAAAACTGTCTTCATAATCGTGGTAAAAAATATTTCAACTGTTTTAAGTCTTTAATCAAAATGATGCAAGGTGCCTCCTAACGTCCACGGCTTGCTGTTCCCGCCAACAGCGGGACAAGTTGTGCTGGCATTTATAACGCCCAGCCCACAACTGAAGCCCAATTAAATTACTGATGATGAAGATAAGAACAAAAGCCGAATAGAATTATGTGTGCCAAACCGCTGCTGACAGCGAAGAAAAAGATGAGGATTTATTTGATTTTTTACACAGTTCATGTTGGTTGCAGCTTTTTTTTAATTTTACTTGTTAGGATTTGAAACTACAAGGTCATTATTGTTGGGGTTTTCAAGTTCGTATCTCACGATTACAAGTGCCCCTGAATCGCAGCAATTGTTTTTGCATTTCTCGCAAAATGTGTCTGGAACATCGCCTTTGTACTCAACATGGTCGACGAGGAAATGATAGTGCAAATAAATATGCCCTCTTACTCCTTTTTGCAATCCGTCACTTATGCCGTCCGTATAAACAGCATTATTTATCAGATTTTTCTTTTTGCTTAACGAATATAAAATAACCACTAAAAAGAGCGCAATTAAAAACCCGTTTTGCCAACCGATTTTGTCTTTAAGCCATAATATTAGTTTTTGGTTCATTTTATCCACTTATATTATCGTCAGGGTATAATTCCAACCTGTTCTTTTCAAAAAATTCTTTTATCACTTATTTAATTACTCGAAAACAGTAATGCTTGTGTTTAGTCTTTTTTGAAATATCGCTATGTCACTAAAAAAAATTTGCAACCAACGTTCCGGGCTTGCTGCTGTGCTGGGATTTTATATTCGTCAGCCGAGAACCGAAGCCGAATAAAATTGCTGATGATGAAGTTAACAACAAAAACCTAAATAGATATTCTTCTGCTGGAACAAAAGCTGATAGCGAACAAAAAGATGAGGATTTATTCGTCTGCCAGCATAGCAGCAAACCACATGTTGGCAGTAGTTATTTTTTCAACGGCATTATAACATCACATCATTACTTATTTACAAACATCCAGTCCCTTTCGCTTATTGAATTAGCCCTTCCATCACACGGATCGGTAATAACATGCAAAACCAGTTTGCCTGCAGATATTTTATAAATGTAAACTCCATTGTCATCTGGAGAGCACTTTATTCTACCCGCAAAATCGGTAATGGTTATAGTGTCGTTACTTAAATGAACTATTGACTTCACTATAGTCATACCGCCGGTGTTGGAAATAGTCATAGTGTCTTTGACGATTGATAAAGTTGCTGTATCATTAATAGGGGCGGCAAAATAAGATTTAAAAACACTGTTTTGAATAGTTTGTGCGTTTGAAGTGCTTTGCAATGCGATCATACAAACAGATAAAAAGAGCGCTACCTTTAACATAGTTGATTTTTTATGAAGGTATGTACTTTTAAATATAATCTATTGTTTGCCGTTAAGCGACTGATCAGCTTTTTTATTTTATATGCTTTCTCTTTTCAGTGCGCTGCGCAGCATCCTTATCCTCCATCTATTCTGCAATACATAGATTACAAACAAGATACCATAGCATTAATACATTGCTTCCTTGCAGATGTGATCCATAAGAAAATGCTTTCCGATCAAACCATTATTATTGCACGTGGGATCATAACTGAAACGGGCAATACAAATATTGTGAATATACCGACTGGTGCAACAGTACTGGATTGTACAGGGAAATCGGTATTACCAGGCTTTGTGTTATTGCATGAACACATGTTTTATCCTGATGCCAGTGTTTCGCCTTTTTATGTACACCTAAAACAATTGCCTGTTACTTTCCCAAGGCTTTATCTCGCTTGCGGCGTAACTACTATCCGCACAGCAGGAAGTATTGAGCCTTACTCTGACCTTTCACTTAAAAAAGATATAGATTCAAACAAAATAATTGGCCCTGCAATGTATGTCACCGCACCTTATCTGGAAGGACGTGGTAGTTATTTCCCCCAAATGCATGAAATTAAAAATGCGGCTGAGGCAAAAGCTTTTATAAATTTTTGGGCTGATGAAGGATTTACTTCTTTTAAAGCTTATATGAATCTCGACAGCAGTTCACTTAAAGCTGCTATTGAAGCTGCACATGCAAGAGGATTAAAAATTACAGGACACCTGTGTGCTGTTACCTATCATGAAGCTGCAGAAATGGGCATTGACCAACTGGAGCATGGCTTTTTAGCTGCAACTGATTTTATACCCGGCAAGAAAGCCGGTGAATGCGCTTTGTCAGTAAATCCCTTTGCAAATATTGACCCTTACGGTAAACAAGCGAAAGATTTAATTAGCTTTCTTGTTCAGCATAAAGTAATAATTACTTCCACTTTGGCTGTATTTGAAGGATTGTGTACACAGGATACAATACCTAAGCAGGAAGTGCTAGATGCAATGTCACCCGATACCCGCGACATGTATGTAAAATATTACAGTCACGAAAAAAATGCGGATATGAATAATGCTATTGTGAAGGATTTTGTGATGGAAAAAGAATTTGCCGATGCTGGTGGTTTATTAACTGTAGGGACAGACCCGACCGGCAACGGAAGTGTGCTGGCAGGTTATGGCAGTTTGCGAGCTATAGAATTATTAACGAAGGAAGGTTTTACCCCTGTTGAAGCAATAAGGATTGCTACGTATAATGGTGCTGTTGCACTAAACGTTCAAAAGAATATTGGTTCCATTGAAGTGGGCAAAACCGCTGACTTAATTGTATTAGATGGGAATGTTGCTGATGACATTAATAATATTGAAAAGGTGCAATGGGTATTTCGCCATGGAATTGGATTTAGCTCACAAAAAATTCTAAAACAAATTAAAGGGCAGGCAGGCAAGTATTAAGTTGTAAAGAAATAATTTCTGCTAACGTTCACGGCTTGCTGCTGTGCTGGAATTTTATAATGTCCAGCCCGGAACTGAAGCCCAATTAAAAATACTGAAGTTGAAGTTAACAACTAAAAGCCAAATTGAAAAACGTCTGCTGGAACAAAAGCTGATAGCGAACAAAAAGATGAGGATTTATTCGTCTGCCAGCATAGCAGCAAACCCAATGTTGGTGGCATGTGCTTCTCGTCTGCTGTTATTTTGCCGCTTCAATATCAGACCAGTTTTCGCCACGCCTGATTCTAATGATTTGTGTCTCGGTTACTTTAAAAAGTTTTACAAGTTGCTTCATTGGCTTACCTTGATTGATTAACTTTTTCATAAGCATAACCTTCGTCACCGACAACTTTGTCGCTCTTGAATTTTCTTTTGGTCTGTGTCGCCGCTCTTGTTTTTCTTTAATTACATGAGGGCTGTTTTTTTGATGTTCGTAATTTTCTTCTGGTGCCATCCATTGCAAGTTGTTGGCTCTGTTGTTGAGTTTGTCATGGTCAAGATGAGCAACGATTGTCTGCTTGGCAGTTGGCTTTTTAAGAAAATAGTCTGCAACAAGTCGGTGAACAAGTGAATGATAATTGACTGTCCGTTCCTTTAAATCGTCTTTAAATTTTTTGCTAAGGTTTGCTTTTAAATTGTCAAGCAATTCGCCAGTCTCAGCAATTACTTTTTTGCTTTCGTTATTGTCTTTGAGTGATTTTAACTTTCGGGTCAGCTTTAAAATTTGTTGTTGGTGATAGTCAAGCCTGTTTTGAATTTTCTCTTCTCTCGGTTTATAAAGTTTGAGTCGTAAAATTTTGTATCCGTTAATCATTGAACCGTTAACAATGTTGCCGCCCGAAACTTTATTAAAACTTCGTAGCCGCCCAAAATTTGAAACTTCAATGCGTCCTTCATTGGTAAATTCAAAGTCAAACTTTAAGGTCTTCCATTGTTCACCAGGATAGTCTTTTGTCATGTGTCGTGTCAAAAATTTTGAATGATACGAATGTCGTTTTAGCATTGCCACCAACGTCCGGGGCCTGCTGCTGTGCTGGAATTTTATAACGTCCAGCCCAGAACTGAAGCCGATTAAAAAACTGATGATGAAGTTAACAACAAATGCTGAAAAGAATTCCGTCTGCCCGATATTAGCTGAAAACTGTTCAAATGCCGATTGCTTTTCCGTCCGCCAGCATAGCAGCAAACCGAATGTTAGCTGGCGTTTTTCGTCTCGCCACCTTCTGTCAACATTTTTAAATCAATCATTTCTTTTCTATTGTCGTCAATTTCGCCTTCAAAAGGATGTTTTGAAATTCGTATTGTTTTTATTTTTTCCTCGAATAAATTTTGTACTGCTTCCTGTGTCTCAATAGGAGTGTCGGCTTCCATAAAATTTTCAAATAGCTCAGGCCGAACATTACCTTCGCCGAAATACTCCTTCATTATTCTTAGCTTTTTTTCTAAGTTGTCTAACCGTTGTCCCTTAATTTTCTCTTCGGACAAGGTCGTGCCCAATACTAAAGTGTACCATAACTCGCCTAAAAAAGTCCAGATGCCGGAACCTCGATTGATTTCATAAATGAATAATGGCCCGGCAGAACCATATTCGTTGTTACTAAGTATGTCCTTCTTCAAATCGTGGTAATAAGATTTAAGTGTCTTGTAGATGGGTTCAAGATTGAAAAGTGGTAGATGTTTAGGTGGAGTTTCAAAAGTGATTTCAAGAACATGACATTTCATGTCGTCGAACTTTTGCATATAGCCTTGTCCATTCTTATAAGCTGTCCAATACTTTTTTAGATTGATGTCTTTACCAATCCAATACTCGTAAAAGAAGTCGTTGTCGTTTTTCCCAAATAGTCCCATAGTAGAAGGTTTTAAAATGCCAGCTAACGTTTCGCATTGGCGATGTGGCGGAATTTGAAAAACGTCAGCCGGCAACCAATGCCGAATAAAATTACAAAAGATGAAGATAAGAACCGCAGCTAAATTAATAACGTCCAGCCCGAACTAAAGATGATAGATAGCTGTGACCCGTCCTGAAAAAAGTTGACTGGTTATGAATGATTAATCCTGCTATTGGTTGACTAAGATAAAACATCCTGAATAAGGTTGATTGAAAAAGTTTTTGCGGTGCGTTGGCAAAAAAATAGTTGTGTAGCCTGCACAGCTAAAGCAATTATTTTTTTGTGATAGCCAGTTAGGTTTCCTGCATCATTTTTTTGATTGTTGAGTTGTTTTGATAATAGTTTTCCCATCTTCTTATTTGCGGCCCTTGTTGTTGGTGTACATCATTTGGTATTTGCCAGCTGATGCTGCTATGCCTTCGTTTGTAATTATAAATGGTAATGCAGCGGGCAATGTGTATAGAAGCCATATCAATGTTATCATAATACTTGCTGATGAGTTCTGTTTTTAAAATACCGTTCACTCTTTCTGCAATAGCATTTTCATACGGGTCACCATTTTGGGTCATGCTGATGTGAGCATGATGTTGTTGCAACAGTTGTACATAAGCACTGCTGCAATATTGTATGCCGCGGTCGCTGTGGTGTATCACAATCGTTTCGGGAGGTTTTTGTGCCAATGCTTTTTTTAGTGCAAGTGTAGCGCTGCTCACTTTCATATCATCGCTTACATGGAAGCCAACAATTTTCCTGGAGTAGGCATCGGTAATTAAAAACAGGTAAGCAAACCTGTTTTTAAGTGGTATGTAAGCAATATCGGCTACCCACAATTCATGCGCCTTTAATGGCGCAAAACCCTTTACCAGGTTGGGGTAGCGGCGAAAGTGGTGTTTGCTGTCAGTGGTGTGAACGCTTCTTTTTGTTCTTCTTACCAGCAGCTTGTTTCTTCTTAGTAAATCAAAAAAATTATCTCTCCCTATTACAATATGATGCTCTTTAAAAAAAGGTTGTAGCATGATAAAAAGTTTTCTTCCCTCACAACGTGGCTGGTATTTTCTGATGGAATCAATTTGTTGCAGCATCAAATGTTCATTGCTCATTTGCACTACATCTCTTTTTTGTTTTTTATGATACGCCTGTGGCGAATAACCCAACAACCGGCAAAGCCGCTGTACGCTAAAGAATGGTTTTGTCTTTTTTATTTCGAGGGCTGTTGGGTGCCAGGCTTTTTTCTGATAGAGATGTTGAGTTGTTTTTCGGCAACATTAATGAGGGTATCCAATACCTCAGCTCTTAGTTCCTGGTGTGCCAATTGCTTTTCGAGGGAAGCAATTTTTTGCAGCAACGCGGCTTCGTTTTCCGATGTTCCCCCTTGTTCCTTTTTTGCTTTTTTCGCCATTGGGCTAATGTAATGTTTTTGTTGCAGATCGATGGGCGGCAGGTTATGTATTGCCTGGTAAACCATTGCCCATTTGCAAATAGTGGTACGGCTGATGCCATACTTGGCTTGTAGTTTCCGGTAGCCGCACCCGGTGTTTAAATACTCCTGAATGATCTGGTCTTTTAATTCCATTTTGGTTGATTTTGTAGTCAACCTATTTCAGGACGAGACACTGAAGCCGAAGTTTATTAATCTGTCCGCCGACATAACGACAATGCAATGTTGGCGGCAGTTTTATACTACATGCCTGTTAAAAATATGTGATGGCGTAATATTTAAATCATCAAGCTTGTATTTTTTTGCCCATTCAATTATTGAATCTCTTAATTCAATTGTCGCTTGTCTGAACTCAATGCCAGATTTCAAATCGCCTTCTGTTATGTAAAAACAAGTTGCAGAGTCTGGAATTGTTTGTTTTCTTCCAATTATTATACATTTTGTCTTTTTTACATCACCATATGATACAGTCTTCTGTGTTCTCCAAATATTAAATTTCTGCAATTGTATGGCGATTGGTCTTGGCAAAAACGGATGTGAGTAAAAATTAAAAAAGAAGTTCTAAGAATGTAATTCAATTTCTGGTCTTTCCATATCGATTCCCCAAAAATACAATTTTTCACATTCGTCAAATTCTTTCATTTCTGCAATGTCAAGTATTGTGGCTATTCGAATTGGAGCAGAATTTGGTTCGTTAGGGTTAATTAGCCATAAATACTGAAAGTCTATTTGCTGAATTTGCTTAACCAATTCATAAATTGTGTCAAGCTGTTTATTTCTTAGTTGGTTTTGTAAAAACTTACGGTAACCTAATATTAGAATTGTTAACGTTACTGCACTAATAAGAATAGGAATAATTTTAAGAACTATGTCGAGCAAACAGGATAGAATTAAATATTTTGACATTGTTGTATAGGGATAATTGTTAGTTATTGAACAGGGCGAACAAATTGCCGCCAACGAACAGGGCTTGCTGCTGTGCTGGTATTTATAATGTCCAGCCCGGAACCAAAGCCGAATAAAATTGCTGATGTTGAAGTTAAGAACAAATGTTCAATTGAAATTCGTCTGCCGGATATTAGCTGATAGCTTTTCAAATGCCGATTGCTTTTCCGTCCGCCAGCATAGCAGCAAACCGATTGTTGACTGCTGTTGTTCTTCTTTTTAAATACTGTTAGTCTATTGTCGATACAGTTGTTCTATTGCTTTTTTTGAATCTTCATTTTTGGGGTTTAGGAAAAGCGATTTCCTGTACATCATTATTGCTTCTTCTTTTTTGCCCGCCTTGGCTAAAATTTCACCATAACTGTTAAATAAATTGTCGCTGGCAGGGAACAATAATATTGCGGTGCGAAAGGTTGTCAATGACAAAGTAGTGTCATGCTTGTTAAAAAAAGCATAGCCTAAATCGTTAAACTCATTTTCATCCAGTTTATAATGCAAAGTATCCGACACCATCTCTATTAACTTAGTAAAAGCATAATCATCTCCATATTGAAACAAATGCTTTCCGTAATATTTTGCAATGGGCTTAAGAGGTGATATGGCATTTCTTTTGTTCAAAATATCCATTGCACATAAAGCATTTTTATATAACCCATCGGTAATTGCATTTGCTAAAACTATAACTAATTGATGCTTGCCAATGTTTCGCATGAATATGGTGCGGCAGCCAGGCATCCCGCCGCCATGCCATACGATTTTGCCTATTGATGAGTCTTCAAAAATAAACCAGCCAAACCCATAAAAAGCCTTCCCCATTTGGCTAACGTTCATTATTGTAGCGTCACTGCCGTTATTCAGTTTTGCAGGTGTGATTGCCATTTCAAATATTCTTTTATTTATCAAAGCCCCATCGTATAGCGCTTTATCAAATTTCATTAAATCTATTGCTGTGGTATAAACGTTGCCATCGCCTACAAGCGCAAATGTTTTGTATTCGCTTTTAAATTGTGGGTTCGCAAAAGAATCTACCCTGACTTTTGTTGGAGAAAAAAGAAAAGGGTAATCATAATTATAAGCAACATTGGGAATGATATCAAGAACAGTGGTATCTGTTTTTACAAAAGTTGATTTCATGCCTGCAGGCAGGAAAATATTTTTCTTCAGATATTTTTGAAAGCTTGACCCGGAAATTTTTTCAACCAAATGAGCCAGCAGGTTAAAGTTTAAATTACAATATTCCCATTTCTCTCCGGGTTGAAAATGCAATGATAATTTTCTTTGTTTTAATGCTGTGATAATGTCGTGAATGGTGAATATCGAATCAGGTGAAGAGCTCATGTACGGGTCGAACAGCTCATAATAATCAGGGAGCCCCGAAGTATGGGAAAGCAATTGCCTGATAGTTGTTTCCGGATATGGAAAGCCCTGGAAGTATTGAATAAGTTTATCGCTCAGGGCTAATTTCTTTTTTTCAACAAGCTGCAAAACCGCCAGTGATGTGAACGTTTTTGAAACCGAAGCTAACTGAAAAAGGGTATTTTCCGTATTGGCTATTTTATTTTGGACGTCTGCATATCCGAAAGATTTTTGATATAGGATATCTCCCCTTTCAGCAATCAATACATTGCCATTGATGTCGCCATTTTTGTTTAGCTCAGTGAAGAAGCTGTCAAGCCGCTCGGGGATTGTTTGAGAAAATAATGCAGTGCTTGAGCAAAAAAGCACAAGCAGCAAAACAGTTGTATTTATCCTGTTTCTTTTGGGGAATGACGAGATATGCATGATAGGTATCCATTTATTTCCTGTAAAGCTATCACGGATTCGAGCATAAAAAATAGAACAAAATTAGCTGCTTACAACTTTCTGAAAGACTTGGGGAGAAACCCTGTCAGTTGCTTAAATGTTCTAATAAAATGGCTTTGGTCTGCAAAGCCGCATTCATAAGCAATTTCAGTTAGGTTAAGATTTGTTGATTTAATGAGCGAAAGCGCTTTTTCTATTTTCAGCTTGCGCATATACTCGCCTAATGTATCTGTAAAGTAAACGGGAAAATATTTTGAAATAGTGATCGGACTTACACCTGTTAATATAGCAAGCTCACGCAAACTTATATTTTCATTCCACCTTTCATGCAGCACCTCTTTGAGTGTTTTAACCCACAAGGGAAGCTTATTATAGTTATTTGTTCGGACTGTGGGATTGAACAGCTTTAACAAAAGCAATTGTATAGAGGCATCGGTTAAAGAATCGTTTGTCATGAATTCACGGTAAAGAGACAGCACAAGGAACTTTGCATTTGTTGATTCAAGTAAACTGCTGTCCAGGCTACTTTCCGAAATATTGTATTCGTTTAAAAATGTCCTGTCAATTTCCAGGTTAAGGCTTTTGGGATGTGCGCCTTTACGAATATTTTGATGCGGTTCACCCGCATGATAAAAACGCAGGTTGCCTGCAAACTGTTCCGTTTGGATTCCTTTTCTTTTTTCAATGCTTCCGTCGGTAAGAATAAAATACAAATTTGGATGCTCATGATAATGAAATGAATCCGCAATAGAGTCATTTTTTTCATAACTCGTAACACTTGCTGTTATGCCGATAGCTTCTTTGTAGCATTCAAGATTTCCGAAAAATTGTCCTTTAGAAAGCGTTTGCATTGATTGTATTCTGTTGATTGATTTTTTGTCAATATAACGAATCCGTTTTGAAATACTAACCGGCGGACTAATTGCAACCAACGTTGAGGCTTGGCGAAGTGCGGGCCATAGCATTCCGTGTGCCTGGCTTACTAATGTTGAATTTTATTTATAGATCAAGTTACGATTAATCGCTCAATAGAATATTGTCCGCCAGAACCGCTGCTGGCACAATGAACCAAATGCTGAAGAACGTTATCCGTCTGCCCGCATTTTGCCAAGCCTTATGTTGGGCGTTCTCCTTATTTTTCTATGATGTAAGCTTTATGTTTCTCAAGTTTGTCAACCTGTGCTTTGAAGGACGGCAGGAATAATACGAGCTCTTCAATTTTGCTTATCAATGAATTCAATACCACAATCGTCAATTTGTATTTATCCAAATTTTGCTGAAACATGAGGTTTTTGTCAATAGTGAGAAGAAGGTCGAAGCCATTGTCAACACATAAAGACATCAAGTTGCCATTTTTAATCCCGTTCCATTTCATTTCCGTTACGGTGTAGACTTCAAAGTCTGACAAGTAAGGCTTTAGTCTTTTCGTAACGCATTCGTCAAGCAAAATTTTCATTAAGTATTTCCGTTGATGTTTCTATTAACTTTTGCGACATTTCTAAAACTTTTATTACCTGCTCCTTTTTTACACCTTCAAAATCGTCTAAAAATGTTTCGATAGAGTCTCCTGTCTCCAAATAGTCAAAGAGGTTTTTAATTGGAACGCGTGTCCCAAAAAAGACTGGAGTCCCACCTAAAATTTCTGGGTCAATATTTATAACTCGTCCGTCCATTGTGCGCAATTTTAATAAACTCAAAGATAAAGAAGTTTTGTCGAAGTACGAAGACTCAAAGGTGACGCACAACGTTGAGGCTTGGCGAAGTGCGGGTCATAGCATTCCGTCCGCCGGGCTTGCTAACGTTGATTTTTATTCACAGCTCAAGTTACGATTAATCGCTCAATAGAATTACGTCCGCTGGAACCGCTGATGAAGCAATGAACCAAATGTTGAAGAACATTTTTCGTCTGCCCGCATTTTGCCAAGCCTTATGTTGCACGCCGTTTTATTATTTGCTTTTGGCCGTCCTTAGTGCAAGCAATTCTGTCGTGTTGAGCAGTTTTTTAAAGCCGAGCTTCTTTAGCCCATTATAAAGGGCTTTGTCACCTGTCCACAAAGTCGCCCTCAGAAATTTGGTCAAGGCTACAAAATCCGTGTCGTCAATGTCAATCCCTTTGATAAGTTTTTCTGAAGCTAGCCATGTCTCTACCGGGATAATCTCTTCATTTATAAACTTAAGCTTCGAAAGAACTTGTGCATAAGAGATTTGCAGTTGTTCTTCAGATAGCTTTGATATTTTTTTGAGCCGCGACCAATGCTTTTGAATTTCATACCGCATATAACTACAGCTATAAAATTCAAAATGGTTGTCAGAGTTGAATAAAAGGTCTCCTATAGTAGTATTTGAATTTAGTAGCGTACTAAAAATAATATTTGTGTCGACTACGATTTTCATTTAATTAGTCGGCTTCTGTTTTTTGCCCACCAGCCTGTCTTGACTTCTTTGGCTAAAGCGTCAACGTCCGATTGTTTCGCCTTGGATTTTGAGGTCGCTTCCTTGTATGACAGATAGTCGACCAAGCGCTGTAAACCGTTCGTGTCCACATATGATGGAAGCCTGATAATAACTTCTTTTCTTGTTCTTTCAATTAACATGTTACTTAAATTAATTCTGTCGAAGTTACGAGTTTATTTTGTCTGTGTCAACATATGAAGGGGTCGCTGCAAATGGCGTGCAACGACCACGGCTT
The DNA here is from genome assembly GCA_963718975.1 of uncultured Bacteroidota bacterium. Taxonomy (GTDB): domain Bacteria; phylum Bacteroidota; class Bacteroidia; order Chitinophagales; family Chitinophagaceae; genus Puia. The sequence continues at coordinate 6,150 of CAVRBD010000018.1, read as the reverse complement.
GCTGCTGTGCTGGGATTTTATATTCGTCCGCCCACAACCGAAGCCGAATAAAATTGCTGATGATGAAGTTAGCAACAAATGTTCAAAAGAATTCCGTCTGCCCGATATTAGCTGATAGTTTTTCTAAAGCCGATTGCTCTTCCGTCCGCCAGCATTGCAGCAAACCGAATGTTGTGTGCCGTTTTTTCTTCAATCACTCAGCTTTAAAGCTTTTCCAAATGTCATATAGTTCTTTTACTTGTGCTGTCGTAAAGTATTTGTCAAAAAGTCGGCAGTTGTTAAAGTACGCCATACACTCTCCAAATTTTAGATACTGTGTCGGTGATATTAGCTTTTTTGTCAAACATTTTTTTAAAATGTCAAGCCGTTTGTTTTCGTCGTCTGCAATTATGTTTTCAATTTGTTCAATTTCGGTATTTGAGAATCTGTCGGTAATTAAATTTAGCTTTTTAAGATCAGCCCAATTATTTTTTGCGTCAATACTTTGCTCAACATTACTAAATCGTTTTTTTGTTAGCGCAAACTTTAAAGGCTCTTTTCTCTCGAAGTCAATGTCATTTATTTGTAACTCTTTCCAAAATTTTTCTGTATCGTGGTTGATACTTTCGTTCCAGTATCTTAATAATTCATTTGCCAGCGTCTTAAGTTGATAAGAGTTTGCGTTTGGGTTAGCTGCCAAGATATCCTTAATATATTTAGAAAGATGTTTAAAGTGTTGTCTTGTCTGCTCGTCAAATGTCTTGGAAGAGTCAACTAAACTGTTTTGAATTTCAGTCGTCCGTAAAAGTTTTTGTTTATAGTTTAAGGTCGTCACGGTAATGTTTAGAGAGTCGTCTTAAAATGGCACACAACGTCCCGCATTTGTGTTGTGGCGGAATTAGAATTCCGTCCGCCGAGAACAAATGCTTAATTAAATTTACAAAAGTTCATTGATATTCCCATCGCTCAAATCTTAACTGTCTGCCGAAACTAACGCTGATAGCTAACCGAAGCTGAAGCTAACATTACTGTCCGCCGACATAACACAAATGCAATGTTGCAAGCAGTTTTGCGTCAGAACAAACTTGCAATTACTATGATGATTAATAAAATAAAATTTACAAATACATCTAGTCCGGTTATTTTCCTCTTTGCGATATCGTGATACCAAGACGATTGTCTAAAAGTATTTATTATATAGATGCCTTTTTTATTAAACACTTTATTCAACAACCAGTAAGCTCCGAGGAATAATAACAATGATTTTAACGATGAGGTCGAACGGTCGGTAATGAAAGAATTAATACCTGTTGTTTTGACAAAATGTGAACCGCGTCGAATAATAAAATTGTCAGACTTGTATGTGATTAAACTAACGGCAAACATAATAATAGCAATTGTCAACCAGATACGAAATATGCTTTTGTCATTTAGGTCAATAACAGTGTCAGTCGCAAGTAAAAGCATTGGAACGCTAATAGAATAATATAAAAGTATTTGATTTAAAGTGTCCCGATTTAATAAACTCAAAACCGAACAGGCAATTAAGACAAGTCCTATTGTAAGTGTCAGTCCAATTAATATTTTTTGTCGAAGCGGAAGTATTGTAAAGTCGAACATAAAATTGCTTGCAACGACCGAGGCTTGCCGCAGTGCTGGCGTTTAATTTCCGTCAGCCGAAAGCAAAAGCCGGTCAATGATTTTATGATGAAGTTAATACAAATGCCCAAAAGAATAATGTCCGCCGGAACAGAAGCTGATTAAAGATTTGCCGCTCATTGTTATTGCGTCTGCCAGCATTGCGGCAAACCTAATGTTGGGCGCAGATTTTGAATTAATCGATTTTGTCTATTACTTGTTTTATCTGTTGCCACCAACGATATGCAGATAAATTCAAGTTATAGGAATGAAATAAACTTTTTTTATTGTCAAGATAGCTTTGGCAAAATTGAAAAGACTTGCTATGTACGCCGATTTTATAATAAAAAGAATAGTTCGGTTCGTGGTCAACCCAACTCATAGAATAAGATACTGTTTTGTCCTTGTTCATTTGACCACCAAATATGACTGGCATAAAGAACTCTGATTCTATTTTTTTATAATTTTTTCCGTAAAAGTCAAACAAATATGTCAGCGAATCTTTGTTTATTTCTGACAAGCAGTTTCCTTTAATTTTTTTGATATGTGAAATGTTGTCCTTCGTCCATATTATAAAGCTTGTAATTGGAAACATTCCTGTGTCACACTTTGAAATGCTGATATAGCCAGGCAATGCAGTTGAGAAAACAATTAATGAATCAATATTATTTGCTTGCAGACTGTCGATTAGTTTAGTCAATCGAACATTTAAAACTGAATCTGAGTTTACAATAATGCTGGAGTCTTTTGTCTGGCTGCCTGACGATAAATTCCAATCCTTAATAATTTCATCCTTGGTCAGTTTTTGTTGACTAAATGCGTAGCTATTGATTAGAAAAAAAAATATGCTGATTAGAAATTGTCTCATTATGAAGTGTCCACAATTTGCGCCCAACGTTCGAGGCTTGCCGCAGGGCTGGAATTGTTGCTGTGTCCGCCCGGCAACTGAAGCCGATTAAAAAACTGAAGTTCAAGTTAACAACTAAAAGCCAAATAGAATTCGGTCAAGCCCGATATTAGCTGATAGTAGTACAACAGCCGATTGTTATTCCGTCCGCCAGCCTTGCGGCAAACCTTTTGTTGTGCGTTCGCCTTGTTGTCAAAGTTCTGCTTGTGTCTTGATGTGTTCTAAAACTCGTTGATGAATTTTGTGAACAATATAGTCGCTCCAAGTTGTCCAATAAATGTTAGGTTTTATTTTGTTTACATACCACGTTGTTCCTTCAAGCAATGTGTGTCCGTTTGGTAATGCAGTTAGTTTGAATTGTCCTTGCTTAGAAACCCAGTAGCCGTGAAGATGCGTTGGGTGAATATCATAAGGACTAATTTCTTTCATTGGTTCAGGTTGTTGGTCAACCGAAAATTTTAAAAGTTTAGGTTCGTCCCAAACTGTAATTGGTTCAACAAAACTTCCTGTCGAAAAGTTACAGTGTCTAACCGCACCAACGCCTTGTCCATTAATTGTTGCATTAATTGGATAAGCAATTCCTGTTTTAAAAATAAATTCGGTCGGGTCTTTGAGTTGAGGAAACGCAACAACATTTTTCCAAACTGTTTGTGGCGAAGCATTAATTTCTATTGAAGTTGTAACAGAACGTAAGTCATCATAAGTTTTAATATTGTCTTCAAATGCCATTAATGAAGGAACAGAAAGCATTAGCAAAATTATTGCAGTCGGTGTGCTGCTGCTCATTTTGCTTTTAGACAAACTGTGTCCGATTAGAAAACCAAAGTATGTAAATACAAAGCCAATAGGTGCAGCCATTAGCAAACATATAACACCTTCCCAAGCAAAAAATAAAAGTCCAACACAAAAAATCAAAAGTGTCAAATAAGCATTGTTCCGAAGTGTTTTTCTCCCTGTCGGATTTTTGTATGCAAGTATTAATGTTGAAGTCGCACCCAAAACTAAAGGAAGCCAAACAAATAATCCGTAAGCATAATCTCTAAAAACATTTGTCGCCAAGTATGTGAATGTCCAACCAAGAACACAAGGCAATGCAATTGAAAGTATTTTTTGTAAAGGAATTTTCTGTGTCAAGTTATTTGTTTCTGTCATTTACGGAATGTCGTTTTAAGGTGACGCACAACGTTACGCATTGGCGTTGTGGCGGATTTTGAAAAACATCTGCCCATTGCCAATGCCCGATAAAAGTACAAATGTTCATTGATAAACCCACAGCCAGATTAATAACGTCGGGCTGGAACAGAAGATGAGAGATAGCCGCAGCTGAAGTTGTGTTCTGTCCGCCGCCATAACGCCAATGCAATGTTGGCTGCACACCTCAATCTGTAAATTCAGTCTTTAATTGTTCAATAAGTTCAGATGTCGGTATGGCGTCTGGAATAAAGAGCGTTAGAGCTTCTGTCGCAAGCGGAAATTCGTCTATAAAATTCAAATCATCAATTTTCATAAGGTCGAACTCCAGCATAATGTTATTAAACGTTTCATAGTCTGTCCCCCAATATTTAATATATTTTGTTTTGTCGACGAAAATCTCAACAAGTAAATTTTCGTCATGGTAAATAACACCAAATTCTATAAACCCGTCTTGTGTCAGTTCGCTTTCAAGTCCCCCCACCTTATTTAATAATTCAGATTTGTCCATGTAAGTGCTATATGTTGGCTCTTCGTCTGAATGTCCAAAAATGAAGCTTACTGTGTCAGGAAAAGTAAATAATAAGACATTGAGAAGTGTCCACAGTTTTGAATTGTCAATATTTATTTCACTATAAAATTTAAAAGGCAGTTCTGTCGTGGGATTTTCTTTAAGAGTATAACCCTCAACTATTTTTGCTGAAACTCTACGTTGAATTCTTTCTGCTAAATCGTCGCTATATGGAAGTTCGTCAATCCTTGCAGTCCTTATTGTTATTGGTAGTTCAAGTTGTTTCATAAAAGGTTGCAGGCAACGAACAGGGCTTTGTGCAGGTTGGGAAATAGAATTCCGTCTGCCCGGAACCGCTGCTGATTGAAAATATAAAGTTGAAGTTAAGAACAAAAGTTCAGCGATGTACGTCCAGCCCGAACAAAAGCTGAATAGAATTATGACCCGTCCTGAAAAAAGTTGACTGGTTAATAATAATAATCCTGCTATTGGTTGACTAAGATAATTCATCCTGGATAAGGTTGATTAAATAGTTGTTTGGCGTGCGCGGGCAAAAATATTTTCGTAGCCACCACAGCTAAAGGAAATATTTTTTGTGCGCTGGCTCGTTATGTTGGTTGCATTATTCCCTCTTTCTTTTTTGGGTTATAATAATAGTTTTTCCATCTTCTAATTTGTGGCCCTTGTTGTAAATGTACTTCATGAGGTATCTGCCAGTTGATACTGCTATGTCTTCGTTTATAATTGTAAATAGTAATGCAGCGGGCAATATGTATCGATGCAATATCAATGTTGTCATAATACCTGCTGATGAGCTCAGTTTTTAAAATACCGTTCACTCTTTCGGCAATGGCATTCTCATAAGGGTCCCCGTTTTGAGTCATGCTGATGTGGGCATTGTGCTGTTGTAACAATTGCACATAAGCAGTGCTGCAATATTGAATGCCCCTGTCGCTGTGATGTATCACAATTGTTTCCAGAGGTTTTTGTGCCAATGCTTTTTTCAATGCAAGTGTGGCGCTGCTCACTTTCATATCATCGCTCACATGGAAGCCCACAATTTTTCTGGAGTAGGCATCAGTGATTAAAAACAGGTAAGCAAACCTGTTCTTGAGCGGTATATAAGTAATATCAGCCACCCAAAGCTCATGCGCTTTCAGCGGCGTAAAACCCTTTATCATATTGGGATAGCGGTGAAAGTGGTGTTTGCTGTTGGTGGTGTGCACACTTCTTTTTATTCTTCTTACCAATAGTTTATTGCACCTTAATAAATCAAAAAAATTATCCCTTCCCATTACTACTTGATGTTGTTTAAAAAATGGTTGCAGTTCAATAAATAATTTCCTGCCACCGCATCGTGGCTGGTATTTACGGATGATATCAATCTGTTGTAATATCAACTGCTCATGGCTCAGTTGTATTACATTCCGCTTTTGTTTTTTGTGGTATGCCTGTGGCGAATACCCCGACAGCCGGCAAATTTGTTGAACACTAACAAACGGCTTTGCCTTTTTTATTTCCTGGACTGTTGGGTGCCAGGCTTTTTTCTGATGGAGATGCTGAGTTGTTTTTCAGCCACATTAATTAAGGTGTCGAGTACCTCAGCTCTCAGTTCCTGATGTGCCAATTGCTTTTCGAGGGAAGCAATTTTTTGCAGCAACGCGGCTTCGTTTTCCGATGTACCCTGTTGTTCTTTTTTTGCTCTTTTCGCCATTGGGCTAATGTAATGTTTTTGTTGCAGATCTATAGGCGGCAGGTTATGTATCCCCTGATAAACCATTTACCCATTTGCAAATAGTAGTCCGGCTGATGCCATCCTGGCCTGTAGTTTCCGGTAGCCGCACCCGGTGTTCAGATACTCCTGAATGATCTGGTCTTTTAGTTCCATTTTGGTTGATTTTGTAGTCAACCTATTTCAGGACGA
>CAVRBD010000017.1:0-80403 GCA_963718975.1 uncultured Bacteroidota bacterium | reverse complement strand
CCTGTCTGGAGGTTTCCGTTTGCCATTTGGCGATCGCCGTTGGCGATTAAGCGGTTTCCGTTTGCTATTTGGTGATCGCCGTTATCGGCTAAACAGTTTCCGTTGCTCATTTGGCAAGTTCCGTTGTTGATTTAGTGATCGCTGTTATCGACTAAACAGTTTCCGTTATCGATTTAGCGATTTCCGTTTGCTATTTGGAAGCCGCCGACTGTAATTATGGCGGTGGAGATAGGGGCTTGGGAGTGGATAATTTGAAAATACGTGAAAAACACTGTGATTGAGGAGGGAGAAATGGTAATTTGGGCTTGATACTACAACATATGAACTATAGCCTCCTTCGAGATTATTATTGTGACAAAATGACCTTTTATAAATGCAGGCATACTTTATGTTTTATTTAACGTTTAAACCAAAATCAACAATATGAGTGAATCAAAGGTTCATGTAAAAGTAGGAGTGGTGGAATTTTCAGGTGAGGGTGAACAAGAATGGCTTGCTAAGCAACTTGATAAAATTTTAGAAAAGATTCCAGAACTTCTAAAATTGAAATCTCGTTACCGAATAATCCCCCCAATGGATTGAATAACGAGATCATGGCTCAGCCCAAGTTAAGACCGGAACATTGGAACTGTCTATGGTCAACGTGTCTTCAAAATTAAATTGCAAATCCGGCGAAGACTTAGCTACCTCGGCTGAGCCTTTTTAACTTTTGTTCAAGGAAAAAGCAATTTTACGAGAGATGAGATTCTTCAAAGTATGAAAGGAGCAACACGGATATTACAGAGATAACTTCAGCAAAAACCTGAGTAAAGTATTGTTGGCGTTGGTAAAAAATAAAACTCTTAATCAATCCTCTACAAATGCGTACTCATTACATGTAGATAAATCAAAAGAAATAAATGCAGCATTACTTAGATAAAGAACGGTTTCAAAGTTTGCTTATAAATCCAGATATACCAAGATTAGACAAACTACTTTTAATTTTATTTTGGGACAAAGAGACCCTAAAGACCCTTTCTGTCATAAAAGAAATTGCATATCAAAATGGATTAAGAGAAAGTACAAAATGGAACATTTCAGATACTTTGAGAAAATCGAAAGGCAAAGCGACTTCTATCAAAGGTCAATGGGCTCTTACTACTGTAGGCAAAAGTCATTTAGAGAAATTGAAATATCTTTCAACGAAAGTTTCTCATTTAAAAAATGATATCACTGATTTAAAGAGTAACTTATCTCAAATCCCAAATCCAGACACAAGAAACTTTCTCGAAGAAGCAATTGCATGTTTGGAAGGCGACCATAAAAGAGCAGCTGTTGTTTTTTCATGGATAGGTGCAACTGGAATTCTTTATGATGAAGTTGTTAATAAACATTTAGTGCCATTTAATACTGAGGCTGCGAAACGAGATCCAAAATGGAAATCAGCAAAAAACTCAGATGATTTGGGAAAGATGAAAGAGTTTGATTTTTTGAATATTCTTGAGTCAATTTCGATAATAGGAAGAAATGTAAAACAGGAGCTCCAACATTGTTTGCAATTGAGAAATAGCTGTGGGCATCCAAATTCTCTAACAATTGGTGTGAGAAAGGTGGCGGCGCACATTGAAATTTTAATATTAAATGTGTTTTCTAAATTTTAAAAAATGATATCAATACAATCTTCCGCGGCTATTAGTGTTGTGCTTTGCCTTTGAGCATGGCATCGCCAACAGCAAAATCAATTGGGCTGTTGGTACAGCTAACGCACATGGCTATGCGAATATTAGCAGCAATGAAGAATCCTATTGAAAGAAAATTTTAACTTGAACTGTAAATAAAAAATCAATACCAGTAGACGGATAAAGGATGCTATCATCTGCACTTTTCTCAATCTTAAACGTTAGCAGTAATACTGTGGAACATCAAACTTACATACAAAATAGAATCAAACAATTACTATCTGAGATGACTAGTTCATTTTCAGATTTGCAGGATAGATATGAAATACGTTCATACTCTCAAACTGAGGAGATGTCATCTGAAGAAGAAGAGATTGTCTCAATGATAAAAAACGGGTTCATAATAAATGCGAAAAGCGTTTATAAGCTTATTTGTAATTATTTAAAAGTACTAGCAAATTGAATATTTGAGAGATTTTAAATCATCTATGAAAGATTTTTTTCAAAGTGAAAAGACAATTTTAAGTAGTGGGATGCAGGATTTCGACGGAGAAGTTTATAGTAAAATTCTAGTTGAAATATCGGATTACCTGAATGCTTTTGAATTTTTTAGTGAAAACGGATTAGAATATCTCCTCAAAAGAGCAGGAATTACTTTTTTAGAAAATATTTTGGAGAATACGGCAGTCATTATCAATGATTTAAATTTAACTCCTACATCAGAAGTACAAGTATATAATAGTGTAAAAGTTGTTTGTAAAGCAGCTTTCCCAACAGCAATTTACCCGACAACACCTTTTATTTCTATTGCTCAGGAATATAAACCCGATATTTTAATCCCATTTCTCAATTGTGCCATCGAGTATAAATATGCAACAATGAATCTAAATTGAAAGCGATTATTGATCAAATTTTCGCTGATATTCAGGGTTATTCTAATCATGAACAGTACAAACTTTTTTACGCTGTATTTTATGTGAAACCCGACATATGGGGCAGATTAAAATTTAACGAGGTATGGAAAGAGAAGAAATTTCCAGAAAATTGGAGACCTATTTACGTTGTTGGATGAGTGTCCCCACACTCGCGCAAGGTTGCAAGCAACAATCAATAAGCTGTGTCCCTCACTCAGCGTAGCTTGAAGCAATAAATAACATTACTCATCATATGGCTCCTCTAGTTCTCAGGCGAGTCTCCGCCTCACCCACTAACATTATCGTGAATTAATCGCGGCGGACTCGCCGCCATTTCGTGCAGCTTTTGGTTATCATCAACTTTATAAATAAAAAAACGGCTTTTTGTCTCAGCGGGGTCTGGCGCAGCCGACCCCGCGTCAATGCAGTATTATTAAAATTTAAATAGTAATTACAATCACGCGGGGTCTCCGCAACAGCTCTATGTTATTGGAAGACCGTGATGCGGAAGACCCCACTGAGAACGCTACATTCATCAAAATCCTGTTTCGGGCAAATGGAATTTGGCAGGAAGCCACATAGAATATAACCACAGCAGCGCATCGTTTTATGAGAACATTGAGCCAAAATATTTTGTGCCTAAACATTACAAAGATTTATGAATTCATTATTACGCGGGGTTGGCTGCGCCAGACCCCGCTGAGACGCTGTTGTCATAAAAATATTGATTTGCGAACAAAAATCAATTTTCAGTAACTTCAAATTGTTTACCCAACTCTGGAATACGCTTTTGCTCGTCTGTTGAGATGCCCTTTTGGTTTTTTTCTTAATCGGCTGCATTATGAAAAAGCAATTCTGGCTCTCTTTTTTTGTTTTGCTATCAATAGTAAAAACGAATGGGCAAAATAACCTGCCCCCCGTTTTCGAAGTTAAAAATGACACAGCTAATTCTGTTTCTCTCCCCGATTCCTGTTTCAGCATGTTGGAAGATAAGAATGGCAAATGGACGATAGCGGACATATCTTCTTCTGCATTTGTAAATACATTTCATAACCGTTCAGTAAGATCGATAGGAGCAGACACGATCTTTAATACTTACTGGTTTCACTATGGATTAAAAAATACTATGTCACGCGAAGCGAAGATCTCATTGAACTCCATGTCGGATAATGATGATTTTTATTTGCTTTTACCAAACGCAAAATGGCAACATTATTCCAGTGGTTTTCTTACAGACTGGGACAATAAAGATGGTTTGAAGTGGGCCAATTGTGTGCCCCTTGCTTTGCAGCCATCGCAAACCATTTATATATTTCAGCGCTCGCATAACAGAAAAAAAGGATTGCCGGAAGATTTTGCGATCTCCATTTTAAGTACAGAGAAAAAGGCCCGCGAAGCTTATGTAGACACTACGGATACAGGTAATTATATAGGTAAAGCTCATTACCCCGCGTTAGAGCTGGAAGATATGTTTGTTTGCGGCATTCTTTTCTTCGCCACATTGTTTAATCTTTTTTATTTTAATGTAGTAAGAGAAAGGACCTATTTATATTTTGCGGGTTTTGCATTTTGTCTTTTTATCCATGGATTTCACGAGACTTTAGTAACCTGGTTTTCCCTTGGTACGCCAAAGCTGGCCCTGAATGTTTATTATTTATTGTACGCAGGGTTCTTTTCAAACATTTTTCTTCTGCAATTCATCCGTCATTTCTTTTATGTAAAAAAATATTATCCAAAATGGGATGTGTTTTTATACTGGTTAGCGCGCCTGTTTACTTTATGTATAATTGCAAATATTATTTACGATGTATTTTTTAATAACTCGTTTAAGTCTTTTTTTTATAACCGGATAGGCTTGTATAATTTCCCTTTCGGTACAAACATTTTAAAAAAAATGATGGAATATGAGAGCTGGTGGAGTTTTTCTTTCATTGTTCCATTGAGCATCCTGGTTACTTTTTTCCTGTTTATATTTAAGAAGAACAGGTCCTTCCTGATCCTGATCATCGGCGCTGCCCCCATCACGCTTTATAATATTGCATCTGCAACTGGTGGTCTTATTAACTCGTCAAACGCCAGGGCGCTGCAAACCCCCTCTTTACTTTTACTTATCATTTGTATTTGCTGGACATTGTTCATGCGTTATAACCATTTGCGAAAAGAAAACCTGCAGCGCGTTTTGGATAATGAAAGGCTTGCAAAAGAAAAAGAGATCGAGCGAAGTGAATTGATAGAAAAGCAGAAGATAGAACTGGAAAAGACTGTTGAAGAACGAACAGCGGAATTAAAAAGATCGCTGGAGGATTTGCAGTCTACACAAAAGCAGCTCATCCAATCAGAAAAAATGGCTTCACTTGGAGAGCTCACCGCAGGCATTGCGCATGAAATTCAAAACCCATTGAACTTCGTGAACAATTTTTCTGAAGTAAGTAATGAGCTTATTAGTGAAATACAAGAAGAAAGGCACAAGGAACAAGGTACAAGGGATGAACAATTGCAAGATGAAATACTGAACGACATCAAACAAAATCTTGAAAAAATAAACCAACACGGCAAACGGGCCGATGCGATCGTGAAGGGGATGTTGCAGCACTCACGGTCAAGCACAGGTGTAAAAGAGCCAACAAACATTAATACATTGGCTGATGAATATTTAAGATTGAGCTATCATGGCTTGAGGGCGAAGGATAAGGACTTCAATTCAATAATGAAAACTGATTTTGATGAATCAATCGAAAAAATAAATATCGTTCCACAAGATATCGGAAGAGTCTTATTGAATCTTTACAACAATGCATTTTATGCCGTGAGTGAAAGGTTTAAGGCAAACGGTGTAGGGTATGAGCCGACTATTTCAGTAAGCACAAAAAAATCAGGAAATCAGGTATCCATTACTGTTAGCGATAATGGCAACGGCATCCCCCAAAAAGCAATTGATAAAATATTTCAGCCATTCTTTACCACAAAACCAACGGGACAGGGAACGGGCTTGGGTTTAAGCTTAAGTTACGATATCATCAAAGCACATGGCGGCGAAATAAAAGTGGAGACGAAGGAAGAAGAAGGAACTGCATTTATAATACAATTGCCGGCAAACTAATTAGTCCGCTTTGTTTCCACACTTTCGGATATAAACACAACAGAGCTTTTCTTCTTTTTCCATTCACAATATGTAATTTTAAATATTGTGGTTGTAAAAAAATATCTGCTGCTGTTGAATGGTAGGAAAAATTTTGTCGTTTCTGTTGCTCAACTGATCAATCATAGACGCAGATTATCGGGTATTAACGCTATCTACTCATTGAGGTTTTCAATTTGGTTGATGGGGGCTTAATTTCACTGTCGTACAAATTTTAAGCATTTATGAGAATGTCAAGATTATTGCAATGGATGGCAATTGTGCTGGTCATGCTATCATTTTTTTCATGTATTAAAACGATTCCTTTTCCCCAAAAGCATCCTGTTGACTCAACGGCTGCAACAAAACAAATTTGCAGTCCGCAACATAGCTGTCCGGCAGGATATTTTTGCGATAGTGGTTATTGCAAAAAGCAGGTAGTTATCTGCAATTGTTTACAACGCCCAATTCCACCCGGCTGCGCACCAGCGTGTGGGCCTTAGGATTGGATGTAACGAAAGATTATTCAAAGAAACACGCTAATGGTTTGGGTTCTTTGTACGCACCATTTACTTTTATAAACAAACACGCAAAGCAGTGCAGCTAATATAAAAAGCAGTTGCATTGCTTTTCTTTTTTATCGCATAAATTTTTTCTCTCCCCAGCAACGTCTCGCTGATAGCCTTGTGGTGCGGCTGCGGACATTGCACCCCGCGAAGCTGAAATACAATAGATTTATTATTACCTTCATCATCACTAAATTTTATTTGGCTTCAGTTGTGGGCAGGGCGCTATAAATTCCGGCATAAATTGTCCCGCTGTCGGTGGGAGCAGCAAACCGCGGAAGTTGGCAGCAATGCTTTGATTTAGGTTTGTTGAGTACTCTTAATTGCCTAAATTTAATTGAATCAAATGTTCTCGCTTTATGTCAGAAACCTGTTTTTTACAATAATTCACCCGGGCCTGGTAGCAGGGTTTATTCCCTATTGGATTCTGGGAAGTAAATGGAAGGAACAATTTTCTCTTTCATTTCATTTCTATCAATATTCAGGGATCATATTTTTTTCTTTGGGTTTGGCTGTTCTGCTAAACTGCATACTCAGATTCGCTTTAGCTGGCCATGGAACTCTATCACCCATTGATCCAACCAAAAAGCTTGTAACTGGTGGACTTTATAGATATACTCGTAATCCAATGTATTTAGGAGTATTGACGATACTTATAGGTGAGGCTCTTTTCTTTGAATCCTATCATTTAGGAATTTATCTGCTGATGATCACGCTGATTTTTAATTTATTTATTCTGGCTGTCGAGGAGCCCCGGCTACGCAGGGATTTTGGCGGCGAGTATCGCGACTATTGTAGTAAAGTTCGAAGATGGTTATAATAAGCACTGCTGCCGAAATGGGTTTGCTGCTCCTGCCAAATAGCGGGACAAGTTATGCTGGCATACGAATAGATCTTCATCTTTTTGTTAGCTATCAGCAGCGGTTTCGGCAGGCGTAATTATATTTAGCTTTAATTCTTAATTTCATCATCAGTAATTTTGTTTGGCTTCAGTTGTCGGCTGACGGTTATAAAATACCAGCACAGCAGCAAGCCGGATGCGTTGTGCTGTTCACAGCAAGTTCAAATGACTTTCAGTCAATTGTATTTTAACCTATGTATTTTTAATCCATAGTATATTAAGTATTGGTTGGTGACAGGAGAATATGAGATGTGCTTGCAGTTTTAATTTCTCGTCATAATTTTTGCTCTTAAAGAATCATATTCTTTTTTTGTAATGATACTGCTCTCCAGCTTTTCTTTCAGCTCTTCTATTTCATCTGCAGCGGTTTTCATTTTTGGTTTGTTCTTGAATTCATCCGGCAGGATCAGTTCACCGGCAAAACCGTAATAACTGTCAGTGGCTTTATCAAAATTGAGCGCAAAATTAACCCTGTCAGTTGTGCCGTCTCGGTAAAGTACATCGCCGATAATATGCACATATACATTACCGATATCCGACATGTTCATGCCTTTGATTTTCTTCACCAGTACTTTTTGATTAGTAAGAATGTGGTGATCGGAGCTATATACTTTTACGAACCTGAAATGTCCGCCATCGCCGGAGCCTCTGCCAAATTGAAGCACAGAGCCTACGTAAATTTTATATCCGCATAATGTGTACACAGTATCATTTTCAAAACGCGGCGCTTGCTTTTGAGAAAGACAGATAAACGGAATAAGAAAAACGATAAGAGTTGATAATAAAAACTTCATTGTCAGGCCAGGGTTTATGGTTTTTGCAAATGGCTTTTGGCTGCCGAAGTTATATTGATTATTTGTAATTGAATTCTGCTGATAGATTTGCATGGTTATGTTGGCCAGATATCATTGCATTTTTTTCGGTTTTCATTAACGCTTTCAGCAATTATTATTACAGTATATTCGATACCCGATTTTTCCTTTAATAAATAATAATAGTCAAAGACACATGAAAAAATTAATTGCTTATGCGATTGCTAATTTTATTTTAGCGATGCAATTGTCCGCACAAATCGATGCAAGCCTTTTTCGTTATCCCGATGTTTCTAAAACGCAAATTGTTTTTTCTTATGCAAACGATCTTTGGGTTGTTGCTAAAGATGGCGGCACGGCATTCAAATTGAGCTCGCCTCCCGGCACAGAAACCACTCCGAAATTTTCACCCGATGGCAAGACGATCGCCTTCACAGGAAATTATGATGGCAATAGAGATATTTACACCATTCCTGTTTTAGGCGGAGTGCCATTGCGCATTACCGAACATGGCTATTCGGAAAGAGTGGTTGATTGGACGCCCGATGGCAAAAACGTTCTGTTTGCTTCTTCACGCGAAAGTGGCAAACAGAGGTTCAATCAGTTTTATACTGTTCCTGCAAGTGGTGGCGCGGATGCAAAATTGCCGCTTGCTTATGCTGAGTATGGTTCTTATTCTCCCGATGGAAATCAGATGGCACTTACTTTCCGCACGCAGGTGGGCCGCAACTGGAAACGCTATCGCGGCGGATGGAAAGCAGACATTTATATTTTCGATTTTAAAACGCTTACTTCTGTAAATGTTTTTCCTAAAGAAGAAGCAGGATTTGAATATCCAATGTGGAGCGGTTCGCTCATTTATTTTTTGTGCGATAAAGGAGATGACAAGCGCATGAATTTATGGAGCTATAACACAGGCACAAAAGCCATTGAGCAGCTCACCCATTTTTCTGAGTATGATGTTCATTATCCTTCTCTTGGCCCTGATGATATTGTTTTTGAAAATGGTGGCAAGCTTTATTTGTATGGGCTTTCTTCAAAGCAAGCCAAGGAAGTAAAAGTGAATGTTGTGATAGATGAGTCTGCACTAAAGACAAGAACCGTTATTGCTGATAAATATATTGAACATGCAACTATCAGTCCTGATGGTAACCGTGTTGTGATTGAAGCAAGAGGCGACTTATTTTCTTTGCCGGCAGAAAACGGATATGTAAAAGATCTTACCCAAACTTCGGGTATTGCTGAACGTTACCCTTCATGGTCGCCCGATGGAAAAACGATTGCCTATTGGAGCGATCAGTCTGGTGAATATGAGCTTTGGATTATGCAACCCGATAAGCCTGGTTCTTCAAAAAAGCTCACTTCATATGGAGCTGGCTTCAGGTATAGTTTATTCTGGTCGCCCGATAGCAAGAAGCTTGCATTTATTGATAAAGCAACCAGAATAAAAATTTATGATGTTGAAACTGCTCAAACATCTGATGTAGATAAAGCATTGCGCTTTACGCATGGCGCGCTTGAAAATTTTAGCTGCAGTTGGTCGCCGGATAGCCGCTGGCTCGCATACAGCCGGGATTTGGAGAACAACCATTTTGCCGCATTCATTTATGATTATGAAAATAAAATGCTGCACCAGGCAACATCAGGTTTTTACAATGTAAATAATCCGGTGTTCGATACCGAAGGAAAATATTTATATGTTGAAAGCGGGCAGTCATTCAGCCCGTCTTACAGCGATATTGACAATTCATTTATTTACTCCAACTCATGGCGGCTTGCTGCTATCAGTTTAACTAAAAATGATAAATCATTATTGAACGCCAAAAATGACACGGTTGAAATAAAGCAGGAAAAAAAGAGCGAAGAGAAAAAAGATGACAAAGAAAAGAAAGAAAAAAAGAAAGCAGATGATAAAAAAGCAGACGAGAAGAAAGATGATGTAAAGCCGGTGAAAATAGAATTTGATGGCCTGGAATCAAGACTGGTATTGCTTCCCGTAAGTGCCGGCAACTATGGCCGCCTTGCTGCTGCCAAAGGAAAAATTATTTACATGAAGTACGCAAACACCGGCGCGGCAGAATCTCAGGCTTCCTTAAAATATTATGACATTGACAAGCGTGAAGAAAAAAATATCATCGTTGGTGTTGATGATTATCTTATTTCCGCAAACCAGCAGAAATTATTGGTTACGCGTGGAACCAATTTTGCCATTATGAAGCCTGATGAAAATCAAAAGTTTGAGAAACCTTTGCGTATTGGCGAAATGCAGATGACCGTTGATCCGAAACAAGAATGGCAGCAGATATTTGTTGATGCATGGAGGTTGGAACGCGATTATTTTTATGACCCAAACATGCATGGCCTTGATTGGAACAAAGTGAAAGAGCAATATTTAAAGATTTTGAAAGGAGCTGTAACCCGCGAAGATGTTGATTTTATAATAGGTGAAATGATTGGTGAGCTGAACGCATCGCACACATACCATGGTGGTGGCGATGGCGAAAACCAAAAGTTCAAATCAATGGGATATCTTGGCGTGAACTGGGAAGCAGATGGCGATCATTATAAAATAAAGAAAATAATTCAGGGCGCGCCATGGGATGCAGAAGTGCGCTCGCCACTTTCACAGCCAGGCATACACGTAAAAGAAGGCGATTATATTTTAGCAGTGAATGGTGTTCCGCTCACAACGGCGCATGAACCATATGATGCATTTCAGGATCTTGCCAACAAAGCTGTTGAGCTCACTTATAATTCCACGCCGAGTTGGGACGGGGCAAAAACGGTTGTTGTGCAAACGATGGATGATGAATATCGCTTGCGCAATTTGGAGTGGATTGAAACAAGCCGCAAAAGGGTTGAAGAGGCAAGCCACGGAACAATAGGCTATATCTATGTTCCAAGCACAGGCATTGACGGACAAAGTGAACTAATCAGACAATTCAATGCACAATGGGATAAAAAGGCTTTGATTATTGATGAGCGCTTTAATGATGGTGGGCAAATACCAGATCGCTTTATTGAAATGCTGAACCGTGAGCCGCTATCATTTGTTGCAACACGTGATGGTGAAACATGGCCTTGGCCACCTTTTGCGCATTTTGGCCCGAAGGTAATGCTCATTAACGGATGGAGCGGATCGGGTGGTGATGCATTCCCCCTTTATTTCAGAGAAAAAAATCTTGGACCTTTGATCGGCACAAGAACCTGGGGCGGCCTCATTGGTATTAGCGGAACTCCTAATTTGATTGATGGTGCGGGCATTACTGCGCCGTCGTTTAGATTTTATGCGCCAGATGGGATATGGTTTAAAGAAGGGCATGGTGTTGATCCTGATATCGAAGTGCCGGAAGATCTTGGTGCTATGGCAAAAGGGATTGATGTGCAATTGGAAAGAGCCATTACTGAAGCCATGAGCCTGATTGAGAAGAAAGGATTTACTCCGCCGAAGGTGCCGGCTTATGAAAAAAGAAATTGATTTTAAAATGGTCGGACGAAACGCCGGCCATTTTTATTATTGGCGCAATGATTAAAATGATTGTTATCGGGATAAATTTATTTTATGAGAAAGCTTTTATTCCTATTATCCGTTTTGTTATTTTCTTCGATCGTTGTTCTTTGCCAAACGAAGACAGATGCTTTAAAATCTGGTATTGATACTGATTTTGTATTTACGTCAGCAGCATCAATGCCAACGTTTAAGCAAGGAGCAAAACAATTTGAAAAATATTTGTCGAATGAAATAGACGCCACCAACATAGAAGGCCTCGAAGATGGATACTTCATTTTTGTTGTGTCAAAAAATGGGAGTGTCTCGAAGTTTAAAAAGATTAAAGGGAATGTCAGTTTTGGAGAAGAACTAAAAACTGCAATAATAAAAAGTGCCGGACAATGGAATGCAGCCATGCAAGATGGGCATAACGTCAATGCCTACTGCACAATTAAAGTGTCTGTGAGAGCGAAGACAGTACATGCAAGCATTGTAAAAGATAAATAAAATATTTAGCTATCGGTTTGTCTAAAGGCTGCTGCGTTCACCAATTCAAATGATGTTATCTATAGAAGTTGGCCGGTATTCTCAACTGCCAATTTCTATAAGTGAGTAAATGAAATTTAATTATTTATTTCAATGCATCTGCAACGCTCACCAACTGAATATTCGGGTTAAATTTCATCATTTCATTTAGCAGAGCGGTATGGCCTTGCCCGAATATCACAAGTATTTTTTTCTCGTTTCCGTTAAGGTTTTTGAGAATATTCTCATAAATGATCATGTTCCTTCGCCACCATTCGCTGGTGAGATAGGAGCCGATATGATTGCCCATTTTTCCTGCAGGCAGTAACCTGAAATAAAAATCAACTCCTGAAAAATTAAACTGTGGTGAGTTCTGCCAAACCAACATTTCTTTGATGGTTGATTTTTGCAACATGCTGTTGAAACTTTTTTGCACGCTGTCAATCATTTTTTGTACAAATGAAATCAATGATGTTTGTCCGGCTTCATTAGCAGATTTCATCAGGCTGTCAAAAGGGAAATCGGCGCCTCTGTAATCGATGCTGTATAATGTTGGCAAGTTCAAATCCTTTGCCAGTCTGTATCCGAGCTGTTGAATTTCACTTGCCTCAAGTTTAAGTTTTCCGGCTTTGTATTGCACGATCTCTGAATCAATTCCCGCCTGGTTTTCGGGAGAAGTCTCGATAAAAATTTTATCAGGCGCAAATGCTTTCAATTTATTCACAACATCCATCACTTCTTTTTGTCTTTCTGCTGATAAGATATCTGCATTTTTAAATTTGGCTACATCCAGACCAGGATTATCAAAATGAAAAACGCCGAGCAATAAAACTTTTACAGGTTTGTTGTTTTGTGCGATTCCAGAAGCGAATATGAATATGGTAGCAAAGCCCGCGATTAATTTTCTCATGAAGTTTGTTTTGTATAAAAAAATAAGACGATTGCAGAAATGATTTGGTTACACTTAGAATTTGTAGCTATTGTTTGGCGCAGAAATATCTGTATTACCTTTGCTTTAAAATAAATCATAAAATGGAATTAGGCATCAGCACTTTTGTGGAGTTAACACCGGATCAGCAAACGAATAAAACAATCAGCCCGCATCAGCGGATGATCGATTTAATGGAAGAGATTAAATTGGCAGATCAGGCAGGGCTCGAAGTGTTTGCAATTGGAGAACATCATCGCCCGGATTTTATTGCTTCAGCTCCCGCAGTGATACTGGGAGCAGCTGCAGCGGTAACAAAAAATATAAAGCTAAGCAGCGCTGTTACTGTATTGAGTTCTGATGACCCCGTAAGAGTTTTTCAGGATTTTGCAACGGTTGATCTTCTGTCTTCAGGCCGAGCAGAAATCATGGCAGGCCGTGGTTCATTTATTGAGTCATTTCCATTGTTTGGTTATAGCCTTGATGATTATGATTCTTTGTTTGCAGAAAAATTAGAATTGTTATTAAAAATAAATGCTTCTGAAAAAATAAGCTGGAGCGGAAAGCATCGCGCAGCCATAAATAATTTAGGCGTTTATCCGCGGCCATATCAAGATCAATTGCCGGTATGGATTGCCGTTGGAGGCACGCCCGCGTCCATTATTCGCTCAGCTACTTTGGGGTTGCCGCTGGCATTGGCGATTATCGGTGGAAGACCGGATCAGTTTGTGCAGTTGGTTGAATTATATCGCCGCACATCTGTAAAAGCCGGTCATGGTGAATTGCCTTTGGCGATTCACTCGCATGGTTATGTTGCTGATGATTCACAAAAAGCTTCCGATGAATTCTTTCCTTCGTATGCGCATGTTATGACAAAGCTTGGCCGTGAGCGAGGCTGGCCGCCAATGAGCCGGGAACAATATGAAGGCGCCAGAAGCCCGCATGGCGCATTATTAACCGGTAGCCCGCAACAAGTGACTGATAAAATATTATATGAACATTCGCTTTTCAAAAACAGCCGTTTTCTATTGCATATAAGTGTCGGCACTATGCCGCATGATAAAGTAATGCGGAGCATAGAATTGTTTGCGACCAAAGTGGCGCCGGAAGTGAAGAAAGCTTTGAGCCATTAGCTATAAGCAAAAATATTTTGAAGTTGCGTTCACAGGCTGAAGTTTAATAATAGCACTATCGATGAAAGGATTGATTAAAAATTAATTTCCACTGGAAATAAATTTTTAACAAAGCTTCGCTTGCAGCGATGCTGATGAGAAAATAAATGCGGTATCAAAAAATCAGAAAGATTTAAGTAGGTTTCTTTTCCTGTTTTCGAACTTTTTGCTCGGCTTGCAAATGTGCATAACTAAGTGCAAAACAGGTGCAGAACAACCATGCAAAAAATTTGGAAAAGGGTGTTTCAAAATAGTATCTTCAATCTACAATTGAGACGAGATAATCAGTAACAAGAAAATCAAGTTTCAATGAAAGCATCGGGTTAGTAAGAGTGCAGGAACTTAAGCAATTAAGCGAATGCATTGAATAACTTGGTGCTTTCTTCTTTTTATATACCTTCATCTCTTCGCTTTATTCCTTTCGCATCTACTTTTTAAATTTCCAAAGCAATTGCTTGATGAAAAAAATAATAGCAACAATTACTATTTGCATTTTTGTTTTTGCCGCAACTGCACAATCTCTTCAAGCTGGTTTTGATGGAAAAGAATATATGGATATGCTCAGTCTGTCGTTTCAGCATTTCGATTCTGCCATTGTGAACCCGAAAATTCCTACCCCGGAAAATTATTATAACGTATATCGTTCACCTGTTGTTGGCTTGAAAAACATCTGGAACATGTGGTACAGAAAAGATGATAAGCTTGCGGTGATTACCATTCGTGGAACAATTGGTGAAATGGAGAGCTGGCTCGAAAACTTTTACGGAGCTATGATACCGGCAACAGGTTCTTTGCAATTGAATGACAGCACCACTTTCAATTATCAATTGGCAGCGAATGAAAGAGCGCAAGTGCATGTTGGCTGGACGATTGCGCTTGGTTGCATAGCGCCGACCATTGTTCAGCAAATAAAAATTGCTTATCAAAAAGGCATCAAAGAATTTATTATATGCGGGCATAGCCAAGGCGGAGCGTTGGCCACATTAACGCGCAGCTATCTTTTTTATCTGCAGCAAAAAAATGAAATACCAGGCGATATTGTTTTCAAAACATACTGCAGTGCATCTCCCAAAGTGGGCAACCTGTATTATGCATATGATTTTGATTTTATCACCAGAAATGGTTGGGCATTTACAGTGGTGAATGCTGCAGATTGGGTGCCCGAAATGTTGTTCTCCATTCAGCGTGTTACAGATTTTAATGAGCTGAACCCATTTGTGCATATGGATGATATTATTAAAAAGCAAAAGTTTTTGGTGGGCTTATATTTAAGGAGCAAGTATAACAAAACCAGTCGCACTACAAGAAGAGCGCAGGAGAATTTTGAAAAACTGTTGGGTCATTTTGTTTATAAACTAGTGAAGAAAAGTTTGCCGCAATTGAAAGAGCCGGTTATGCGAAAGGAAATAATTACCAGCGCGCAGGAGTGCCAATTGTGCTGATGCCTGATGCAGATTATTATCAGCATTTCCCGAATAATACAAAGAATATTTTTCAGCATCACATGTTCGAGCCATATTACATGTTGGCGAAAAAGTATTACGGACATTAATGCAATCATTCCTGGCGGATCCTTTGCGAAAATCTTACCGTGCTTTGCAGTCAAAATAGATTGGCCGCAAAGTGTACTAAGTGAAACGCAAAGAAGAGTGTGATTTTCTTAAGTGTTTGCCAACAAGTTGTGACAAATAATAATAAGTAGATATACTTCTCTCCCTGAATTTTCTTTTCTGTAAGTTTGGCGTTCTTAAATTCTACGCATGAGGTTGTATCTTTTCGTTTTGCTGATTTGTATTGCAAATCATCTTTGCGCCCAAAACATTTATCCAATCCCTGCATTTACCGGTTATGCAATACCGTTAGAAAAAAGCAATGAAGATGATGAGAGCGGTTTATTTAGTGAAAAAGGCGGTCTTCACAACTGGGAAAATAAGAATCAGCAGATACATTATTATTTCTATTTGAAAAATACCGGAACGCTAAATCTTAGCATCGTATTAAAAAATGAAACAGCAGGAAATATTTTGAGAGTTAAGTTGGCCGATAAAATTTTTTCTATAAATGTTCCTCAGGCAAATGTTTTCAAAAAAATGGCAGTTGGCTCAGTCAATATTTCTTCGGCCGGATTTTATGATGTAGAAATATTCTGTGCAAAGAAAATTGGAAAAATAATTGCTGATATTCAATCATTGGAACTGAATGGTGCAGCGTCAAAAGATGCTCATTTTAATAAAAAGACCAGGCGGAATGCGGCTTCCGTGCATCTGAATTATTCTTTGCCCGATACAACAAAAACAATTGGGTTTTACAATGAGATCACTGTTCCTAAAGAAGCTGATCAATTGTATTCTTATTTTATGGCCTGCGGTTTTGCGAGGGGATATTTTGGGATGCAGGTAAATAGTGCTACTGAAAGAAGAATTATTTTCTCCGTGTGGGATGCCGGCAACGAGGCTGTTGACAGAAATAAAGTGAATGATGAAAACAAAGTAAAATTGTTTGGCAAAGGTGAAAATGTGATTGCTGAAGGTTTCGGAAATGAAGGAACCGGTGGTCATAGCCATTTTGTTTATAACTGGAAAGCCGGAGAGACGTATAAGTTTTATGTAACGGCTTTGCCCGACAGTGCTTCAAACACTACCATTTATACAGGATATTTTTTTATTTCCGAATCGCAAAAATGGAAATTGATTGCAAGTTTCAAAGCGCCAAAAGATGCAAAATATCTTACTCATCTATATTCTTTCTTAGAAAACTTTTGGGGCGTGAATGGAAATCTTTATCGAAAAGCGAATTATAATAATCAATGGATAAGAACTGAGAATGGAGATTGGAGAGAACTCACTGAAGCAACATTTTCCTGCGATGCAACAGGCAAAGTACTTGACAGGCTTGACTTTGGAGCTGGTGTAGAAAATAACTCATTCTATTTATGGAATGGCGGATTTCAAAATACCAATACAAATTTTGGAGAAAAATTTTCACGAATTGGCACCAATCAAAAACCTGTTGTTGATTTATATAAAAACATTGACAGCGCAGCACAAACAGAAAAAGATAAACAACAAATCTTTGATTCGATCGCCGCCGGAAAATTAGATACAACGGGAAACATCAACGGAGTGTATTATAAAATTTTAAAAGAAGGAGATGGCGATTTTGTAACTGTGAATGATACATTGACGGTTAATTATAAAGGCTCATTAATAAGCGGAGAAATTTTTGATGAAACAAAAGATAAGCCGGCAACTTTTCCATTGAACAGATTAATAAAAGGCTGGCAGCTTGGTTTAACCAAATGCAAGAAAGGAGGAAAGATCAGGTTGATAATACCATCAGCGCTTGCATATTCAATCCGCGCCCGGGCAGAAAAAATTCCACCAAACAGCATACTGCTTTTTGATATAGAAGTATTGGATATTAAAAAATAACTGAACCGCATTGGCCGTGCAAATTTGCAATAAGTGTCACTATGTATTTGTGTAAATGCTATTAAAATTTTTAAGATGAGAACGATTTATAAATTACTCCTGGCTTTGTTTTTATTGAAAGCACAGTTTTCTTTTTCTCAAACAAATTATTTATTAAAGCCTGCAAGGGTTTTTGATGGAGAGCAAATGCATACAGGTTGGGAAGTGCTTGTGAAGAACAATATCATTGTTGCTGTTGGTGAAAATTTAAGTGCTGATAAAAATGTAACGGTCATTGAATTAAAAAACTGCACGCTATTGCCGGGTTTGATTGAAGGGCACAGTCATTTATTTTTGCATCCTTATAATGAAACTTCCTGGAACGATCAGGTGCTCAGAGAGTCAAGGGCAGAGCGGCTTGCAAGGGCAACAGTTCATGCAAAAAAAACATTAATGGCGGGCTTCACAACGGTTCGTGATTTGGGAACAGAAGGCGCAGGTTATGATGATGTTGGTTTAAAACAGGCAATTGAAAAAGGAATTATTCCAGGCCCGCGGATGATTGTTGCTACACGTGCCATTGTTGCAACGGGCAGTTATGGGCCAAAAGAATTGCGTGATGATATTGATATATTGAAAGGCGCTGCAGAGGCTGACGGCGGCGACGCATTGATTAAAGAAGTGCGCACACAAATTGGCAAAGGCGCAGATTTGATAAAAATTTATGCCGATTACAGATGGGGATTAAATAAAGAAGCAGAGCCGACATTCACTTTAGATGAAATAAAAAAAGCAGTGGAAGTAGCAAGCAGCAGTGGCAGAGAAGTAGTGGTTCATTCATCAACTGCTGAAGGAATGAGGAGATCAATATTGGCTGGCGTTTCAACGATTGAACATGGCGACAACGGCACACCGGAAATTTTTAAAATGATGAAAGAAAAAGGCATCGCATTGTGCCCGACCATTTCTGCGGGAGAAGCTATTGAACAATATCGCGGATGGAAAAGGGGAATTGATCCTGAGCCCGAGCATCTCAAAGCAAAAAGAAAAAGTGTAAAAGATGCATTAGACGCGGGTGTTACAATTTGCATGGGGGGTGATGTTGGCGTGTTTGCACATGGGGATAATGTTCGTGAAATGGAAGCCATGGTTGATTATGGCATGAAGCCGATTGATGTGCTGAGATCTGCTACTTCAGTAAATGCGGATGTTTTCAAAATCAGCGGCACTGTTGGTAGAATCAAAATCGGATTGTTAGCGGATTTGATTGCTGTTGAAGGCGACCCTTCAGAAAATATCTCGCAAATAAGAAAAATTAAATTGGTGATGAAGGGTGGCGCATTGTATTAAGTTATGAGCTTTGGGCAAATGCAAATGCTTATAACTATCTTGTTAGTTGCTTTATTAATTCTTTGTGTTGAGGAAATTCTTTGATCAGCTTTTCTTTTTCTGCCAATTCAAAATCTTCAAAATCAAAACCGGGAGAAACGGTACAGCCAACAAGCGCATATCCATTACCGTTAGCTAATCTTGAGCCAAACCAATTTCCTGCTTTTATTAGTATTTGAAACGATTCCCCATTTTCCGGATTGCTTCCAAGCCTATGCACAATAAGGCTTCCATCTGTTTCTATTTCATAGATTATTAAACTGTTCCCGGCATAAAAATGCCACAGTTCATCAGAGGCTATCTTATGAAAGGCAGAGAACTGTTTCTCTTCTAATAAAAAATAAATGCTTGTAGAAAAATTCCGGTCGCCATGAAAACCATCAGGAAGAACATTCTTATTTACGGATAATGATGACCGATAAGTTTCTCTGTAATAACCGCCTTCTGCATGTTTGATAAGCTGAAGTTTTTCTATCCAATAAGCAGCATTCATTTTTTACTATTGCTCAATAATTGTTTTGGTGGCGTAAAAACTATTTAGAGAGTCCTTAATATGCAGTGTGTCTTTAGGTGAAGTATGAATTACAAAATACACTTTGAATATAGACGAGTCTTTTGTTGCGATTCTAACAGCATGCGAAATAGAGTCCAATTGTTTATATCTTCTTAGTGCATGGTTTTTATTAGCAGTTGCCAATATCACAAATTTGTACAGCGAAGAATCCGGCCGCTTTGAAACCAATGCAATACTGTCTTTTTTCTTGCCTGAAACAGAATCTGTTTGAGCAGCTGCAAGTGTTGCTGAATCAGGTTTTCGAACGGTCTCTGTATCTTCTTTCAAAACTACCTCACTATCCGCCGTATTATTTACAGGAACTGTTTTTTTCTTATAAAGATTATACCCAGCCCATGCAATAATGGCAATGCCTCCGATAACACTAATTGTAAGCATAATTCTTTTCGCTATTTGTGACTGAGGCGCATATTCTTTTTCAGGTTCATCGAGCACTTTTTTCTTTTTTTCAGCCTCTGCTTTTTCTTCACTTGGCAATATGAGTCTTACGCTGCTGTATTGTCCTGGGGTAAACTCATTTTTCCCATCGTTATTTTTGATGATGGAGCCGATGCCATCAAAATGAAATGGCTTACCGATGTTGAGCAGTTGAATACCGAGGCGCAAATACGAATCCAGGTCCGATTCAGCCAGCGGGATCATTTTGCCTGTATATCTGTGAATGAATTCAATCAATTTGCCATCGGGCTTTGATATATTTACCTGCTGATAGCTAACGCCCTGAAGGATATGAGGATGATGTTCTTTATCTTGCTCGTCAGGAATTGTAAAAGAAGAATCAAGCGAAAAGATGCCAATACCAGGGAGTTCTAATAACTTGTTCTGGTATAGAAAATGAGATAATACCTGTGGTAGTTTCAAAATGAATGGATTTGACGTGCAAGTTAATGATAAAAACTTTTAAGTCAAATAGATAGCACATAAATTTATTGTGACCAATGTCTATAACCTCAATATATATGCGTAAATGGCTCACAACAGCTCTTCGCACCAAATGCCATTGCTTTTGAGTGTCTCGATCACTTTGTCAGCATAATTGACCGGAGCATCGATGCGAAGTATTTTATCGCAATCTTCCAGGTCAAAATTTATTTTTCTTGCCGGGAAATGTGTGTATAATAAGCGCACGATTTTTTCGGCGACCTCTGCCTCCTGAACATTTGTTTTAAAAACTTCTGCCATAGCATGCCCATTTTATTTTTCAAGGATGTTTTTTAAGTTATTAAGATTTGTATCCAAATCTTTGCTGATCAGTTTTTTCATGTTCATCACTACCAGCATAATGTTCATCGGGTATTTCATAGTGCCGTTAAAGCCCCATTTCACAAGGGTTTGATTTTCTGAAACCGCGTCTGTTGTCATGTATGCTGTTGAATTGCCTTCAAATGGTTTAATAAAATGAATGGCGATATCAATCCGTTTGCCATCATTAATATTTGTGATTGATTGTTCGCCCTGGCCAACTTGTTTGTTATTGCTCTTCCATGCAGATGAAAATCCAACGTTGCCATCAGTTCCTTTATATTGCATTTCCACATTGGGGTCCATCATTTGCCACTTGCTGTAATTGCTCTGGTTCTTGATAAATTTTATATAATCAAAAACCTGTTGGCGGGGTTTGTTGATGGTTGCATCTCTCTCAATATTGTATTGTGTTGGTATAAAAAGCGCAGCAATAAAAGGGATTGCAATAATAACAAGGATGATAATGAGGATGGTCATTTTTTCAAAATTTATAGTTAGCAATAAATTTTTTCATTTCACTTATTGCCGGTCAGCTTATGATAAGTGATGTACGAAATGAGAAGGACTACAAATATAAGCAAAGGTTCGAAAGACATTAGCACAAATCCATCAACTGAAAGATGCCCGATTGTTGCAGAAAGCACGTCGATGCCGAGCGCAACGTAGGCCCATTCTTTAATGCGCTTTGGAAAAAATGGAAGAATTAAAATCAGCCCACCTATAAATTTTCCAATGCCCAATTCAAGATGGAACCAATAAGGCATTTCCAGATGCTGCGTGCCTTCAATGGCGAATGGTTTGTTTAGAAAGAATATTCCCGGCAAAATAAATAATGCCAACAACCCTGTTGTTGCCCAATAAATAATTTTTGTTGTTTTCTGGTTCATTGCATTTTATGGGTTAATAATTTTTGGGCTTATCATTTTAATCATGCACCACATTTCATCATCCGATTTATACCATTCAATGCAAGGCGAAGTTCTGTCGATATTCTTTTCCTGCATCATTTCATGGAACACATCATAGATGCAACTTAATTTTTGTCGCCAATCAATCACTGCCGAAATAAGATATTCGCCCTTTGGTATTGTATATTTTTCGCAATGGTATTTTTCTGCCTCACCGTTTTCAGTTTCTTTCGCAGCTGCAAAATAAAAAACCTTCCCATCATCCGTCATATAGCTGATGCCGTAATAATCACGCTCGCGCCCATTCGTAATCATGTTCATCAGGTTTGTGAATACGTCGCCAATGCCATCGGGGAATGTTTTAACCTGCATGCCAAACACCTCGATATCATGAGTGACGAAATATTTTTCCATGTTCTTCTTTTTAAAATTATAATGCAAACATAGCATCATCATCGGCTATCAACGCAGTGGCAATACGACAATCTTTAGGGTTGATTGCGACATGCGTTCTCCCTATCTTTGTTTTATGAAAAACATTATTATTCTTCTTCCCGAAACGGCAATACCTGCCTGTATTGTGGACCCGCGGTATATGTTCACGGCAGTAAATGAATTTCTCAGGCAAGCCGGTAAGCCCCCGATGTTCAACGTTCAGATTGCTGGGCTTTCAAAAGAAGTGAAATTGAATGACGGATTATTTTCAGTGCATGCAGATGTGCTGTTGAAAGATGTAAGGCGTGCAGACCTGATTATTATTCCGGCAATAAGCGGCGACATAAAAAAAGCTTTGAAAGCAAACAGCGATTTTATTCCATGGCTTGTTCACCAATATAAAAATGGCGCAGAAATAGCAAGCCTTTGCATTGGCGCATTTCTTCTTGCATCCACTGGTTTGCTCAATGGCAAAACATGTTCAACACATTGGCTGTATGCAAATGAATTCAGGAATATGTTCCCTCAGGTAAACCTCGTTGATGACCGGATCGTGACCGTGCAGAACGGATTGTATTCAAGCGGCGGCGCAACATCATACTGGAACCTGCTTTTATATTTGGTAGAAAAATATACCAATCGCGAAATGGCGGTGCTTGCGTCAAAATTTTTCCTGCTCGATATTGATAGGAACACACAATCGCCATTCATTATGTTCAAAGGACAAAAAGAACATGATGATGCTGAAATTTTAAAAGCACAGGAATACATTGAAAAGAAATTCAACAACAAGATCACCGTTGATGAGCTCAGTGAAAAATTTAATATCGGCCGAAGAACTTTTGAAAGGAGATTTAAAAAAGCAACCACCAACACCGTTGTTGAATACATGCAAAGAGTAAGAACTGAAGCTGCAAAAAAACAGTTGGAGATAGGAAGAAAAACAGTGAGCGAAGTGATGTACCATGTTGGCTACACAGATACAAAAGCTTTCAGAGATGTGTTCAGAAAAATAACAGGTATGTCGCCAATTGATTACCGTCAGAAATATGTTAGAAATGCCATTGCGTAGCCACAAATAAAAAAGCACTGAAAAATTCAGTGCTTTTATCTGCGGAATATTGTTGATTAATGCCTTCTTATTTGTCTGCTCACATGGTTTTCCTGGCGGTTTAATTTTGCCTGATCACGTTTTGTGATGTGCCCATTATCTTTTGAAGCCATATTTCTTTCTTCTTTCCTGATTGAATGATCTTCTTTATGGATTTTCGAGGCTTCTGCAGGGCTCATTTTGCCATTTGCTTCTTTATTGTCAACCCGTGCATTTTGATTTGCCAATCTGCCGTTTACTTCAGCGCGGCGTGGATGATCTTTTGCCCATTGCCCGTCCTGAGCGAATGTTGAATTAGCAATGCTTAACAGCGCAATAATAGCCAGGGGTAATAAATGCTTTGTTTTCATGTTCAAAAATTTAGGTTTTTAATTTAAGTACATATGAGACGGGAAAAGCATATCATGGTTTAATGATGCAGTTCAGTTTCAGAATTTAGTGTTCTGTGGCCAATTAATCGCCATAGAAGCGCTGAAACACGGAATCTTAATTTTTAACCCAAACTGATGCACTATCAATCAGGCTGCAATTACTCTTATTAGAATATCATTGTTACCTTAGCCGCCCAATTATGAAGTCGAAAACACTTAAAAAAAACAAAGTAAATATCATCACGCTTGGTTGCAGCAAAAACATGGTGGATAGCGAAGTGCTGAGCGGGCAGCTGAGTGCAAATGATATTGACGTGGTGCATGAAAGCGCAAAGCGCGATCACAACATTGTGGTGGTAAATACCTGTGGTTTTATTGATAAGGCAAAAGAAGAATCAGTAAATACAATCATTGAACAGGTTGAATTAAAAAAGAAAGGCAAGCTTGAAAAAGTGTATGTAACAGGTTGCCTTAGCCAGCGCTATCGCGATGATCTTGAAAAAGAAATCCCCGAAGTTGATGCATGGTTCGGCACCATGGAATTGCCATTGATGCTGAAACAGTTTGAAGCAGACTATAAGAAAGATTTGATAGGAGAGCGGCTGCTTGCAACGCCTAACCATTATGCCTACCTGAAAATATCTGAAGGCTGCAACCGCACTTGTGCATTTTGCGCCATTCCATTAATGCGCGGGGCTCACATCAGCAAAACAATGGAAGATATTGTGAAAGAAGCCGAAGGCCTTGTGAGAAGAGGTGTGAAAGAAATTATGCTGATCGCACAGGAGCTTACTTATTATGGCCTCGACATTTACAAAAAAAGAATGCTGCCCGATTTGTTGCACAGGCTTGCTGATGTAAAAGGTTTGGAATGGATCCGTCTTCATTATGCATATCCATCAAAATTTCCATTGGAGATTTTGGATGTGATGCGTGAGCGCGATAATATCTGTAATTATCTTGACATGCCTTTGCAACATGCGAGCGACCATATGCTGAAGGCCATGCGAAGAAATATTACCAAAGCAGAAATGGATGAGCTGATATTTTCTATACGCGAAAAAGTGCCGGGCATTTGTTTGCGAACAACATTGATAGCAGGCTTTCCCGGCGAAACAGAAAATGATGTGGAAGAACTAAAATCATTCTTAATACAGCACCGCTTCGACAGAGTTGGGATATTTACCTATTCGCATGAAGAAGGAACAGGCGCATATGATCTTAAAGATGATGTTGCCGCTGATGTGAAACAACAAAGAGCAGAAGAAGTGATGGAAGTGCAGAAAGACATTTCTTTTGAAAAGAACGAAGAAAAAGTTGGCAAAGTTTTTAAAACACTTATCGATAAAAAAGAAGCAGGCAGATATCTTGGCAGAACTGAATTCGATTCGGTGGAAGTAGATAATGAAGTGATCATTCATTCCGAAAAGAAATTGCCGATTGGCGAATTTGTGCATGTTAAAATCACAAAGGCTTTTGATTATGATTTAGAAGGTGTTGTTGTATAGCTGAGGGTTTAAGATATAAGCCACTTGTTTCGGTAACCACAAAAAAGTCAGCAAATCAGGTACTCATGTCCGTTAGTGACAAGGAAAACGATATTCCACAAAAAGTATTGGATAAAATATTTCAGCCATTCCTCACCACAAAACCAACAGTACAAAGAACTTGCTTAGACCTAACCCACGATATTATTAAAGCATATGTTGTAATACAAAACCGGAGACTAAAAATGATGAAGGATCGGAATTTATAACAGAAATACCAACACTATAAAAAAGCAAACCATGAGAAAATCGATACTGCAATTTATTTTTTTAGGATTGCTTTTGTGCAGGTTCCAAAACGCAATTTCCCAAAATACTCCCATCATCGATAGCTTGCTTACGATTTTGAAAACAGCGAGAGATACCTCAAAAGTGGATGTGTTAAACAATCTATGTTGGGAATACAGGAAGACGCAGCCGGAAAAGGCTTTGGATTATGGGCAACAAGCAATAGAACTGGCTACCCGCTTGTCTTTCAAAGGTGGGCTTGTTCGCGCTTATAGCCGGGTTGGCGTAGTTGAAATGATTTATGCGAAGTATGCGGAAGCAAAAAAACATTTTCAATCAGCGCTTGAGATAGCTCAGCAAACCAACAATCTTGCTGGCATGGCAAGCAGCTATATGAACTTCGGCAACATTAATTATTTTCAGGGTGAATACCAGCTGGCTATTGACAATTTTTCAAAAGCTTCAAAGTTATATGAACAAGCTGGTGATAAAAAAGGAGTAACTGATTGCGTTAACAATACCAGCAATATATATTATCTGCAGAGCAATTATACAAAGGCGCTTGAATACGGGCTCAAAGCGCTTAACCTATACCGTGAATTGAAAGATAAAGAAAATGAAGGCCTGAGCGACGACAATATAGGAGCTATATATTCAAGCGAGGGAGATTATGCCCAGGCATTGCGCTATCACCTGACGGCGTTGAAGATCATGGAACTTTTACAAAATAAACTTGACATGGCATTGTGCTATGGCAATATCGGAGCTGCTTACGAAGAATTGGGAAATAAGGAAGAAGCGCTGGCTTATTTTTTGAGCGCATTGAAATTAAATGAAGAGCTGAAGAATAAAGATAATGAAGTGGTCAGTCTGTATAATTTAGGAAATGCGTACAGGGCTTTGGGCAAATTTTCAACCGCATTGGATTTTTATACAAAAAGCCTGAGCCTTGCCACCGAAATAAATTCAGTAAACAATATTGGTTGCGCGCAAGTGGGCATTGGCAGTGCTTTCGAAGACCAAAACAATTTTCCTAAGGCGTTGGAATATTATAACAAAGCTTTGCTCACTTACAAAAAGTTGCAGGGCAGGAAGGAGCTACCGGCCTTCTTAATAACCTTTCTTTTCTTTATGGCAAAATGGGGCAAAAAGACAATGCCTTAAAAGCCGCGCTGGAATGTTTTCGCATTGCGAAGGGAACGGGTTCACTGACACAAATCAAGCAAGCCGATTTTGCACTTTCATCAGCATATAAAGATTTAAAGAATTACGAAAGAGCTTTGTTTTATTTCGAAGAAGGGTCTAAGCTAAAAGACTCTTTGTTCAATGAGAAAAAACAGCAGGAAATTGGCCGCCTGGAATCGGGCTTTGATCTTGACAAAAAGGATCAGCAAATTACGTTGCTTAACAAAGACAAAATCATTCAGGTTTCCAAAAGCCAAAAACAGCAGGCAATCCGAAATGCGCTTATAGCGGGCCTAGCTTTGATCCTGATCCTCGCATTTGTGCTTGTCCGAAACAATCGTCACAAACAGCGCATCAACGTTATACTAACTGAACAGAAAAAAGAAATTGAATCGAAGCGCGATAGTCTTGAAAATGCGCTCTCTCATTTAAAAGCAACACAGTCTCAGCTCGTACAATCAGAAAAAATGGCTTCGCTTGGCGAGCTCACCGCGGGTATTGCACATGAGATACAAAATCCATTAAACTTCGTTAATAATTTTAGCGAAGTGAGCAATGAGCTGATTGAAGAAATACAAGAAGAAAGGGACAAGGCACAAGGTACAAGGGATGAACAATTGCAGGATGAAATACTGAATGACATCAAACAAAATCTCGAAAAAATAAACCATCATGGAAAACGTGCAGATGCTATCGTTAAAGGCATGCTGCAGCACTCACGGTCAAGCACAGGCGTAAAAGAACCAACAGATATTAATAAGCTTGCCGATGAATATTTAAGATTGAGCTATCACGGATTAAGAGCCAAGGATAAAGATTTCAATGCAGCAATGAAAACTGATTTTGATGACGCGATCGAAAAAATAAATATCATTCCTCAGGATATTGGAAGAGTGCTGTTGAATTTATACAACAATGCGTTTTATGCGGTGAGCGAGAGGCGGAAGGTGGAAGGTGTAGGGTATGAGCCAACAATTTCAGTGCGCACAAAAAAATCAGGAAATCAGGTATCCATCAGCGTTAGCGATAATGGCAACGGCATCCCGCAAAAAGTACTTGATAAAATCTTTCAGCCATTCTTCACCACAAAACCAACAGGACAGGGAACAGGATTGGGTTTGAGCTTAAGCTATGATATTATAAAAGCGCATGGCGGAGAGATAAAAGTGGATACGAAAGAAGGTGAAGGCACAAAGTTTATTATTCAATTACCTTTTTAGTTCTCAGGCGAGTCTCCGCCTCAGCATCCTGCACACTCATGAAGCCTGCGCGGGACTCGCCGCATGATCAGGGCATCTTTGACAAATCAATGTCTTCCATTTCCATGATGTTTGTAACTGGATAGATACCCTGACTCCCTTTGACATAGTAATTAGCAGAGCTATGCAGATAATCAACGGGGCTTTCTGCAAGCTTCCATTTTCCTTTGCAGGGGTTGTTATGGATATAGTTTATTTTTTGCATCATCATCTCTTTGCTGTTGCATTCTTTCCAATCGAACGAGGCCTCCCATACTTCATGCAGTTTGCCTCTTTTCCTGTCAGTATCATTTACTCCTTCGGCCATTTGTTTCAACAGATCTTCTTTGCCCTGTGCCCGCAACTTGTTCACTATCTCGTAAGCGATAAAGCGTTTGCCATTGCCAACAATAGTGTTCAGGTTTTTGCCACTATTGCGAAGGCCAATGAGCACATGTATATGGTTGGGCATTATCACATAGCTTATAAGATAATTGTTTTTGCCCTTAAGATGATCGAACCATTTGTAAAGCAAGTCGTAACTGTTTGCGATCTCAAATAAATGCAGCCAGCGAAAGCAGGTGAAGGTGATGAAAAATGCTCCGTGCTGATAAGGTATTTGTTTTTTTATTGGCACGGTTAAAGATAAAACAAAAATGAATGGAGCGGCGGCGAGTTCCGCGCAGTCTTCATGACAGCATTAGATGTAGATGCGGAGACTCGCCTAAGAAACCAAGCGTTTGTTTACAATCAACTTTATCAATAAAAAACGTCTTATTTGTTTGCGGCGAGTCCCGCGGAAGTTTCTTGCAGGTTCAAATCTCTAATGCGGAGACTCGGCTGAGAACGAAAGTATTAAAAACCTGATTCATTTACTTTTAATTGATAGTTAGCGAACGCAGATTTGCATCTAACTTTAGCTTATAATAAAATCAATCACTTCAAATAATATTATATGAATCTTCATTTACGCCCGGGCAATGCAGCAGATGCAAATGCATGCGGAGAGATATGCTTTAAGGCATTTAAGCATATCTCAGGCCAACATAATTTTCCGCCAGATTTTCCAGATGTTGAAAGTGCCATTGGGCTAATGAGCTTTATTTTTTCAGGTGGATCAGGTGCCTATTCAGTAGTTGCTGAATCTGATGGAAAAATTGTTGGCAGCAATTTTTTGTGGGAAGATATTCTTATCGCTGGTGTTGGCCCAATAACAGTTGATCCTGCAATTCAAAATTCTTCAGTAGGAAGAAAGCTGATGGAGCGGGTTCTTCAACGAGTGGAAGAGCAGAAACTTGCGGGAGCAAGATTGGTACAAGCTGCTTACCATAACAGATCTTTGTCTCTTTATTCAAAATTGGGATTTGATGTTCAGGAGCCTCTTTCACAAATGCAAGGTGCCGCGCTGGGTATCAGTTTTCCTGATTATAAAGTGCGCCCGGCAAAGGAAAATGATTTGGATTCTTGCAACCAATTATGTTCTAAAATACATGGGCATACCAGAGGGAATGAACTTCTTGGTGCTATTAAAACAGGAACGGCTTCAGTTGTAGAGCACGATGGAAGAATTACAGGATATGCAACACAGGTTGGTTTCTTTGGTTATGCAGTAGCAGAAACGAATAATGATTTGAAAGCATTGATTGGTGCATCGGCAAACTTTTCCGGTGCCGGATTTTTGCTTCCTTCACGAAATGCGGAGATGCTGCGTTGGTGCCTGAACAATGGTTTGCGGATTATTCAACCTATGACATTAATGAGCAAAGGTTTTTATAATCAGCCCGCAGGTGCTTTTCTGCCTTCTGTGCTTTATTAAAACAATAGAAAACAAATCTAAAGGTTGGTGTTGCGCTTAGCTTTGCGCATAGCTTCACCAACAACAAAAGGCAAGAACATAAACTTAAATTGTTGGTGCAACCAGCGCTCATGGCTATTGAAACACCACCAAAGGCAGAGGCGTAATTCTATTCAGCTTTTGTTCTTAACTTCATCATCAGCAATTTTATTGAGCTTGAGTTGGCAGTTATAAAATTCCAGCACAGCTTGTCCCGCTATCGGCGGGATCAGCAAGCCGTGAACGTTGACAGCAATATTAACAGACCCTGAAATTTATGAGTTTCGATTTATATTTCTACAAGCGAAAAGAGACAAGCCTTTCGGGAAATCAAACAGCAAAATATTTGACAGACAATCCAAAACAACAAAGCATGAAAAATCTGGTTTGCGTGGCTTTGCTCTGTCTGGCATATTTATTTTCATTTTCGCAAGATACTGCGCGCCGACGGGGAGCGATAGTCGATGAGCTGATCTCGGCAGGCAAACAATGGACGTTCACCCATCAAACGGGGTCAAAAGAAAACAGGGATGAGACTGAGATATTAAATTTTCATTTAGACGTTCTAAAGAGGTTATTTGTGCAACAGCAACATTTTACCATCAAGGGTTTTCAAAACGATGATTTCCCGGTAAAAATAATTTATGAGGGACAATATGACGAAGTCATTGAGTTCAATGGCATAACATATTTTTTGACGATCAAAAACAGTAAGCCAAGGGAAATGGCCTTAAGGATCAAAAGGGAAAATGAAGATGGCCCAGCCATTGACAGATATTACCGCGAAGAAACAATGTATTAAATTTTAACAACAAACGGGCCATGAAATATTAGTTCTCAGGCGAGTCGCCACCATTTCGTTTAGCTTTTGTTTACCTTCAACTTTGTCAATAAAAAAAAGTCTAAGTTAGTTTGCGGCGAGTCCCGCGGAAGTTTCTTGCAAGTTCAAATCTCTAATGCGGAGACTAGCCTGAGAACGAAAAATGAATGGGGCGGCGGCGAGTCCCGCGCAGTCTTCATGACAGCATTAGATGTAGATGCGGAGACTCGCCTAAGAAACCAGGCGTTTGTTTACAATCAACTTTATCAATAAAAAACGTCTTATTTGTTTGCGGCGAGTCCCGCGGAAGTTTCTTGCAGGTTCAAATCTCTAATGCGGAGACTCGCCTGAGAAAGAAACCCCAGAAAAATATTCGAACAAAAACTACATTTAACAACACAGCAGCAGGACGAAATGTCGACTAAAAAAGCAGGAACCTATTTCGATTGGGCACCCAATACACAAAACTATTTTTCACATGTTGACATTAACCCTAAAAAAGACAATGAATTTTCTGACATCATTAAGCAACTAACTAGCGACAAGGACTAACAACCGCGCACAACATGAACTGTGTAAAAAATCAAATAAAGCCTCATCTTTTTTGTTCGCTACCATCAGCAGTTTCGGTAGCCGTAATTCTATTCGGCTTTTGTTGTTAACTTCATCATCAGTAATTTTATTCGGCTTCAGTTGTGGGCGGACGAATATAAAATCCCAGCACAACTTGTCCCGCTATCGGCGGGAGCAGCAAGCCGTGGACGTTGTGCGTCATGTGACTGAAAAACTTCAATGGAATAATTATGAAAAGAATAGTGTTAGTTTTAATTTTCTTATTTACATCTGTTTTCTCTTTCTCACAGCAGAAAAAGAAAATTTCTTACACACAACTTAAAGAATACGAGGGTGTTTACCAGTATCCTAATCCACTCAAAGTTTTATTTGCCGCTTCGCCAAAAGACACAGCTTTGATTGCTATCATCAATCAAAGCGAATATGTTTTAAAAAATGAAAGCCCTGATGTTTTTTCAACTAGGTATGATACGATTCGTTTTCTAAGAGATGCACATAACATGCCGTTCGCATACTTTAAAGACAATGACACCTTTAGGCTAATAAGCAAAAATGTTTTTTTTCCCGAAACAATGTGGTATCCACGGCTTAACGGCAATGATTCGTATGTATATAAAATTCCCGAAAATCTGCATGATGGTTTAACTGTTGGCAATATCAATAATACCATTTTAGATACTTCGCTTTTAAGAGAGATGATGCAAAAAATTATTAATAACACTTACCATAATGTACACAGTGTTTTAATTATACAAGATGGCAAGCTTGTATTTGAACAATACTTTTATCAATATACGAAAGACAGTGTGCAGGAACTACGCTCAGCTTCTAAAAGTATTTATTCAGCGCTTGCAGGCATTGCGATTGATAAAGGGTTTATAAAAAGTAAAGATGAAACTGTACTTTCCTATTTTCCGGAATATTCCTTGAATAATATGTCGGATGCAAAAAAGAAAATCACTGTTGAAAATCTATTAACGCAACAAACAGGATTGGATTGCGATATCAGTAACCCCAAATCAGAAGGCAATGAAACAACGATGGATTATTCTGATGATTGGGTGAAATTCACTTTTGACCTTCCGATGATTGATACACCCGGTGGAAATGGAAGGTATTGCTCAGGCAATCCCGTTACACTTGGCCGCATTGTTGAAAAAGCTACCAATATTTCATTGCTTCAATTTGCAACAAAAAATTTGTTTGAACCTTTAGGGTTTAAGAATTACAAATGGAATTTCAAACCCGATAAGTCAAATGCTGAAGATTATTGCCAAGTTTATTTGACACCAAGAGAAATGCTGAAGTTTGGGTTTCTGTATTTGAACAATGGTGTTTGGAACGGCAGACAAATTGTTTCTTCAGATTTTGTAAATCAATCATTCAAAAAACATTCGGTTATTCAAGGTGTTGAATATGGATATTTGTGGTGGCTGAAATATTTAGATGCAGACGGCGGTGTGCGATATTACACCAAAGCTGCACAGGGAAATGGAGGACAACGTATTTATGTACTAAAAGAACAAAATATGGTGGCTGTGATAACTGGTGGAAATTATAACAGCCCGACACCTTCTGATGAATTGATGAGAAAATATATTCTCCCAGCATTTAACAAGAAAAAGTAGTTCGCGAATTAAAACACGAACGCACAACATTCGGTTTACTGCTATGCTGGCTAACAGAAGAGCAATCAGCAGTTGAACAGCTATCAGCTGATATCTGGCAGACGTAATTCAATTGAGCATTTATTATTAACTTCATCATCAGCAATTTTATTCGGCTCAAGTTGTTGGCTGATAATTGTAAAATTCCAGTACAACTTGTCCCGCTATCGGCGGGAGCAACAAGCCTCAAACGTTGGGTATAATTTGACCAGAGACCTTCCATATTAAACCAAAATATGAAGTTTAGCATTGTTTTAATTTTAATGATTTTTTGTATTAACTGCTATTCCCAAAAAACGGTTTATAGTATTCAACCAAATTGGAATCATAACATTTTGGAGGTCATAAAATCACAAAATATTAAAAGTGACTCGGTGTATTTTTATAAAGAGAAAACAAATAACAAAGACAGCACTTTAATAATAACCCAGTATTTTGATTCTTTAGGCAATTTGATCGAAAGGAATGAATTTAATTTAAATAAAGAAGCTTTTAGGATCACTGATTATACGTATATGGATACGGTTCTTTTAAAGAAAGAAACAATGTCAAAAGATATGTTTTACATAAATGGATCTGACATATCCAAAAAAATAACGACATATGAATATGATAGCTTAGGTTACGCTATTGCAGAGAAAGAATATTCCTTTTTTGGTAACCCTTTAAAATTAATTTCTACTACTAAATGGGATAGAGATTATGATAGCCTGGGGCATTTGATTAAAGAATTTATCACTTTGCCTAAATCGAAGACTTATCTCTCTCACTCTTATATTTATACAAACGGGAGATTAACTGAAATGAAAACTTACGACATTAATCAAACCTGGATGTATTCCAATCTTTATCAGTATGACGAAATCGCAAATACAAAAAGTGTTTATTTATTTAATAATGTAAAAAGATTAAGCCATGAATTTATATACGATGGAAAAAGAATATTAATGGAAAAAGATTATGATCTGGGCAATTATTTAGATCATACTACGCAATTTTATTTTTATAAACCTAATGGACTTTTAGAAAGTCAAACTTTTGAAGATCCTTTGGGCAATCATTATTATTTTAAGCACTATTACTCAAAATAAAACAAACTGCGCCCAACAAAGTATTATTGCAAGCAGGGCTGACCCGGCGCTATTGCCCCGCCTGCGAGCAATACCGAACCGTTGCACTATAATTTAAAATGAAACCACTACTGCTTTTTTTAAGTTTATTGAACTTGTCAGCCTATGCACAGAAATTACCATTGGTTAATTTTAATCATTTTTATACTGTCATTGATTCATCGGACCTGCATGCCTTGCAGAAATCCGCGTTCATTAATAATAAATTCGCTGCTGTGATAACCAGAACTGTAAAAGCAGGCGACTCAGCAACGTGGACAGGAACCTATTTCGAAGGGCTTGATAATTATCTTGAATTGTTTGATGTTACTGTAGGTGATCCTTTGGGCAATGCCGGGCTCGGTTTTAGTGTTGACAGAACAGGTGAAATTAACCAGTTGGACTCTGTGCTTTCAAGAAATTTTACAACCAGAAAGCAGCTTCAGGAAAAACAATACGATAATAAGAAAGTGCCCTGGTATACAGCATTAGGAATAAAGGATTCGGTTTTTGATTCGCTTTCGCATATTTCATTTTGGGTAATGGAATACAGCCCGGAGTATTTTGATTACAACCATTGGAAATATGAAGAGAATAAACTGACAAGAAAAACATATTTAAGTCAGTATGAAGATGAAAGGCGAAACAAGATATTAAAACGATTTACGGGCGTAACCTTACATGCAACAGATAAAGAGCAACAGGTAATTTCGGATTTTCTACTAAACTGTGGTTTTAAAAAAATGAATGACAGCAGCATTACTTCACCGGAACATTTTGTAATACATTTTATCCATAGAAATATAAATGACCATTATGCAATCGCTTCAATGGAATTTGAAACCAATATGCCAATTACTGATACCATTAAGATTTCTGAAAATATTGAAATCAAGATAAAAAACACGGCAGGCAAAATCATTTTCAAATAAACGACAGCTAACATAAGGTCTGGCAAAATGCAGAAGGTGAATTTCTTTTGAGCATTTGTTGGTAACTTCATCATCATTAATTTTAGTCGGCTTACAATCAAAAACTCTTCATACACGCTTGTTTCTGCAATGAAACCGATACAGTAATTTCAAATCAAGGAATTGAAAATATGGAATCGCATAAACATCCGCAGCACGAAACAAACAAAAATAAATTAGCAGATTATCTATTGCAATTCTTTATGCTTTTTCTTGCAGTGTATCTTGGCTTTGTTTCGGAAAATATCAGGGGGCGCAATATTGATGAGGAAAAAGAGAAAGTGCATATGCAAAATATGTTAGACGATCTAAAAGCAGATACAGCTATCTATAATCGTTACGAAGAAAATAATAAGGTTTTGTTTGCATTGATTGATACATTGGTTCACGTCATAAAAAGCCCTGAAATAAAACAACGTATCCCGGAGCTTGCTTATACAGCAAGAATGATATTGCCATCTTACAAAGCTTTATATACAACCGACCGCACTTATGAACAAATGAAAAGTTCCGGGGATTTGCGCCTCATCAGCAAGAAACATGTGGCAAGCGATATTTCTTCTTATTATTATTCTGTTATTGAATTAAAAAAATACAATGATGCTGCCTTTGTCTGGGGTTCGGATTATGGAAGGGAAATGGGAAAAATATTCGATGCAGAACTATTGCTGAAAATAATAAAAGAGAATAAAAAACAACCTGCTGTTCCCGCTGATTTACTGACAGAAGACAGGACGGCACTAAACGAGCTAGCGACATCGGCGCAATATTTATACGGCGCTTTTTTACTGGCAAAAAAGATTGGTAATGAAAGAAACATGGCAGCTCAAAAGCTTATTGAGCTAATTAAAAAAGAATATGATTTAAAAGATGAATAAAGAATCACGAACGCGCAACATGACCATCCTAAACGCCAATGCGAAATGTTGCGCATTATTTAAATAGAAAACCTTAACTCAACATTGAATGCCTGATAAAATTCATATTCAATTTTAATAAATGACCAGCTTAAAGAATGAACTGACTTTACGAAAAGCCTCATTAATTGCCGGCTTCGGATATATTTTAATGTTTGGAACTCCGATTGCAGAATTTATGGTTTATCATAAACTGGTTGATCTGAGGAATGCAGGCCTGACAGTAAAAAACATCCAGTCTAATCTTGTCCTTTTTCGCTATGGCATCATGTTATATCTGATCAATTTCATAGGTGACATTATAGCGGCCTGGGCAATTTACTTCTTGCTAAAACCAGTGAGCAGCTTCCTCTCGATGTTCGCAGCGTGGATGAGAATTATTTACACGATACTAAGCCTGGTTGCCTTAATGAACCTGTTAGCTGTTGCGCAACTTTTACAGCCGCATGATTATTTAAAGGCATTCTCTACTGAGCAATTGCAAGCCCAGGTCACGACGGCCTTATATTCATTCAGAGATGGCTGGTCATTTGCGTATATTTTCTTTGGGCTTTATCTTATTTTGCTAGGCTACCTGGTTTTCATTTCTAAGTACATTCATAAGACAATAGGCATATGTTTAATAATTGCAGGTATGGGATGGTTGACAGATAATATCCAACCTTATTTTTTCCCTAATAAGGATATAAATATTGGAATGATTACAGGAGTTGGAGAATTAGTATTTATGCTTTGGTTGTTTATCAAAGGTTCAAGATTAAAAGAACAAAATTAGGAAAGCAAATATTTTATCATTTGCGCCTCTCAAATATAAACGAACCCGCAAGATGCGGTATGATCTGTGCTGGGCAAAGGATTTCTATTAAGTATTTATTATTAACTTCAATATCTTAATTTTAATTTGGCTTCAGTTGTCAATCATAAAATGTCAGCATAACTTGCCCCGCTATCGGCGGGAGCTGCAAGCCATGAACGTTGCATTCAGTGTAGTTCCTCACCCTAAAAAACTTTAACGAACAAAGATTGCTAATTAATAAATGTATTATATGAGAAATTTAATATTCTTTATGCACACTTCTCTTGATGGTTTTGTAGCAGGACCTAACGGGGAAATGAATTGGATAAAAGTGGATGAGGAAATGTTTGACTTTGTTGCAACAATGACAGACCAGGCTGACGCCGCATTGTATGGCAGAGTAACTTATGAAATGATGCAAAGCTATTGGCCAAAAGCAGGTGAGCAACCAAACGCATCTAAACACGACAAAGAGCATTCAAATTGGTACAACCATGTTTCGAAAGTTGTATTGTCTAAAACGATGCAGGAAACCGGGCTTCACAATACCAAAGTTATTGCTGACCAACTTTCGCTCAACATCAATAAATTAAAGCAACAGGAGGGAAGAAATATTTTAATATTCGGAAGTCCCCGCGCTTCACAATCTTTATTAAATGAAGGATTGATTGACGAGTTTTGGCTTTTTGTGAATCCAATAATATTGGGGAAAGGCATGCCGCTGTTTAAAGATATAACCGCGACGATTAAATTGAAATTGGTAGAGTCGAAAACTTTTGCATCTGGCGTTATTGCGCTTCATTATGAAAAATTGTAAACGAATTGGCCGTTAATACTACGCCAGCAGACAACAATTAACGTCATCATCAGTAAATTTATTTGGCTTCGGTTCCTGGATGGGCATTATAATTTCCGGCACAGCAAGCCCTGCTCCTGTTTGCCATTTTAATGCAACCTTCAAAAGTATAAGACAATCCTTCAAACATATAACCAGATCATTGATCGGCAACTGACCTTTGCATTAC
This sequence comes from uncultured Bacteroidota bacterium, assembly GCA_963718975.1. Taxonomy (GTDB): domain Bacteria; phylum Bacteroidota; class Bacteroidia; order Chitinophagales; family Chitinophagaceae; genus Puia. The sequence goes on along the minus strand of CAVRBD010000017.1, from coordinate 42,966 downwards.
AACAAAAATTTTAAAAAATGGCAAAGACAGTATTGATTACAGGAGCTTCATCGGGATTTGGAAAAGAAACTGCTAAACTATTTCAGAAAAAAGGATGGAACGTTATTGCAACAATGCGTTCTCCGGAAAAAGAAACAGAATTAACTCAATTAAACAATGTGCTTGTTACAATGTTAGATGTACAAGACATTGCATCAATCCAAAAAGCGGTGAAAGCAGGTGCAGATAAATTTGGGAGAATTGATGCATTGGTTAATAATGCGGGTTACGGATTGATGGGCGTTTTTGAATCGGCAACCAGCGAACAAATTAAAAAACAATATGCTGTAAATGTGTTTGGGTTAATGGAGGTTACTCAAACTGTTTTGCCTTATCTGCGAAAAAATGCTAAAGGTGTTGTCATCAACATTTCTTCTTTTGGAGGAATTGTTGGTTTGCCTTTTGGCAGTTTGTACAACAGCACAAAATTTGCTGTTGAAGGTTTTTCAGAAGCTTTGTCTCATGAATTAGCACCGTTAAAAATAGTGGTGAAAATGATAGAACCCGGTTCGATTGCTACAAATTTCCGCAACGGATTAGAAATGATTAAAAACGAAATACCTGAATACAATCCAATGATGGCTTCGTTTTTTGGACGATTTGCAAAAACAACAGCGCATTTACCAAAAGCAACCGCAGAAGATGTTGCAGCAGTAATTTACGAGGCTACAACAGATGAAAAATCACAATTGCGTTATGTTGTTGGTGAAGATGCCCAATTTTATATTGATGGTAAAATGAAAAAAAGTGACGACGATTTTGTAAAATTGATGCGTGATCATTTTATCAATTAAGTTTTTAAATAAAGAGCATGCAAAATAAATATGTAGATATTCATTCAATAAGCGACTTACATATTCTTTATGGGTTAGCTACGCCAAAACATTCACTCGTTTCACTTATTGACCTTAAAAAGGTAAACTGGAACAACATTGAGCAAGACGCTTTTTACCAGATAGGATTTTACAGCATCTATTGTAAAAAGTTCAACGGCCTTTATTTAAAATATGGTAAGTCATATTACGATTTTACCGATGGCACACTCATGTTCACTGCTCCAAACCAGGTTATTTCCCCAAGCCCCGACCTTCAAATAGAAGAAGGTTGGGCTTTGCTATTTCACCCCGACTTATTAAACAATTCGCCTTTGGCAAACAAAATAAATTCATATTCTTTCTTTCATTATGATGCAAATGAGGCATTGCATTTATCAGAAGATGAAAAATTGATGTTAAAGGATTGTGTAGAAAAAATCAGTAAAGAATATTCCCAAAATATTGACAAGCATACACAAACACTTATTCAAACTAACATTGAATTATTATTAAATTATTGCGACAGGTTTTACGACAGGCAATTTATAACAAGATCAAAAGTGAGTAGCGACATTGTGCAACGTTTTGAACGGATGCTGAAAGACTATTTCAACAATGATGCACTTATTGATTTAGGTTTGCCAGACGTAAAGTATTTTGCATCAGCCTTGAATTTGTCATCCAATTATTTATCCGACCTTTTAAAAAGATACACGGGAAAATCAACACAGGAACATATTCACCTGCAATTGACAGATAAAGCCAAAACACTTTTATGCGGTTCCAATAAATCAATAAGTGAGATTGCTTACGAACTTGGATTTGAGCATCCATCACATTTCACGAAAATTTTTAAAACAAAAACAGGCAAATCACCCATCGAATATAGGCACTTGAATTAAAAGCAGGTTGACGAAAAAACAAAAAGTATGAAAAAAGCAATTATAGCAGGAGCAAGTGGTTTGATCGGGAACCATCTTTTACAAATTATATTAAATGAAAATGACTATGATGAAGTTTTAATATTAGTTAGAAAAGAATTGCCCATTCAGCATAGGAAGTTAAAACAATTGGTGATTGATTATACGCGTTTAAATGATTATACAGGATCAATAAAAGGCGATGCCATTTTTTGTTGCCTGGGAACAACTAAGAAAAATACACCGGATGAAACTAAATACCGGAAAATTGATCATGATTATCCGTTGCAACTTGCTCAAATAGCGAAGCACAGCAATATCGCGAAATATCATTTAGTATCTGCGGCAAGTGCTAATGCGTCGTCTAAAATTTTTTATTCAAGATTGAAAGGTGAAACAGAAGATGACATAGTGAAAGTTGGATTGCCCAGCTTGCATATATACCGCCCTATGCTTTTAACCGGCAATAGAAAAGAAACCCGCATAGCAGAAAAGATTGCTACAACAATATTTAAAGTATTAAATCCATTATTGGTTGGCGGGTTAAAAAAATACAGGAGCATTGCAGGCGAAACAGTAGCTAAAACAATGTATAAGCAATCATTGAAAAACGAAACCGGGGTTTTTATTTATCGTTCTGATAAGATACAGGAATTATCATCCATGTAAATTTCAATCTTAATAGGTAGTATATTAAATTACTTGTTTGCCTAAGCTGAAAAAAAGACGTGCTACATTTCCATTTTGCGTTTGCTTCAGTTTGGCGGAATTCTATTTGGCTTTTGTTCTTATCTTCATCTTTTGTAATTTTATTCAGCATTGATTGTCGGCTGACAGTTATAAAATGCCAGCACAACTTGTCCCGCCAAAAGGCGGGAGCAGCAAGCCGTGAACGTTGGGCACAATTCAATAACCGCTTCAAATTACTTCAATGGCAGCAGGACGAAGGGCTTTTCTTTTAATTACACTCATAGCATTTTTCTTAGTTGGTTACCATTCATATCGGATTTTGACCTACGGGATAGGGCAATGGAACTTAAATAAAAGCGTAAATAAAGAACAAGAAAGCTATATCAGTCAAATTCTATTGCCTTTTTTAATTCCAATTTTCTTTTTAATGATTTATTTTATTTACAGAAAAATTATTCGCAAAGGACTAGAAATTAATAGAACATATTTACTTGCACATATTGTGACCTCAATTTTTTGCTTGTTATTCATAATTTTTTTTCCATTTTCATTCTTTATGCAAATGGACAATTCGTTATTTTCTATTTATGAGCTAAATAATTTTTCAGGTTACAGGCTATCAGGCTATTTATTAGGTATAATACAAATTGTCTTTTTTTTGTGGCTTTTAAAATTATCAATTCAGAAACAAAACTAACTATCCGACAGGCACAATTCTATTAAGCTTTTGTTCTTAACTTCATCATCAGTAATTTTATTGGGCTTCGTTTCCGTGCTGCACGTTATAAATACCAGCACAACTTGTCCCACTATCGGTGGGAGCGGCAATTCGTGAACGTTGTGCGCAATATTTTCGACCATGCTTAAATTCATAACTACTATTTTAGTTTTTATTGCTTTGGCTTGTAATCAGACACAAACTAATGTTGGCACAAAAATTTTGGACTTTGGTTTGTTTGCAATTGAAACACCAAAATCATGGACAGAGATTAAACAACAAGGAATTGACAGTTATGTTGGCAGAATTGCAATTGATAACAAAGACACTTTAGATTTTGATCTCGGACTGTATTCAGACAACCTTCATGAATACGACCCGACAATTTTGGATAGCAGCATGATGAAAGATATTGACACATCTCGAACTAATATTCATGAAATTATTTTTGCAAAACATAGACTTCAGGTTGACCCAGATAAGTATCGAAAGAATAACATTTCATGGGACACAATTGATGGGCACAAAGCAAAAATTGTATATCCTCGACAAACAGGAATTGGCAAGACGGGAGTTTACATTGACAGCTTATGGATTTCAAATTTAGGCGTTGACAAGTTTAATTTATACGGCGAGAATTTAAAACCAGAAAATGAAAAGAAAGTTCTTGAAGTTTTGCGAACGCTTAAATTTCATAAGAAGTAATAATTTCGCCCTTGTTTCTGTTGTCTTAGCTTTTTGCACAGCTTCACCAACAATAAATTGTAAGAACTTAACCTTGAGTTATTGGTGCAGCCAACGCTAATGCCTGCACGAACAGCAACAACAGCGAAAGAATAAATATTGACTACTTCAGATTAATAAATTTCGGCTTCAGCTATCCATCATCTTAGTTCGGGCTGGACGGTATTAATTTAGTCCAGCAATAAGCGGGATTCTTATCATCGACTTTTGTAATTTTATTCAGCATTGGTTATGAGCAGACGTTTTTTAAATTCCAGTGCATCGCCAATGCGAAAACGTAAGCGGTGATGTGCGAGCGACATAAAAAGAATGACACTATACATGAAATAGATGACTAAACAGACCAAACTAATAATTTTCATTTTCTGCTTAGTAAAGTTGACACTTCATTTAATTGCAGATAGCCATTCAGGTTTTCAGGGTGACGAATTGCTGCATATTGAAACAGGAAATCATTTGGCTTTCGGCTATTTGGAATTTCCGCCGATGATAGGTTTATTAGCGTTTATCCAAAACTTGTTTCATTCTCATTCCGTTTTCGTTTATCACATCTTTCCGCATATTGCTACGCTGCTCATTATAATTTATGTGGGCAAAATTATAGTGGAACTCGGCGGCAAAAGCATTGCGGTATTTATCGCTTTATTTTGTCTTTTGGTTGCACCCGGATTTGAAGGGTCTCAACAACCATTTGCACCTGTGGTTTTCAGCCAATTGTTTTGGGTACTTTGTTTTTATCAACTCACAAGATTCATAAAACACGGGGACGGAAAATACTTATGGTATTTGACCATATTCATCTCTCTATTTTTTCTGACAAAATATGACGCATTGTTTTTTTGTTTCGGTTTATTGTCATTATTGCTCTTTAGAAAAACAAGAGTTGCATTGGTCAAGGGTAAATACTGGCAATGTTTGATTATTTTATTTTTGATTTTACTGCCGAATATGATTTGGCAATATGTAAATGGTTGGCCCGCATTAGAAATGTTTCATCGGCTGTATGAAACCCAATTGAATGATGAAACACCGTTACATATCTTGCTTGATTTATTCTTATCCGTCAATCCGATTGTTTTCATACGGATTCTTCCCGCTTTGCATTTTATGTTTGCCGACAAAGAAAATAAAAACTTCTACAGACAGCTTGCCTGCTCAATTTTTTTATCCGTATTATTTCTCGCCTATTGTAAAGGGAAAGCATATTATTTCTTTCCGATTGTTCTTACAGTACTTCCGTTCTGCGGTATATTTTGGGAACGGATAATAAAGCAGAAGAGAAATTGGTTATTATATTTTTTTTGGGCTATTTTATTAATCAGCGCAGTATTAATTCCTTTCGGGATGCCCGTGTTTTCTTATCATCATTATTTGAATTCCGTTTATAAATATTCCCCAAAAGAAATAAAAAATGGGAAAGAAGTACTTCCTATTCAGGAATATTATGCAAAGGAAAAATGGAAGGAAACATTAACGCAACTGCAATTCATTTATGACAGTTTGCCTGCTGATGAAAAGAATAGTTGCCTGATTTGGGGTAAGCATTATTCGCAGGCAGGTGCAGTTGAATTGTTTAGAAATGATTACGGGCTTCCGCATGCGTTTTCTTATCACGGAAGCTTTTATACCTGGGCGCCGACGGGCAAAATGCCTGAAACGGTTATTGCTTTTTGTTATAACGATGCGGGTGATAATTTTTTTAACCCTTTTTTCGAAAACGTGATTCCCGTAAGAAAAATTTACAGCGAGTATGCAAGCGTTGAAGGGTGGGTTGTGCAAACAATTTACATTTGCAAAAAACCAAAGCAGAGCTTTGACAAAATGAAGGAATTGTTTAAGAAAAGAATATTTGAATAAACAAAGTCGCTACCACTAACATGAACTGTGTAAAAAAACAAATAAATCCTCTTCTTTTTGTTCGCCATCAGCAGCGGTTCCGGTAGGCGTAATTCTATTCGGCTTTTGTTCTTAACTTCATCATCAGTAATTTTATTCGGCTTCAGTTCCGGCTGGGCGTTATAAATTCCAGCATAACTTGTCCCGCTATCGGCGGGAGCAGCAAGCCTTGCCCGTTGGGCGCCGTTAAATCTGTAAAAAATTTAAATCCATGCGACATATTCTTTCTATGATTCTTTTTCTTATTATCGCTAAACTTGCGTCAGCTCAATTCGTAGCAAAAATGGAACTCAAAGAGCCTGTTAAAGGACTTTGTTCGAATGACGTTTATGCATTACTCCCGCTAGGGGGACAGAAAATGCCTGTGTGTCTCACATCCAAAGACTCAATAATTAAAAAACTCAACGCTGAAGTGACCTATCTAAAAGACAGCAATAGCTACGAAGACAAAGGCATGGTATCAATTATAATAAATTGTAAAGGTGAGCCGGTTAAATGCGAAATTGATAATAAGACAAGACATAAAGAACTCGACGAGCAGATTGTCTCGGTCTTTTCGACACTCACAAGTTGGGCACCTGGAAAAATTAAAAAGAATGAAGTAGACTGCGTTCAGCTATGGGGTTTCCGAATTAAAAATGGACAATTTACAATTGACTAATTAACAGCGCCCAATATGAGCATTTGTGTTATGTCGACGGACAGATTAATAAACCCCACATGCTCGGCGTAGCTTAAAGCAACAAATAATAAAGAGGTCTACTCGTCGTATGCAGCAATGTTTGCAACCAAATAAATCCTCATCTTTTTGTTCGCCATCAGCAACGGTTTTGGAAGGCGTAATTCAATTGGTCTTTTGTTCTTATCTTCATCACTAGTAATTTTATTGGGCTGCAGTTCCGGGCTGGATGTAATAAAATATCCCATCTGCAGCAATACCTGCCCGTAGGCAACAATTTTATGACAGCTCGTTTCTCGATATTTCTTTTAATAATCTTGACTTTCTTTAAGACAATATGCGGACAAACATATTCATCTTTGGTGTCAGACGGTGATATTAGTAACTTCTTCGATCAGCTTAATTCTTCAAAGGCTGTAAAAATTCATAAGCTATCGCCAAATATGTTACGATGGTCATCCATACTGAACTTGGAGGACACATCTAATCAAGAGCTGCCATTTTATTTTCTTAATAAAGCAAGCAAAGACTATTTGACTTTGAAATCCTCTTTTGGAGAAGGTGACATTAAATTTTTAAAGGAACAATTCTATGCCTTGAAAGACTCTGTTTGGGACTTTACTCAATTTAAAAATTTTGTTCCTGCTGATTTAACAATATATGAGGAGATTTCTAAAAAAAGCATGTCTGGCAAACGAAGAATAAAAGATAATCATTCCTATTCTTTTTCAGTTCCCTTGTTTTCATTAGACAGAAAATCTGTTATTATTTATCAGGATTATTTTTGTGGAGCGCTCTGTTCGAGTACTTGCATTTATTTGTACCTAAAAGACGAAAATGGGACGTGGAAAAGAATACTTTCTTGGAGTTGCTGGTCAAGTTGAGACAAAGCTGCTGCTTACATTGCATTAGTGTTATGTCGGCGGACAGGCGGATAAACCCTCATCATTTTGTCCGCTATCAGCAGTCGTTAGGACAAGCGTAATTCTATTCGGCTTTTGTTCTTAACTTCATCATTAATAATTTTGTCGGGCTTCAGTTGTTGGTGGGGCGTTATAAATACCAGTACAACGGCAAGCCGTGAACGTTGTGCGTCATGCAGTGGACACTTTAATAAATTGAGCCTTTAATAATGTAAATAATGAAAAATAAAATAATTATAGCTTTTTTTACTTGCTCCTTTTTTGTTGCAGATGCACAACCTATTTATTTTCCTGATACAATATGGCTGGTAAAAACACCATCGGAAATGAAGATGAATAAACTGTTGTTAGACAGTGCAGTAAAATTTGCACAAGCAAATGAAAACAAATTTGATAAAGATTTACGTATCGCAAATTTAAAAGCTTATGGCAATGAGCCCGATTTTAAAATAATTGGCCCTACAAAAGAAAGGGGTGGCCCTGCGGGCTTAATAATAAAAAATGGTTACATCGTAGCACAATGGGGCGACGTTGGCAGAGTGGACATGACAAACAGTGTAACTAAAAGCTTTCTTTCTACTATTGCCGGGTTGGCTATTGACGAAAGGCTGATAAAAAGCGTTACGGATAAAGTAAATAGCTATGTTTGGGACGGAACATTTACAGGAGAACACAATTCCAAAATTACCTGGGACAATTTGCTGACTCAATCTTCAGATTGGAGCGGAACACTATTTGACCTGGCCGATTGGGCAGACAGGCCGCCAAAAGAAGGTAATGTTGATGACTGGAAGAACAGAAAGCTTAACGAACCGGGTACCTTTTTTAAATACAATGATGTAAGAGTAAATGTGCTGGCTTACTCTTTGTTACAGGTTTGGCGAAAGCCCCTGCCAATGGTTCTCAAAGAAAAGATTATGGATCCCATTGGCGCTTCTACAACCTGGCGTTGGTTTGGATACGAAAATTCGTTTGTGAATATTGACGGAATAATGATGCAATCTGTAAGCGGTGGCGGGCACCATGGTGGCGGCCTTTTTATCAGTACGTTGGACCAGGCCAGATTTGGATTGCTATTCCTGAGAAACGGAAAATGGAAATCACGGCAGTTAATATCAGAAAAATGGGTGAAAACCGTTCATCAACCTTCAAATTCATTTAAAGATTATGGCTATATGTGGTGGATGAATACCAGTAAAAAATGGAAAGATGTTTCATCTGAAATTTATTATGCTAATGGAGCTGGTGGTAATTATATTGTTATTGATAATGAGCATGACTTAGTTGTTGTTGCCCGATGGATAGATGACAGTAAAATGGGCGATTTTATGAATATAGTTGAGCAATCAATAACAGATCAAACCAACCGCAAGTAAGCAGGAACGCACAACAAAAGTATTGCTGCAATCCCTGCTATCGGCGTGAGCAGCAAGCCGTGAACGTTGCAGGCAATTGGTAGGCCGGTTCAATAATCTAACGCAACGATTAATTGAATTTGAAAATCAAAAAGTTGAATGACTATTTTTTACCAATACCCTCTAAGAACCAATGTGGGAGGGTGTTGGTAAAAAATAGGAATGGTAAATAAATGACCAAAAGGTTTAACTTCAACTACTTAAATCGTTGCGCTAGAACATTGAAACCGCCTAATGCGACATTTCCTGACCATATTTAGTTTGACATTTTGTACCTCAACGATATTTGCGCAGACAAGGTATGTTGACAGTTTAATTGACAAAATCGATAATGGTCAAATCGCGATTTCTGCACAATATGTTTGGTATCCTAAAATGACAAGCCAACCGGGCGACTCGCTGATTAAATTAGGTAAACTTGTCTCTCCAAAACTTATCGCTATATTAACTGACAAAACCAAAGGAATTATTGCTCATTTTATTTTAGCGCACATTTGGCTTGACTCTTTAACAATTACTTCTGGCATATGACAACGTTGAGCAATAGGAGAGTTATTGAATATTCTTTTTCTAATCTTCGGTTTTATCAGCAAAACAATAATTTCTTTGCCATACAAGAAGATTTGGAGAATAATAAAAAGACCTGGCAAAAGATAATTGCAAAAAAAAGCAGCCGCTAACATTCGTTTGCTGCTCCCGCTATCGGTGGGAGCACAAAATCCTGAACGACGAAATCCTGCATCCAATCAATACTTACATATATTATAATGGGGTTAGACAGCAACCATTTTCAAACGATTCAATTTATACTTTCAAACCAAAAGACTTCCAGTGCATTGCTGTGAATAGGTTACCTTCCCAATAAATTATTTTTTTCTTAGCTAATCAACTTTAAAAAATTTACAATGAAAAAACCAATTACTAGATGTTTGTTGCTGGCAATGCTGATGCTATCTGTAGGCTTTATATCAGCAAAAGCGCAAACCGCCCCGGCCAAGATGATGCATTATAAAGACTTTGTAAATGAAAATCCCGATGCAGATGCAGATATAGCGCTGGTAAGCGATTATGTGAATAAACTTGTTGCAGGTGATGTGGATAAGGCTGTATCTATGCTAACCAGTAATTTTATGGGCTACGGCCCCGGGTTTGCAGACTCTGCCGCCGCCCCGCAACTAGCCATGGCATGGAAACACAATGACTCTGTGCAGCTAAACCGCAAGGTGGACTTTGTTACGGCAACCTTTAATGTAAAATCAGGCGACCTCGGTGGGCATTGGGTTGAATTGTGGGGCACTTACAGCTTCACGGAAAACGGCAAGGCTGTAAAATTTCCTTTTCAATATAGCGCCCATGTAAAAGCTGGCAAGATAGACAGGGATTATATTTATTTTGACAACTTATATATTTTGAAAACGCTTGGTTATACTATTATGCCTCCGGCAAAATAGGAATGAAAAATAAACTTTTTGTTTGAAACTGATCTCCGTTGTAATTCTTTGCAACGGAGATTTTTTGTTGGTGCGGCTAACGCTAATGCTTACACGAAAAACAACAACAGCAAAGAACTCTTGTTATAAAAGTGGGCGACAAGAGTCCAACGATTTCTTCGCAGAATTTTTTTATTTGAATAATTTTTAGCTGCAAGTCATTGGCTTTGGAACTGAATTGGTAAATTTAACTGCGGATCATGTAGAATGTAGATTACCTGTCGAAACCAACCATTGCTAACAACACATCATTTCAAAAACAGGGAAGACATCCATGGATACGCTGATCAAAATACTGGTGGTAGAAGATGAAATGATCATCGGTGCAAAAATATCCATGCAGCTTACCGGCATGGGTTATGAAGTGACGGGCATATTGCCACGCGGTGAAGAAGCGATTATTCATGTGGAAGAAAACAGGCCCGATATCGTTTTGCTAGATATTAATCTCAAAGGCAAACTCAACGGAATTGAGACTGCGCTGCAAATACAAAAAATCGCGGACATTCCCATTATCTATCTCACTGCAAATTCAGATGAAGCTACTTTTAACCGCGCCAAAGCATCGAGGCCTTATGCTTTTATTTCAAAACCATATAAACAATTGGATCTGCAAAGAGCCATCGAGCTTACCATCAGCCGCATGGCAGAAAATGAAACCGGCCCTCATATAGAACATGATTCGGAAGATGAACAGCCTTTCATTTTAAGTGACCGCATATTTGTGCGGCACAGAGAAAAAATGATAAAAATTATTGTCGCGGACATATTATACATCGAGGCTGATCGCAACTATTGCCGGATTTTTACAAAGAATAAAGAATACCTGCTTTCCATCACCCTTAAAACAATTGAAGAGAAATTGCCAGGGCGAATTTTTCTTCGCACACACCGATCCTATGTCATCAATCTCGCACATGTCGATGAAGTGGCAGAAGGCCATGTGATCATTGCTCAAAAAGCAATACCATTGAGTGCAGGATTAAAGGAACAATTGCTGCAGCGCATTCAGACATTATAATAATTCGTGTATCCATTCCCGTTAATTCGTTTATAGTCATGAAAAAGATCGTTGCTGTCATTATTGTTTTTCTTTTTTATCACGCTGCCTTTTCTCAAACAAGGTATCAGGCGCAAATTGATTCTATGAAACTTGCATTGATAAATGCAAAAGAAGATAGCATCAAATTGAATTTGATGGTTAACATGATGGCTATATACGACCACTATAAACCTGAAGAAGGGCTAACATATGAAAAACAGGCAATGGAAATTGCAAATAAAATCAATCAGAAAATCTGGCATTGCAAGAGCAAAAGATAAAATAGGCCGCATATATTGGCGGATAGGTAAATTCAATGAAGCATATAAATATCATTTTGATGCTTTAAATATTTACAATGAAGTGGGCGATAAATATGCACGGAATTATGTGTTGGTTGAAATAGGGCAGGATTATCTGAACGATACAAAGTTTGATGAAGCTGGCAAATATTTATTAAAAGCATTAAAGCTGAGCGAAGAAAGCGGCGATAAGCGCAATATGGTAAAGACTTACGATAAGCTGATAGCTTTATACCAAAACGTAGGCAATTTTGCAGAATTATCGAAGGCGACCTATGCGAACCTGAAAACAAGTGAAGAGCTTGGCGACAAAATTGAAATAGCACATGCAACCACGCTGGGTGCTGAGAATTTTCAGATGCAGGGCAATTATGCAGAGGCATTAAAATATTTCTGGCAAGGTTTACAGCTCAGTATAGAATTGAAAGACGAAGCCGAGCAAACCAGCGACTATAGTTCAATGGGAGATATTTATTTAAGCATGGGCAATTATGCCGAAGCGGAAAATAATTATAAGGCCGGAATAAAAGTGGCTGATAAAATGGAAAATTCACTTGGCACGCTCACATACTTATGCCGTGGAATAGGAAATTTATATTGCACAGAAGGCAAGTATCCTTTGGCGCTTACTTATCTGCTTAAATCGGCAGATGACCTCAGACCAATTTCTTCCAATCATACGCTGGCAAGCTTGTTTTCAGAAATAGGCATCGTGTACACAAAGCTTAATAAATATAATCTTGCTAATAAATATTTCGATAGCTCGATGGCTTTGTGTAAAAAGCTGGACACTAAAGTACCCCTCGAAAGTTATTTCAGTGGGAAGCAATTGCTTGATAGCGTCACTGGAAATTGGAAAGATGCTTACGAAGATTACAAGCAATATGCTTTTATCAAAGACAGCACGTTCAACAAAGAAACATTAAGGAAGATGGTGACATCTCAGATGCAATATGAAAGTGAAAAAAATGAAGCCAATATAAAATCAGAGCAGGAAAAAAAAGACATCGTAGCAGAGGAAGAAATAAAACGACAGCGCAATATAAAAAATTCCTCTTTTGCAGTGTTGGTGCTTGTGCTCTTGTTCTCTATCGTGGCATATCATCAGCGAAATAAAATTGCACGTGCAAAAAAACACAGCGATGAATTATTAAAGGAGAATGAACTATTGCTGAAAGAAATCCATCATCGTGTAAAAAATAATCTGGAAGTAATAAGTAGTTTGCTGGCGCTGCAAAGCGCACAGATTGATGATCCCAATATCAAAGAAGCTATGCAGCAAGGACAAAACAGAGTGCACTCTATTGGCATAGTTCACCAGAAATTATATCAGGGCGAAAACCTTGGGCATATAGAAATGAAAGATTATTTTATTAACCTGAGCGAAAGCATTCTTGATTCTTTTGGTGCTGAAAAAAGAGTGACCGTTGAATGCGCGATGGATCAGTTGGATGTTGATATTGATACAGCAGTTCCGCTCGGCCTGATTGTGAACGAGCTTCTGACTAACACTTTGAAATACGCATTCCCCGAAGGACAAAAAGGAAAAGTGCAGATAAAATTGCAAAAGCAAACCAATGGAATATTGCACCTGGAAGTGTCTGATAATGGCATCGGTAAAACTGGTGTAACTCATGGAACTGGTTTCGGCGGCCAGCTCATATCATTGCTCACACAACAATTGAGCGGCACTATGAGAGAAGAAGTAAAAGACGGCACACATATTTATTTTGATTTTAAACCAGTGAAGGCTGCATAATGCAATAGCGGCTTGTAATTTCGAGCCCGTGTGTCTTCAACAACTATCATCATCAGTGAATAGGCCGAGAAATCTGGTATTATACCTTTGCTAACTCTAAAGATTCCTCATCCTATATACTCTTATTCAATAGCCATGTGCTTCGCCGGATTCGGAATGACAAGTCACTGCTTATTCTACCTAATCCTGCAACAATCATTCTTTTCTATATAATTATGCTCCGATAAATAATTCCATGCTTTCGGACAGTTTTAGTGCAGGTTCGTCCTAAGTCCGCTCTTAATGACTGATGGTATGTTTAAGTTTATTAAACAATCAATCACACCGCAAAATTCACTGAGGCGAAAAATAAATTTTAAAACGAATAAAAAATAATAATATGAAAAAAGTATTAGTAATTGTTGACTTTAAAGGAGCGACAAAACAACAGTATGATGATTCGGTAAGAGACCTGACTGCCGCAGGACAACTCAAGCTGAAAGAAAGGCCACATCATTTTGCAGCCATTAAAGAAGATGGGATGTACATCATTGATATTTGGGAAGCAGAAGAAGACTTTGCAAAGTTTGGAGAAATCATGATCCCAATTATTATAAAAAATGGCATCACGCCACCGCAGGTGCAAATACTTCCATTGCACAATGAACTTGATTAAGTAATAAAACTAAATCAATAATAAACCTTCAATTATTTTTCATTCAGAATATTAAGACTATGATGAGATCAATTATTGCAATCCTTTTAATTGCGACCTTATCTTCAGGCTGCAACAATGCTGACAACAATAAAGCGGCTACTGGAGAATCCGCAAACAAAGCATCAGCAACAGATACGCCTCAATATTTTAACCTACGGCCAAAATTGGAAAAAGATTATGGCTATTCGCATGCTGTAAAAATTGGTGATGACCTTAAGATTTCAGGAGCAGTAAGCATGAACGATGCAGGGATTATAGTTGGTGCCGGGAACATGGAACTGCAGATGAAAAATTGTTACGGCGATCTGGAAAAAATCCTGCAGCATTATGGTTACAGCTTTGATGATGTATTTGCAGAAAATATTTACACTACCAACATGATTGATTTTATAAAAGTATCCGGCTTCCGCAATTCGGTTTATAAAAAACAATTCCCTACAGGCACCTGGCTTGAAGTAAAAGGTCTTGCATTAACAGGACAATTGATTGAGATAGACATGGAAGCGCATAAAGCGAAATGAACAACAACAAAATAAACGGGGATGCCGAAAACCGAATAGAGTAGGCGCAATCAAAAATCATCATTGCAACATGAAAAATTCTTTTTTAGCCATCGCCGTATTGGCGACGCTTGCGTTTGCAGCATGTAATAGTGCAAGCGACAAAACAACTTCATCAGCAGCTACAGATACTGTAAAAACAACCACTGTAGACACTCCCAAGGCACCTGAATTTAAACCGTTCGATGTGGCAGAAATAAGTCATACCGTAAAAGATTACGACAAGTGGAGACCGGCTTTTAATGCAGATTCTCCTGCACGCAAGGCAAGTGGATTGGAATTTTTAGTTATAGGAAGAAACACCGCGAACCCGAACAATCTGCTCATTGTGTTAAGTGCTTCCGATGTGCAAAAAGCAAAAGCTTTTGCAGCCGACCCAAGATTAAAAGATGTGATGGAAAAACATGGAGTTATTTCAAAACCTGATATTAATTATTTCCATGTGATCAGGTTCAACCCCGATTCAAAAGAAAAGCAATGGGTCACCATAAGTCATAAAGTAAAAGATTTTGATACATGGGTAAAAGTTTTTGATTCAGAGGGCACAGCAACCAGAGCTTCCTTTGGTCTGGTGGATGTTGCACTGGCTCGCGGAATTGACGATCCCAATTTAGTGCATATTGTTTTTGACATTAAAGACATGGCAAAAGCAAAAGCAAGAATCAACGATCCTGCGCTTAAGAAATTAATGATGGATGGAGGAGTAATTGGCGTACCAAAAATTGAATTTTATAACACTGCCGAATAACAGAAAAAATAAAAGCGGGCGAAGCCGAAAACCGAATAGAGTAGACAATCATTTTTTATCACTAAACAACTATCATTATGACAAATCTGGAAATAATTAAACAAGGATATTCCCATTTTTCCACTGGCAATGTGGAGGCTGTGTTAGCTGTGTTTGACCCATCCATTGAATGGAATGAATGCAAGGGCATGCCTTTTGTGAAGGGTGATGGTGTTTACATAGGGCAGGAAGCTATAGTCGCTAATGTTTTCATGAACCTCGGGGTCTTTTTTGATGGATTTAATATCGCAATAAGTGAACTGTTTGCAGCAGGTGATAAAGTGGTCATGGAAGGTTATTATCTGGGAACGAATAAAGCCACCGGCAAACCATTCAAAGCAAACGCCACGCATGTATGGACTATTAAAAATGGAAAAGTGACACGTCTGTTTCAAGCAGTGGACACGCTTACAATTATGAGTTAAAAATGATTTTTTTCAGTCTGTAATTATATTATTTTTTATTATCGAAATATGGAATCTCATCATGAGGTTCCTTTTCTTTTTGCAGTTCTGCACCAAACTATTTTTTGAACTATATTTCAAGCGGGGGCACAAAGCCTGTTACCGAAATTCTTTCCTTTTCTTAATTTTTTCATCTCTTATTCTTTGGCTGATGTCGATCTTTGCCTTGCAAAAAACAAAAATGGCCGTTCCATATTCCCGCGCTAATGGATTAGCGATGGAATCTGCTTTAATGCCGGTTTCAAAAAAAGGTTTTGTTGTTTTCATTTCATTTTCACTGCCCTCAAAATCTTTCACTCTTATCAGGTTTTCAAATTTAGCATCGGCATTCAGCCAGTCGATATAATCAGCAGAAAAAGAAACAGCCGTAATATTTTTATTCTTTGTATAATAATTTATGGCACCTGCTTGCCCATAGTTATCACATAAAATCAATGTTTGTGAATTGGCAGGCAGCTTTGCATAAATGCTATCGACTTTTTCAGCAAGCTCTTTCCATCCGAGCATATCTGCAAAATCCTGCGGCAAAGGATAGTTTTTGCCATCTTCCCAACGAAGCAGACCTAATTTTTGATAAGCTTCTTCATGCTTTAAAATGTCCTGCGGACTTTCAATTGAATAAACAACACGGAATAAAAGAACATAAAACAGAACGGGTATCAATATCACAATCGGGCGCAAATATTTTTTCCATCCCGTACTTAATACCTCAGCAATATTAACTGAACCAAACGCAAGATAGATCGGGAAAAGCCCGAAAGCATAATAACTCTTGGCTCTTAAAAAAGTAAAAACTGCGAGCGTAAAAATAAACGCCCAAAAAAAACATTTGTATTTTTTAAAAGGCGCATAAAATAATAAAGCATACAATGCGGCAACAATAACAGGCGCGGCGCCGATAAAACAAAAACCCAGGTCTTTTAGAAAACCTGCTCTGCTTACATGCACCAATTGTGTTGCAGCCAGTTTTCGCATATGATGGAAAACAGGGAAATGATTGTTGTATTGCCAGATCAGATTGGGCGACATAATCAACAGGCATAATAAAACGGCAAAAAATAATTTCTTTTGTACAAGCGTGCTGCGCTGTTCAGTCAGCAAGATGGCAGGCAAAAGCCCGATGAACAAAAAACAAATATTGTATTTGTTCAAAAAGCCAATGGCAAAAGCAACGGCGCACATCAAAAGCCATTTTGATTGATTGCTATTTAAATATTTGATAAGAAAATAATAGCAAGCCGTCCAGCACAGCACATCAAATGAATTGGGCTGGAAAAGCAGGTTAAGCCTGATAAGCACTGAAAGCAATAAACAGGTTGATCCCAATATGCATGCAAATAAATTTCCTTTTAATTCTTCGATTGCTTTCCAAACAACAACCATGGTGAAGGCGCCAAACAATGCAGGAAAGAACCGGATCCAAAAAACAGAATTGCCCAATAATTTTATGATCCATGCAACCCAGGAAGTAAAAGGCGGCACAGACAAATAACCCCACGCTAAATGATTTGCCTGATCAAGATGCAAAAATTCATCCCGCTGCAAATCGTAATACGGATTTACCAAATGATATTGGCACAAAAATTTTAAAAGAATAAATAGTAAAAGGACTGC
This sequence comes from uncultured Bacteroidota bacterium, assembly GCA_963718975.1. Taxonomy (GTDB): domain Bacteria; phylum Bacteroidota; class Bacteroidia; order Chitinophagales; family Chitinophagaceae; genus Puia. The sequence goes on along the minus strand of CAVRBD010000017.1, from coordinate 25,412 downwards.
CGTTTTTTTGCTCATGAAAAATGTGCATTAAAAATTGATGCCAACATGCATGTTTACAGCTGTAAGATAATATACAACGCACAACCCAGAAACTCCACTCAAAAAATTACTGTCGATGAAGATAAAACAAATGTTGCATGGAGCTTCTGTTACAATGTGGGCTCTACAATCCCCACTGCGATGGTTCGCGTCCTCACGAGCATTCTCACTTAAATAAAAGCCTTGATGAAATAATTTCGGTTCGTGGGACAGCCGAGGCGGCATATTTTGATTATAGGTGACTGAATTAGTTTCTATATTAGAACCAGAGATGCTCATCTTCAGGCGTTAGCTGATTGGTTTCCCTTAAATAAGCAACCAAATATTTCATGATAGCCCACTTTCTATGTCCATAAGAGATTTCTTCAACTCCCTCGCTATTTTCCCCTTTTGAAAAAAGAACAACATTCCAATCTACTCCGTTTTCTGTTACGAGGTTAATGTCACTAATAAGCCAATGTGGGTGATCTATCTTGTCAATTGGAAACCCAATTACCTTAGTCTTGTAGATGTTTCTAATTTTAGTTGTTTGTTCAAGTGTAAGAAAATGCTTTTTCATTTTTTCTATTATGTCAACCGATGCAATGTATCCAATTAAGATTGCCCTAACGGCCGAGCCAAAACAAAAGCCCAGTCAATGATTTTATCTTGAAGTTATAATAAATGTCCAAATGAATTCCGTCTGGCCGATATTAGCTGATAGTTATTCAAAAGCCGATTATTCTTCTGTTTGCCAGCGCAGCAGCAAACCGAATGCTGTACGTTCGTGGTTCGTCATTTCAAAATTGGCAATCTTATATAACTATTGTTATACCATTTTATCTCCAACGGGATTGCAGCATCTTTTATAGTCTCATCGCTCACGTCTTTTCCGGTGCCATAATTTATTTGCCAGCTTGGGCTTTTGTTCACTCCGATGGTCATGATAATCCTGCTTCCCTTATGTAATTGCTTACTGGTAATGAATGTGTGATCCAGATTGATAGTTTCTATTTTACCAGGTTGCAGCAATTGGCGTTTAGTCCTGTCCTTCGCATAGCTTGCTCTTTGCAGGGTTTGGTTCAGAGCGAAAAATTTCCCATCTGGTGTTTGCTCGTACAGGTCAAGCACAATATCAATATCTTTTTTATTGACGGTTGCAATAATAGCGGCAGTCAATGCACCGCTTATGGCAAAAGGCTTATCAAGAGGCTCGCTCACAAAAATCAATTTTTCTTTTTCAGAGCTCAGCGCACTGTCTATAATCAAAGAGAACGCATCTATATTGCCATTTTGAAAACGCACATATGATCTATCAGCCATATCCACTGTTTGTGCGATATAACCAGATGTTTTTGGTTTGATTTTCAAAAGCGGGTACTGGTTACCGTTAGATGCATTGCCAAGATAAAAAGTGATCGAATCATTGTGCATTTCATTGAGATTGCTCACATGCTTCCATTCATTGGTGCCCATCACTTCAAAATTCACCCTGTTTTTCAAAATTGCGGGAAGACTGCTGTCTTTCAGCACATGATCGAACCATTGAAATACAACATCTATGATCTGGATATTGGCTACGCTGTCTATTGTATAACCTTCCAGTTTCTTTGAAGGATAGTACTGAGAACCGCCATGATCGTAAGGCCCTATGATCAAATAATAATCAGGGTTTTTGTTCCATTTATGATATTGCTGATAATAATACATGGCGCCTAATTGGTCGTCATCCCAATAACCTGTTATAGTCAATATCGGGATATTTATTTTGGCAAACTCTTCTTTTTGCGGCGTCATATTTTGCCAGTAATTATCATATCCCGGATGCTGAAGCCAGCGCTGAAAAATATAATTGGGCCTGCCTTCAAGCGTATCCAATGAACGAAAGCTTGCGCCTTTTTTATACCAGAAGGCAAAAGTGCTATCCCATTTTTTTTCATTGCGAAAATCAGCATCGTCTGTCAATTTATTATCCATAACATAGTGCAGCCATTTCAGCATGTAGCTCATAAAGACACCATTTTGCATTGGGTAATCTATCCCGGCGCCAACAGACACCTGCGGCACAATTGTTTTTAATGCAGGGTGCAAATATTTAACTGCGCTCCATTGCGCAAAGCCAAGATAGCTGCCGCCATACATGCCAACTTTGCCATTGCACCATGGTTGCTTGCTTATCCAATCGATAATATAGTAAGCATCTTTCGCATCATGCTCTAATGGCTCTATGGCATCCGGGCTAAGGCGCTTGCCGCGGGTGTTGGCAACAATGCCCACATAACCTTTTGCTACTGCAGCTTTGCAGTCGAAGACTTCACCGCCGGCATAAATATTATACATCAGCATGACAGGCTGTGCTGATGTGATTTTTTTGTTGCGGATGACAGTCATTGAGATGATGCCGCCATCAGGCATTTTTACTAGTACGCTGTCATCTTCTATATATTTAGCATTTTCAATTTTGGCCAATATTTTTTTTGCAAAAGACTGGGTTGTGCTATATACTTTATAAATGCAATAAACCCTGCAAAGGCTTAAGGCATCTTTGATTGAAATGCTGTCTTCATTATTTAGTGATCTGATTTTAGTTTCCAAAGCCTGCTTATTCTTCGATAGATCATTGTCAAAGTAATTTGGTATACGGGTTTGCTCATCATCGGAAGATGCATAAAAGGCTGTCTCAAATTTAGCCTGATAAACATCACCAATAGTTTCCTGGCTCCCGGAATCGCTTATCATAGCTGAACAATACATTTTGTATTGAAATAAAAATCCTGCGACAGGGCCGGTATAATTAAACTTTTGCCCCAAATATTTCGAAACACTGTCTAATGAATTTTTAGCCAATGAATAAGATTTTGCGACAATCTGCAATATGAATAAATCATCATAATACTTATCCTTATCCGTTTCTGTATATTTTTCAATTACTTGTTGGGCAAGCGAAGGGATGTTTTTTTCAAATGCTGCACTGTCAGAATAGTTTGTTTTAGCAAAAAATATTTTTTGCGAGAACCCTTTATAAAAAGTAAGTGTAAACCAAAAAAACAAAAAGAATGCTTTCATAAAAGATTTTTGCGACGGTTAGAGAGTAGTATGGGCGGTTTCAATGTTCTAGCGCAACGATTTAAGTAGTTGAAGTTAAACCTTTTGGTCATTTATTTACCATTCCTATTTTTTACCAACACCCTCCCACATTGGTTCTTAGAGGGTATTGGTAAAAAATAGTCATTCAACTTTTTGATTTTCAAATTCAATTAATCGTTGCGTTAGATTATTAACCGGCCATGATGTAGCTGCTAACGTTTCGCATTGGCGATGTGGCGGAATTTGAAAAACGCCAGCCTACTACCAATGCTGAATAAAATTACAAAAGCTGAAGATAAGAAACGCAGTTAAATTAATCTCTGAGTAGCGCGGGGTCGGCTGCGCCAGACCCCGCTGAGACAAAAAGAAATATAAATGAGTGTATTGCTGTTTTTGAAGATTCCAAATCAGCAACACACATTATTGCTGACCGGCTGCACTTTTAAAGTCTTTAATGGCCTTTCCATCATAACGATGCACCCCATCAAAAGCGCCAAACCAAATACTTCCTTTATCATCTTCTAAGATCCCGAAAATCATTCCTTTATTTGTTACTTCGGTTACCGTTGGCTTTTTATCAGACAAGGACTTTCCGTCATACCGGGTAAGTGCCCAGGCCTGGATATTACCCGTTTGTGAACTAACCCAAGCCGGGCTTTCAGCGCTTTCTGAACTGGTCCAAATATTGCCTTTTTTATCTTCAATGATATCACCAACAGACTTCTGTGTGAAATTGGTAAATGTACTACCGTCATAGCGCCAAAGGCCATCAGGTCCACCAAGCCAGGTATTGCCCTTTTTATCTTCAATCATCGAACGAACATTCTTAAAAGGTTTACCGTCATGGGTGAAAACGGTAAAAGCTTTTCCATCATAAACGAAGGTATTGCCTGTTGTAGCAAACCAAAACTTGCCAGTTTTGTCTTCAATAATAGCATTAACACCTCCGTTCAACCTATAATTTCGAAAGGATTTTCCATCATAACGGCTTGCTCCGGCTTCAGTGCCGAACCAAATATTACCTGCTTTATCTTCATAAATACAACCAACTCTATTATTAAGGAGTCCATCCCCGGTTGTAAAATTTGTAAAGGATTTCCCATCGTAATAATAAACACCTGAGCCAATAGAGCCGAACCACAAGTTGCCTTTTCTATCTTCTAAAACAGAAAAGAAGCGGGCCGGAACTCGCTTTACCGGTAATATTGGTAAAATACTTTCCATCGTACCTAAAAATGCCATCAAATGTAGCAAACCAAATGTTACCCTTTCTATCTTGTATGATATTTCGGGTTATCCATTTAGGTCCATAGGCGGTAATTACACCTTTGTTTTCGGAGTTGATAATAATTTTCTTTCCTGCTGTTTGGTTTTGTCCACAGGAAGTGCAAAAAGCTATCATCAGGAACAAGGCATATTTGTATTTGATCATGTTCTATTTAATTACTGGAGAATTTCAAAAACCAAAATTCAGATTCAGATGTTATTTTTTTGCTACGATTTTCATACGGATTTCAATGTCGTCCGAAACAGCATTATCAGCTAAATTATCGTAAAACTTCCCTGACCTATAGCGGATACCCCATTGTGTCCGGTCAATGACAACCTTGCCATTCGCCCTGGCAATCCCATCTTTAATTTCTATATTGGCTGGAAAAGTAACCGGGTTTGTAATACCTTTAATGGTTAGGTTCCCCGTAACTTTTATTGTTTTACTTCTCACATTCACAGATTCAACCTTAGTAATGGCAAATGTAGAAATGGGGAATTTTTCGACATCAAAAAAATCAGGCGACTTTAAGTGTTTAACAGGCGTATTTTTATTCTCTTTGTCTCCATATTCAATTGTAGTCATATCGATTTCAGCTGTACCACCCACAAGGCTATCTTTTTCAATCATCAATTCACCTTTTGATATATAAACGTATCCCACATCTCCCTTATCAAAATCAAATACCATTGAACCTTTCCATGTTAAAACAGTTTCCTTCGTATCTATCGTATATTTTTGTCCCAGGGATACGGAGCTTGCCGATTCATTATTTTTATTTTCCTCTTTTACAGGTCCACGACAGCCGAAGAACAAAAAAGTAATAATTAAAATCAAGTAACCGGTTGATATATTGTTGTTCATATTACAGAATTATATTTCATTAATAGTGGGTGTCTTCACCCACCGATAGCATTAACGACCGCTAAGACAAATGGCAAGAATCCGGGTAGACAGAGCCTAAATTTTTCAACATCCACCCTTACTGGGTATGGCATAGATCACGTTGCCTGAAACAAATACATTGAAGACCTTATGCTCTACAGAAGGAAGTAATAATTTCCATGTTTTTCCCTTGTCTGATGATTTGAAAATGCCGTCACGATCAGCACAAAAGAAGTTTTCACCAACCTGGATAATTGAAGTCATGAAGGCTTTCAAAAGAGGGCGATCATTCCAGGTCCGCCATATTGAATCAATAACAACCTTGTTGCCGGCATCATTAGGCTGCCATGTTTTACCGCCGTCGTAAGATGTCCTTATCCCCCTGGGATTCGACGCTGAAGTAGAAGTCATAGCAGCGAATCCACCTTTGATCGGTTTTACATCGAAAGCCACGCTGCTATCACTAAAAACCACGGCCCAGGTTTCTCCATTATCAGTCGATCTTATTATCCTTTTCATACCGATCGCCAGCAGTACGCCATTCGACTCTGCCAAATGCCCTACAGAGCTTCCGGCATATACATGTTTCCAGGTTTTTCCACTGTTAGCCGTTTTAAAAAAGCCTTCGTCGGTGCCGATGAAAATCGTGCCTCCGGCAGTTTCAAAAGTGCTGCGTAATCGTGGCCCCTGAAAATTTTCGAATATCGGCGACCAAACACTCGTTCCCTTTGTTGTTTTCAGATTTACGCCCCAGTATTTGTTGGTAACTACCCCAGACTTACCCGGGGCAATGCTGCTGTTTTCGTCAGGAGAAATCGCTGAGGTCCAAAAAGGCGCTGTGGCATTTGCTGTACTGTGATAGAGTCCGTTTCCAACCCTTAAAAACAGCCCTTTATCATTTGCAAAGAAGCTATTTCCCCGGATACTATCTGCCCGCAAATTTTCGGGCAGCCCTTTGCTGATGTCTTGCCATGTTTGTCCGCCATCTGTAGATTTAAAAACGATGTTTGTTTTCTCCCCCGCCTTTTCTTTTAGTACAAAAGAATTTATCAGAAATAATACCAGGAGGATAACCGGAACAAACACAAATAATCTTTTCATTTTTAAAAAATTTAATTGAACAATCGGTTACAAAATTTTGAAACAGCAAAATGAGTGAGAGAAAACGTTTCTTTAATTTTTATATCCTGTCAAAATTGATTCAGCAAAATTACTTTGCTATTTTTCGGCTGAGAGATTTGGATTGTAAATAAAAATGTAACCTTTGTAAATAAATCGTAAATGGTATGTTTTACAGCAGAAATCTCCTCTCCGGGAAACGCAAGTACCTGTACGGATTGATATTACTCTCGTTTATCTCTGTAATCTGCGTGGCTTTCAGCATGGAGGGTAATAATGATTTTGATATCTCCAGGAGGGAAGTTTTACTTCGCCGGATCGGACATGAAATACTATTACAGGCTGGCGACAGTGTATCGCGGGTACTTCCGGTAAAAAAAATCGCAGAAAATGAATACCAAATCAGTTTTGAGAATCCCTTTACTTTTCGACCCGACTCCCTGGTGAATATTACCAATCGTTTATTAGCCAAAGATCCGCTCGCAAGCGATTACGTTGTTAATGTAGTGAACTGTGCCGGCTCCGGTGTAGCCTATGGATACGCTATATCCAAAAATAAGAAAGATGATATTATATCCTGTGGAGGAAGAAGGCAACCCATAGCATGTTATATGATTAATATTAAATTTAAACCAACGGGTATAACTACAGCAAAGAATGGATATTTTTTGAGCGCCCTGTTATTGGTGGCATTTGCCGGATTTATTTTTTTGCGATCAGGCAAACCCCAGAAGGCCTTACCTGATTTACCTGACAGTCCACCTGCTGGTATGTTTACTTTGGGGTTGATGTCGTTCGACGCGGAGACCCGTAAGCTCTTGATACATGGAAAGACAACAGACCTGACCAATACTGAAACCCGTGTACTACGCATTTTCGCGTTATCTCCTAACGAGGCTATAGAGCGGAGCCGGCTGCAAAAAGAGATATGGGAAGATGAAGGTGTTATAGTAGGCCGCAGCCTGGATATGTTTATATCAAAACTTAGAAAAAAACTGGAACCTGATCCAACTATTAAAATCGCTGTTATACGTGGCAAAGGATATAAGCTTGAAATTAGCGCTTAAGAAGATCTTCCCGCTCCAAACCCAAAATATATCCACAGATTTAGCAGGAAATAATCATCGGTCATTCCTTCAGCAATGTCTAAATAGTCTTGCTTCAGAATAAGCAACGCTTGGCTTCCTTCGTACACAGCAATTGAAACCCACAATTTATATTCTTATTCCATTCTCAAACTCTTCACCGGGTTTGCAAGTGCTGCTTTGATAGATTGTGTGCCTATCGTTATCAATGCAACGAAAAGTGTAAGCCCACCTGCAGCACAAAACATCCACCATTGGGGGCTGATATGATAAGCAAAGTTTTGAAGCCAGCGATGTAGTACCATGTAAGCAACAGGCCATGCAACAAAGTTTGCGAGCAGTATCCAGAGAACAAATTGCTGCGAAATGGTTGCGGTTACCTGAGCAATACCGGCACCTAATACTTTTCGAATGCCTATTTCTTTTTTACGTTGCTCCGTAACGAACATCGCAAGGCCGAGAAGGCCGAGACAGGCTACCAGTACACCGAGGGCTGATAATAACGTGGAGAGCTCGCTCACTTTTTTTTCACCGTTGTATAAATTAGCAATCCTATTGTTCAGAAAACTGAAGTTGCATTTTTCAAATGAATGCATGCGGTCCCAGGTGCCTTCAACATAATTGCGCGCATTTGCAGCATCTGCTCCATTGTATTTAATGGTGATATAAGTAGATGCTTGTTTTATCCCGGAAAGATGCAATACCAATGGCTTTAAAAGCTGGTGCATCGATTCAAAGTTGAAGTCTTTTGTCACACCAACAATCCGGTAAATTCTCCGGAGAGAATCGTTAGAAAACATAGAAATGCGATGGCCAATGATTGTTTTTATACGGGGAGCAAAAATGCTTGCTGCTGTTTCATTGATCACAACGGCATTGCTATCCGTAGGCATTGAGGCATCAAAAAAACGGCCTTCTTTCATTTTTATACCAAAGGTTGGAGCGAAATATTCATCCACATCGAGGAAAGCCGCATGCAACGGGTCAGTGTTAGTCTGGTTCTCGAATGTATAGACAGATTCAGGCACACCTGATGCAAACATGACCGATGAGTTGGTAACAGATTCAACAGCCGGATTTTTAAGCAGCTCCTGCCTGAACACCTGCAGCTTGTTGCCGAGCGAAGATCCGTTAATGATTGTGATCAGTTGCTGCTGTTTAATACCAAGATCTTTTTTCTGCATGAAATTGAGCTGGCTTCTCACAGTTATCATGCCTATGATCAGCGCGATGCTTATTGCGAACTGGCTTACTACAAGCACGCTTCGCAGCGAGGTTTTATTTTTTTGATGCAGCCCCTTTAATGTTTCCACAGGCTGAAAGGCAGAGAGAAAAATAGCGGGGTAGCTGCCTGCAAACAAGCCCACAAAAATGGTGAATGCCAACAGCAGCGGTAGCGTAAGGGCATTATCAAAAAAGTTAAGTTCTACTGTTTTGCCTGTGAGCTGATTGAACGCCGGCAATGTTGCTTTTACAATCACGACCGCTACAAGCACCGCAATAGCTGTAGTCAATACAGCTTCTGTATAATACTGAATCATAAGCTGCCACCTGCTTGAGCCCAGTGTTTTGCGGATACCCGTTTCTTTTGCTCTTTTTTCGCTTTTTGCTGTTGCAATGTTCATGAAATTAAAAACAGCAATGAGCAGCACAAATAAAGCAGTGGCAATAAAAATGCGCACATACAAAATATTGCCTATGCTGGAATCGCCCCATTCAGTATTGGGATCAATGCCATAAGTTTCTTTAGAATGCAGATGGATGCTGGTAAGCGGCTGCAGTTTCATTTCAAAAGCATTCCCGCTTTCTTTGCTGTAACGCACATTAAGCAGTTTTTCTATCTGCGGCCTTGCACCTTTATCAACAATAGCTTTCAGCTTTTGCTCAACGGCATTCGCGTCTGCGCCTTTTTTCAGCAGCATAAAATTGGAGTACACCAATGCAAGCCAGTTGTCATCATTTTTTCCATGAAGCGTGCTCATAGAAATGAACATGTCAGCTCTGAAGTGAGAATTTTCCGGAAAGTCCTTCATGATTGCTGATACAATAAATGATGCAGTATCATCTATCAATATTTGTTTTCCTATCGGGTCTTGATCGCCAAAATATCTTTTTGCGGTGGCTTCTGTGATCACCAACTGGTACGGTGCTGATAATGCAGTATTAGCATCGCCTTTTAGCAGTTGATGATCAAATACTTTGAAGTAGTTAGAGTCTGCGGTATATACGCTGTGCTCACGAAAAAGCTTGTCCTTATACCGCATATTGTACGATGCCTCATACCCTATGAATGTGTTAGCTTCTACCTCCGGAAATTGTGTACTGAGCACTTGTGCAGCAGGCGGGCTGCTTTTAGCGCTGTTCGATGCTGTGCCGTTAAGATTAATGCATGTATATAATCTGTAGATGCGGTCAGTGTTTTTATAAAAGTTGTCATAACCAAACTCACTTTGTGCATACAGGTACAGCATGATTGCGCATGCAACACCAATAGCAAGGCCTCCAACATTGATGAACGAGATCTTGGGGTTGCGCACCAGGTTTCGCCATGCAACAACGAAATAATTTTTGAACATGATCTGGATGTTTGTTTAAATATTCACTAAGCCAATGCCATTATTTTTTCTTTTGGTAATCAATCGAATAAAGTTCTATTACTATTACGCTTGTTCGTTTTCGATACAAACCTGTTCGCTTTTATTACAGAAGTACGTGTCATCAGTGCGTTGGCATTGCAGGCCTTTTGCAGGTTGGCCTTGTGCGATGCCTTTTGATTTGCTATTACCGACCATGGCTACAGAATGTTCATTGATTGCTAACTCCTGATCAGCGCTTGCATGCGATCGTCAAAAGGGGTGATCACTTCCTTCCTGTCATGCGAATAAATCATGTACACTTTCATTTCTTCATTCATCAGGTCTTTCTCTCTCAGGATAAATAAATCCATGTTGCCTTTTATTATGCATTGGTCGTACATCATTCGCTTAAACTCTAAACTGCTATTTTCCGGCGCTGTTATCAAACCTAAAAACTGGCACTCCACGCCATTCAATTGAAAGCGCAATTTTAGCCGCATCACATCAATGTTCTTTGCTATTATTTTCTCTGCTTCAGAATATTTCATTTGTTTTTTGTTACAGGTTGCTTTGAAACAATCATAAAATTACGACTATGTTCAACAAGCCGGGAACGTTAATGACGACAATTGGACCCCGAATGCGGCGGCAGTTTATGCCGCAGTTATTGCAAACGAAGACTGGTGTGCGGGGTTTTGTTTCTTGCTCTTTGCATTTGTATTCAATTATTAATTATTAGCAGTTGGTAACATAATAATAAACTCACTTCCTTCTCCTTCCATCGTCTCCACTTTTATTTCCCCGCCATGCGCTTTGATAATATCATAGCTCAGGCTCAAGCCCAAGCCAGTTCCGTGTCCTGTTGGTTTTGTGGTGAAGAATGGCTGGAATATTTTATCAATTGCTTTTTGAGGGATGCCATTCCCGTTGTCACTAACGGTGATGATTATCTGATTTACTGATTTCTTTGTGGTTACTGAAATAGTTGGCTCGTAGCTAACAGCTAATAGCTTTCTTCGCTCTGCTACTGCATAAAACGCATTATTATACAAATTCAACAGAACCCTTCCAATATCCTGCGGGATGATATTTATTTTGCCAATCGAATCATCAAAATCAGTTTTCATTTCTACATTGAAAGAATTGTCTTTTGCTTTTATCCCATGATATGCCAATCTCAAATATTCATCAGCCAATGCATTGATGTTCGTGAGCTCTTTTACACCTGTGCCTGACCGTGAGTGCTGCAACATACCTTTTACAATGGCATCAGCACGCTTGCCATGGTGGTTTATTTTTTCAGAATTTTCTTTAATATCATTTGCAATTTCTGTTGCCAACTGCGAATTGCCAACTGCCAACTCCGCTTTGAGTTCTTCGGCTAATTCCTTATTTACTTCAGAAAAATTGTTCACGAAGTTCAACGGGTTCTGTATCTCATGTGCAATACCTGCAGTGAGCTCTCCAAGCGAAGCCATCTTTTCTGATTGGATGAGTTGTGCTTGTGTTGATTTTAAATCTTCCAATGATTTATTGAGCTGGCTTGTGCGGTGCGTTACTTTTTCTTCCAGCACCTGGTTGGCACGGCGGAGGTTGCGGGAGCGGTATGCAACATAAGCCCTGATAATAATTGCAATTAACAAAATGTACAGTGCATAAGCCCACCACGTGCGGTACCAGGGCGGCAGCACTTTAAAAGAATATGTGAGCGGCTCGCTCCAACCTCCGTTCATCTTGCGTGCCCTCAGCAAAAAAGTATAGCTGCCCTCGAACATGTTGCCGAATGTGGCCGTGGTAGCTTTTGTGACCGGCCCCAGTCTTTCTGATAGCCTTGCAGCATGTACTGATATTCTATCTGGTTTGGCTTGCTCGTTTCTATCGCATTAAAATCAATGTTGATTTCGTTGCGGGAATATGGCAGCTCCAACCCCTGTGGAAGCAAATAAAATGGCGTGATGCTGTCGAGCTGTACGCCCGCAAATTTTCTGATGACAGAATCGCGGTCGGTGGGTGTGATCATTTTTCCATAAGCCATCGATTCCTGGAACATGGCTTTGGCGCTATCCCTTGCATTGACCAGCTTTCCTTTTGATTGAAGGTCGAACCAGCAAATGCTTTCCCCTGTCACCCTTATTTTTTGGATGGCGAGAAGAGGCTTTGCTGAATCTTTTTGCACAGCGCTGTAATCAAACCGAACAAGCCCGGTGCCTGTGCCTGCCCAGATGATGCCCTGGCTGTCGCAATACATTGCGTTTGTATTTACGTCCCTTATGGGATATCCTGCAGGCCGGTTATAGTACTCGAGCCTGCTCCTGACCTGCGAAAAAGGAAGAGAGCTTGCATCCTCAGGTATCACGGTGAACCCGAGGTTGGTGCCGATAAAGATATTCCCTTTTTTATCCGGCAAGACTTCTGTTGCCTGGTCATCAGCCAGACCCTGTGACATAGTCAAATTATCAAACTTCACCACAGGTGCTTTGTCGTGAGAAACATCAGCTTGTTTTAATTTATCCAGTTCCTCTGCAGATAATCGGCTAACGCCAGCCTGTGTACATATCCAGATATTGCCACTCTTATCATTTCTGATAGAATTTATTCCATTATTAGCCAATCCCTGTGCAATAGTAAAATTGGTGAATGTTTGCCCATCGAACCTGGTCACTCCGTAAGAAAATGTGCCAATCCATAACTTGCCATCCTTATCCTGACAAAGGGCAGTAATGCCATCATTTATCAAACCCTGAGCAGATTTGTAGCTGGTGAAGGATTTGCTATCGTATTTGCTTAATCCGTCGCCGCTGCCGAACCAAAGGTTGCCGTCCTTATCTATCAGACTGCATAAGACATAATTGCCTATGAGCCCCTGCTCTGTCGTAAAAGTAGTAAAAGACATGCCGTCATACTTGTTCAAGCCACCAGTATTTTTAGCCAGAGAAGCAAACCAGAGATTCCCAAACTTATCTTGTATTCCAGAATAAATAGCCCTATAAGCCATTCCCTGCGATTCATTAAAATTGGTAAATGATTTCCCGTCATATCTGCTGAGGCCATTGGCAGTGCAGAACCAATAATTACCTTGCTTGTCCAGGTTGATGTTCCACACTATATTGTCTGGCAATCCTTGCGTAGTTGTGAAACTGGTAAAGGCGCCACCGGTGAATTTACTTATGCCATCATTAGTACAAAACCAAAGGTTTCCGGCTCTGTCTTCTGTTATGCTTTCTATATTGTTGGCTGCCAAGCCTTGCTCAGTAGCGAAGCTGGTGAAGGTTTTACCATCGTACCTGCTTAGTCCATGATTAGTGCCGAACCAGATGTTCCCGGATTTATCTGTTGAAATTGCTCGTATGTTGTCATTAGGCAGCCCCTGAGCCATATGAAAATTGGTGAAGGTTTTACCATCGTACCTGCTTAGTCCATGATTAGTGCCGAACCAGAGCAGCCCATCTTTTGACTCCGCCATGCAGACTATCAAATTCGCTGGCAGGCCATCTGCGGTGGTGTAATTCGTAAAGGTTTTGCCATCATATTTGCTCAGGCCGCCGACAGTGCAAAACCAAAGATTCCCTTTTTTATCCTGAAAGATATAGTTCACTTTATCGCTTGGCAGGCCGTTTTTTGTGGTCAAAAGGGTAAAGGTTTTGCTATCATATCTTAACGCCCCTTCTGATGTGCCAAACCACATATTGCCCTGTCTATCCTGAAAAACAGACTGAACTTCCTTTGATAGGTCTTCTTCTAAACCAATGGCGAAACAGTTAAAAGCCTTGCCATCAAATTTGGTGAGACCCTCGGCAGTAAAAATCCAGATATTTCCCGCATTGTCTTCGAAAATCTCATCAATACCGTTACTGCTTAACCCTTGTGAAATGTTGTAGTTTGTAAAAGATTTCCCATCGTACCTGCTGAGGCCGCCGCCCTGAGTGCCGAACCACAAGTTGCCAGCTTTGTCCATCATGGAACACCATATTGCAGAGACACCAAGACCGTCATCGCTGGTAAAATTGGTAAAGTCAGACTTGCCGCCCATGCCCATGATAAAAGTTTTTCCCTTAGCATCTTTTATGGGCTGGCCTTTGTCATCCGTGAGCACGGGCAGCATTTTTTTTTCCGGTGGGGCAAGCATGAACTTGCGGGTATCGCCATTGGGATATTTCCTGGTATAAAAACCGCCTTCTTTGGTAGGGATAGGAACGGTCAGCGGCTTCGGCATCTTATCTAAGAATATCGGTTTGGGCTTCAGGCTGTCGGGCAGGTCGGCAATGCGCACCACTTTTGGAGGCGCAAAAATTTGTTCCTTATTTACAGCCTTGTTATCGCTGGTGGAATTTGTTTGCTTATTGCCACAAGAAGATAGAAGGATAGCAGCCATTGCTAAAGCAGTGAGTTCCGGTCTTACCATGATTGACGGGTTTTGTAGTTAATTTTATAATGAACCCACTTGCCAATCTCACTTTTGGATAAGCGTATATTTTGTACTATTTGTTTTGGTGTTTCAGCAGCAACAGATTAAGGCCAGATAATAAAAAAGAAGGAGTATTTGAAGATAGGTAAAATTATTATCTGGATTTCAAGACTTCCAAAGTTTTGAAAACTTCGGGAGTCTCCATCAGGCAACTGGTAACTGAATAATAAACTCACTCCCTTCACCCTCTTTCGTCTCTACTTTTATTTCGCCGCCATGTGCCTTAATAATATCGTAACTTAAGCTCAATCCCAATCCCGTTCCTTGCCCTGTTGGTTTTGTGGTGAAGAATGGCTGAAAAATTTTATCAACAATATTTTTCGGGATGCCATTGCCGTTGTCACTAACGGTAATGGATACCTGATTGCCTGATTTTTTTGTGATGACTTAGTTAAGAAAAAAGAGTAGCTCAACAAACGAGCAAAAGCGTATTCACAGAGTTAGGTAAGCAATTTGAAGTTACTGAAATTGATTTTTGCTCGCAAATCAATATTTTTATGACAACAGCGTCTCAGCGGGGTCTGGCGCAGCCGACCCTGCGCAATAATGAATTCATAAATCTTTGTAATGTTTAGGCACAAAATATTTTGGCTCATTGTTCTCATAAAACGACGCACTGCCCCGCCGCCGTGGTTCGTGTCCCCACGAACCATTCTCGATTGAACAAAAGCCTTGATAAAAATAATTTCGGTTCGTGAGGACACGAACCGAGGCAATAGGCTTGTGAATTTTATAATTTAATTATTCTCTTCCAAAATGTCACACATTACATTTAATCATGAACCAAATACAAGAGTCGGTTCAATAATTATTTCTGGCAATCTTGCGCGACTGTGTTAAATATATTATTCTTTATTGCAAAATTTATTTATAAAAGCGAGTGCTTTTGCATTTCCTAGTTCTTTAGCCTTACTCCAATCCATGCACGCTCCAATTTTATCTCCTAAAGCGAGTTTGGTAATGCCTCGGTCATAATATGAATGAGAATCGAGCGGATTTGTTTCTATTGCCTTTGTATAATCTTCAATAGCACCATTTTTGTCTCCTAAACTGTCTTTAGCAGTGGCACGTCCGTGATGCACATTTGGCATTTTGGGACTAATTTCTATTGCCTTATTATAGTCTTGTAAAGCTTCATTAAATAGTTCCAATTTGGTCTTATAATTACCACGATTGTGATATGCGTTTGCATATTCAGAATCTATTTCTATTGCTTTAGTAAAATCGATTATAGCCTGATTTATATTACCTAATTTACCATGGGTCACGCCCCTGTTGTTATATGCTTCTGCATCTTGTGAGTTAAATTCTATAACCTTAGTGTAATCTTCAATAGCGCCACTTAAATCATTCAATTGACTTTTGACAATAGCACGGTTAAAATAAGCATTTGTATCTTTTGGGTTACCTTGAATCTGTGTATTAAATTTTTCCAGATTACTTAAGTCATATGAATTGCCCATGTTTTTTTATTAATTGTGGTTTATTTTTATTTGCAATATTTTTCGATTAACTCAGCAGCTTCTATGTGCCCTAGTACCTTTGCCTTATTCCAATCTATACAAGCTCCATCGTCATCACCTAATCTTTTTTTTGATAAACCGCGATAAAAATATGTGTCAACAAATTTAGGGTCAATTCTTATTACCATATCAAAGTCTATAATTGCACCTTTGTAATCTTTAAAATTTAAACTCTTTATCAATCCTAAGTTTTGATATATCTGGACATAATCTGGCACTAACTTAACTAGCTCTGTATAATCTTCGACACAACTTTTATAATCCATTATATTACTATTTGCATTTCCTCGTCCAAGGTATGCATCTGCGTAATCTGATTTTAATTTAAGAGCTATATTGAAATCGATTATTGCATTTTGGTAGTCTTTCATTAAGGATTTAGAATATCCCCTTTTGCAATATGCAATTGTAAAGTCGGGTTTTAAATCAATTGCTTTTGAATACCATTTTAATGCTTCGCTATAATCATCATTGCTAAAATACGATTCAGCCTTTTCAAAATATTCTTTGGGTATTTTTTCAGCAATTTCTGATAAGATTTTATTTGTCGCTGCAATCTGATTCATTGCCTTTTGAATAAACGCAGAATCTTTTTTTACTACCGATTTATTTTCTTCGATGCTCATAATTAATTCTCCAAGGTCTTTAATTCTGTAGTCAATTTCTGTTTTGTAGTTTTAAAATATTCTTCCCAGTCATTAATCTTTGTAAGCGTTTGATAAGTATCAGATTCTCTAAGTTCGTTCAACTCAGTTTTTAATTCATTTAATTTATTTCTTAGTTTTTTTAGTTCCGATTTTAGTTTTATTTTTTCAGATATTCCTTCTGATTTAGAAATAAATATTTCACCCTTTTCAAGCATTTCGAGAATTTCAGTTACTTTCTGTAAATTATTTTGCTCGTATGCTTTTTGCAATTCCCTGAAAATCATTTCTGCATGTTCCTTCAATTCATCAGTTACAACATCAGGATGGCAGAGCTTTGTAGCTTTCCTATATTTATTTTTCAATTCTATTTTTTCTTCTTTGGTAAGATTGAAATGTTCTTCCGAATTAATTTCTTCAAATTTCCTGTTGAATTGTTCGTAATCTTTTTCTGCTTCTTCGAATTCCTTTTTCTTTGCTTCGCTTCGTCCCTGTTCTCCTTCTAATTTCTCTTTACGTAATTCTAAAATCCTTCGCGCAATTTCACCTAATTCCTTATTATGTATTAAAACAAAATCATGAATAAGTTTTTCTATTTCCGCAATCTCATCACTTTTAGAGCTTACCTCAAATTCAAGTTTTTTTATTTCAATTTTCAGAGCCTCAATTTCAAGGTCTTCATATAAAATTAATTTTGCTTTATTAATAATTTCGTCCATCGTTGTCTTTGTTTATTTGATTTTTTATATCGCTAAGCCTGACCTGGTAACGATTCCGAATTAACGTTTGGTAGAATCTAAAATATCACCCGCAACCAATGCCTAATAAAATTACAAATGTTCATCGAAAAAGCATCCTGTAATTACAAAGAGGCACCAGCCTCACACACTTCAACATCAATTCCATAGCCTAATCTTTTGTAAACTTTGTTTCCTAGAAACCTTCTGTATTCGTCCATGTTTTCCTCTGCGCAGAATTTATGACCAACGTAAATTTTCTCAATTTTAATTTTCGGTATAGATGAAAATTTCATACCTAATTCTGGAAATTCAGGAGGTGTTGGAAGAATTTTAAATTCCCAATAATTTTCGTCAAGCCACAAGGGAAGCCGAATGTATTTCGTTGGTATAGGCCGTTTCGATACATTATCAATTTTCCATGTTTCGATAGCTAACTTTTCTAAATCATCATAATTAGAAAAAGGAACAAAAGATGCAAGCCTTACTTCTTTTTCTTTATTAAATTTTTTGTCTTTATGAAATCCTAAAATGTTTCCAATATTGATGTAGTCTATTTTCCAATTACTATCTTGAATTTCATCTAAAAACTTTTTTAGCTTAGTAAAATGTTTTGGCTTCTGATAATGCATCTTTGACAAATAAAATTTATCCCATTTAGTTGGTTCATTTTCTATTGAAAACTGAATAGCTACGCCAGAATATTTATTACCATATCTCTGCCAGATAAAATAGTTTTTCAAATCCGATAGCTCACAAAATGAAAATGAATAAAAACTCGATTTATTATAATCAATAAATGATTCCAAATTAAGTTCCTTACTAGCTCTGATACATTCATTTTTATCTTTTGAATTAAATAAATTATAAAGACGTATGGATTGCTCTTCCAAAATAGAATGCAAAAACTCCGCTTTAGTGAAATGAATAAATTTTCTTTCTCCTTTGTAGAAATAAGGAGTATTCTCGTATCGAAAGTTTTCTGTAGCTAATGAAGCGTTAATACCTGGACCGGCTTGCCCTGCACCATTAAAAGGAAATTCGGGGAAGTCTCTAAAAAATCTTTGCGTAATATCTTCGTAGGTTAATTTAGATCCACTCATAACTCCGGTTTAACTGCGAAATTAATTCTAAAAAGTTTCTGCAATTGTTTGCATCAGTAAGTACTATTCTTAATTAATAAAAAAGTTTTGCTAAAATAATTTCAGTTCGTGAGCACACAAACAAGGATGAACCCATCATCTCAAAAAGCAATTCTAAACACAAATTCCTAAAAATCTGTTTGTTAAAAGAGCCAGACGGATGGAAATCTCCTAGCAACACCTCCCAAACCCCCATCTACACCGCCATAATTTCAGGTGGCGGCTTCTAAATCAGAAATGACGATCGTTAAATGGATATCTACAACAACAAAATCGATAACAGCGATCGCTAAATGGCAAACGACGATCAATAAATGAGCATTGTCAACTTCTAAATGAACATCTGCAGCTCCTAAATTGATAATGACAATTGCTTAGCTCATAGCGACGATCGCTAAATCGATAATGACGACAAATTAATAGACAACAACATTGTTATTATGGCAGAAAACATTTGCTGAAAGGCCGCACGCTTTAATGAAGAAATTATTGTGCAGAAATCAAGATTACCCAGAAGTATGTACACCATTTAGTGGCATTGACAAGAACTGAAGCTTCATATAATTTTACACCGTAATTTATTTTTTCATTTCAAAACCATTATCCGATGGACAAAAGAAAAGAGTCGCGGCTCAACATGTATGATGCCGTGATCGCCTACTGCAACAACAATGCAGCGCTCATTGCAACCTTGCCAGCCTTTCAAACAGCATTCACAAATTTTCAGTCGATCGTTGGCAACATCCGCTCAACCCTTCAGTTGGAAGCCAATGTGATCACAGGCATCACCGCCGACAAATCGCAGTTGAAGGCAAATCTTTCCGAACAGGCCACTAACCTCGCTGCTATGATTTTTGCTTATGCTTCAAACGCGAACATGAATTCACTGAAGGAGCAGGTAAATTTTTCACCTTCTGAAATAAAAATGATGAAAGATAAGATGCTGGTGGCTTCCTGCAGCAACATCCGCGATGCGGCAAACGCAAACCTGGCACCGCTGGCAGACTATGGCATCACCGCCGCCACCATCACCGGCTTTCAAAGCACAATGGATGCATACACGGCGCTGATATCTTCTCCGCGCAATGCAGTGAGCCAGCGTGCTTCTTATGCAAAAACGCTCACCGTTCTTTTTAAACAGGCGGATGCTTCACTAAAGAGCCAGATGGATAAAATGGCGCTGAATTTCAAAACCTCCAACGAGGATTTTTACAACACGTACAAAAACAACCGCATCATTATTGATCCCGGCACTTCCACAACACAAATTGCAGGCACCATAACAAGTGCCGCCAACAACCAGCCTGTTGAGGGCGCATTGGTGCAGCTTGTTGGCAACGGACTATCGAACACCACCGATGCACAAGGCAACTACATTTTAAAATCGGTGGCCATCGGCAAGCAGTCAGTTAAAATAACAAAAGCAGGTTTTGCTGATGACAGCATCAACAACATACTGGTGAAGCTTGGAAAGACAAGCACGGCAGATGCGGCGATAACGGCAATGCCTGTGTGATTTTCAGCGAGAGATGACATCTTTTTAAAAGATGTCATCTCTATTAAACTTAGGTTCTCAGGCGAGTCTCCGCATTAGAGATTTGAACATGCAAGAAGTTTTCGCGGGACTCGCCGCAAACTAATAAGGAGTTTTTTTATTGATACGATTGGTGATAAACAAAAGCTCCACGAAACGGCGGCGAGTCCCGCGGTTAATTCATGATAATGTGAGTGCATGTAGCGGAGACTCGCCTGAGAACTAAAACGAAAAAAAAAGTAACTTTATAAAATGAACATCAAAGAACTCAATAAGAAAAAAACGCCTGTTGTTCGTATTGACAAATCACTTGAGAAATTCAAAAAGCTTCCAGTTTTTCAAGACAAAGTTGACAAGGCGAATGAGATGTTGCGAAAAGTTGGCCTTCCAAAAGCTAAGAAGAGCCACAGCTAAAATCATCTCAAAGCAAATTTTTATTTTCCTTCTTTACAATGACAGCGCATAAAATTTTTACGTTCTCAGGCGAGTCTCCGCATTAGAGATTTGAACCTGCAAGAAATTTTCGCGGGACTCGCCGCAAACTAATAAGGAGTTTTTTTATTGATACGATTGGTGATAAACAAAAGATCGATGAAATGGCGGCGAGTCCCGCGGTTAATTCACGATAATGTCAGTGCGAATGGCGGAGACTCGCCTGAGAACTAAAGCTTGGAAAGACAACCACTGCAGATGCGGCCATAACGGCAATGCCTGTGTGATTTTCAGCGAGACTTCCGAAGTTTTAAAAACTTCGGAAGTCTTTAAAACATCAAGCAAATAAAATCCCTGCACAACAAAATGACGTTTGTTCATGTTATAGGCTTCGGCAATAAATAGCGAGGATTATAAATCAGAAACACTGGCCATCTTTTCCAAAGTCTGGAACTTTGGAAAAGTTAAACAGCAGCGATTGCGCTTGTACTGATTTTTTAATTCCTACCTTATCATGTAATCTTGCAGGCAAATTAGCCTCTGTAAAAAACCAGTTTCTGAAAGCATGGCGAAGAATTTACTGATTGTGGAGTCCCCCTGCGAAAGCGAAGACCATCGAAAAGATTTTAGGCAAAGATTTCGAGGTGAAGAGCTGTTATGGCCATATCCGCGACCTTGCAAAAGGAGATATGGGCATCGACGTGAACAATAAATACAAGCCAACTTACATAGTCCCCGACGATAAGGAAAAAGTGGTTCGTGAACTGAAGAGCCTGGCAAAAAAAAGTGGCGAAGTGTGGCTCGCAACGGATGAGGACTGCGAAGGCGAAGCCATTAGCTGGCATCTCTGCGAGGTGCTGGGCCTTGATCCCAAAACAACCAAGCGCATCGTTTTCCACGAGATCACCAATTCAGCCATCCGCTCCGCCGTTACAAAACCACGCACGGTTGACTAAACCTGGTGAATGGCTTGGTGGTGGGGAACATCCAAAATCAAAAAGCAAATGAGAAGACAACACATACACATTGTAAATGGGGTTGTAATTTTTGCAGGCATAACAGCACTTGCCGATATTTTTATCCAATGGCTTGAACATAAAGATAGAGGTGAAGATTTCACTTGGAATAGTTACAACGGTTGGCGAACTGTAAGGTATGCTTCAATCGCTGGTGTTATTGGTGGTGGAGTTGGTTATGCAGTTTACTGTTACAAAGTAAGAGAAGAAGCAAAGCTTCCTTTTAATTCAGATGATTATGTAAAAAAGATTTTGACAGAAGAACATTTGAAAGCAAACCCTGCTACTTTTAAACATGTGGCTGCATACCGTGAAAAAGTAAAGCAATGGATGGTTGATAAATTCGGGAATAAACTTGTTGCGCTTCCCGAAGATACTGGTTCGTTTTACAAGCGAACTGCAATCAATTCAAATTACGACTTAGATATTGTTTTGCCTTTCAGAAAAAATAGTTACGCTTCGTTGGAAGAAATGTATTACGATGTTTATGAAGTGGTCGGAAAAGCATTTGGCGATAGGGCTACCGTAACCAAACAAACAAAAGCTATTGGAATTACTTTTGAGAATAACGGAAACCCAATTCACTTTGATGTTGTACCGGGTCGGGAAATAAATAATTATGCTGTTGAAAAGGATTTGAACTTGTATGTAAAACCTGATTGGATTTGGCAAAAAGGAAGTTCTTTCAAAACAAATGTTGGCGTTCAAAAAACTATGACTGTAAATAAACCCGAAGCAAGAACGGTGATAAAACTTTTGAAGACATACAGAGATAGAAATAGTTTGCCGTTACCTACTTTGATGGTTGAGCAATGTGTCGTAGATGCTTTATCAGAAAATAATTTTGGGGTTTATGCTTCTCCAACTGAAAACCTTTTGAACTGTATGGACTTTATTTCAAAAAAGATGCAACAAAAGAGCTTGATTGATATTGCGAATTCAAACAACAATCTGCACGATAAAATAACTGATATGCAGAAAAACTACATCTCAAATCAGTTAAGAAAAGATATACAGAGAATTGAAGAAGACCCAAGATATATGAAGGAAATATTTGAATGCTAAGTTCTATTTTATTTCTCCGCTATTATTGAATTTTTTTCTTTCATTTGTCTATCTCAAAGCATATTTATTTCATGTTATGCGTGTCCTGCTGATACCTGCTTTGTTGCTAATGTTACTCTATGTCGCTGATTAAACTTCCGTCAGCCGGGGCGGGTGGGTTGTGCGTTGGCATTTTTAGCTCTTTGCAAGGTTGGCTTTGTGTCTGGGTTTTGTGTGCCTTGCAATGCGCTAAAAATAGCATGGGGTCGGGTCGCCAAAGTCATGGATGTTTAAATGTTTGCAGGATGTCGATTAGGGTTACCTACAACGGGCAGGGCTTGCTGCTCCCGCCGATAGCGGGGCAAGTTGTGCTGGTATTTTATAATGTCCAGCCCGGGACTGAAGCCGATTGAAAAACTAATGTTGAAGTTAACAACTAAAAGCCAAATAGAATTCGGTCAAGCCCGATATTAGTTGATAGTAGTACAACTGCCGATTGTTTTTCCGTCCGCCAGCATAGCAGCAAACCGAATGTTGCCCGCCGTGTTTAGTCGGGTTAGTGGGATTGTTATTCGTAATAGTTAGGAGCTTTTTTGAGTTTAGAATTTCCTCCAAAATCATGTTGAATCCAAAGTTGTGCATTCATCTTTTTCAAAAATGTATCAATATTTTTTCTGGAAGACCTTGTTTGTTCCTGATTGAAGTCAAATGTGGGAACTCTGTCTAAAACCCTCTCTTCCGGATAATGATAAAGATCGCCTGATAAAACAATATTTCCTGTCTGTTTCAATTTTATAAATAGAACCTGGTGCCCGGGCGTATGTCCGGGTGCAGCTTTAATAATGACAGTTCCATCTCCAAATACGTCATACTGATCAGTAGTAATAATTTCAGTTTTATTATTTCGAAGAGCAGAATAAGTCGAAGGTCTCGTTACTCCGGGAGGTTGCCTGGCAAACATGGAATCATGTTCATTTTGTCTTACAAGCCATGTGGCTTTTGAGAATTCATTTGCATTAGCCGTATGATCGTAATGATAATGGGATAAAGCAAGATATGTTATGTCAGCGGGGGAATAGCCCACTTCAGCCAATTGCGTTTTGAGAGGCTTGGTTAAAGTAATATCACGCTGGAGATTCGGCAGAATTAATTTATATAAAATAGGAGAACTCGTAAAATTCCAGGATGTATCAGGTACAGCTCCAGTGTCCCAGATCAATGTCCCTTTGGGGTGCACAATAAGAAAACATGGTACAGACATCCGGCTAATAGCTACTTCATTGCTTTCCAAACCAAACCTTTTTGTATCCATATTTTCAAGTGTCCCGCCATCAAAAACATAGAGCTTTACTGTCGGTTGTTGTGTTGCCCCTGTGGTTATCTTTAAATATTCAGTATCGGATTTTAAGAAAGAGTGTATGATAACAGCAATGAAGACCAAAATTATAGTTGTGAATAATTTAATATTCATATGGGATTTTGTTTAAAATATAATTTACTCGTACAGCTTAAGGTACGAGTCGAAATCCAACTGCGATTAGATCAACCAGCCACATCGTTTGTCTGGGCGGTTTCAATGTTCTATTGCAACGCTTGTTACCAAAATTAATGGTTTAAAAATTTAATGTTTGATTAATTCTTTTACCGCTTTATCCACTACCGCTGCGCTGCAATTTTTAGTGATTTACGCTGCGCGGTGTGGATAAAGCTGCATCCTGATGTAGTAAGGTTTTGCTGTTTATAGTTTGAACTTTTCATGCTATTTGTTTGAGTATCATTTCTTCAAAAACTTCTTTGGGTGTCCGGTAATCCAGCACATGCCTGGGCCTTTCATTGAGCTGGCCTGTACTTCTTTTAATCTTGCTTTGGGGATGCTGTTAAAGTCTGTTCCTGCCGGAAAATAATCCCTTATAAGCCCATTGCTGTTTTCATTGGTTGGTCTTTCCCAGGGACTATATGGATGGGTGAAGTACACCTGTATTTTAGTATTTTTTGTGAACAGCTTATGCTGCGCCATCTCTGTCCCGTTATCGTAAGTCAGGGTCTTTTTCATTTGTACAGGGATGGATTGAAATTCTTTTTCAAAAGCCTTTCTGACCGTGGCAGCATCCCTTGCTTTTAATGGCACGATGAT
This sequence comes from uncultured Bacteroidota bacterium, assembly GCA_963718975.1. Lineage (GTDB taxonomy): Bacteria > Bacteroidota > Bacteroidia > Chitinophagales > Chitinophagaceae > Puia. Next base: position 701 of record CAVRBD010000017.1, on the reverse strand, counting down.
GATGGCGCGTGTGGTGCGCTCGACCAGTGTGCCTATTGCGCTTGCGCGGTCTTTGCCCATAACCAGATCGCCTTCCCAATGCCCTGGAATGAGCCTCCCTTTTACTTCTTCAGGGCGCTCATCTATGCGCACATGGATAGTGCTTCGCTTATCAGCGCCCCTGCGAACATTGCCACGGTACTTTCTTTTCTGCCTTAATTCAGATATCAGCAAATTTTTGAGTTCCTTTTTGCTGTGCAGATAGATGTATAGATAAATCGCTTCGTGAGAGATTTGCATGGCTTTATTTTCAGGGAATGTACGCTGTAAACTTACATGTATTTGCCACGGTGACCAGCGCAGATGAAGCTTCTCCAGCACATATTTTTCAAGCTGCAGGCTCTGCCTTATTTTATTCTTGCCGCTTCTCCTGTTGCTCACCGAACCAACAGCAAGCCGCTCTGCTTCCACAGCTTTGTACTTATCTCTGCCTTGTTTATTTGCTTCTCTTGAAACAGTGCTCTTGCTCCGAACAAGTAACGCTGCAATGTCTGCGTAGCTCTTTTTATGGGACAGTAATTTTTCAATCTCAATCCGCTCATCAAAGGTCAGCCGACCGTAGTTTTTTGTCATCATACAATGCTAAGATTTTTGTCTTAGCGTTGCGTTAGATTATTAACCGGCGTTGACATGGCGGGTAACGTTGAGGCTTGGCGATTTGC
>CAVRBD010000016.1:0-88151 GCA_963718975.1 uncultured Bacteroidota bacterium | reverse complement strand
CCAATACAAATGGGTTCTCCGGAGCAACGACTACCTCAATTGTGAGCACGAATACACCGGGTATTACATTGGGTTCGAATTCAACCATACAGTACAATGCAGGGTCTCCGCAAACTGTTACCGGCGCTACTTATGCCAATCTGCAAATCAGCAATACCGCTGCAGCTAAAACAGCAGGCGGCAATATCGTGATTGGCACCGGCAATACTTTTACGCTGGATGCTAGGGGTGACCTATGCGGCAGCAGCGGCCACGATGACCTTTGGGACATCGGGAACAGCAGCGATCAATGGCACCTTCCAGACCACCGATGCAAATGGGTTCTCTGGCGCAACAACTACTTCTATTGTAAGCACAAATGCACCAACCATCACATTGGGATCGGCATCAACGGTGAACTATAACGGAACAGGGGCACAATTCGTGAACGGTATCAATTATGCCAACCTGACCATCAGCAGTGCAAGGACAGGGGCTAATAATGTTACGCTTGACCCTTCGAATACCATCGGGGTCTCTGCGGCCTTTACGGCATCAGCTACATTTGGCACAGGCGGATATATCATCACCGGCAGCACAATCAATTTCAACAATGCGACCGGCGGCCAGACGGTAACGGCGTTCAACTATAACAACCTCACGGTGAGCAACACGAGCGGCGCGACCACATTGGCGGGCAGCGGCACCGTGGGCATAGCTGGGGCCTTCACGCCGGGCAGCGGGGCCTATACGGTCGCGGGCAGCACGGTCAACTTCAACGGCACGGGCGCACAGACGGTGAACGCGTTCAGCTTCAATAACCTGACCATCAGCGGCGCAAGGACTACCAACAGCGTGACGCTTGCCAGCGGCACGACAGGCGTGGCAGGCGCATTTGCCAATTCAGCCAGCTATTCAACGGGCGCACTAGTGACAACGGGCAACACGGTGAGCCTCAATGGGGCCGCTGCCCAGACCATCACGGGCGCTACGGTTTTCAATAACCTTACAATTGCAAATACATCAGGGGGCGTATCACTGAGCAGCCCCGAAACGGTTGCTGGCACGTTCACGCTCACGAGCGGGATATTGACGACAACAGCGACCAACATACTTTCGGTCACCAACAATGCGACGACAGCGATCGCGGGCGGCTCTACGACATCGTTCATCAACGGGCCGGTGAGCTGGACATTGCCAGCCAGCCTCGGTACAGGGTCGACCTATGTGTTCCCTGTTGGGGCAACGGCCACCTACCTGCCTTTCACTTTGAACAGCCCGACGACAGGGGCGACAGCGCCGGTCATCACGGTGCAGGCATTCGCGGCGAGCGCAGGCGGCACGGCCGATGGCACGACGCTTGCGACCTTGAGCACCACCGAGTACTGGAGCGCGAGCTTCACGGGGAGCTATACAGGGGGCAACATCTCGCTGACCAGGCAGGCCGCGCTAGGTTCGCTGAGCGCCATCGGGCAGAGCTCGACCAAAACGGGCACCTACGCCTCGATCGGTGGCACGGCCAGCGGCACATCTATCAACAATTCCAACAATATCACGGCCTTGGGCTTTTTCGTGATGGCCAAGCCATTGGCACAATACTATTATGGCTCGAGCATCACAACTGATGTTACGAGCGTGAGCGCGTGGTGGACAACGGCAGACGGCACAGGCCTCGGCACGGGCGGCAGCCACCCATCTGCGATGAGCGCTACCTATTGCTGTCTTCAACATCGAGAACACTTCGACAGCGCCTACCATGTCGACAACGCTCACGCTTGGCGCCAATTCGTATTTCTCGAGTAGGCGGCGGCAGCAGCGCAGCCGCATTCAGTATAACATCAACACTTACCGGAACTGTGAATGTGACCGCTAATGGCACTGTTAATATCAGTGTCGCTACAGCTCCAACCTGGGGAACACTTGACCCCGCCAGTACGGTGAACTATAACGGAACAGGCGCTCAAACGATATCAGTGGCTACTTACGGCAACCTCATCATTTCGGGCACCAGAGCCGGCACACCTACCATTACGCTCGCGAGTGGTACTATTAATGTGGCCACATCGTTCTCTGTAACTGAATCAGGTGCAGTGGCCTATGCAAATACAGGCAATACGGTAAACTTTGCCAGCGCTTCTTCGCAGACAATCCCTGCTATCAATTACCTGAATATCACGAACACAGGTAATGGCCCAAGGGTATTTGCAAGTTCAGGCACAATAGGCATTGCAGGCAATTTGACTCCGGGAACAGGATTATATACCAATACATGGAAGCACGGTACAGTTCAATGCAACAACCAGCACCACTAATCTTACTCTACCTAATGGTAAGCAGTGGCAATAGCTATAATATACTAAATATTGCTGGCGCGGGCACATTTGCGTTGCCTGCCAGTTCTTCTACGCAAAATCTTGCAACTACATTAAATATTTCTGCAGGCACGTTTTTAGTGAGCCCAAGCACCAACAGTACTATCGTGAATACGGTCGCTGTAGGCACCATCAATATAAGTGGTGGGATATTAGACGATAAGTCTACAATAAGCAGCTGGCATTACGTCAATATTGCAGGTAAGCACTGCGTGGAATCAGACTGCGGGTTCTGTCACAAATACCGGGTCAGGGGTAGATAAAATACAATTCACAGGTGGTGGCAGTACGACTTATACAGGATTAACAGCTGCAGCAAATTTTCAATATTGGACTATTCAGATTTCGAGTAACACCACCACTACGCTGGCATCCAACTTAACACTAAATAATAACGCCGGCACCATTCTAACTATCGATGGAGGATCTACATTCAATGCAGTTACATATCTTACTAGTACCAATTCAGGCACAAATACAATTTCCATAAGCGGAACATTCAAGACAGCAGACCTGGCAGGATTTTCAGGTTCAACTTCTACGTCCATCGTTTCAACCAATACACCAACGATAACGCTTAATGCGGGATCAACTGTTGAATACGATGCACCATCCGGCACACAAACTGTTACTAATAAGCAGACCTATAGCAACCTTACCATAGGTGATGCAATAACTACTCCGGCAACAACCGCATCAACGGGTGCGGCAGTTACTGTTTCGGGTGTACTTAACATGGCAAGTGGTACATTGACCACCACCACTACAAATACAGTAAGCATTACTAATACTGCAACGACTGCTGTAACCGGTGGTTCAACCACATCGTTCATAATCGGCCCTTTGAATCTGAACCTTGCCTGCCAGTCTAAATAACAGCGGCAATGTTTATAATTTCCCTCTGGGTGCAGGCACCACTTATTTGCCTTATTCCATCACCTCGCTCACAACAGGGGCAACAGGCCCAACCTTGCAAATAACAGCATTTGCATCAAATGCGGGCGGAACGGCAGACGGCACCACTTTAAGCGCACCATTGAGCACCACAGAATATTGGAGCTCGGTTTTGAAATCAGGCTCATATACAAATGCGTCTATAAGCCTCACAAGGCAGGCAGCACTGGGTGCATTTAATGTGATCGGCAAAAGCGCTACTGTCAACGGCACATATTCGTCCATCGGGGGAACAGTGAGCGGCAACGCTGTTATTAATTCAACCAATACAGGAGGCTCAACACCCCAATATTACCTGTTAGCTACACAAGCAGTGGCCTGTGTAACACCAGGCGCACCATCTTTGGGCCTGGCAAGCACTGTCAATTCAGTTACAGGCACTATTACAACAGGTGGCAGCCAGACCGGTTATTTGGTTATCCGCGCATCAGGTGCAGCACCGTCGCAACCTGCCAACGGCACCACTTATACCGCTGCAAATATCTCAACACTTGGTTCAGGCCTTACATTCATACAACAAGGCACTGGCGCATCCTTTACTGATAACAGTTTAACTTCAAATACCAATTATACCTATTACATATATGCATACAATTCTGGTTGTATAGGTAATCCATACTATTCAACTTCAGCATCAGGCAGTATTTATACATGCGTTGCAGCGCCGACAGGCCTGTCTTCAAGCGGCTTAACCGCGTCTCAGGCTAATCTCAGCTGGAGCTCAACAAATGCTGCGCCTGTAACTTATGACCTGCAGTACGAAGTGACCGGATCAGGCCCTTCAGGATGGGTATTTGTTCCCGGTGTTACAAGTTCATATACTTTAACTGGTTTATCACCACAAACTTCATACACATTTGAGATCAGCGCGGTGAACATGGCCAACACAACCAATGGTTGCGGCGTTGACAGCAGCGCATGGTCAGCTACAGCAACCATTTGCACTGCGCCAAACCCAATCACAGCGTTGAACGTTCCAACTTCAGTGAGCGGTTCGTCCATTTCAGGTTCGTTTACGGCTTCTTCACCTGCTATTTCAACGGGAGGCTTCATGGTGGTATATAGCACAAGCAATACCGCGCCTTCACCTGTTAACGGCACTTCTTACAGCGTTAATGGCACCGTAGGTGCAGGATATACGGTGGGCGCTCAGCTTTCGACTTCAACCACCACATTTACGCTAAACAGCCTTAGCCCCGGCCAACTGTACTATGTGTACGTGTTTGCTTATACCACAGGTTGCACGGTATCACCAGTCTATTCAACGCCTGTATTTGGAAGCGCGACTACGACAGACGGTACAGTGGCGACAGATATTTTCCGCTCGAATTCGGGCAATATTACCAATAGTGGTGAATGGTCAACGGTCGGCAACTGGCAGAGTGAACACTCTACCAGCGGGTCATGGATCACAGCTACTGCTGCGCCAACCAACCAGGCAGCAAGCATCACCATTCAAAATGGGGATCTGATTGCCGTGGGTACTTCGGCAAATCCAAGTGAGACCATCACTGCACAGAATTTGACAGTGACAGGCGAATTAGACGTGTTGAGCGGATCGACATTGGCAATCAGCCATGCAGGGGCAGCAGATATGGTTGTGACCGGAACGGTTAATAATGCCGGTGCCATTACGGAGGCCAGCAGTACTACAGCCAGCTTTAGCAGCACAGCCATTTATATCCACTCTCAGGATGGAGGTGCAATACCGGCAGCTACATGGAATGCGCTTTCTAATTGTAATATAACTGGCATTGTGTTAACAGCGCCAACAGGTTTATTAAACCAAACCTTTGGTAACGTAACCTGGAATAATGCAGGCCAAACTGCTGCAATTGCCCTGGATGGGCAAATGCCGACATCCATTGCAGGAACCTTCACCATTCAGACTACTAATTCGGGTAGCCTTGCAATTGCGAATACAACGGCATCCACATTAAATGTGGGTGGGCTGATCATAAACGCAGGCACTTTCTATCTGAGCAATACCATTACGGCAAATACTTTAAACGTTAACGGCAATGTCACAATCAACGGTGGAACTTTCCAACCTGATGGCCCTTCAGGTACAAACACGGCCCATTTGATTAATGTTGCGGGTAATTGGATATTAGGCAATTCCGGCACATATACAGCAGGATCTGAAACCGTGAACTTCAATGCAACAACAGCAGCGACCGTGCAAACAATCGGAAGCCCGACTACGGCGGCTACGACTTTCAATAATTTAACCATTAGTACTGTAAGCAGCGGCCATACAGTGCTTGGAAATAATGTAACAGTTAATAACCTAACCGTGTCTGCGAACAGTACGCTGGATATCCTAACTTATACGGCCAATGGTGCATCGTCGTTCAACCTGAACAGCGGTTCTAATTTCAAGCTTTCGGGTACAACGGGGGGTATTGATGCGAATGACAACTTCCCTTCCTATTATGTGAATTATTTGTTTGATCAGGCAAGCACCGTTTATTACAATGGGCCTAGCCAATCAGTTTTTGGAGGGATTACTTATGGGAACCTGGTATTGTCGAATAGCGGTACAGGAGTGGCTACAAAATTATTGACAGCAAGCATAAATATCAACAATACGCTTAACATTGGTACCAACACTTCCTATGATTTGAGCAAATGGACATCTAATTGCAAAGGGACAACCACCATCGTTCCTGCAACAACAGCAAATATAGTCCTATATAGCTTTAACACTGGGAACACTTCTTTTGGTAATTTGGTAGATAGCGGAACGGATGCCGGAGTGAGTTGTACAGTTGGAACAACTTCTACCGCTTCAAATGCTATTTTCAACACAAGCTCCACTATTTCTACAGCTACAGAAAGTCATGCTTTTGTACAAAATACTAAAGCTGGAAGTAGCATGTATTTTAAACCTATAAATCCTTCCCCTGCTATACCTGGGTTTCCAAGAAATCCAACTAATGGCGGACAAGGGCCTAGTGGCTTGCAGGATACAATTACAACTAATACGAATTGGATTTTTAAACTGTCGGGCGCTGATTTGGCTAATTATGGAAGTTTCGGTTTATACCTGCAATTTTATCAAACGAATCCTAGTGCTATTGGCGGAGATTTGGATATCTATTACAAGACTAATAATTTTGGGCCTTGGATTTCAGTCGGAGACCAGGCTATGGGGTCAGCTACGACTTGGGGTTATACCTTAATACCAAGTATATCAGGAACCACAAGCCTATTAGGTTCCAGTCAATTGTGGATTTTGATAATAGTAAACTCGAAAAGTAATGGTGATGGGAATGTCTATATAGATAATTTCCAGATACAGGGTACTATTCCAGGTTCATCATTTACCACGCAGGGAACATTAACAATGGCTGCGGCCAGCATGTTAAGAGTTGGAGGCGTGGGAGGCACTACCAATGCGCCATTATTGGGCAACGTCAACAACTTCCCTGGACTATTCGCAACCTATACAGTAGATCCTGCCAGTACGGTAGAATATTATGCAGCTAATGGAACCGGGACAACGCAACAAATATGGGGCGGGGTTACTTATGGTAATCTGAACCTAAAAAATAACTTTGGTTCGGGCATTGCTTCAAAAGCGGTAGTCTCACCAGGTATTACCGGCATAAAAGGAAGCGTAAATATCTACGATTCCACCAAACTTGATTTGGTTGGCTCTACACTGAATGCGATCAGCGGGTCAACGGGCACATTTAACATGCATGGCACGAATGGCTATGGCTTGTTAAGGCTTTCAGGAACATCGGGTGGCATAGGAACCAGCAATTTCCCGCTTAACTTCGCCAGCTATAATTTAGATAGCGCAACGCAGGTGGAATATTATGGGGCCGGCCAGACCATTGCTGCCTTAAGTTCTGCGCAAACGCCTGCCGGCAATGGCAGCATCACAGGAACAGGCGGCTACGGCAGGCTGACAATAACAGGCGCAACAGAAACAGCAGGAGGAAACCTGAATGTTCAGTCAACCCTTCTTATTAATTCAGGTGGCATTTTTGCGGGCGGCGCATTGTCACACACGGTAGGCGGATCCTGGATAAATAATAATACTACCGGCGGCTACACATATTCGGGAACAACAAATATTGTGACCTTTGATGGCCTGACTTCGGGAACGCAACTGCTAAATCCGGGAACCAGTGCATTCTACAAACTGGCAAACAATAGCGCAGGAACGGTTCAATTGACGGGCAATCCTTTGGTAACCAGCAATACGTTCACCAACTATTCCGGCACATTCAATGCAAATGCATTGGCACATACAGTAACAGGCCTCGCAACTATCAGCGGTGGTGTATACCAGGCAAGCACTGCCCTTCAAACATTCAATGGCGGGCTGACTGTATCAGGTGGCACGTTTACCGGCTCAACAGGAGCAGTTACAGCTACCAATGTGGCCATGTCAAGCGGAACGCTGACAGCACCTTCAGGCCTCTTTACTGTAACAGGCAACTGGGCTCAGAGCGGCGGCTCGTTTGCTCCGGGCAGCAATACAGTAACTTTTGCAGCAACTACCGGCACACAGACCATCAGCACCGGCACGGGCACAGCAGTTGCCAATAGCGCCTTTAATAATATTGACCACACGGCAGCCGGTATATTACAGATTTTAACGGGATCGGCACCAGTAACTACCGGTGGCACATTCATCAATGAATCTGCAGCTGGTAATTTTGATGCCAACGGATTAGCACATACGGTAGCAGGCCTTGCAACCTTGAATGGTGCAAGCTATCTTGCCAAAGCAGGTACGCAGACATTCAATGGCGGATTGACCGTTTCCGGCGGCACATTTACAGGCTCAACAGGAAATGTGAGCGCCACGAATGTCACAATCAGCAGTGGCACACTGACTGCGCCTTCAGGCAGTTTCAATGTCTCTGGCTATTGGGCAAACAATGGAGGCACATTCACTCCGGGCACGGGTAGCAATGCAGTTACCTTTAGTGGAAGCGCTTCACAAATTATCGGAGGTTCTCAGTCTACTACATTTAATGGCTTAGCCATCAGCAATTCGGCAGGTGTGACCTTGATTGATCCATCCAATCCAAATATCAGCAAAACTGCAAATGGATTGCTGACATTGACCAATGGCCTTTTGACAACAGATGCTACTGACCTGTTGATCTTGGGGAACACGGCCACCACAAGCATTGGTAATCCGGATGTGACTACGACTTATTATAGCACTTCGTCTTATGTGAACGGGCCATTGCAGAAAATGATGACTTCTACGTCGCCAGCATTTACTTTCCCGGTTGGTAAATCAGGAATTGGGCTGGTGCCGATTGGTCTTGCAAACATGACCGCAAGCGGCCAGCAGATATTCACAGCAGAATATATACACTCCAGCGCGGGAGCCTTAGGCCCGATGGGGGCTGCTACTGTTCCTTTAAACAACGTAAGCGGCTGTGATTACTGGAGGCTTGACCTGAACACAACCAATGCTTATACAGCAGCAATGCCGACTACTAATGCGACATTGTCTGGAACGGCACAAGTGACTTTATACTGGGATCCATATAATGGCACACAATGCGCAGTCAATACAACTGCCAATTATGTTACCAACCTCAACGACCTTGCCATTGGCCATCTTACTTTCGTAAGCGGCCAGTCGTACGCAGGGCAATGGTACCCTGTAGGTATTGGAGCATACCAAACCGCGGGCAGCATCACAAGTGGCAGCATTTATTTCAACGGTGTCTCTTCGTTTAGCCCGTTTGCGCTGGCTTCATCGAACAGTCCTGATAACCCACTTTCAATTAAACTGGATTATTTCACAGCAGCGAAAATGGTTGGCTATAACCAGTTGTCATGGAAAGCAGAGTGCACTTATTCATCAGCAGACTTTGTGCTTGAGCGCTCATATGATGGCATCGGCTTCGCAACTATTGACTCTATTCATGTTGATGGGGCATCAGGCTGTGCCGAACCATTCCAATACAATGACAATGCGGCTGGCGCGACCATCTCTAGCAAGGTTTATTACCGCTTGAGAATGATAGATGCTAACGGTAAAGTAACCTATTCGCAGATCGAGATAATATTGAATGGTGCCAATGCGCTGCAATTGATGAGCATCAGGCCGAACCCAGTAATGAGCCAGGCTTGGTTGACAGTATCTGCCGCACAGAGTGGCAAGGTTGAGCTGGTGATGCTGAGCATTGACGGCAAAGAAATACAGCGCAAGACTGTTGATGTGATCGCAGGATCAAATGCGGTATTGCTTGAAACGCAGAACCTGGCTAAGGGCGTGTACATAGTAAGGGGAATATTCAGCAACGGACAAACAAATACATTGCCATTTGTAAAACAATAAATCGATAAATCAATTTCAAAGGGATTGAAACACCCTCACTGAAAACTAAGCCAAAACGCTCTGTAGAAATTACAGAGCGTTTTTATTTTCACATCGATCAAGCCCTACCAAATCAAAAAAGAAATTCACTATTATCTTCAATTTATCTACATCTGAATTTAATTGGATTTTGTTATTGTTAATAACTTTATATTTGCCTGCGATTATCGTTCCAAATCATACCTTTTAATAACTGAACACTATGAAGAGAATTTTATGTCCAGCCCTGGATAATGCTGCATTATACCTCGTTTTTTCATTTACTTTAATTTTCGGTTCTTATTTTGCAAACGCACAAACCATTACCAGCACAACAACTGGCGGTAACTGGAGCGCAACGACCACTTGGGTTGGGGGTGTCGTCCCCGGTTCCTCAAATGCTGCAATCATTGCCGGGGGTGCAACCGTAACAGTGGATGTTACGACTGCCGCTTGTGCTTCTTTGGCTATAAATACAGCAACCGCAGGGCAGACAGGAACATTAAAATTTAACAGCGGAAGCACATTGAATGTAACAGGAACTGTTACCGTTGGCGGAGCAGGAACAAGGCGTGCATCCATAACAATGACCAATGGAGGCACACTGGTTGCAGGCGCATTGGCAGTTGGTGCCGGTGCAACTACCTGGACTCCGGGTACAGGAACTGTTCAGCTTTCTGCTACCAATACGCTGCCGGCTACTTTTTTTACAACATTTAATAACCTGTCAATTTCAGCTGGGACCACCACTACAGGAGGAACATTGACCATAAACAGCAACCTGACTATTGCCGATGGCGCTACTTTTACAGCAGCAGGGTTTGCGCTGACAGTAACCGGTACAACTACCATTGGAGTGAGTACAAGTGGCAGCCTTATTGTTTCTTCAGCTACCGGGGCAAAAACATTTGTAGGGCTCGTAACACTGAATACCGGAGCTGTATGGAACAATACTGCAAATGCTGCTATTGTTTTGAGGGGAGGGATTACCAACAATGGCACATTCACTGCAGGGACAGGCGTGTATACATTTAACACAAATGCACAAACATTGACCGGGACATTAGCCATTCCCAGCGTTACGGTAACCGGGGTAACCCTGACCAATACAAATACGCTGACCGTTGGCACAGCGCTCATAGGGTCAGGTGGCTTAACACAGGCTGCAAATGCAATCTTAAATATCGGAGGCACTTCAACCATTACAACGTTAACTGCAACCAATTCGGGCAATACAGTTAATTATACCGGCGCTGCACAAACTACACATTCAAACAATTATTATAATCTTAGTCTTAGTGGGAGTGGCGCAGATGTATTGCGCACGGGGACGACTGCAATTGCAGGCAACTTAGCATTGAGTGGCACTGTTAGCACCAGCACAGTTGTGGGGTTAACCATTACCGGAAATCTTTCAGTAGGTGATGGCACAACTTTTACCGCAGCGGGCTTTGCATTGACGGTAACAGGAACAACTACTATTGGTGGGGGCACAAGCGGAAGCCTGGTTGTTTCTTCCGCCACGGGTGCAAAAACTTTTACAGGGTTATTAACCTTAAGTGCGAACGCAACCTGGAACAATTCAGGAAACTCCGCTCTTACATTTCAAGGCGGCATTACTAACAATGGCACATTTACTGCAGGGACAGGAGTGCATACGTTCAACACAAATTCACAGGCGCTGACAGGAACATTATCTATTCCGAGTGTTACAGTGACAGGTATCACGCTAACAAATAGTAACACTTTGACTGTTGGCACTGCACTTATAGGAACAGGCGGGTTAACTCAGTCAGCAAATGCTAATTTGAATATTGGAGGCACTTCAACGATTACTACTTTAACGGCTACCAGCAATAATAATACAGTAAACTATACAGGCGCATCTCAAACAATAAATGGCGCCAATTACTATCATTTAACATTGAGCGGCAGCGGAACTGATGTTCTTAAAACCGGCACAACATCCATCGGAGGCAACTTTACGTTGAGCGGTGCTGTCAGCACTACTACGGTCGTTGGGCTCACCATCACAGGCAATCTTTCAATAGGTAATGGCACAAGCTTAACAGTTGCCGGTTTTGCATTTACTGTTACAGGAACTACAACTATTGGTACAGGATCAAGCGGGAATCTGGTAATTACATCCAACACCGGCACTAAGACTTTTACAGGTCTTATTCGCATCAACTCAGGTGGCACCTGGAATAATTCAGGCAATTCTGCTGTTACTGTTCAGGGCGGCATTACAAACAGCGGCACATTTACATCAGGAACCAGGGCGTATACATTTAATACAAACAATCAGGCCTTAAATGGCAACCCGCTTGCAATATCACGAGTTACTGTAACCGGAGTGACCTTAACCAATAATGTAACATTGACAATAGCTACTGCACTTACGGGAACTGGTGGTTTAACAGAAGCTGCCGGCGTTACATTGAACATTGGGGGAACGTCAACCATCACTACGCTGACCGCAACCAGCAACGGCAACCTGGTGAATTATAATGGAGCTGCCCAAACAATCAAGGGCACGAATTATTATCACCTCACTTTGAGTGGAAGCGGCACAAATGTTTTACAAACCGGAACAACAGCGATTAGCGGAAACTTTACAATAAATGGCACTGTTACCACAACTGCTGTAGCAGCATTGGCAATTGGTGGCAATTTTGACCTTGAAGCCTCAAATACATTTAGTGCCGGCACATTTTCACATAACGTTGCTGGCAATTTTACAAATAATGGCACATTTAATCAGGGAACAAGCACTTTCACATTTAGCGGAACTGCCGCACAAACAATCGGAGGCTCGTCTGCGACAACTTTTTATGGCCTCACCATTAATAACTCAAATGGCGTAACATTAAATGATGGCACGAACAGTGTTAGTAAAACAGTTACAAATACACTAACCTTATCTGCCGGATACCTGACCACAACGTCTGGTAATTTAATTGTTTTAAATTCAGGTGCCACAGCAACCGTTGCAAACTCATCCGGAGGAGTGCCACAATCGAATAGCCCGTACATTAATGGCCCAATTAACAAGGTTGGCAACCAAGCATTCATTTTCCCTGTTGGCGTTCTCGGAACGGGGTGCGTTCCAATAGGTATAAGTGCTCCTTCCTTAGCTACCGATATATTCCAGGCTCAGTATCAAAGATCGAGCGCAAAAACTTTAGGGGGCATTACTTCAACCAATCTTTATGATGTAAGCATTTGTGATTATTGGATATTGAATCGCACAGGCAGCTCAACAGTTAGCGTTACAGGTTATTGGAATGCGAACAGCCCTTGCAATGGAGAAGCACCAGGCCAATTTGTGACCGATCTTACAACCATATCATTGGCGCATTTCAATGGAACAAGCTGGGACAATAATAGCGTCAACGCAAATAGCTTTACAACGGGCGGCACCATAACCGGGGGAGTAACATGGTCGGGGGTTTCTACTTTCAGCCCTTTTGCTTTGGGAAATAATTCTGCTGTAAAAGATAATCCATTAGCGATAAAGCTGGATTATTTTACCGCTATAAAATCTTCAGGATATAACAAATTGTCATGGAAAGCAGAATGCAGTTCATCGTCTAATTTATTTATTGCACAGCGATCCTATGATGGCACAACATTTTCGAACATAGATTCCGTGAAAGCAAATGCGCCGTCTGATTGTGACAATCCGTTTGCATTCAATGATTATTCAAGCCAGGGCAGCAAGGTATATTACAGACTCGAAATGGTTGATATAAACGGGAAGATTACAACTTCAGATATTGTATTGATCACGGATGAATCAAATGCTATAAATTTCATAAGAGTTGTTCCCAACCCTGTAAAAAGCGATGCCGTGCTCAGCGTTTCTTCCATTAAAAATGACATGGTAGAACTGGTGCTTCTGAGTATTGATGGCAAGGAGCTACAGCGTGTCACAGTTCAGGTTATGTCTGGAGCCAACTCTATCAACCTAAATACATCAGTCCTCTCTAAAGGCGTTTATGTAGTCAAAGGAATTTTCTCCAATGGCCAAACAAATACAATTAAATTCATCAAAGAATAGTTTACAAACTTCAAACAAAAGCGCCTCATAGGAGGTGCTTTTGCTTTTAAAAGCCCTTAGAAGCCATGGTTGAAAAACTTTGTTTTGGCTATTGCAAATACGCAAAATCCGTTATACTTTTGTTCGAGGCTTGATTCTTTGAATCAGCCTTCTTCGATATCCTTCTCAAATTTTTTCCGATATTCCACAATTTTTAGTTTTCTGAAAAGACCCACGGTATTGGTCATAAATATTTTTGTGCTGATACCCTACTTTGGAATCCTGCATACATTCTATAAAACGCTAATTAAATCCACCCTCTGAATTGCTATCCGTAAACGGAGATTGTAATAAGGAATTTAATTAACGTACCACAATGAAAACATTTTTACCCTTACCCAAGGCAGCTTTGCCTTCGCTTTTATTTTTCTTTTTATTCCACGAAAACATTGTTGCTCAGGATAGCGCTCTTTCAGATAATTTCAAAAAAGGAGTAATAGCATCAAGCATATCGGCACAAACAGGATATCAATCTGCCATTTTAAATTGGTCAGGCGCATCCTTCCCATCAACAGGGACAATGAATGCCGGATACCTGGTTTTTTATTCAACAAGCACTCCTTCAATGCTAAATTCCCCAAATGGACAAAAGCCGGAAAATGCGGTGCTGAACGGAACCGTTGTTTCTGCTTCTGAAACAATTCTACCGAATCAACCATTAACTTCTATTAATGCATCAGGTTTAACTGATGGCACAACATACATCTTCATGATAGTAGCATATGTTTGGGATGGTGTTAATGATTCAACGTACAGTTATTCATCCGGCTCAACTATTTGTTTAACTATACCACCAGATGCGCCTGCAAGTATTAATTTTCCTGCCATAGATTCTTCCAGCAGCGCTATCTCAGGAACTATTACGCAGCCGTTGTTTCAACCCGATGGTTACGTGGTGACATACAGTGCAAATGCTAATGCGCCTGCTTTGGCGAATGGTATAAATTATACATCAGGACAAGCATTTGCCGGCGACACAGTGGTGCAGGTTGGCAATTCTGTTTCATTCAATACTAATAATTCGGGCTATCGTTTATCGCAATCCTCTACTTATTATATCCATGTATTTTCTTATGTTTTATCCGGCTGCACAAATCAACCGGTTTATTCTACCGGTTATTTATCAGACAGCATTTCTACTTCTGCAATAAAAAATGTAGATACCGCTGCCGCAGAAACTTTGATTGAAACAATTGATGTGGAACCAAACCCTGTTCAAACTAACGGATGGCTAAGGATCACAACTTTAAAAGCTGATAATAATGTTTCAGTAACCATTTTTACAATTGATGGAAAATTGATTGTGCAGAAAGCAATCCAGGTTCAGGTTGGTGTAAACAGGACTAATCTTTACACAGAAAATCTTTCAAGAGGAGTATATGTTCTGAGAGCAATATTTAGCAATGGAAGGGTGAAATCAATTCCATTTGTAAAAAGATAATCGAGCGCATTAGGCAAGAAAATCCTCTTCCTCTTTTGGGCCATATTTATCGAAGAGCTTATCAATTGCGCCGGAGAAGATGGGAAATTTTTCTTTGGTAAAATTTTTTATCACCTCAATGGCTTTATATGCCTGCTCTTCTGTGAGCCCTTGCGCCATCAGCCTTTCAATTAAATCTTTCATACTCTAAAATTAAGAACCACGCATTATTGCGTGGTTCAAATATCTGAAGAATAAGTATTGATTGTGCAAAAATTGATTAAGCTACTTTTAACAAGCTCATCTTGCTCTTGTCAAATTTCTTTTTTGCGTATTCGATTTCAACATGAAGCTTATGGTCCTTAGTTGATGGCATTTCAAACATGGCATCAGTTAAGATGCTTTCGCAAATGCTGCGAAGCCCACGTGCTCCTAATTTATATTCGATTGCTTTATCAACCATAAAATCTAAAACATCATCGTCAATCGTCAATTGAATATTTTCAATCTCAAACAATTTTTTATATTGACGAATAAGAGAATTCTTCGGGTCAGTAAGAATAGAACGAAGCGTTGGCCTGTCTAATGGATTCAAGTGAGTTACTACCGGTAAACGGCCAAGCAGTTCCGGGATCAATCCGAATGTTTTTAAGTCGGGAGCATTCACGAACTGCAACAAATTTTTCTTTGCAGCTTCCTGCTGGTCTTTATTAACGTTGAAGCCTATCGCATTTGTGTTAATTCTTCTTCCTATTACTTTATCAATGCCATCAAAAGCGCCGCCACAAATGAAAAGAATATTTTGCGTATTAATTTTTACCAGCTTTTGCTCAGGATGTTTTCTTCCGCCCTGAGGTGGAACAAGCACATCAGTTCCCTCTAACAATTTTAATAATCCTTGCTGAACGCCTTCCCCGCTTACATCGCGTGTGATGGAAGGATTGTCTCCTTTTCGCGCAATTTTATCAAGCTCATCAATATATACAATTCCTCTTTCTGCCGATGGAACATCATAATTGCAAACCTGTAGCAAGCGTGTTAAAATACTTTCAACATCTTCACCAACATAGCCCGCTTCTGTGAAAACGGTTGCGTCAACAATGGCGAAAGGAACGTTTAGTAATTTTGCAATTGTTTTTGCAAGCAAAGTTTTTCCTGTTCCGGTTTCACCAACCATAATGATGTTGCTTTTTTCAATCTCAACATCATTGTCAGTAACTTTTTGTTGTAATCTTTTGTAATGATTATAAACTGCAACAGAGAGAATTTTTTTTGCTTCATCCTGGCCAATCACATATTCATCCAAAAATCTTTTTATCTCGACAGGTTTTTTAACTGTAAGCTTAAATTGTGTGGTTGCATGATTATTGTCTTCGCGCAGCATTAGTTCCTGCTGAATGATTTCCTGTGCATGTTCTACACAATTCTCGCAAATATGCCCTTCTTGGCCTGCAATCAATATTTTCACTTCATCCCTGCTTCTTCCGCAAAACGAACAATGCAAAGTGTTTTTTGCCATAATCCTTTTTTAAATTCTATGTAAAGTTATTCAACTTATTTGCTTCATCGCTAAAAATCCCAAAACTCTCGGCTTATTAACGCTTATACCGGTAGTTTTGGGATTTGAGTCGGGAAATATATTTTATAATTTGTCCATGATGTGGTCTACGATGCCATAATCCACTGATTCTTTAGCATCCATCCAGTAATCACGCTCAAAATCCTTATAGATTTGTTCAATTTTCTTGCCACAGTTTTCTGCAAGGATCCGGGCACCTATTTCTTTAGTCTTTTTGATTTGTTTTGCCTGAATTTCAAGGTCTGCGCTGACGGCCTGATAATGACCTCCAATACTTGGCTGATGTATCATCACTTCGCCATGAGGAAAGATAAAACGCCTGCCTTTTGTTCCGCCGCTTAATAATATTGAACCCATTGATGCTGCCAATCCCATGCAAATAGTGCTGACAGGGCTTTTCAGCATTTTCATCGTATCGTACATCACCATTCCGCTTGTTACCATTCCGCCAGGGCTATTAATAAAAAATTTTATTTCTTCTCCTGGTTTATCTGCGTCTAATAATAGTAACTTATTTACCACCTCTTTTGCAGAACGGTCATTCACATCTCCCCAGAAATACACAGCTCTATTCTCGAAGAAATATTTTTCTGTTTTCTTCATAAGCATGCCAAAATCTTGCTGGCCTTTTTCTTCTTTTGGCTCTTGCTCATCCGGCTCGTCATCCATTTTAAACGGCTTCAATAAATATTTTGAATAATTCATTTTTTGAATTTTTTATCAGGATAAAATATTAGGATTTACTTTCTTTTTCTTTTTTGGGGTTGAGCAAAAGCACTTCATCCACCAATCCATATTCTTTTGCCTCAACAGAAGTGAGCCAATAATCGCGTTCGCAATCTTTCTCGATTTGTTTCACTGTTTTGCCCGTGTGAGTGGAATAAATTTCGTACAATTCTTTTTTGATTTTCTTAATCTCATTCACGGTGATTTCGATATCAGTTGCCTGGCCACCGATTGCACCTGTTGGCTGATGCATCATCACTCTGCTATGTTTAAGCGCTGTACGTTTTCCTTTTGTTCCGGCACACATTAAAGTTGCTGCCATTGATGCAGCCATGCCGATGCAAATCGTCGCAACATCAGGGCTAACATATTGCATCGTGTCATAAACGCCAAGACCGGAATAAACGCTTCCGCCCGGACTGTTGATATACATCTGAATGTCGCGATGACGGTCAGTGCTGTCAAGAAATAACAATTGTGCAGTAATAATATTCGCTACTTCATCATTGATTGGATAGCCAAGAAAAATAATGCGATCCATCATTAAACGGCTGTAAACGTCCATTACTGCTACGTTCATCGGGCGTTCTTCAATAATGTTAGGTGTAAGATTGGTAATCTGATATTTGTTATAATCGTTCAGCGTGTTGCTGGAAATGCCGCGATGCTTCACAGCATAACTTTCAAATTCCTTTTGATGGTTCATATTTATTGTTCGGATTTAGAATTGATAATAGGAAAATTATCTTTCAAATCTCCGTCCAAACTTTCAAACTGCCAAAAAACTGACAGAGTAGCAGAAGTTTCGAGTTTGCAGTATACAGTTTTCAGTTGGCAGACTGTAATTCTTAGATGCAGAATTAAAATTAAGATTTGTTATTTGTTAATAATTTGCAGTTCACAGTTGGCATTACAATTTTATAATCACTGATTCAAATTCAGAACTGAAAACTGCAGACTGAAAGCTGGCAACTGCTAATGATGATGGTGCTGATGTGCTTCCTGCGCTTTGACAAATTCTTCGCGGCTGATGGGTTTTTCTTCAGGCGTTACTTGTGTTTCTGCCCATTCAAAAACTTTATTTGACTGAATGCGATGAACGGCATCTTCCACAAATTTTTTATCCTGCATCATGCGGTTCGCATAATCGTCTATCCATGGCTGTTGGTCGTTGCTGATTTGCCCTTGCATATAGCTGAGCAATTGTTGCTTCGCCAAATTTTTTATATCGTCAGGATTTACTTCAATTTTATTATCATTCACGATTTTGTCAACAATCAAAGTCCATTTTAATTGATTGGAAAAATCAGGGAATTCGCTAACAACCTGCTCTTCGGTTTTTGGTTGTTCGCCGCCGGTTTGCATCCATCTTTTTAAGAAAGATTCGGGGAATTCAATTTTAGTGTGGTCTAATAATTCATGATAGATAGCATGCTGAAGCTGGCTGCGGCTTTGCGCATCCCAGTAATTTTGAATTTCTTCTTTAATCGTATTCCTGAATTCTTCTTCCGTTTTTATTTCTTTAGAAGGATAAACCGATTTGAAAAATTCTTCATTCAATTCAGATTTTTCAACGAAGCCAACTTTGGTGATAAGCACTTTAAAATATTTATCAGCAGCAGTTGCATCGTCTTTTGCAAAGCCCAGATCATTCAATATCCATTCTCTTTCTTTTTCATCAAATGCTTTCGAGAATTGAAGCACAATGAAATCATCTTTCTTTTTCCCAATCCAGTTCTTACGAAAATCTTCTTTAAAATATTTTACAAGAAGAGAATTGTCTTTATTAATACCATTCTCAATTTCATTTCCTTGCTCGTCGCTCTCAATAAATTTTATGTTCAGCACATTATCATCGCCGGTAACGGTTTCTGGTTCCGTCATTTTACCATTGCGTATTTGAAGGCGTTCCACTTCTTCATTAATCATTTCATCAGTTACCTGAATTTTGTTGCGGGTCAGTTTTGCATTAGGCAAATCAGCAATTGCAAACTCTGGCTTCAGGCCAACTTCAAATGCAAAAGCATATTCTGCTGGTTTGCTCATGTCTATTTGGCGTGCATCATTTTCTGGTAACGGCAATGGTTGTGCGAAGATCTGCAGCTTCTCATTTTGCATATAAGTCGTCAATTCTTTTTCAACTGAACGCAATACTTCGTCAGCAAAAACAGAACTGCCGTACATTTTTTTAATCAGGCTTGAAGGAACCATCCCTTTTCTGAAGCCTGGGATATTTGCTTTTTTTCCGTATTCTTTTAAAGCTTTTTCAAACGAGGGGAGATAATCTTCTTTTTCAACTTTCACTGTAATCTTATCGTTCAACAGACCGATATTTTCTCTTGTCACTGTTGCCATAATCTTTAATTTTTAAAGGCATCAGACGGCTGCGAATAGCTGATAAATTTTATAATCAATTGAAGCCGTCAGATGCCTTTGTAACAATTTATTTCAAAATAAAAGTGCGGGTGATAGGAGTCGAACCTACATACCTTGCGGCGTCAGATCCTAAGTCTGATGCGTCTGCCAATTTCGCCACACCCGCAAAAGGGGTGCAAAGTTAGGATTTTTTAACAGGAAAAAACCTATTCTTTCCGTAAATTCGTTTGCTATGGAAGTTGTTGAAGCAATACCACAATATAACCTTACCGAGGAACAGGAAAAAAAACTTATCCTGCGGGAATACCGCTCTTTGCTGCGCTCATTAAAGCCCAAGCTGAAGCCCGGCGATAAAGAGCTTTTGCGAACTGCATTTGAAATGGCTGCAGATGCGCACAAAACCATGCGCCGAAAAAGCGGCGAGCCTTATATTCTCCATCCATTGGCAGTTGCAAGAATTTGCGTGGAAGAAATCGGTCTTGGCGTTCGTTCAACTATTTGCGCATTATTGCATGATACTGTGGAGGACACCGATATTACATTGGAAGATGTTGAGCGTGAGTTTGGCGCCGAAATAGCGAGGATTGTTGACGGCCTTACAAAAATTTCCAACGTTATTGATGTGAATGCATCGCAGCAGGCAGAAAATTTTAAAAAGATTCTTCTCACACTTACTGATGATCCACGTGTTATTCTTATTAAGCTTGCAGACCGCCTTCACAACATGCGCACGCTCGATAGCATGAAGCGTGAGAAACAATTAAAGATTTCTTCAGAAACCGTTTATGTGTATGCGCCTTTGGCTCATCGAATGGGTTTGTATAATATAAAAACAGAGCTGGAAGATTTGGCGATGAAATATCTTGAGCCTGGAGAATATAAAGAGATTGCACAAAAACTTTCTGAAACAAAACGTGAGCGCTCAAGATATATTAATGAATTCATCAAGCCATTAAAAGAAAAATTAGAAAGGTCAGGATTTGATTTTGAAATTTATGGAAGGCCGAAAAGCATTCATTCTATCTGGAACAAGATGCGCAAAAAAAGCGTGACGTTTGATGAAGTGTATGATTTGTTTGCAATTCGAGTTATCATCAATTCTCTTCCTGAAAAAGAAAAAGAAGATTGCTGGAAAGTGTATTCAATGATTACCGATGAATATATTCCTTCGCCTGAAAGAATGCGCGATTGGTTGAGCAACCCGAAATCTAATGGTTATGAAGCATTGCACACGACCGTGATGGGCCGCAAGGCAAATGGGTTGAAGTGCAAATACGCTCAAAAAGAATGAATGAAATTGCAGAAAAAGGTTTGGCTGCGCATTGGAAATACAAAGAAGGCGCAAACGATGAAAGCCGCTTCGACAAATGGTTTCAGCAAATCCGCGAAGTGCTGAACACAGAAGATAATGACTCGGTAAATTTTTTGCAGGATTTCAAAACAAGTTTTCTTGCAGAAGAAATTTTTGTGTACACGCCAAAAGGCGATGTGAAAATGTTGCCTGTTGGTTCAACTGCGCTTGATTTTGCTTTCTCGGTTCACAGCGCTGTTGGCGCGCATTGCATCGGCGCGAAAGTGAATCACAAGCTCGTGCCAATTGGCCACAAATTGCGGAGCGGAGATCAGATAGAAGTGATCACATCAAGCAAACAAAAACCAACAGAAGATTGGTTGAACCTTGTTGTAACTGCGAAAGCAAAAACAAAAATCAAAGATGGCCTGAAAGAAGAAAAAAAGAAAATTGCTGATGAAGGAAAATATATTGTGCAAAGAAAACTTGAAAATTTTGGCGCAACATACAATCAACATAATATTGATATACTTACAGCATTTTACAAATACAATTCTTCTTTTGAATTATTTTATCAGGTTGCAGTAAAAAATATTGATTTAAAAGAACTGAAAGAATTTCATTTGCTCGGCGACAAACTGGAAGCTCCAAAGCCTGTGAAACCTGTTGTTGAAGCAAAAACAGATTCTTCTATATCAATTCCAAAAAAAGATGCCGAGCTTATTATTTTTGGGGAAAGTAGCGACAGGATTGTTTACACGCTGGCCAATTGCTGCAAACCAATTCCCGGAGATGATGTATTTGGTTTTGTAACTACCGGAAAAGGATTAACCATTCACAGGACCAATTGCCCGAATGCCGCGAAATTAATGGCGAGTTATGGTCATCGTGTAGTGAAAACAAAATGGGCAAAGAATAAAGAAATTTCTTTTCTTACCGGCGTTCGAATTGTGGGCATGGACGATGTAGGTGTTGTCAATAAAATCACGAACCTGATTTCAGGAGAATTGCGATTGAATATTAATGCAATTACCATCGAAGCAAAAGAAGGCCTGTTTGAAGGAAATATAAAAATCTATGTTCACGATAAAGATGAACTTGAGGAATTGGTTTATCGACTAAAACAGTTGAAAGGCATTCAAGCCGTTGACAGATATGACAGCGAGAATGTTTAAATCATCTTGAAAAATCATTTCTTTCATCCATTTCATTTCTCCTATTTTTGTTCCTCTCAAAATCAGTAAACAGCAAATCCATTATTCATGGTAGATGTTATCTTAGGCTTGCAATGGGGCGATGAAGGAAAAGGGAAAATTGTTGATTTTTTTGCTCCGCGTTATGATATTATCGCACGTTTTCAGGGAAGGGCCGAATGCCGGCCACACTTTATATGTTGATGGAAAAAAAGTAGTTCTCCACCAAATACCTTCCGGCATTTTTCACGAAAAGACTACTAATTTAATAGGGAATGGCGTTGTGCTTGACCCTGTGATATTCAAAAGAGAATGCGAATCTGTTGCTTCATTTGGCGTTGACTACAAAAAAAACTTATTCATTTCGCAAAGAGCTCATTTGATAGTTCCCACTCACAGAGCTCTGGACAAGGCTTCTGAGACGTCCAAAGGAAATGAAAAAATAGGCTCTACATTAAAAGGAATCGGGCCTGCATACATGGACAAGACGGGAAGAAATGGTTTGCGCGTCGGCGATTTGCTCGATAAAAATTTCACGACCGAATATATTAAGCTAAGACTGAAACATCAAAGGCTTTTAGACGGATTGAATTTTCATGAAGATATTTCGGCATGGGAAGAAGAATTTTTTGAAGCGATCGATTTTATTCGCCAGTTCAAAATCGTGAATGGCGAGTATTTTATCAATGATAAGATCACGCAAGGAAAAAAAGTGTTGGCAGAAGGCGCACAAGGCAGCATGCTTGACGTAGATTTCGGTACATTCCCTTTTGTAACTTCGTCAAACACAATATCGGCGGGCGTTTGCACAGGCCTTGGAGTTGCGCCTCAACTAATAAAAGATGTGATTGGTGTAAGCAAAGCTTATTGTACAAGAGTTGGGAGCGGCCCTTTTCCAACAGAGCTGAATGATGAGACCGGCGAGGAGCTAAGAAAAACTGGTAGTGAGTTTGGAGCAACCACAGGCCGTCCTCGCCGATGCGGATGGATTGATTTGGTTGCACTGAAATTTGCCTGCATGATAAACGGCGTAACAAAAATTGTGATGACAAAGGCAGATGTGCTGGATGCTTTTGACAAACTTGAAGTTTGTACGGAGTATAGTATTAACGGGCAAGGCACAAGTGAAATACCTTTTCAAATGAACCGTGTTGAAATTAAACCGATATTGAAATCTTTTTCAGGCTGGAAAAAAGATATTACCGGATTAAAAAACTATAGCGACATACCTTACCAGATGAAAGAATACATTCAATTTATCAATCAATTTTTGGGTGTTGGCATAAATTATATATCAAGCGGTCAGGCCAAGATCAGCTAATTGAGAATTCATAAAAAAATTCAATTAAATTTTTCTAAAGAATATTGAAAAAAAATTTGGCTAATTAAAAACTTCGCTGAAATTTTACAATATTAATTTTCTCACGCTATGACATCAAAATCTGACAAGGAGAAAAAAGTGCCAAAAAAATCTGCACCTGAAACGCCAAAGGCATCTTCTAAATCTAAAAAACAAGAAGAAGATGACGATGATGATTTGGATGAAGATAATGAGCCTAAAACTCCCGCAAAAAAAAGTGCAAAGCCTACTAAATCGAAAAAGAAAGAAGAAGATGATGAGGACGATGATACGGAAGACGCAGCTGATGAAGTAGATGAATGGGAAAAAGTTGA
Source organism: uncultured Bacteroidota bacterium (assembly GCA_963718975.1). Classification (GTDB taxonomy): domain Bacteria; phylum Bacteroidota; class Bacteroidia; order Chitinophagales; family Chitinophagaceae; genus Puia. The sequence continues at coordinate 64,142 of CAVRBD010000016.1, read as the reverse complement.
AGAAGAAGAAGACTGGGACCCGGACTTTGATGAATTTGATGTGCCCAAATCAAAGACAAAAAAAAGTGGCACCAGCGCTGGTACAAAAAAACCTGCCAAAAGTGATGATGACTTAGGCATTGATGATGATTTTAAAGATTTAGATCTTTTTGGCGAAGGAAATTATGAAGAAGAGGATGATGATTTCTAAGTTGATATTTCAAAATGAAAATAAAAATGCCAATCAATTTTGATTGGCATTTTCTTTATAAGAAAAATTATTTTTTCTCTTTGCTGATATTTGATGCAATGGCTGTTTTCTGATAAGTGCTGTCGCCTTCGGAAATGCCATTTAATAGTTGCTGCACTGATTCATTCAGGATTTGATATTTGTTGGCAATAAATAAATCCATTTTTTCAGATGGCAGTTTAAGGTCATAAGAATTATTTGCGCTTGCCATCACTTTATCAAAGTCTGGGTTGTATCTGTTGAATTCAGCAATATCCATCACTATATATTTTGCAATAATGCTTGAACAGTATTTGCCGCCAATGGACATTGTTTTTGAATTGTTCAACTCATCCTGACTAAGGTTTCTGTTGAACACATACATCGATGAACCTGATAACTGTTCTGTTGCTTCATCTTTTGTAAGAGTGGTAATGCCGCCCTGACCTTCAAAAATATAATGAGTGCCTATAAATTTCTTCACATGATTTCTTGATTCAGCGGGAAGATAATATTGTAAATCCCAGAAATCGTGGCTTCCGCTGCGGCGCATAGCGTTGTATACATGTGCTGTGCCTCCATTATAAGCCGCAATTACCAAAAGCCAGTCGCCAAGTTCATTATACAGATCCCGTAAATACTTGGCAGCAGCATTGGTGCTCTTGATATAATTTTTTCGCTCATCATTTCTGCGGCTTACTTTCAACCCCAACACTCTTGCGGTGGCAGGCATCAACTGCCATGGGCAGTACTGCCCCAGCCCATGAAACTGATGATGGTTTCAATTGCGATTCAATAACGGCCAAATACTTTAATTCTCTGGGAAGGCCATATTGGGTAAAGATGTTGTCAATTAGATTGAAATAAGGTCTGCCCCAACCTTTCATGCTTTGTAGCTCTTTTCCATTATGATCGATATAATCCTGAACGAAGCTCACTGCTCTTGGATTGAGTTTTGCCCCATTACTGCCGCCAATGGAGGTTGCTACAAATAAATCTTTGAAACCATTATCAGAAGATGCTTTACTGCTTTCTGAAGCTAGAAGTAAAGAATTAGGAGCCTTTTTAGAAATAACGTTCGTGTCAATAAAATTAGACTCGCCCAATTTTTTTAATGGGTTGCCAAAAGAAACGGGCACAATGCCCATACTTATGGCAATCAATAACAAAAATCTTAAGCGCATGAAGTGACAATTAAAAGATTAATCCAATAATATTACCGGGTATAATCTTTCATAGGGGGATTGTGTCAACTAAGTTATCAATTCTCTAAATTAGGATTTTGGAAGGATTTGTGCCGTAGGGTTAGCTGTTGCGAGAACTGGAACAAAAGTAACTCTTTAAATCGGTTCGTCATAGCTTGTATCCCAAAAGGCATGCCATTTGTGTGGATAAAAAGCGGTAGTGATATAGCAGGAGTGCCGGTCAGGTTTGCATAAACTGTATATATATCAGCGAGATACATTGAAATCGGGTCGTCAGATTTCTCGCCAATTTTAAATGCAGGGGTAGGTGAGGTTGGTAACAAAATGAGGTCGAACTCATTGAAAATCAATGAGGTTTTATTTATCAACAATTTCCTAATTTTTTGGGCCTTTGTGAAGTAAGCATCGTAATAACCTGCACTTAAAACAAAGGTTCCCAGCAAGATGCGCCTTTTCACTTCTTTTCCAAAACCTTTTGAACGGGTAAGCTTGTAAAACTCCGTTAAATCCAAATTTTCAGAGCCTGATCGATAACCATACCTGACCCCATCAAAACGAGAAAGATTAGAAGACGCCTCCGCTGTAGAAAGCACATAATAAGCAGGGACGATATAATCAAGGTACTCAAAATCAACAGCTTCAACGGTGTGACCATCTTTCTTCAGCTTCTCCATTAATGAATAACAAGAAGATTTTATCTCAGGGTCCAGCGAGCTGTGCTCGAAAGCTTCTTTAAAATAGGCTATCCTAAATTTTTTATCATTTGCGTAAATTTCTGTTGCATAATCTTCAACGGGAACATTTGAAAATGTGCTATCAAAATCATCAGGGCGGGCAATAACATCAAGAACCAGGGCAACGTCTGGTATCTCATTTCCGAAAATGCCGATCTGGTCGAAAGAAGAAGCATAAGCAATTAGCCCATAGCGCGATATTTTGCCATATGTTGGTTTTAACCCGATAATGCCACAGAAATCTGCCGGCTGCCTTACGGAGCCGCCTGTGTCACTTCCGAGAGCAACCATGCACAAACCAGCCTGCACAGCCACCGCTGAACCGCCGGAAGAACCGCCTGGGACTCTTGTTTCATCAGCTGCATTCAGAACATTTCCATAAGCAGAATTTTCATTGGTGGAACCCATTGCGAATTCATCGCAGTTATTTCTTCCTATAATGATGGCATCTTCTTGCAATAATTTGTCAACGACAGTTGCATTATATACAGAAATGAAATTTTCCAGAATTTTTGAAGAAGCGGAAAGTTTGTGATCCTTATAAGCAATCACATCTTTCAATGCAACCACAACGCCGTGTAACTTTCCTGGCGTTGCTCCTGATTTTCTTTTTTCATCTAAAAATTTTGCTCTTTGCAAAGCTTCATCTGCATATACTTCTAAAAAAGAATTGAGATGTTTTTTTTCTTCGATTTTAGATAAGTAATGATCAACTGCGATGCTACATCCATCTAAAGTTTCATGCAGGAAAGAATGATAATTTTTTATTGAGCTAAAAGAAAACAAATAAAAAGTTTTAAGATTAAAATTTTTTTCCGGAAAGTATCAAGCCCTAATTCCATTCTGCTTCTTCTTTTTTCTCTTGCTTTTCAACCTTCACGCAAAGCCAAATGCTTATTTCGTACAACAGCATTAATGGAAGAGTGCACACAATCTGGCTCAGCATATCGGGTGGTGTAATAATACCAGCAACAATCAGCATAATAAGTATTGCATATTTTCGAGCGCGCCTTAAGTATTTTGAACTCACGACGCCAACTTTTGCAAGAAAGTACATGACAAGAGGAAGCTGGAAAGCGAGCCCTGCTCCTAAAATAAGCGGAACAATAGTATTGAAATAATTTCCGATTGTCCAAATATTTTCTATGTTTTCATCAATTTTAAAATTTGCAAAAAAATGAATGGTGTATGGCGCTATCACAAAATATCCAAAAAGCACACCGATAAAAAAAAGAAGTGACACCCAAAAAATAACGCCCCTTGTATTTCTTAATTCCTTGTCTGTTAGTGCCGGCTTTGCGAACTTCCAGAATTGCCAGAATACGTAAGGAAACGCAATTATAAAACCGCCAATTAGAATAATGTTGAAATAAACATCAAATTGCCCTGCAACAGCCTGGCTTTGCATCCTCACATGAATCTCGCTCATGCAAAGCTTATTGCCAAGTCCAAGTTTGTGGCTTGTATTACAAAGAAAACTGTAAGTTGGAAAATCTTTCTGCGTAGGCCCATCAATACCTTTTTCACAATGAAACTATTATAAACGGCCATCACGATTGCGCCAATTGCAACCGCAACAGCCGACTTAAATAGATGTCCTCTCAAAACATCCAGATGTTCGATGAATGACATCTCGTCTGTTGATCTTCCTCCTGAATTTCTGCCGAATAGTTTCATGAAAATGTTGAATGCACTAAAGCGTAAAAATATTGCAAATAAAAAGAAAACCTCGCAAAACTAGTCGCGAGGTTTCAATACTCAATAACGAGCAAAAATTTTAATTGTTTACAGAAGAACCTGATGAAACTTTGTTTGTTGATGAGTTCGAATTGTTAGATGGGTGATTGTCGTCCATATGGTCTTCAATCTCTCTTCTTACATTATCTTTAGCATCTTTAAATTCTCTGATGCCTCTTCCCAAACCGCGCATCAACTCAGGAATTTTTTTACCACCGAATAACAAAAGCACTACTAATGCTATGAGCAAAATGTGCGGACCGCTGAATAAATCTCCCATGGCTACTTCGTTTTATTGTGGACTATAAAGGTAGAAACAAAAATCAATAACAAAAATACTTTTAAAAAGTTTAGCCCTTTCGAATCAAAACCGCATTTACATTCTTTTCTCCTTAATACGAGCATTCTTTCCGCTTCTTTCGCGCTGGAAATACAATTTTGCGCGGCGAACACGGCCAACTTTATTCAATTCTATTGATTCTATGTTTGGAGAAAATAAAGGGAAAGTTCTTTCTACGCCAACACCATCAGAAATTTTGCGCACAGTGAAAGTGGCGGTATGCCCAACTCCCTGGCGTTTCAGCACATCGCCTTTAAAGCCTTGTATACGTTCTTTATTGCCTTCAATAATTTTATAGTTAACAGTTACATTGTCGCCTGCTTTAAATTTCGGGAATTCTTTTTTCCCTGTTAACTGTTCGTGTACAAATGCGATTGCCGAGTTCATGGCTTAATTTTTTTTAGGACTGCAAAAGTAGTATTGTAAGCGGGATTTACCAAATTAAAGAACAAGAATAAGATACAAGAACCAAGGTGCAAGGCGCAAGACCGAGAAGCAAGTTTCATCCTAAGGCTTGAATTTTGTCCCTTGCGCCTCGTTTCTTCCCATTTTATCTTGCAACATTCACTGTTCTTTTTTCCCTGATAACTGTGACTTTAATCTGACCCGGATAAGTCATTTCAGTCTGAATTTTTTGAGCAATTTCAAAACTAAGCTTTGCGCTTGTATCATCACTCACTTTATCAGCTTCTACAATAACCCGTAATTCACGACCAGCCTGGATTGCGTATGCTTTTTCAACCCCGGGATAAGTCATTGCCAGGTTCTCTAAATCTTTTATGCGCTGAAGATATTGCTGCATGATTTCTCTGCGGGCGCCAGGTCTTGCCCCGCTGATTGCATCGCATGCCTGAACAACCGGAGAAATAACATATTGCATTTCCACTTCATCGTGGTGAGCCCCGATTGCATTCACAACAGCAGGGTTTTCGCCATATTTTTCAGCAAGCTTCATGCCTAGCAGGGCATGGCTCAATTCGGTTTCTTCGTCAGGCACTTTTCCAATATCGTGCAATAAGCCAGCGCGTTTTGCAAGCTTCACATTCATGCCTAATTCGGCAGCCATAATAGCGCAAAGATTTGCAACTTCACGGCTGTGCATTAATAAGTTTTGTCCATAAGAAGAACGGAAACGCATCTTGCCCACAATTCTTACCAGTTCTTTATGTAGGCCATGAATGCCCAATTCAATAACAGTCCTTTCACCAATTTCCATTACTTGCTCTTCGATTTGCTTGCGCGTCTTTTCAACTATTTCTTCGATGCGCGCAGGGTGAATGCGGCCGTCAGCAACTAATCTTTGCAAAGAAAGGCGTGCAATTTCGCGGCGCAGAGGATCAAATGACGAAAGCACGATTGCTTCCGGAGTATCATCAACAATTAAATCAACGCCGGTAGCGGCTTCAATTGCCCGGATATTTCTTCCTTCACGGCCAATTATCTGGCCTTTTATTTCATCGCTTTCCAGGTTGAAAACAGTGATTGAATTTTCAATGGCCTGTTCTGCTGCTGTGCGCTGAATGCTTTGGATGATTATTTTTCTCGCTTCTTTGTTTGCTTTTTGTTTAGCGTCATCAATGATATCCTGCTGAATAGCCAATGCCTGTGTTTGCGCCTCATGTTTCAGGCTTTCGATAAGCTGAGTTTTGGCTTCTTCTGCTGTTAATGCAGCAATTTTTTCAAGCCTGCGAATATGTTCTTCCTGATGCTTTTCAAGCTCCGTGCGCTTAATATTGACTACCTCAATCTGCCTATTCAGGTTTTCCTTTATTGCATCGTTTTCTTTTGCCTGTCTATCGAGGTTGTCAAGTTTCTGATTGATGCTTTGCTCTTTTTGTTTTGTGCGGGTTTCGGCATCGCTTAGCTTGCGGTTTCTTTCCAGGATTTCTTTGTCGTGCTCCGCTTTAAGTTGTACAAATTTTTCTTTTGCTTCGAGAAGCTTTTCTTTTTTTAGATTTTCTGTGCTCGTTTGTGCATCAGCAATCATTTTCGCAGCTTGTTGTTCTGCCTCTTCTATCTTTTTCTGCGTGTTCTTTGCGAATATCAACTTGCCAACGAAGATGCCTATGGCAAGTGCTATAATTGCAATAATAATATACATCATATTTGAATCCATCAATCCTAAGTTTAAAAGTTTGGAATGTTATGCTTGTTTTCCAGGCCATAATTGCGTGGAAATGTGATAGCCAGCGAAGATACGGATTTTGCCCAAGCATTAAGGCTCAAAACTGAACATCATAAAACCTTGTCAAGCATGAGCTCCATTTTGGAAAGTGTTTCTTGCAAGGAAGAATTGAATGCAGGTTGGCTATCTGAAGAAGGTGTTTGAGTGGCGTACCAGAGCAAAACCATTGCCACATAATCCTGCATATCTTTTCCCGAAAACTGAGTTTTGAACTCAATGATTTTGTCGTTGATGGTTTTTAGTGTCTTTCTTACTTCCTGTTCATCTGCGGGCTCAATTTTTATGCGATATGTCCGGTCTCCCAAAACAATATTTATTGGAATTAATTCTTGCATAATAGAAATTCTTGTTTTATATTTATCAACAGATTATCCACACGCCTTGTCCCCCGTTCTATTCCCGTGAGAATTCGAAGTTAAGATAGTTACCAATTATTTTATAGAGTTTTTATTTTGCTATACGACAACTAAACCCGAACCATGTTACTTAAAATGAAATCTCCGGTATTTATTGACCGGTTGATGTTTGAGCTTGACCAACCACAAAAATGCCTGCTGAAAGCCTTTTTAAAAGATGAAAAAGGAAGCGTGTGTAGCGCTTTGGAAACAGAAGCGGAAAACAATCAGCTAATTTTTATTTGGAATGGCCTCAACGATTTGCCTTATGGAGTTTATACTTTAGAAGTTTTCAGAGGAAGCGATGAAACTAAAACAAGACTTGTAAAGCGCGTTTAAATTATTCGCTCAACAGCGTGACGCATTTGTCAATTTCTTTCACGTATTGATTGAGCCTTTTTTCAAGCGTTTTCTTTTCTTCGGAATTCATTTCGCCTTTTGAAGATTTCAAAATCTCCACCTGCTGCCGCAATTGCTCTGCCTGAGAGGATTTTACATTGTGCTGGCTTTTTTCTTCATGAATTTCATGTTTCAATTTCGCGTTCTCTTTTTGCAATAACTGATGTTGTTGCACCAATTGTTGCAATTTATCCTGCAGGCGTTTTATCTGTTCTTCAATTTGAGCCATAAACGATTTTTTTTACATCAGCAATATATCACAAAATATTTATTGAAAATTTTTGCTTGTGCCAATGTTGATAAAAATTGGTTTGAGCGTTAACGTTCTTATCACAGCAATTGTAGCGAATTACACGAAAGGTTGCAGCATATTTCCAATGATTTGAATTTACGAAACACTCTATGTTTAATAAAAAATTCGTGTTATTTCCTGATCTCAGCATTCAATTCTTTTTCCAAAGCTTGCATTACTTTATTCATCATGTCATCAACTTCAGTGTCAGTCAGTGTTTTTTCATTATCTAAAAATGTGAAGCTAACAGCAAGCGATTTTTTATTTGCGCCTAACTTTTCGCTTTCAAAAATATCGAACAGATTTGTTTGCTGAAGCTTATCCAATTTTATTTTATGAACTGTTTTCTCAACTTGTTCAAATGCCAGCGATTTGTCTACAACAATTGCCAGGTCGCGATGAACCGGAAGCTGTTTTGGAAGCTCACGAAATTCAATATTATTATCTGATGAGCTTAATAAAATATCCCAATTGAAATCGGCAAATAAAACAGATTGTTTGATATCAAATAACTTCAAAGCAGATGAACTGACAACACCGATTTGCAAAAAGGGCTTATTATTAATTTTTCCTGCTAATGCCGCATCCAGCTTTTTATTTTCTGAAGAATGGAAAGAAATTTTTTCGGAAGAAATTTGTTTCGCAATTTTTTCTGCCGCTCCTTTTAGATAATAGAAATCTGCATGAACTGATTTTCCTTTCCATGATTCGTCAGAAATATTTCCGGTTACATATAAACATAAATGATTCGTCTCGAAATAATGACCAACAGCATTTGTGCTATAGGTTTTTCCGAATTCAAAAAATTTCAGATTGCTTGTCTTGCGATTGATGTTGTACGCAATCGATTCAAGACCTGTTTCAAGCAAAGAAGGCCGCATAATGTTCAGTTCTGCGCTCAGGTTATTGATCATTTTCACAGTGCCTGACAATTCTTCAGAATTATAATATGCACTATTAGTAATTGAGTTGGTGAATATTTCATTAAAGCCCAAGCCAACTAAATAGTTAGCAATTTTTTCTTTGCAAGACGAAAAAGAAAAATCAGTTTCAACAGAAGGAGAAATGGTGATTGATGATGGAATCTGAATATTATCCAATCCATCTATGCGCATAATTTCTTCAACAACATCTGCAGGAAGTATAATGTCTGGTTTGTGAAATGGCGCAGCAACATTAATTTCATCCAATCCTTCTTTCACAATTTCAAAACCCAGGCTTTCAAGAATTTTTTTTACAGCGTCCTGATGATAATTCTTGCCACTTAATTTTTTTAGATAATGATATTTCAGCGCAACTTTCGTTTTGCTTTTTGGCTGCGGATATACATCAACAATTTCAGAAGAAATTTCTCCGCCGGCTAATTCTTTTATTAATGACGCTGCTCTTTTTAATGCATTTACAGTGTTCGAAATATCCATTCCTTTTTCGAAATGAGTTGCAGCATCTGTGCGCAAACCATGCCTGAATGAAGTTTTGCGCACATCAATCGGGTTGAACCATGCGCTTTCTAAAAAAATATTTTTTGTGGTCGGTTTCACGCCGCTTTTTAATCCGCCAAAAACGCCGGCAATGCACATTGGTTCTTCTGCGTTGCAAATCATCAAATCTTGTTTGCTCAGCTTTCTTTCTTTTTCATCAAGGGTGATGAACTTTGTTCCGTCCGGAAGATTTTTTATGATTATTTTATTTCCTTTTATTTCATCTGCATCAAATGCATGCAATGGCTGGCCGGTTTCATGCAAAACAAAATTGGTAATGTCTACAATATTATTAATTGGGCGAAGGCCAATTGCCTTCAATTTGTCCTGCATCCATTTTGGAGATTCTTTGATAACAATTCCTGAAATACTGATCCCTGAATACCGCTGGCAGGCTTCTATATTTTCAATACTAACGGTTATGGGCAACCTGAGATTATCCGTTTTGAAATTGGAAGTGGAGGGAATTTGTGGTTTGTAATCTTTATTCTCATGATGTGAAAGATAAGCGCACACGTCTCGCGCTACACCTAAATGGCTCATCGCATCCATGTGATTCGGTGTCAATCCTATTTCAATTATATGATCTTGATATGGCTTGAAATAATCTGCTGCCAATGAACCGACTTTTACATTTTCAGGAAGCACCAAGATCCCGGCGTGGCTTTCTCCCAGGCCAATTTCATCTTCGGCACAAATCATTCCATGGCTTTCCACACTGCGGATGGAAGCGACTTTCATCGTAACAGGGTCGCCTTTTAATGGATAAATTTTTGTTCCAACAGCGGCAACTATTACTTTTTGCCCAACCGCAACGTTTGGTGCGCCACAAACAATTTGTAACAGTTCGCTTTTGCCAGCATTTACTTTTGTAAGTTTTAGTTTATCTGCGTTGGGATGTTTTGCGCATTCAATTATTTCTCCGATCACTAAATCTTTCAATCCGCCTTTTATTGATTCATATTTCTCCATGCTTTCCACTTCAAGGCCTATCGATGTCAGGATTTTTGACAAACGCGCGGCCTCAATTTTTACAGGCAGATATTCATGAAGCCAATTATAACTAATCGTCATTCTTCTGGTGCTTTATTTCGGGGCCAAAGATAGTTTTTTAAGCGCAAGAGAAAGGTTGAATCAATTCTCTTCATTACAAATCTTTTAGATAAATAATAGTTAAATGGATTTTTAGGATTGTACATATTAAAAATCAACAAGTCTCATTACAAATATGCAACAACGAACTCAACACAGGGCTGTGCAACAGCTCAGGCCTAATAACCGTTCCGGAAACCAGCGAAGTTTTGAAAGAAGAGAGAGGTAAAAGATAAAGAAAGATGCAATCTTCTCAAAAATGAAGCAGGTTCTTTTAAGTGCTTGTTTCATTTTATTTAAACTGGATATATTGCCTGCATAGTAATCAAATGTTAATGATAATTTTGCGCTATACTTTAGCACAATTCGTGCAATATTAAATAAACTACTTTTGCACTTAAAGCCTCGTTATGAAAAGCACTTTATGTATTCTCGCATTTATTGCCATTGGTTTAACTTCCTGTGGCCCGACTTATGTAACAGTTCATGATTCGCCGCCGCCGCCCCCGCCACAACAGCCTCAGCCGGTTGCTGAGGAGGTTTCTTATCAAACATTTTATGATGATTTAAGTCCTTACGGCCAATGGGTTGATTATCCCGGATACGGATATGTTTGGTCGCCAACTGTTGATTATGGATTTAAACCTTATGTCACGAATGGCCATTGGGTTTATTCTGAAGCAGGCTGGGTTTGGGCATCAGACTATAACTGGGGCTGGGCCACATTCCATTACGGCCGTTGGTTTTTTGATAACTCTTATGGCTGGATGTGGGTTCCCGGATATGAGTGGGCGCCTGCATGGGTAAGCTGGAGAAGAAGTGAAGATTATTATGGCTGGGCGCCAATGAGCCCAAATGTGAACGCTGGAGTTTCTTTGGTGAATTATAATCCGCCTACTAATTATTGGTGCTTTGTGCCTCATCAATATGTGGCTAGCCCAACTGTAAATAATTATTATGTCAACGAAACAAAAAACGTAACCATAATAAATAACACTACAATCATTAATAATAATGTGACTAACAATAATATCACCAATAATCACATCAATAATACAACGATTAATAACAACGTCAGGACTAATGTGTATGCTGCGCCCTGACCCAAATGAAGTTTCAAGGGCAACGGGTACAATTTTGAGGCCTGTAGCGATAACAAACAGTAGCAAGCCAGGACAGCAATTTAGCAATGGGCAAATTGCGCTTTTCAGGCCAAAGGTCAACGCAGCAACTGCGCCTACCAGCGCAAACAGCAATAATTCTCAGCAACGCATTGCACCTGCTCGCGTGCAGCCTTTGAATAATCTCAGGCCGGTTGTAAACAACAATGCAACGAACAACAATAATGCAGAGCCAGCTAGAAATAATGAACGGCCTGCAAACACAAACAGCAATGCGCCGGTAACAAGGCAAGAAAATAATCAGCCCAACAATAACAGCAGTACACAATTTAATAAGCCTAACAATAATACTGTACCAATTACAAATCAAAAGCCAAATACTCCCGTAACCAATACTCCGCCTACGAATACAAACAGTCAGCCTAACAATAACCAACCGGATAATAACCGCCAGTTTAAGCCTTCGAACCAAACACAACCGCCGGCTACAAGCCCGACTGTTAAACCGGCAAATAGCAATCAGCAACCGTCTAACGGCAATGGACAACCTAATAATAGCAATCCTAATAACAATCGGCAATTCAATAAGAATAATAATCAGCAGCCCGTCAACAATCAACCTAATGTTTCTCCAAAGAATAATCCGAACAATCAGATTAAAAACAATCAAAACCAGAATAAACAACAACCTAAACAGAACAACAAAAAGCCTCCTGTCAATAAAGATTCGAAACCTGCCAATGGCAACAATTAGCAGTAAAAGGCATCTTGGAGCATATAAATAAAATCATATTTGTTTGAGGCCTGCTGTCACAGCAGGCCTCACCTATTTTGCTGAAATCGATTTTTATATTAAAAACCCGCAAACCTCATTCTGGTGGTCATAAAAAGTAGCAAAATTTTTCGGCTTAATTCTTTTCGCACATCAGATGATAATTTTGTGGTACAACCTGTCGAAAACTTTTTTAAATTGTGTGTGAGCTATCAGATGGCGTGCATAAACAAGGGAATTGTGTTAATAAACATGTGAATTGTTAAAGGAAAAATATAAAAAAAGAAAAATTTTTTTGAACCATAAATTGGATTTTAATTCGCCCTCCTGACTCAAAGGGATAACATTCGGTTCATCAAAGGGTAATAATTTCATAACACAAGATGGCACGCAGATCCAATGAGCCTTGCTTAAAAAATGATTCAGCCACAAGGCTTTTTCATCCCTAAACTTCGAGTCCGATACCTTTTTTGAAAACTGAATTTCCGTGTCTATAGAAAAAATATTTAATCATTTTCGGGATTACTAACCCATTATGGAATTAACAAATTTGAATAAAGATCGTAAGTTCAGGCGTGCCCCTTCAATTGATACCAGCACGATGGTTTATGGAAAAGTGCCACCGCAGGCAAAGGATATTGAAGAAGCTGTTCTTGGTGCCATTATGCTTGAGAAAAGCGCTTTTGATACAGTGGTTGAAATTTTAAAGCCCGAATGCTTTTATGTTGACAGCCATCAGAAAATTTTCAAGGCCATGCTGTCACTTTCACGAAAAAGCCAGCCTATTGACATATTAACCGTTGTTGAAGAGCTCCGTCTTCTCGAAGAGCTGGAGTTTGTTGGCGGCCCTTATTATGTTACCAAGCTCACCAACTCTGTTGTTTCAGCCGCAAATATTGAAGCACATTCGAGGATCATCATGCAGAAATTTATTCAGCGTGAATTGATCCGCATCAGCGGAGAAATTATCGGCGATGCTTACGAAGACAGCACGGATGTGTTCGATTTGCTCGATGATGCAGAGAGCAAATTGTTTGAGATCACAAATAATCATCTTCGAAAAAACTTCGACAGTATTGATACGGTCCTTGTAAAAACCATTCAGCGCATTGAAGATCTTCGCCACAAAAATGAAGACATCACCGGAGTTCCTTCCGGTTTCCCTTCTCTTGACTATATCACTTATGGATGGCAGCCTACGGATTTAATTGTTCTTGCTGCTCGTCCTTCGGTTGGTAAAACGGCCTTTGCGCTGAACCTTGCGAGGAACGCAGCTTTGCACCCAACCAAACCAACGCCGATTGCATTTTTTAGCTTAGAAATGAGCGCCAGCCAATTGGTACAGCGTATTCTTGCCGCCGAAAGCGAAATATGGCTCGAAAAAATTGCAAGGGGAAAATTGGAAGAGCATGAAATGAAACAGCTTTATGCAAAGGGCATTCAGCGTTTGGCGCAAGCACCCATTTTTATTGATGATACGGCAGCGCTGAATATTTTCGAGTTCAGGGCAAAATGCAGGCGATTAAAAAACAAACATAATGTCGGGCTTATAATTATCGATTATCTGCAATTGATGAGCGGAACAGGAGAAAACAGGAACACGAATCGCGAACAGGAAATCAGCCGCATATCAAGAGATTTGAAAAGTCTTGCAAAAGAATTGGGCGTGCCAATTATCGCGCTTTCTCAATTAAGCCGCGAAGTGGAAAAAAGAAAGGAAGGAAGCAAGATGCCACAACTGAGCGATCTTCGCGAATCTGGCGCTATTGAGCAGGATGCAGATATGGTAATGTTTTTGTACCGGCCGGAATATTATGATATCACGGCAAATGAAATGGGGGAAAGCAACCGTGGCGAGACGCATGTACGTATTGCAAAGCATCGCAACGGCTCGCTTGAAACTATTAAATTGCGTGCTCTTTTGCATATTCAAAAATTTATTGAAGAATCGGGCAATGATTTCGGCAACGTCGGATTGCCTTCGGGAAACTGGAAGCCAATTCCTGACGAAAAAGGTGGCGCAAAACTCTTCATTCAGGCTGGAAGCAAAATGAATGAAATGCCATCAGCCGATTTTGATGACGACAACACACCTTTTTAGATTGGACGGTTATTAAGTACATCGGAGAATGATTTTCATTCTCCTTTTTTATGTTTGAAACAAAAAATATTTTATGCCGCATTTAAATTTTGAATTCAAAGCAAAAGCTGCTGATATAAAAAATCTCGAAAATAAATTACTTGGTTTGAACCCAAAATTTATTGGCGAAGACCATCAGATCGACACTTATTTCAATGTGCCGAAAGGAAGATTGAAATTGCGCGAAGGCAATATTGAAAACTCACTGATCTGCTATGAGCGGAAAAATATAGCAGGCGCAAAACAATCAGACATTATTTTGTATGAACATCATCCTGATAAAAACATAAAAGAAATTTTAATAAAGTCGCTTGGAATAAAAGCTATTGTCAATAAGCTGCGCAAAATTTATTTCATCGACAATGTGAAATTTCATTTCGATACAGTAAAACATTTGGGAGAATTTGTTGAAGTGGAAGCGATTGATAAGGATGAAAATATCGGCATCGAAAAGTTGAAAGAACAATGCGATTATTATGCGTCTTTTTTTGAAATAAAACCACTGGATTATATTGCCATTTCTTACAGCGATATGATTATTGAAAATCAGGAACATTCATTGGTTATTCATTATTGATTATTCATGTATGCAAGCTCCATTCTTTTATATAGAACAAATGCCAAATGATGAAAGCTTCGCTACGCTCAATGAAGAAACATCAAAACACGTCGTTCAGGTATTAAGAATGAAAAATGGGGAACAGATATTTTTGACTGACGGAAAAGGAAATTTGCTTGATTGTGAAATCAGTGACGACCACAAAAAGAAATGTGTCGTTAAGATTCAAGAAACAAGCTTCAAGGAACAAGGAACAAGAAAAATTTCAATCGCTATTTCGTTATTAAAAAATGGAAACCGCTTTGAATGGTTTCTTGAAAAAGCGACAGAGCTTGGCATTACTGAAATTATTCCTGCTATTTGCGAACGGACAGAGAAACAGCATTTCCGCTATGATAGGATGAAAAATATTTTGATAAGCGCCATGCTTCAATCACAACAAGTTTGGTTGCCCATTTTGAAACAGCCAACTTTGCTCAAAGAAATCATTTCGCAATCACATCATTCTCAAAAATTCATTGCGCATTGTATTGATGATGCAAAAGTTTCATTGACTGATGCAATCAATTCTTCAATATCTTCTCAAATAATTCTGATCGGCCCTGAAGGAGATTTCACAAAGGAAGAAATAAATTTTGCATTCCAAAACCATTTTGTTCCCGTCACTTTGGGCGAAACAAGGCTGAGAACAGAAACGGCAGGCATTGTAGCCGCTTCCATATTGGTAATGCAATAGATAACGACTTACAAACCTGAAAGAATTTTCTTCACGATAGATGGGCCTTCATAAATAAATCCTGTCCACACTTGAACAAATGATGCGCCTGCATTTAATTTTTCTTTTGCATCATCAGCATTAAAAATTCCGCCGGAAGCAATAATAGGAATAGAGCCATTTGTTTTTTCATGAATATATTTCACAACCCTAGTGGATTTTTCTTTCAATGGTTTTCCGCTTAATCCTCCGGCTCCGATGTTTTTCACTTCATCGCTGCTCGTAGCTAAAAGCTCGCGGCTAATCGTCGTGTTTGTCGCCACCAATCCATCTAAATTTATTTCTTGTGCAAGCGCAATCACATCATCAATTTGAGGAATAGTAAGGTCTGGCGCAATTTTCAGCATCAAAGGTTTTGGAAATTCATTTTCTTTATTTATGTTCTGCAAATGCGATAAAATTTTTCGCAGCGCATCTTTCTCCTGCAATTCACGCAGGCCGGGTGTATTTGGTGAGCTGACATTCACTACAAAATAATCAACACAATCAAACAATTCTCTGAAACAAATTTCATAATCCTTCCATGCATCTTCATTCGGCGTAATTTTATTTTTTCCAATATTGCCTCCAACAATCAACTCGCTACTGCTTCTCCTTTTTCTTAATCTTTCAGCAATCACCTTCACGCCATCGTTATTAAATCCCATTCTGTTAATAAGCGCTTTGTCTTTCGGCAATCGAAATAATCTTGGCTTATCATTTCCAGATTGTGGTAATGGAGTTACTGTTCCGATTTCAACAAACCCAAAACCAAGTGTTTCAAGTTCGTTCAGGTACAAAGCATTCTTATCAAATCCTGCTCCTAATCCAACAATATTTTTGAAATGCAATCCGAACAATTCCTTAGTGAATGGTGAATTGTGAATGGTGAATTGTGATGCGATTATTTTCCGGATGAAACCAATTTTGCAAAAAAGTTTCAATACGTTCATCGAAAAATAATGAATGCCTTCCGGCGGGAATAAAAACAAAATATTTCGAAGCAATTTGTACATGAACGGCGCGAAGATAATGCACATTAACACATTGTTTTTTGCGATACTGAATTGAAATTTTTATATTTGGAAAACAAAAAAGTTGCATAAACAACTTTATCGTTTGGATTGTTATATTGAAAAAATATTTTTATGCAGGAAGCATATATAGTCTCAGGTTTCAGGACCGCGGTCGGAAAATCAAAAAGAGGAGGATTTAGATTTTATCGCCCCGATGATTTGGCCGTAACGGTCATTAAAGGTTTGCTTTCGTCAGTTCCGCAGCTTGATGTAAAAAGAGTAGATGATGTGATTGTTGGCAATGCGGTTCCGGAAGCGGAGCAAGGTCTGCAGGTTGGCAGAATAATCGCTGCAAGAGCAGTTGGTATTCATGCTCCGGGAATGACTGTGAACCGTTATTGCGCAAGTGGCCTTGAAACAATTGCCATCGCCACTGCAAAAATCAGGTCGGGCATGGCAGAATGCATTATTGCAGGCGGAACTGAAAGCATGACGATGGTGCCAACCGCAGGATGGAAACCAGTTCCTGCATATTCCATAGCAAGTGAAGAACCCGATTATTATCTGAGCATGGGCCTCACCGCAGAAGCAGTTGCCAAGGAATATAATGTAAACCGCGAAGACCAGGATCAGTTTTCTTATAATTCTCACATGAAGGCATTGAATGCAATTAAGAATGGTTATTTCAAAAAAGGTATTATGCCGATTAATGTGGATGAAGTATATGTGGACTCAAAAGGCAAAAAACAAAAAAGAAGTTTTGTGGTTGAAACAGATGAAGGCCCTCGTGCAGATACTTCAATTGCGGCGCTCAATAAATTGAAACCGGTGTTTGCTGCCGGAGGTTCTGTTACTGCCGGCAATTCATCGCAAACCAGCGATGGTGCGGCTTTCGTGATTGTGATGAGTGAAAGAATGGTGAATGAATTAAGGCTTAAGCCAATCGCAAGATTGGTTGCATGTGCAAGCGCAGGTGTTCATCCGCGCATTATGGGAATTGGCCCCATTGAAGCGGTGCCAAGAGCTTTGAAGCAGGCAAACATGAACCAATCACAAATTGATTTGGTTGAACTGAATGAAGCATTTGCTTCGCAAGCACTTGCTGTAATCAGAAAATTGGAATTAGATCCTGAGAACGTGAATATCAACGGCGGTGCGATTGCGCTCGGTCACCCCTTGGGATGTACAGGATGTAAACTGACGATTCAAATAATAAACGATATGAAAAGGCTCAATAAGAAATATGGGATTGTTACGGCCTGTGTGGGTGGTGGACAAGGAATTGCAGGAATTATAGAAAACCTTAATTAACTTGCGTTGCCTTACCTAACGATTCTTGTTTTTTTAAATAAATTTGCATCAGCAGCTAAATAATACATAGGCATATTGTTATACTTTGCTCAACCTTATTCGCGCACCTAATCCTATAGTGAGATGATTAAAGTTTTTGTTACAGACGACCATGAAATGTATCTTGAGGGCTTGGCGTTGTTGCTTAACAAGCAACAAGGCATCAATGTAATTGGCACAGCCTTGAGCGGTTCTGAACTGCTGGAAAAACTCCCCAAGGTCGATATAGATATCTTATTGCTGGATGTCTATCTTCCGGACACTGAAGAAGAAGAGCTCCTTAAAAAAATTCGCGAAATAAAACCTAAGCAAAAAATCGTTTATCTTACTTTATTGCGCGGTACAAGATATGTTCATAAGCTTATGAAGCATGGCATTCAGGGATACATTCTTAAAAATTCTTCAATAGCTGAACTCAGCACAGCACTTCAAAAGGTGAATGATGGTGAGCAATATTTTAGCAAAGAAATAAATATTGGCGATATTGAAAGCGACTTTAGAAGCACCATTACCATTGCGGATAAAGATATCCATGAAATTCTTTCCAAACGCGAACAGGAAGTTCTGAAACTTATCTGCAAAGAATTTAACAATGCTGAAATTGCAGAAAGACTATTTCTGAGCGTCAGTACAGTTGAAACGCATCGCAAAAATCTCATATCGAAATTAGGCGTGAACAATACAGTCGGACTTGTAAAATTCGCCGTCAAACATCACCTCGTAGATTAAGCACCCGTAAAATTTATTAGCCTGCCAACGCCCATAATAATAATTATCCTGCTAACAATTGCAATTATTGCAGTTGCTGCTTTCATTGCCAAACAAAAAGAACTTAAAAAAGAAAAGAGAAACTCCGAACAGATCCGAACCCAAAATAAAAAACTTACAGAGCTTAACATCAAAAAGAAAAAGCTCATTGGCATTGCATCTCACGATTTAAGCACGCCTCTTGCAAGTATTGATATGTGGAACCAACTGTTAAAAAGCAGCGATACAGGACTGAACAGCGAGCAAAAGAAATCAATCAACATGATTCAGGAAGCTGTTCAGTATGGACAAAAGCTACTTCGCAAAATGATTGACCTGGAAAACATGATACCTGATGAAATAATTATAGACCAGTTCGATTTAGGGACTTTTTTATCAGCCATCGTTAAAAATGCAGAGACTTTGGATGGAGATTTTTATTGGCAGTCTGAAATATCAACGCCAACATATTTGTGGAGTGAGCGGACATTAATAAAAAAAATGTTTGAGGCCATTTTATCAAGCGTGCTTAGCAATACAAAACAAAATGGGAAAATTAAAGTAAGCCTTCGTCAGGAAAACAGTGAAATTGTTTTTCAAATAAAAAATGATGCCATTGATATTTCAAAAAATAGGCTCCCCGGTCTCTATTCAGATTATAAAGAAATTTTCGCAGGCAATATTGAAGAATATGAAATTTCAAAGCTCGCCATTGCTCAAAGAATTGCTGAAGAATTAAACGGCAACATATCTACAGAAAATGATGATGGCACATCAATAATTAGCGTGAGGTTTAAAGATTAGATCTTGCCTGTTCACACAAATATTATACCGTGCAACACTATTCTTTTTTCATATTTGAACAAAAACAGTAATTTGCAACATTGTATCAAAAAAAGTGAATTATAATAATTTCATAAGAAAGATACTCGCTGTGGTGATGTTGAATGTTTTTGCATTTAGCGTTACGCCAAAAATTATTTTGCATAATCTGGTTGCCGATCACAGAGATACTCCGCGTTCGCAAAACCATTCAAAAGATCAACAGCTTTCCAAAACAGGATTTAATTGTAATTGCGATAATTTGGTTGTCGAATCTCCTTTTACTGATGATCAGAAATCTGTTCAGATAATCATCTCTTCTTTTTTTCTTCCACAGGCAATTGAAAATATTCAAAGATTTAATGCCGGGCATCATTTTTATTTTCTTCTTCGGAGGCCACCGGTAAATCAACCTGCCTGATTTTATTATGCAAGCATCATTCTGTTAGCCGGAACAAATATTATCGCCGGAAGTTTTTCTCCACAACGATTGCTAAAGATTAGCTTAATTATTCATCATTAAGTTCTTTAGGTTGTAAAAATATCTCGATGTGCACATCGTACTTCAAATTATCCGGTAGCTTTTTCAGCATGGCCTTTTGCATGATCAGGTTCAAATGTCGTCCCGAAACATTATTAGTTTTAAAACAATTACGATGAAATTGAAGTTATCTTATTGCATATTGTTCCTGTTCATAAGTGTTTCTGCTTTTTCAAAAACATCTGACAGCAAAATAAAAAAGAAGGGAAATTTTATTATCGGCTCTTTAAGCGGCACAGTTACTGCCGACGGGAAGCCCCTTGTTGGAGCAACTGTTTCAATTCCAGATCTTAGGACTGGCACTGTTACCGATGCCAACGGAAAATATATTATAAATAATATTCCCAAAGGAGTTTATCTGGTTCAGGTTAGTTATGTTGGCTACGCCACTTTTGATCAAAAAGTTGATTTAAATAAAACCAATACAATGGATGCTCAATTGAAATTATCATCTATTGAAGCAGGAGAAGTAGTGGTTACAGGCGTGAGCAAAGCTACAAGTATAAGAAGAGCTCCCGTTCCGATGGTAGCAATCAGCAAGTCATACATAAATGAGCATTCCGCAGCCGGAAATGTGATTGCTGAAATAGCGAATCTTCCCGGCGTTAGCGCGGTTACTACGGGGCCAAATATTTCAAAACCTTTTATTCATGGATTAGGTTATAACAGGGTTGTTACTGCTGAAGATGGAATACGGCAGGAAGGCCAGCAATGGGGCGATGAGCACGGGATAGAAGTAGATCAGAATTCTATTGACAGGGTTGAAGTGATCAAAGGCCCTGCAAGCTTAACTTTTGGATCTGATGCGATAGGAGGAGTGGTTAATTTACTTACTGCCCCGCCTGTTGCAGATGGTAAAATATTGGGTTCCATAAGTGGCATATATGGCACGAACAATGGCTTGATCAATGGTTCGCTAAAGTTGCAGGGCAATCAAAACGGCTTGGTGTGGGGAACAGTCATCTCCGACAAAGAAGCGAAGAATTATCAGAACGATCATGATGGTCGGGTCTACGCTACAGGGTTCAAGGAAAAAGATGCGCGCATAACGATTGGCTTAAATAAATCGTGGGGCTACTCGTATCTAAACGCGTCGGTATTTGATGATTTGCAGGATATACCTGATGGCAGCCGCGATTCTCTAACGCGCAAGTTCACTTATCAGATCACAGACGCAGATACCGTGCGGCCTATTGTTCCGCAATCGGTATTAAACTCTTATGGTATACCGGTTTTGCATCAGCATGTGCAGCTTTACCGTATTTATGATAACACGAATATTCCCTTAGGCAATGGAAATCTACTTATAAATCTTGGGTATCAATATAGCCACAGGCGCGAGTTTACACACCCAACAGAGGCAGATATTCCCGGGCTCAATTTGGAACTGACAACATACACTTATGATGTAAAATATAATTTTGATATTGGCAAAGGCTTTGAAACAACTTTTGGAGTAAATGGGATGTATCAAAATAATGTGCTTGGTTATAGTACTGATTTTCCAATCCCGTCATATAAACAATTTGATTTTGGCCCGGCGCTGGTTGTGAAAAAGAGTTTTGGAAAATTAGATATCTCGGCAGGAGCGCGGTTTGATACGCGCTCTTTCAACGGCAAAGCAGCATATATCGATACAACTGTCCAATATTATCCAACATTATATACCGGCCCCAATCCTACTACAACACCCAACGTTGTGCAGCAATTCTCTTCGTTGAAGAAAAACTTTTCTGGCCCATCGGGAAGCTTTGGGGGCACATATAATTTCTCAGACAAATTTCTTATAAAAGCAAATATTGCTTCCGGGTTCAGAGCGCCAAGCATAGCAGAGCTCTCTGCAAATGGAGCTGATCCCGGCTCACAAATTTATCACGTTGGCAATAGTGATTTTAAACCTGAATTTAGTGTGCAAGGAGATGTGGGCGCTTTCCTGACATTGCCAAACGTAACGGCAAGCATTGAGCTTTTTGACAACAACATAGAAAACTATATTTTCCAGCAACAAATATTAGACGCGAATGGCAATCCTGAGCGTGTAAATGCTGACGGGTCTTCTAACCCGAATGGAGTATATAGCAAGTTTACTTACGTACAAAGCAAAGCGCGTATTGATGGGGGCGAATTTAATTTAGACATTCATCCAGTTCCATGGCTGCATTTCGAAAACTC
This sequence comes from uncultured Bacteroidota bacterium, assembly GCA_963718975.1. Lineage (GTDB taxonomy): Bacteria > Bacteroidota > Bacteroidia > Chitinophagales > Chitinophagaceae > Puia. Next base: position 42,080 of record CAVRBD010000016.1, on the reverse strand, counting down.
TTTAACCTTAACGTATGGTACAAATCTTGGCGATAATGGAAAAGAACCCGATAGCTTAAAGTATTTGCCGTTTATTCCACCACTGCATACGCATTCAGAATTGCGCGGAACTTTTTCAAAAGGATTTGGCAAGTTGAAAGGCGTTTACGCTTTTGTAAGCCTTGACCACTTCAATTCTCAAAATCGTTTTTTTGCAGCATATGGAACAGAGACATATACCGCAGGTTATAATTTATTGAATGCTGGTATTGGTGCTAATTTAGTAAATGCAGCAGGGAAAAAAATTGTAGAACTTTTTATTGAAGGAACCAATCTTGCCAATGTAAATTATCAGTCAAATATGAGCAGATTGAAATATTTTGATAACCCTGTTGTGCCGCCAAATGTACAACCAGGCATTTTTTAACATGGGCCGAAATATCAGTTTCAAAGCAATAGTGCCTTTTGATTTTTCGCCACATGCAAAATCAGCCAGTGGTTCATAAAATATTCAGATCATTAATGATTATGATACTAATAGAACTATTTCTTCGTTAGTAATTCATCTTACTAACCCACTTTATAGTTGAGATTAAAAAAGCCTCGAATTTTTCGGGGCTTTTATTTTTATTAAAATTATTTTAAAGATTATTTTTCAGATGCGCTGTCATCAGGTGTGATATCTTTTATATAATAATCTCCGGTTTCATAATCGAAAGTTTTCACTTTTGTATTTTTATAATTTTCATCGTAACGAACAAAAATATACAAATAAATTACTCGGCTCAACCGCATGATCCACGGCTGCAATAAAACCATCATCACAGAACTGATCACGAGCCAATAAACAAAACGATTGTCAGTTGTTGACATCCCAATAATGAACCACCATAAAACAAAACTTATAACATACAGTATAATAGTAAGCCCATAGCTAACATAGCCGGTGCCATACCAGAAGCCAACTTCAAGCTCATAAGGCTGCCCGCATTCAGGGCATTTTTCAGGCATCTTCAATGTCTTTTTTAAATTCCAGGGATTATTATTGGCGAACATATTGCCTTTGCGGCACCTTGGGCATTTCATGGTTAAAAGGCTCCACCAATAATTCGGTTTGTTATTGCTTGACATTCTTTTATTGCTTATTAATACAAAGTTAGCTGTAACGCTACACAATTTCGGTCATTGATGAAATGAGCTGACTGCGCGTCATTGATGTTGATTATTAAAATTTGAGATCATGCCGGAATTTTAGCAGCCAACATGGTTTTTCGCTCACCAATCTGTTGGCGCCACATGGCATAATACAAACCTTTCTCCATTAATAAACTTCCATGTGAGCCTGTTTCAACCACTTCGCCTTTTTCAAGAACATAAATCCTGTCGGCGTGCATGATGGTTGACAAACGATGTGCAATCAATACGGTTATTTGATTTCCTTTTGAAGATACTTCACGAATTGTTTCTGTAATTTCCTCTTCAGTTATAGAATCAAGCGCAGATGTTGCTTCATCAAAAATCAATAAATAAGGATTGCGTAACAATGCCCTTGCAATTGCGATGCGCTGTTTTTCGCCGCCGCTCAATTTCAATCCGCCTTCTCCAATTACAGTTTCAATGCCTTTTTCTGCGCGTTGCAATAAAGTGGTGCAGCTCGATTTTTTCAAGGCATTTTGCAAATCTTCTTCTGTAGCTTTTGGGTTCACGAACATCAGGTTTTCTCTAATCGTTCCGGCAAAAAGCTGTGTGTCTTGCGTTACAAAACCAATCTGGCCGCGAAGTTCATCAAAATCGATTTCGTTCCCATCAATGCCATCGTAAAAAATTTTGCCGTGCTTCGGGCGATACAAACCAACTAATAATTTCACCAATGTGCTTTTGCCCGAACCGCTTGGCCCAACGAATGCGATGGTCTCGCCTTTTTTTACATCGAAAGAAATGTTATCGAGCGCTTTGAATTGAGCTGTATTATGTTTGAAAGAAACATTTTCAAATTCAAGTTCTTCAATAATGCCGATATGTTTTGGCTGAGCGGGTTTTGGTTCAATATCTTTTTGCATTACAGTATGGAAATTATTAAGCGATGCTTCTGCTTCGCGATACGAAATAATAATATTGCCAATTTCCTGCATCGGCCCGAAAATGAAAAAGCCATAAAACATTAATGAAAGATATTGCCCCGGATTAATTGCGTCTTTAAAAATGAGCCACAATAAAGTGAAAGTGATTACTTGCTGCAGAAAATTTACCATGGTTCCTTGTACAAAACTTAATGCACGTATACTTTTTACTTTGCGCAATTCGAGGCCTAGAATTTTAAAGGTGTTCGTATTTAATCTGCTCACTTCCTGATCGGTGAGACCAAGACTTTTTACAATTTCAATATTCCGAAGGCTCTCTGTTGTAGATCCTGCAAGAGCTGTTGTTTCTTTAACAATTGTTTTCTGTATCACTTTTATTTTTCTGCTCAGCAAGCTTGTAACAAAAGCTATTAAAAAAATACCTCCTGCATATACAGGCATAATTGCCCAATGCAACTGAAATGCATATACGGAAACGAAAACAATGCTTACTATTATAATAAAAAAAACATTCACAAAATTGCTGATGAATTTTTCTGTGTCTGTTCTAACTTTAGTTAAGATTGATAAAGTTTCGCCGCTGCGCTGATCTTCAAATTCCTGATAAGGTAGGCGCATACTGTGTTTCAGGCCATCGGTAAAAATAGTGGCACCAAATTTTTGAATGATCACGTTTACAAAATAATCCTGAAATGCTTTTGCTATCCTGCTCACCATGGCTGTGCCAATCATCAGCATTAAATAAAAAAACAAGCCATGAAAAACAACCTTGCCAAAAAAATATTTAAACAGTCCGGTAAATTCGCCCTTGCCAAAAAAGAATTGGTATTCATTTCTTGGCGTGCCATCAGCAAATAAATGAGGCTTGAGCGCAAATATCTGAAGCATGTTCCCTGTGATCATCGGCGCGAATAAAGAAAAAACCTGATTGACGGCAGCAAGACCTAATGCCAATGCTACCAGCCAGCGATAAGGTTTAATGTAGTGAAGTAATATTTTCATAAAATGTCAAAAAACTAATTTCTTGTTATAAAAACAGTGTTTAAACTACAAAGTTAAGACAAGAATGACTTACATTATGCATTAATGTAAGCATCGGTTCTTATACACTTATTTTTGCGCAAAAAAATTATTCATGAAGTCGTTGATACTGTATGATACAATAGGGAAAGCATTTACAAGGAAGGAAAAAATATTATGCCTATTGATTTCGATTTTCTTTATAACCCTTTATTTGCCTAACAGCATGCCGGTTATTAATAATGGTTGCATAGGTTTGATTTTTGTGTACAGCTTCTTTTACAATTCAATTTCAGAAAAAATAACATTGCTAAAACAACGGAAGGCTATTGTGCTGATCATCTTGTTCTACCTCCTTCATCTATTAAGCGCATTTTTTTCGGTTAATAAAAACGAGGCCATTGCTATGCTCGGTCTTCGCATTCCATTACTGATGTTCCCTATTGCAATCGGGTTAATTTATGTTCGGCAAGAATTGAAAGAACGCATATTGTTGGTTTACTCATTTACGGTAACAATTGCTGCTGCCGTTTGTTTCATTGCCGCATTAAATGTGTTTTATAAAACAGGGCGTAGTGCTTTTTTATACGACGATAGTTTAACTGAAGCCATAGGAAAGCAGTCCATTTATTTTGCATTGATGGTTAACCTTGCCATATTCAGCTACGTGTATCTTCTTGTAAAAAATTCTGCTGCTATTTTTTACAAGGCAACTGTTTACTTAAGTATTTTTTTTCTCCTGATCATTCATTTTCTTCTCGCAAGCAGAATTGCCATCATCACTTTGTATGCGAGTTTACTTTTTTTTGCTTTTTTTTATTTTATTAAGAGAAGAAAATTTTTGGAAGGCGCTACTTTGATCATGGGATTATTAGTAGGCAGTTTTTTATTGGTTAAAACTTTTCCCAAAACGCTTAACAGATTTAAAGAATTGCTTTACACGGACTATCAATATAATAATCATGGTGTGGAAAGCCATTATGATATGGAAGTTAAAGCTGATCAATGGAATGGCGCTAATATAAGACTGGCAGTATGGAATTGCGGATGGCAACTTGCCAGACAGAATTTATTTTTTGGTGCTCAGCTTGGTGATAAAAAAGATAAGCTGATGGAAATTTACAAGCAAAAACAATTTGATTTTGCGCTTGCAACAAAAAGAAATACGCACAATAATTATTTGGATATTTTGTGCACGTTCGGCATTATAGGGTTAGCCTTTTTTTTATTAGGTTATTTTATTTTGCCAATAATCGAATGCTATAACAGCAAAGATATTTTAGGGATATTTATAATACTCGCATTGGCTCTGTCATTTATTTCGGAAACATATTTCGACAGGAGCTTTGGCTGCGTGCTCACCGGTTTTTTTTTAAGTTTTGTCATCAGTTATAAACGGCCGCTTTCCATTAAACAAGATCAATGATTATCCTCCATATATAATTCAATCGCTTTATCTGTATCTCCAAAATACACAAGCTCGCCATGTTTCATGAATGCAGTCCTTCCGCAATATTTTTTTATTACGCTCATGCTGTGGCTAACCAATACCACTGTTTTGCCTTCTATCCAGCTCGATTCAAAAACTTTAATTGCTTTCTCCTGGAATTTCACATCGCCTACTGCAAATATTTCATCGAGAAACATAATATCAGCTCCGGCATTCACTGCAATTGAAAATCCCAAACGCGCCACCATGCCTGATGAAAAAAATTTTATTTTAGTATCTACAAATTCTTCTATTTCTGCAAAGGCAATAATTTTATCAAAAATCTGGTCGATCTCTTTTATTTTTTTCCCGAGCACTGATGCAGATACATAAATGTTTTCTCTTGCGGTCAACTGATGGCTCATTCCAACTCCAAGGTTCATCAGCAGTGTGCTGCCGTTGATGTTGATATAGCCCGTGTCAGTTGGGTACACACCTGCAAGCACTCTTGTTAATGTTGATTTGCCACAGCCATTGCGCCCAATCAGCCCGATGCATTCACCTTTGTTCACCACAAAGCTCATCATTTTTAGAGCCTGCACTTGTTTTAATCGTGGTGGATTGAAAAGGTTGAACAGGCGATGTTTAACAGTGTTGTGGCTGTCTTCACTGATGTGAAATGTTTTACTGATGCTTCTCGCTTGTATTGCAATAGTTTCTTCCATAGTTTATAATTTTTCAGCAGCTTTCGATCCTAACTTGTTTAAAAAAATAAGGCCGGCCAATAAAAGAAAAACAGCATACCCAAAATCGAAAGCAAATAATTCAAAATCTGGTTTGACGCCTTCCATCATTACGCGGCGTGCATTAATGATAATTCCAGCCATAGGATTTCCATATTCAAAATCAGGAAGCGCATTTTTGAAAGTGGATAATTTATAAAAGATAGGCGACAGAAAGAAAAGCAAGGACGTAAACACAAGCCATATTTGTGAGATATCTTTCGCAAGAATATATATGGTTGATAAAATCAGTGAAATACCTAATGATAATATAAAAAGGGTAATGAAAATGGGAATTATCCATAAGTAATAAATTGAAATACCAGCGGATTTTGATTCAAACAAATTATAGAACAGAACAAACATGATGAAATTGAAAAAGAAACCGATACTGTTTGCGAGCAAAGTTGAAATGTAAATTTCAAGCTTGTTCATGTTGCTGTATTCATAAAGATATTTTTTTGTATGAAGGATCTGGATTGTGCCGCCGGTTGATTCAACAAAAAAATTCCACAATATGAGCCCTATAAAAAGATAAGATGCAAAGGAAGGCACATCTGTGCTCAGTATCTTTTTAAATGCAATATAATAAATGCACATGTCCATTATGGGTTTAATCAAAGCCCATAAAAGGCCAAGCTTGTTTTCATAATATCTAAGCTTGAATTCAATTTTTGCAAGCAGCCATAAACGTTCGAATTTATTTGTTCTCTTAAACCAATCAAGCACTATACTTTTCGCCATAATTTTTAATGTTATCTCATCTTTGTAAAAGATGCAATGCGCAATAATATTTTTTTAAAGCCCGGATTTCTTTTTGCAAATATTTTTATCTTGTTCAGGAAATTTTTTGGATAAGCATTTTTGCTCGTTACCTGTATTTCAAATGATGGGTTATCATAAGAAAACGAAGGCCCATTTGCGTTTAGCAGATTAAAAATTTCCGGCGCGAACTTACTATAAAAATCAGCATGTTTCCTCGCAATGTATTGAGATGAGTATAATATTTTGTAGTGAGTCAGCAATCGGTACATAGAATCTTTTCTAACGCGATAAAAAAATAAACATTCAGGGATTATAATTCCACCATGCCCAAGTTCCAGCATGTTTATTACACTTTCATAATCTTCAATGCCATAATCTACTTTTTTGTCAAATAAGCCTGCTTTAAGAAAACCTTCTTTTTTGTATATAAGGGCACTGCTGTTAACGGAATTGTGCAATAGAATATAGGGTGGCTCCGGGTTCCATGTGGGCCAGATTTTATTCGAAGTGCCAAAATATTGCACCCATGAACCGACAAAAAAAACATTTTCATATTGCTCCAATATTTTGATTGCTTTATTGTAATAATCTTTGTGCACTTTATCATCGGCATCTAAAAAAGCAAGGAACCTTCCTTTTGCGAGACTGGCACCAAAGTTTCGGGTATCAGCAAGCCCTTCATTGTTCTTATGAATAATTTTTACAGACTGATGTTCTTCAAATTGCTTTAGCGCGGCAATGCTTTGTTGTTCCGTGCTTCCGTCATTAATGATTAATATTTCAATATTCTTATAGCTTGATTGAAGTATTGAATTTATGCAATCGCCAATGTACTTGCCCATGTTGAAGTAAGGTATCACTATGCTTAGCAATTCACCGTGCTTATAAGCTTTATCATAATCTACTGAAACATTCAATGGCCTTATAAAAGGGAAAGTATGTAATGGTTTTATTTGATGGCAAGCATTATCGATGATATTTATTTTTTGTGCATACACAGATTCGTATCCAAATTCAGTTAAGATTTTTTGTACAGCAGCCTCGCCTATATTTTTTAATGTGCTATCATTTAATGATAAAATATAATTAAGTTTTTCTGCAAAATTTTCAGGCTGCTCATGATCGAACAAAAAGCCGTTTGCGCCATCTTCTATAATTTCTCGCTGGCCGCCCTGAATTGAGGCAAGCACCACTTTTCCCATGCTCATTGCTTCAACCGAAGTGTACGGAAGGTTATCATTAATGCTTGGGATCAAAATCACATGAGCATCTTTCAAGTACTCATTCTTTTTTTCGGGAATAATTTTTCCTACAAATTGTAATAAGCCTTTTTGAATATAATTTGAATATTTGTTTTGAGCAATCTGCCCCATTGTTTTCATTTCAGGATAATAAACTTTATCAGCGCCGCCAATCACTATCAGCGGTTGCGGGAAACCTTTATCCCATAAGTCTTTCATGTAAGAAAACAATTCAAAAACTCCTTTTTGCGGAGATAGTTTTCCAAAGAAGACAATTTTATTGCGACTGATTTTTTGATCCGGGTTAATGCTATCGGGGGAACGATAAGGATTGTGTATAACAGAAATTTTTGCTTCATTTATTGAAGCATGTTTTTTTATTTCTTCAACAATATACTGGGAAGGTGCAATGATCCAATCAGCACATTGAATGCAGCTCTTCTCCATTTCACAGGTCCAATAGTTGGGGAAAGAATAAATTCCTTCGCGGTTATAATATAAATACAAAAATGCAGGCGAGTGAAGGGTAAGTATGATTGGAACATTTGAAAATTCGGGATACTGCAGCAACTTGAATTGCATCACATAATAAGAAATGGCAAGATACTCCTGCGATTCAATGCAATCAGGCTTCCCTTCTTTTTGAATAATGTGTTGCGTGATGGAAGCAAATTCATAAGCCATGTTTGGAACAAAACCGAGATGGTTCTGCATCTTCTTTCTGTTGGTGCTAAAGCGGATTATCCTTATCGAATTTTGTTCTTCAATTGTATAATCTTTTGTTTTTTCGTCGGGGATAAATATGGTTACTGAATGGCCTTTTTCAGCAAGCATGTTGGCGGTGTGATAGCAATATGTGCTGATGCCACCTCCATGCATTGGCGGATATTCCGTTGTTAACAACCAGTATTTCAATCTTTGTGTTTTTTTATATTATCGTTGAACAAAGATCTGAATGTTCTTTTGCCCGTTATTACTTTTATGATGTGGCCAAAGCGCTTGTACCACAGTGGGAGTATTTCGTATTCATTTTCATACCACTTCAAAATATCATAATACTGGTTTTCCCCAACTTTTTTGCTTAAAGAGATAAAAGAAAAATATAACGAGGATCTTTTTTGCCACAGTGAAGATTGATAAGTAAACTTGTTAGCCTGCTGTTGTAAAGCAATCATTTCTAAAAATATTTTTATGCATTTGTTTTGTTCGGTTAGTGATTTGTCATCAATTATTTCTTTGTTCATTTCAGGTGTTTTGCTATTCAATAAAATAACTTGTTCAATATTCTGGCAATAAAACTCATCTAGGTATGCCTGGTCAAACTTTTCCAGTTGTTCTGGGCTGATCAGAAGAATATTATTTTTTGTTTGGTTATCTGTTCTATCGAACAATACAAATTCTACATTTTCCTCGCCCTGCAATTTGAAATAATTTTCTATCAGGTGCAGGTTTGATATATCATCACTTGCATCATCAATAAAAACAGGAATGGCTTTTTTGTTTTTGACATAGCAACCTGAAAGTACAAACAATGTATATAAATCCGGGAGCAGACCGCTAATATCAGTATTATTTAACACTCTGGCTTGCAGGCTGAATATATGCTGGCAATTAAACCCCAGGTATTGGCGCAGCTTTGATAAGTCAATATCAATGATGTCTATCAGGATATTAACTGCTGTTTTATTTTGCAATACCTTTTCATCGATGATTGATGAATAAGGAACAGTGATGAATAATACAGAGCCTGTCAATGATTATATTTTTTTAATGGTTAAACCCTGCGATGTTATTATCCAGCTCAATAATCTTTCCCATGAGTGGGTATAAGTTCCTGCAAAGTTATCTATAACATTTCCTGCTTCCAGAGTTTGCCGAATTTTCAGCGGATCATTTTTTTTAAAAAATTCCACTAGGGGAGATGCCTTTGCCCAAAACATGGTGCCTGCTACATATTCATAATTGGTACAGCTTATTTTATACTGTTTTATTAATTGTGTGAGTATTGAGCCATTATTTCCGACGAACACCCCGTTTTCGCTTAATTCATTTGCAATATAATTTCCCGATGCGATTATTCCACAAACAGGGTTGCTTGAAATGATGGCACCAACATTTTTAATTTCATCTTCGGCAATAATTTTAAGCAAATCATTTTTCCAGGTTTTTGAGTTTAGTGCCTGAAGGCTTTTTTTATCGTGTAAAAAAATAAACCATTCCGGCTCTATGTTCAATTGAATGCAAGTGTTTATCAATACTAATTTACCGCCGATATCTTTTCCTTTATTGCTGCTGATAGTGATGAACGAACCTGGAAAATGCTTGTGCAATGTTTCTCGTATCTCTGATTGGTTTGGCGCTGCAGAACTAATGTTAAAAAGAAATGCTGTATTAACGGAATCAAAGCCTTTGAGGCTGTTCACTATATCTTCGAAAGTATCTTCATAAAAAATATGATATATGATTGCCGCTTTCTTTTTTAAAATCATGTCAGAAATATAACTGGGATATTCATGTTGCTTCTTCGCTTTCTAAATGCATCTCTTCTGCATTCCACTCGTAACGTCTTTTTGGTGGGAACGCAAACTGCGCTTTATTCATATTCTTATCAGGATAATATGCAACGGGGTTGAGGTTTGGGTTAAAGTATGGCTCATTTGCAATTGCATCTTTCCATTTGCTTAGCATATATTTTTGTTCCCTTTTAAATCGTGGAAGATTAATTTCAGTCATATCATCTCCTCTCGACAATGATTCATAATGAAATAACTGAGCAAAAGGTGTCCAAAGGTTTTCATATCCCAATGCTCTTACTTTGAAACAAAGGTCGACATCATTATATGCTACTTTCAAATTAGTTTCATCCAAGCCGCCCACTTTATTAAACAATTGTTTTCTGATAGCAAGGCAGGCACCCGTAACTGCACTATAATTCTGAATAAGATTTAATTTATTAAAGTAACCGGGGTCGTTCCTGTCTTGTTTCAAATAAATATGAATGCCCGGATGGCCTTCGCATACAAACACACCTGCATGCTGTATCTGCCCATTGGGATAATATAATTTTGCACCAACAGCGCCAATGCCCTTACGCATACATTGGCTTGCCATTTCGGTTAACCAGTCACTATTAATTACTTCTGTATCGTTATTCAGCAGCAAAACAATTTCTCCTTTAGATTGGCGAACGCCATAATTAATAATCGCGGAAAAATTAAATTCAGAATTATAGCTGTAAACTTTTACATTTTTATCATCTTTTTGGATACGTTCAAAATACTCAAGTGTTTCCGGTGCATCACTATTGTTATCAATGATTAAAATTTCAAAATTGCTGTAACTTGTTTTTGACAGCACGCTTGTTATGCATGTGGCCAATATTTCCGCTTTATCTTTTGTTGGAATAATGATAGAAACCATTGGCTCAGGATTTGGCAGCGCCCATTTGATCCTGTAATAATTATTAGCAGTCGGCTCTGCAACACCCGCTTGGTTTGTTCTTTTTAAATGATCGTTCAAAGCATTTAATCCTGCTTCAAAAGCATAATTTTTGTTTTGCACAGCCACTGCAGTGGACCCTTTTGAGGCACGCCAGTGATAAAGCACATGTGGGATATGAAAAATCTCATCAGGTTCTATATTCTCTATGCACCGCAAAGCAAGGTCATAATCCTGGCTGCCTTCATAGCCTGTCCTGAAACCTCCAATTTTTTTTATCAGCGATCTTTTGTACACGCCCAAATGATTAATTATATTTTGGCTATAAAAAAGATCTTTATTCCAGTCAGTTTTAAAATAAGGGTCAAATCTTTTTCCCTGTTCATTAATTTTATCTTCATCGCTGTAAATAATCTGAGCTTTTCTATTTTCATTAATCGTTTTTGCGACCATATAAAGGCAATGCAAAGGCAATTCATCATCCTGATCGAGAAGCGCAACATAATCTCCGGAAGCTATGTCTAAAGCACTATTTGTAGCGTTGCTTATATGGCCGTTACTTTCCCTGAAAACTACTTTTATGCGCTTGTCTTTTGCCTGATAATCTTTCAATAGATTGATGACTTCTGCATTAGTTGATTTATCATCAGCTATACACAATTCCCAATTTTTATAAGCTTGGTTGCGGACAGATTCGATAGCTGATTTTAAAAAATTAAGCGGGGCATTGTAAACCGGAACTATGACGGATAAAAGTGGTTGATATATAAGATCATTTGAAAGTGATTTTAAAATTTGCAATTGATCTGCCGATATAGTATCATACATTGAGCACCATTGAGCATACCTGTCAATGCCATTTTCTTTTTTATGGGAAAAAGAATCCCACACTATTTTTTTAAATTCTGTTTTGCCTGACTTTAAATAAGAACCCGCTAACCCGGCATAAACAGAAAGGTAATTTCTGTCTGACCAATAATTTTGTTTGTATGTTGAAAGGGCTGTCGTAAATACTTTGAAATTATTAATTGGCTTTAGAATAAAGGCCTGCAAATCAAAACTGCATTCTATTGTAGATGGATCGAAGCGCAATGCAAAAACAGTATCCGGAAAATTTATTAATGTTTCAATTTTATTTTCGCTGATGGCCGGCAAATTCCAGACATCCTGCTCATTGAAACCTTTGCCGCAATCATAGTAAATTTTTTGCGACAAGAGTATATATTTTTTCTCTGCAATGGTGATGGATAACCAATACCAGCCTTTGGGTATTGGCCTGCCTTGAAGATCGACAATGAAAAAAGGATCGTTGCCTGTGGCAATATATTCGGTTGAGCCCGGAGATTTTTTAATATCATTACCCGGCATCAACTGATAGCTGGTTTCTTTGAATTTTGTATTTACTGACGCAGCACGAAGATTATCATCAGTGGGCAAAGAAAGCGACTGACTGGCCGGTAGCTATTTTTTTTTTAAATTTTGCTTTCAGCTTTTCTTTTAATGCGCCTAATATGGTTCTTTCCTCATAGGTTCTTTTATACCAGTCAATGGTTCGGTGATGGTGCTTGATTGTCTTTTGTAATTCTTCAATCGTGTTTTGCTGCCGAATTATAGAAGAAGTAAAATCTGCTATTGTTTGTTGTGCACCATTAAGTTTTTCTGCAAGCGCTGTTTCGGAAGCTTCGTGTTGATTTTTTATGAAGTTGATATCAGATTCCTGTTCTTCATTTTCTTTTAAAATATTTTTGTAAGCTGCTTCTAAATTGCTGTTCATAAATTGAAGCGATTTAAAATCATCGCTTAATTGATGATGTGCCGAAAATATTTCATTGCGTTTATTTTTTAATTCATTATAAGCGAGCTCATGTTTTTTATGATTTTCGGCTAATTCATTATTGATTAGAGTCAGTGATTGGCACTCCTGGTTTATTTGTGCAGCATGAGCTTCAAATTCTTTTCTTTTTTGTTCAATTGCTGCGTCTTTCTCAAATCCGGTCTTAAAAAAATTGCCCCGTTCGGAAAAGAAATTCCGCATGAATAAATAGGCAATATCATTTGTATCAATCGTTGCTAAATACTTTAATTCATCCTGAAAAATATTGCCTAAAGCGATGACCCCAAGACCATGGCCAAAATCAAAATGAAAATGTTTATACTGTTGCTTTAGCTCTTCCCAAAATTTAAATACACCGAAATCCCGTTCACGAACGTTGATGTCGTGAAAAATCACAAATGCATCAGGAGTAAGCTTCGGCAGCCATGATTCAAAATCGTGTTTTACCACTTCGTAGGTATGCAAGCCATCTATGTGCAATAAATCAATTGTGTGATCAATAAAATAATCTTTGGCTACATCAAAAGCAGACCTGATCAAAGTTGAAAAACCTGAATACTTCAAATTGTTGTGATTGGTAACTTTTGCAAAAACATCTTCATCATAAAAACCTGCGTGCACATCGCCTTCCCAGGTATCCACGCCATAACAAACGGTGTTTATGTTTAATTGCTTTACGGCCTGGCAAAAAGCAAAATATGAATTGCCATTATGTATGCCAAGTTCTACAATACGCTTTGGTTTTAAAACTTCCACAAGCCAAAACGCAAAAGGGATATGTTCGGTCCATGCAGAATTATCCAAATAATCCGGCGACCAAAAAAGAGATTTTTTTTCAGCGAGGTTAAAAAAAAATTTTTCTTCCATCAGCATTATGCGATTTTAATATTCCTTCTGGGGTTTTTCTCGTTAAAAGAGAGATTTTTTTATGCTGTTAAAATATGAAAGGATAAGATTAAGAAATTTTACCATTTTTTTCTAAAAAATTTTTCTTTGATATAGCCTAAAACGCTCCTTTTTTCATAAGTTCTTTTGTACCATTCATTGTCATTCTGCAATTTGCTTATATCGCCTAATAATTTATTGATCATTTGGCGGTTGCCATCTGTTTCGTGAATTGCAGCCAGCGCTTTTTTTTCCATTGCATTGCTGGCATTGTCCTTTTCTCTGACCAGGTTTTTCAGCTCTTCAATTGTTTTTTCATTTTGCCTGATGGTCTCATTTTTTATCCTGAGTTCTTCCTGAATGAAAAGGTTGATTTTTGTAAGCTCTAGCCCGATGCTGATATTTTGAGTGTTGCCATTAATCTGTTTTTCCATAAATAGAATTTTTTGGATTATTCCTGGTGAGCAAAGTTTGTTTTGCTTCTATATAATTGATAATATTTTTCTGATGTGAGCCTGGCACTGAAAAATTCATTGCAATGCAAAGAAGAATGTTTGCCCATCATGCTTAACATCGGTTTATTATTATAATACTGCAAAATTTTTATAGTTGCATCTGCTTTATTAATGAACAAATCGCCATTCAGGCTTCTATCAACAAGGTCTTTGTTGCCCACACAGTCAGTTAGCAAAACAGGCTTTTTGAAATTCAGGGCTTCGAGAACCGAAAAAGAGAGCCCTTCAAAATTTGCAGTAGATAAATACAAGTCGCCTTTGCTGATAAGCATGTTTGCTTCTTCGGCAGGAAGCCAACCTGTGATGTTGATATTTGGCGAAGCAAGCTTGTGCTTCATTTCACCATCGCCTATCCAGGCAAATTCAAAGAATTTAAAATCTTTAAAATACTCGGCAATGCTATTAAAAAGCTCAGGGTTTTTCTGGTGTGAAATCCTTCCGCTTGTAACAATGCGGAATATTTTTTTTGATTCCTCGCCGTTTGTCCGTGCTTGTATTTGCATCTTTTTTTTAGTGTCAATGCCATTATTAATAATGATGGTGCGTAAGCCCACTTTTTTATAAGCGATATGCTCCGACGGTGAGCAGCTTACTATTTGCCCACCAAATTTGCTGCCAAGTTTTTCCAAAAGCTTATACAGAAAATTCGATACATTATTTTTGCCTACAAGGAATGGCGCCCCGTTTGGGGTGTATACAACGTTTTTAATGCTGAGCGCAAAGCAGGCAATCCTTCCGAGAAAACCACTTTTGGAAGAATGGAGGTGTACTACGTCTATCTTTTTTTCTTCGTTAAGCCTTTTCAGGTAATTGCATAACTGCGCAAAGGCAACAGCATCTTTGTATAAGTTAATGCTCCGCTGCGCCGAAGCCCAATGGATAAAGCTTACATTATTTTGAGAGAACTGAGATTTCACAGTTTGTGCGTTGGCAATCTTTTCGCGATTACCGTGAATGATGATGTGTTCTTCATCCGGCATATTATCCACCAATGATTTGATGAATACCGGAACGCCTCCTGCAAACGCTTCTGCAATGTGCACAATCTTCATAATTTAAGGTTGGTTATTGGTAAAATCAGTTAAAAGATTCTGTTATATTGGTTCAAATAATAAATATTTTATCCGCAGCACCAATTTATAAGGAACTGCCATCAGTATTAATAATTTTATGACACCTACGCATTTAAGAACGTTGCTTTTGCCATATTGTATCACCACTTTCATCCTGCTTTTTAATTGTTCCTTTCTGTATGTTATAGAAATTCCTTTGCTATTCTGTTCGCAGGTGACCAGGTTCTCAGGTATCACAGCGCACTCGCCATTTTCCATTATGCTATAAAAAAAACCATAGTCTTCGGCGTGCGGAAATTTTGTGGGGTAGCTGCATTTTTCCGTCATCGCACTTGTGCGCCACATTACTGTTGGGTGTATGAACATATTCTTAAAATGCATCCCTTTTAAAATTTGTAAATGCTTTGTTGGTGTGCTATATTGATATAAAAAACCAGTCATTTGGTCTTTAAACAAACACCAGGAACCAACCAAATTTATATTTGGATTGTCTTTTAAGAATTGAACTTGTTTGTAAAATCGCTGATCGTCACAAATATCCCCGCAATCTAATCTGGCAACAAACAAGAAATCATTGTTTTTTTTTATCCATTCAAGCCCAGTGTTCAATGCAATAGTTATGCCCTGATTTTTTTCCAGCCTTATAATACTGATTGGAAAACCAAAAGGCAGTTGTGCAAGCAGATCGTTAAGTTGAAGTGGCTCATGGCTGCCGTCATCAATAATCAATGAGCGAAATTGATTATTGTTATAGTTGATGCTCTGCAATGAGCGCAGCAAGCCATTCTGATTGTTATAACATGGAATCAAAATGCAGAAATCGAAAAGGTTGTTTAATGGTTCTTTCATAAATTAAGGAAAGCCTTAGCCTTATATTTATTCATAAAGAAATTTTTTCGTTTTTCTTATCGAATAAAGCTTTGGGGGCTAAAAATAAAGCATCACAAAGATAGCTGAAATATTTTTGTAATATCTAAAGTTAATTAAGGATGGAGATACTTGCGGTTTATGAAACGTTAATCTTTAATGATGATTTGAATTAGTGCCCCTGGGCTTATAGAAATATCCGGGAAACGTTTACCCAGCCCATCCTTCCCTGTCCAGGCTTCTGTATTGAATGGCTTCTGCAAGATGTTCGGCTTTGATATTATCGCTGTTTTCGAGGTCGGCAATAGTTCGGGAAACTTTTAAAATACGGTCGTAAGCACGCGCAGAAAGATTTAATTTTTCCATAGCAGCTTTCAGTAAATTTTGGCTTGCTTTATCAATCACACAAATTTCTTTCAATACTTTGCTGCTCATTTGCGCATTGGAATAAATGCCGGGATTATCCTTAAATCTTTCTGTTTGTTTTTCTCTGGCTTTAATTACACGGTCACGTATATGCGTAGAATCCTCTCCCATTTTTTGCGATGATAATTCAGAGAAAGGAACAGGGGTTACTTCCACATGCAAGTCAATCCTATCTAACAACGGGCCGGAAATTTTATTCAGGTACTTTTGAACGGTGCCCGGCGGGCAGGTGCATTCTTTTTCCGGATGATTATAGAAACCGCAAGGGCATGGGTTCATAGAAGCAATCAGCATAAAACTTGCGGGAAAATCAACAGCCACCTTTGCGCGGCTGATGGTCACTCTTCTTTCTTCCATCGGCTGTCGCATCACTTCGAGAACAGTGCGCTTAAATTCAGGAAGTTCATCCAGAAATAAAACGCCATTATGTGCCAATGAAATTTCGCCGGGCTGAGGAATGCCACCGCCACCCACAAGAGCAACATCTGAAATAGTATGATGCGGTGAACGGAACGGACGTTTTGAAATTAATGTTGTATTCTCAGGAAGTTTTCCGGCAACGCTATGAATTTTCGTTGTCTCTAATGCTTCGTGTAAACTAAGCGGTGGAAGTATGGTCGGCAAACGTTTTGCGAGCATCGTTTTCCCGGCGCCTGGTGGCCCGATTAATATGGCATTATGTCCGCCTGCTGCAGAAATTTCCAAAGCACGTTTTATATTTTCCTGGCCTTTCACATCTAAAAAATCAAGATCAAATTCATATTGATTAGAAAAAAATTCATCTCTTGTATTTACGGTTATGGGTTGCAGTGAATTTTCGTCTTTGAAAAAATTTATGACTTCATTAATATGTGTAACGCCATATACTTTCAAATTATTGACCATCGCGGCTTCGCGTGCATTTTGTTTGGGAACGATCAATCCCTTAAAATTTTCTTTGCGTGCCTGAATCGCAATTGGCAAAGCGCCTTTAATGGATTGAATGCTTCCATCCAAGCTCAATTCACCCATGATCACATATTTGCTCAATTCATCAGAATTTTCAAGTTGCTCTGTTGCCCCGAGCACACCCATTGCAATAGGAAGGTCAAATGAAGAACCGGATTTTTTGATATCAGCGGGAGCGAGGTTGACAACGAGCTTGGTTCGCGGCATATAGTAGCCATTGTCTTTAATGGCGCTATCGACTCTTTGAATGCTTTCTTTCACCGCATTATCAGGAAGCCCGACAACATAAGTATTTGCTCCGCTGCTAACGTTCACTTCAATGGTAATCGTGATTGCTTCAACTCCATAAACCGCACTGCCGAATGTTTTAACGAGCATAGGAAAGGCAAATTAGGAGAAGCAAATTAAGGATTTAAAAAATAAGATGTACAATGTGAGATTTTATATGTACGATTTCTTTATAAGCAATATTGATTATAAAATCGAAACTATGTTTTCGGACAGGTAAAGATATAATTCTGCAAGATGAACTCTAAGAAATCGTACATATAAAATCTCACATCGTACATTAATCTTCCAGCAAATCGGGTCTTCTTTCTTTCGTTCTAATTAATGATTGCTCATTTCTCCATTCATCTACTTTTTTTGGATTGCCGCTCAATAATATATCAGGCACTTTAAAATTTCTAAAATCGGCAGGGCGCGTATAAACCGGCGGAGCTAATAAATTATCCTGAAAAGAATCGAAAAGCGCAGAAGTTTCATCATTTAGTACACCAGGGATTAATCTTCCAATTGCATCAACAACAATTGCAGCAGGTAATTCGCCGCCGCTCAAAACATAATCACCAACAGATATTTCTTTGGTAATAAAATTTTCGCGGATACGCTCATCAATTCCTTTGTAATGCCCGCAGATGATCAATAAATTTTCTTTCATCGAAAGCTGGTTCGCTATTTTTTGATTGAACTTTTCTCCATCAGGCGTCATATAAATAATCTCATCAAATTTCTTTTCTCTCGAAAGTGCTTCTATTGCATTTGCCAATGGCTCACACATCATCACCATTCCTGCACCACCGCCGTATTGGTAATCGTCTACTTGTCCGTGTTCATTAATTGCCCATTGACGAAGATTATGGACATTCACTTCAAGCAAATTTTTTTCTTTCGCTCTTTTCAAAATAGAATGAGCGAAAGGACTTTCGAGCAATTCCGGCAATACTGTGAGAATATCAATTTTCATGTCGCAAAGCTAATGGTGAATAATGAATAGGCAATGGTGAATGATTGTTGTCAATTTGGATGCTTGCGTTAACTTTATGCAAATGTGATTTAAATGCCCACGGTAATGATAACAGGCGGAACAGGATTAATAGGAAACGCCCTTACGAAATTGCTGCTACAAAAAAACTACGAAATAACTATTTTAAGCCGCTCATCAGATAATAAACAGTCATTAATTAATGGTGTTCGTTATGCTAAATGGGACATCAAAAATCAAACAATCGATTCAGCAGCTATTCAACAAGCAGATTATATCATTCATCTTGCCGGTGCTGGCGTTGCAGACAAACGGTGGACTAAAAAAGAAAAAAAGAAATTATAGAAAGCCGTACAAAAAGCAGTGAGCTTATTATAAAATCGCTGAAAGAAATTCCTAATAAAATAAAAGCTATTGTAAGTGCGTCTGCAATTGGCTGGTACGGCCCTGATATTTCAAAGACTAATAGTTTTAAAGAAACTGATAAAGCCAACGATGATTTTTTAGGAGAAACATGCAAGGTTTGGGAAGAAAGCATTGAACCGGTAACGTTAATGCACATACGCTTAGTGAAATTGAGAACAGGTATTGTGCTTAGTAAAGATGGCGGCGCACTCAAAGAATTTATAAAACCCTTGCGGGCAGGCATAGCTGCTATTTTGGGAAATGGAAAACAAGTGGTTAGCTGGATCCATATTGATGATATAGCCCGCATGTATGTACAAGCTTTGGAGAATGAAAAATTAAGTGGCGTGTATAATGCAGTAGCGCCAAAACCTGTCAGCAACAAAGCTTTGGTGCTTGAACTTGCAAAACAGATGAAAGGGAAATTTCACATTCCAATTTATGTTCCTTCTTTTGTATTAAAAATGATGCTGGGAGAAATGAGCATTGAAGTGCTAAAAAGTGCAACTGTAAGTGGAGATAAAATAAGGAGCACAGGTTTTCAATTTTTATTTCCTACG
The DNA here is from genome assembly GCA_963718975.1 of uncultured Bacteroidota bacterium. Classification (GTDB taxonomy): domain Bacteria; phylum Bacteroidota; class Bacteroidia; order Chitinophagales; family Chitinophagaceae; genus Puia. The sequence continues at coordinate 22,568 of CAVRBD010000016.1, read as the reverse complement.
TTGGAAAGTGCGCTGAAGGATTTGCTGATGAAATGAAAATGGCCATAACAAATTCAGATAAAAAATTTTTCTTTCACAAACCCTTCACTTACGCTTCTCACCGGCTTTTCTTTTTTATGTTACTTTTGCTGGGCTTCAAACAGCGCATTAGTTTTATTAATCAATGAAAATCCTCGACTGGTACATCATCCGGAAATTTTTTTCCACTTTTATTTTCACAATGCTCGTCATTACAGTAATTGCTGTGGTGATTGATACCAGTGAAAAGGCAGATGACTTTGTAAAATCAGGGCTTAATACCGCACAGATCATCAGGCAATACTATTTAGGTTTTGTGCCATTTATTATGTCGATGATTTTTCCGTTGATGGTGTTCATTGCCGTTATTTATTTCACTTCAAAAATGGCTGGACAAACGGAATTTGTTGCGATCATGACAGGCGGCGTGCGATATAACCGCATGCTTCGCCCATATTTAATCGGTTCAATATTTTTGAGCGTCATCTTCTGGATAGCAAGCCAGACCTGGGTTCCCAAGGCAAATGTGATCCGTACGGATTTTCAGGCAAACTATGTTGACCGTAATAGTTCATATGTAGCCGACCCGACCAAAGGAGCCAGTTATTATTTGCGCGTTGATTCCGTAACTTATGTAGGCATGCGCTATTATGACACGGGAAGTAAATCTGCCAGCAACTTTTTCTTGCAAAAAATAAAAGACAATCAGGAATATTATAACCTGCGCGCCGACAGGATTAAATGGGACACTGCAAAAAAGAAATGGAAAATTAATGAGGCCATTGAACGAAAAATTAATGGTTTGAAAGAAACCGTTCGCAGAGTGCCGGATAGCAATATTAATTTGAATGTAAAACCGACAGAGCTAAAGCGAGATGAATATTTAAAAGATAAGCTGACAACTGCAGAGCTGAAGCAATTCATCCACATGGAAGAAATACGGGGTGTTGAGGGCCTTAATATTTATAAGGTTGAATTGTATCACCGCGATGCAACGCCGTTTTCAGTAATTATTCTCACAATGATCGGAGCTATCATTGCATCGCAGAAAGTGCGCGGTGGTAGCGGGCTGCACCTCGCTCTGGGAATTGTGATGGCGGCTACTTTTGTGATCATGGATAAATTTGCCGTCACATTTTCAACCAAAGGTCACTTGCTGCCATTGATTGCAGCATGGGTGCCTAATATTATTTTTATCGGGGTAGCATTATGGCTCTATAACCGAACACCAAAATAATTTTTCGTACTTCCCAAACGTTTGCACGATATTTTATCATTTCAAAATTTTCACGTAAATCATTTGCTGCACAATCTTCCTTGCCATAACTTTAGCGCGTTAATTACTAACCTCACTTATAGCATCATCTCAAAAACGCTTTGTCATGGGAATTATAAAAGATCGTTTTAAAGCAAAGGCAGATGTAGTAGGCGGCGAAATAAAAAACCTGCTGAAAGATCACGGAAATAAAAAAATAGGAGAGGTCACATTGGCGCAGGTTTATCAAGGCATGCGCGGCATGACCGGCCTTGTTACTGAAACTTCGCTGCTCGACTCAAAAGAAGGTATCCGTTTCCGTGGTTATTCAATCCCTGAGCTGCAGGAAAAACTTCCGAAAGTGCCAGATGGCACAGAACCTTTGCCTGAAGGATTATTTTACCTGATGCTTGTTGGCGAATTGCCGAGCGAAGATGATGTGCACCACACAACATCAGTTTTGCAACGAAGAAGCCATGTGCCAACGCATGTATTTAATACCATTGAAGCTTTGCCAATAAGCTCTCACCCGATGACACAGTTTGTTACAGGCGTAATGGCTTTACAAACAGAAAGCCAGTTTGCAAAAAAGTATGCAACAGGCATGAACAAAAAAGATTATTGGGAAGCTGTGTTTGATGATGCGATGGATTTGATTGCAAGGTTGCCTCGGATTGCAGCATATATTTATCGGCGTAAATACAAATTCGGCGAGCATATTCAGCCAAATGGTTTGTTAGATTGGGCAGGAAATTTTGCGCACATGCTCGGTTTTGAAGATGAAAGTTTTAAAGAGCTGATGCGCCTCTATATGACTATTCATGCAGATCATGAAGGCGGTAATGTGAGCGCTCATACAACCCATCTTGTCGGATCTGCACTGAGCGATCCTTATTTGAGCTTTGCTGCAGGAATGAATGGGCTTGCAGGCCCATTGCACGGCCTTGCCAATCAGGAAGTGATAAAATGGATTTTTGAATTGCGCGAAGAATTAAAAACTGATTTGCCAAGCAAAGAGCAGATTGCAGAATACGTTAAGAAAACATTGAGCGAAGGGAAAGTTGTTCCGGGTTATGGGCATGCAGTGCTTCGCAAAACAGATCCGCGCTTTACTGCGCAAATGGAATTTGGAAAGAAGCACATGGCAGATGACCCGCTTGTGCAAACAGTTTGGAATATTTATGAAACGGTGCCACCTATCTTACAATCGCTTGGCAAAATAAAAAATCCATGGCCCAATGTTGATGCGCACAGCGGCGCATTGCTGGTTCACTATGGGTTAGTAGAATACGAATTTTACACCGTGCTTTTTGGGGTGAGCCGCGCACTTGGCGTGCTGGCAAGCCTTTGCTGGGACAGAGCCCTTGGCTTCCCGCTTGAAAGGCCTAAATCAGTGACTACTGATTTAGTAGAGCGCTGGCTCGAAGGCAAGGATGAAATTTGGGGCGAATAAAAATAATATTTTTATTTTCAGGTGGCAACTAAATTGTGTATTCATTTAATTGCCATCTGAAAACATTTTGCACAAAGCAATTTTTTTACGCAAGAAATTATTTTTTAGTCGATGTGCTATCTCCTTTCACATATTTATCAAGAAATGCAAGCGTTCTGTTTGCGGTAGTATTTTGATTTTCTTTTTTTGTGAAACCGTGGCCTTCGTTGGGATATACAACGTATTCAACAGGCACACCATTTTTCTTTACACCTGCAACAATTTCTTCACTTTCAACTGGCAGCACACGAACATCATTACTTCCCTGAAAAACAATTAATGGTTTATTTATTTTTTCATAATTGTATAAAGGAGAAGCTTTTTTTAGCAACACAGAATCAGGGCCATTCGGATCGCCCATTTCTTCATATAAAGCTTTTCGAAAAGATTCCCAATATGGAGGAATGCTGCGTAAAGTGCGCAACCAATTTGCCACACCAAAAAGATCAACGCCTGCTTTAAATTCATCAGGATGAAAAGCCAAAGCTGTTAACACCATGCAGCCTCCATAGCTCCCGCCTTCAATAGCAATCTTCGTGCTGTCAATATACTCTTGTGATGCGAGCCATTTCTTCCCATACACACAATCCATCAAATCGCCTTCAGCATGTTTTTTATCATCCAGCTTAAAAAATGTTTTTCCATAACCACTGCTTCCGCGATTATTAACGGCAAGCACAGCATAGCCATGGTTCACCAAAAATTGTATTTGATTGGAGAAGCCGGCTCTGCTTTGTCCGCCCGGGCCGCCGTGCACCCAAACAATTGCAGGAACTTTAGCTGTGCTGCTTGCCTGCAATGGCTTGTAATAAATAGCAGGAATATCCATGCCGTCGAAAGATTTGAACCGAACTATTTCTGCAGTCACCAAATCGTCTGGGTTGATTGCTTTGTTGAGTGTTTGCGTTAATTGTTTTAATTCTTTCTTTTCAAAATTGTACACAAAAAGATTGTGCGGTGTTTTGCTGCTGCCAACAGTAAGCAACATATTTTTTTCTGATGGAGAAATTAAAACGCTTTCAATATCGCCATCAACAATTGCGGGAAAGTCAATCTGCTTGCCCGAAGCGTGGTCAAACAACAACACTTTATTTTTTCCATCTTCATTAATAGTGATGGTGTGGTATTTTTCATTTTCGCTTAATGTCATATCAACCACATCCCAATTGGTGCTGTACATTTTTTGCGAAGTGCCTGTTTGTAAATTATATTTTACCAGATAAGAAAACTCGCTGCTGTCATTCGTTGTGAAATATAAAATCGAATCATTCTTTTCAAATGCCTGCGGGTTCCATGTTGCTTCATTAGTGTTGCTGATTTTTTTCAGCTTGTTCGATTTTCTATCTAAAATATACAAATCATTTTTGTTCGTTGTAATCGACTTGTTTAAAGCGATATATTTTTCTGACTTGGATATTCCGTTAACATCATAACCTGAATCATTTTTATATAAAGTAGTTTCTTTCCACTTTGCAGTGTCCATTTTCAATAAGTCAAAAAACCGCTGGTCTCTTTTATTGGTTGAAATATAAAATTCTTTTTTATCAGTTGTCCATCCAACAAAACGATTGGCGCTTTTAGGCCATGGAGTAATATCTTTAGCTGAAGTATCGCCGGCAACACGCAGGTAAAGATGACTGTTCTCATCTCCGCCCCGATCAGCGCTGTAAATGAAATTCGCAGTGCCTGGAACATAATCAACTGCATAGAAAGATTCTTTTGCAGATGTTGTAAGCGGCTTGAATGAAGTGTCTGAAATATTTAATTCATACACATTAAATATCCCGCTGCCATTGTGATTGGTGAGAATTTTTGTTTCGTCTTTATTAAACCCTGCGCCATTCAAACTTAAATTATTTTGCAATTGCTCGATGGTGTAAGCAGCAACTTGTTTTGTTTCTTTAGCAGTATTATTATTTGTATTGCAGGCGAATAAAATAATAGTTGAAAATGAAATGCAAGCTATTTTCCTAAGCATATTAGTTGATTTTTAGAATTGATTTACCTTGAAAGTTACAAAATTATTATGCGCAAATAAAAAGCGCCGGTTATCCGACGCATTATTATTGAGAAATGTTACGATTGTTTACATTAATTTCTGATTGGCCTTCCGCTTTTCAGCACGCTTTGAATTCTTTCCAAAGTTTTCTTTTCGCTGCACAAACTTAAAAAGGCTTCGCGTTCCAGATCCAAAATGTATTGTTCACTTACTGATGTTGGTTCGCTCAGGTCACCGCCGCACATTACATACGCCAGTTTTTTTGCAACCAGCACATCATGATCTGTTGCATAATTGCCGCGCCACATTCCGTTGATGCCTGCATACAATGCGCCTAATGCAGAGCGGCCAAGCACTTTCACATCTGTGCGCGGAATGGGCATTACATAACCATCATCATATAATTCAATAACTGACTGTTTCGCTTCAGCGATTCTTCTTCCCTGATTGATGGAAACAAAGTCCCGGCCTTTTCTTAAAATACCAAGATCAAATGCTTCGTAAGCTGAGGTAGAAACTTTTGCTGTTGCAATAGTGAAGAAGCGATTTTTTAACGTGATGGTTTCCGGTTCATCTTCATGCATTTCATCAGCTGCGCGAAGCGTGAATTCCTTTGTGCCGCCTCCGCCTGGAATAACGCCGATTCCCAATTCAACCAAACCGATGTAAGATTCTGCAGCAGCAACAACTTTGTCTGCGTGCAGGCTCAGCTCGCAGGAGCCGCCAAGCGTTAACGCGTGAGGAGCAACAACAACGGGCACTGCAGAGTATCTTGCGCGCATCATCGTACTTTGAAATTGTCTCACTGCCATGTCCAATTCATCATAGTCTTGTTCAATAGCAAGCATGAATATTAACCCCACATTGGCGCCAGCGCTGAAATTCGCGCCTTCATTTGCTATCACCAATCCTTTATATTTTTCTTCTGCAATGCCAATTGATTTCTGAATTGCTTCAAGCACTTCTCCACCGATGCTGCCCATTTTTGTGTTCCATTCCAATCCTAAAACATCATCACCCAAATGATATAGATTACAAGCACTGTTTTTCCATATCGTTTGGTTTTCAAAATTCTTCATCACAATAAATGCTTCTCCGCCAGGAATTGCTTTATAAGTTTTTGAACTAACGTCGTAGCATAACCGCTTTCCATTTTCAATTTTATAAAATGATTTTATTCCAGCCGTAATCATTTCATCAACCCATGCAGCAACTTCGTATCCTGCGTCTTTCATTTTCTTTGCCGTCGCTTCTACACCTAAAACATCCCAGCTTTCAAATGCGCCGATTTCCCAGCCAAATCCGGCCATCATGGCATCATCCACTCTGTACAGCTCATCGCTGATTTCAGGAATTCGATAGGAGATATAAGAAAATAATCCGTAATGAAATCGGCGATAAAATTCTCCGGCTTTATCAGTTCCGTTTGCCAATATTTTCAACCTTGTTTTTAAGTCATCAACCGGCTTTGCAGCTTCAACGGTTGCAAATTTTGTTTTTGTTCTTTGCACATATTCTAACGTATTCAGATCGAGCACTAAAATTTCTTTTTCTCCTTTTGCATTTGGAGTTTTCATTTTCTTGAAAAACCCTTGCCCTGTTTTATCGCCAAGCCAATTATTAGCAACAATTTTTTCAAGCCATGATGGAATTTCAAAAGTATTTTTTGCTTCATCATCCGGACAATTATCATGAACTCCTTTTGCCACTTTCACCAATGTGTCAATGCCAACAACATCCGCAGTTCTAAAGGTTGCGGATTTTGGGCGGCCAATAATTGGGCCTGTCAATGTATCCACTTCATCAATGGTTAGCCCAAGTTTTTCTACCAAACCAAAAATAGCCATGATGCCGTAAACGCCAATTCTATTTGCGATGAATGCAGGCGTGTCTTTGCAAAGCACTGTGGTTTTGCCAAGATATAAATCTCCATAATGCAACAAAAAGTTTATTACTTCAGGATCAGTGTGTAGAGTGGGGATGATTTCCAATAAGCGCAGATATCTTGGAGGATTAAAAAAATGCGTGCCGCAAAAATGTTTTTTGAAATCATCGCTTCTTCCTTCTGCCATTAAATGAATGGGAATGCCTGAAGTGTTGGAAGTGATGAGCGTTCCGGGTTTGCGGTATTTTTCTACTTCACTGAAAACGGATTGTTTTACATCCAATCTTTCAACTACCACTTCAATGATCCAATCACAGGAAGAGATATCTTTCATGTTATCGGTAAAGTTGCCTGTCTTTATTTTTTTGACGACGTCTTTTGTATAAACCGGCGAAGGATTTGATTTGAGCGTAGCAGCGAGCGCATCATTCACAATCCTGTTTTTTACTGAAGGATGATTGGGCGATAGGTTTTTTGCTTTTTCTGCATCGTTAATTTCCTTTGGAGCAATATCCAAAAGAAGCACTTGTAAACCCACGCCTGCAAAGTGGCATGCAATTCTTGAACCCATGACACCACTACCTAATACTGCAATTTTTTTAATGATTCGGTTTGACATATAGCATTTTTTTTTCTCTCACGGATTACACAGATTAAGATAGGACTGTACAAATTCTCGAAATCCATGAGCAACGTTTTTTAATTAATGATCCTAATTAAATTTTCTTTATCGATTAAAGAGGCAACATTAAAATTGACTAAAATTCCAATTTTTTTTCCTGTTAATTTCAAATAAGTAAGTAATTGCTTTTTATGAACATCATGTAATTTCTCAATGGACTTGATTTCAATAATAACTGAATTTTCAACCAATATATCAAGTCTGAAACCTAAGTCAAGTTTTATTTCATCATATTCTACCGGAATGCCTAATTGTGTTTGCACAAATAAACCTTCTTTTTTTAACTCGTATGATAGTACCGCTTCGTATACACTTTCGAACAAACCCGGACCGAATGCATTATGTACTTTAAAAATACACCCTCTTATTTTGTAAGTCAGTTCGTTTAAATTCATAGTAGGTTTAATTATTGTTATCCAAACTAATCTGTGCAAATCAGTGTAATCTGTGAGCGAATAGATTAGTTAGCTAAACAACTATTTTCGAATTCGAAGTTAGGCAATTTTGATTCTCTTGTGAAATGAAGGAAATATTACTTGTTGAGATAAACTATTTTTTTGAAATTGAAATTATCATGATCTATCCAAACAGCTTTTTCAATCTTCCATTTTGTAATATAATTTTTTGCTGAATCAAGTTCAGGAACTACTACCATATTTCTTCCGGCATAATATTCAATCATCGGGTCTTGTTTTAAATCGGTGAAAATTTTATAATCAGGCGGCACTTGTTTTAATGAATCACCAAAATTTTTGTAGCTGATGTAAGGTGTGCCTTCTCTAGAAATTTTGCCGGGGCGATTTATAAAATAGTATTGGAACATGGTTGCTAAAAAAATCATCATCACCAAAATCATTATCAATCGTTTTGCAGATACATGAATAATCAACTTTGTTGATAAATAGCAAAACAGGATGCTCCATGGAATAACAGAATATTCATGATCGGACGACCATTCGAACAGCGTTATATTGTACAATACAATTGATGAAACATAAATGCCTAAAAATATTTTTTCAATTTTAGAAAAATATATTTTTATTTTCTTCACTAATGCAAAGAAGCAAAGGCCAATCAATAAAATCAAAATCGGCAAATAAGCCGTAATAAAATTTTGAATCACGTATTTTGACAATTCGAAAAAAGAGCTACCTCCTGTGTTTGTGAAGCTTCTGGTGCAAAATCTTTTTGACCAATAAGTCATAATTGAATGCCAGCCTGCATAAGAAGCAAATTGCCAAAAGAGCAGTGCAAGGCCTGCAACAGAAGATAGAAATATGATTAAGAGAATAAGAAAATATTCTTTCTGTTTTTTCAGGTTGAATAATAAATAGATTCCGATGATGGCGCAAACGCCCAAAATAAACCAGTCAAAATAAACTAAAACTATAATTAGCGAGGAGAGCAAAAATAATTTTCCGGGTGCTATTTTTTGCGGTGATTGTATCATCGGAATGATCAGAGAAAAAAATGCGATCACAAATGGCATTTGAATGCCAATATTAATATAGCCATTGCCAAAATACCATAATGTACATGGAGTATACATAAAGAAAAAACAGCCAAGAATAATTGATTTGTATTTATTTTCTTCAGGCGAAAACGTAAAAAGCTCCAACAGCCTGAAGAATAAAATAACAGAAGCAAGGTTGAAAATAAGGTTGATGATTTGAATATAGATTGGCACAACAGGCAACCCGAATATTTCATAAACAAAATATGGTATCACGAACCATGCAGGCCCTGATGAAACATACATCTGATTTCCATTCGAATCAACAGAATAATGATCTTTATTTGGGCGCTTGTCCCCGGCGTTTTGAAAATTTATGAGAGGGATGAAATGAAATTTTGAACCGCCACCTGCTTGTCGCCAGGATTGCATATTAATAAGCACCATTGCGGTGTTGAACTCATGATGCTTTGAAATTATCCGATTTAAATTGGGGAGACGAAGAACTATGCTTATTATAAAAAGCAATAAAACTATTTTTATAGCTTTTGATTTTGTCATAAGCATTTTAATCCTGAACCGCTGATGAAACCGCGCTCCAATCAATATTTTCTTTTCCGCTATTAATTAATTGTTCCATGTTCTTTTGTAACAAAGATGCGAGCGGCATTTGTTGATTCGCCGCTGCTCCTTGTTTTAATACAAGATTAATATCTTTCAATCCCAGCTTCATCGTGAAAGCAGCCGGTTCGAATTTTTGTTGCAGAATGATATTGCTGTAATTGATATAAACCGGTGCATTAAATAAAGTTTGTGAAAACATATTCCACATTTGCTTGGCGTCAATGCCGCTTTTTATGGCGAGGTTAATACTTTCACCAATTGCTTCGAGCGCAGATGCAATCAAAAAATTGCCGCAAAGTTTGATAGTGTTCGCAGCAGAAATATTATCCCCGAAATCCCAAACGCCGATTGCTCCGGCATCTTTCAACAATGATTCAATTTGATTTCTGATATTTTCTTCACCACTAAAAGCAAAATTTAATTTTTTTGCAACAGCAGCTTCCGGTCTACCGAAAACAGGAGAGGCAAGATAGTGCTGATTATTTTTTTGATGAAGCGAAGCCAAATCTGCTGCCGTTTGCGGTAGAATGGTGCTCATCGAAACATGAATACTTTCCTTTTGAAGATTATTTAATAATCCATCATCTCCTTCGCAAATACTTTTCAATGCTGCATCATCAGAAACAATGGTAAAAACAATATTCACTTGTTTTGCAAGTGCGGCAACACTTTCACAAACAATCGCATCTTTCGCAGCAAGCGGCTCTGCTTTTGCTTTCGTTCTATTATAGACATAAAGTTCATGCCCGCTTTCAAGCAAGTTCATCGCGATGGGTGTTCCCAAACTGCCGAGACCGATAAAACCAATTTTAGTGCTCATAAAATATTTTGTTGAGATTTGATAGTGAATGGTGAATTGTGAATTCCCAACGATTGACCATTCACTTTTACGTCACCGATGCGCCGGGATTAATAACGCTTTCAGGTTTCACGAAATGCAATTTCCCTTCGCTGTCCTCTGCCATTAATATCATTCCATTGCTTTCAATGCCACGCATTTTTCGCGGAGCAAGATTGGCAACAACAACAACTTGTTTATTTATAATTTCTTCCGGTTTAAAATGCAATGCAATTCCTGAAACAATTATTCTTTTTTCAAAACCTAAATCAATTTCAAGTTTCAATAGTTTATCAGCCTTCTCTATTTTTTCTGCTGAAAGAATTGTCCCGACTTTTAAATCGAGCTTCGCGAAATCATCATAAAGAATTTCAGCTTTGAGCGGTGAGCTTTGAGCCAGGGATTTTTCTTCTTTGCTCACAGCTAATGGCTCGGAGCTCGTAGCTTTCACCAATCCGTTTTTCAATTTCTCAACCTGTGCAACGATTTCTTCATTTTCAATTTTTCTGAATAATAATTCAGGTGGACGCAAACTATAGCCAACGCTGAGTAATTTTATTTTTCCTGCATTTTCCCAATCAAGCATTTTGTCAACCACTTTCATCATGTACAACATTTTCTTTGAAGTGTTTGGCAAGAATGGATTAATGAGAACTGCAAGATTTGCTGTTAGCTGCAAACAAAGATGCAGGCAATTATCTATCTGAAGCTGTAAGCTTTGAGCTTCGGGCTTTGAGCCATCTGTATTGCTCGCCGCTAATTGCTCAATGCTTGAAGCTTTTTTCCACGGTTCTTTCTTTTGCAAATATTGATTTCCTTTTCTGCTCAAATCAATCACTTCAAAAAGCGCATCTCTGAATTTATAATTTTCAATATTTTCTTCAACCTTCTTTTTAGCATTTTCTATTTGTGCAATGATGAATTTATCGTCTTCATCTAAAATATCTTCATGAAGCTTCGGCACTTTACCTCCGCACAATTTATGCATCAGCACAAATGTTCTGTTCACAAAATTTCCGAAAATAGAAACAAGCTCGCTATTATTTTTTTCCTGAAAATCTTTCCAGGTGAAATCATTATCCTTTGTTTCAGGCGCATTGCTGCAAAGCACGTAGCGAAGCACATCTTCACATCCGGGAAAATCCTGCAGATATTCATTCACCCACACTGCCCAATTGCGGCTTGTTGAAACTTTTTCTCCTTCAATATTTAAAAACTCATTCGCAGGAACATTATCAGGCAGCACAAAATTTCCATGTGCTTTTAGCATCGCCGGAAAAATAATGCAATGAAAAACGATATTATCTTTTCCAATAAAATGAATCAGCTTCGTATCTTCTTTGCACCAATAATCAGCCCATTCATTGGTGAGTTCTTTCGTGGCAGAAATATATCCAATCGGCGCATCAAACCAAACATAAAGCACTTTTCCTTCCGCATCAGGCAGCGGAACTTTGATTCCCCAATTGCTGTCACGCGTCATCGCACGGCTCTGTAAACCGTTATCCAGCCAGCTTTTGCACTGACCATACACATTCGGTTTCCATTCTTTATGTCCATCCAAAATCCATTCGCTCAACCAATGCTCATAATTCTGTAAAGGAAAATACCAATGCCTTGTTTTCTTTTTCACAGGCACTGCATCGCTTAATGTGCTGTGCGGATTAATCAACATTTCAGGGCTCAATGATGAACCGCAATTTTCGCACTGGTCGCCATAAGCTCTGTTGTTTCCGCAAACCGGACAAGTGCCGACAATATATCTGTCTGCTAAAAAAACTTTTGCTGTCTCATCATAATATTGCTCTGTTTCTTTTTCTTCGAACAAACCTTTATTATATAGGTTCGTGAAAAAATCCGAAGCCGTTTCATGATGCACTTTGTTCGATGTGCGTGAATAGATGTCGAACGAAATGCCCATCTGCGCAAAACTATCTTTGATAATCGCGTGATATTTATCAACCACCTGTTGCGGCGTAATGCCTTCTTTCATCGCACGGATAGTAATCGGAACGCCATGTTCATCACTGCCGCACACAAATTTGATATCGCGTTTTTGCGCACGCTGATAACGGACATATATATCCGCAGGAATGTACACGCCCGCCATGTGCCCGATATGCACAGGCCCATTCGCATAAGGCAAAGCTGCAGTAACTAATATTCTTTTATAATCTACCATTCTTTGATTTTAGATTTATGAATTATGATTTCCTTCAATCATACCTCATTATTAATTTTTCTACCGTAATGCTATAAGCATGCAAAAATACTTAATACACAATAGATGAAAATGGTATTGTTTATACAATGACAAAAACAGAAAAAATAGAATCAACAAAACCAAACAATAGCAGAGATTTGAAATAGATGGAAAATAGTTATTCAGATTATATTATATTTTGTTGCCAATTTTTTAGACAGTAAACGCGCATTAAATTTTGTTATTGGTTCAGAAACAATAACTTTGTTGGTAACTGCTTAAGCTGCTTACCTATATACCTCAAAAAAGAAACTGCACCAAAAATCCATCATCCTTTTAACGTGTATCCTCGGACTTTAAAACTAAAGAATGTTTTCTTATCTACTGTTACGCGACAATAAACAACTTGGCCCTTATTCGCTCGATGAATTAAAATCATTCGGCATTAAAGCTAATGATCTGCTATGGATTGAGGGAAGAAGCACGGCATGGCATTTTCCTGATGAAATTGAAGAGCTGCAGGCATTCGTTCATGTTTCTCCAATAAGCAGCAGGCACCATTCAAACGCTTCGATCAACATTGAACATAAAGAAGAAACAAAAGATAATTTCCGCTTCGAAAATCAAAATGAAAAGCGCGATGCTCCACGCATTGAAAAAAAGCACAGGCCTGCAAAAGAGAAAGCCAATGAAAATGATCCAATCAGCAGAAGAAGCATGGACTTAAGAAAAAATGTTTTTGCAAGAAAAGAAAATGACTATTTCTCCAACGAGCAAAATACCGGTAATAAAAATCAGCAAAATGAACCGCAAAATTTCTCATCCATAAATGCTGTTAAAGTTATTATAGCAGATGATCACAGGCTTTTTCGCGAAGGTGTTAAAACAGCGCTGGCTCAAAAAAAGGATGTAAAAATTATTGGTGAAGCAGAAAACGGACAGCAACTATTAAACCTGCTAAAGCATAACAGACCGGATGTTATTTTGCTCGACATACAAATGCCGGTGATGGACGGCATCTCCGCGCTTGCTTCGATCAAAAAATTATATGCAGATATGAAAGTGATCATACTTTCTATGCATGAAGGCCATTCGATGGTTTCAGCTTTGATGGAAACCGGTGCAAACGGATATCTCACTAAAACCGCAGATCCTGAAACAATTTATCAGGCAATCAGGACCACATTCGAAAAAAATTATTATTTCAATGAGCTTACTAATCTTTCCATGCTTGAAGGATTGCGCTCGAAGAAAAAAGTTCCTGAAAAAATAAACACAGCTTCTTTTGATGGTGCTGAACTGATGCAAAGATTAACGGAAGCGCGAAAAAAGTCAAGCAATTATTACACTCCAAACACACAAAGAGGAATTGTGATAGCAGTTGGTTCAGCTCTGCTGATTGGCGCTGGTATTATTGCTGGAATGTCATTGTTTGGTGGGCCGGAAAATCCGACGAAAGCTTCTGTGCCCGTTCAGGTAGTAAATATTCCTCAGGCAACTCCAAAACCTGCCGCGGCAACAACGCTGCCTTTGCAAAAAATTGATTCGGCGAAAACGCAATCAGAAGATTCTTTACAGGCAGAGACGGATGATACAATTGCTTCAGTAGAAAAAAATGTTACTGTTGCAAATATTAAAAAAGATAATACCGAAAAACATACAGCGAGAAAAGTGAAAGATTCAGTAAGCGCCCAAACGCTGGTGCCAATTCAAAAAATTGATTCCGCGGCAAAATCAAATAATTATATTGCTACAAAACCGAAGACATCCGATGCTGCAGATTTAAAGGCAACTTCAAAAAGCGCGATACGAAATCTGGTAACAGCTTCTGTGAACAATTATCATGTAGGAGCATTCGGTGGATTATCAGGTGTTGAAATTACCATCAATAACCGCTCTGCCTTTTCTCTTGATGAAGTGAATGTTGAGGTGCAATATTTTCTTTCCAATTCAAAATTGTACAAAACAGATACATTGCTTTTCCAAAATATAGGAGCTGCATCTTCTGCAGTTTTAAAAGTTCCTAAAAGTTCAAGAGGAGCTACTGTTGAATACAAAATTGTTTCAATCAAATCAAAAGAACTGGATCTTTGATGTGAACATGAAAACACCTGATAAAGCTGATTTCGAAATTGTTTCTTTCAAAACCGCGAAAGAAATGGAAAAATGGCTGGCGAAAAATCATGCTGCTTCAAAAGGCATTTGGCTCAGACTTTTTAAGAAAAACGCGGGAGAAAAATCAATTACTTATGATGAGGCGCTTGATGAAATGCTTTGCTATGGCTGGATTGACGGGCAGATTCAAAAATATGATGAGCAATCATGGATTAGAAAATTCACGCCGCGAACTGCGAAAAGCATTTGGTCGAAAAGGAATATTTCACATACTGAAAGATTAATCAATCTCGGTAAGATGAAAGCTTCAGGATTAGCAGAAATTGAAAAAGCAAAAGCAGACGGAAGATGGGAAAAAGCTTATGATTCTCCCAGTGATATGAAAGCGCCTGATGATTTTTTAAAAGCGCTTTCTAAAAATAAAAAAGCAAAAGCATTTTTTGAATCGCTCAACAAAGCAAATAAATATGCCATTGGATGGCGTTTGCAAACTGCAAAGAAACCAGAGACAAGAGAAAAAAGAATGAAAATAATTTTAGAGATGATGGCAAAGGGAGAGAGGTTTCATTAAGCTTTATTTTCATTTACAATTTCATTAAATAATTTCACTTCTGCGAGCCCGGAAAATTTTTTATCAATGAGATACATATTTCGGATAGATAGAAAATCCCGATGATGCTTTTTATAGTCTTCCAATGAAATATTAATCGCTTTTTTTAAACCAATCTGATTTATATGCGCAAGCTTCCAATCGCTAAAATTAATTGTTTTGCCAGCAACCATTTTGCCTATTAATAAATCATTCTCTGTTTTTTTTCTTGCAAATGCAATAGGAAGTTCATTTGCTGTTATAAGCTTATGAATTTCTTTCTTTGTAAATTTTATTTTATTTAAAACAATATTTTTAAATATCCAATGCGCAGGCGTGTTATCAGTTATTACAATATGTCTTCCATATTCATTATCAATTTTTTCACCTCGTAATTTTCCGTTCTTTCTGACAAACAATGTCATTGATTTATCTTCAACCCACTCTTCAATAACCTTATCCCATTCAATAATCAATTTATTTTTTGGAATAATTATTTTTTCATTTTCTTTTAGCAAATAAAAAATTGATTCGAGATGCTTTTTTATTTTATCGTTCATGATTCTTTATTGTTGGAAAGGGAGATATTAATAACTCTGCTACATAACAGCATTCCGAGTTTATCATCAAGTAACATCCTTAGAACAACAAACTACAAACTTGAAACTACTTCAGCAACTCATCCATATTCCTGTCGTTATCAATTTTGCCTTTTGCTTCAAGCATGCGCATGTCTTTTGCATCCTGCAGAAATTCTGAAGCGAAGATGAATTGGTTCAGCAATTTGTTCTTGCTGAAAATAATTTCTTTGTTATTGCCTTCCCATTCTTTAATGCCTTGGTACATGTAGATAATGTGGTCGCCGATTTCCATCACGCTGTTCATATCGTGCGTGTTCACAACTGTGGTGATATTATATTCGTCAGTAATTTCTTTGATCAGCTTATCAATCAACAAAGAAGTTTGCGGATCAAGACCGGAGTTGGGCTCATCGCAAAAAAGATATTTTGGATTGAGCACGATGGCTCTGGCAATGCCTACTCTTTTTTTCATTCCGCCGCTGAGCTCTGCAGGGAATTTTTTGTTCACATCTTTTAAGTTCACACGGTCCAGCACTTCGTTCACCCTCTTCATTTTTTCTTCAGGAGAATTATCTGGTGAACATATCCAGCGGGAACAAAATATTTTGTTCAACCGTCATGCTGTCGAATAATGCAGAACCCTGAAACAGCATGCCAATCTGCTGGCGGAGCATCTTTCGCTCTTCTTTGTTCATTTGAGTGAAACTTTGGCCGCCGTATGAAATTTCGCCGCTGTCAGGTTCGAACAAACCGACCAGGCATTTCATCATCACGGTTTTTCCGCTGCCACTCGTACCGATGATAAGATTGCATTTACCTGATTGCAATGTAAAGCTCACGTCATTGATGACAATCTTATCTCCAAATCCTTTTTTAATATTTTTTACTTCAATCATTAACCACGATTTTGACCTGATTTGGGTTTCTCGCAAAGACGCAAAGGCGCAAAGAAAAAAAATCATTTCTTATGACGTTGCAAGTACTTAGACTAAAGTTCCTTTCTGCGCTACCGATGAAAGGATTGCGACGCAACGATGATGACATGAAAACTGATGCTGGTATCATAAAAAATATTTTGAATCTCTCGTTGCGGCGTAGCGCCGTTGCGAGAAAATTTCTACAATAATATTGCCGCTAGTATATAATCCGCAAACAAAATCATCACGCAACTTACCACAACAGATTTTGTGCTTGACCTGCCGATTTCAAGTGAACCGCCTTTCACATAATAACCATAATATGCAGGTATGCTTGAAATGATAAATGCAAATGTGTATGCTTTCATCAATGCAAAAAAAACATTGTATGGCTGAAAATATTGCAACAACCCTTTATCGAAAGTTGCTCCGGAAATAATACCCGTCATCGTTCCCGCAAATCTTCCGCCCCAAATACCAAGTACTGCTGAAATTACAACGAGCATCGGGATGACGATGAGTGACGCAACTATTTTTGGCAATACTAAATATGTTTTTGTGTTGATGCCCATTATTTCAAGCGCATCAATTTGTTCGCTTACGCGCATGTTGCCGAGCTCGCTGGCGATCTTGCTGCCAATGACTCCGGCGAGAACGATACAAACCAATGTGGGAGCGAATTCCAGAATAACAGTGTCGCGAACGATTTGCGCGATGGTAGAAGTTGGTATGAAAGGGCTCACCAATTGATAAGCCGTTTGCAATGTGGAAACCGCGCCCATGAAAATAGAAATAATGACAACGATGCCGAGCGAGCCGATGCCTATCTCGGAACATTGGTGCATGAATTCCTTCCAATACATTTTTGCATTTTCAGGTTTGGAAAACATGTCCTTTCAACATCAGCAGATAACGGCCAAATTCAGTAAAAAATGTCATTGCGCGTTTTAGATAGAAATTTAGTTTTTAGTTAAGCTGGTATAACATGAATTATTTCGAATTACACGGATTGTGCGAATTTTCAAATTAATTCGTGTAATTCGTAATAATTCGAGTAATAATTTTTAAAAACATTGTGAACCCAATATTATCTTTTAATCAGCATTGAAAATACAATTTTCTTTTTTGCCGATTAAGAAAACATGGCAGCAAAAAAAGCCAGAACAATAAGCTGTTTATTTCAAGTGGCCGCGCAGGAACCAGGCCATTTTTTCGTGCTTTTCCATTAAGCCTGTAATGAAATCGCTTGTTCCCGCATCGTGAAGATCGTTGGCGATATGATTGATGTTCTCGCGCAATTTGATAATAATGCTTTCATGGTCGCTCAATAATTCTTTGATGAAACCTTCGCTTGAATTATTATTCGTCAATTGCTCAGTGAGGCGGGTGAGAGACAAGAAAGATTTTAATGTTGCCGGCGTATAATGGCCAAGCGAGCGGATCCTCTCAGCTACTTCATCAATGAATTCATCAAGCTCACCGAATTGCTTTTCAAAGAATGTATGTTTTGCATAGAAGTCAATTCCTTCAACATTCCAATGTGCGTTTCGCGTTTTGGTGTACAGCAGGTATTCATCAGCAAGTACGACAAATAATATTTCAGCAACTGCTTTTGTGTTTTCGGGAGAAATCCCAATGTTGGCGTTCATGTTATTAGTTTTTTATTTGAGTAGATTTATTGATTTTCGTTCATTTCCGTTTTGGAAGGCCTTCTTAATCGCTTCCACCAGTTTGTTTTTTTCAGTGTGTCTTCGGCTGAGCTTTTGCATTTTATCTGCGCATCAATCACTGCAACCAGACACATATTATATATGTTGCGCACAGAACTTCCAAGCTGTAGCACATGCACCGGTTTTTTTAACCCGAGAAGAATTGGCCCGATGGCATCCGCACCGCCGACTTCTTTTAATAAATTATACGCAACGTTGCCCGCTGCGAGATTAGGGAATATTAGTGTATTCACTTCCTGATCTACTAAAGAACTAAAAGGATAATTTTCTTTAAGTATATCATTGTTAAACGCAACGCTGGCCTGCATTTCACCATCAACAATTAATGTGGGGTTTTTTTGCTTCACGATTTTTGTTGCTTCAGCAACTAATCTTGCTTCGGGAGAATCGCTCGTTCCGAAATTAGAATAGCTGAGCATTGCAATGCGCGGAAGCAAATTAAAATTGCGCACTTCTTTCGCCGTCATCAAAACGATTTCAGCAAGCTCTTCTGCGGTTGGATTAAAGTTTACGGTTGTATCTGCAAGAAATAAAGGGCCGCGTTTAGTGAATAATAAATACATGCCTGCAATTTTCTTTCACGCCTTCTTCTGTTCCGATAATTTGGATTGCAGGACGAATTGCATCAGGATAATTTCTGGTGAGCCCGCTGATCATCGCATCTGCTTCGCCGGTTTCTACCATCATGCAGCCAAAATGGTTTCTGTCACGCATAATCTTTAAGCGACTCATATTTATTAAAACCGCGGCGCTGTCTTTTTTTAAAAAATATTTCAGCAAATTGTTTTCTTTTTCTTCCTGTTCATCGCTGCGTGGATCGATAATGGGCAATTCTTCAATATCAATATGATTTTCTGCAGCAATGGCACGAATTTTATTTTCATTGCCAAGTAAAATCGGATAGGCAACACCTTCATCATAACACAATCTGAGCTGTCTTTAAAATTTTTATATTGTCTGCCTCAGCAAATACAATCCGTTTTGGATCGCGGCGTGCCCTGTTCCCAAGAACACGGATCAGCTGATTATCCAGGCCTAATCTTTTGTTCAGTTGAATCGCATAATTATCCCAATTGCTGATAGTGATTTGTGCAACGCCACTTTCGATCGCAGCTTTTGCAACAGCAGGCGCGACGGTTGATAGCAATCGCGGGTCAAGTGGCTTTGGAATAATATATTCAGGGCCGAAAGAAATTGTTTTTTCGTTATAAGCCATGTTCACAATATCCGGCACGGCGGTTTTGGCGAGTTCTGCCAAAGCCTTTACAGCAGCGAGTTTCATGGCTTCATTGATTTGCGTGGCTCGGACATCTAGCGCCCCACGGAAAATAAAAGGGAAGCCAAGCACATTATTCACCTGATTGGGATAATCGCTTCTTCCTGTTGCCATGATCACATCTTTGCGTGCATTCGATGGCAGCTTCATAGCTGATTTCCGGATCAGGATTTGCCATGGCAAAAACGATTGGATTTTTCGCCATCGCTTTCACCATTTCTGCAGTAACGGTGTTGCCTACACTAAGACCGATGAATACATCTGCATCCTTCATTGCATCTAGCAATGTGAAATCGGATTGTTTGGTCGTCGCAAATTTTTTCTTTTCTTCATCAAGATCTTCGCGGTCTGCATGCAAAACTCCTTTCGATCGAACATGATAAAATTTTCATACTTCGCACCGAGCGCAACATATAATTTGCAACAAGCCATGGCAGCAGCGCCGGCGCCATTCACCACAAATCTTACCTTATCAATTTTCTTCTTTTGAATTTCCAATGCATTGATCAATGCGGCGCTGCTGATGATGGCAGTTCCATGCTGATCATCATGCATCACCGGAATTTTCAACAGTTCTTTTAGTTTTGTCTCGATATAAAAACATTCCGGCGCTTTGATATCTTCGAGATTAATGCCGCCAAAAGTTGGCTCCAAGCGATTTCACGATCTGCACAAATTTCTCCGGGTCTTTTTCATTGATCTCAATATCGAACACATCTATATCTGCAAAAATTTTGAACAGCACTCCTTTGCCTTCCATCACCGGCTTGCTGGCTTCGGGGCCGATATCGCCCAAACCCAGAACGGCCGTGCCATTGCTGATAACAGCAACAAGATTTCCCTTGGCAGTATATTTATAAACGTTCTCAATGTTGTGGCAAATTTCTTTGCAAGGCTCCGCAACGCCGGGCGAATAAGCCAGCGAAAGATCGCGCTGCGTTTTTGCTTCTTTGGTTGGGATCACTTCAATTTTTCCAGGCCTTCCTTTAGCATGATATTCCAGCGCCTGCTCTCGCCTCAACTGTTTTTTTTGCATAATTTTTTTTTCGTGACAAGCATTTCGTCAAAGACCTATAAGGTTTCAGAAACTTTATTGGTCTATTAAAAATAAGGCAGCAAAAATACGAAAAGGGAAACAGATGGTGCGTTAAGGATGAATTCAGGTAATTGGATGCAAGATTCGGGATGCGATTTGCTTAAGTAATTATTAATTATCAATTATTAATTTTTAATTATTCTGATACCAGCATCAGTAATTCTATTGAGCATCGTTGCGTCGCAATCCGTTCATCTGTTGTGCTACTATTAAGCTTTAGGCTGAGGATGCATTTTCAAAATTAATTTTATAATCGCTGTTGGTTAGCTTTTCCAAAGCTTAATCATGCTGCATAGAATTTATAATTCGATTTGAAGCTTTGGAAAAGCTGTTGCGAGCTAAATTTACGATCTACAATAACTTTTGTAATTTTATTTAGATGTAATATTCTAACTAAACTATGAGACAAATTAATCTAACAGTTTTGATATTATTACTATTAGCAACATTATCTTATTCACAAAATTTATTGAAAGCACCGAATAAATGTATTAAAGGCAAGCGCGAAGGATTATGGGCTGAATTTAATTTTTGTGATACTATTGATTTTGAGGGAAATTATCATGGTGTATATGGACAGCACGAAACAATGAAAACTCTAGTAGCAGAAGGTAATTATGTTCATAATCAAAAACAAGGTTTTTGGAAACAATACTAGATAATAAAAGATTCAACTGTTTATAAAAAAGGAAATGTGAAGTCTATAAGAGAATATAAAAACGATGTTCTAAGTGATTTGGTAATTGAATACTATGAAAGTGGAGCTATAAAATGCATAGGTCACTACGAGACATATCCTACTGATAAAACTGAAACCATTCAAATAGTAGATTGGACTAAAAAGCCAGTCGGTGATTATCTCAAAGATTCTGTTATACATTTAACTCTCGCATCTAAGCCTAAAGGTAAATGGTATTATTTTTTAGAAAATGGCGAATTGCATAATTAAGTTTTTCCATTGTTCTTCGCCTGATAAAAAGCTCAACAAATTTTTCAAAAAATAAACTTTGCAATCCCAAAACATTTCCTATTTTTGATGTGTACTATTTAAATAGTACACTAAAACACTGTATATGATAGCGATTCAAAACCTTCATTTCGCTTACAAGAAAAAGCCGGTCTTCATAGGGCTTAGCCTCGAACTAAAGCCCGGGCATATTTATGGTTTGCTTGGCAAAAATGGAACTGGCAAATCAACGCTGTTACGAAATATGGCAGGTCTTTTATTTCCCGACAAAGGAAATATAAAAATCATGGGCTTCACGCCCGGCGAAAGAAAGCCATCTTTCTTGCAGGAAGTGTTTATGGTGCAGGAAGAATTTTATCTGCCTGATGTGCCGTTGCAACATATTATCAAACATCTTGCACCATTCTATCCTAAGTTCAACAAAAGCCAGTTTGAAAAATACATTACTGATTTTGAAATCCCGCACGACAGCACTTTGCAGAACATGAGTTACGGGCAAAAGAAAAAAGTGCTGATTAGTTTCGGGCTCGCAAGCAATGCTTCTTTATTATTAATGGATGAACCAACAAATGGTCTCGACATCATGA
Source organism: uncultured Bacteroidota bacterium (assembly GCA_963718975.1). Classification (GTDB taxonomy): domain Bacteria; phylum Bacteroidota; class Bacteroidia; order Chitinophagales; family Chitinophagaceae; genus Puia. The sequence continues at coordinate 261 of CAVRBD010000016.1, read as the reverse complement.
GCAAAAGCCAGTTCAGGAAAGTGATGGCAGGCGCACTCGATGAAAATAAATGCATTGTCATCAGCACGCACCAAGTAAAAGATTTGGAAAATCTCATCGACCGCATCACTATCATCGACGAGGGGAAAATTCTTTTCGACCAGACAGTTGATGCCATCAGCCGCAAACTTTCTTTCCGCATTTCATTCGACAGTGAAGAAGTGAAGCAAGCTTTGTACAGCGAATCTTCATTGCGCGGAAGTGCTATCATTTCTGCAAATA
>CAVRBD010000015.1:0-234916 GCA_963718975.1 uncultured Bacteroidota bacterium | reverse complement strand
AACTGCTGCTCCGCTGCTTATCAGATCATTTTTAATTAATTGATAATTTTTATCAGCATCTCCCTGTATGAATGTGAACGCCAGATTGTTTTTATTGTATCCCAGATCACGCTGCTGAGCATAATCTATCTGATGTCTAACGATAATCGTAGAAATAATGAGTATGATCGCAAATGTGAACTGCAGCACTACAAGTACTTTGCGGGGAGTTAATGCTGCATTTACTTTTTTGAATGTTCCTTTTAAAACTTTTACAGGCGTGAATGATGATAAATAAATGGCAGGATAACTTCCAGCTAAAAGGCCGGTAAGAATAACAAATGCGGCAGAAAAAAGCCAATAGTAAGAATTGCTATAGTCAATGGAAAGATTTTTTCCTATAAGCGAATTGAATGATGGTAAACAAAGCTGAACAATTACTATCGCAATAATAAATGCGGCCACAGAAAGCGCAATGCTTTCACCAATAAATTGCAAAATCAGCGACTCTCTTTTTGCGCCGGAAACTTTTCTGATGCCAACTTCTTTCGCACTTTTCTCGCTTCTTGCTGTGCTCAAATTCATAAAATTGATGCATGCTATCAACAAAATGAATATTGCTATAATGACAAATAATCTTACCATTTCAATTCTTCCGCCAACTAATTTTCCGTTTTCTGAACGTGAGTATAAATATTCCCTGCTTATTGGCTGCGAAAATAATTCTGCTTTTGATTCATAAGTCTGGCCTTTTGTATGATCAATGATTATGTTTTTTATTTTATGATCGAAGGCATCTTGCGAGGCTGTCAGTTTCAACATCACATAGGTTTCTGTAAAATTGTTTGTCCAGTTCAGATCTGACCAGCCCAGCTTATCATAAAAGCTCCATGGCAACAAATATTCAAAATCGAAAGAAGTATTTTCAGGCAATTCTTTAAGTACGCCAGTTACTTTGAAATTTGCATTGCTGTCGATGCGCACAATTTTGCCATAAGCATCTTCATTACCGAATAATTTTTTTGCTAATCCTTCAGTCAGCACAATTCCTTCATGACTGCTCAAAGCTTGTGCGGCACTGCCTTTCTGCAAATGAAAGTCGAACATGGTAAGAAAACTGCTATCAGCAAATGCGCCTCTCAAATTAAAATGTTGTTCACCTGCGCTCACCAGGAAAGTGACATTATTAAACCTGGTCACCTGATCCACATCAGGATAATCATTTTTTAAAGTTTGTGCCAGAATGCACGGCGTTCCATCAACTGCTTTCAGAATACCATTCACCTGATTTTTTCTATACATTTTAAATAGCCTTTCTGTATTAGTATAAAACCGATCAGTGTTCACTTCACTTTGTATCCATAAAAAAATCAGCATAGCACTTGCCATACCGATTGAAAGACCAAGAATATTAATGGCTGAGGTGCTTTTGTTGCGCCTCAGTTTGCGGAAGGTGACCTTCAAAAAATTTCTGAACATAAAAATTATTTATTCTGTTCTTAATGATTTCACAGGATTTGCAAAAGCGGCTCTTACCGATTTATAGCCTACCGTTATTGCGGCTACTGCAAACGTGCTTAAAATAGCGAGCAGAAAAATTCCTGTGCCAATTTCAATCCTATATTTAAAGTCCTGCAAATATTTATTCATAGCGAGCCATGCAAGTGGAGCTGCAATCACAAATGCAATAATTAATAAGCGCGAAAATTCTTTTCCGAATAACCACAAAATGTCTGCAACACCTGCACCCAGCACTTTGCGAACGCCAATCTCTTTTGTTTTGCGCAATGCCATAAACGAAACCAATCCATATAATCCGAGGCAACCGATAAATATCGCAATGCTTGCAAACGCTTCGATTAATTTCAGCATGATATTATCCAGCTCATAAAAACGTGCGATGCGTTCATCTAAAAATTGATATTTGTAAACAAATGCGGGATATGTATCATTCCATATTTTTTCAATGGAAGACAACGTTGGTTTAATAGAAGTCATATTTATTTTTACAGCGCAATTCCCATAATTTACAGCGTCTGAAAACAGCGCAATAGGGGCAATATTTGCGCGAAAAGAATAATTATAGAAATCTTTTACAACGCCTACTACGAGTGCATGCTTGCCATCAACTTTGATATACCGATTGATGATATCTTGGGGCGATTTAAGACCTAATTTTTTCACAACAGTTTCGTTCACTACAAATTCACGGGTTGTATCAGATTGAGCAAGATTTCTGCCTGCAATTAATTTGAGATTGAATGTACTGATGTATTTATCGTCGGCAGGTTTTATGTTCACTTCCCATAGTTCTGGTTTCGGGCGATTTTCAAAATGGAAATCTGTGTTGCTATTCGATCCCAATGCCGGTGCTTCCATGCAAAAAGAAGCCTGCTCCACGCCGGAAACCTTTGCCAGCTTGTTTCTCATCGTTTCCATTTTCACTCTGCCCGTTGAATCATTAACAGGCACTGATAGCATTACAATGCCATCTTTTTGAAAACCCAGATCTGTCGTCTTTGAAAAATTCATTTGGCTGGCAATCACAATCGTTCCGATGATCAGCATTTGTGAGATAGCAAATTGCGTTACAACTAACACTCTGCGCAATGAAAAACCACCAACACTTTTTTGCGGCAGCTTTCCCTTCAATGCAGCAACAGGCTGAAAGCCCGAGAGCACAAGGCCCGGATATGCGCCGGAAAAAAATGTAACAAGAACAGCAACAAGAACAGTGAAAACAAGCAGGCCAATATTTATAAATGGATTAATGCTCAGCTCCGTTTTGAAAAGCCCGTTGAGATAAGGCAGCCCAAGTTTTGCAATTCCGAATGCAAGTAACACTGCAAAAATGGTAATCAATCCCGTCTCTGCAATAAACTGCCAGAACAATTGCGAGCGCATGCTGCCAAGCACTTTGCGCACACCAACTTCGCGGGCTCTGCTTAATGCCTGCGCTGTTGCGAGGTTCACAAAATTTACACACGCAGTGATGATCAGGAATAAGCCTACAAGTGCCAACGCCCACAAATATTTTTTATCGGTTACGCCATTGTAATCCGGATTGAAATGAATATCTGAGAGAGGCTGAAGCTTAAACTTATAATCTTTTTGACCTTCAGGATCATTTGCATAATATTTTTTCATGAAGGCAGGAAATACTTTCTCTACATCAGAAGTTTTTACCCTTGGGTTCAGCAAAACGAAGCAATGCGTTTCGCTGCTGATCCCGCCCCACGAATCATCTTTGGTCATCCAAGGATTTAATTCTTTCATGCTCAAAGCAGAAACATAAATTTCTTGTCTTCTATCAGTGTTCAATGGAATGTCTCGCAATATGCCTGTTATTTTAAAATCGGCTCTGTTATCAACTCGGATCACTTTGCCAATCGCACTCTCATTGCCGAAATATTTCTTGGCGATTTTTTCTGTGACGATTGCTGTGTTCGGTTCTTTGAGCGCAGTTTTAATATCGCCATCTTTCAGCGGGAAATTAAAAATTTCAAAAAATTCGGAATCGACACATGCAATGCCATTTTCTTCCTGAAATTTTTTATTGTCTTTAGATGAAGGAATTGCAACAAGCATATCTCCAAAGGTGACAGCTCTCGCAACTTTTTCGGAAAATGTAAAATCGTTCCGAAATGCTTTTGCAAATGGCGGTGGAACACCCGGCGTATGGCCAAGCTGTTCTTCATGAAGCTCCGTCACAACGCGATAAATCCTGTCTTTGTTTTTATGAAAATTGTCGAAGCTAAGATGGAATGAAACCAATGTAAAAATCAATATCGCACAGGCAATGCCGAGCGATAATCCGATCACATTAATAGAAGCATAAGCTTTGTTTCTTTTTAAATTTCGCCACGCGATCTTGAAATAATTTTTTATCATGAGAAAAAAGTTTGTTGTTTTTTCTTTAATTATTAATTTTTGTAGCCACCATTATCCTTCGATTCAACATTGTTGCGTCGCACTCTTCTACTGATGTTATTCTATTCACCTTCAGTTTCATAATCGGTAACAACATTCATGTTTATTCTTTTTTTCTCCGGCATAAATGCCGGAGCTAGGCGAAACATTCATCATTATTCATCATTGATCAGCAATTTACTTTTCACCATTGGCCATACACCTCATCTCATTCGCTTCTCAGCGTCTTCACCGGATTTGAAACTGCTGCTTTGATTGCCTGAAAACTGATTGTTGCCAATGCAATAAACGCAGCAATTAATCCTGCCAGTAAAAAAATCCACCACGAAATATTTGTGCGATAAGCAAAATTTTCCAGCCACTTGTTCATTCCAAGCCATGCAAGCGGAAATGCAATAATTGCTGAAATAATAATAAGCTTTAAAAAATCTTTTGACAGCATGCTCACAATGCTGCTCACGCTGGCGCCCAAAACTTTTCTGATGCTGATCTCGCGCATGCGCAACTGTGTGGCATAAGCAGCAAGCCCAAGCAATCCGATGCATGCAATGAAAATAGCCAGCACGGAAAAAATGGTGAATATTCTTTGTGTTCTTTGTTCTGCTTTGTATAGATCGGCAAGTGTACGGTCAAGAAATTCATAATGAAATGCGTGTTCAGGAACAAAAGTCTTCCAATATTTTTCAATGGATTCTATAACCTGTTTAAAATTATCTGCCTTAATGCGAACGCCTGTTGTTCCCATTGCGCCAAATTTTATCGCATTCAAAAAAACAAGCGGCTCTATTTTTTGATGCAGTGATTGAAAATGAAAATCCTTCGCAACACCAATCACAGTGTAAATAATCTCTTCGCCGTGTGGCCCATTAAAATCAGGGCTTGTAATTTTTGTGCCTATCGGGTTTTTCAAGTCCCATTTCCTGAACGGCTTTTTCATTCAATACAAGTGCTAAAGAATCTGTTGAAAATTGTTTTGAAAAAAATCTTCCTTCTTTTAATTGAAGATCTAAAATGGAAGCGAACTGGTCATCAACAATCACAGCTCTTCCTGTTAAAGGTTGTTTTGAATTCAGTGTTTGAAATGCGCTTCCAAAAAACCCATTCCCGCCAGGGAAAGAAGAGCAACTGCTTACTGCTTCAACCCCGCCGATTTTTAGCATTTCGTCATTGAATGCTTTTGATTTATCTCTGAGCAAGTCGGCCCTTTCAATTTCAATAATGCGGTCTTTGCGAAAGCCCAATTTATCGCTGAGCATGTATTGCATTTGCTTGTTCACGACGATGGTGCAAATAATCAGTATCACTGAAATGGCAAATTGAAAAACAACCAATCCATTTCGTAATGCGGTGCCGTATTTGTTCGATTTGAATTTTCCTTTCAGCACAAGGATTGGTTTGAATGATGATAAGATAAGAGCAGGATAGAGGCCGGCAATCAAACCGACAACAATGGCAAAACCTACGAGCAAAATAATTTTTAATGGATCTGTGAAATAAGTAATGGTAAGCTCTTTGCCTGAAACTTTATTGAATAATGGCAACAGCAAAACGATCAATAAAACTGCTGCCACCATGCTCAGAAGGCTTACCATTACTGATTCCAGCAAAAACTGCGCAATGAGTGATTTTTTTTCAGAGCCAAATGTTTTTCTGATGCCCACTTCTTTTGCACGCTCAACGGAACGCGCAGTTGAAAGATTAATAAAATTGATGCATGCTATAACAAGAATGAAAACGGCAATCACGGAAAAAATATATACCGCTTTAATACTTCCGTTTAGTTTCAATTCACCTTCAAGATCGGAAATGAGGTGTATTTTTTTCAGCGGCTGCAAATAATAATGATACCCGTTTCCTGCCGACTGGAATTGCTGGTAACTAACTCCAAAACTTCTTCCGATTTCTCCGGCAACATATTTTTCAATGATGTGTGGGAACTTTGCTTCCAATGCAGCAGGCGAAGAATTTGGATTTAATAATAAATAGGTGTGTGCAGAAAAGCTGACGTAATTCGGGTCAGGGCGAAATGTAGAAGACGCGATCAGCATATCAAAACCAAAGTGAGAATTCTCAGGCCAATCTTTGCACACGCCAGAAATAATGAAATGCGCATTATTATCTGCAGTAAAAGATTTATTCATTGCATTTTCAGCTGATCCGAAATATTTTTTTGCAGTTGTTTCTGTAATAACAACCGTATTCTTTTTTTCTAATGCAGTTTCCGGATTTCCTTTAATTAATTTTGCTGTAAATACTTTGAAAAAATTCGAGTCAGCCATCAATACATTTCTTTCCTCGAAAACCTTATCGCCGATTTTTACAAACATGTTTCCATTGCCAAGAAAATTAAACAGCCTTGTACATTGCGCTACTTCGGGATACTCATGTTGAATAGCTTCGCCTATTGACGATGGTATCATTGAATAAGAAGTTGAGCGGCCGGGATATTTTCTTTCAAGAACAACTCTGTAAACATTATCTCCTTTCTCCTGAAAATTATCATAGCTCAATTCGCTTTGAATGTAGAGAACAATCAGCAAACAAACAGCCATGCCTATTGCGAGGCCGAAGACATTAATTAATGTGTAGCCTTTTCTTTTTAGCAGGCTGCGAACAGCAATTTTGAGATAATTTTTAAGCATAAAAGAAATTTTTTTATTGCTGATTTTGTGATGTATGATTTCTTCAGAACTATTAATTACTAATTATTAATTTTTCATTCTTGGGTCTCCGGCATTAATGCCGGAGCTAGTCGAAACATTCAGCATCAATTCACACATTCACTATTCACAATTCACCAATATCATTCTGTTCTTAAGCTCTTCACGGGGTTTGCCAATGCTGCTTTAATCGTCTGTGTGCTCACCGTTATCATGGCAAGCAATAATGAGCCAAGCCCAACTGATAAAATCATCCACCACGAAATTTTTGTGTGGAATGCAAAATCGTTCAGCCAGTTGTTCATTAAATACCAGGCAACAGATGCTGCTATCACAAATGCAATACTTATCAGCCATACAAACTCTTTGAAAAAAAGCATCATGATATTCAATATAGAAGCGCCAAGAATTTTTCTTACGCCCACTTCTTTGATACGTTGAATGGTCATGAACAAAATCAATCCATATAAACCGATACAGCTAATAAAAATGCCGACAGCAGCAAATAGTTTTAATAAAAAAGACAATTGTTTTTCCTGAACATAAAATTTTTCGATTGATTCATCCAAAAAATTGCGCTCGAATAAATAGTCAGGAAATTCTTTATTGAATATCTGCTCAATGCTTTGAAGCGTTGCCGCCATATCCTGCGGATTGATTTTTATTCCAGCAATCCGATAACTGGCTTTGCCCGGAAGAATAGCTAAAGGTTCTATCGGATCACGCAGCGATGAGTTGTGAAAATCTTTCACAACGCCGGCAATCGGCAGCGTTTTATCATCAAGCACGATGTATTTGCCGATTGCATCTTCGTTGTTGCGAATCCCTTCTTTCCTGAGCAATGTTTCATTCACAATCACTTCACGCGGCGTATCTGACTCCTGATAAAAATACCCTGCAAGCAATTGCAGGTGATATGTTTTCAGAAATTCCACATCTGCAGGTTTCAGATTGATTTCAAAATTTTCATCTTTAATATTTTGATTGAAGCGGAAAGAAGTAACACTGTTGCTTCGCGCAGCAGGAGCCGTGAAGCTAAGGCTCACTTTTTCAACGCCGGGTTTTTGCAACAATTGTTGGCGGAATGTCTCCCATTTTGTTTTGCTCACGCTGTCACGGGGAAGGCTAACCGTAATGATTGCATCTTTATTAAAACCCAACTGCACACTTTGAAAAAATTTTAGCTGGCTGATAATGACAAGCGTTGCAATGATTAAGCCTTGTGCAATCATAAATTGAAAAACAACCAGCACGCGGCGCAAAGAAATTCCTGAAGATGAGGTTGATGTGATTTTGTTTTTGAGCGCTTGTATTGGTTTAAAGCCTGAAACAATGATTGCAGGATAAAATCCTGATAAAAATGTAACTGCGAAAATAATGGCGACAGAAAAAAGTAAGATCTCAGGCGCTTGAAATGGATTGATTGAAACCGATTTGCCCAATATTTTTTCTGTGAGCGGTGAAAGCAATAATAGAAGCAATAGCGCTACGGCAGTCGCAGCAACAACAATCACAAATGTTTCTCCCAAAAATTGAAAACCCAATTGTAATCTCCGGCTTCCTAAAACTTTTCTGATTCCAACTTCACGAGATCTTTTACTGCCTGTGCAGTTGCAAGATTGATAAAATTAATGCAAGCAAGCGAAAGCAGAAACACAGCAATAAGCGAGAGCGACCACAATGTTTTTTTGCTTACCGTATGCAAACTGAAATTGCCATAGTCCTCATTGAAATGAATATCCCGCAATGGCTGCAGCACATAATAATCTGTTGTGTTTCCAGCATCAAGATGTTTTTTGCGGAATGGAATCATGCCATTGGCAACACGAATTTTTTCATTTTCATCTGGCAATTTGATAAAGCATTGGGAGCGGCTGGAAATGTTGCCCCATTTGTCAATCATCTTTCTTCCTGCATCGCTTTTTGCGTAAGTAATATAAGAAATCACCATTTGAAAAGGAAAGTCTGTATTTGCCGGCGGATTTTCCAATATGCCTGAAATTTCAATCAGTTCATTATTATCTTTTTTAATTGTCTTTCCAATCGCATTTTGCCATGAACCAAAATATTTTTCTGCAATATCTTTTGTGAGCGCTGCCTGATTTGGTTTTGACAAAACAGATTCGGCATTTCCAGAAAGCCATTTGAAATTGAAAATGTCAAAAAAATCTGGATTGGTATAGTACACGCCGACTTCTATCTTAAATCTTTTTTCGTTGATATGGTTACTGTTGTCAACAATATCAATCTGATTATTGTATCCTCCGAAAATTGGCGCAATTTTTTTTACCTGCGGAAAATCGATTCTGAATGCATCTGCAAGAGGGAAGGGAACGCCGGATTGATGTTCATTGCCTTCTGGCAAATGGATGTCTGAAACGATCCTGTAAATATTTTTGTAGTCTTTATGGAATGTATCGAAGTTAGATTCATGATTTACAATTATAAAAATGCCAAGGCTGCAGGCAATCCCGAGTGAAAGCCCGATGAGGTTGATGAAAGAGAAGATTTTATTCTTCCATAAATTTCTAAAAGCAATCTTGAAATAATTTTTTAGCATAAAAAAGAAATTTTAGACTTCGGGTTTGGTGATGTCTGATTTCTTCGAAATTGTTAATTGCTAATTATCATTTTTTGTCACCAACATTTGTCAATGTTCAACATCGTTGCATCGCACTCCGGCCTGAAGGCCGGAGCTAGTCGAAAAATTCCTGATAATCTTATATTCACCATTGACCATTTACCACATCATTCCGTTCTCAAACTCTTCACCGGATTTGCGATTGCTGCTTTTATCGCCTGAAAACTGATTGTTGCCAAAGCTATTAGTATTGACAGCATTCCCGCAATGGCAAACACCCACCATTCAATATTTATCCGATAAGCAAAATCCTGCAGCCATTTATTCATCACAAGCCACGCCACCGGTGATGCGATCACAAATGCAATAATGATCAGCCTTATAAAATCTTTCGACAATAGCAACACGATATTTGATACAGATGCGCCTAATACTTTGCGCACGCCAATTTCTTTTGTGCGCTGTGCGGTTGCAAATAATGATAATCCGAGCAAACCAAGACATGCAATGAAAATCGCAAAGCCAGCAAATATGCCAAATGCTTTGCCGAACAATTCGTCGTTCTTATACTGTTCGTTGAAGTGTTCATCCAGAAAAAAATAATCAAACAAATTGCCTGGAAAAAATACTGCATACTGTGCTTTGATAGCTGCTATTGTTGCAGTAACATTAGGCGTATTTACTTTTATAGAAATGGGATTATATGTTCCATAAAATGGCTGTAGTACGATCGGTTCTAAATTGTAACGCAATGATTTTTGATGATAGTCATTAATGATACCAATCACGTCCCATTTTTTCTCATTCATCACAATTGATTTTCCAAGTGCGTCATCATTAGATTTAAATCCAAGCAGCTTAACGGCCGATTCATTAATAAGAACATTATGAAGTTTTTCATAATCCGGATTGTAATCAATACTTGTCAGTTTTCTTCCCGCTATTAATTTAATGCCATACACATCTATGAAGTCGTAATCGGCGCCCATATTTCTAACAGTGTATTTATTGCCGCTGTTATCATCAGCTCTGTGCACATCAAAAGCGCGGCTCATTTCATTGCCAGCAATTCTGTTTGATGTAGCAACGCCTTTCACATTTGCAATTTGTCTCACTTGCTGCTTAAAACTATTTTCCCTCACCATAAATGCAGAATCAAAACTGCTGAGCAACGGCGCCTTCACAATAAGGATTTGATTAATGTTCATTCCAAGCTCTTGCTTGTTCATAAATCTGATCTGTTTATAAACTACAAACGAACCAATTATCAGGGCAACAGTGATTGCAAATTGTCCAATCACTAATCCTTTGCGCAACACAATTCCTTTTTTTGATGTGCTGAATTTTCCTTTTAAAACAAGTATCGGTTTGAAAGATGACAAAACAAACGCCGGATAAAAACCGGAAATAAAAATGCCAATAAGAACCAATGCGAGCAATCCAACTGTGATGCTGTAACCATTCAGGCTTTTTTGAAAAAGATTCGCGAAAGATAATTTGTGTTGAATGAGCGCATTGAAACCCGGCTGTAAAACAATCACGAGGGCAAAAGCGAAAACCAATGCAATGATATTAATCAACAGCGATTCTGAAAGAAACTGCCTGATCAATTGCGATTTTGTGGCGCCTGTAACTTTTCGAACGCCCACTTCTTTTGCTCTTTCCGCCGAGCGTGCGGTAGAAAGATTAATATAGTTCACCCACGCAATAACAATAATGAACACAGCGATTATCAGCAATCCCCAAACAACTGTCGCGCTTCCTGTTTCGCCTATTTCATATTCATAATCTGAATACAAATGTGCTTTTGCCACAGGCTGCAGATAAAATTTTTCAACGCTGCCGGAAACTTTGTTGCCTTGAAAATATTTCTGGCTGAAAGCTTCGAACTTCGACTGCAATGCTTTGTAATCGGTACCATGTCTTAATTGCACATAATGAAAAAAATTCGATTGGCGAAAATCATAATCAGCTTCTTTATAAGGATATTTTCCCGAGAGCATTGATGTGTAAGAAGCAAGAATATCAAAATTCAAATGAGAGTTTTCAGGAACATCTTTGCAAACGCCTGTTATTTTGTAAGGCATTGAATCGCGCCCCATCACAAGTGTTTTGCCAACTACTGATGAAAAATCTTTTGTGCCAAAATATTTGCCGGCAGCAGTTTGTGATATTACCACCGTATAAGGATCCTGCAAAGCAGTTTTCTCATCGCCTGCAACAAGCGGATAAGAAAACATAGAGAGAAAAGAATTATCCACTGCAAACACAAACTGATCGCCAAATTTTTTATCCTGATCACCAACGCCGATAATCACTTTGCCAAATGGTTCAACTCTTGCATGGTTTATCACTTCAGGATAATTATTCTGCATAGCTTTGCCAATTCCTGAATAAGTAATCAATCCATGTTGAACAAGCTTTCCGTTTTGATAGCGGTCATTCGAAACACGATAGAGATCACTTACATTTTTATTGAACTGGTCATAGCTTAATTCAAAATTTACATATTGCAATATTAAAACACAAGCCGCCATTCCTATGGAGAGGCCTGCAATATTTATAAAAGAAAAAGTTTTATTCTTCAGCAAGTTTCGCCATGCGATGGTTAAATTTTTTTTGAACATGATTTTTAGGGATTTATGATTTCTTTAAATCAGACTTTCATTATTAATTTTTAATTCTCAATTTTTAATTACTTTTTTGGATTACAAGCATCATCCATTGATCAGGCATCCTTGCGTCGCACTCTTGTACTTTTAGTTTTCTATTGAATTTCAGTTTTATAATCGGTAACGACTTCAAACCTTATCACCTCATTCTCCGGCATGAATGTCGGAGCTAGTCAGAATCTTCATGATAATCCAATATTCACTATTCACCATTGACCATTGACCATTCACCTCATCATTCCGTTCTCAGGCTTTTCACCGGGTTCGCGATCGCTGCTTTTATCGCCTGAAAACTGATCGTCAAAAAAGCAATTAATGCTGCAGCAAAACCGGACAGCACAAATACCCACCAGTTGATATTGATTCGATAAGCAAAATCCAATAACCATTTGTGCATCCCGAACCATGCTATGGGCGCAGCAATCGCAAAAGCAATCACTACCAATTTTATAAATTCAAGCGATAATAGATTCACGATGCTGGAAACACTTGCGCCCAAAACTTTGCGCACGCCAATTTCTTTTGTGCGCTGTATGGTGCTGTAAGATGCCAAGCCTAATAAGCCGAGGCAAGAAATAAAAATTGCGAGAATTGCAAAGTAGGTAAACAGATTGCCAAACTTTTCTTCAGCGCGATATTGCTTGTCAAAAAATTCATCTAAAAAATAATAATCGAAAGGGCGATTAGGAACTATATTATTCCATTTGCTTTCAATTGCTTTTACAGTTGATTGTAAGTTTGCTGATGAAACTTTGATAGAAATTAATCCTAAAGCCCAGGGTTCATAGCGCATTACCAAAGGCTGTATATTTTGCGCCAGTGAATGATAATGAAAATCTTTCAGGACGCCTATTATCTTTCCCTTGCTTCCCCATTGGCTATAATTTCTTCCAACGGCATCAGCAGGATTCATATATCCCAATGACCTCGCCGCACTTTCATTTACAACCATCGCTTGCGTACTGTCTGTTTTAAAATCTGTAGAGAAGCTACGGCCGGCAACGAGCTTGAACTGATATTGATTGATGTAATTAAAATCAACAAAATATAAATCAAGATTTGTTTTTTGTATATCACCTGCTTTGTTCTGCATTTCTGAATACGCAGAAGTATGTCCACCACCAGGAACGCTTGATGAAAAACTTGATGAAACTACTCCGGGAATTGATGATAGTGATTGCTTGAATACATCTTTATTCTTGTCAAAATTTGTATTGATCACAATCGTCTGATCTTTGCTAAAGCCAAGATCTTGATTGCGCATATAATGCAGCTGCGTATAAACTACAATCGTTCCTACAATAAGAATGATTGAGATGGTGAACTGAAAAACAACAAGGCTTTTTCTTAAAATCAAACCTTTGTTGCCTGTTGAAAAACGCCCTTTTAAAACACTCACTGGTTTGAATGATGACAAAACCAGCGAAGGATAAAACCCGGCAATAATTCCTATTGCAATGGAAAGCAAAAAAAGGCTGATAATATTTACAGGCTGATTAAAAATGCCTGTGCTTATTTCTTTTCCCGATACCTGATTAAACAATGGCAATAAAAACGAACATAAAAAAAGCGATAGCAAAAATGCGATAAAGCAAATCATTATTGATTCAATAATAAATTGCCGTGCAAGCTGAAATTTTACAGCGCCTACTACTTTGCGAATGCCCACTTCTTTTGCCCGTTCTGCGCTGCGTGCAGTTGTGAGGTTAATAAAATTGATGCATGCGATCAGCAAAATAAAAATCCCAATCACTGAAAAAATGCGCACATTATTAATGCTGCCTTTTATAAAGCCATCGCGTTTTGATTTTAGATAAACATCGTGCAATGGCTCAAGGCTTAAATAATCCTGCATCTGTAATTCTTTGGCCTGCCTGCCATGATGAAATTCCATGAACGCCGGAAATTTTGCTTCAAGCGCTTTAGGGTTGGTGTTTGGTTTTAGCAAAAGATAAGTATAGAACATATGATTTGTCCATTCGCTGTCTGATGTGGGGTTCCCATAAATCTGTTTATAGGAAGACATAGACACTAGCATGTTTGCTTTGATCTGAGAATTTTCAGGAATATCCTTCATTACTCCTGTAACAGTTGCATTGATGGCCGCGCCGGTAAGCAGCACTTGTTGCCCCATCGGATTTGCATTTCCAAAATATTTTTTTGCTGTTGTTTGAGACATGATGATGCTCATCGGTTCTTTCAATGCCGTATTTTTATTTCCGGCAATAAGCGGGAAATCAAACACATTAAATAAAGTGGAATCTGCAAGCACTGAATTTTCTTCCTGAAATTTGACATCGCCTTTTTTCACCAAAAAGCCATCCCATCCAAGCCTCACGGCATCTTCTATTTCCGGAAAATCTTTTTTTACATTAACTGCAATGGGCGCAGATGTTATTCCTTGAGTCGTTATTGTTTCAGATGGCGTTTTTACATCCGCAACCACACGATAAATGCGGTCTGCTTTGGAATGAAAATTATCATAACTCAATTCAAAATTAACGTACATGTATATCAGAAAACAAGCTGCCATCCCAACAGCCAATCCCAAAATATTAATAAGCGAAAAAGCCTTGTGCCTCCATAGGCTTCTGATCGCAATCTTAAAATAATTTTTTAGCATGGTTCAGTTTTTTAAAAATGGTTTTATTGATTCCCAAACAACAGGGAAATTGCAATACAGCACTACATGATCGCAACCAGGAATAATGCTCAGCTGCGCATTTGCAATTGCTTTTTTATATCTTATTACAGCGTCAATCGGATTATAGCTATCTCTGTCGCCATTCATCACCAGCACAGGGCATTTTATTTTTTCAAAAGTTTCTGTGCTCAGGAAATCATCATTGTATAATCTGCTCAACATCGTAAGGCATTCGCGCCAGCGCTTTGGCTCAGGCATGAGCGCAACACGCTTTGCAAAAAATGCAGAGTCGTTTTTCATTAAATTTTCGGGGCTATAATCGTAGTTATCCGGAGGCCTGTTTTTTGGATAATCGCTTGCGCCAATAGACACTAATTTTATAACAAGTTCAGGATGCATGGCAGATAATTTCAAAGCCGCAAATGCACCATCACTGAATCCTATAACAGTAATGCTGTCTGCAGTAATGCTTCTTATTACTTTGTATGCATCTTCAGCTCTTTGCTGGTAAGTAAAAGGCTCATGGCCAATTTCAGATTTTCCATGACCGCGTGTTGCGATACATATCACCTGATAATTTTCGGCCAATTTCGGAATGAGGTATTCGAATTCGTCTATGTAGCCATACACACCGCCATGCAGCAGCACAAGCGGTTTTCCTTTGCCATATATCTCGTAATAAATTTTACAATTCCCAACATTAAAGTAATGGCCTGCCTGCGGATTATTTCCATATGGAACTTGCTGACAAAAACTAGGCGCTTTCAAAGCAATAAGTATGCAGAAGAAAATTATTTTGTTGAAGCGCCTCATTGAAAATATTTTAATCCATGGTTAATAAATGCTGTTGTGGGTTACGCATCAATTTAATTTCTACATTTTTAATAGCGAACTTATTCAGTTCTTAAACTCTTTACCGGATTTGTAACTGCCGCTTTTATTGCCTGAAAACTTACTGTTGTCAATGCGATCAGCAATGCAGCAATTCCCGCTGCAGCGAATATCCACCAGCTAACATTTGTTTTATATGCAAAGCCACTAAGCCATTTGTGCATGAAGTACCAGGCAATCGGCGATGCAATAACAAATGATATAATGACGAGCTTTAAAAAATCTTTTGATAATAGATTCACGATATTGACAACGCTTGCGCCCATTACTTTGCGCACGCCTATTTCTTTTGTGCGCTGCATGGTGCTGTAAGATGCGAGCCCTAATAACCCCAGACAAGAAATGAAAATGGCAAGAATGGCGAAATTCAGGAACAGCCTTCCGAACCTGTCTTCAGCGCGATATTGTTTGTCAAAAAATTCATCTAAAAAATAATAGCTGAAAGGACGGTGAGGTATTAATGCCTTCCACTTATTTTCAATGGCTGAAATTGTTGAGGGCAAATTTTTTCCGGAAACATTTACCGTAATTAAATCGCAACCATTAGGCTCAATTCTTATGCTAAGTGGTTTTATTACTTCCTGCAGCGACCGGAAATGAAAATCCTGCACCACGCCAATTATCATTCCTTTCCTTCCCCATTGATCAAATTTTTTACCGATGATTTGTTTCGGCGAACTATAACCGAACAGTTTCATGGCAGCTTCGTTCACGATCATCGCCTGCGTTGTATCGGTTCCAAAATCTTTTGAGAAGGTACGGCCTGCAAGTATTTTCATTTTATACTGTGGAATGTAATCGTAATCCACAAAATACAGATCGAGGTTAGCAATCTGCATTTCACCTTTCATATTTTCGAGTTGAGAATAAGCGCCCGGGTTTCCGCCACCTGGAACACTGCCTGCCATTGAAGTTGATATCACGCCGGGCAAAATGGATACTTCTTGCTTGAGCACCGTTTTTAATGAATCTCCATGCGTATCTAAAATTAATTTCTGGTCTTTATTAAAGCCCAGGTCCTGACTGCGCATGAACCTCATTTGATTGTAAACAACAATTGTGGCAATGATCAATGCAATGGAAATAGTAAACTGGGCAACCACCAAGCCTTTTCTCAATATAATCCCTTTGAGGCTCGTTGCAAAGCGCCCTTTCAAAACAGTAATAGGCTGAAATGATGATAATACCAATGCGGGATATATTCCGGCGAGTACGCCAATGCCTAACGATGTTAAAAACAGTATCAATAAGTATTCGGGATGAGAAAAAATATTATGGCTGATTATTTTGCCTGATAATTGATTGAACAATGGAAGTAATAAGGCAGCAAGGATAACAGATAAAATAAAAGCTATTAAACAAAGTATAATGCTTTCACCTATAAATTGTTTCGCTAATTGAGCTTGCAATGCGCCTACAACTTTGCGTATGCCAACTTCTTTTGCACGTTCTGCAGACCTTGCTGTTGTAAGGTTCACGAAATTGAAACATGCAATCAATAAAATGAAAATGGCAACAATAGAAAATATATATACATTACTGATATTGCCCGTCTTGCTTCCGTCGCGTGTGGAGCGAAGATAAACGTCTCGCAAAGGTTCCAGCATCAAAGTGGGGAACATCTGCAATTTCTTCATTTCATCGCCATTCCGTTTTTCAAGAAATGCCGGAAGCTTTGCCTGCAAAGCTTTTGCGCTGCTGCCCGGTTTTAGCAATAAAAAAGTTCTATTGCCATAGTTGCCCCATTGATTGTCAATATCAGGATTGAATTTTTGAGTGAGCGTTGTCATGGAAACCAACATGTCTGCTTTAATCGTGGAATTTTCAGGCATATCCTGCATGATGCCTGTGATTTTCGCATTAAAATTGCCATCGGTGAGCAAAACAGTTTGTCCGATAGGTTCTGCATTCCCAAAATATTTTTTTGCCGCGGTTTCAGAAAGCACGATACTGAATTGATCAGCTAATACAGTTTTCGGGTTGCCTTTTAAAAGCTTGAAATCAAACATCTGAAAGAATGATGAATCAGCAAACAAACTATTGTCTTCCTGAAATTTGACATCGCCTTTTCTTACAAGCAGGCTTGAACCCGTAATGCGGACAGCGGATTCAATTTCCGGGAAATCATTTTTTATATGAGGCGCAATCGCCCACGACGGGCCGCTCGCATTAAGGGTTTCAGTGGGGGTTTTTATATCACAAACCACACGGTAAATTCTATTGGCTTTTGAATTAAATGAATCATAGCTCAATTCAAATTTCACATACAAAAAAATGAGAAAGAAAGCCGTCATCCCAACAGTAAGCCCCATAATATTGATAAATGAAAAAACCCTGTGGCGCCAAAGATTGCGAAAAGCGATTTTTAAATAGTTCTTTATCATAATATCCTATTTACGATTTCTAATTTTCGGTTATTTATTACGGTTAGTTTCTCCTTCTGGAGCCAGCCCCTCTTAATGTACGATTTTTTTCGTGTATAAATTCACAACTATCCGCGTAACAAAAACAAACTACAAATGGCTGAAAAGTTTTCAGCCCTTGTAGCAAAATTTTCGGTTATGTATTGCTGTTAATCCTCAACTTTCAATAATAAGTTTGTAGAAATGTTTTAGAAAGCAATTTTTATTTTCAACCGATTGATGCCGCCTGCAGTTTATGCCATAATATTTTCAACAACAGCCTGCCCGTCCAGCATCCTTATAACACGATGGCTGTAGCGTGCATCATGCTCGCTGTGCGTTACCATAACAATGGTAGTTCCCTGCTCATTTAATTCAGTGAGCAGTTGCATTACTTCATTGCCATTTGATGAGTCGAGGTTTCCGGTAGGCTCATCGGCCAATATTAATTTGGGGTTATTAACCACTGCTCTGGCAACTGCCACACGCTGTTGCTGGCCGCCTGAAAGCTGTTGTGGGTAATGGTTGCGGCGGTGCATAATCTGAACTTTATCCAAAACAGCTTCTACTCTTGTCTTTCTGTCTGCAGATTTTACGCCGGTATATATTAAGGGGAGTTCTACATTTTCAAACACAGTCAGCTCATCAATCAAATTAAAACTCTGGAACACAAAACCGATATTATGCTTGCGCAGATCAGCACGCTTGCGCTCGTTGAAATGGGCAACTTCAATTTGATTGAATAAAAAGCTTCCTTTATCCGGATCATCCAAAAGCCCAAGTATATTTAGCAATGTTGATTTGCCGCAACCCGATGGCCCCATCACAGCAACAAATTCGCCATCTTTAACTTCCATTGTTAATTTGTTCAACGCAATAGTTTCCACTTCTTCGGTTCGGTAAACTTTTTCGAGTTCGGTAATCTTTATCATTGTGTTTGTGTTTAGAATGTTTTAGATGTTATGTTTTAGTTTATGTTATGTTGTTTGAAAAAAAAGCGTGTGGATAAGCGAAAACTCGGTTTGTATGTCTTCAGTTTCATTGTTTTTTTTCTGTGTAGCTGTTTTTTTCTCAGCGCCTTCAACAGTTGCTTTATCGCCAACAATTTTTCCGCACTCTTTCGATGGCGCGCTCAGCAGGCATAGCATCAGAGCAAGCGCAAAAATCAATAAGGGTCTTTTTTTCATATATAGTTGTTTTAGGTAATGATTTGATTATTCTTTTTTCAGCACAAGCTCCTGCATGTTGCCATAAGCTTCGTAGCTGGAAGTGACCACTTTATCGCCGGGCTTCAACCCCTGAAGCACTTCATAGTAATCGATGTTTTGATTGCCAAGCTGAATGTCTACTTTATAAGCTGTTTTTCCGTCATCGCTTACTTTAAAGATCCAGTTGCCACCAGTCTGCTGAAAAAAACCACCTTTTGCAACTAATGTTGCTTGTCTTTCTTCACTTAATGCAAGCGTAATCTGCAAAGTTTGCCCGCGACGGATTCCTTTTGGAACCGCTCCGACAAATTCCATATCAACCTGAAATTTTCCACCAGTTACCTGAGTGAACACTTTAAAAATTTTCAATTTATAGTTGCTGTCGGCAAAACTGAATGTTCCTGTGAGGCCGGTGTAGATGCGGGAAAGATAATGTTCATCAACATCCACTCTTACTTTGAAACCACTGAGCACATCAATTTGGCCTAGGCGCATGCCCTGTGTTTTGCTTTGTCCGATCTCGGCATCAAGCGATGTAAGCTGACCGTCAATTGGCGCACGAACGATAAGGTCGCCAACTTTCTTTTGCATAATGCTCAATGCTTCTTGCGAGCCTTGGTAAGATTTTTTGTCTTGCGTTTCCTGCGTTGCCCGTGATACTGAGTCCTGTTGCAAAATCACTTCAGTCAGTTTTTTCTTGCTGAGATAATAATTGTAATTATTTTCTGCTTGTTGATATTCCTGTGAGCCAATCACTTTTTGGCTATATAATTTTTTGTCAAGATTATAAATGCGCTCAGCTTCTTTGTAAAGGCTTTCTACGTCTGCCAATTGAGTTTGTTTGCTCACCGTATTTTGCAGCGCGGCATTATGATTGATCTGCATTTGCGTTAATGTGTTATATACGGTATTCTGCTGGCTCATCATCGTCATCAGCAGATCAGTATTCGACAGGCGCAGAATCGGCTGGCCTTTTTTCATTACCGCTCCATCTTCGGCATATCTTTCTTCAACACGGCCGCCCTCAGTTGCATCCAGATAAATGGTTGTTAGTGGCATTACCACACCATTCACAGGAATATTTTCCTGAAAAGGGCCTTTTTTGATTTCGCTGATCGTGATGCGTTCCGTATCAACACTTAATTTAGATGGCCCCTTGGTGTAATAATAACTTGCGCCAATCAATAAAACCAATGCCGTAATGCCTCCGATTGTGAGCAGTCTTTTTGTCGTCCATCTCTTCTTTTCAATAACCCTGTCTACCATACAAGCTTTAATTTAGGTTTGATTTTTTGATAAACCGCCCGGAATAAACATGGCGGGCGGTTCTTCTTACTACTACATAAGAAAGTTTCACCCTTGATGTAATCAAACACATGCCAGTTTCCATTTTAGTGATTTCCAGTTTCTTAATCTCCGCCAATATACGAAGATGTTCGTTATCGATACATAAAGTGTACGGTTTCGATACACCCGGCTTTTTTAGAGAACGCTTAAAAAATTAATTGCCACGCCTTTATATTTAAGGTAAACTTGTGGCACTAATTGTTGCATTGGACGAATAAAATATTTTAATTGTTACACATGAGCCTAAAAAATGCATCCGTATTAATTGTAGACGACGACCCCGACGTGCTGACGGCCGTGAGGTTATTATTAAAGACAGAAACCGCAGGAGTAACGACAGAAAAGAACCCCGAAAGCATCAGGTCGCTTCTTTCAAAACAAACTTTTGATATTGTTCTGCTGGATATGAATTTCAATAGCAGCATCAACACAGGCAATGAAGGTCTTTTTTGGTTAAAGAAATTGAGAGAGTTTGGAAGCACAGCCGCTGTTATTATGATTACTGCTTATGGCGATATCGATCTTGCCGTTCGTTCTTTAAAAGAAGGAGCCACCGATTTTGTGGTGAAGCCCTGGCATAATGAGCGGCTCATCAGCACGATCAAAGATGCGCTGAAGAAAAAAGAAAGCAATAAAGGCTTGAATGGTTATGTGAGCCCGGTAGATTCGATTATCGGTTCTGAACTGATCGGCGAATCTGAAATAATGCAGCAGATTTTTTATAAGATAGAAAAGATTGCGCCGACTGATGCCAACATATTAATATTAGGAGAGAATGGAACAGGAAAAGATTTAATTGCCAAAGCAATCCATCAGCAATCATTGCGTGCCGATAAACCTTTTATTAAAGTGGATGTGGGCGCACTCACCGAAACCTTATTCGAAAGCGAATTGTTCGGTCATAAGAAAGGAGCATTTACTGATGCAAGAGAAGACAGGGTTGGCCTTTTTGAAACAGCTTCCGGCGGCACATTATTCTTGGATGAAATCGGAAATATTTCTTTACATCAACAGGCAAAATTATTATCTGTATTACAAAACAGAAAAATAACGCGCATCGGGACCAATCAACCCATACCGATTGATATTCGATTGATATGCGCCACCAATATGCCTTTAACTGAACTTGCCAATGAAAGCCGTTTCAGGAAAGATCTCATTTATAGGATCAACACCGTTGAAATAATGGTGCCGCCTTTGCGCAAAAGAGGAAGCGATGTTGAGCTGCTTGCAAAACATTTTGTGCACATTTATGCAAAAAAATATTCAAAAAGTTCCGATGATTTTGATGCAAAAGCGCTGGAGAAATTGCGGAGCTACCATTTTCCGGGAAATGTGAGAGAGCTTCAATACACAATTGAGCGTGCGGTGATAATGGCGGAAAATGACGTACTTCATGCAAGCGATCTTATTTTTTCGCCCATCGAATCGCCAAAGCAATTAAATGACGAGCCTGATGAATTAAATTTGGGACAAGTGGAAAAGAACACAATTTTAAAAGTAATAGAAAAACATAACGGCAACATAAGCAAGGCTGCGAAAGAACTTGGGCTCACGCGCACTGCTTTGTACCGCCGCTTAAGCAAATATGATATTTGAGCGCTACCATTATTTACGGTTACTCATCCGCGTGGTATTTTTATTTCTTACAATAACTGCTGCAGCTATTATTATTGTGAAAGGATGGTTTGTTTATCTGATCATCATGATACCAATCATAAGTGCTCAATTGGTGGATTTTTACCGGTTCAATAAAAAAGCACAGGATGAAGTGGAGCAATTTGTTGAATCAGTCCACTACAGAGATTTCTCCCGTTATTTTGATGTAAAGCGTGCTCCGGTTGAATTGCAGCCGCTCCGCCAGGGATTTAACGACATCAACACAACTTTTAAGCACATCAGCCGTGAAAAAGAAACCCAATATTTATATCTGCAAAAAATATTGGAGCTGGTCGACACAGGCATACTTTCTTATCAGCATGAAGGCGGCCAGATTGGCTGGATGAATGAATCGCTCAAAACAATGCTCGGCATTCCTTATCTCAAAACAATTCATTCGCTTCAGAAGCGCGATGCGCCGTTATATCATGAAGTGCTGAACGTTCGGCCCGGACAAAGCAAAGTAGTTTCCATAACAAGAGACGGCAGTGTTTTTAAAGCGCTTATTTCCGCAACGGCTTTTCAAACTGATAATATTGTTTATAAACTGATAGCATTTCAAAATGTAGATGAGGCATTGGATGAAACCGAAGCAAAAGCGTGGCAGAAATTATTAAGTGTGATGACGCATGAGATCATGAATTCCATTGCGCCGATTTCTTCTTTGGCTGATACAATGCTTCACCGTTTACAAAATTCGGTTAGCCATCTCCGTGAGCAGCCGGCAGCAATTGAAGATCTGCAGTTAGGTATTGATACCATCAGAAGAAGGAGCGAAGGGCTTTTGAGGTTTGCGGAAACTTATCGCAATCTTAATAAAATAATGGCGCCAAATCTGAAAAAAATTTATGTGAGGGATTTGTTTGAAAATCTTCATCACTTAATGCAGCCCACGCTCGCGCAAAAAAATATTGAGCTTGAAGTGATCTTGAAAGAAACCGATCTTACTATGGAAGCCGATCCAAGCCTTGTTGAACAAGTGCTTATTAATTTAGTGCTAAATGCCATGGAAGCCGTGAAAGACAGGCCTCAGCCGCGTGTCACGCTAAATGCCCAGCCTGCAAGGAATAATAAAACAGCCATCAAAGTTGGCGATAACGGAGTGGGCATATCGACAGAATTGCTTGATAAAATTTTTGTTCCCTTTTTTAGTACCAGAAAAACAGGAAGTGGCATCGGGCTGAGCCTTTGCAAACAAATTATGCTGTTGCACAAAGGCAGTATTCAGGTGCAATCGACTGAAGGAGCGGGAACTGTTTTTTTATTGACCTTCTGATTGCTGTCAACTGTTTATTTCGCGTTCAACAAAGTAACATGAGCTGCGACTGCTTCCCATCTTTCCTTTCTTTTTATATAAACATCCTGATAACAATTTTTTCCTGTTATTTCTTTGCCATCGCTTTTAAATACAAATGTGGTGTAAGAAGTTATTACCCCAACATTATTGGTGAGCATGCGCACGTCTGCGCTGTCAATTTTTACAGAAATTATTTGCTGGCTTGAAAGGTTGCCGATCATTTCTTTTTTCGTCATTTTTTTTCCATTCGGAGAAACTAATATCAGGTCATCAGCAAAAATTCTATTTTCAATCGCCGTGTCTTTTGTAATGTAAGAATCCAGCCACTGCTGATTCAGCTTTTTTATTTCATCAGCATCTTTATTTTGCGGAAAAATATTTTGAATAGTAATCATCGTAAAAATGAATAGCATTGTAATTTTCATTTCAATAATTTTTGTTTGAAAGAATTTCAATTCGCGTTATAAAAGTTGCTGTTAAAAAGAAATGAACATCTGTGCCTTAACTTCGAGTGCAAATTTAAGGTTCAATATAAAAAGTATAACAAGAATGATATGATAACCACAAACGATACATCGCAATTTGGGAAAGCAACCCAATTCAAAAAGCTTCATGAGCGCGAGGGATTATTTGTTATACCAAATGCATGGGATGCCGGCTCAGCAAAGATTTTGGAAAGTCTGGGGTTTGAAGCCGTGGCTACTACAAGCGCCGGGCTTGCCTTTTCGCTTGCAAAGCCGGATGCTGAGCGTGCCATTGGCCGCGCAGAAAATTTATTGAATGCAAATGCGATCGCATCTGCAACCATTCTCCCTGTTTCTGTTGATTTGGAAAACGGTTACGGCGATGAACCTGAAGTTTGTGCAGAAACAATTTTGCTTGCTGCAAAAAATGGCCTTGTTGGCTGCACGCTTGAAGATGCAACAGGCCTTGATAACAAACCGATTTACGATTTTGATTTATCAGTTGAAAGAATCAAAGCTGCTGTGAAAGCCGCTCGCAGTCTTGCGTTTCCTTTCATGCTCACAGCAAGAGCGGAAAATTATTTATACGGCAGGCCAGATTTAAAAGATACTCTTAAACGTCTCATGGCTTTTGCTGATGCGGGTGCAGACGTTTTATATGGCCCGGATTAAAAACAAAAAATGAAATTGAAATTATTGTAAAAGCAGTTGCTCCAAAGCCTGTAAATTTTCTATTTGGGTTGGCCGAAGCTGATATAACATTGAATGTGCTGGAAGAAATCGGCGTAAAAAGAGTAAGCGTTGGCTCCTCACTTGCGCGTGTTGCTTACGGCGCATTGATAGATGCTGCAAAAGAAATACACGATAAAGGAACTTTCACATTTGTAAAGAATGCCGTTCCATATAGTGATATTAATAAAATGTTCAGAAAAATGTAAACAAAGTCTCTGTGATGTTAAGAAACAAATGACAACTGAGGGTTTTGAAATTGGACAAAGAAAAAAAATTTCAGTATACTGTTTGAATGAAATGTATGTTAACTAATAATTAAGCAGCCACACAAAAATCTCTTTAAAAGCCCAAACCATCGGCAACCCGACACTCATGCATTATTTCATATTTCTTGGTTTTGCTTAACTTCATCAACGACAGAAATTTTACTCTTATAAAACAGGCAAAAGATGAAAGACAAACAAGATGAAGTGCTGAAACAACTTGCTGAACAAAACACTGAAAAAGTAAAGCTTGCAGTTGTTGATATTGATGGCATTTTGCGAGGCAAGGTGATCAGCTTTGAAAAATTTGAATCGGTTATTGAAAAAGGTTTTGGTTTTTGTGACGTGGTATTCGGGTGGGATGCGAATGATGTTGCATATGATAATGCGAAAATAACGGGCTGGCATACCGGGTATCCTGATGCTGCCGCAGCGGTTGATATCAATACTTTCAGGCAGGTGCCATGGGAAAATGATCTTCCCTTTTTTCTCGCAGATTTTTGCGATGCTAAAGGAAATGATTTGCCATCATGCCCACGAAGCTTGCTGAAAAGAATTGCAAAACAGGCAACCGACGCCGGATATTTGCCTTTCTTCTCGCAGGAGTTTGAATGGTTCAATTTTATTGATAACACTGATGAATTATACGCAAATAAATTCAGCAATTTAAAACCGATGACGAATGGCATGTTCGGTTATTCAATATTGCGTGCTTCTCAAAAAAGCGATTTCTTTCATGACTTATTTGATTCGCTAAAAAAATTCAACATTCCATTGGAAGGCATTCACACGGAAACCGGACCGGGTGTGTATGAGGCGGCTATTTTATACAGTGAAATTTTAGAAGCTGCAGACCGGGCTGTTCTTTTTAAAAGTGGTGTGAAAGAAATTGCGCACCGGCACGGACTGATTGCAACGTTCATGGCAAAATGGAATGAAAATTTACCAGGCTGCAGCGGGCATGTACATCAAAGTTTATGGAGCGCAGATGGCAAACAGAATTTGTTTTACGATAAAAAGGCAAAAACAAACATGAGCGCATTGCTTGAGAGTTATATTGCCGGTCAGCTTCATTGCCTTCCATTTATATTGCCGATGTATGCTCCAACAATAAACAGTTATAAAAGATTGGTTGAAGGTGCATGGGCGCCAACAACATTAACATGGGCTATTGATAACAGAACTACCGCATTGCGTGTGTTGCCCGCGGGCGCTACATCTGCGCGGTTGGAAACAAGGGTTGTCGGCTCTGATTCAAATCCTTATTTGGCAATGTCTGCTTGCCTTGCTTCCGGTTTGTATGGAATAAAAAATAAATTAAAATTAAAAACACCTCAAACTATCGGTAATGGTTATGCGGACAAAAAGAATGGAATTCTCCCAGGCAATTTATGGTCTGCAACGCAAGCCATGAAAACTTCCGAAATTGCTGCTGAGCTTTTCGGGAAAGATTTTGTTGAACATTTTACCGGAACCAGAGAATGGGAATGGAGACAGTTTTCAAAAGTAGTGACTGACTGGGAACTGAAAAGATATCTTGAGATAATATAAAGACCTCTCGCAAAGCCGCGAGGACGCAGCGGATTTCTTCGCGGCGTTGCGCCTTTGCGAGAAGTAAATTTTAAAACAAAAAACGCATGATTGATTTCAATATAATTCGGCAATATAATTTCCCGACGATAATAAGATTTGGGGCAAATGCAATAAAAGAATTGCCTGAATATTTAAAAGCTAACGGTCTTGCACAACCGCTGATTGTTACTGATCCTGTTGTAAGACAGCTCAGTTTCTTTAAAGAATTAACTGATAGCCTTGCCTGCAAAATCAATTTCAGTAGAAGTTTTTTCTGATATTCATAAAAACCCTGTCAAATCAGACGTGTTGAAAGGAGGTGAAGTTTTTAAGAATACAAACAGAGATAGCATAATTGGTATTGGTGGTGGCGCTGCGATGGATGTTGCACGGGCAATTGTGTTGCGCATTAATCACCATCGCGATTTGTTTGATTACGATGATTTGATTGGCGGCGATAAATATGTAACGGAATCAGTTCCTCATTTTATTACAATCCCTACAACAAGCGGCACTGGCAGCGAAGTCGGCCGCAGCGCAATTATTTCAGAAGACGATACGCATCGCAAAAGAATTTTGTTCTCGCCAAAGTTGCTTGCAAAAATTGTTTTTGCAGATCCGTTGTTGACGATGGAACTTCCGCCGTTTGTAACGGCAGCAACCGGCATGGATGCGCTGACACATAATATGGAAGCATTTTTAGCGAAAGGCTTTCATCCGATGGCAGATGGCATTGCGCTGGAAGGAATCGATTTGATTAATGAATCAATTGTGGATGCAGTAAATAAACCTTCACTTGAATCGAGGAGCAAAATGATGATTGCATCGCTAATGGGAGCAGTTGCCTTTCAAAAAGGATTGGGAGTTGTGCATTCGCTTGCGCACCCTTTGTCTTCGCTGCTCGATACGCATCATGGTCTTGCCAATGCTGTAAATTTGCCTTACGGAATGAATTTTAATATTGCAGGTTTTGAAGACAAGTTTAAAAAAATTGCAAGAACGATGGAGTTGAAAGAAGAAACCGGCGAAGCGGTGGTGAGCCATTTATTTGACCTAAATAAGCAGATAGGCATGCCTGTTAAATTGCGCGATATTGGCGTGAAAGAAGAACATTTGGAAACATTAGCAGATTTGGGATTTGCAGATTTCTGTCACCCTAATAATCCCAAACCTGTTACCAGAGCAGATTTCAGAAAGCTTTATGGAGAAGCTTTGTAGCAGTTGGCAGTTATCAGTTGGCAGTTGGAAAGTTGTTGCTATTCGAAGTGCAAACTGAATATTGCAAATTGTGAACTAAATTATTCATCATTAATCATGAAAAAACGAATCGGAATAAGTTTCACAAAAACCAATTTTCATTATTACTGGGAATGGTTTACAAAAGAAGATTTGAACGATGATATTGAGCTTGTTGAATTATCATTCGAAAAAAATAATGCAGAAGATATTTCAACCTGCGATGGATTTGTTTTGACCGGTGGAATTGATATTGACCCTTCTTTTTATCATGCAAATGCTTCCTATGCAAATGCTCCTGAAGAATTTCAAATCAAAAGAGATTTGTTCGAGAAAGAGATTTTTGAATATTCGCAATTATATCAGTTGCCGTTGTTAGGAATTTGTCGCGGTATGCAGCTCGTGAATGTTTTGCAAGGCGGAAAATTAATTCAGGATTTAGGAGCGCTGAATTCAATTCATAAAAAAGAACAAGCCGATAAAGAACATGAAGCAAGTGCTGAAAAAGGTTCATTGTTAAAAGAAATTACGACTGCTTCATCAGGAAAAATAAACAGCGCACATCATCAGGCGGTTGATAAAAACGCATTGGGAGAAAATTTGAGAGCAAACTCTTATTCAAATACTAATGATAAAATTATTGAAGGAATTGAGTTCGAAGATAAATTCGGAAAGGCTTTTATGCTTTGTGTGCAATGGCATCCTGAAAGACTGAATGGCAAAGAAGAAAGCCCATTCTCAAAAAATATTAAAGAACGTTTTTTAAAAGAAATCAGACAAACAAAAATGGAAAAATTAGCATTAATAAATCCGGCTACTGAGGAAGTGATTGAATATATAAATGAAGATACGCATCAAACCATCGAAGAGAAATTCAGGTTATTAAAGAAAGCACAACCGGCCTGGGCTGCGATATCGGTGAAAGAAAGAGTCGAATGCATTAAAAAATTTGTTTCCTTAATAGATGTGCATAAAGATGAGCTGGCAAAAACATTAACCAGTGAAATGGGGAAGCCATTGCAACAATCATATAATGAACTGAACGGGGCAAAAGCAAAAATCCAGTTCTTTATTGATAATTCTGAAAAATGGCTTGCTGAAGAATGGATCACAACAGAAGGAACTACCAGAGAAAAAATTGTTTATGAGCCACTTGGTGTGATCGCTAATATTTCCGCATGGAATTATCCTTATCTGGTTGCGATCAATGTAGTAATTCCAGCATTGATTGGCGGCAATGCTGTTTTTTACAAACCTTCTGAATATACTATTTTAACAGGCATGCATATCCAAAAACTAATGTATGAATCTGGTGTTTATGAACATTGTTTCGAGCTTGCAATTGGTAAAGGTAGTGTTGGCGCAGCTTTGCTGCAATTGCCTTTAAACGGATATTTTTTCACCGGTAGTTATAAAACAGGAAAATATATCGCAGAACAGATTGCTCACAAGCTAGTTCCTTGCCAACTTGAGCTTGGAGGTAAGGATCCATTGTACATAATGGATGATGTAGAGGACATAGAAAAAGTTGCTGCTGCTGCCCTTGAAGGTGTTGTTTATAATAACGGGCAAAGCTGTTGCGCGGTAGAGAGAATTTATGTTCATGAAAAAATATATGACAGGTTTGTAAAAAGTTATGTTGATCAGGCAAGAAAAATGGTTATTGGCGATCCCCTCAACAAAACCACAGAAATTGGTGCGGTTAGCAGAAAAGAGCAAGTTGATTTTTTATTGGGTCAGATTGAAGATGCGAAAGCAAAAGGAGCAACGGTGTTGTATGGCGGAAAAAAATTAAGCGGTAAAGGTTATTTTATTGAACCTGCCGTTTTAATAAACGTGAACCATGATATGAAAATCATGAAGGAAGAATCATTTGGCCCGGTTATCGGAATACAAAAAGTAAAAGGCGATGAAGAAGCCATTGCTTTAATGCAAGACACAGAATACGGACTGACTGCTTCGGTATATTCGAAAAGTTTTGACCGGGCAGAAAAAATAATGAAGCAATTGAATACCGGCACAGTGTACTGGAATTGCTGCGACCGTGTGAGCGGCGCACTGCCATGGAGCGGAAGAAAACATTCGGGCTTGGGAAGCACATTATCTTATCAGGGAATCAGAGCATTTGTTCAGCCGAAAGCATATCATATCAGAGGATAGAAATTTGGATTGCGCTTTATTTTGTTTACTACAACTTTGTAAAAATTCATAAATCATTGAGAGTGCCACCAGCAATGCAAGCTGGCTTGATTAAAAGATTAAAGAGCATTGAAGATATTGCTAACTTAGTAGAAATTGAAGCTCCGAAAAAAAGAGCCACTTATAAAAAACAAACGACCGCTGAATAAGCGGTTCTTCATTTGTGTTGTCTTGCACCTCTTGCGGATCCTTATTTTTTTCAACTATAATTTAAAAAATTTATATGAAATATTCAGCTGTTTTAAGCATTCTAATGCTGTTCACTTGCGGATGCAATAGTAATGAAGTGAGCACAAAACTTTTGAACGAACAAAAAACCTTAAAGGATAGCGCTAATAATTTAACCGAAAGAATAGGCGACTACTTGCACAAAGACGTTTACGACAGCGCTGAGGCGAAAAAGAAGCAACTTGCAACCGTTCACGCCCGGTTAATAGATATTCAATCTTCAATTGATAGTCTTGAGAAAACGAAATAATAGTTGCAAGAAATTTCAAACTGCGACACTACCCAAAAAGAGGTAGCTACAAAAAGAAACAAAAAATAGATTAATTATTTGTCATAATTATACAATACTTTATTTTACAATCTTAAAAAAATGTGGAAAATGATATACTCAATAATATTAATAGTAGGAGTCGCTTTGTTAATTATTGCTACAATATTTTTGGGTAACAGTATAAAACTAATTAAGAACGGCACCAGAGCAATTGCAACAGTTGTTGATTTGGAAAGCAGCATAGGAAGTAACTCTACAGAGTTTACGCCAATATTTAAGTTCACTTCTTCCAATGGCGAAGAAATAACTTTCAAAGGATTTGGGGCAAGCTCTCCGCCTGCTTTTAATGTTGGCGAAAAAGTCAAAGTAGTATATAACCCACAAAATCCAAGCGAAGCAAAAGCAATGACATATTTTGGGTTGTTCGGCTTGAGCATTATTATGGGTGCTGTGTCAATAGCTATGATAATTGTAAGCGGAGGCTATTTTTTAGCTCAAAAATATCTTTCAGAATTATAATGAAGCTAAAAAATTTCAAAATGCGTCACTACCGAATTTAGGTAGTGTCTCAGTTTGAATTTTTCACTACAGCCACTTGTCATGCCGAGTCACGAGGCATCTCAGGGATTCCTCCTTCGTCGGAATGACAAATCCCGAATTAAATTTCAAATTGAGACACTACTCGAATTTAGGTAGTGGGTCAGTTTGAATTTAATTGATTTTTAGATGCTTGACGGAACAAGCAAAGGTTTTGTATATTTGTTTCATGGCAAAATCAAAACGACCAACCGATATAAACCAAAGAGCAAAATCAATAGTTGATATTGCAACAGGCGATAGCGAAGATAGCTTAAAAGAAAAAGATCTGATCAAAGCCGCTGCATCTGCAATGGGGAAAAAAGGCGGACTGGTTGGCGGCAAAGCCAGAGCAAAAAAGCTATCAGCTAAAAGAAGAAAAGAGATTGCTCAAAAAGCTGCTGCTGCAAGATGGGGTAAAATTTAGATTAATTATTTTAGACTGCTTGTTGGAACATTCCCCATCGTCCTGATCGCTTTGATATTTGCTGTATCCCCACCAAACATATAGGGAAAGAAAAATTCAGACATAGCTCTTGCATCAACTATTGGAAGTAAAACATCTTGTAAAACAGTTCCAGCTAAACTTTTTGTAAATAAAGCTCTTGTATGTGAAATAGAAAGGCTAACTATTGTTATAATCAATTCTTCGGGTAAGACAACAATGTTGTTTGCATCCAGAAACCTTGAAATATTAGGGATTTCAAATAAATTTTGCACTTGAATTTCGGCCAGAACCTCATCTAATGGAGCATCTGGATAATGATAAAATGCTCTCAAATTAAGCTCCACCATATTTTGCTCTAACGAAAATCCTAACCGATGCTGAAATTCCACTTTGACCATTTTTTCCGGTTCGTTAATGTAAAGGGATTCGTTTACATTAAATCCGAAATCCTTTATTCTTTTTAAAGCGTATAAAAATGGTTCTTCCTTTTTAGTCTTTGTCATCTAAGAAGCGTTTGAAGTTTGTTGTGCATCGTAATATTTCGCTCCAGAAATAAAATAAAGTTCGGGTCTTTGCGATGATTCATTCTTAATCTTTACACTCCTCGCGACATTCGATGTATCAGACTGTGCCAGTTGAATTGACCAAATGCCCTCTTGCTCTAATCTTGCAGTAACCGAAAACTTTATTTTTAATACTCTTTTTATTTTAGCAAGTGTTATAAAATTCAATGGTTTTTTCCCTGTAAATACTTGTGATAAATAACTTGGAGTAAGTTTAATTCTTAATGCTAAATCTTGTTGATTGAATCCTATCAATTCTCGCAAACGCTCTATTTCAGACAAATAGTTAGCCATCAAAATGTCAGCATCTTCTTTAATCAATTCATCTTCTGTTTTTTCTAAAAATCTTTTACTTATTTTCTCTTTAGCATTATTCAAATTCGTATTCATAATCTTCAATCGGTTTAATTAAATTATCAATTTTTTTATTTAACGGGTCGGATTTTTTCTTTTCTAAAAATTTTGCAACGACAACATAAAATTTTCCTTGAGTGGTATTGACTTCCTTGCAGTAAATTCTTGCATTTGCACCGTTTGGGAAAAGCCTCATTTCTGACAAGCTTTTATATGCCTTTAATTTCACGTAATCATCATAATAAATAAAATTTTGCTCTAATATTCGGTTTACTATATAATCAAATTTCTTCCCGATTTTTTTAACCGCAATTAAGTCTAAGATTGTTTCTGCGATGTTCTCATCAATACAAATATGACGGTTATAGGACGTTGAACTTTTATATAAAACCGCTTTTCGTTTCACAAAATTAAGCTATAGGTTAATTATTGTCAAGTATTGTTTATACATTTGTACCCCAAAAATCAACTTTTTAAACAAAGCTGCAAAAATTAACAAATTAAAATGACTTTTTTGCTTGACAGTTCAAGCATAAGTATTATCTTTGATAAATGAACAAGCTACCAATACAAAAACGAGTGCAAATTATAAACTTTCTTGTTGAAGGCAACAGCATTCGTGCGACTACTCGCATTGCTGATGTATCAAAGAATACAGTTGCTAAATTGTTAGTTGAAGTTGGCAGAGCATGCATGCAATTCCACAATGAAAAAGTTGTTGGCATTGCAAGCGACCGCATTCAATGCGATGAAATATGGAGCTTCGTTGGCAGCAAAGAAAAAAAACATCTATCGAAAATAAGAGTAAAGGCAACGGTGATGCATGGACGTGGGTCGGGCTTGATGCAGATTCTAAACTTGTTATCTCATGGTACGTTGGTAATAGAAATGCAGAAAGCGCAGATGTTTTTATGAAAGATGTTGCAAGCAGATTGACTAAAAGAGTGCAGCTAACTACAGATTCTCACCATGCTTACTTGAAAGCAGTTGATAACGCTTTTGAAGATGAAATTGATTATGCAATGCTGCAAAAAATATATGGCGGTAGCGAAGGAACAAACGCACAAGAAAGAAAATATTCTCCAGCCGTTTGCACAGGGTGCAAAACAAAAATAATTTCTGGGGAACCGAACGAAAAATTTATTTCTACTTCTTATGTTGAAAGACAAAATCTGACAATGAGGATGCACATGAGAAGGTTCACAAGATTGACAAATGCATTCAGTAAAAAATTAGAAAATCATTGCTATGCAATAGCATTGCATTTTGTTTATTATAACTTTGTGAAAATTCACAACAGCTTGAGAGTGCCACCAGCAATGCAAGCAGGTTTGATTAAAAGATTAATGAGCATTGAAGATATAGTTAGGCTTACCGATTAAATTGCGTTTCCAAATTAGTTGCTATATTAGGTTAACCGAACTACTAAACCTTTATGGCAAACCCTCCAGCTCCTCCCAAAACAGAAGAACAATTACATTACGAGAGTATGATTTCTTACGCGAAATGGGCGTTAGGATTTTCCGGATCTGTTATAGCAGCGATTATTGCATTCGGGCTTTATTTTACATATCAAGACAGAAATGCCATGAAAGAAGAATATACCAAAGCAATAACAGATTTAAGGGGTCAATTAGCCGAATTGAAAAATGATGCAGAAAAAAAGACTGACGGAATTAAAAATGATGCTAAAGATGCAGTAAAATCAACACAAGAATATTCTGAAAAAGAAATATCAAGGATTAAAACAACCACTAACGATATTGCATTACAAGAAACACAAAAAAATATTGCTGCAATATTTGCTACTGACAAAATCCAAAATCTAATTCAAAATCAAGCCGTAAAAGAGATTAAAAGCAAGTTGCCCGCAATTGTTGATGAACGAACCAAAAATATATCGAAAATAGATGCAGCTGCCGCTACAATGATAAGCGGACATATTGAAGGGCTTAAATTATTGCAATCATATTTTTTAAATCCTGAAAGTTCAGAAGATAGCTTAAGGGCTAAAAAGCTATATGACGACATTTGTATGGACTATGAAAACAGGACGCCAAAAATGTTTGGCGGAAGTCGACCTGTAAATCTTCCAATAAGCGATTCGATAGAATTAAGAAATTCTTTAAGAAATGGAGAATTGCCGACAACAAGACTTTCCAGAGATGCGGTAGTAAGTATAATTGCTAACATCAAAGATCCAGAAAACAAACATGATTTAAATATGAAAGCATATTTTATATATGCCTTGAATTATGCAACCGGCACTCATTTCAAATGCTTTGAATTTGATAAAATAAACGATTGGTTTAACGGATTGAGAAAATAGAATAACAATAATTATATAGCATTACCGAGGCTATAATATATAAAATAGAAAATGAAACTTTTAATTCAATCTTTCCTGAACGCGAAAATATCTTAATTAAAAAGTAGCTTGCCAATAAATAAAATAAAATGGGGATTGCATAAACAATATACTTTAATAACATTGAAGTAAAGTTGAAAAGTGAAGGGAAAAATATTTAGAGATGGATGCTTTTACGGTCAAGCATTAAACCGTGAAGAAAAAAAATCGCTAAATTCAAACTGACCCACTACCCGAATTTAGCACAAAGTTTTTTCCAAATATTTTATGTATAGCTTTGCCTCCGTTTTTATTTTATGACAGCTGGAAATATTTTATTGATTGATGATGAAGAAAAGCTGAGAGCATTGCTGAAACGCATTATTGCTCTTGAAGGCTTTTCAATTTTTGAAGCTAATAGTTTTAAAGCTGCTAATAAGATTTTAGAAAAAGAAAATATCAACGTTGTTTTATGTGATGTTAAGCTACCCGATGGCAACGGCGTTGATTTTACGCAGCATGCAAAAGCGAAATTCCCTTCTATTGAAATTATTTTGCTAACGGCTTATGGCAATATTGCCGATGGCGTTCAGGCAATGAAAAATGGCGCTTTCGATTATATCATCAAAGGCGATGATAACGACAAGATTATTCCATTGCTGAACAGAGCAATGGAAAAATTGCAATTGCAAAACAGGATCGCACTTCTTGAAAAACAAGTTAGCAAGCGATATAGTTTTGAAAATATTTTAGGCACATCTTCTCTGATACAAGAAGCAGTTGGCCTTGCAAAAAAAGTGGCACCCTCCGATGCTACTGTTTTATTGCTTGGCGAAACAGGCAGCGGCAAAGAAGTGTTTGCACAATCTATTCATAATGCAAGCAAAAGAAGTAGCAAAGCATTTCTAGCACTGAATTGTAGCGCATTTGGTAAAGAATTATTGGAAAGCGAAATCTTCGGCCACAAAGCAGGCGCATTCACAGGTGCAAGCAAAGATAAAAAAGGGCTGATTGAAGAAGCAGATGGAGGCACCTTGTTTTTGGATGAAATCGGAGAGATGCATTTTGAATTACAATCCAAATTGCTGCGTGTGCTTGAAACAAATGAGTTTATAAAAGTGGGCGACACGAAATCTACAAAAGTTGATGTGCGCATTATTGCGGCTACAAACAGAGATTTGCAGAACGAAGTGAATGAAGGAAGATTTCGTGAAGATCTTTTTTATAGGCTCAACGTTTTCACCATTCACTTGCCGGCATTGCGTGAACGAAAAAAAGATATCCCTTTGTTTGCGGAATATTTCATGAGCATGTTTGCAAAAAAAACCAGTCACCCAATTGAAAGCATCAGCAAAGAATTTCTGGAACATTTGCAGCAACATGAATGGAAAGGCAATATTCGTGAACTGAAAAATGTGATGGAGCGTGCAGTAATACTCGCTGAAAACGCTCAACTGTCAGTCAGTAATCTTCCGCTTGAGCTGCAAACAACAAACAACAAACATCAAACCCTTTCTGCTTTTGATTTGGCAAGTGTTGAAAAATTGCACATTCAAAGAGTGCTCAATCATACCAAAGGAAATAAAACCGAAGCAGCAAAACTGCTTAATATCGGTCTCACTACATTGTATAGAAAGATTGAGGAGTACGGCCTATCTTCCTGATTTGTTCATTGTATAACATGACTTATAATTATGCCGAAAGCGCCTGCTGAATTGCATGAATTTTCAAGTCTTTTCTTTATTTCGTTCCAAATTGAAAATTTTTTTTCAATTTGAAAATGTTTGTCGAGCTGTTTACATGCTTTCTGAAATATCGAAATCGTTAAAAAAGCTTGACTGTATTGATTTTCAGAGCTTCTTAAACTTTTCTTCCTGCCTGTGGTACATTTTTCGTTTGTCCGTAACAGTTGATTAAAAAAACCTGATCAACAAAAATTTTTATGGGTAAGAAAAAAAAATTCAGCATTTTTTTGTGCATACTGTTTGTTCTTTACATGAATCAGGATTTTGCTCAGCAATCTGATAGCAGAATAGCGAATGTGCAATACCAGCAAGGAGCCGAACAAATTAATATTGCAAACGATTCAGCCAGCTTTAATCATGCAATTTCTGCGAATAAGAAGAAAGACAGTTCATTGCTCTTGAACCTAAAAAAAATAATTCAGTTCAAAAGGATAGACAATAACATCATACAAATAAAAGATTCCATCGTTGTTGCAAGTGAGCCGTTTGCTTTCGCAGATTTTTCATGGCTCAATGGAACAAGCCGCAAAACATCTTCTCCGGCCTTCGACTCAAAATATTTTACAGGTGATGTTACATTCGATTTCGACTACACACATTCTTATAATCATCCGATTGATAATACTGTAGTAGGTTCTACTGCGTTGGCAAGAGATAATGAACTGCAGCTTTCTTTTATGGGAGTTGGTGGTGATATTCATGTGAATAATGTGCGTGGCAGAGTGATGATGCAGTTTGGCACACGCTCAACAGTTGTTCCAAGGAATGATGGTAGTTCGTATAAAGGGCAATATGATTTGCAGACTATTTATCGTTACATCAGCGAAGCATATGCAGGCTATCACTGGGATGTGTGGCATGGCATTAATCTGGATGCAGGGATTTTTATGTCTTACATCGGATTGTTTTCTTATAACAATTTTGAGAACTGGGGATACCAGCCTTCGTACACTTCTGATAACACGCCATGGTTTTTTAACGGCTTGCGATTGCAAACTTTCCCTACTGACAAATTGAAAGTTGAATTTTGGTTAGTGAATGGCTGGCAAAGCTACGGCATGTTCAATCATTCCCCTGGTGTTGGTCTTTCTATTTATTACAGGCCGAAGGAGAATGTCGATTATGTTTTCAATAATTATTATGGGAAAGATGACGAAGGTGCTCCCGGCAGATATAGGTTACATCTTGATTATAGTTATGAGCGTCGTTATTATAATAACCCGCATGGGAAGTTTTTAACAAAAGCTGCATTCAGCATCACAGGAGATTTTGGTTTTGAAAATGGCGATGGTGTCAGCCCGTTCGGTAAGACAGATGCAAGCACAGGAGCCTATCGACCTGCTCAAAATTTCATCAGTGGCATGTTCTATAACAGGCTTTGGCTTGGACAGCATTTTGCGTTCAATTTCGGAGGCGGTTATATGCATAACCCCGGACAGTATTTAGTGCTTGCGCCGACCGGCTATGCTGATACGTTGTATCAGCAACAGACAGGCCCGGGCTCAACGTTTAACGCTTGGGATTTTTCGACAACGTTTGATTATATGCCAAATCAAAACATGACTATTAAATTTGAATTTGTGCATCGCGCAGTTACAACTTTGGGCGCAGCTCCAGGCACTACTCCACTTAAAGGATATTTCGCAGGCCCGGGCGGCGTCACATCGCCTTCAGGTTATGCTAATACTGGTGGTTACACTTACACATCCAGCGGTGCTTCATTAGCGCCACCATTAAGCAGTTGGAACGGATGGCAGCCAGATATGGTGAATTCAGAATCGCGGATTATTCTGGCTTTTTTGGTGCGCTTTTAATAAAAATTTTTATATGGGAACAGTATCTCCAAACATTGATATTGAATCAAGAGTTAAAAAAATAATTATTGAGAAACTTGGTATTGATGATTGCGAAATCCCAAATAGCGCATCATTTACAAATGATCTCGGCATTGATTCGCTGGACCTGTACGAGATGTTCATGAAAATAGAAAAAGAATTTAGAATAAGAATCGCTGACGAAGAACTGGAGAAATTTCGTAGTGTCAACGATATTATTCATTATCTCAAGAATGATTTTAAACGGCACAGCCATGAAAAATTTTAAAAGAATATTCGTCTTTGCTCTTATTGCGATAAGTGCAAGCGGATTGAGTGCACAAACAAAAACAAAGTCTTCCGGGGGATTATATTTGACAGCAAAAGATTTCCAACAGCAAAAGCTGACTTATGAAATCAATTGTAGCAATGCGAAAGATAAAATAAAACCCAATACTTTTTTGGGTTCGGCGACCGGTTATGTTTTAGTGAACGGTGAAAAGCACTCGTTTAATAAAAAGTTAGTATATGGCTATTGCGATTGTCAGAGCCAAACTTACAGATTTAATAACGGCAATGAGTACCTGATTATTGACACGGCTGGTTTTTATCTCTATTATCTTTATTTGCCTATAGAAAATGTGAAAAGAAAAAATCTGGTAAAAAAGTATGAGTATTTTTTCAGCGTTGCCCCAGACGGCCCGTTGCTTTTACTAACAATTGATAATCTCAAAAATGCATTTCCAGACAATCATAGTTTTCATTATTTGATAGATGAGAGCTTTAAGACAGACAAAGATTTGATTTCATACGATAGTTTTCAAAAAAAGTATAAGTTGAAATATTTGTACGCTAATTCCTTTAATAAATAAAGCGACACTCAATTTGTTTTGAAAATATTTGTGGCGCCATTCCTTTTTGAAAATTACCATGCCAAAATGAAACGGTTCATCATTTTCTCCAAACAAATAACGGTAAATATTAAATAACCAAACTCTTCATCAATAGCTGTTTCAGGGCAAATACATTTTTTTTAGGGTTGGAGGCACAGCGTTTGGGATATCATAATTAAAAATTACAAATGAACAAAAGATCCAGAAGGATGATTGGAAAAATAAAACCATTCCATTTATTGATTATGATTTATTCATTCATAATTATTTCAGGCGTTTTTTACAGGGTCATAAATTTTTGAAATATGCTTTTAACAGTGATCTTAATTCTTTCCGGTCTTCTTTGCTTTGCGCTATTTTTCAGGTCAATCGATTTTTTTGATAAAATCTAAAATAGATGATATGATATTGTTATTTATGGTATCGATACTTGTTTTTTTTTATTTGTGCTATGTGCTGATTAAGCCTGAAAAATTCTAAAAGGGTGAAGGGCAATAGGTATAAGGTGTAAGGTCTTTTAGAATGCTACACCCTATACCTTAAGCCTTCTGCCTTAAACCTCATCATTCAATCATTCAAAATGGACACGGAAATTTTTGGAGTTATTTTTATGTTCGCCGCCATAGTGTTGCTTGCAATACCGCTTGGCAAATACATAGGAAAAATTTATGAGGGGCAGCACACTTGGCTTGATATTATATTGAATCCGGTCGATAAATTATTTTTTAAGCTGAGTGGCATCAAGCCAGAAAAAGAAATGAACTGGAAGCAGCACTTGCTCGCAATGCTTACCATCAATCTTGTATGGTTTTTATTTTCAATGCTGATATTGATGAACATGAGTTGGCTTCCATTGAACCCGGATGCAAACCCTTCCATGACTCCTGATCTCGCATTTAATACCACAGTAAGTTTTATTTCAAACACAAACCTGCAGCATTATTCCGGCGAGTCCGGCGTCTCTTATCTCGGGCAATTGGTATTGATGCTTTTTCAATTTATAAGTGCTGGTGTTGGTATGGCCGCATGCGCTGCCGTGTTCAACGCAATGAAAGAAAGGACAACAGAAAAAATTGGAAATTTTTATAACTACTTTGTTAAATCCTGTACAAGAGTTTTACTGCCACTGTCAATTGTTGTTGCAGTGCTTTTATTGTTCAATGGAACGCCCATGACATTCAAAGGCAAAGACCAATTTATTTCTCTGCAAGGCGATACGGTGAATGTAAGCCGTGGGCCTGCCGCTGCAATGATTGCTATTAAACAGATTGGCACAAATGGCGGAGGTTTTTATGGCGCAAATTCTGCTCATCCTTTAGAGAACCCCAATTATTTTACCAATATTGTTGAAAATGTATGCATTTTGATAATACCGATTGCAATAGTCTTTGCCTTAGGTTATGTGCTAAAAAGAAAAAGGCTTTCGTGGATGATATTTAGTGTGATGACAATAGGTTTTTTATTTTTTGTTATTCCTTCTGTTTACTATGAAATGAAAGGCAACCCCGCAATTTCACGGTTAGGCATATCCCAAAATATTGGCAGCATGGAGGGAAAAGAAATTCGTTTTGGTTCTGCTGCTTCTGCTTTTTGGGGAATTACAACTACGGTAACTTCTAACGGTTCTGTGAATGCAATGCACGATAGCTTTACTCCGCTTACAGGAATGTTTGCCATGCTTGGTATGATGGTGAATTCATTTTACGGCGGTGTTGGCGTTGGCTTTTTGAATTTTTATATTTACATCATTATTGCCGTATTTATTTCCGGGTTGATGGTTGGGCGCACGCCCGAATTTTTGGGAAAGAAAATTGAAGCGAAAGAAATGAAGATTGCTACCATCGTTGCGTTGCTGCACACTATTCTGATTTTATGTTTCACTGCATTGTCGTCACATTTATTTGCACAAAACCCGAAAATATATGCAGCATGGCTTAACAATCCGGGCAGTCATGGTTTCTCAGAAATGCTTTATGAATATACTTCTGCATCAGCAAATAATGGATCTGAATTTGCGGGTTTGGGTGGCAATACTATTTTCTGGAATATTACAGACGGCATTGTGATGTTATTGTCACGATTTCTTCCCATCATTGGCCCGGTGGCTATTGCAGGGATTCTTGGCGAAGAAAAAATATATTCCCGAAAGTGCAGGCACATTAAAAACAGATACAGGGACATTTGGCATCATGGTGTTTGCAGTTATTATTATTGTTGCTGCATTGAGCTTTTTTCCCGCACTCGCATTAGGGCCAATATGCAGAATTTTTTGCTATTAGATAATATTAAAAGAAGCAATGATGAAAACGCACATCAAGACAATAAATTATTTGAATCATCATTGGTAAAAGAAGCACTGAAGCAATCTTTTATAAAGCTGAATCCTGCAATATGATTCACAATCCGGTGATGTTCACTGTTGAAATTGGCACTGCAATTATGATGG
Source organism: uncultured Bacteroidota bacterium (assembly GCA_963718975.1). GTDB lineage: Bacteria > Bacteroidota > Bacteroidia > Chitinophagales > Chitinophagaceae > Puia. The sequence goes on along the minus strand of CAVRBD010000015.1, from coordinate 193,495 downwards.
CGGTATGCATCTGGATTATTACCGGAGAAAAATCACAAGGTTCAGTTGGCTTATAACCTCACCGTATTTTTCATTCTTCTGCTTACCTTGTTGTTTGCAAATTTTGCTGAAGCAATTGCGGAAGCAAGAGGCAAAGCACAAGCCGATAGTTTGCGCAAAACAAGAGAAGACACTCCTGCTAAAAAAATTTTTCCCGTGGGAGAAATTTTTGTGGATGAAGTAAAAGTTGTTCCTTCTTCCCAATTGAAAAAAGGAGATGTATTTATTTGCGAAACGGGAGATATTATTCCGATGGATGGTGAAATTATTGAAGGCATTGCGACCATTGATGAAAGCGCCATTACCGGTGAAAGCGCTCCGGTTATTCGTGAATCAGGCGGTGATAAATCAAGTGTAACAGGCGGCACAAAAGTATTGTCCGATAAAATAAAAGTGAGAGTGACCACAGAACCCGGCGAAAGTTTTTTGATAAAATGATTGCATTGGTAGAAGGCGCATCAAGGCAAAAAACACCCAATGAAATTGCATTGACTATTTTGCTGGCAGGCTTTACTATCATATTTATTATTGTTTGTGTAACATTGAAACCGTTTGGCGATTATGCAAACACACCAATTACTATTGCCGCTTTCATTTCACTGTTTGTTTGTTTAATTCCAACAACCATTGGTGGTTTGTTAAGTGCCATCGGTATTGCAGGAATGGACAGGGCATTTCGGGCAAATGTAATTACCAAAAGCGGTAAAGCAGTTGAAACCGCAGGTGATCTGGATACATTGTTCTTGATAAAACCGGAACCATCACCATTGGCAATCGAAAAGCAACTCATTTTTGGGTATCGAGAAATATTGATGAAAAATCTTTTATTGAAGCTTGTGCATTGGCTCGCTTGCGGATGAAACACCCGAAGGAAAATCAATTGTTGAACTGGCAGGAGATGCAACCCAAATACTTTCAACGTAAATGGAGCGAGGTTCATTGAATTCACAGCGGAAACAAGAAGCAGTGGTATTGATTTGTCAAACGGATTGAAGATCAGAAAAGGTGCTTTTGATGCTATTAGAAAAATATGTGATAAATGCCGGAAATAATTTTCCCGCAGAAACTGAAGAAAGAGTGAAAGCAATTTCAAGTAATGGCGGAACACCTTTAGTCGTTAGCCAAAATGCAAATGTGATTGGTGTGATTGAATTGCAGGATATCATCAAACCAGGTATTCATGAACGTTTCGACACGCTTGAGAAAAATGGGAGTGAAGACAGTAATGGTTACAGGTGACAATCCGCTGACCGCAAAATACATTGCAGAAAAAGCAGGCGTGGATGATTTTATTGCTGAAGCAAAGCCGGAAGATAAAATGAATTATATCAAAAAAGAACAGCAAGGAGGGAAACTTGTGCGATGATGGGCGATGGAACAAACGATGCGCCCGCACTTGCACAAGCTGATGTTGGTGTTGCCATGAACAGCGGAACACAAGCTGCAAAAGAAGCCGGCAATATGGTTGATCTTGATAACGATCCAACCAAACTGATTGAAATTGTTGAAATAGGAAAACAATTATTAATGACAAGAGGAACGCTCACCACTTTTTCCATTGCAAATGATGTGGCGAAATATTTTGCAATTGTGCCTGCACTGTTTATCGTATCCATACCTGCGTTCAAGGCTTTGAATATTATGCATTTGCACAGCCCGGAAAGTGCAATTCTTTCAGCGGTAATTTTCAATGCCATCATTATTCCATCGCTCATTCCGCTTGCATTGCGTGGCGTTGCTTATAAACCAATCGGAGCAAGCGCTTTGCTGCGAAGAAATTTATTGATTTATGGATTTGGTGGCATGGTTGTTCCTTTCATCGGAATTAAATTAATTGATTTGTTAGTTTCTGGTTGGTTTTAAAATTGTATTTATGAAACAACATATTTTGACTGCATTAAGATTGACGCTTGTTTGCATAATTTTCTTTTGCGGCATTTATTCATTCGTCATTTTCGGCATTGCACAGTTTGCGCCAAACAAAGGCAATGGAGAAACAATTCAATTAAATAATAAAGTTGTTGGGTATGTTTCGGAAGGGCAAAATTTCAGCAGTGATAAATATTTTTGGGGCCGTCCATCTGCAGTAGGTTATAATGCAGCCACAAGTGGCGGCAGCAATAAAGGCCCATCGAACCCTGATTATTTGAAAGACCTGCAAAGCAAGATTGACACATTTCTTGCGCATAATCCTGAAATAAAAAAGGAAGAAATCCCTGCAGACCTTGTAACTGCATCTGGCAGCGGGCTTGATCCCGATCTTTCTCCGGCGTCAGCTTATGTTCAGGTTGCAAGAGTTGCAAAAGCAAGAAACATAGATAAAGAAAAGATAAAATCTTTAGTTGAATCAAACGTAGAAAAGCCATTGCTGGGTTTGTTGGGGCCAGAAAAAGTAAATGTGCTGAAATTGAATATCGCTCTTGATAATTTGAAATGATACATGAAATGAACAATTGTAATTTTGAGCCAACTCTTCAATTGAGCCATTAAGAAATCGTAACTGATCCATTATACAATGCCAGACAAAGACCAAAGCGTACAACATTTTTTGGAGCTTATCCGGCAATCGCGGCGCGGCAAGTTTAAAATCTATATCGGCATGAGTGCCGGTGTGGGCAAAACTTTCCGCATGCTGCAGGAAGCAAGGACCTTATTGCGAAATGGCGTTGATGTAAAAATAGGTTATGTAGAAACGCATAAAAGAAAGGAAACAGAGGATTTAGTGGAAGGGCTTCCTGTGATCCCGCGGCGCAAACTTTTTTATAAAGGCAAAGAGCTGGAAGAAATGGATGTGCAGGCAATTATGAATCTTCATCCTGAAGTGGTGATTGTTGATGAACTTGCTCATACAAATATTGAAGGCAGCAAAAATGAAAAGCGCTGGCAGGATGTGATGGATATTTTAGATGCAGGCATTAATGTTATCAGCGCCATCAATATTCAGCATATTGAAAGCCTGAATAAAGAAGTAAAAGCAATTACCGGAATTGATGTTGCAGAACGCATCCCTGACAATGTTCTGAAAGAAGCCGATGAAGTGGTGAATATTGATCTGACTGCTGATGAATTGGTGACACGTTTGAAAGAAGGGAAAATTTATGCGCAAGATAAAATTGATATCGCCCTGCAAAATTTTTTTCAGGCAGAAAAAATTTTGCAACTGCGGGAACTTGCACTGAAAGAAGTTGCTTCGCAAGTGGAAAGAAAAATTGAAACAGAATTGCCCCGTGGCGCGCATTTGCGACAGGAGCGTTTTCTTGCATGCATCAGCAGCAATCATGAAATGGCTACAAAAGTAATTCGCAAAACAGCGAGGCTTGCAGCTTATTATCATTCAAAATGGTTTGTATTATATGTGCAAACTGCAAAAGAGGCGGGCGATAAAATTGGTCTTGCAGCACAAAGGCATTTGATAAATAATTTCAAGCTTGCGACGGAGTTGGGCGCAGAAGTGATTCGTGTGAAGCACAATAATATTGCGAAGAGCATCATTCAAACTGCAGAAGAAAAATCCATCACTACCATTTGCATCGGCAAACCACATTTAACTTTGTTCAATGTAATTTTGAGCACTGCAGTTTTCAATAAGCTATTAAATAAATTGGCTGCGTCAGATATAGACGTGGTAATACTTTCATAAAATGAAACTCAAAACAAAATTATCTATAAGCCTTGTTTTTCTTTTTTCAGTGATACTGCTTTTTGGTGTGCTTGGCATTTATTATATCAACAAGATGAGCAATGAAGCGCAATTGATTTTAAAAAATAATTATGAATCGCTGGACTATTCAAACAACATGCTGAATGCTCTTGAGAATATCAAGACAAAAAAGAACGCTGCAGAAATATTTGCAACAAGTCTTCAAAAGCAACAAAATAACATTACAGAAATTGGTGAAAAAGAAGCGACAGATGAACTGACCAAAAATTTTCACGAATTGCTTGCCGATCCTAATGATCCAAGCAACTATGAAGAGATAAGGCAATCGCTTTATCAAATTCAGCAATTGAATGAAATGGCCATTCTTCGCAAAAATTCAAATGCAACAAAAACGGCTGAGACTGCAAAGCTTTTGCTCACCATCATTTTTACTATTCTTACATTAATTGCATTCACTTTCATTTATAATTTACCGGGCATTATTTCGAATCCAGTCAGATCGTTGTCTGAAGGCATTACTGCCATCGCAAATAAAAATTATGCCAAACGCATTTACCTGAAACAAAACGATGAGTTTGGAGATTTGGCAAATGCATTTAATGTAATGGCAGGAAAATTAGATGAATATGAAAGCAGCAATCTTGCAGAAATAAAATTTGAAAAAAGCCGCATTGAAACCATCATCAATCAAATGAAAGATGGAATCATCGGCTTGGATGATAAAAGAAATATTTTGTTCATCAATGCTGTCTGCTGAAAAATTATTAGGCATGAAGGAAAGCGACATCATCGGTAAATATGCGCCAGACGTGGCTTTGAAGAATGATCTGATGCGAACACTGCTTCAGGAAAAAAATGGAAAAGAAGAACTGAAAATTTTTGCCGATAATAAAGAAAGCTATTTTAACAGAGATGTGCTGAATGTAAAAAATAATGAACAGGTAATCGGGAATGTGATTGTGCTTCGCAACATCACTCCATTTCATGAATTGAATGAAGCAAAAACAAATTTTATTGCAACCGTTTCTCATGAATTGAAAACGCCGATATCATCCATAAAAATGAGCGCTCAATTATTAAATGACGAAAGGGTCGGGTCATTAAATAATGAACAAAAAGAACTTTCAAACAGTATTCATGATGATGCAGAACGACTGTTGAAAATCACGGGCGAGTTATTGAATATGGCACAGGTTGAAACCGGCAATATCCAGCTCAAAATTCAATCGACAAGGCCCGAAGCGATAGTAGAACAATCAATGAGCGCGGTTCAGTTTCAAGCCCAGCAAAAAAATATTTATTTGAAAACAAATATTCAAATGGGCCTTCATGCAATAAATGCAGATTTGGAAAAAACCGCCTGGGTGCTTATCAATTTCATCACCAATGCAATTAAATTTTCTCCGGAAAAAAGCACTGTTGATATCAATGTTTTTGAGAAAGGCGATTCGGTTGATTTTGTAGTGCAGGATTATGGAAAAGGAATTGATGAAAAATATCATCCACGGATTTTCGACAAGCTATTTTAAAGTGCCCGGCAATCATGAACAAACAGGAACAGGGCTTGGCCTTGCTATTTCAAAAGAATTCATCGAATCGCAGGGAGGCAATATTTGGGTGCAAAGTCAAATTGGCGAAGGAAGCAAGTTTGGGTTTGCTCTAAAAAAAATAAACAATGCCCTCGGCTGAATTTTTGTAAGTAATATTTTATAAACCCGCGAATAACCACCAATTAACTTGCTCTGTTATAAAATTGTGTAAATTGCTTTGCTAATTATACAGAATGAATAAGTGGTTTTGCCTGCTAATTTATACCATTACACCTGTCGCAATTTTCTCTCAAACAGGTGCAGACTCCAGTTTGGTTGCGGGCAAGCAGGCGAAAACTTTTTATCAACGTTCCCATCAAAGAGATTCTGCTTTTTCAATTTTGTTTAATGTAAGCTCCGTTTTTTATACCGCCCAGGATTCGAGGATAAATAGTTTCCTGACGAAATATGGATATACGCCTCCCCAGCAAGTTCCGATGGGCATTAGGTTTGAGCTGGCAGTAGTTCCTTTCGAAAGCAAAATGATTTATGATTTAAGTGCGGCTACAATCATATCGCCGCAAGATATTTCCACAGCTGATTTTTTATTGGGCGCATACCGCAGGTTTTATGAAAGCAAGCATATTTGGCTGCTCGGCGGCTTGGCGATGGGCGCTCATTACGACAGGGTTGTGCTCGATGGCAACATGCCCGAATCGTTTGATAGCATTGCCATGCAATATGGCAGAACCTTGTCATTGCACCGCGATGGATTTACTGTGGAACCGTCTGTTAAAATATATTGGTATCCCTTGCAATGGAACAGCTTGCAAATCGGTCTTTTTGCGGGCGCTGCCTACGATTTCGATTTTAACAATAGTTGGAAACTTGGTTACTATAACGGAAACGGCACTTACACCACCTTTCACAAAATAAAAGAATCAACAAGCGTGCGAACGCACCAGGAATTTGGCTGGGTGTTTAATGGGGGCGTAAGTGTTTGCTTTAAATTCAGGTAATTTTTTCTGAATAATATTTACGCATACTCATCAGCGTTATGTCTTCGCCGATATTTAATTGCTGAAAAAAACGGGACGCTGCAATATAAAGTTTCAGTTACAAAATAAATTTATCAGGGTTAGGAATAAAATTCAGGAAGGCCTGAAAATTAGCTTTGTATTTTTTTTTGTCGAGCTTATAAAAAAATGCTCCCTTTTTTGAATTGGCTTTATCTTTTTCTTTTTGTTTCATCAATAGTCCGGTGGAAAGAACTTTTCGGCTGAAGTTTCTATTGTCAAAAGATGTGTCATAAACACCTTCATACAAACCTTGCAATTGTGGTATTGTAAATTTTTCGGGTAGCAGTTCAAACAATATGGGGTGAAGAGATGCTTTGTATCGCAATTGCCTTTGCGCAAGTTTCACCATTTCATCGTGATCGAAAATCAGTTTCGGTCTTTCGCTTAATAACAGCCATTCAGCGCTGTAATCATGGCTTAATTGTTTTTCATATTTATTAATGTCGATCAAAGCGAAATATGCAACCGAAACGGTTCTTTCAAGCGGATCGCGTTCAGGCTTGCTAAAAGTTCTCAACTGTTCAAGATAAACGCCCTCAATGCCTGTAAGCTGCTTCAGCACACGGTTTGCGCATTCCTTCAGGTTTTCATCCGGCTGAAGAAAGCCGCCCATCAGGCTCCACTTTCCTTTTTCGGGCTCCATATCTCGTTTAATAACTAAAAGCTTAAGGTCATTCGCGTCAAACCCAAAAATAATGCAATCAACTGCGAGCAGTATGCGGGTTTGTTTTAAGTAGCGGGTCATAAAAGGGGATTTAATGGAATGCAATCGGACATGAATGTAATTCTTTTTCGCAATTCTTCCTTCAGGAATAAATGTATTCTTTACATTTAAACAAGTATGATCTGCGAGCCAGTGTTATTTTGATATTTAAATATACTTATTTACCTTCGCCGCCCTATCGGGGCGTAGCGTAGCCCGGTTATCGCGCCTGCTTTGGGAGCAGGAGGTCGCAGGTTCGAATCCTGCCGCCCCGACTAAGCCATCAGAATTATTTCTGATGGCTTTTTGTTTTGGTGATTTATTCTTAATTAATCTTTGCCGGCAGCCATATCTGGCGAACAATTGCATGGATGAGCGAAATGAGGAACAGGCAATTTATGAATGAAATAAGACTTGTGGTATTAGCTATGTAAAAATCAACTTTAGCAATCGGATTATTTTTTATTTGAAAGAAATACCAAAAAACAAAGTAGCTCCTATTGTAGCAGGAAGGTTGTTGCCGAAACGAACTGGGATTCCCAGCGCGGCCAACAAGCTGTTGCTTTTTCCGGGATTAAAAACTTTGGAAATAACAGTGCTCTCGCCAAATCTTCCGGCTGTTTCAAAAGCCAGCCTTGTTATAATTGAATAGCCTTTTCCAAGCCTGAAAATGGCGGATCAAATATAACATTGCTCACTTTGCTTACTCCTTTTGTGGTGTTAATCACTGGCGAAAGGTCGAAGCTAAAACCAAATTTGTCGCTATAGAGCGCATTGACCCCAATCGCGAAACCCAAATTAAAATTGCTTGAAGAATTCCATGTTGTCATTTTATCGCTTGTGGAGACAATGGGAGCAAATGCACAAATATATGTGCCTACTACTGGGTAGGGCTGAGATTTTGGAACTTGACAAAAAATAATTTCGGGAATTAAAAATAAAGAGAAGAGCAAAAGAAAACCGATTTTCTTTTTCATGACATGGTGTTTTAGGCGTTAGGAAATTTGCTATTTCTAAAAAACAATTTTGTCCTCCTCATAAGCAATCAAGGACTTTTAAGTTGTTTTAAAAATCAGGATATTGAATTATCAAATACAATAGATTCTATTGTTTCGACAATCCCACTTTTACGACAAGCACCGCAAATCTTTTGTCAGACCTTATCGCATCCCATCTTGGATCGAGGTTAAGCCATACCAGCCAATGCGCTCTGTCTTGCAAAGCTTTTTCCAGCCATTCAAAAGCTTTATCATGATCATTCAAACCCGCATACAGCAAGGCAATCCCATAAGGCGTAACATATCTGGTTAAAGAAAGAGATTGCATTTTGTCCAATACTTTTTCCGCTTGAACTTTTTGTCCCGATACTCCATAAACATTTCCTATCTGTGCATATGCAACTGGCCATTCGGGATTAATAGCCAGCGTTTGCTTGTATTGATCAATTGCTTCGCTGTACATTTTTTTTGCCTGATAAGCTCTGCCAAGCCAGAGATGCGCTAAGATCAAATTTGGATTGAGGTCAAGAGCAGATTTTATTTTTTCAATCGCAAGCTCATAATTTTTTTTGTACACAAGGCCGAAACCCATATCAGTACTGAATACTGCAGACAAAGGATCTATCTTCTCGGCTTTTTCAAATTCAGTGCTCGCTTCATCGAACCTTTGCATAGCAGTTAAATAATAACCGTAGGCATCATGAGTTAAATCATAATTTGGATTGATTTCAATTGCTTTTTTGAATTCCTGCTCTGCGCCAGCCCAATCCCAGTCATAATAAAATTTAATATACCCAAGTGAAGTATGAGGTTCAGCTAATGTAGAATCAAGCGCGAGCGCTTTGGCAGCAGCTACTTTTGCTTTTCCGAAAGTTTCAGCAGGTGAGCCAAAACTTTGATATCCCAATGCAGAATAACAGTCTGCAACTCCCGACCATGCCTGTGCGTACAAAGGATCCAGGTCTATTGCCCTATTGAAAGAATCAATTGCTTTCCTCAATGAAGCTTCCTTGCGCTGGTTCCAAAAATATCTTCCCTTCAGATAAAGATTATGCGCCTCAATGCTTGCAGTAGGTATTTTGTTTATTATAATTTTTTCTTCGGCAGTAAATTGTACATGAAGCTTTGTAGCGATTAACTGCGCAATCTCACTTTGTATTGAAAAAATATCTGCTTCTTTACGCACATAGCTGTCGCTCCATATTGTCTCTTCCGTATTTGCGTCCACCAGGTTTGCATTGATCCTTATCTCATCGCCGGATTGCTGAATGCTGCCATGAAGGATTGCAGCTACCCCTAATTGGTCTGCAATGCTTTTATCAGTTTCTTTGCTGTCCTTAAAGTGCAAAACAGAGGTTAGCGATTTTACTTTGAGAGCACCTATTTTATAAAGCTGCGTGATAATCTCATCTGTTAGCCCCACACTTTTATATTCATCATCCTTTCTTCCGCCAATATTGCTGAATGGCAATACGGCAATTGTTTTTTCAGTTCCGCTAAAAAATGCCGTTTTGAAGAAATGGCGATAGATTATGAAAGCCAATATTGCCAAAACTAAAAGCGAAGCAGCCCAAACTATTTTCTTTTTCTTCGAAGATTTTTTCTGAAGTTTTCCCTCCATGCGCTCACGCTTCGGCACCGTCAGTCCTTCGTTTGCAAGCGCAAAAACTTCAACAGGTTCATGCACATTTTTAAAATTGAAATGCCCGAGAGATACTGCTTTGTACTCAGGGCGGTTCCTCACCTTGTCGAAAAGCTCTTTAGAAAATAAAATAGAGTTTGCCTGCCCCAGTGATTGAATGCGCGAAGCTACATTCACCCCATCACCCAAAACTTTTCCATCCTCAAAAAAAACCTCGCCGATGTGAAGCCCAATGCGCAACGGCACAACCGGGTCTGTCTGCAATTCCTTTTGCATGTCAATGGCACAATTCAGCGCATCAATAACATTCATGAAAGTGCATAAGCTGCCATCACCATAATTGTTGAGCACTTTTCCGGAATTCTTTTCGATGTTTTCGTCAAGGGAATTATTATAATGCTTTATCAATGAAACTGCCTTCAGTTCATCCACTTGCATTAAGGCAGTATACCCGACGATATCAGTAAATAAAATAGCAACAAGTTGTCTTTGTTGTAACACTGTATAGGATTGGCTGGAGTGTAGTAATAATCTAATATAAGATTTTAAATTGGCAATTGTGAAAATTGAAAACAAATATCCTTCGGTTGTCCATTGCCGTCAACAGCACCTTTATCGGCGCCGATAAATTGCTATTGAGTTGATGAGTTAGCTATCTTAATTAAATACCTTATTCCATGCGCAAACTTTTAACGGGGTTTGCAACAGCAGTTTTGATTGATTGAAAACTTATTGTAACTAATGTGATGAGCATAATTGATATAAATGTGAATATAAATATGCTTGCGCCAATGTTCACCCGATAAGCAAAATTATTCAGCCATACATTCATTGCCCACCAAGAAAGCGGGAAAGAAATCAGCATGGCAATCAATATCAGTTTAAAAAAATCTTTTGATAATAATGTCACGATATCAGTTGTTGAAGCGCCGACCACTTTGCGGATGCTCATTTCTTTTTGCCTTTTTTGTGCAGAGAAAGCTGCCAACCCAAACAAACCAAGACAAGAAATAATTATTGCAAGTGCAGCAAACCATCTGAACAAAATGGATTCTCTTTCTTCGCTAATGTACATTGCTTCATAATCTTTGTCCATAAAACTAAAATCTAAAGAAAGGCCCGGATTATATGTTTTGTAAACGTCATTCAATTTCGAAATCACTTCTCTTTCTTTGCCACCGATTATTTTTACCAGAAAATTTTCGCCGGCTTGCGTGCAGCGCATGAAGCAAGGTTTCACTTTTTCATAGAGCGACTCAAAATGAAAATCTTTTGCCACGCCGATTATATGATATTTGTTTCCCCATACATCAAATTCTTTTCCAATCGGGTTTTTTATTCCCATGGCATTTACTGCAGCTTCATTAAGAATGAGTGATAAACTATCTGAGCCAAAATCTGTAGAAAAAGTTCTTCCGGCTGCCATTTTCATTCCAAGCAATTCCATCAATCCATAATCAATATCAAGATCAGTGAACAGGATTTGTGTGGATGGTGGCTTCCCCTGCCAATTTGCATGTTCAGTGCTTCCACTTGTTCCGCCATACATATCGCCATTAAAGCTCGATGCAGAAGAAACGCCCGGGATTTTTTTAACATCATTCATGAATGCGCTGAAATTATCACCAAGTTTTTTTTCATTTTTAAGTGTGATGATATTCTCTTTGTTATAGCCAAGATCAATAGTTTGTATCAGGCGCATTTGCTTATACACGACAATCACAGCGACAATAAAAATAACCGATAATGTATATTGAAAAACGACCAAACCTTTGCGCACCCACAATTCACCCAACATGGTATTCAATTTCCCCTTCAGCGCGATCATAGGTTTAAAGCCTGAAATATAAAACGCCGGATAGCTACCTGCAAGAAGGCCAGTGACCAAACCAATAATGATGAATGTAATAATAAATGAACTGCCAATATGCAGCGAAAGCTGTTTGCCTGTGATCAAATTGAATTGCGGCAGAAGAAGGACAACAAAGAGCAATGCGATAATCAATGATGCGAAAGCCATGAGCATAGATTCACAGATGTATTGAAAAATGAGCGAGCTTCTTTCTGCGCCAAGAATTTTTTTTATGCCTGCTTCTTTCAGTCGGTGTGCTGCTTTTGCTGTGGAGAGGTTCATGAAATTGATACATGCAATCAGTAAAATAAATGCAGCAATGAGTGAAAATAATTTCACATAACGGATACGCCCACCTGATTGTATTCCATTTTCATAATTGTCGTAAAGATATCTGTCTGAATATTTTCTTAACGACAAGGTCAGTGGCGAATTGCTATATTTTGCATGCAAAAAACCTGTTAGCTTATTTTCAAACTTTTTAGCATCTGTCCCTTTTTTTAATAATAAAAAAGTATATGGATTACTGTTTGACCAATCCCTTCCGTCTAGATCGTTTTGGAAATACAATTGATATGAGAAGAGTACATCAAACTTTAAAGATGAATTGGAAGAAGGCTCTTCAAAAATCCCGGTAACTTTAAACAGATGTGGATCATTTTCCCATTGAACAGTTTTGCCAATGATATTTTTTGTTGTGCCAAATAATTTATTTGCCATCTTATCAGACAAAAGCACAGAATAGTTATCATCAAAAACATTGCTTTTATTTCCTTCAATAAGATGAAAAGAAAATAAATTGAAAAAATGATAGTCAGCAAAATATTTTGTTGTCTTAATATGTTTTTCACCAACTGATAAAGTGCCTTGTATAAATCCTTTTTGCAGGCAAACTGCATCTTCTACTTCAGGCATTTCTTTGGCAAGCGCTCTGCTAAGTAAATATGGCGTGTTTTCCTGTGTATGAATTCCGTCTGGCAATTTTATATGCGCCATCACTTCGTAAAGCCTGTCGTTGTTGGCATGGAATTTATCAACGCTCATTTCGTCAGTAGCCCATAGATAAATCAGCAAAACGCAAGCCAGGGCTACTGAAAGGCCAACCAGATTGAGGATGGCAAATTGCTTGTCTTTTAAAAGGCTGCGCCAGATTGTTTTGAAATGATTGCTTGCCATAAAAATGAAGAATTTGCAGTTAATAGTGATATGAGCAAAGTGTCATTGTATTTCCATAATAAGGAGGTAAATAAAATTAAATTGTTGCATGTCAACAATTATATCAAAGGCTCAATATGAATGAACATATTTTCGTTTATGTAAAGCATTGGCATAAATAATGAGCAGCAAATTGGTAACCTGTATTAATTACTGCTATTATTTATTAATTTTAAAATCGATTGCGTGCTGCTAAACAAAACACATGATTTCTCAAACCGACCTCCTAACCACTTTTCAGGAATATCTTGATACCGGTTATTGGAAAATTTTTTTCAGCTCCTTTGCCCAGCTGGGAGATGATGAAATTTTGAACCGCAGGCAGGATATGATGCGTTTCCTGAAAGAGAATGGCGTTACTTACAATATTCACGGCGATCCGCTGGGATTTAATCGCCCATGGAAATTAGACATTATTCCTTTTCTTATTGGCAAGGAAGAATGGGAGCTGATTGAAAGCGGGCTGATCCAACGCGCCAATTTATTTGATCTTATCCTGAAAGATATTTATGGCAAACAATCTTTATTGAAAGAAGGATTGTTGCCTATGGAAATTATTTATAACCACGCGGGCTTTCTTCGTCAATGCGCAAACATTCAATTGCCTGGAAAAAATCATCTTGTATTATATTCAGCCGACATGGCCCGGAGTGCTGATGGAAAAATTTGGGTGTTGAACGATAGAACGCAAGCTCCATCAGGATCCGGCTATGCATTGGAAAATCGGTTAACGATGGCTCGCATCGTGCCGGAATTATTCAATGGCTTGAAGGTGCGCAGGCTCTCTCCTTATTTTCACTCTTTAAGAAATGCGTTGACAAGCATTGCCCCTAATAGCAAAGAGCCGAGGATCGTGATCTTAACTCCAGGCCCGAGCAATGAAACTTATTTTGAGCACGCATATCTTTCTTCTTATCTCGGTTTCACATTGGTGCAGGGAAATGATCTGATGGTGAAAGATAATTATGTTTGGTTAAAGACATTGGGCGGGCTTGAAAAAGTGGATGTGATATATCGAAGGATTGATGATATTTTTTGCGATCCGCTGGAACTGAAAGAAGATTCACAACTTGGCATCCCCGGATTGTTACAGGCAGTTCGAAGTGGTAACGTAAGTATCGCAAACCCGCTTGGCAGCAGCGTTATAGAAAATCCGGGATTGATGCCTTTTCTTCCTGCTATTGCAAAACATTTGTTAGGAGAAGAATTGAAACTTCCAAGTATCGCTTCGTGGTGGTGCGGTCAACCGGGCGAATTACAATATGTGCTTGATAATATGGGTTCATTAATCATCAAGAGAATTTCAAGAATGTCAGGCGTCAGCACTTCTGTAGATGGAACATCATTGAATGCCCATCAATTGCATGAACTGAAGCAGCGGATCAAATCGCAGCCATTCAAATTTGTTGGGCAGGAAAAAGCGAATTTCGGCACAACACCTTCTTTGGTGAATGGAAAAATAGAATCACGCGATGCTTTGTTCAGAAGTTTTGCAGTGAGCAATAACGGATCTTATACTGCGATGGAAGGCGGCCTCACACGCACTTCAGGCGATGTTGGAAATTATATTATCTCAAATCAATTGGGAGGCATCAGCAAAGACACGTGGATTATTTCTGCTGAGCCCGGAAGCGCTTTGAACCTGAGAAAAGAAATGGAAAATGTATCGGAAAATGGAATAGCATATAAAAGCGATGTGCTGCCAAGCCATACTGCAGAAAATCTTTTTTGGGTTGGTCGTTATGCAGAACGCGTTTTGGGCAGTGCGCGTTTTCAGCGAACGGTGATGCAATTTATAGAAGAAGCGAACAAGGCATTTTCTGATAATGATGAATACATCAAACAAAGTTTATTGAAGGCGCTCACTTTATACACGCACACTTTTCCCGGATTTACAGGAACGGACGGAGAAAAGAAATTGCAGGAGCCTTGGGAAGAGCTTGATGAAATTCTTTTTGATGTGAGCAGGGTTGGAAGCCTTGCGAACAATATCGGATTATTCAACAGAGCTGTGCATGCCGTTCGCGATCATTGGTCAACTGATACATGGCGGGTGCTGAGAGATTTGGAAGAGAATTGGCAGAAGGCATTTGAGCAAAGGCAGACCAGCCATCACAGGATTATTTATGCGCTCGATAGTCTGATCACATCAATGGTTGCTTTTATTGGTTTGAATAGGGAAAGCATTTCTCGTGAGCAAGGATGGACATTGCTGAACATGGGGCGCAAAACAGAACAAAGCATTTTGCTGATAAACATGTTGCGCGTTACATTAGTGGGCAGGCACGATGAACAGGTTGAATATATTTTGCAGGAAGCTGTTTTGAAAAGCAATGAATGCCTGGTTAATTACAGATATAAATACCGCTCGCATTTGAAATTATCATTAGTGCTTGACCTGATATTATTCGACCCTAATAATCCGAGGTCATTAATATATCAATTGGAAAGATTGAAAGCATATGTGTCAGGGCTTCCGAGAATATCAGCAGGACATGCATTGCCGGAGCATGAGCGGGTCGCACTGGAAGCATACACTCTTCTAAAACTTTCTGTAAAAGAAAAACTTGCTGAGCCCGATAAGCAAAGCAACACTTACAAAAATCTGGATTCATTTCTTCATAAAATGAATAAACTGCTTTACACATTGCACAACATCATCTCAAAATCTTATTTCATGCATGCACAAGCGCAGAAGCAATTGTTCACAGATAATAATACAAGATAAAAATTGAAATATCAGATTGCACATACAACAGAATATTTATACAATCAGAAAGTGAGCCTTTGTCATAACATTGCTTTGCTGATTCCACGCAATACTGATTTGCAGGATTGCAAAAAAACAACTGTGAAAATTATTCCGCAGCCTGATGTTATAAATGAATACGAAGATTTTTATGGCAACAAGGCTTTGTATTTTGCAGTACAGCAAGAGCACAGCAGCCTTAAAGTAACTGTTCTTTCGCAGGTGGAAAAATTGAAACCACGAAATGCGAGCATGGGCTTGTACAGCAACATAGCGTGGGAAGAAATCAATAAAATGATTTCAGAAACAAGCAACGAAAATTTTGAGGCGCGACAATTTATTGCCTCCACACCGATCACTACTTCAACAAAAGAAATTCACGAGTACGCAAAAAAATCATTCACTCCAACTCGTTCAATATTTGAATCGGTTTCAGACCTTGTGCAAAGGATTTATAACGAGTTTGAATTCAAACCGGGGTTCACAACGCTTGCAACGCCATTAACAGAAGTGATGGCACAACGCAAAGGTGTTTGCCAGGATTTTGCGCACCTTGCTATTGCCTGTGTGCGCTCAATGGGCTTGCCTGCGCGATACGTGAGCGGATATATAGAAACCATTGCGCCTGAAGGAACAGAAAAATTGGCAGGAGTTGATGCTTCGCATGCGTGGTTCTCTATATTTATTCCGCAATCAGGGTGGATAGATTTTGATCCGACAAATAATCTGATACCTTCTGACCAGCATATTACAATCGGTTGGGGAAGAGATTATTCAGATATACCTCCCCTGAAAGGAGTAGTGCTGAGCACTGGGCGTCATCATTTACAGGTAACCGTTGACGTTAAGCGATTGGATTAAAATGGTGAGCGGATAAGCTTGTGTATGAATTTCATTTTTTCTTTCACAATCGAAGAAATAACAAAGGGATAAATATCGCCAAGCCCCATGCTTCTGTTCAGGCTGTTCATTGCGAAAGTTAACGGCAACCAATATCTGATAATCGTTTCAAAATCTCTTATATCGTAAGGATCGGCATTAATATCTGCTTTCAAATCCTTTGCTGCATGAGCAATCAAAGGATCAACGCTTAACCCGAATGCGTAAGCAGTTTCCAGCGTGTCAACAATATGCATATAATGCGCCCAGGTTTCTGCCCAGTCTTCCCATGGATGTGCACTTGAATAAGCGCTGATAAAAAATTCATTCCAGTTTGATGGCGGACCGGTTTGATAATATTGTTTCAATGCTTCTTCATAATCATTTCGCTCATCGCCAAAAAGTTGGCGAAACATATTTATTTTATCCGATCCATCAACTAATCTTTCCCAATAATAATGACCAATCTCATGCCTGAAATGGCCTAATAAAGTCCTGTACACTTCATGCATATTTCTTCGCGCCAATTCTCTTTCAATATCATCTGCTTCAGCAATATTAATGGTGATAAGACCTTTATTATATCCTGTCAAAATTCTTTTTTCGGGGTCAGTAGAAATATCCGCAACAAAATCGAAAGCCAATCCTTTTTCATCATCAATTGTTTTGCTGACCAACGGCAATTCCATTTGCAATAATGAATATACCAATCGATGTTTTGCAATTTCTAATTTCTTCCATCGCATCACATAATCCGGATTGCTGAGATCCGGAATGGTTCTGTTAAGATCACATGCTTTGCAAAATGGAGTTGGATTATTGATTGGTATCAGCCAGTTGCAAGTACCTTGGTTATAATTTTCGCAATACTTGTACGGATCTCCGGGAAATAGCGCGACAGGATGCATTACTTCCGAAAGAAATCCAAGTGAGCAACCGCAATTGCCGCAAAAAATATTTTCAAAATAAATAGGCTGAGAACAATTAGTGCATTTGAACAACTGCATAATACTTTATTTCTTCCTGTTGGAATATTGTCTCAAATCTAAAGTATTTGGATATTCTTTGTTGATTTCAATTTCAGGCACAATTGTATTGAAGACCTGATGCGTTTCTTCCACATAATGCGATGAGGTATTAGTTGGATAAGTAATCGGTTCAAGCGTTCCTTGTGTGTGGCCCTGATCCCAGAAACGGCTGATGCGCCTGCTTTCTGCTTCGTAACTGTTGACAGGAAATTTATCATAGCTTCTTCCGCCGGGATGACCAACATAATATCTGCAACCACCAATGGAACGATTGTTCCATGTGTCAACGATATCAAATATCAATGGCGTATCAACGCCGATTGTTGGATGCAATGCAGATGGCGGTTGCCATGCGCGAAAACGAACACCACAAACATATTCTCCTTTTACAGCAGTTTCTTTCAACGGAACACGAACACCATTACAAAGCAAAACATATCTTGTTCCATTCAAGCCTTTCAATTTCACCTGCACTTTTTCCAATGATGAATCAACATAACGAGCAGTACCAGCTCTGCTCACTTCTTCACCAAGCACATGCCATGGCTCAATGCCCATTCGTATTTCCATTTCAATTCCTTGAATATGCACGGTGCCATAATGCGGGAAACGAAATTCAAAATATGCATCGAACCAATTCATCTGAAATGGATAATCGGCTTCATTCAAATCGCTCACCACTTCTTTAATGTCTTCATACACATAATGTGAAAGCATGAACTGATCGTTCAATTGTGTGCCCCATCTGATCAATGGATGTTTGTAAGGTTTTTTCCAGAACGCAGCAATCAATCCGCGGATCAATAACATTTGCAACAAGCTCATTTGTTTGTGCGGCGGCATATCAAATGCGCGGAATTCAAGTATGCCTAATCTTCCAGATGATGTATCCGGCGAATACATTTTATCAATACAAAATTCTGCACGATGTGTGTTGCCGGTAATATCAGTTAATAAGTGTCGAAAAATACGATCAGTTAAATAGAAAGGAATAAATCCGCTTTCAGGAACCTGACTGAATGCGATTTCCATTTCGTATAATTTTTCATCGCGACCTTCGTCAATACGTGGCGATTGGCTTGTTGGCCCAACAAATGATCCCGAAAAAAGATAAGATAATCCGGGATGATGTTGCCAGTATGTAATCAGGCTTCTTAATAAGTCTGGTCTTCTCAATAAAGGACTGTCTGATGGAGTTGCGCCGCCAATAGTAATATGATTGCCGCCACCGGTTCCTGTGTGCCTTCCATCGAGCATAAATTTTTCTGTGCCGAGCCTGGATAAAAATGCTTCTTCATAGAGCGTATTAATATTATGCAATAATTCTTTCCAGTTTTTTGAAGGATGGATATTCACTTCAATCACTCCCGGATCAGGAGATACGACTAATCTTTCTAATCGATAATCACGTGGTGGTTCATAACCTTCAATTCTAACAGGCATGCTTAACCGAAATGCAGTGGATTCGATTGATGCAATAATATCGAGATAATGTTCAAGATATTCCATCGGAGGAATGAAGATATAAATAATGCCATCTCTTGCTTCTACACAAAGAGCGGTTTTAATCGTTTTAACTTCGAACGTTATATTCTCATCTTCCTCTTTTTCGGCTATGGATGACTGTGATTCCGGTTCTTTAGATGCAGTTCCATAGCGACTGATAATCGTTTCACGGAAGTTTCCTAATTCGGGTAGTTCTTCAAACAAACTTCGCTCTACCTGTTGCGGCTGTGCTGCTTTTGCCAAAACCGGTAATGATTCAAGCGGCAATCGTAAACCGATTGGAGAATTCCCGGGCAATAGAAATAATTGCTCGCGATTGAAAATCCATTTGCAGCTTAGCCATTTATTGTTCCAGTAATTCCATTGTAACGGCAATGCATAACCGGCCGGGTGAACCCAATCCCTGATCAAGCAATTTAGCGAGCGTTCTTCTTTCAATGGAATCTTTCAGATTGGATTTCAGCGGATCCATATTTACGGGCGTTTTTCCTTCGCTCCATAAAAAGAAAAACGCATCTTCATAAGCCGGGCTGATATTATCTGCGCTTACTGCGAGATGTTTTGCAAGCTCATCAATAAATTTTTTCGCATCTTCTTCTGTATATTTTCTTTCTATTTTTTCATGAGCAATCAAATCAATATTATGCCACATCGGAACTCCATCCTTTCTCCAGAACAATCCATATTGCCATCGAGGCAACGGTTCTCCGGGATACCATTTCCCCTGACCATAATGGATCATTCCATTCGGCCCAAATTTTTCGCGCAGCCGGAAAATAAGTTCGTGTGATAAGATTCGTTTTTCTTTTCCATCTGCTTCCGTATTCCATTGCGCAGATTCCATATCATCAATGGAAACAAAAGTAGGTTCACCGCCCATCGTCATACGCACATCGCCTTCTTCCAGATCTTTATCAATCTGATATCCCAACGCTTCAATGTTTGCCCATTGCTCTTCCGTGTAAGGTTTTGTCACTCGCGGATCTTCATGGATCCTTCTAACCGTGTTATGAAATTCAAAACGCACGTTGCATGGATCAGTTGATCCGACAACTGGCGCAGCACTGATATAATTCGGTGTGCATGCCAATGGAATATGTCCTTCGCCTGCAAACAATCCTGATGTTGGATCAAGGCCAATCCATCCTGCTCCGGGAATATACACTTCAGTCCATGCATGCAGATCAGTGAAATCATTTTCCGGGACCAGATCGGCCATCGAGTGATTTTATATCAGCAGTTAACTGAACCAAATATCCTGAAACAAAACGCGCAGCCAATCCGAGATGTCTTAATATCTGCACGAGCAGCCACGCTGAATCACGACAAGAACCCAATGCTCTTTGCAAAGTTTCTTCACAGGTTTGAACACCAGGTTCCATGCGAATATTATAAGCAATATCTCTGTTGAGTTTTTGATTCAGGTAAACCAAAAAATCATTGATATTAATATCTTTTTTTATTTCGATACCAGAAAGCCACTGCATTAATAACGGGTCATTTTCTTTTATCTCGAGATAAGGAATTAATTCATGCGAGAGCAACTCACTGTATTTGAAAGGAAATTTTTCTGCATATTCTTCCACAAAAAAATCAAAAGGATTTATGACAACCATGTTTGCAATCACTTCTACTTCTACACACAACTCATTTGTTTTTTCAGGGAACACAACACGTGCCTGCCAATTTCCAAACGGATCCTGCTGCCAGTTAATGAAATGATTTTTTGGAGTGATATTAAGTGAATAAGCTTCGATTGGCGTACGTGAATGCACTGCAGGCCTCAACCGGAAAATATGGGGAGACAAAGAAACCTGCCTGTCATAATGATACGTTGTTTTGTGATTGATAGCTACACGTATTGCCATAGAGAAATTGTGTTCAGTTAATGATGAGGCGAGCAATCGTTGGTTATAAATATAAATCTATTTGAATAATTTTCTCTTTAATAATTTATGCTATTTTCAAGTCCGCAAGTTTCGGGTTTTATAAGGAAGAGATGAGAAATATTTTTGTGTCCTAAATTCAACACAATGACAACACAGGATACAATCAACTACGAACGAATTGAAGAAGCGATTGATTACATTAAGCAGCATTTTAAAAGCCAGCCTGATTTAGCTGAAGTGGCAGGAAAAATTCATTTAAGCCCCTTTCATTTTCAAAAATTATTTACTGATTGGGCAGGAGTGAGCCCAAAAAAATTTTTGCAATATATCAGCATTGAACACGCAAAAAATATTTTGAAAGAAAAACAAGCGACATTGTTTGATGCGGCCTTTGAAACAGGTCTTTCGGGTACAGGCCGCCTGCACGATTTATTTATTAAGATAGAAGGAATGACACCGGGCGAATTCAAAAATGGCGGGGAAAGCCTTTATATCAATTACAGTTTTGCTGAAAGCCCTTTTGGTAATTTATTGATTGCGTCAACTACTAAAGGAATTTGTTATATGGCATTTGCAGATGAGGAAAAATCTGCGCTGCAAGAATTACAAGTTTATTTTCCCAATGCACAATACAAACAAGTGGTTGATATGATGCAGCAAAATGCATTATACATTTTCACACAAGACTGGAAAAAGCTGAATGAAATAAAACTTCATTTGAAGGGAACAGATTTTCAAATTAAGGTTTGGGAAACATTGTTGAAAATACCGATGGGGCAATTATCTACTTACAGTAATGTGGCTTCTTCTATTAATAACCCGAAAGCCGCTCGAGCTGTGGGTTCTGCAATCGGTGATAATCCTGTTGCGTTTATTATTCCTTGTCACCGCGTTATTCAATCTTCAGGAAATTTTGGGCAATATCATTGGGGAAGCACGCGCAAAACTGCAATAATTGGTTGGGAAGCGTCCAAAACAATGAACAGTGGAATTCTCTGATATTAGATTGAAAATTAGAAAAATAGTATAAATACCAGCGACGGCTTTTGCCAGACGTAAACTTACATTTAAAACTACCCAATTACATTGATTTTCTGTATGATGTGTTCCATCGCACAATAATAACCTGCTTTTTTCATTATTAGCATTAACGGTCTTGTATAGGTGAAAATACTTGGTTTGCAAAGATAAATATCCAATATCTTTTGAAAATAAACTTTTCGTTGTTATGCCTACCTTTTTACGGAAGTTCTTGAAAAGAAATCTTTTCTTTCCATTGAAAACATTCTCAAAGAATGTCGTTCAGATATACACTTGTATCTTTCTGATTTTATTTATATCGGAAAGCGCGCATGCTCAAATTACGATTACAACGCCATATCCTTCTGCCGCGCAACAATTGACTCGCGGCTTAGATACGAGCTTGCTCACAGTTGAGGTAAATTTTTTGTCGGCCTGTTCAAATGACACGGCAATAATTTATTTGGCTCCCGGAGTTACTTATATTTCCGGTAGTGTCACAAAAATTGCAGGTAGCTCCGGCATTTCTATTTCTGATATAGCAGGTTCTTCGGGCACTCCAAAATTTTTAATTTCAGGCGTATCTGCTGCAGGCAATATTCGCTTCACGATTCTAGCGCACGGCAGGTTGCGGCTCAGCTGCAAGCGGCAAAGATTCGATAACGGTAAATGGAAGTTGCGGGACTGTTTCTGAAGACAATGTGAATGTGAACTCGTACAATTTATTATCTCCATCATTGGCAATCGCATCTCCATCTCCAATCACAAATGCCTTTATTGGAGGAACGAGCACCAGAACAATTACTGTTACAAACGGCGGGAATGGCTGCCTCGATACGCTCAGATATTATGTTGTTTATTCATCGGGCGGCATAGTAAATACAAGCGCGGGAAATGCAATCACGGCGAATGGCATTGGTTTCACGCCATCATCATCACATGGGGACACACTGTTTTATAAAATTTATGGCTCAACAATTTTTGGTGGCGACAGTTTATTATGTAACGGCGAAACAGTTACCATCAATGAAAATATAAAAATTGCAAAATGCAATGCACAAACCTATTACAATGTTGGTTGGGGAAGTTCTCAGTCAACACAATGCCAATCAACAACCGGGAGCGGCACGGTTACCATGGCAACCGGTGCGGCAAACATCAGTGCTACATTTACCCGGGTGCAACAATTAAATTGGTGCCAAAAAGGAATCTTCACTATTTCTTATACAAACAATGGCAACGGCGGCAACGCTGGTGCTGCATATAATTTGCTTGCAAATATTGGCTATAATAGCACAGGCAACGCTACGGCACCTATGGGCAATTATGCAGGAAACCAAGGCCGGATTGATAGTATTAAAATCGGTTCTGTAACCGTTCCTTTGATTGCCGCAACTGCAACCATATCTGCCGGTGCGAATTTTAGCGGATTGACAGCAGACCCGGATGGCGCGGGCACCGGGCTTGATGATTTAGATGGTGATGGCCAGTTTGATGATCTTGCACCTGGAAAAACTGTTACGATTACTGTGTATGAACATTGGGTGCCACTTGCCTCAACATGCCCTACACCAGCCTATGGTTTTTTTACCGGTCAAACGTTGAGCTATAATAGCATGTGCGGCACTGCATATATAACAAATCCTTTGCCCGCAAGTGGGTCATACCGAGTGCAAACAAATGGTGGAGGCACTTTAACGGTGCCGGCAGAAATAACCGGCAATACGCCGTTCACGGTTCAAGCTTGTATAAATCTCAGTTCGCTGTCAGGAGCTTATGCGCCTGTTGATAGTTTATATTTTAATGTAGTATTGCCGACCGGAGTATCATTGTCGCCAACGCCTAATGTTACTTATAGCGGAACTGCTGTTACGGCTGGTAGCGGTTATTATGTTGATACTGTTTCCAGTGTCAGGACACTTCATATCAGGCGCAAAAGCAAAAGCACTAATTTTTGTTATACGGCCGATTTGATATATGATTGCAGCGGAGGCAGCACTGTGAGCCCGCAATTCAGCATTTATTATCAGGGAGACACATGTAGTGGTTCTATCGAGAAATATATGTGCCAAACACCGAGCATAAAAGCAGATTGTCCAAGCCCTTGCCCCGACGGCATTTCTAATTATTTGCCTTCCGCAAAACGGCTCGTTCTTGGATATACTGATTCAACATTGACGACTAAAGTTGCAGCTTCAGCCGTTACAGGCATGGCTGCATATTCTGCGATACCTCTTGATACCATTCAAATTATTGTACCGGGCAAACAATATGCTGTTCTCGGTTCTTATCAAAATCTTTATTATAATCTTCAATTCGGAAGGATTGCAAGCACAGACGTGTTCCAGTTCGTGAGCGGTACTTTCAATCAAATCAGCAGCGTAACCGGAACTACCTCGAGCGTCATTTCAGCCCCAACCACCACGGGTAGCACAACAGCATTGCAAAAATTACACTGGAACCTCAGCGGCAATCTCGCAAGCGGGATTATCAACTCTGGCGATTCGGCCTGGCTTGACCTGCGATTTATAGTAACGCGTGCAAACGCTGATGCTCTTTATGGAACTACTCTTACACAGGTGCCAAACACCAGCAGCACATTGTATAATATTAACGCTGCAAACCAGGCTGTGGGCTGTGACACCGCACATATGATCAATATGTTGGTCTCCGGTCAATCGGTTGGTAATTATATGCCCGCAGTATTGGTCACAAATTGTAATTCAACAACTACAAGTTCTAATTTCTACGAAGGAAATAATACCGGCCTTGATATTTTTCCGAATGAATACCGGCCGCAATCGATTATAGATTCAGTAGTCATATCGTTGCCTTCAGGATATACTTTAGCTGCTCCTGCATCAAATGGATACTATTATAAATATTGGCCCTCAGTGGTCAGCTATTCAACAGTATATGGTGCAAACAAAGGAATCTATATTCAGCGCAGCTCAACAAATTGGGTGATACAGAATCCATATCTTTCAAGCAATGGCTGGACGCTTTCCGACCTTGGCAACCGTGGAACAAGTTCTTACGGTTTGAACTATCTCATATCGCCTACATGCGCTTCGGTTTCAGGAACACAGCCATATACAGCTGTTTGGTATTATCGGGATTATGTTTATACAGGAAATGCAAGCAACTATGTGAGCAAAACATTCAGCGTCTCTTCCACGATTACTTACAATGCAACAGTTACTCCAACATTAACAGTGCAAAACAATACCGGAACTGTGCAAGGAGTGTTACCGCAGCAATATTGGGATGTTCAGATAAGCAGCACCGGAACAGGCACCGCGCCTTATATTTGGATGTCGCTGGAAAAGAGCACAGGCAGTGGTGGCATCAGCATTGACAGCGTTGTGCTGAAGCCATCAAACACTGTGCTGACTCCACTTAGCTTCAACAGCACCGATAAGTGGTATCAGGTAAGCACCGCTGGCCTGGCAAGCGGCAGCAGCCAGTTAGCAAGAGTGTATTTTAAATATACAAGCTGTTCAACCGATAGTATATTAATGAGAAGCGGATGGAATTGCACAGGCTACCCAAGCCCCGATCCATTGACCGGTTATGCATGTTCCGCCGCGCAACAGTATTTAAACGTTATTCCTGCAAATAGTCAGGTACAGATTTCAATGGGCGTACAACCAGGCAATGGAGGCTCCATCAATCTTTGCACGCAGGATAGTGTTACTGTTATAGTGAACAGTGCACAATCAGCAAATCTTGTTAATCCATATATTATCGTGAAACCACCAACGGGCATTACTCTTAATGGAACTATTCCTGTTGAGTACCCGCTCGGAAGTGGCAATTGGCAGAATATTGTTCCGGTTGCTGTAACAGGCGGCTATCAGATTAACCTGTCAAATCACAGCGCAATCGGCAGCAATGGCTTGCCCGGAACAATTACTAATCCAAGCGCGGCGGGAAGGCAAGCGACAATAAAATTCGTTTATAGTGCAGGTTGTTCTGTTGTAAGCGGAAGTCAATTGGATTTTTATGCATATGGAATGACTCCTTGTAATTCATCTGCAACAGGCAATGGCTCTGATGTAAAAAGTAACCCAATTAATATTACTGGTATTAGTGCTGTAGGAAATGCTGCAGTCACAGCATCAATGTCCGGAAGCAGTTCATTTGTATGCGGCACAACACAAACAGTGAATATGTCTGTGATTGAAGTGGGCACCAGCACACAAACGGGCGACACAGCCGTGTATACGTTGCCTGCCGGTTTGCAATATGCAGGAAATTTCACAGGCTGTTCTACATGTGCCGTGAGCACGCAATCTGGAACGGCAAATACCACTTTGGTACAAGTTGCGCTGCCTGCGGGCGTTTCTTCCGGTACTACTATTTCATTTGGCTTTGATGTGAACACAAGCACTTCAGGCAATTGCGGCACGCTACAAATTACTGGTGAAGTAGAGAGAAATGTTGGAGGGTTAAGCTGCGGCGCGGTTACGTGTAATGTGAGCAAAGCCGTTATCGGCACAGTTCCGCCCATATCCGTAATTAATAATAAGCCAACTATTCATATCAGCGCAGCATCACTTGTCAGCGGCTATTGGGTGCCTGGAAAAACCGCGACGTTGCAAGTCACTTATCAAAATACAGGCACTGCTAATGCAGCTGCAAATACATATATCGCCGAATTTTTCTGTGCTACATCAGCAAGCACGCCTTTTGCAACATACACATTTACGCAGCCGCTTGCTGTGGGTTATGCAGCAACGGAACTGATCACAATGGCGTTGCCTTCTACAACTTGTGCTATGGGAGATCTTGTGACGATAAAAGTGCAATCGGTAACAAATGCCGGAGCTGTTCAATGTATTTGTTCGCCCTCTTCTTATCCCATGTTAGAAATATTGCCTGTTGAGCTCGACAAATTTTCTGCAACCATTGCAGGTTGTAAAGCAATTGTGAACTGGCAAACGGAGGATGAAGAAAATATCGGTTATTATGAGCTTCAATTTAGTGCAAATGGTTCTGATTATTCGCAAACAGCAATTGTAATGGCCAATAACAATTCGGGTATTAATAAATATAGTTATACGGTTAATCAACCTACAACCATGGGCTATTATCGGTTGAAAATTGTTGACAATACAGGAAAGTATGCATTCAGCAATTTAATTATGACGCATACGCAATGCAACAATAGAACATTGGCAATATATCCAAATCCAACCAGAGATTGGTTTAGACTCTCGGGTTTGCAATCGGGCGACATGATAAAAGTTTATTCGGCAACTGGGCAATTGATCAATGAAAAAACGGCATCGCGGGATACAGAACAAATTGATCTGAGCAATTATGCGCAAGGTGTTTATAGCGTAGTAGTAATCAGTAATAATGCTCTGCCGTTTACTTCTAAAGTTCAAAAAATAGACTAAGTTATTTTGTAATAATTTTCTTTGAGGAGATGTTTATGACATCTCCTTTTTATTGAACTTGCGGAGAATAAAATCAGGATGAAGCAAAAAGAATTATTCGAAGCCGATAAAAACCTGTTGCCTTTTAATGGCAAAGTTTTATTGTTTGAAGATTTTTTTGCGGAGAAAGAAAGCGAAAAATATTTTAACCATTTGCTGAATGAAATAAAATGGAAACAAGAACCAATAAAAATTTTTGGAAAAGAAGTGATGCAGCCGAGGCTTACTGCATTTTATGGAGATGTTGAAAAAACTTATGCTTATTCAGGTATTACTATGAAACCAAATGAATGGACAAATGAGTTGATGGAAATAAGAAATAAAATTGAGGATGTTGCTGAAGTGAAATTCACCAGCGCATTATTAAATCTTTACCGAGATGGGAATGATAGCATGGGCTGGCATCGTGATAACGAAAAAGAATTGGGATTTAATCCTGTTATCGGTTCAGTGAGTTTCGGCGAATCAAGAATTTTTCAATTAAGAAATTATAAAGACAAGAAGATGGTGAAATCAATTGAATTGACAAACGGAAGTTTTTTATTAATGCGTGGAGAAACGCAACAATATTGGGAACATGCATTGCCAAAAAAGGGCAGGCAAATCGGAAAGAGGATCAATATTACTTTCAGGATTATTATTTAAACGCAAAGAAGCGCAAAGCTTTTCGCGAAGTGATGCTAAGAGAATTTCAGAATGGATAATTTTTAAGAAATGTTGAATCCAAACTCTTTGCATTCTTTGCGTGCATTTTCTTCGCGGGCTTTGCGGTTAAACTTAGCTCTTATACAATACCGGCTAACTCCAAACTTTTCTTCTTAAGCTTTCTGATTTCGATGTCTTCAATAATTGAATCTGGAAGAAGTATGAGCGAAGTGTTATTTTCCTTCCACCATGTATTTTCTTTCAGCTCATTAAAGTGAATACCGCCGACTAAATATTTTCTTGCAGAACCTGCATGCCATTCTTCTACCCACTCAAATTTTTCGCGGGGAATATATTTCCAATCATCAAAGCTCACATAAGCTTTCACATAAAAATCATTCGTCAGCTCATTCGGTTTGTGATGATATAATTTTTTATACTCGTATTTATATTGATAGCGCAATGCAGACAAATCGCTCAGCACGGCGGATGCAGTGGGGAAGCTGCCTGCGCCTTTGCCATAAAAAAATTGTTTGTCTGCAAAACCTGTTTCAATAACAACGCCATTGTATTCATTCTTTACAAATGCAAGATGGTCATCCTGCTTCACAAATTGCGGTAGCACAAATGCGGCAACTTTTCCGTTCGCTAATTTTTTTGCCTGAGCAACTAATTTGATATCATGATTTTTTTCTTTAGCGACTGCAGCATCATTCAAGCGAATATTTTGTATGCCATTGAAAACAATATGCTGCGGATGTTCTAAAATTCCGTAAGCATGCAATAATAAAATAGCCCATTTGTTCACGGCATCAAAACCTTCTACATCAAGTTTTGGGTCGCTTTCTGCAAAACCTAATTGTTGTGCAAGCAAAAGTGCTTCCTGAAAATCCAATTTCTCTTCAAACATTTTTGTGAGAATGAAATTGGTTGAGCCATTCACAATCGCTTTAATAGAGTGAAGCAAATCATTGTCGTAATATTCTTCCAAGTTTCTGATAACAGGAATAGAAGCGCATGCGGCGGCCTCATACAACATGGATTCGCCGGTTTCCTGTTGAAGCTTTAATAATTCAGGTAAATGCTCCGCAATCATTTTTTTGCTGGCGCTCACCACTGCTTTTTTATTTTTCAATGACGTGGAAACAATATGGAATGCGGGTTCTGTTTCATTGATCACTTCTACGATCACATTTATTTCCGGGTCAAATAATAATTCATCTTTATTAGTGGTGAATAAAGATTCAGGTGCGTCTCTTTTCTTTTCAGGATTTTTTATACAAACTTTTTTGATGCTTGCTTTTAGTGAAGGGGTTTGCTTTAAGATTTTATAAAGTCCTTCTCCTACAACGCCAAATCCAAATAATCCGATTGTTAACTGCTTATGTGCTTCCATAATTAATTCGATACTGCAAATTTATGTGTTGCAATTTTTTTTGAATGAACAAATTCAGTGATCAAATTTCCTATTGATTCATATTCGAGCAAAAATCCGTCATGACCAAAGTTGGAGTTGATGCTTTTATAGGATGCTCCGGGAATATTTGCTGCAATAAATTTCTGTTCAAGGAGCGGAAAAAGAATATCTGTTTCAATTCCAATCGTCAATGTTTTTGCTTTTATCTGATGCAAGGCTTTTTCGATGCTTCCTCTTCCTCTGCCAACATTGTGCGAGTCCATGCTCTGGCTCAGTTTATAATAACTAAAAGCATTAAATCGTTTTGCTAATTTCTCACCCTGATATCGTTGATAAGATTCGCTCTTGAAATTTTCAATCTGCAAATTATTTTCGTCATGTTGGCTTTGCAAATAGGTTTCATAGTGGCGATAAGATATTAACGCAACTGACCTCGCTACTTTCATCCCTTCAATTCCCGCAAGCTCATTTTTTTCTTTCCATGTTGCGTCTGCTTCAATGCATAATCTTTGAGAAGCATTGAATGCAATTGCCCATGGCGAATGTTGCGCATTGGTTGCAATCGGAAAAATATATTCAAACAATTCTGGTTCTTCAATCGCCCATTCAAGTAATTGTTGTCCGCCCATTGAGCCGCCAATACCAATATGAATTTTTTCTATGCCCAACAATTTTCTCAATGGTTGATAAGCATGAACCATATCACGCGGCGTGAAAAAAGGAAAATCGTGATAATAACGTTCATGGGTATGCGGGTTTGTATCAAGCGGACTGATGCTTCCATAACAACTACCCGGCATGTTCACGCATACGATAAAATATGTTGAAGGGTCAAAAGTTTTTCCTTCGCCAACCAATCCATCCCACCATTCTGCCGGATCGCTGTTGGCTGTAAGCGCATGAAATATCCAAACTGCATTATCTCTCGCATCATTCAATTTCCCATGCGTTGTATATGCCAAATGATATTGAGGAAGAATTATCCCCGATTCCAGCGTGAAGGGCTCATTATATGTAAATATTTTCAGCGACAAATTTTCCGGTTTATGTTACAAGCATTTGTAATTCTATTGAACATCGTTGCGACGCTCCGTTCATCTTTTATGCTATTATTAAGCTTCGGGCTGTGAGCGCCGAGTTCTTTCTCGTAGCTCACAGTTCCCGGCTCAAAGCTCTTATCACACCAGCTCTTTCGCAAACACTTTTTCAAATGCCTGTTCAAAATCTGCTTTGATATCATCGATATGTTCAATTCCAACGCTGATGCGTACCTGATTTGGCTGAACACCAGATGCAATCTGCTCTTCCTCGCTCAACTGTTCATGCGTTGTAGATGCAGGATGGATCACCAAAGTTTTTGCATCACCCACATTTGCCAAATGACTTGCCAATTTTAATGAATCAATAAACTTGCTCGCATTTTCTTTTGTTCCTTTCACACCAAAATTCAATATGCCACCAAAGCCATTCTTCAGATATTTTTTTGCAAGCTCATTATATGGGCTGCTCTTTAATCCCGGATATTGCACAAACTCAACCTGCGGATGTTGCTCCAGCCATTGCGCTAAGTTCAGTGCATTTTCAACATGTCTTTGTACTCTGAAGCGACAAAGTTTCCAAACCTTGTATTAATAAGAAAGAATTAAACGGAGCTTGTGAAGCGCCAAAATCTCTCAAGCCTTCAACTCTTGCACGAATTGCAAACGCAATATTTGGCAAGCCCAATGGATTTCCTTCGCCAAAAACATCCCAGAATTTCAAGCCATGATAACCTTCAGAAGGCTCAGTGAACTGAGGGAATTTTCCATTGCCCCAATTGTAATTTCCTGCGTCAACAATAACGCCGCCGATTGTTGTGCCATGACCGCCAATCCATTTCGTTGCAGATTCAACAACGACATTTGCTCCCCATTCAATCGGACGGAAAAGATAACCGCCGTGCCGAAAGTATTATCAACTACCAATGGCAAATCATATTCTTTAGCAAGTGCTGCGAATTTTTGAAAGTCAGGAATATTCAAGCGTGGGTTGCCGATTGTTTCGAGATAAATTGCTTTTGTATTTTTATCAATATGCTTTACAAAACTTTCTACATCATCACCATCAGCAAACCGGGCTTCAATGCCTAATCTTTTAAATGCAACTTTGAATTGATTGTAAGTTCCGCCATATAAATATGTCGTAGTAACAAAATTATCGCCGGATTGTAAAATATTATTAAGCGCTAAAAATTGTGCAGCTTGGCCAGAACTGGTTGCCAGTGCAGCAACACCGCCTTCCAATGCAGCAATGCGCTGTTCAAAAACATCTGTAGTCGGGTTCATAATGCGTGTATAAATATTTCCGAATTGTTTCAATCCGAAAAGATTGGCAGCATGCGCCGCATTATCAAAGCCATAAGAAGTAGTTTGATAAACAGGGACAGCCCTTGCTTTGGTTGTAGGGTCAATTTGCTGGCCTGCATGAAGCTGTAATGTTTCAAAACGATAATTGCTCATGATTAGATTTTTTAAGATGAATGATATAATTATTTATTAATGGATTTTGTTTGATAGTCATTAGAGGAAACGATAAAATGCCCATGAGGGTTCGAAAAAAATTAAAGTATGCCTTGTGGCATACAACAACAGCAACAACAACGAAATTGTTGAGGAAACAGGGAGATATGTTGCTGAATAATTTGCATTTTATATTTAATAGCCAACAAATTTAGTGGACTTTTTCGCAAAACCATTTATTTCAGTATTATTTTTTGCAAAAGAATGTTAAATAGCAATAGCCAATTTTTTTTGCTTTTCTTTCACTTGCATTTTTTTGAATGCATTCTTAAGGTCATAGATCAGGTCTTCGGCCTCTTCAAGACCAACTGATAAGCGAATAAGGCTATCTGAAACCCCGGCAGCACGGCGCTTTTCAGCAGGTATTGTTTTATGAGTCATGCTCGCCGGATGAGATAATAAACTTTTTACCCCACCAAGACTTTCTGCTAATTTGAACAATTCGGTAGACGTTGCAAATGCAGTTGCAGCTTCTTCTGTATCATTTTTTAAAGTGAAAGAAATAATGCCGCCAAAACCTTTTGCCTGTTGCTTTGCAATGTTGTGATTAGGATGTGATTTTAAACCTGGATAATAAATTTTATCAACTTCAGGACATTCTTCTAAAAATTCTGCGATTGACTGTGCGCTTGAGCAATGTTGTTTGATACGCAGATGTAAAGTTTCAATTCCGCGGATTAATAACCAGCTATCAAAAGGAGAGAGGATTGCGCCGCATGCATTCTGATAGAATTTTATTTTATCACCAAGCTCTTTTTCTTTCGTGACAACTAAACCTGCAATCAAATCACTATGGCCGCCCAAATATTTTGTTGCGGAATGCACTACAATATCAGCTCCCAGCGCAAGAGGCTTTTGTAGTGCGGGCGAAGCAAAAGTATTATCCACGCAAAGTAAACAGGCATTTGCTTTTGCAATTTTCGCGATTGCTTTGATATCGGAAATTTTTAGTGTTGGATTAGTCGGCGTTTCGATCCAAATCAATTTTGTTTTTGCTGTAACTGCATTAAAAACATTTTCTGCATTTGACGTATCAACATAATTTACTTTGATACCAAACTTTTTATACACTTGTTCGAACAATCGATAAGCGCCACCATAAATGTCATCTACTGCAACAACCTCATCTCCCGATTGCAATAATTTTAAAACAGCATCGATGGCAGCAAGGCCGCTTCCAAATGCAATACCTGTGCTTCCGTTTTCTAATTGTGCAATTAAATTTTCAAGCGTTGCTCTCGTTGGGTTTCCGCTTCGTGCATAATCATAACCTTTGTTAACGCCTGGTGCATCCTGCACAAATGTGGATGTTTGATAAATAGGAACTGAAATTGCACCTGTTAACGGATCAACCGGAATGCTGTGAATGAGCTGTGTTTGTTGTTGCATGGCATAAAATTTTTTCTTCATCGTTGATTGCAATGAAGCGTTTAAAAAATAAGTTTTGCGCCCTTGTTGGTCGCCTGACCAACAACATTTAGGAAATTTTTTTATCAAGAAAATACAAGTGAAGAAAAATTTTATGCTGATGTATGCACATAAAAAAACTCCTCTGGAAGCCAGAAGAGTTTCTAATATTTTGAAGTGATATTATAAGCTCCTAATCTGACTTATCTTTCCTAGCACTTCGTCAAACTTAGTGTTTCGGATGGAATTGGCACCTTGTAAGCGCTTCGATAAACTCGGCGCAGAACAGGTTGTCAAGGCTTCTTCGGGCCATTACCCTCAGCCTTTCTTGATAAGAAATTTGTAAAGAACTGCGACAAAGATAAGTGCAGCAAATTGATATTTCCAAATAAAAAAAGATTTTTTATAAAAGTCTATAAATTTAGTAGGGTTTTTGGTGAATGGGCAATGGCAAATGGTGTGTAGTAAATAACGGATGTGTGATGGAATAAATGAATCAGGCAATATTTTCTTGCAATGAGTTTTTTCTAATTTTTTATTTGAGCAAAACTTTCCAAATAAAAAAAATCCCACGGGTGAAAAACAAATTTTATTTTTTTCCGATAGACAACCTGCTGATTTCGTTAACCGTATTACCCCTCGTTATAATTTCATTAACAACTCCCGCCTGACCATTGGAACGATTTTTGAAAATATTGTTAAATGAAAAGAATTCTACCTAAAATTTTACGAACATGAAAACTATCAAGTGGTTAGCCGCTTCTTGCGGCCTTGCAATTATTATTTTCTCGGTTGCTTGCAACAAAAACAATTCAGCTTCATCAAGTTCCAGCATTCCTCAGGGTCAGTCAAAAATGGCGGTTTATATTACTGACGGGCCAATTAACTTTTACAAAGTGTTGATAGACATCAGGCAGGTAGCGGTTTTGATTGATACTGCCAACACGCAAAATGCGCCAGATCTTTCAAACCAATGGAATGATAATTTCTGCGGGTTTGGCAGAGGCCCAAATGATAAATCATTAATTTGGGACACGCTCAGCATCACGCCTGGCGTTTATGATTTAATGCAATTGCGAAATGGTACCGATAGCCTGCTGGGTTCCGGCACTTACCCGAGTGGCAAAGTGATAAAAATTCGCATCACGCTTGGTTCGGATAACACGATTTTTACAGATAGCTCTACGAGTTATCCTCTCGAAGTTTTTGGTTTCAATCCTTATTTTGATGTAAATGTGAGCAGAGAAAATGTGAACGGCATTAGCAATAACGATTTCGAGCTTTGGCTTGATTTCAATCTTGAAAGATCTGTATTTTTCTGGAGCGGAACATTTTATCTGAAACCATATATTGTTGCATTTAATAAAGTAAAACTTTCAAAAATTCAAGGAATTGTTTTGCCTCCGGGAGCAGCTCCTTTGATTGAAGCAATTAGCAGCAGCAATGATACTTTGTTCGCAATCCCAGGTTGGGGCGGAAATTATCAATTCGTTGGAGTTGCGGCTGGAACGTACACTTTATCTATTCAAGGGCACAACGGTTATAATGATACGACGCTGACTAATATCGTTGTCGATTCGTCTTCGGTCACCAACGTCCCGAATATTGTTTTGCATAAATAAATTCTTTCAATAAATATTTTAGAAGCTGGTATAATCATTATGCCGGCTTTTCTTTTTCAACATCGGCTTTCCATTCAACCAAACCACATTAGTTTTGTTCTTATCTTAGTTCCTCACTGATAAAAATGGATTTTTACATAAATGATTACTGAAAATAAATTGAACGGCACCGAAGCGGTTGTTGAAGATGCTATTGAAGTTTTTGGAGCAAGGGTTCACAACCTGAAGAATATTGATATTAAAATCCCAAAAAATAAATTAGTTGTTATAACCGGAATCAGCGGCAGCGGAAAATCTTCGCTTGCTTTTGATACTATTTATTCTGAAGGCCAGCGCAGGTACATGGAAAGTTTTGGCGCTTATGCCAGACAGTTTATCGGCGATATGGAAAGGCCGGACGTTGACAAGATTACGGGCTTAAGTCCTGTTATTTCCATTGAACAAAAAACGACTAATAAAAATCCGCGAAGCACAGTTGGAACGGTTACTGAAGTGTATGATTTTCTTCGCTTGTTATATGCACGTGTTGGTGAAGCATATTCTTACAACACCGGAAAAAAAATGGTGAAGTTCAGCGAAGAAGAAATTGTAGAAAATGTTTTCAAGAAATTCAAGAATAAAAAAATCAGTTTGCTCGCGCCTGTTGTGCGTGGAAGAAAAGGGCATTATCGGGAATTGTTTGAAGACATTCGCAAGAAAGGTTATTTAAAAGTAAGAGTGGATGGTGAAGTGAAAGACCTTGTTGCAAAGATGCAGGTTGACCGTTACAAAATTCATGACATTGAAATTGTGATCGACAGGCTTGCTGTAACTGAGTGATATGAAAGTGCGATTAAGCCAGAGCGTACAAAAATCTTTGCAGGTTGGAAAAGATTTGATGTTTGTTTTGCTGAATGATGACAATAAAATTATTCAGTATTCAAAACAACTGATGTGTGAAGACACAGGCATTAGTTACGAAGAGCCTTCACCCAATAGTTTTTCTTTCAATTCTCCTTATGGCGCATGCCCAACTTGCAAAGGCTTGGGCGATGTTTATGCAATCAATATTGATGATGTTCTTGCCTGATAAAACAAAAAGTGTAAATGAAGGTGGCATTGTTGCCGCTTGGTGAGGAACGCGAAGCGAGTGTGTTCCGTCAGGTTGCTCAATTTGCGAAGAAACATAAAATCAATTTAGATAAAGCGTTAGAAGATTTGTCTGAGGCACAATTGAATTTGCTTTTATATGGTGATGGGAATGCTAATCCAAGTTTTGATGTGGATGTAGATGATGAAACAATTCCTGAAACATACACCGGGAGTTATGAAGGAATAATTCCAATGTTGAAGCGATGGTTTTCTTCTTCATATAGCACTGAAGCATTAAGAGCATGGGTTGAGAAATATATGGAATTGAAAAAATGCGAAACATGCAATGGCGCGAGATTGAAAAAAGAAAGTCTTTGGTTCAAAGTTGATGAAAAAAATATTTCAGAATTGAGCGAAATGAATTTGAACAAACTGATGTTATGGTTTGAAGGCATTGAAAAAAGATTGAGCAATAAACAAAATGCAATTGCTAAAGATGTTTTGAAAGAAATTCGTGAGACGATTACAATTTTTATTAGATGTGGGATTAACTTATCTTTCTATTAATCGCCCTTCCAGAACTCTGAGTGGTGGCGAATCTCAGCGAATTCGGCTTGCAACACAGATTGGTTCTCAATTGCAAGGCATCACATATATTTTGGATGAACCGAGTATTGGTTTGCATCAAAGAGATAATCAACGATTGATATCAGCATTAAAAAATTTGCGCAATATTGGTAATAGTGTGTTGGTCGTTGAGCATGATAAAGATATTATGATGGCTGCCGATTATCTGATTGATATTGGGCCGAAGGCAGGGTTTCATGGCGGTAGAATTGTTGCGCAAGGTATTGCCGGATGCTTTATTGAAATTAGATACACTTACTTCTTCTTATCTCAATGGGCATAAAAAAATTGATGTCCCAACAGAACGAAGAAAAGGAAATGGAAAAACAATTGAGATAAAAGGAGCGAAGGGAAATAATTTAAAAAATGTAGATGCAAAATTTCCGCTCGGAAAATTTATTGTAGTGACAGGTGTTAGCGGAAGCGGAAAATCAACATTGATCAATGAAACGCTTTATCCGATTTTGAGCAAACATGCCTACAATTCCAAAGGCGTTCCGATGGAATATAAGTCAGTGAAGGGTTTGGAGAATATTGATAAAGTGATTGAAATTGACCAATCGCCGATTGGAAGAACACCTAGAAGCAATCCTGCAACTTATTGTGGTTTTTTTACCGACATCAGAACTTTATTTGCATCGGTGCCCGAAGCAAAAATTCGCGGGTATAATGCAGGGCGTTTTTCTTTCAATGTAAAAAGCGGCCGTTGCGATGTTTGTGAAGGCGGCGGTATGCGCGTGATTGAAATGAATTTTCTGCCTGATGTATATGTGCATTGTGAAAAATGCAATGGAAAAAGATATAACCGTGAAACATTGGAGATTCGTTATAAAGGAAAATCTATCAGCGATGTGCTTGATATGACAGTAGATGAAGCCGTTGAATTTTTTCAGAATGTTCCATATATCTATCGAAAAATAAAAGTGCTTGCATGAAGTTGGGCTTGGATATATCACATTAGGACAATCGGCTGTAACGCTTAGTGGTGGCGAAGCACAGCGTGTGAAGCTCGGGACGGAGCTTTCAAAAAAAGACACCGGAAAAACATTTTATATTTTAGATGAGCCGACAACCGGATTGCATTTTGAAGACATCAGGCATTTACTGGATGTGCTTGATAAATTGGTTAACAGAGGCAATACGGTTTTAGTGATTGAGCATAATATGGATGTGATAAAAGTTGCTGATCATATTATTGACCTTGGCCCTGAAGGTGGCGATGGCGGTGGCAGGATTTTATTTGAAGGTGTGCCAGAAGAGTTGATAAAAAATAAAGAAAGTTTCACTGCAAAATTTTTAAAAGAGGAACTGGTCTGAACTGGGATTTTGTAAGACTAATGGGATTGATGGAAATGAGAGGTTCTTCATTTTAAAGAACAGATAAAATAGAAATTATATTCTGTGTTTCTGTGCCTCTGTGGCAAAAAGCGAAAATATTTATGCAAAGAATTTTAGTTGATATGGATGAAGTGATTGCAGATGCAACACTGGGAATGATAAACTGGTATAAAAAAGTTTATGGCGGCGATATTGATTATGCAAAAATGCTAGAAGGCCAATCACTGGTGAAAGGGTTTCCTGACGAGCACCAGGCAGTTGTTAGGCAGCAATTGTATGAGCCCGGATTTTTTCGCAACCTGCCTGTTATCGAAAATAGTGTTGACGTTCTGAAAGAGATGAACAAGAAATATGAAATCTTTATTGTTTCTGCCGCAACTGAATTTCCAAACTCGCTTAAAGAAAAACATGATTGGCTGGAAGAACATTTTCCTTTCTTCACCTGGCAGCAATTGGTTTTATGTGGAAGCAAAAAATTAA
Organism: uncultured Bacteroidota bacterium; assembly: GCA_963718975.1. Taxonomy (GTDB): domain Bacteria; phylum Bacteroidota; class Bacteroidia; order Chitinophagales; family Chitinophagaceae; genus Puia. The sequence goes on along the minus strand of CAVRBD010000015.1, from coordinate 155,097 downwards.
TGCAGGGTGATTTTATGATTGATGACCACGCCAGACATCTCCATCTTTTTAACGGCAAGCCTTATCTGTTTTCAGCTCCGCATAATTTGAATGAAAAAGATTTTGAAATATTAAGAGACTGGAAACATGCTGCACAGGTTTTCTTATAGAAATGTGAAAAATTAGTTGTAATGCTTTCCGACAAAGTTCTGTTAAGGTCATAACTGTATTTTTGACACAAATTTATTTTATGGACCTTGACGATCTCAGCGGGCTGCCTGATTGGGATGACGAACATTTTAAAATGTTTGCGGAAGAAGGAGAGGAGTGGAAGCATAAACAAAAAAATGAGCTTGCCGGTAAGCTCTATAATCAATGGAAGAATGTGCTTGTGCTTTTATTAGGTTTGTATGACAGCATAAAGTCTTCTGATAACGAAGATGGCGGCTTTTTTGAAAGCCAGAAAGAAATCATAATAGGCGACGCTTATCTGATAGGAGCAAAAATCCGCGGGGCAGAAGCAGGAGATATGTATGTTTTAAGAATGGAAAATGCGAGCATTATCCGCACAGCCGCGCAAATGGTTTATACAAATATGTCTTCATTAAAATTTCAGGGATTGGCAGAAGAATCGCATACAGATGCAGTAAGAAAAGAAATAGAAATCTTCCGCGAATATTTTAAAGAATGGGTTTCATCATTTAAAAAAGATGAGTTCGAAGATGAATGGGGATTGTTTAAATAAGCTTGTAGTTTGAGCTTTGTTGTTTGTGGTTCTGATAATGCAAATTTGATCAATGGTTTTCTCTTCTTAATGATTAATGTCCTTTCCGGTTATGAAACTCAAGCTCAATAGAATTGTTTCAGTACAAGAGTGCGACGCAAGAATGCTCAGTTGAAAGGTGATGATCGCCAACCCCAAAAATATTTTAATAATAGGAAGCAACAGAGCAAGTGAATTTGTGCAATTCGAAAATAATAGTGTCATAGCTTCTATAAAAGCAAATAGCCGCAATTATTCATCGCGGCCATTGGTTGCATCAGGGTTAGGGGAAAGAAAGCTTTTAAAAATTCAGTAAGCAGGCGCAGGGAGTGATCAATAAAATCTTTTTGGGTACTAAAAATAGGGAACGGATCAGGCTACAAGCCTTGTTTTCGGATATTAGATTTTACTAATTTCCCTGCAGCTTACTGTTTAAACGTTATAAAAATTTATAAGAACTTATTTCTACTTCACTGTTAGCTGGCCATTCTCAACACGCTCATCGTTGCACAAAATTTCATAATAATAGCTCCCTTTTTCAATGTTCACGAATGCAAGCTTTTCATTATTCAGAATATCGACTTGTGCTTTTAGATTTCCTTCTGCGTCGAACATATAGAAATGATAAGTTTTTTTCTGATGTTTGATCACAGAAATAAAAATCTTGCGTGGCGAGTTGCCTTGTGACAGCTCAATGTTGAAATTTTTGTTTGCTGAAAGCTTGTTAATTACAATGGAATCTTCAAGGATAAGTGTTTTTTTTGCTGTTGCCGGTGAGGCTTTTGCAGAAGAAAATATAATTGCAGTGAGCAATGCAGCCATCATGACTGAAGATAATCGGCTAAGCATTTTTTTTGCAGGTACAGTTTTCTTCATTGAAAAAATTTAGGTACGGATATTTAAGAATATAATTTTTTCTATAAAAATTTTTAGAACCTCATTATCGGGCAGCGCGTTGAATTTCTCCACTGTTGCTCACTGCTCGATCCTAAACGAATGCCGATTTTAAAACCCATTGTAAAATATGCATCGTTTTGGGTAGGGTCTCCTCTTTTATCACCCGGGTTATACCCGCTGTTTGGCGTGCTGCGCAAAGGACTTTTATTCGACATCTCAACTGCAACCGGCGCCAGCCCGGGAGAAAGATATTTATAAAACAAACTTGGATCTACATAAGTAGTGCTTACATCATCAATGTAATCCGTGAATGTTTTTCTGTGAATAATTTCGAAAGCGATATTTATGTTCTCGTTGAAATAATATTTAATGCCGACGCCCATTGGTATGCAGAGTTGCGTGAGCGAATATTCTTTCCTGTCAGGATATTCAGCGAACCCTTCGCCTTCTGTATGCAAAGGTTTTAAGTTTACCCAGCTTGTAAGCCCTGAAGCTGAATCAAAATAACTGCCTTGCGGGTTGAAATGAAAAACGCCGACACCAATGATACCGTATGGCCTTAGCCTTCCCTGTACATCAGTTGGATCGTTTTCAAAAAATACAGTAGGGTAAATTTCAGCGCCGATAAAGCCTTCATAAATATTTGAGCGGAAATCGAGGTTTCTATTCCTGCGAGTTTCTTCTTCACCGTCTTTACCTGTTGTTTTTGCATCGCTGCCCGCAACTTTTCCTGCAGTCAATGCCAAACGTATTCCCAACCATTCCGATGGGTGAGCAGTTACATAAGCTCCGAGAGAAAATTGAGTGGTAGGAAAATTATAGTCCTTTACAAAGGATGTGCCTTTTCCCTGGTTACCACCAAGGTCTCCTAAAAAGCCCATTGGCGCAACGGTTATGCCACCTTCAAAATAATTTCCTGCAGATAATTGGCTAAAAGAAGAAAAGTGAAATGCAAGAAGCAAAGACAACATTAGGGCGCACTTCTGCAATAAGGAGTGTAAACTCTTTTTCATGAATATTGATTTTAGTTTTCCGATGGTTTGGATTCGGCTACAAAATAATAAAAACCTGATTTCTTACAAGAAACGAAAAAAATATTCTTTTTGTGTGTAAAAGGGGAAATTTTTATGCATCTATTTTTAAAAAGAGTGCTTTTACTAAACTTTTGTTAGTAACATCTTGATGTGCTCGATGCCATCTTCAATATAAACAGCACTTGCTTGCGTAAAACCAAGTGATTCATAAAATTTTTTCAGATAGAGCTGTGCACCGATTTTTATCACAGAACCCTCGCCAAATAAGGCTTTTAGAGTTTGTATGCTTTTAAGCATCAACTCTTTTCCCAAACCTTTTTTACGTACAGATGGTGAAGTTACTACACGTCCTATAGAAGTTTCCTCATAGCAAATTCCCGCGGGCGCAATTCGCGTGTAAGCGATTAATTTTTTTTCTTCCCAGCACATTAAGTGAAAGCATAGCTGATCTTTATCATCAGCATCTTGAAAAACGCAGTTTTGCTCAACTACAAAAACTTCATTTCGCAATTGAAGGAGTGCATAAAGTTCATGCGGAGTAAGATCATCGAATTTTTTACAGATCCAATTTGTCAATGTTTGTAGTTTATAGTTTGTGGTTCGTAGTTCTTGTTGTCAGGAAGTTGCTTTTGCCTTCAATTATTAATTACTAATTTTTAATTAATAATTATACTTGTCTTTCCATAAGTTCTTCAAATATTTTCTCAGTTCTTCTTCTCTTGCATTATTTCCTGGATCAAAAAATTTGGAACCGGAAATTTCTTTTGGCAAATATTCCTGTTGAGAAAAATTATTTTCGTAACTGTGGCTGTATTGATAGCCTTTGCCATAGTCAAGATCTTTCATCAGTCTTGTTGGTGAATTTCTGATATGCAATGGCACAGACAGGTCGCCAAATTTTTTCACTGCTTCCGAAGCAGCGCCAATAGCTTTTAATGACGCATTGCTTTTTGGTGAAGAGGCAAGATATGTTGCGCATTGAGATAAAATCAAACTTGCTTCGGGATAACCAATTTTATTCACTGCATCAAATGCTGCATTTGCTAATAATAATGCGTTCGGGTTCGCATTGCCAATGTCTTCACTGGCGAGGATTACCATTCTTCTTGCAATAAACTTTACATCTTCACCGCCTTCGATCATTCGTGCGAGCCAATACACTGCTGCATTCGGGTCGCTTCCGCGCATCGATTTAATGAATGCGGAAATAATATCATAATGCTGCTCGCCTTTTTTATCATACAATACAACACGTTTTTGAGCCACTTCCATCACGTTGTCGTTGGTTATTATTATATGGTCATCTCCAGAAGCATTGCAAACAAGTTCAAGCAGGTTCAATAGTTTTCTTGCGTCACCGCCTGATATATTAATAAGTGCTTCGGTTTCCTTCAACTCAATTTTTTTCTTTTTTAATTCTGCGTCGTTATTAATAGCGGCATTCAATAATTCAATAAGGTCGGTATCATTTAATGGCTTCAATACATAAACCTGGCATCGGCTCAGCAGCGCACTGTTCACTTCAAAAGAAGGGTTTTCTGTGGTTGCTCCAATCAATGTGATGATGCCTTTTTCTACTGCTCCCAACAATGCATCTTGTTGCCCTTTATTGAAGCGATGTATTTCATCGATAAACAATATCGCCTTGGATTTTTGTTTTGATTCTTCAATTACCTCGCGCACTTCTTTTACGCCAGATGAGATGGCGCTCAAAGTATAAAAATCAACTTTTAATGTATGCGCAATAATATTTGCTATCGTAGTTTTGCCTGTGCCGGGTGATCCCCACAAAATCATTGATGGGACTGAGCCGCGTTCGATGGCAGTTCGCAAAATACTTCCCTTTCCCGTGAGATGTTTCTGCCCTACGAGATTTTCAAGTGATTGTGGCCGGAGCCTTTCTGCCAATGGTGCGTTCACAAGGCTCATAAATAAATTATTAAAACACAATAGTACAACAACTTAGCTGTTTTAGAGTTTAAAGGATTGCGGATTTAATCATAAAAAAGGATTTGGAATGAGATTGTATTTAATAGGCATTTTATTTTTCTTCACAATATTGTCGCAAACCGTATGCGCGCAAAATTGTTCTGCTGCACAGAACTATGCATTGAACAGGCCCGGAGTTGTGATGATCAAAACAGTTTTTTCTGCAAATGTTTCAGTGAATAAAATGAGAATGGATGAGCGTGTTTTCAATCGCCTTCTCGATTCAATACAAAGAGTAGATACGGCAGGCGCTATATTTACCGCCGAGCAGAAATTGGATATCGTTCTGAAAGAAATGAACAATCGTCCTGCCAGGTTTTTTAAAAAATCGTACGACTATATTGAGCAAACTCAGGAAATAACGGCAACGGGTACCGGATTTTTTATATCCGGCGATGGATACGTTGCTACCAACTGCCATTTAATTGACAGGGAAAATGCATTCATAAGAAGACAATTTATTCTTACAGCCTTTCAGCAAATAACACAGGCCAACATTAATGCATTTGAAAATTCATGGGCAGCGAAATTTACAGAGCAGCAAAAGACACTATTATATAATACCTACGCATCGGTTTATTCTAAACTTTTTCCGATGACATTGAGCGACCTGAAGAAAACAGTGTATGTAGTATATAGAAAAGACACCGGTAAAGGCGAAACGACAGAATCGAAGGCAGCAAGCATTGTTATAAAAGGATTGCCAATGCCTGGCAAAGATATTGCGGTTCTGAAAATTGATGCTGACACAAGTTTGCCGGTACTGAAAATTGCAGATGAGCAATTGCCAAAAGTAGGCGAGCAATTATTTGTATATGGTTATCCCGGCCCGGTCACGAACAATGATTTTGTGTCCGCTGAATCAGCTATTGAACCAACGCTTACTACGGGCATAGTGAGTGCGATAAAAAAATCAGTGAATGGTTGGCCTGTTATACAAATGGATGCGAATATCAATCATGGTAGCAGCGGCGGTCCCGTTTGCAACAGCAAAGGTGAAGTGGTAGGCCTCACAACTTTTGGCAGCCTCGAAAATTCCGGCGGTCTTGCAGCCGGACTTAATTTTTCCATCCCAATTTCGATATTGAATGAGTTTACTGATTCCGCAGGCATTGAGCCAAAAATTAGTAAAGCGACAAAACTTTTTTCTGAAGCGCTTGATTTATTCGATAAACATTATTACAGAAAAGCGCTGCATAATTTTCAGGAAGTGAAAAACCTGAATCCAAATTATCCTACGGTTGAAAATTATATTTCTGATTGCAAAAACCGGATTGATAAAAAAGAAGATATAGAATATAAAAACGTGAAGTACATCTTGATCAGTGTCGGCATTTTTTTCCTTGTATTGATTCTTTTTATCTCGTTCAAAAAAAGGAAATCTACAAATTCCTTTCATTAGCAAAATTCTTTTTTCTATTTTTTATTGGATATCCAACATCGTCCATTTATCCAACATCTTGCTGGCTGTTGGCGGGGTTTACTTGTACCGAGTAAATGCTATTCGGCGACGGAAATCAGAAAACTACATCTTAGTCTTTTCATTTTCCGATAAGCTTACCATATACCATTTGAGGAAACGCAGATTCAATACAACATTTGCAATGATGCTGATGCTGAACAATAGCATAAAAACGCCGGTTCCCTGAATTACTTTTTTGATATCGACGTTTTTCATTTCTTTAGGGAACTGCGCCTGGCTTATCAGTTCTGTTGTGTTCTGCATCATATAAATGGCATTGCTGAAAAGCATGATGCCAAAAAACAATGCCATATACCCCATTAAGCGTATGCCAACAGGAGTTTGTTTGCTCAACTGAATTACAGGATTCAAAATGCTTTTGCGCAACTGCATCGCTGCATAACTGTGCAAAACAATGCAGCCAATTAATACAACTGATATCAGCACAGCAATTGGCGGAAATGCAACTATCATAAATAAAGCGCACAAACCAATTGCACTGCCAACAATAATGTTGAACCACGACAAAATATTAGATACCGCCAATGTTCTTTTCATCGATAATAATTATTGGATATTAAGCCGAATAGAAAGTTCTTTTAATTGTTTCTCATCAATAGTTGATGGCGCATCGAGCATCACGTCTCTTCCTGAATTATTTTTCGGGAATGCAATAAAATCACGGATGCTTTCGCTGCCGCCAAGAATTGAACATAGCCTGTCAAAACCAAACGCAATGCCACCATGCGGCGGAGCGCCATATTCAAATGCGCCTAATAAAAATCCAAATTTATGCAGCGCTTCTTCTTTGCTCATGCCAAGTGCCGTGAACATTTTTTCCTGAAGTTCTCTTTGAAAAATTCTGATGGAGCCGCCGCCAATTTCATTTCCGTTCAACACCATGTCGTAAGCATTTGCTTTGATGTTTGCATATGGATGTTTCAAATATTCTGCTGCATTTTCAATTAGCGGATTATTATTGATCATCACTTCAATATGCTCAGGCTTAGGCGCAGTGAAAGGATGATGACGAGCAACCCAGCGATTGTCTTCTTCTGCATATTCAAACAAAGGGAAATCAAGCACCCATAATAATTTGAATTCATCATCTTTTCTGAAACCTAATCTTTTGCCCATTTCCAAGCGCAGTTCGCTCATTGCTTTTCGGGTGCGTTCTTCTGCTCCGGCTAAAATCAAAATTAAATCGCCTGGCTTTTGCATTAGCAATGGTTAGCAAATTATTTTAATTCTTCTTCATTGAAAAATTTATCATCGCTGCTTTTACAAGCTTCCGTCAGTATTACACTTTATATAAATCAATCCTTTCATTCCTATTTGAGGACGTTTTACCCACTCGGTCAATTCATCTAATTTGTTTTCGAGTATAATCACTACAACGGGGAACTGCAATTGCAATTATCTCTTCCGCGCCAGTTAAATACATTAAAACCGCTATGTTGAATTTTTGAGGCTACAATATGTCCTGTGTCTGGTTTCTTATCATCAGAAGTTATCGGAGAATTTGTGTCAAGTTTAAAGCCAAGTCTTGTCAACTTCATGTCAAACCTTATATCCGGTTTATCATTACCATAATTCTACATCGCATCTTCCCAGGTCATGCGCTCAATTTTTTCTGTATAATCAATTCCTTTTACTTGTTTGAAAATATATTTAATCAACCCTTCAAACATGTTCAAAATATCTTCTTGTTCAACAAAGCTCATCTCGCAATCTATTTGAGTAAATTCAGGCTGCCTGTCTGCACGCAAATCTTCATCGCGAAAACATTTTACGATTTGATAATAGCGGTCATAACCACTCACCATTAATAATTGCTTGAAAGTTTGCGGGCTTTGCGGCAGCGCATAAAATTGCCCGGCATTCATTCTTGAAGGCACTACAAAATCTCTGGCACCTTCAGGAGTTGATTTGATGAGAAAAGGCGTTTCAATATCCATGAAATTATTTTCATGCAAATAATTTCTTGCAGCGCGGTTCACTGCATAACGCAATTCAAGATTTTTTTTCACTTCATTCCTGCGCAAATCAAGATAGCGGAATTTCATGCGAAGGTCATCGCCGCCATCCGTGTCATCCTGAACAGTGAAAGGTGGCGTGACGGATTTATTAAGTATGGAAAATGAGTTTACTTTTATTTCAATATCGCCTGTTGGAAGATTTGCATTTTTACTGCTTCTTTCCGAAACTGTTCCTTTCACCTGCAATACAAATTCTCTTCCAAGTGCATTTTCATTTAATTGCGCATTCAGTTCTTCGCCGAATAATAATTGTGTAATGCCATAACGGTCGCGCAAGTCAATAAATGTGATGCTCCCGAATTTTCTGATTGTCTGCACCCAGCCGGCAAGTGTAATTTCTTTATTAATATCAGTTGCCCTAAGCTCTCCGCAAGTGTGCGTTCTGTACATTCCTATTTGTTTTTCGTTTTTCTTAAAGAGCTGCAAAGGTAATTTAAAAGAAGATAGATTGGAGGTGGTTTTGGAGATGTCTGCAAGGGCTTTTTTGATAGTAGAAAAATAGTATTTTCATGGTTTCGGTTGCCATATTTCTAAGTCGCTTAATAAATATTCTTTAGATGAACGGAGCGTCGCAAGAATGTTAAACCGGAGTTTCTAAAGCTGGCATCATAAAAATACCTTTTTTCTAATTGCCTTATGCCCCAGGATTCGACATATAATTCTACGGAGTTGCCGGATAGTATGAGGCAACATGATTCTTTACAAACCACTCTAGTAACTCCGGGAGCGAAAGAGGAGTTTCGAACAGAAGATAACAACACGAAAGGCTTAGCAATGGAGATTTATCTTCTTGCCATTGTGGCAATTATTGTTGTTCCAATCGTCATCCGCAAAATCCTTTCTTTTATTGCCAGAAAAAAAATGGGGAAGATGCTTGAATCGAAAGAAGTTGTGTTCGACAGCATGCTACAGCATTACAGTCCTTATTATAAAAGCCTTTCAGTTGGCGACCGCGAAAGGTTCATGAACAGAGTGATCGAATTTATTGAGGTAAAAGAATTTAATTATATAGATATCGAAAAGGAAGATATTATGCCATTGCTGATCAGTGCCGCTGCTGTGCAGCTTACGTTCGGCCTGCAACATTATAAAATGGATTATTTCGAAAATATTTACGTGCTACGAAATATTTATAAATATGGTTTGTACAATGTGCCGTTTGAAGGGCATGTGAGCGATGACGGCATTTATCTTTCATGGACTAATTTTATGAAAGATAATAATGATTATACTGACGGAGAAAATGTTGGCTTGCACGAACTGGCGCATGCGCTGACTTACGTGAACTTTGCAGTTGAAGATGGAAAGGATAACTGGTTCCATGATAAATTCAAAGATTTTTCAGAAATAGGCAGGCCAATTTTTTTGCGCATGCAAAATGGCGAAACAAATTTGCTGAACAGTTATGCTGCAACAAACTTTGATGAGTTCTGGGCAGTTTGTATTGAAACATTTTTTGAGCGAGCTGAAAAGTTCAGGCAGCAATTGCCCGAACTGTATTTTGCACTCTGCAATTTGCTGAACCAGGATCCACTGTCGCCGAATAAAATAATTTCTTCGGTTGAAAACAGTTAAATGCCAACTGTTTATAAAAAAGCTTCAAAATCAGTTGCAGAAAGGCTTTTAAATTTTAAAAAAAGTGTTTATCTTGTTTTACCCTCAAATTCGTATCCTTCCCGAATAACCACCTCTGGATTCTAAATTTTCGAAACAACCTTGTCGTTTTTATTATCCATAGTCTCTATGTAAGGCCTTTTCTCTGTATTCGTATTCCGAACCACAAAAAGAAAAAGACCACATGGAAATTGTAATCATTTCATCCCTCGTGCTAGCTGTGCTTATTTTGCACAAGCCTGTCAGCCTGCTGTTTCATAAGTTATATATCAAGCGCCAGACAAAACTTTTCTCAAGCAGGGAAACATTTTATCATTCTATAGTTTCCAATCGCCTGAAGTTTTATAACAGGCTAAGTCTTGCAGACCAGCAAAAGTTTCTGTTCCGCACGTATTTATTTCACAAGTCAAAAAGGTTTCATTATATAGAAGTGCATGAAACCATCGACATGCCGATTTTAATAAGCGCAGTTGCTGTGCAGTTAACATTCGGTTTGGAGAAATTCATGTTCAATTATTTTGATGACATTTTTGTTATAAAAGATGATTATCATTACGGCGTTTATTCGAGGCCTTTTCAGGGGCATGTTGATCAAACAGGAATTTATTTGTCGTGGGATAATTTTAACAGAGGTATTGCAGGCATGACACCAAATTGCAATATCGGTCTGCATGAAATGGCACATGCGCTTGCATATGTAAATTTCATTACGCAAACAGACGAAGACAAACATTTCAAAAAAGAGTTTACCAATTTTTCAAAAGTGGCGAGACCTGTTTTCACTTCTATGCAGAATGGCTATAAAAATTTATTGGGCGAATATGCCGGAACAAATTATCATGAATTTTGGGCTGTTGCGGTGGAAGTATTTTTTGAAAACCCTGTTCGTTTCAAACACGATTTGCCTGATTTATATATGGCGATGACGAGAGTCCTGAATCAAAACCCGCTTGATTTCACACAAGGAAGAATGACGATTATCAAGAAGCATGCATTAAAGGCCGTTTAGAAAAGTTGACAGTTTAGAGTTGCACGTGATCAAGGTCAAGGTTCATGCAAAATAATTGTGAGTAAAATTTTAAAATAACTGTCAACCCGAAACTTTCGAGATAGTTACTACCAAAATCAAAATAGCCGGGATTAATTAATGCTCGGCACTTCTATTGGCTGTTCAGCTTTCACGCTGGCAGCCAATTTTTTTTCTCTTATTTTTTCTTTTGGGAGGATGTACAAATAATAAGAAAGAATAAAGAACAATCCGATGCCAAAAGGTATCGCTGTATATTTTCGATAATGTTCGTCGTTGCCGGTGAACTCAAGCAACATCCATGTAGCGTTGGCGCATATCCAAAAAACGATGGCGAGGTTGTGAAAGAGCTCTGCTTTTATTTTTCGCGTTTGCCAGGTTATCATTAAGGCAACTCCAATTGTCGGGAAAATCATTGCTATACCTAAAGGGCGCCAAAGCATTGCCCAACTTACATCTTTTACTAACCAGAACAGAATGTGGAGGTTCTCGGTCTTCCTGTATTTCTCAGGGATGCAGTACATTTTATTATCGCTCATTGCTATAACATAAAATAAATTTTTAACGATGTGCTTCCCGAAGGATAGCCTGACCAAACAAAAATATAAAATAGAATAAATAATAAGGGAAAAATATTTCACGCAAAGACGCTACACCACTATGGGTTTTCTTTGCGCCTCCGCGCCTTTGCGTGAAACCTTAACTCTTGCTCAGGATTCTTGAAAACCTGTTAATATCTGCTTCGCGATGAATTGGAGATTGATGAATGATATTTTCTGTTAACTGTTTCGCGAAATATGGTGCGAGCGAGCAGCCTTTTGTTCCCATGCCGTTTAATATGCCAATGCTTTTGTGGGTTGGATGAAAACCGACGAATGGCCTGCGTTCCAGCGTTGCAGGACGGACGGAAGCAAAATGCTCAACAATTTTAAAAGGAAATTTCAGCCAGTCCAATAAAATCAATTCTGTTCTTTCCCTGAAAATTTTATTCGGCAAATCATTTTCAAATTCCCATTCGTAAGACGAGCCAGCCCAAAATAAATTATTTTTTAACGGGACAATGTTCATTCCTTTTTTGAAGATAAAATCATCATTAAAGTTTTCTGTCTTGATGATTAATGCTTCGCCTTTATTCGGAGCAAAAGGAAGATTTCTAAAATATGGATTTGAAAAACTTTCAATGCCATCGCAGAAAATAATTTTATCTGCTGAAATGTCTTTGTATTGAATTTTATTTTCTGAAACTTTTAATTCATTAATATCGAAATGTTCTTCCAGTAATTGCTGTTCTGCAATTAATTTTTTTCTGAAAGAAGATAATAATGAGTTGATGTCAATGAGAAGAACCGGTTCAATTTCTCCGAAGCCAAAATCATAATTGAAATTTTCTCTGCATGAGTTTTCATCATCTGGTAGTTTCAAATATTCTTTATCCTCTTCAAATCTTTGCAGAAAAGCATTCCGCATTTGCGGAGTAGGGAAGAAGTCGATGATTTTTGTTTCGGTAATACAATCAATATTCAGTTCATTTCCGATTTGCTGGTAAGCATCTTTTGCAAAAGCCATCAGCTCATCAATCATCCATGTTTTCACAATCCTTCTTCCAGTAATTGGATTAATAATGCCGGCAGCGGATTTGGATGCGGAGTTTGGTTTTGACTCGTCAATTACCAGGAATGATAAATTTGATTTTTTGAGATAATGAGAAAGAAATGTTCCGCTTATTCCCTGACCTATAATTATTACATTGAGATGCATCTTGCAAGTTAAGGCGTCAGACGGTTTTAAGCAGTTATACATTCATAAAATTAACCGCAAAGAACGCTGAGGTTTCGCAAAGTTTGCAAAGGCTCCTTTGCGAACTTTGCGGTATTTCTTTGTGCTCTTTGCGGTTAAAATTTATTCTACATTAATTCTTACGCCCTCGCTATGACTCGTAAACTCCGGTGCATACATACATTGTATCGTCGTTACTCCATTGCTGAAATTGCCTGTGTTTGTTACGAACAATGCATATTCAAAAACATAAGTTCCTTTTGGTAGCCAACTGAAAAAGAAATTAGTGCTGGCATCTTTAGTGCTTTCATAATAACCAAGACCATCCTGCCATTTGTATTCGCTCAACACATTCACAGGCTCCATGCATGATGCACGCATATCTTTCATGTGCACATATTCCATATCGCGGTCAACGCGCAATTCAATCCTCACTTTCACTTTATCTCCGACTTTTAATGTGCCATTTTCCATAACCGGTTCTAAAACCGGTCCGCGGTCTGTATTCTTCTCGACAAATAATTTTTTATTTAATTGAAGCGGCGTGGCTGCTGAAGTAATCTTATCCAGGTTTTCAAAATATTGCCAATAGACTGCTCCCCACGATGACGAGTTATTAGCTTGAGTAGTTGATTGTGAAATGCTCACATTAATATTTCCCATTTCAGGTTTCACAAAATTTCCGTCAATTGCTTTTTTGAAATAACCTGTTCCTGCTTCAGCTTTATTATCGTAAGAAGATATAACGGTGCTGCCTAACCGAATTTCAACATTTTTATTTTCACTGAGCCAGTCTGTTCCCTGCAACAATAAAGCGTAACATGCATCAGCCGTGGCTTTGGTGGTTTGCCAGTTCTCCGTTTGCTTTTGTTTTAGCAGCCATGTTTTCAGATTACTGATGGTTTTATTATCTTTTAATATTTCGCTGAACGCTTCTATCAATAATGATTGTGTTTCAATCGGTGCCTGATGCCAGTAATAGCCTGCTGTATTTTCTTTCCAGTACATTCCCATTTCTTCATTCACAATTGCATTTTGTTTTAATGAAGCCAGAATATCTTTTGCTTTCTGGATATCGCCTGTTCTGAATAATTCAAGGGCAATCATTCCCTGCATATATTTATTTTGCTGCAACCAGAATTGCTGCGATTGCTTGCGATAATAATTCACTGCCGGATAAATATTCCCGGGAATATTATACTCGCTGAAAAAACTGCGCATGTACAAATATTGAATCTGCTCATAACCAAGATTGTTAGACGCAAGATTGGATTTGTGTTTTATCAGATAATCATAATCTTCTTTGATTTTATTATCTAAATAAAAAAGAGCTGTCTTTACAATCGCATCAATTTTTTCAGACGACTGATTTTGGGATGGTATTTAATTTTTTCAGATGACCGATTCCTGTGAGAATATATTGTGTGATGTAACGGTCATCTGGCCCGCCTTTGAACCAGACAAATCCACCATTGTCAATTTGCATATCCTGCAATTTTGCAATCGTGGTTTCAAGTGCGTTGCTCATTTTCACCATATCAAAAAGCAATGCGATATTTTTCTTCTGCTCCGATTCGCTTTTACCCTGAAGCACCCACGGCGTTTCCTGCAACAATACCGATTTCAATTCTTCATTTTTTTGAAGATTTGATAGCAATTCTGAGGTATCCGCTGTTTTCCATCTCTCAAAAATTTCTTTGATGCGTGGAGAACTGTTCACAATTTTTGATGCCAAAGCATTCGCGTAAAAACGATTGAATGTTTGCTCCGCACATTCATAAGGATATTCGATTAAATAAGGCAAAGCCTGTACTGCATACCAAGCCGGATTGCTGGTGTACTCAACAGTGAGCGAATGATTGTTCAATGTTTCACTGGTTCCGCTTTGCAACAATTTTTGAAACTTGAAATCTTTTTTCCCGGAACCATTCATATTTAATGGCAAGCTTTCCGTAACAAGCATTCTGTTGCTTAAAACAGGCAATGTATTTTCTTCGCCGTCACTCAGGCTCCCCTCTCCCCCGGGAGAGGGGCTGGGGGTGAGGCGCGCGATAAAACGATAAGTCAGCGGCTTATTAAACTGATAAGGAATTTGCAGGCTGAATGTTATCGGTTCGCTTTGTTTTGCAGCGACTGTGAAATATTGATTGGGCTGAATATTCTGAAACCAGCCATCGACAGATTGGTTAGTGGTCGCATCAAGCAATTGCAATTCCACTTGTCCGGTGAATTCAGAATCGGTCAAGTTCACAATTTTTGTGCTGAGATAAATGCGGTCGCCTTCTCTTAAAAACCTCGGCACATTGGGTTGCACCATCAATTGTTTTTGTGTGATGATGGATTTTTCAGAATAGCCGAATGACAAATCTTTTGTATGAGCCAATGTCATCCATTTCCATTGTGTTAGTGCTTCGGGCATGATGAAAGAAAATTCAACATTGCCTTCTGCATCTGTTTTTAAATCTGGAAAGAAGAATGCAGTTTCGTTGAAGTTCTTGCGGATTTGAGGCTGTTCTGTTTGATTATTGCCTGATTCAAGTGCAGCCTTTTTTATTTTTTCGCCATAAACATTCATTTCTCCATTTACAGCATACACGGCAGAGTCAGTTGTATTAATTATAGTAGCAGGAAGTAGAATATCTTTTTTTGAGTAGCCTAAACTCTTTGGAGCAGCCATGTTGAATGATACTGATGCATTGCCTCTTATATTAATTGTAGTTGCTGATGCTAATTTCATGTGCCGGGGAGCTACAAGATATTGGCTTAAAAATATTTCATCATACCTTTTGTCAAACCCTTGCGAGCCTAAATCCTCTAGGTTTTTTTGACCTGAAGAAATCGAACTAAAGCCATTAACTCCTCTCCATCCATTATTAATATAATTATTGGCAAAAACATCCGGCTTGCTCCAATTCTGTGTCTTAAACTGGTCAAGCGATGCATCATACATACTTGCCAAAACTTCTGCTGCAACTTTGTCTTTTTTATACCCTGAAATTTTTATTTTCCATTTTTCTTCACTACCTGGCAAAGTTTTATCGCGATAAGTTTCATAACTGATATTAAGTTCTTTGGTTGTCCACGGAACGCTAATGATTGTGCCGCTATTGTAAAAACGATTATTCTTCACAAAAGCATAGAACACGCCAAAACCGCCGCGGTCGTTTTCTGTAATGTTGAAATCGGAATTTTTCTTTTCGTTGTTGATTGCAAGAAATGAATAATTGTCTGATTTCTCACTCCCGACTCCCGACTTCCGACTTTCAACTTCTTCAATCACAAACAAATCTTTTGCAGATGAACCAACATCCACGCTTACTTTTTTTCCCGGCTCTGTAATTTGATAATTGTCGAAAACCCAGTTGTATTGCGGGTTTGCGGGACTTCCGATTTTCGAATCATACAACTGAATATATTTTATGTTCTTTACATCTTCTCCATATTTGTCTTTTGCAGTTACTTCGATTACGTACCAGCCAGAAGTGAATGGTGAATGGTGAATGGTGAATAATGAGCTTGCTTTTGTTGAATCGGTTTCTTCAAAAACTTTCCCAATCTTTTCCCAAGACTCTTTTTTTGTTTCATCACTATATTCATCATTGGGAAAATTTTTGATGTATTCTTCTTTGCTCATCACAAACTGGTCGGGCTGTTGCCAATAGCGTTGGCGGATTAATCTTTCCGGAGACCTTAATCTATAAATAACCACATTCACTTTTGCCGGCTCAAATTCACCTGAAAGATTTTCTGTCTTAATGAAAATATTTTTCAAACTGTCGGCAGAAAGATTATCGCCAGGCAGACTGATAGAAATATTCAATGCTTTGTAACCGACTGATACCTGTGTTTCACCGCTTCTCGTTTCGCCGTTAATATCTGTTACATCTGCGCTCACAGCATATTCGAACACAGGTTCCAATTCTTTCTTCACAGATTTATCCGGAATAGCTGCAAACGTGATGGAAAATTTTCCATCCGCATTTGTCTTTATTTCACCATGTGCAATTTCCTGAGAGCTGCTGCGCGGATTTCCCCAGCGCCAATAAAGCCATGGATAAGGATAATTCGCCCGTCTTGTTACTCTATATTTCACAGTCGCTCCATCAATATTATTGCCTGCATAAGCTTTTGCAGAACCGGTTATTTTGATACTGTCGTTAATATGATAACTGCCTTTCAGCTTTTCATATTCCACAAAAAATTTTGGTCGCTTGTATTCTTCCACCGAAAAACTTTGTTCGCTTTCTGTAGAATCATCTGAGATTTTAAATTCACCATTCAATAAATTTTCAGGTAATTTGAATTTGCCATTGTAAGAACCAAATTCGTTCGTCGTGACAAAAACAGAATCCACTTTCTCTTCATTCGCATCATACAAAATCACTTTTGTTTTGAACTGAGAAAGAATTCTTGGTTGCTTCGAATCAAAATCTCTGGTAATAATTATCCCTTTAAAATATACAGTTTGTGCCGGACGATAAATGGCTCTGTCAGTGAAGAAAAAAGTTTTCAGGTTATTTTTTTCATACCTGCTTTTATCCAGCCCATCATTGTTGTCATCTTCATTGCGATAATTATAAAGCTGCATATTATCATCCATGAACAAATGGTCGTTCAATGCAGTGAATTCTAGTTTCAGGCTGTTGTTATTATTAGTCTTCGGCGGTGTGATGGCAAAAAAGCCATTTTTATCTGTGCTGAAATTTTCTCCTTTTCTTTCCAGATACTTGTTGTATTTGCTGTCGTAGTATTGATACCATGCTTGTACATCAGCTCTCGCCAAGGGTTGCCCGGTTTCACGGTTCAATACAAAATAATCATTGCCGTTATTGATGTATGCAATATTCGACACATAAAAAAAAGCAATAGCAATCGGGTTTTTCTGTATGCTGAAATTTTCATCAACGCTTGCCAAGTAAAGCATATTCGCCAACAGGTAAACTATCCACTTTTATTTCAGCACTGTGCTTTTGATGATCGTTTGTCTCTGGGAATGATTGCTGAAAAGCTTTTAATAAAGGCAGCTGAACTATTTTCTGCCAATAATCATCCTGCCATTGATTGCCAAGATTTTGTCTTATGGCTCTATCAGCCTTTATGATCCGGAAATATAATCTAGAAAAATTTCTATAATTCACCAAGGCTCTGAAAGGCAGATTCGGCACATTCACTTTCTCAAGCTGCATGCTCAGTTCTCTATGCAAAATCTGATTCAATAAATTCTGGCAGTTTGCTTTTCCTTCCGAACTATCTTTTTGCATGATTACTTTTTCGCAAATCTCTTTTGCTTTCAGGTATGCATATCTGTTAGAAGTGTCTGTGAGCGCATTATACTGAGCAGCTTTTGTTGAAAATTGTTCGGCTTGTAAATACCATGCTTGCGCAGCGGCAGGCTCGTTTGTATATTTATTAGTAATGTTTTCAAGAGATTTAAAATACAATTCATCTTTGTTATCTATCACCGCATATTGATTGGCAAAAACCAATCTTTCAATATCCACATCAATTAATGCATCGGGTTTTGCATCGCTATAATGAAATAATAATAATTGCTGAAATAATTGCAGCGCTTTAAAATGAAGAGAAGCAGAATCGCTTGATTTGAAATGATAATTAGCAAACACGCTTTTATCGGCAAACACTTCTGCATTATTTATCTCAAAAGCATAAGCCGGTTTATTAATATCGCGTTCATCATTCTTAAAATAATCCAATGCACGATGAGCAAGCAAATCAAACAATGTTGGTCGCAGATAGCGTACATTGCCTTTTATAATGATCGCATCAAAAGGTTCCAGCTTTGTTTGCTGCAAAAGCTTTTCGTTTTTGATGGAAGCAAAATATAATTCACTGATTTTTTTATGAAAATCATCTAAGCTCCATGTGGCAATATCATCTTTCTTGAAATTAACTGTGGCAGTTCGATCATAAAACCGATATCGGTTCTGCTGAAAATAATTCCAATACGCTTCCGCCAGAATGCTCGTCAATATTGATTTTGCAGGTTCATCAACTGTTTTGATTTCTTTTTCAAGCTCAGCAATGCTTTTCTTTTCGGCATCTTCCTGTTTGGATTGCTGGAGGTTCATTCTATATAATAAAGCTTTTATCAACTGCGCATCATTCTTTTCTTTTTTCGCATAGGCATATATGTTATTGACTTCCTGTAATGCAGATTCGGTCAATCCTTTTTTAGTAATCAGCGAGTCAATTTTCTCCCAATTCTCTGCATAACTGAATGGTTTGTTCTGTGCCTTTGTGTTAATAAAGCAAATACTTAAAAGAATAATAATGGCAATATTTCTGATGTTCATGAAAAGGCTTTTTTAAAGTTACTTTTTGTTTGGATAAGAGATGCAACAATATGCTTTTTTGCATAAAGCACAATTTGCCACAGAGGCACAGAAACGCAGAGATAGAATAAGAATGAAAGATTGTTTGTCATAAACTTCGTCCACCGTGTCTCGCTGGTTAAAGCTTTTAACGCCACTATAACTCTTCCTTCTTAAACAAATCATTCTTCACAACATCTTATTAATGCATTCAATTTTTACTAACAATTAAAACAAAAATTATGAAAACAAAATTTACACTTCTTATTGCTGCAGGTTTATTAGTTTCAGTTGCAACAATGGCGCAAGACCGCGGTTATGATTATCGCGACAATAATTTCAATCATTATGAGCACCGTGAAATTTTTGATTACAGAACAAAAATGTTCAGCCTTCAACAACAATTAGATCATGAATTTAATGAGCTTGACCGCGCAAGAGAATGCAGGGATTGGGAAAAAGCTCGTTTTGAAAAAAGTGAGATTGCGCAGACCCGTTTCGAAATAAAAAAACTTCAACGTTACAGATATTCCGATAACGGTTATCACGACAGGTTCTAACCGACTTTCATTTTCATAGATAGTTTTTAAAACAGAAATCCCCCCGACAATGTCGAGGGGGTTTTCTAGTGGTACGATCAACAACGTCCAGATGGAATATAATGAAGGCACGCACTGGCGTGGTTTCTTGTTTTATTTGAATCATTCGTTCTCACTTTTTACTGGCTGTTAAGGCCATGCAATGAAAATCCTCATTCATATAAAACGAATAGGTTAGCTCTGTGTAAACTTTCGGGCGAATTAATTTTTTCAGTTTAACTGAATACGATTTAGATTGTATTTCAGGAAGGTATTAAGAAAGCAGCAGATTATCTTTAAAGACAAAACGAAAATATATATTCGTTTTGTTAATCGTTGAATAAAATCTCAACACTGTGTGGAAAAATCGAAAAATATTTTTGATTGAATAATCAATACAAATTCTTATGTGCAAATTTTGCTCTGGAAGAAGTACGAAAATGATATACAACCAACTTAGCGGAAAATATTTTTAGGAGCTTTTTTAATCATCATGTTCTATTCACCATTGCCCATTCACTACTTAATCACTTTCGCCATCATCGCTCCGATATCAGCAGGACTTTTCACCACATGAATGCCACATTCTTCCATAATTTTCATTTTTGCAGCAGCCGTGTCGTCAGCGCCGCCGATGATTGCTCCGGCATGTCCCATGCGTCTTCCCGGAGGCGCAGTTTGTCCGGCAATAAAACCAACCACCGGTTTCTTCCCATTTTCTTTGATCCACTTTGCGGCATCAGCTTCCATGCTTCCACCAATTTCACCAATCATCACGATGCCATCAGTTTCAGGATCATTCATCAATAATTCAACAGCTTCTTTAGTATTTGTTCCGATAATGGGATCGCCGCCAATGCCTACCGCTGTTGATATTCCAAGACCGGCTTTCGCAACCTGGTCGCTTGCTTCGTAAGTAAGCGTGCCCGATTTTGAAACGATACCGATTTTCCCTTTCTTGAAAACAAACCCGGGCATAATGCCCACTTTGCATTCATCAGCAGTTATAACGCCCGGGCAGTTTGGCCCAATTAATCGGGTAGGCTTGCCCGTTAGATAATTTTTTACTTTCACCATATCCTGTACAGGAATGCCTTCCGTGATGCACACCACCAGCGCAATGCCAGCTTCTGCAGCTTCCATGATCGCGTCCGCTGCAAACGCAGGCGGCACAAAAATGATTGACACGTTAGCTCCAGTCTGCTTCACTGCATCGGAAACGGTATTAAAAACGGGCCTGTCGAGGTGCTGGCTGCCGCCTTTGCCGGGCGTAACGCCGCCAACCACCTGCGTTCCATATTCAATCATCTGGCTTGCATGAAAAGTGCCTTCCGTTCCGGTAAAGCCCTGCACGATAATCTTCGAATTTTTATTCACCAAAATGCTCATAGCAGAAATTTATATGTTGCAACAAAAATAGGATATTCTCAGTTTCCAGTTTCAAGTTTTCAGTTTCGAGTTTATAAATTCAATGCTACCTTGATTTAGTAATGACAAAATATAACTAAAGCACTGCGGACTGCTGACTGAAAACTGCCGACTGTTTTGATACCAGCTTCAGTTTTTCATGGCAGCATCGTTGCGTCGCAATCCGTTCATCGGTTGTGCTACTATTGAGCTGTGGGCTTAGGATGTATTTTCAAAATTAATTGGCAAGTCGCACGGCGAGGGCGAAGCCATCTGCTCTGAGAACTAAATGCAACTTGAAATTAATTTCAAACAATACTAATTCTAAAATTAATTAGAGAGAGTTTTCGTCATGCCTGCGCAGGCAGGCATCCCATGCACTTAGTTTGATGTTATTGTCAGTGGGATTCCCGCCTTTGTGGGAATGACGGCGAGAGCATGAACAAATTTTAAACAGAATCAATTTTTTGAGTTCGCTACGAGCCTTGCCTGAAAATTCATGACGATAAATTTTATACTCACTAATCCATCCAAAGAACTACAAACTATAAACTACAAACTCGAAACCATTTTCTCATTTCGTCGCTGACTTTTTGGCTCTCGTCTCATTTGCAAAAAAACTTCCCTTTGCGATATTAGTTTTGTGCCGTCATTAATTCTTTTAAAACATTCATCATAAAAAACTAAAAAAATGAAACAGAAAATCACAATGCTCACAGCAGCATTTATCTTAACAGTCTCAGCCGCTTTTGCAAACGGCAACAACAATGAAATACCGAATAAAGTAAAAGCAGATTTCGGTCAACATTTCACCGAAGCTAAAAACATCAACTGGGAAAAGGAAAGCACTTATTACAAAGCAAGTTTTGATTTGCAAGGCGCTGAATTTTTTGCTTATTATTCAAGCGATGCTCATTTTATTGGCATAGCTCATAATATTTTATCAGACAAGCTGCCAATGATGCTGCAAGCAGATCTTAAAAGAAATTATGCCGGATATTGGATCACTGATTTGTCTGAATATACAGTTAATCATCAGCCTGGTTACAGCATCATATTAGAAAATGCAGACCAGAAAATTGTTCTAAAAAGTGATAACCTCAGCAATTGGCAGGTTGATAAAAAAACAAAAAAAGACTGATCAAAACCGTCGTCACCAATTCTTTATTTTTCAGGCGAGCCTCTGTCTCAAAAGTTTCATTTACCTGGAACTTGAGCATGGTTCGCCTGAAAGACATTTAAATCATTTTGAAAATTAAATATTGCTAATCTAATGTAAATTGACATTTGAAATTTTCAGTTCGATGCCCCCTCCACGGGCAATTTTCTGCTAACTTTAAAAAATGAACCGAAAAAATTTCCTGTCATCTGTTACTGGTGCAAGCGCCGCAGTTTCTTTTGCAGCTTTGCAAAACAAAAATGAAAGCCCGAAGCCATTAATCATACCAAAATATTTAAAGCCCGGCGACACTATTGGAATTACTTGTCCTGCCGGGAATATCACGTTGCCCGAAATTCATTCAGCTATGCAGCAAATGGAAACCTGGGGATTTAAAGTACGGATAGGCGACACCGTTGGAAAAAAAGATTTTACATTTGGCGGCACAGATGAAGAAAGAACAAAAGACCTTCAGCAAATGATGGATGATGAAAGTATTCAAGCTATTATGTGCGCCCGTGGCGGATATGGCGCCGTCAGGATTATTGACAGATTGGATTTTACAAAATTTGCTTTAATGCCAAAATGGATTATTGGATTCAGCGACATCACCGTTATTCATTCGCACCTGAACCGTAACTATAATATTGCTTCCATTCATTCAAAAATGTGCAACAGCTTTCCAGACGATTGGAGCAAAGCCGAACAAACACAAATTGATTCCATCATTTCCATCAAAAATTCTCTTGTTGGCGAAAAAATGAAATACAATTTTTCTTCAAACCTGAATAATAAAACAGGAACTGTGGAAGGGCAACTGGTTGGCGGAAATTTAAAAACGATAGAATCGCTTTCGGGAACAAAATCGGATATCCAAACTGATGGAAAAATTTTATTTGTAGAAGACACAGGCGAATATCTTTACAGCATCGACCGCATGTTCTGGAATTTGAAACGAACCGGAAAACTTTCAAACTTAAAAGCATTAATTGTCGGTGGCTTCAAAGCTAAGCCTGATGATGCCGGAGAAGATTTTGGCAGAACTTTGTATGAAATTGTTTTAGAAAAAATAAAAGAATTTAATTATCCTGTTTGTTTTGATTTTCCTGTAGGCCATCAAAAAGAGAACTATGCATTAAAATGTAGTATTATGCATCGGTTAACATCAGCAATAAAAGAATGCTCATTAATTGAAATAAAATGATAAAGCTTCCATCGTATTTGAAACATGAAGACACAATCGGAATTGTTTGCCCTGCAGGTTTCATGAGCAGTGAAAAAGCGCAGGCCTGCATCAATACCTTGCAGGTTTGGGGATATAAAGTGAAAATTGGAAAAACATTGGGCAGCGATTCGCAAAATTATTTTTCAGGAACTGATGATGAAAGGTTGAATGATTTTCAGCAAATGCTCGATGATGATGAAGTGAAAGCCATTCTTTGTGCACGCGGTGGTTACGGGATCAGCAGAATTATTGATGATATCGATTTCAAAAAATTCAAAAACAAACCCAAATGGATTATCGGGTTTAGTGATGTCACTGCTCTTCACTCGCACATTCATTCAAACTATAAAATCGCCACACTACATGCGCCTATGGCTTCAGCGTTTAACGATGAAGGATATAAAAATGAATTTGTTCTTTCATTAAAAAATGCATTGCAGGGAAAAAAAATAAAATACGAATGCGCTGCTCACGAACTCAACAAAAAAGGCGAAGCGAATGGTGAACTGGTTGGCGGCAACCTTACATTGATGGCACATTTGACCGGCTCTTCATCTGATATAAAAACAAAAGGGAAAATTTTATTTCTGGAAGATGTGGGCGAATATCTTTATAATATTGACAGAATGTTTTACCAATTAAAACGAAGTGGCAAGCTTGATAAACTTGCGGGGCTGATCATCGGTGGGTTTACTGATATGAAAGATACAGAACGCCCATTTGGCAAGCCTGTTTATGAAATTATTTCTGATGTAGTGAAAGAATATGATTATCCTGTTTGTTTTGGTTTTCCTGTAAGCCATGGAAAAGAAAACTATGCGCTGAAAACAGGATCAGGCTATCAATTAAAAGTCAGCAAAAATAAAGTTGTTCTTGAAGAATAGTATCAATAAAATATTTGGAATTTTATCCTCTGAGCAGGCCGTATTTTATAATGCAGTAAAGAGCACGGAAACCATCTTTCCAACCTATTTTTTTCCCTTCAAGATAAGTTCGCCCATAATAAGAAATGCCCACTTCATAAATCCTCACATTCGGCACTCTGGATACTTTTGCAACCACTTCCGGTTCAAAGCCGAACCGTTTTTCCTGCAGCTTGATGGATTGGATCAGTTTAGTATTAAATAATTTATAGCAGGTTTCCATATCCGTTAGGTTCAGGTTTGTAACAACATTGGTGAATGTTGTAAGAAATTTATTTCCAGCGGTGTGCCAAAAAAACAATACTCTGTGCGGATATTGGCCCATAAAACGCGAACCGTAAACAACATCTGCAAAACCTTTTACAACCGGTTTTAATAAGTCGTTGTATTCATCAGGATCGTATTCCAAATCCGCATCCTGAATGATCAGATATTCGCCTGTTGCTTTGCTAATGCCTGTGTGAAGCGCTGCGCCCTTGCCTTTGTTCACTTCATGCTTGAAATATTGGATATTCATTTCCGGGTGCATGGAAATATATTTTTCAATAGCAGTTTCGGTGTCGTCTGTTGAACAGTCATTCACAAGTATAATTTCCTTTTGAATGCCATTAACGAGATTCACGTCCTTCACTTTATCAAGTATAAAATGAATCGGTCTTTCCTTCATTATATGCGGGGATAATAATTGAGAGCTTGGTTATTATCATGGGTTAAGTTTTGCTAAAGTGCCAATATAGGGATTTATGAGTGCGTTTCTGATTCTGTTTTGTTCTTTTTATCCACTTCTGTTTATATCGTAAATAGTTCAATCATATTGTGTAGCGCAATAAAAAACCTTCCCATTTTGTATCAGAAAAGCATCAAAGAAGTGAATTATTTTCCTTCGGCGGCGGTTGCCATTGTCGCAATGGGTTTCAGAGGTTTTAGCAAGCATATTTCATTTATTTTCGCAGCATGAAGAGTGCAAAAAAAATTTTGCTTTCAGTTTTGGGTGAAGAAAAATATTTGTGGCTGCTCGCAAACACCTTTCAGAACGTTTATAAATCGGGCTTGCCTGGAAAAGATTACCAGGATATTTATTTTCTGAAAAACATAATAAGCGAAGGAAGTTTTTGTGTTGATATCGGTGCGCATCTTGGTTACTTCGCTTGTGAGCTGAGCAGGCTTGTGAAAAATTCAGGCAAAGTGATTGCCATTGAGCCGATGAGCAAATTCAATAACGTGCTGCAGCATTTGATCCATAAAAAAAACCTTGTCAATGTGCAACTGTTTAAAGTAGCGATGGGCGGTGATAGCGAATATGTTGAAATGGGGATCCCCAAAGTAAACAATATGAAAAAATTTGCATATGCCCGGGTAATGAAATCAAATACCACGCTGGATTACATTGAATCCGAAAAAATAAAAAATGAATCTGGCGACAATCTTTTTATAAATCTTCCAAGGCTTGATTTTGTGAAATGCGATGTAGAAGGCCTTGAACTGCCTGTGTTTGTTTCTATGATGAAAGTGCTGCAAAAATTTCAGCCAATATTGCTTTGCGAGCTTGCCGATTATAACGAGCGAAAAAAATTATTTGAAATGATTGCTCCTCTCGGCTATCATACTTATGCTTTGCAAAACAAAAAGCTCCAACCGTTGGATGTTTATTCAAACCAGCAAACAATTTCCCACAATGTTTATTTTATTCCGAAGCAACATGAAGAGAGACTTACGCATCTGATTGGAGAATAGTAAATGATAAATATAACATATCAAGAAACTATTCACTATTGCCCTTTCACCACTAACACTTACCTCAATAACGAATCTAATTTCTGATGAAAGATCGGATAATCATTCAAATTATTATGGCTTCCTCCATCAATGGTGATAAACTCATCAGCCGGTTTTATAACTGATTTTAATTTTTCAGAATTGCTATAAGGAACCACGCCATCATCGGTGCCGTGAAAAATAATAATCGGTGCAGCCACATTTTTTAAATATTCATTAGTCGGGAAATGATAGTGCAGCATTTGCTTCACCGGATAAATCGGGAAATAATGCGCAGCAAGCGAAGTCATGCTATAGCAAGGTGTTTCCAGAACAAGGTATTTACAATCGCGCACCGATGCAAGTTCAGATGCAATGCATGTTCCAAGGCTTCTTCCATAAATAATAATGTTTTCAGTTTTGTATTTGGTTCGTGCAAGCTTATATAACTGTAATGCATATGCGTACAGTTCCTGTTCGGCAAATTTCCCGGTGCTTTTGCCAAACCCCGGGATATTCAAGCATCCAAACCTCATAATTATTTTTTGTAAAGTTGCTTGCATATTTCGCGTACCATCCTATGTTTTTTCTATTGCCATGAAAATAAAGAACAACGCCTTTTGAAGACGAATCTTTTGTTGTGAATTGAATTATATTAAGCATTGTTTCTTTGCTGTAAGGAATATTGATTTCATTGTAAGCATCAGCAAAATGGTATTTTATATTCTTGCTCATCGGCTCCGGATGGAACAAAATATAATCCTGCAAATAATAAAAAGCAATGCCGATGATGCAATAAACAAGCACGATTATTTTCAACCAACGAAAAATTTTCTTGTTCATATACTCTTGTTCCTTGTGTCTTGATTCTTGTTTTCTTCAAACTATTCTTTCAAAATATCTCTGATGAAATTATGATATTCAGGAAAAGTTGGCAGGTTGTTATGGCCGCCGCCAATTATTCTTATCAATGTTATTTTATCCGGGTTAAGCCTTTGCAGATTTTCACTGTGGCGGATCGGTATCAGCCAATCTTTTGTTCCATGTAGAATATAAGTGTGGCAATTTACATTCATGATCCATTTGTCTGTCCGCAGTGTATATCTCAGCACAAACCGCACCGGCAAAAAAGGCAAAAAACGTTCCACCACTTTTTGAAAATTATAATAAGGCGCATCCAATATCAAATATCTCGGGTTGTTATCCGATGCAATTTTTGCCGCAAACCCGCTGCCAATGCTTCTTCCGTACACAATCAAATGTTGCTCGGTGCATTGCTGGCATAATCTTTCATAAACAAATTGCAGGTCATTGATCACTTCTTTTTCGCTTCGCTTGCCCGTGCTTTTCCCAAAGCCGCGGTAATCAACCAGCACCACATCATAATTGTAGCGATAAAAATCCTGCGCATATTTTGCCCACCCTTTAATGCTGCGCGTATTTCCATGCAAATAAAATATAAGCCCTTTGGATGAGTTGCGATAAAAATGCAGGCCATTGATCCTAACTCCGGGAGCTACATCAAAAAATAATTCTTTAAAGGGCGCATCATATTTGAACTTGAAATCCTGGCTTAATTTTTCGGGCTTGAAAATAAATCTGTCCTGAAAAAAATATGCAATAATGCTTAGCACAACAATTATTAAAAGGCCGTATAAAATGAAGTGATTCAAAAAAACAGGAAGTTTCCGGCGAAGTTATCAATCTGATCAAGATTAATGGCTGTTTTATTTTGCCCTTAGCTGTATTGCTACTATTGAGCATCGTTGTGTCACTCACTTCAACAGTTATTTTTCCATTGAACAATGTGCAGCAATACGAACAAATTTAACTTTCATGCTGATCAGGCATTAAGCTTCAAATTCGGCAACTCTTTTTAAATTAAGGTCTGGGATTGGTGAAACAATAAGCGGGAATTTTTCAACAGTAACATTTGATGGATCCAGGCCAAATCCTCTTTCTTCAGATAAGCTAAGCTCCTTCACCCAGAAATATAATTTCATAACCACTCTTTCAAAAAAAGGAAGCTCATTATCCTGGCTCAGATATTTTTCCATTACAATAAACTGAAAATCGCCCACCACATTATTTCTTTCCAGCGATTCATATCTGCTCGTAATGTTCACCTCTTTGTTCTTTACTAAATCTTCTACCACTTTCCTGAACATCAGGTTTATTCTCGGCTCCATTCTAAAACCAAGCCTAAACTCAACACGAATAATATCATTTGGTATAATGTGATCAACAGAATATTCTGCAGAATACGGATCATCTAAAGTATCAACATGAACAAACCAGTAAATATCTGCACGCTTTGGTTTTTTGTTCAATATGGAATAAATTATTTTGTGCTCAATTTCTTTCGGGTTATTGGCGCTCGTCATGTAAACCAGATGGGTAGCGGTTTTCGCAATGCCACGGTCATTGCTCAATTCCTGAATTTGGGGAATGTAATGTTCCATCCTTACAAATTCAACATATCTGTTCTTGATTTTTCTTGCCCGGTGCCAAACATACATAATTGTAAATAGGCCGCCGCCAACAATCAGTGTAACAAAGCCACCGTGCGGAAATTTATCAAGGTTTGCAAATAAAAAGCTTAATTCAATGGTGAGATAAACGGCCGAGGTATAAATAAATGAGCACCGAATTTGTTCTTTGAGAAATAAGATAATTCGCAAATAAAATGGAAGTTGCCAACATGCACAAAGTGATTGCAAGTCCATAAGCAGCTTCCATATGCGCTTCCGTTTGAAAATATATAGTGATGCCGCAACAGCCGATAAACAATAAAAAATTAATGGCGGGAATATATAATTGGCCTCTTTCTTCAGTGGGATAACTGATGCGAAGTTTTGGCCAAAGGTTCAACCGCATACTTTCACTAATAAGCGTGAATGAACCGCTGATGAGCGCCTGGCTGGCGATGATCGCTGCGGCAGTGGCAATAATAATTCCCGGGATCAAAAACCATGATGGCATGATGCTGTAAAAAACACTTGCAATATTGGTATCAAATTTTTTGCCCTGATAATTTGCGAGCAACCATGCGCCTTGCCCAAGATAATTTAGCAACAAACAGGTCTTCACATAAATCCATGATATCCTTACATTGCTCCTGCCGCAATGGCCAAGATCGGAATACAACGCTTCTGCTCCGGTGGTGCAAAGGAACACAGCGCCTAATATCCAAAAACCTTTGTGATAAGTAGTGAGCAGTTCAATTGCATAGTAAGGGCTTAATGCTTTAAAAATATATAAGTCATCTACCAAATGAGTGCTGCCCATAATGGCGATCATCGCGAACCATAAAAACATGATTGGCCCAAAAAGTTTTCCGATAGAATCAGTGCCGAATTGCTGAAGAAAAAATAAGATCACCAAAATTCCTATTACAATATATACGATGGTGGATTGTTCAATATGACTGAGGGCAGGCATTTGACGCAGGCCTTCAATGGCAGATGTTACTGATATCGGAGGTGTTATCATTCCGTCGGCGAGCAGTGCGGCGCCACCAATCATTGCAGGCAGCACAAGCCAACGCTTTTGCCTTCTCACTAATGCATACAATGAAAAAATCCCCCCTTCACCTTTGTTATCGGCCTTAAGAGTGAGCCACACATATTTTACAGTGGTCTGAAGTGTGAGCGTCCATATAATGCATGAAAGCGATCCGAGGATAAGCTTTTCACCAATTACTTTACCGTTAACGATGGCATTGAGAACGTAGAGCGGGGAGGTTCCGATGTCTCCATATATAATGCCCAATGCTATAACTAAGCTCGCGAATGTTACGTTTTTTGTCTGTTTGCTCACTGCACAATTGGTTGATGTGTCGTTGTTTTAAAGGGCGGTCTATTGGCAACTTATTATTTAGAAATCCGTAATGGTTGGCAAAGGTATATGTAAATGCATTAAATGAAAAGCATCTTTTAACAGGTTTTTTGCATGTACATTTTTCTCCAAAATAATAATTGATACATTTTTAAAAAATGTGCGGATAGATATATGATAAAAAAAAACAACATTTTTTGGAGAATTTTCAGACATGTTTTATATCGCTGCTAACAGAATTGAATCAAAGTTTAAGTAATTTACAGTACAATGTTTTTTAACTTCGTGCATCTTTTAAAATCTACGCTTGTTATGCATAAAGCTTTGAAGCCGTTCGTTTTTTTAATTGGTTTTATTATTCCTTCAATAGTAAGCGCACAGCAAATTGCTTATTCCGAACCGCAGCGGGATGATGTTAGAAGAACAGATTTTGAGATCATCGGGAAAATGAACGGGAATATTCTGGTGTTCACCAACAATCATAGCGATAACAACATTTCTATTTTCGACAACGAAATGAAATTGCTGCAGCGGGTGCATTTAGATTTCCTTCCTGAAAAAATCATTAATACTTATTTTATCCCATATCCTGATTTTTGCTACATGTTTTATGAATACCAGAAAAAAAGCATTGTTCATTGCGAAATGGTGAAAATAGATGGCAACGGAAAAAAAATGAATGAACCAATTGAGCTTGATACCACTCACGTTGGCTTTGCGGCAAATAATAAAATTTATACCATTGTTTTCAGCGAAGACAAACAGAAGATCATGCTGTTCAAAATAAACAGCAAAAATTCAAAGAATTTTCTGTTCACTACTTTTTTATACAATTCGCAGCTTGAGCTGATTGACAGGCACAGGTTGAATATGCCGATGGAAGAACGCGGCGAGACATTCACTGATTTTTTGCTCGACAATGAAGGCACGCTTGTGTTTGCAAAATTTTTCAGGAGCAGTGGGAGCGATTATGTTTCCAGAGTTGCCATTGCTACAAAAGGCCCAACGGCTGATGATTTTTCAATAAAAGATATTGGTTCCGGCGAACGCTTGCTGGATGAAATAAAAATTAAAGTTGATAATAATAACAAGTTCTATATCCTCACCGGTTTTTATTACAAACAAAAACGTGGCAGTATTGAAGGCCTTTATACGGTAATTTGGAACAAGGCTACCGATGCCAAAATAAAAGAAGCCACAACCGTTTTCAGTGATGATCTTCGCGCAATTGCTAAAAGTACTGACGCAAGTGTAAAAATGGCATTCAACGATTTTTTCATACATAAAATCATAAATAAAAGAGATGGTGGATTTTTGCTGGTGAGCGAATCTGAATATACAACTTCACGTGCAGGCGCTTTTAATCGTTGGGATTATATGTATGGCTACAATCCTTATCTTTCTCCAATTGAATATTATAACTATCCTTATTACAGCCCCTGGAACAGGTATGGTGGCTTTAACAGCAACGCCGTCAGGTACCATGCTGAAAATATCATGATCCTTTCGTTTGATTCAAGTTGCAATCTGGAATGGAGCAATGTAATCCCCAAAAGCCAATTTGATGATGAATCGGACATCATGCTGTCTAGTCAAATTGTTAATACTGGCGGAGAATTACATTTCTTGTATAATCAGTATGACCATAGGAATATTTTGTTGAACGATCAAAGCGTTTCGCCGGAAGGAAAGATAACAAGGTACCCAACCTTAAAAAACCTTGATAAAGGATATGAATTTATGCCACGCTATGGCAAACAGGTAGGTGGGAAGCAATTAATTATACCTTGTCTTTACAGAAACTATCTTTGCTTTGCTAAAATTGATTTCTAAATCTGACTCACGTTGATAGGTATCTTTAAACAAAAAAACCCAGGCAATGCTTTCGTGTTGTTGGTATATGCTTTGGTGCTGAAATTTTCCATTTTCATTCATCCGGTAATACCATTGCTTCACAAAGAAGACAACTACTTATACCGCATCATCCTAAACCTGCTTGGATCTTTTTTTAATGCCACACCGGTTTTATATTCGGTGCTTACTTTTTTGCTGCTTTTCACGCAGGCAACATTGTTCAACCGCATTTGCAATTACCAGAAATTGCTTCCCAAAGCAAATTTTCTTC
Source organism: uncultured Bacteroidota bacterium (assembly GCA_963718975.1). Taxonomy (GTDB): domain Bacteria; phylum Bacteroidota; class Bacteroidia; order Chitinophagales; family Chitinophagaceae; genus Puia. The sequence continues at coordinate 123,176 of CAVRBD010000015.1, read as the reverse complement.
CCGGCATGTCGTATATATTGGTAACGTCTTTGCTGCCGTCCTGGAACTATTTTTCCGCACCGCTCCTCATCAATTCAGTGATGATTTGGGTTTTTTACAAAATGACTGCCTTATATAACAACAATAAATCTGACGGAGCCATTTTTAATATTGGAGTGATGACCGGAATTGTGACATTGTTGTACCTGCCAGCGATGGCTTTTATATTGCTGGTGTTTTTTGCCCTTCTCACTATGCGCCCATTCCGCATACGTGAATGGATGATGGGCTTGCTGGGTTTTACAACTCCTTATTATTTTTTGTTCATTGTTTTATATCTAACCAATCAATGGAGCTGGAAAAATGTAGTGCCTCAAATTCTTTTCCGGCTGCCCGGAATACCTTCATCAATATGGATCACATGCGGAATTGTTTTGCTGGTTGTTCCTTTTATGATTGGCGGATATTTTGTTCAGGCAAATCTCAATAAAATGCTCATCCAGGTAAGAAAAATATGGAGCTTATTGTTATTGTTCTTGCTTGTAGGAGTTATCATTATTCTCATCAACCATGTCAATTTCTATGAAAACTGGATTGTGACGGCCGTGCCTTTTGCTGCTTTCCATGCAGCTGCATATTATTACTCAAATGATAAGGTTTTGCCACAAGTTATGCACTGGTTAACTTTCGCCTTTATTTTGTGGATGAATTATATTGTATGATGTTTTTCATTCCGTAGAATAAAGGTAAATTTGTGTTTTCAAAAAATTGCTCATGAAATTTGGAATAGTTGTTTTTCCGGGCTCAAACTGTGAGCGTGATATGGAAGATGCATTGAAGTACGATCTTGATCAGGAAGTGAAGATGCTCTGGCATAAAGATGAAGACCTGAGCATGTTCAATACCGAAGACTGCATTATTCTTCCCGGAGGCTTTTCTTATGGCGATTATCTTAGATGTGGCGCCATCGCTCGTTTCAGCCCAATGATGAAAAGCGTGATTGAGTTCGCGAACGCCGGCGGCAAAGTGTATGGAGTTTGTAATGGCTTTCAAATTTTGTGCGAAGCAAAATTGTTGCCCGGCATTTTATTAAGAAATGCAAACCAGCAATACATCAGCAAAAATGTTTTTTTGAAAGGGAAAGCAGATGAAACAAAGACCTTCAAAATCCCCATCGCGCATGGCGAAGGAAGATATTATGCTGATGAAAAAACACTTGATGAGCTGGAAGCAAACAATCAGGTGCTTTACACGTATTGCGATGAAAATGGAAATATCACATCGGAATCAAACCCGAATGGCTCATTAAGAAATATTGCCGGCATTTGCAACAAAGCGGGAAACGTATTTGGAATGATGCCGCATCCGGAACGTGCGACCAATGAAGCGCTGGGAAATAGTGATGGGAAAACAATTTTGCAACAACTTTTTCCGGATTATAAAAACGGGCAAAAAGCGAAAGCGCCTCAGCTCGTAAACTTTTAGTTTTTGTTAGCATCTGAATCTGCAATTTTGACGTTATTATTTAGGTTAAGAATTTCATTATGAAAAAAGGTTTACTTCCTCTTTTATTATTGGCAATTGGAAATATTGCCGTTGCTCAATCTGCGAAGCAGGTTCAATGGTCTTATTCTGCAAAAAAAATTGCTGATAAGACTTACGAAATTCACATGACGGCAAACATCAATGGCGACTATCATTTATATGCGCAACATCTTGGTGTGGATGGCCCGGTTCCTACTTCATTTACTTTCACAAAAAACCCATTGTTGGTTCTCGATAAAGAAATAAAAGAATCGGGCAAAGTGATAAAGAAATATGAAACAGCCTGGAAAGGCAATGTAAATTATTATGAAAAAACGGTAGATTTTGTGCAGGTTGTAAAGCTGAAAGGAAATGCGAAGACGAGTCTTACCGGGAAAGTGGAATTTATGGTTTGCGATGAAAAGCAATGCCTGCCGCCATCTGAGGTTGATATTAATGTGAATATCGGCGGTTAGTCAGCAGCATGACTAAATTATATTTTTAAAAACGAGTTCTTTGTAACGGAACTCGTTTCTTTTTTATTACTTTTTTTCTTTAGGCCAACAATTATAAAAATACATTATTCTTTTTATTGATTTTTATTCTTGCGATGAACATTTATTTGCAAGCCCAAGATTCTGCAGCTTTCAACTGGAGTGTACAAAGCAAAAAAATTAGTAATGAAGTTTATGAACTAACATTTAAAACATCTATCAAAAATGGATGGCAATTTTATGCAGCCGAAACAATCCATCAGTGATGTTCATGCTGCTGAATTAAGTTTCGCAGACTCTTCCATTAAAGCCGATACTGTTTATAAAGAATCAGGAACATCAAAACTGATCATCAGCAAAATTTTTGATAATGCTTCATTTAAAATTTATGATAATGAAGCAACAATCATTGCGACTGTAAAAATCAAAGGCACAGTTCCTGAAAATCTAATCGGTCATTACAAATATACTTATGGAAAGAATGATGAGTTTTATCCATTGACTGATTATTCTTTTTCAGTAAAATTAGAGGGCGGTGTTTCATCCGTTGCAAGAATAAAGATCAACAGCTTCGATCTTAAAAACCCGGTTAATAATTGTGGTGATGATGGAACAGAAGGCAAAGGGCTTGGCGGTATTTTTTTATTGGGGTTATTAGGAGGTTTCATTGCATTGCTGACTCCTTGCGTGTTTCCGCTGATTCCGCTAACCGTTTCATTTTTTACAAAGCGTGCGGCGAACAAAAAAAAGGGAATAGCAAATGCAATGCTTTATGGTTTTTTTATTTTTTTGATTTATGTTCTGCTCAGCTTGCCTTTTCATTTGCTGGACCATGCAAATCCTGAAATACTCAATAATATCTCAACCAATGTTTGGCTGAATATTTTATTCTTTGTGATTTTTGTTGTGTTCGCTATTTCCTTTTTTGGCTATTTCGAGATCACATTGCCGGGAAGTGTGGCGAATGTTGCCGGAGAAAAATCCAGTGCGGGAAACCTCGCCGGAATATTTTTTATGGCACTCACATTAGCTATTGTTTCTTTTTCATGTACAGGCCCCATATTGGGTTCCTTGCTTGCAGGCGCACTCACAAAAAATGGCGGAGCAATACAATTAAGTTTTGGAATGGGTGGTTTTGGTCTTGGTCTTGCATTGCCATTTGCATTATTCGCCATGTTCCCGGGTTGGCTGAATTCGCTCCCAAAATCAGGCGGGTGGCTTACTTCAGTGAAAGTAGTTCTTGGGTTTCTAGAATTGGCAATGGCCATGAAATTTTTGAGCAATGCAGATTTGGTTGAACAATGGGGCGTTGTGAAAAGAGAATTATTCATTGCATTTTGGATCCTTATCGGCATTCTGATTATTTTATATTTATTAGGCAAAATCAAATTCCCGCATGATAGCCCGGTAAAAAAATTCAGCAAGACAAGAATTATTTTAATTGCTTTGTTTACTTTTTTCACCATTTATTTAATTCCAGGTGTTACCAATACATCCGCTGCAAACCTTAAACTGATCAGCGGATTTCCACCGCCATTATGTTACAGTGTTTATGCAAATCCGGTGAATTGCGAGAAAGGAGTGGAGCCTTTGAGGAATGACTATGAAGAAGCTTTGCAACAGGCAAAAAAATTGCATAAGCCTTTGCTCATTGATTTTACAGGCTGGGCTTGTGTGAACTGTAGAAGAATGGAAGAAAATGTTTGGACCGATCCAACTGTTAAACAATTAATGCAAGACAGTTTTGTGGTCGTTTCATTATATGTTGATGAAAGAAAAATTTTGCCGGCTTCGCAGCAATTCATTTATACTACAAAGAGCAATTCTAAAAAAGAAATAATAACAGTTGGTGATAAATGGGCAACATTTGAATCTGAAAATTTTGATGCAGCGCAGCAACCCCTGTATGCCATTATAAATGCTGATGAAAAAACGCTTACCAAAAAGAAGGATTATACCCCAAGCCCTAAAGAATTTGCAAGCTGGCTGGAATGCGGGCTTAATGCGAACAGGAAATAACCGGCAACAATTAGTTAACTGAGGTAAGTGGGGAAAATCCTTAATTATTGCTGAAGTGTATGCAAATAAAATGTACATTTATTTTTCATCCTAAAAACGAAAAATATGTTTGACGAAATTGTACAAATGGTGAAAGACCATTTAGCAAACAATCCGCAGGTTGCTGCAGCCATCCCTGCTGACCAGGCAGATGCAATTCATACAGAAATAGCCAACCACATTGCAAATACTGTTGCAGCACAGCCTGCAGCAGACCAAGGCGGAGCAATGGGCGGCCTTATTGGAAAATTGGAAAGTGCTGTTGCCGGCGGAGGCCCGATGGTGAATGCAGTTGAAGGTAGTCTCGTAAATACGCTCACTACTAAATTCGGATTGCCACCATCCATAACAGGTGCTATATCCGGTGCGCTTCCCGGGTTGCTGCAAAAATTTGCGAGCAAATCTTAAAAGGAAATTAATTTTATTTTTTTGAGAGCCGGTTATGCCGGCTCTTTTGTTTTAGCTTGAAAATTACTGCTTATAATGCTGAGTTTAATAGTAGCAGAACCGATGAACGGATTGCGACGCAACAATGTCGAACCGGAGTTACTGAAGCTGGTATCATAAAAAGCGTCGAGCTATTAGCTGCAAGCTTCGAGGAGTAAGAAATATTCATGGCTAATAGCTCTCGAGGCTCGCAGATCCAAAACAAAAAGCCCATCACGAAAAATTCGCGATGGGCTTTTAATTAGGCGTCATTCTGTTGCAACCTTCCGGCGGCAAGCAATTGTTTATGCCAGATGGAGAAACAGAATGACAAAGAGCTAAAAAAAATCCCGCCGATTGATCAGCAGGATTTTGAATTTTAAATATTTTTTTCCAATTTTTTCACTCTGTAAATGTAGCAGTTGTTTTAATTCCGTTCCGTTGTTGTTTGGTTAATGTTTTTAAAATAACATTACAGAGCAATGTTTTTCTCAAGCATCATTTTCCTAAGGTTAATGAGGCCATATCGCATGCGGCCAAGGGCAGTGTTGATGCTGCAGTTGGTGAGCGATGCAATTTCCTTAAAGCTCAGGTCGGCATAATGGCGAAGGATAATGACTTCCTTTTGGTCTTCAGGAAGAAGATCGAGCATCTGCCTTACACGGTCGTGGCTCTGGCGCTTCATCATTTTTGTGTCGGCGCCTTCCTCAGTGAAATTAAGAACTTCGAAAATGTCGCGGTCATCGCTTGTTTTAATTGCCGGAGTGCGTTTCACTTTGCGGAAATGGTCAACACAAAGGTTGTGCGCAATGCGCATAGCCCATGGAAGGAATTTTCCTTCTTCGGTGTAGCGGCCTCCGCGGATAGTGTCGATAACTTTGATGAGGACATCCTGAAAAATATCTTCTGCGAGATATTTGTCTTTAACAAGAAACACGATGGAAGTGTAAAGCTTGTCCTTGTGGCGTATTACCAATGCTTCTAAAGCTTGTAAATCGCCGTCGCGAAATAGGTGAATTAATTCGTGGTCGGTCTTTTGGCGTAAAGATTTCATAATACTTCTACGGTTTTGAAGGTGATAGGACTATTTGTTTGGATTTTATAAATAAAAAAAACGATGGTTTTTTGGGCTTGGTTTTTCTAAAGTAGAAGTGATAGCTCGATAGGCGATGATGAGTTTTTAGTTAGTTAATAGTGTACAAATTTCGGGTTAAAGATATACAAATTTTGGAATAAACAATATTTTGGGAAAAAATTTTTTTAAAATTTTTTTTTGGGCATTTTGGGAGTTTAGAAGGAGGTCAGGAAATTATTTAACGCAGGCACAGCGAATTGCTCAAAAATAAATAAAACGCTATGCAATCTCAGCGGCTCCGCGTGAACACGAAATGCATCTCAATAAATTTTCAACAGGCAAATATTTATAACCATTTGCAAATACATTTGTTTCTTTATTTACGATGGCACAAATCAAAGAAAAGAAAAAGCAGGATACTAATATAATACCTGCGCCTACTGGCAAAGATGCAATTCTTATTAAAGGCGCAAGGGTTCACAATCTGAAGAACATTACTGTTGAAATACCACGAAACAAATTGGTGGTAGTGACCGGCGTTTCAGGTTCAGGTAAATCTTCATTAACGATAGATACTTTATTTGCAGAAGGTCAGCGCCGATATGCAGAAAGCCTCAGCGCTTATGCACGCCAGTTCATGGCGAGGATGAATAAGCCGGATGTGGATTATATCAAAGGGCTTTGCCCGGCAATTGCCATTGAGCAAAAAGTCGTGACCCGTACGCCACGCTCAACAGTTGGAAGCATGACGGAAATTTATGATTACCTCCGTTTATTATTTGCCAGAATAGGCAAAACCATTTCTCCGGTTTCCGGAAAACAGGTAAAGAAAGATGATGTGAAAGATGTGCTTGAAGCCATCAAAGAATTGAAAGAAGCGGATAAAGTTCTTGTTCTTGTTCCATTCAAGCAACATAAAAACCGTGATGAGAAGGAAGAACTGAATATATTATTGCAGAAAGGTTTTGCAAGACTATATATAAATAAAGAAGTCGTAAAAATTGAAGATTTGCTGGAGCAGTATTCAGTTGGCAGTTCGCAGTTGGCAGACATCATACATCGTCCATCTTACATACTAATAGACCGTTTGGTAGTTAAAGAATTTGACGAAGATGACATTCACCGCATTTCTGATTCTGTTGGCACTGCTTTTTATGAAGGTGAAGGCGAAATGTTTTTAGAAATAAATGGCGAAGAACAAATTCATTTCTCCAATAAGTTTGAATTGGATGGAATCAAATTCGAGGAACCTGTTCCAAATTTATTTTCTTTTAATAATCCTTATGGCGCTTGCCCAACCTGTGAAGGTTTTAGCCAGGTGCTGGGCATTGATGCGGATTTGGTGATTCCCGATAAACGGTTAAGTGTATACGAAGGTGCCGTTGCTCCCTGGAAAGGAGAGAAATTGGTTTGGTGGAAAGACCAGTTCGTGAAAGCGGCAAAAAAATTGGATTTTCCGGTTCATAAGCCGATTATGGATTTGACCAAAGCCCAATATGAAACTTTGTGGAAAGGTAACGGTGATGTATATGGCATAAATGGTTTTTTTGAAGAAGTGGAACGGAATCTTTACAAAGTACAGTACCGTGTTTTGCTTTCGAGATATCGTGGAAGAACAGTTTGTCCTGAATGCCATGGATATCGTTTAAGAAAAGAAGCGCTATATGTAAAAGTTGGTAATAAACATATCGGCGAGTTGTGCGAGATGCCTGTTGCTGATTTGCAAAAATGGTTTGATGCATTATCGTTAAGTGATTTTGACAAACAAGTGGCAAAAAGGATTCTGATAGAAATTCATCATCGGCTGCAAACCTTGCTGGATGTAGGTTTGGGTTATCTCACTTTAAACCGTTTGGCAAACTCATTAAGTGGCGGCGAAAGCCAGCGCATACAATTGACCCGCTCACTTGGCAGCAATCTCACCAACTCATTATATATATTGGATGAACCTTCCATTGGTCTTCATTCAAGAGACACGCAAAGATTAATCCGTGTGCTGAAAGAATTGCGAGACTTGGGAAACACGGTTGTAGTTGTTGAGCATGATGAGATGATGATGCGTGAAGCAGATTATATTATTGATATGGGACCGTTGGCAAGTCATCTCGGTGGCGAAGTAGTGGCGCATGGAAATTATGATGAGCTTATTAATAACAAAGATAGTCTCACCGGAAAATATCTGAAAGGCGAATTCAAAATCGAACCGCCAAAAAATATTCGCAAATGGAATCGCTCGGTAATAGTTGAAGGGGCAAGACAACATAATCTAAAAGGAATTTCTGTTGAATTTCCATTGAATATTTTGTGTGTAGTGAGTGGTGTAAGCGGAAGCGGAAAGACAACATTAGTGAAACAGATTTTATTTCCTGCATTACAAAAAATGAAAGGAGAATTTAGCGGAGATAAAGTTGGGCTGCATAAAGCAATCACTGGCGACACAGATTATATTTCTCAGGTTGAAATGGTTGACCAAAATCCGATTGGCAAATCTTCGCGAAGCAATCCGGTTACGTATATAAAGGCATACGACGAAATCAGAGATTTGTATGCAAAACAACCTTTGAGCAAAACGCGTGGCTTTCAACCAAAACATTTTTCTTTTAATGTAGATGGCGGGCGTTGCGACACCTGCAAAGGAGAAGGCGAACAAATTGTAGAGATGCAGTTTTTGGCTGATGTGCATTTGACTTGCGAAGTATGTGGCGGGAAAAGATTTAAGGAAGAAGTGCTTGAAGTGACTTATAAGAATAAAAGTATTTTCGATGTGCTCGAACTGAGCGTAGACGAATCACTTGAATTTTTCAAAGATGAAAAAGATATTATCAGCAAAATAAAACCATTGAGTGATGTGGGTTTGGGTTATGTGAAACTTGGTCAGTCATCAGATACATTATCCGGCGGCGAAGCGCAGCGTGTGAAGCTTGCCTCATTTCTTGGCAAAGGAAAAGGTCTCGGGCATATACTTTTTATTTTTGATGAGCCAACAACCGGTCTTCATTTTCACGATATAAAAAAACTGCTCACATCATTTAATGCATTGATTGAGCAAGGGCATTCTATTTTAGTAATAGAGCATAATACTGATGTCATTAAATCTGCAGATTGGGTAATTGACCTCGGCCCTGAAGCCGGTGATGCTGGCGGAAACCTAGTGTACGCAGGCGTTCCAGCGGGGTTGAAGAAAGTGAAGGAGAGTTATACGGGAAAATTTATTTAAGAAGGCACAAGAGCCAGGGGGCAAGAAACAAGAAAGAAACTTGTGTAATTAACCTTGTGCCTTGGATTTTGTTTCTTGAATCTTCATCTCAACCTATCCATACTTTTCACCAATTTTTCATCTTTATTTATTCCTCTTGCAGCCAGCAAAAGAAAAATGGGGATTGCGATAGTTAATATTGCGGTGAAGCTGTATTCGCCATTTACAAATTTTTGTGTTTCTCTGTAATACAAAAAAATGTTGAGCAGAGAAACTAAAAAAGTAACAAGGATTATTCTCAACTGTAATTTTCTGTTCTTAAAAAGAAAGATGGAAATGACTGCTGCTATAAAAACTGCTACTGTAAGAATAAGAATGATAATGCTGCTTGATGCAATCAATTTTGTGAATGTGCTCACATTATTCGCATCTAATTTGTTGCCACTAAAAAAAGAAAATTTTAGTGTGAGAAACCCGCATATAAAAGCCAGCAGCAGCCAGATGGTTTGTATTCTTTGTAGCATAGGAAAATATTTTGTGGTGAAATCGTGAAAGGTGAATGGTCAATGGTGAATAGTCAATAATTTAAAACTCACAACTCACTATTCACCACTCACTACTCACTATCCCAGTTCCGGATACAGCACAAACTGCTCCATAAATTCATTCACTTGCCTTCTCACTTTATTAATTACAATTTCATCATCAGCATTCATCAGCACATTATCAACTGCGTTCACGATAAACTGCATATGTTCTTCTTTCATGCCGCGTGTAGTAACAGCGGGCGTTCCAATGCGAATGCCTGAAGTGATGAAAGCACTTTTATCATCAAAGGGAACCATGTTTTTGTTTAGTGTTATATCAGCCTTCACCAATGCTTGCTCAGCTTTTTTTCCGCTGATATTTTTATTGCGAAGGTCGATTAGCATTAAATGATTATCTGTTCCGCTGCTGATGAGTTTATAATCCTTATCAACAAATGCTTTCGCCATCGCCTGTGCGTTCTTAATAATCTGCTCAGCATATTCCGTGAATTCATCCGTCAATATTTCTCCAAATGCAATGGCCTTTGCAGCGATCACATGCTCAAGCGGGCCACCTTGTGTTCCGGGAAACACAGCCATATCAATCAGATTGCTCATCGGGCGGATATTTCCTTTCACATCTTTCAATCCAAAAGGATTGTCAAAATCTTTTTTCATCATAATAATCCCGCCACGTGGGCCACGCAAAGTTTTGTGAGTGGTTGAAGTAACAAAATGGCAATCGTCAAACGGTGAGTTTAATAAATTTTTTGCAATCAAACCCGCAGGATGCGCCATATCGCACATTACGAATGCGCCGACTTCATCTGCAATCGCTCTGATTTTCTTATAATCCCAATCGCGGCTATATGCAGACGCACCGCAGATAATCAATTTCGGTTTTTCTTTTTTCGCCACTTCTTCCATCATTTCATAATCAACCACTCCTGTTTCTTTTTTCACACCATAAAAAACAGGATGATATAACTTGCCTGAAAAATTTACCGGCGAGCCATGCGTCAAGTGGCCGCCCATGCTCAAATCAAGACCCAATATGGTATCTCCTGGTTGTAAGATGGAAAGCATCAACGCAGCATTTGCTTGTGCGCCGCTATGTGGCTGCACATTTGCATAATCACATTTGAAAACTTCTTTCAGTCTGTCAATCGCTAATTGCTCAGTCTGGTCAACAATTTCGCAGCCTGCATAATATCTTTTGCCGGGATATCCTTCAGCATATTTATTCGTTAAAACACTGCCCATCGCTTCTATCACTTGCAGTGATGTAAAATTTTCTGAAGCAATCAATTCAATGCCGTGGCGCTGGCGTTCTAATTCTTTTCTTATCAGGTCGAATACCAAATTATCTCTTTTCATGGCGCAAAAGTAAGAGAACTATTATTAAGATTCAAGAGCGTCAATTTTTGTGTAAAATTCACCTGCGACGCCCAGGATTTTATTAATTTCCTGAACAATATTTTCTAAATCGATGCCTGTTCGGTTTGAAAAAATAACAATGAGATAATTTTTTGACGGAATGGAAAATGCGATTGCGCGAAAGCCGCCATTCGAGCCGGTGTGATATACTTCCCTGAAATTATTTTGCTCATTTATAAACCATCCGAAACCATAAGATAATTTATTTTTTTCATCGACAGGAAATTCTGCAGAGCGGGCTTTTTCAATCCATGGCATGCTCAATAACGACCCTGATTGAAGCGAGTTGAACCATTTAAGATAATCAGTCACCGAAGTGTAAATGCCACCATCACCTTCGGTAGAAAAAAATATGGCATCATCGGCATCCAATCTTTTGAAAACATTTTGCGAAGTATCATAGCCAAGAACGCGGTTGTCTATTGGGTTATACATTTTCAATACCTGAGAGTGGTTCATTTCAAGCGGAACAAAAATATTTTCCTTGATATAATACCGATAAACCAGGCCAGACACTTTTTCAATAATCAATGCAAGCAGGCAATAAGCGGTATTGCTATAACGATATTTTGTTCCCGGCGTGAAATAAGTGCTGTCAATATTTTTAACTGCATTTAGCACATCTTTATTTGTAGCATGTTTCACAATATTAGTATCTACAAATGCATAATGGTCGATGATGCCGGATGAATGTGTGAGCAATTGACGTATTGTAATAATGCTCCCAACTTTTTTATTAAACTGCGGAAAGAATTTTATCAATGTATCATCAAGAGATAACAAGTTTGCTGCGGCAAGTTGCAAAATGCCGAACGCAGTGAATTGTTTGGTGAGAGAGCCAATATTGAAATTGCTGATAACATCATTTTTTTCTTTTGTTTGAATGTTTGCAAGACCATAACCTTTTTCAAAAATCACTTTCGCATTTTGCTGAATAGCGATTGCTATCCCAGGTTCATTGCTTTTATAAATACTGTTCAGTAGTGAATCAATTCTTTTATTTGCCTTCTGGCTGAATGAATATTGCGATGCGATAATACTTAGAAGAAGAAATATTTTTTTCATATTAATAAAGATAAAGGAAGAATTTATTGAAGTTTTTATTATTTCATTCAACGAAAATAAAGAATACAAAGAGATGATGAAAACTGTTTTATTGCTTTATATGCTTTGCGCTCTTTGCATGAAATTCTTAATGTGTTAACATAAAATTTACTATTTTCACTCATTGTTGAAAATGAAAAAGTGTAAATCAGACACGTAATTTGTGAGCGTGGCTGTGAAAGAGGTGAGCTTAAAACCAAAACATGAAAGCAATCATTCCGGTAGCTGGGGCTGGCACAAAATTAAGGCCTCACACATATACGCAGCCTAAAGCTTTAATACCGCTTGCAGGCAAAACTATCCTTAGCATTATTGTTGATCAGCTGACAGAAGCGGGCATCCATGAATTTATTTTCATAGTCGGTTATCTCGGCGAAAAAATTCAGGATTATGTGAAAGACAAATACCCGCAACTCACTTCTCATTTTGTATATCAAAACGAACGGCAGGGAATTGGCCATGCAATTTTGCTTACAAAAGATATTGTGGGCGACGATGAAATTTTTATAGTGCTGGGCGATACTATTTGTGAATACGATGTTCAATCTGTTCTCAGTGCTTCTACTTCTTTGCTTGGCGTGAAGCGCGTTGATGATCCAAGAAATTTTGGTGTTGCTGAAATTGATGAGCAAGGTCATATTGGAAGAGTGGTGGAAAAACCTCAGATACCAAAATCGAATATGGCACTCGTTGGCATTTATCGAATTAAAGAAACTTCATTTCTTTTTAGTTGTCTTGCGAGCAATATTAATAATCAGCTCACGAGTTATGGCGAGTATAGTTTAACAGATGCCATTGAGTGCATGATTAATAATGGCGCAAAATTTCAATCGTTCAAAGTGCAGAACTGGTTTGATTGCGGCAAGAAAGAAACGCTGCTCGATTCCAATGCGAAGCTGCTGAAAAAATTTGGCAGCACTATTTCTCTCGAGCATCAATTTGAGAACACAATTATTATAGAGCCTGTGAGTATCGCTGCGGGCTGTGATATAAAAAATTCTATCATCGGGCCAAACGTTGCAATTGGCGAAAAAACCAGGGTGAATTATTCGATTGTGAAGGATTCCATCATTGGCTCGTTCGCAAATCTTGATGACATCGTTCTCACTCATTCGCTCATTGGCAGCGACACAGAAGTGAAAGGCGAAAGCCGCAGCCTCAACATCGGTGATAACACAGAAATTGATTTAGGTGAAAGCTGAGGATCAGTTCCCAGTCTTCAGTTTCCAGTTAGCAGTTTTCTTATTAGTTTCTATCTACTTTCAATTTTTAGTTTTCCTTTTTGGGGTGCAAACATTTGCTCCCTATTCAGCATCCTTGCGTCGCACTCTTCAACTGCAACAATTCAATTGAACGCCTGTCTAAGTAGTTGGTAAATGCAATTGCCTGAAACGATCTAGCTATATAAGCGCATCTCAGTTCTCTTATATGTTCTTAGATGTCTTAAGTGGTCAGATAATTATCTGAACTATGATTTTAAACAGTTCAAAATTGTGGGCCGGAATTGATTTTAACTTTATTTTCAGTTCAGTAAATTCAATCAGGTTGAAATCGCCGTTGTATCTTTATCCATCCTAATTTACTTCACCAATGCCTGCTTTTTCTAACCGCATCACACAATTATTCGGCATCGATTATCCCATCATTCAGGCAGGAATGGTATGGGCAAGCGGATGGCGGTTAGCCAGCGCCGTTAGTAATGCCGGAGGATTGGGTTTAATAGGCAGCGGAAGCATGGATCCGAATGTCTTAAGAGAGCATATCCGTAAATGTAGAACTGCTACTGCGAAACCATTCGGTGTTAACTTGCCATTGCTATATTCTGGTATTGATAAACATATTCAAGTTGTATTAGACGAGGACGTTAAAATTATTTTTTCATCAGCTGGTAACCCTTCAATATGGACAAGCGTCTTAAAACAAAAAGGCATTACCGTCGTTCATGTGGTGAGCAGCAGCAAATTTGCCAAAAAAGCCGAAGAAGCAGGCTGCGACGCAGTTGTAGCCGAAGGTTTTGAAGCCGGCGGCCATAACGGAAGGGAAGAAACAACAACGATGGTTTTAATTCCCGCAGTTTGCGATGCCGTAAAAATACCAGTGATCGCAGCAGGAGGCATCGCAACCGGAAGACAGATGCTTGCCTCAATGGTTCTTGGTGCGGAAGCTGTTCAGATGGGAAGCAGGTTTGTGGCAAGTGAAGAAGCTTCTTCACATATTTATTTCAAGGAAAAAGTAATTGATGCAAAGGAAGGCGATACATTTCTTGCCATGAAAAGACTAACGCCTGTGCGAATGTTGCGAAATGATTTTTTTAGTAAAATACAAGAGGCTGAAAACCGAGGCGCGTCGGCAGAGGAAATGAAAGAATTGTTAGGAAGAGGCAGAGCCAAACGCGGCATGTTTGAAGGCGAATTGCAAGAAGGCGAACTCGAAATTGGACAGGTAAGCGCAACCATTTATGAAATCCTTCCGGCAGCTGAAATTGTGAGGAACACATGGAATGAGTTTAATGAAGCATTATCAAAACCATTAGGACAATAATAAAAACTGTTATATGCGACATCTGAAAACTTTGCTGCTTGGTATATTTCTGCTGGCAACCGCACTCATTACAAAAGCCAATGCAGGTAAGCCCATTTGTATTCAGGTGCAGGGCTACGTAACGGACGCTGTTACAAAAAAACCGGTTAGCGGCGTGGTGGTTTCTGCTACTGCAGCAGGAATAAATGGCACAACTGAAGCAAAAACGGATGCCGACGGATATTTCAGTTTTGGCCAATTGCCTGCACTGCAAGTAACTCTTCAATTTGGGAAAAAAGGATATCAGAACTATAAAAAGACAAATATTTCAGTGAATGAAAAAGCTCCTGTTAAATTGATTGTTGAATTTGTGCCGGAAACAAAGGATGAAGATGCAGATGAAACCGAATATCCGATATTGAGAATATTGCATTTTAGTTAATAAAATTATATAGTAGAAAAAACTAAACGGGACTGAGAACAGTCCCGTTTTTTTCTACTACACATGAGGAGGCTTAATTTGTATCTATATTAAACCTGCCATCTATTTTATATATTCTTGTATTCTCTTTTTTAAAATAGCCTTTGTACTTGTTCAAAATGTCTTGTGATTGCTTTTTGTCATTTATAAATAACTCGCCATCTCTGTAATCAACGTCATAATCTTCTTTTGTATTTATAAGTCCTTCTTTTTCCATTTCATCAAGCATTTGCTGATAGCCTTTTAATTCTTCTTTTGCTTTTTTGATTTCTTCTTTTGCTTTGCTCAACACCTCTTTCATATCCACTTTATTCTTATCAATTTCAATCTTCGCGTTTTCAAGGCCTTTCCTCACTTCATCAATACTCACTTTTTTTGCTTCTTCAATTTCTTTTTTGAATTCATCGCTGTTCAATTGTTCTTTTGCTTCTGTAATAGAACGTTCAATATCAGCCTGCATTTTCTTAAAGTCAATATTTTTTTCAGCTTGTTGCAAAGCATGCTTCGCATCCTCCTGAATTTTATCGAAATCGATATTTTGCAACGACTCCTCAACATTTTTTTGTATTTGGTCCACATCAGCCTGATGCATCTCGATATCCTTATTTGCTTTTTGCAAAGAGACTTTTATTTGCTTTTGTATTTTTTCCCAATCTATATTTTCCATTTTGTCATCAAGCTTTTCCAATGCTTCATCTAGCTTGCGGATTTCTTTATCAATGTCTTTTGCATCTTCATTCTCAGTTATTTTATGATGTTTTTTTGAAGGAATTGTGTCTTGCTTGTTATGCTCGTCATCTCTTTTTACATTTCCTGTTTTTTGCCACGCAATTGCGGTAAATGCAATGCCAATCGGCAACAGAGCGATTAGCAGATGCTTGGGTTTTAAGTGCTGCATAGAAGGCGTTTTATGAGTTTAATATTATATACGATAACATTCGTATAATAAAAGTACGGTTTGGAAATAAAATGTTGCATCCATTTATAAAAAAAATAAAAAATTTAACAAATAAGGTGCTGAAGCGACGCAAATGTTATTAAATCAAAACTTGGAGATTTGATATCAGCTTTTCCTGAAAGCCCATTTCATCATTTCTTTCCAGGAAACTTTTTTGCCATATAATAAAATGCCCGTGCGATAAATTTTACCGGCCAGCCATGTGGTGAACAGAAATCCCGCAACCAACATTAGCATGCTTGTAATAAGCTGCCAGTATGGTACGGTGCCGGGCACGCCATAAGAAATCCGCGCCATCATTACTGTCGGTGAAGTGAAAGGTATTATGCTCGACCAGACTGCGAGCGGCGTATCGGGGCTGTAAATCACAACGCTCATGATAAGGAAAGAAAAAATGATTGGCATGGTAACAGGCAACGTGAGGCTTTGTGAGCTTTGGACATCTTCCACTACGCTGCCTATTGCTGCAAACAATGCAGCATAAAATAAATAACCCCCCAGAAAATAAAAAATAAAACAGCTTAATACTAAAAGCCAGTTGGTGGTGCCAAACATGTGTTGTACGCCATATATTTTTTGTGCAGATTCGCTTGCCTGCATCATGCCGCCGCCGGGCATGGAGCCGCCATTTTGTTGAAGCGCCTGGATCTGTTGTAATGTATCATGAGGAATAAAATATTGTGCAGTTGTTGATAAAACAACAATCAAATATAACCCACATAAAAAACTGAGTAAGGCCAACAGCGCCAATGCCTATGATTTTTCCCATCATCAATTCAAAAGGCTTTACGCTGCTTACAATTATCTCAGCAATGCGGTTGTGTTTTTTCTTCCATCACTCCGCGCAAAACCATCATGCCATAAATCAACATGGTGATATAAATAAGAATTCCGCTTGCATATCCAATTGCATAAGCCGCTGTCTGATTGTTTTCTTCTGCTTTGTTACCATGCTCCTGCATAGACTTCAACTCAGCAAATTGTGATTTTGAATGAATGGAATCAAGCTCATTTCTTCTTACTCCGGCCTGCTCGAGCATATTGTCCTCAATGGCTGCATTTATTTTTTCTTCAATAGATTCTTTAGTGCCTAATCCAATGCTTTTTTTAGAACGCACTATGTACTGTGCCTTTTCTGTGTTTTCAAATTTTGGCAAAACTAAAATAGCTGAATAGCCTTTGTCTAAATAATTAGAAGTGTCTATGCCCGTTGGGAATTCGAAAATAACATTAGTAGTATTTTTCAGGTTATTTTTAAAATAGCCATTGTTATCAATCACCGCCACTTTTAAATCTTCTTTCCCTTTTACAGAGAGATAAATGCTGCCAGCTATGAATACAACAAATAATAAAGGCGTGAGAATAGTTGTAAGAATAAATGTTCTGTTGCGAACACGCGTTAAATATTCCCGTTTTATGATCAATCCGATTTTTCCCATATAAAAAGTTTGGCAATTTAATTTTGGCTTTTCAAAGTTTAGTTATGCAACCGGCTGAAATGACCTTGTAATTGCTTTTGTGCCTTCCACTTCACGAATAAAAATTTCATTCAGTGAAGGAAGAATTTCGTTGAAGGCTTCAATATTTACTTGTTGCTGCAAAAAATGCTGAAGCACATCGTTGCTTTTGTAACCTTCTTTTATTTTCACGATCAGCGTATTCTTTTTTTGATCAATTACTTCAAATGCATTGCTGCTGATGTTTGCAGGTATTTCAGAAAGCTGCACACTGAATTTATTTTCTTTGAAATCCTGTTTGATTTGTTGTACAGTCCCATCAAGAATTTTTTTGCCGAGATTAACAAGAACAATATGATCGCAGATTTCTTCCACTTGTTCCATGCGGTGCGTGCTGAAAATAATTGTGCTGCCTTTTTGCGCAAGAGCAAAAATTTCATCCCTGATTAAATTTGCATTTACAGGATCAAGCCCGCTAAAAGGTTCATCAAGGATAATCAGTTTTGGTTCATGAAGAACGGTTATGACAAATTGCAATTTTTGGCTCATGCCTTTGCTCAGGTCTTCAATTTTTTTGTTCCACCAGCTTTGCATTTCAAATTTGATGAACCATTGTTTCACTTTTTTTATGGCTTCATCTTTTGATAATCCTTTCAATTGAGCCAGGTAAACAGCTTGCTCGCCAATTTTCATTTTTTTATATAGACCGCGTTCTTCAGGCATATACCCGATTTCACCAACATCATTCACAGGATTGAAATTTTTTCCATCAAGAATTATATTTCCTTCATCAGGATAAAAAATTCCTGTTATCATTCTGATGAGCGTGGTTTTTCCTGCACCATTCGGGCCAAGCAGCCCAAAAATGGATCCTTTTTCAAGAGAAAAACTGATGTCATCTACGGCTTTTTGAGTGGCAAAATATTTTCTAAGGTTTTTAACTTCAAGAAGGCTCATGTGCGGAGATTGATTTACCTGATAAAGGTTATAAAAAAATGCCAACACGCAATAAAAAAGTGAAGAGTGGCAGTTAGTGCCAAGTTTTCAATGTTATTAAAGCTGTTGAGATATTTTTAGGTACCAGTCTTTGTTGCCTCTTAAACATACTTGCAGCTCCAACAATTCTATTGAGCAATGTGCAGCTTTCATCATCATTTCTAAATCCAAAAATGGAAGCTACAAACTGAAAACTATTTCAGAATTTTCGCAATTTGCACGGCAACTTTTTCTCCATCCATTGCTGCGCTCACTATGCCGCCTGCATAACCGGCACCTTCACCACAAGGATAAAGATTTTTTATCTGCGGATGACTTAATAAAATATGATCTCTTGGTATTCGAACCGGTGAAGATGTTCGCGATTCAGTAGCAACAACAATTGCCTCATTTGTATAATACCCTTTCATTTTTTCCCCAAATAAAATAAATGCATTGCTAATTGCCTCATGAACAAAATGAGGCAGCACATTTTTTAAAGATGCAGAATGAATGCCCGGCAAATAAGAACATTCGGGTAAAGTGGATGATATTTTATTATCAACAAAATCTGCCATCCGCTGAGCAGGCGCAACAAATTTTCCGCCGCCAAATTCAAATGCTTTTTGTTCTACAGATTGCTGAAAATACATTCCTGCCAATGCATCGTATTTTTCAAAAGAAGAAATATCTTTTTCATTTATGCTTACAACAATTCCTGAATTAGCAAAAGGATTATTTCTTTTTGAAGGCGACCAGCCGTTCACAACAAGCTCATTGTTTTCTGTTGATGCCGGTGCAATAATTCCACCAGGGCACATGCAAAATGAAAAAACGCCTTTTCCTTTTACCTGCTCCACGAGACTATAAGATGCAGGAGGCAAATATTCGCCACGATTTGTGCAATGATATTGAACACTATCAATAAGGCTTTGCGGATGCTCAATACGGACGCCAAGTGCAAAGGGCTTGAACTCGATTAATATTTTTTTATCGTGAAGCAAATGAAAAATATCTTTCGCAGAATGTCCGGTAGCTAATATAACAGCATCGCCATCAAAAATATTTCCATCTTTTGTTTTCACTGATTTTATTTTTTCATCCTGAATAATAAAATCAGTTACTTTTTTTTCGAATAAAAACTCTCCGCCGCTGTTTATTATCTGCTCACGGATTTTCGTAATGATATGCGGCAATTTATTTGTCCCGATATGCGGATGTGCATCATACAAAATATTTTCTTCCGCGCCGAATTGTACCAGCAAATTCAAAATGTGGTTCACATCCCCTCGTTTGGTGCTTCGGGTATATAATTTTCCGTCACTATAAGTTCCGGCGCCACCTTCCCCAAAACAATAATTGCTTTCGGGATTTATAATACCTTCTTTATTTAATATCGCCAAATCTCTTCTTCTTGCGCGAACGTCTTTGCCCCTTTCCAGAATAATCGGTTTGATGCCTGATTCAATACATTTTAACGCAGCGAATAATCCTGCCGGCCCTGCGCCAATAATAATTATTTTTTTTTCTGAGCGGGAAACGTCGGGGAAATTTATCAGCGAAATTTTTCTATCATGAAATGGTTCATCAATATAAACTTCGAGCGTTAGTATAATATAAGGCGTTTTGCTTCTTGCATCAATAGAGCGCCTGACAATATTATAACCGGAAATTTTTTTGGAAGGATAACCCGAAGCTTGCGCTAAATAGTTTTTAATAGCTATTGCATTTGCTGCTTCGGATGGAAGTAATTTTATCTGAATTTGTTTTTGCATCGTGCCAGGTATTTAACCTAAAAACGAACACATTTTTTTAATGGCACAAAATCTTTTTCAATTGCGCACTAAAAAAATTTCAAACTAAAACTTAAATGTAATGCCGGTATTTAAAACTGAAACTATATTATATCCTACTTCTGCATACACTCCAAAGTTAGGCGCGAAATAATAATGCGCACCCGCAAAAAAGCCCGGATAAATTCCGCCATCTTTCGATTCTCCATGGTAATTTCCTGAAGGGTCATTTGTGGAATGCGACGTTACTACGTAACCTAATAAAACGCCTGCATAAGGATCGAGCTTTGAGCCGATCTCATTCTCTAATGCAAAATGGTAAGTTGCTTTTGCAGCGAACATCACACCTGAATTTGTAATTGTGTAATCGCCGTATTTGTACCTGGCAGAAGTATAGCCAAAGTTGCCGCCAAGGCCAATATAGCCGATACCTAATTTCTCGCTCACGCCGCGTTCGTAGCTTGCATTAAAACTTATCGGCAAACCTGAATTTGAATAACCGCCCCAATAAATATTTCCGACTCCGACTCCGATATTAATGACGTTTGTTCCGTTTTCAAATACGGTTGATTTTTGTGCAAAAGAGGAATAAGCAATAATCATCACAAGCACAGTTGCCAAAACTTTTTTCATGTAAAATTTTTAAGGAAATTTATTAATAGTATGCGGGCGCAAAGTTAACTGGTTAAGGGTTAAAATAATTTGTTTGAAAGCTTTTTGCTTTTTTTTAAGAAATGTTTTTTGATAATAGCAAGAAGAATAACTGATTAAAAATTTTACTTGCACATCATAATGAATTACATGATGATCAAGTAAATTTTTTTTTGCGAAAAAGAAGAATAGATTTTGTCAGCGCAATTAAATTATTTGTATCTTCAATTGCTTCCTCAAAATTAAGTTTATGAAGAACAGTGCCCATGTAGAAAATAATATTTTCCTTCTCTTCATAAATCTAATGTTAACCACGAACAAGCCTTGCAGGTTTGTCATTTTCAATGAATTATTTTTTATTAAAAAATCGCATGAGATGCAAATGATTTTAGATTGGAAAAATTGCAGAATAAAAAATTTTTTATTCAACTAAAAATTTTGATATTCGTTGCCCTGCGAAAGTTTTTTAAACCAATTTCTTTTGAAGCAAAATTTACCAAAAAATATTTTTTAACTCATTGTAAACTGCTGATCAATCATAATGGCAAAAACGTTTGACAAAGTATGGATCAACTGCCTGGAAGTGATAAAGGATATTGTAGAGTGGCAACATTATAAAACATGGTTCGAACCAATTAAACCTGTTGAATTAAAAGACAACGTGCTGGTGATACAAGTGCCGAGCCAATTTTTTTATGAATACCTTGAAGAACATTATGTGAGTCTGCTCGCAAAAACATTGCGCCGCATTTTGGGGAAAGAAGCGAGGCTTGAGTACAGGATTATGGTTGATAGCGGCAACCAGCAGAATAAACCTTTGACAATGGATGTTCCCGCGCATGGATATAAAACTTATTCTAACAACGAAGTTGATTTCCCGTTAGTGATCAGCAACGCTGTTAAAAACCCCTTTGTAATCCCGGGGCTTAAGAAAATGCAGATTGATGCACAGCTTAACCCGATTCACACTTTCGATGCTTTTATTGAAGGCGATTGCAATAGGGTAGCTCGCCGCGCAGGAAAAACAGTTGCAGAAAAACCAGGTGTAAATTCTTTTAACCCATTGGTAATTTATGGTGGCGTTGGCCTTGGAAAAACGCATTTGGCTCAGGCAATGGGAAATGAAGTGAAAAGATTGCACCCCAATAAAGTGGTATTATATGTGAGCTCCGAAAAATTCATCAATCAGTTCATCGATCATAGTAAGAATAATGCCATCAACGATTTCATTCATTTCTATCAATTGGTAGATTTATTGATCATTGACGATGTGCAGTTTTTCAGCAAAGCCGAAAAATCTCAAGATGCTTTTTTTGCGATATTCAATCACCTCCATCAATCAGGGAAGCAATTGATATTGTCATCAGATAAACCTCCGAAAGATCTCGATGGCATGCAGGAAAGATTGCTAAGCCGCTTTCGCTGGGGGCTAAGTGCCGATCTTCAGGTGCCCGCCTATGAAACGCGCATAGAGATCCTTGAAAAGAAAATGAAAAATGACGGGCTTGAAATGCCCAAAGAAGTTGTTAAATATCTTGCTTACAATATCAGTAACAATGTTCGCGAGCTGGAAGGCGCATTAATATCCCTTTTGGCACAATCTTCGCTCAATAAGCGTGAAATTGATTTGGAACTCGCGAAAAAAGTGTTACGAAATTTTGTGAAAACAAGCAGCAAAGAAATAACGATTGAGATCATTCAAAAAATGGTTTGTGAGTTCTATGATGTGCCATATGACAAGCTGTTGCAAAAAACGCGCAAAAGGGAAATCGTGCAGGCCAGGCAAATAACCATGTATCTTGCAAAAGCATTTACAAAAAATTCACTCAAAACAATCGGAGAGCATTTTGGCGGCCGTGATCATACAACCGTTATACACTCATGCCAAACAGTGAAAGACTTAATGGACACTGACAGCCTTTTTCGTGAGAACGTTACAGAACTGCAACAGAAGGTGCAGCTCGCCGCCATGTAAAAGATGTGCTGCAAAAAAATATTTTAAAAGCCCGCTTACATTTTAAGCGGGTTTTGTTTTTTGGATATGTAAAAAAGAAAAAACTGATTAGGTATAAAAAAAATTAATAGCTATTTTTGCCTCCCTTAAAATAGGAAAGGAGAGGTGCCTGAGTGGCCGAAAGGGCCGGTTTGCTAAACCGTTATACGAGCTTAAACTTGTATCGAGGGTTCGAATCCCTCCCTCTCCGCCCGCGAAACAATTAGCCCTTACTCAAAGTAAGGGTTTGTTTTTTTGTAAAACAGGCGAAATAGAAAATGTCTGCCTTAATGGAATCTGCTTTATAGATGTTCAACACTTAGCTGAATTTATTTTTGTTGAGATTTTTATTAGCTTCTTCTTCCAAAGTGAGAAGGCATGAAAAATTATTTGAATTCTCTGATCAGAATAAGCATTTATATAAAGCAGATTTTTTGCAGCCAGCTGATTCTGAAATAAGTCGCAGCCATTTTATAATTGCAGAAAGAATTTGAGTATTAAACAAGAACGGAAAGAAATTTCTTTCCGTTCTTGCGCAACAGTTTTACCTCTTGCCTGATTTTCTTCCGTTTTCATTTCCGTTTTCCTGTAATTGTTCATCTTCCATGTCTTCTTTTTTCATGGTGCCTGCTTTTTCTGCATATTTAGCCGAAGCCTTTCCGGCTTGCTCATTTGCTTTTTGTTGATGGCCTTGTGCAGCCTGAGCATGATGAGCGGCTTTTTCATGATTACCTTCAGCAGCATATTTAGATGCTGACTTGTGATGCTTTGCAGCTTCTTCGTTGTGCTGCGCAGCTTTGTCGTGATGTTTTTGTGGCATACAATTGTTTTTTAAAAAATGATAAAATCAATATCATTGCTAAAAAACAATGCCAAGCTTTTCTTAAGGAGAAACATCATTAGCAAAATTAGGATTGGGGCGTTTCTTCATCATTAACAAAATTTATGTTGATAATATTCTTCAAGATAATTTTAATCAAAGCTTTTATTTGTGAAACTAAAATGCTCTACAAAATTTAAAAAACATCAGAAGGCTTTTGAGAAATTATTCTTTGCTGAGGCATACCCATGCTTTAATTGTTCGCCCGCTTCATCTGTTTTATCCTTTATGTTGGATAAGATGTTGTTGCCTTTCTTTAAAATTTTTTTCCTGGTTTTTGCTCCTTTATACGGAGCCAAAAGCACACCTGCGGCCGAACCTACTGCAATGCCTGTTAGCAAGGCAAAAAAAACTTTTGAATTGGACATAAATAAAAATTTAAATCAGTTAAAAACTAAATAATAACTAAAATCAAGCCATTTGTTCGGCATTGGTTTTGTCTGCAAACAATCTAAGACAGGAAGGCTTTCAATCAAAAAGCTATCTTATGTGAGCAAATCAGATTGATATGATGTATGGATTATTTTAACGAATCGTATTTATTTCCTCAAGCCTTTCCAGGTATTTGAGGCTTCTTCTTCAAAGCTATATTTCAAAAGGAAAAGAATATAGCTTTTTGCTAATGCAACATCCCCTGAGTGGTTGTGCAGAATAGCTGCATAATAATGAAGCGCACTGTATATCCATTTGTGTTTTTCCAATTCGTCAATTATATTAAGCTGGCTTAATAAGCCATTGCTGCCTTTTTGTAAAATAAGATCTTGTAATAATTTTTGCTCATCTTTTTTGCTCATGATCTCAAAACTAATAGAGTCATCTTCACAGCCCGGTGTTTTCCCTTTTACCATCCAATAATATTTTCCTGTTTTCTCATGAAGAGCCTCTCTTAAATTTATTATGCGTTGTGTATCTTTTACCTCAGTATTTATTATTTCCTTTCCCAATGAATCGTACAGCATAAAAATATAATCATTCGATGTGGTTGATTGAGCCCATTTAAAGCGAACAGAATCCTCAGATGTTTTTAGATCTTTAATCGGGAAAATCAGGTTATCACATTGATCACCTCTGGACACACCTCCTCTCACGCCTCCCACATTTTTTTTTCTGAAACTTGAGTAATCATAATCGGGATCGAGCAATTCACGAAACGCCAGGTGCAGATAACTTTTTGTTATAGATGGAGGGGAAACAATAAAATGGGATGCGAGTTCTTTTATTTCGACGGCACCCGTAGTATTCCACACCAAAAGATTATCATCTTTGTTTATGAGCGTTACTTCTGAATTATTTGCAAGCACCAGCACTTCATTTTTATAAAGAAGCTGCTTTTGTTTTACTGCCAAAGGCCTTGCGCCTTTTTTGATAATGGTTACTTTTCCTTTTACCAGGTAAACGCAATAATCAGGTAATTGCTGCGCACTACTTATTGTGCATGTAAAAATAAAAACAGCAACTAATAAGCTTCTCATATAATGTGTTTATGAGCAAATATTGTTTTATATCCGTATTTTTTATGAAGCCAGGATGCAATGTTTTTGTAAAGCCCCAACAGCTCCAGGCTCAGCACCATCGAGATCATTATCGGTTCCAATGGCACCTTAAATAAAAACCAATTGTACACCATGAGAAAAAAATACAGGAACAGCATAATGATAATGAATTGTACCAATATAAATCCTGCATGTGCAGGGTGTGTTTTTTTATGAAACTTTGAAATGATATACAAGTTGAAACAAAAAGTGATCAGGAATGCAAAAAGATACGCTGTTGTTTTTGATGCAAGTGTAGCATAGCTGCTTTTTAATATCATTGATA
This sequence comes from uncultured Bacteroidota bacterium, assembly GCA_963718975.1. Lineage (GTDB taxonomy): Bacteria > Bacteroidota > Bacteroidia > Chitinophagales > Chitinophagaceae > Puia. The sequence continues at coordinate 97,830 of CAVRBD010000015.1, read as the reverse complement.
AAATATTGGCATGCACCACAACGCCGTACATGTCAGGGAAACATTTTCCGGATACTCTTTCGTTCAACGGGCTGTAATAAAGATCTTCCATTATGAGCGGAGGATTTTTTACAAAAAAACCAATGAGTATAATTTTGTTTTTTATCAACGTGCTTAATTGCTGATCATCCAGTGTTCTCAAATCATTTTTGGTGATGCTTAAATAATTATTCAGGTTGCCGGTGTAATTGATAAGCTCGACGCTGTTGCTCCTGTTTTTTAATTCATTGTATTTTTCAATGTCAAATTTGCGTGCTATGGCCGAAGTAAAAGCTTCATATTGGTTTCCATTAATGTTTATAAATGGCACATAGCTGCGGATCACAGCATATTCAGGATTGGACGAAAAATCTATAAAACCAGATGATGCATTGCTGTCGCCAGAATAAAATATATTTGGCACAAGCAACTTTTGTTTATCGAATGCTGTTGCAAGAACAATATTGTTATGTTGTTTTATTTCTTCAGAAAGCTTTAGGTCTCGCGCACTGTCGCGTTGGCTTTCAAAAGTTGCATCAATAGCAATTATTGCAGGCCCGTACTTACTGATCGTTTTTATTTCATCTGCTATCTCAGCCCTTTCTTCTCCCAGTTCAACCAGAACAATATTTTTATTGACAATGGTATTTTGTTTATCCTTGCCGGAATAATAAAGATCGTAAGTATCAAAGTCTGTAAACCCTTGATGAAGCGCCTTGCCATATTCCAGGCTGAGCGGTATAAAGCTTATTAAGTAAGTAATCAGCATTACCAACATAGTTGCCACAAAAGCTTCCTTAATGAACAAAGGCTTTATCATATTTCAATCACTTTTTTCCCCATTGGTTTTCAAATTGATTTATTCTCAGTTGTAAGCGCCGTCATTTGTGGTCATTGCAATATTTCTATTGTGAAGAAGCGGTCATTTTCGAATGGAAGATAAGCCCAATTCAATTTATAACAACTGCATAATCAAAAGCCCCATCTAATTTATGTTCTCACCGTTTACAAAATGCAAGTATTTTCTGTTGATGATATATTGTCGTCGGTTCAAATAATTTCAAATTTTATAATTTTAGTTTTAGTAATTATTTATGCAATTTTCAGAGGAGGTAAATTATACATAGGGCTTTTATAAACACACACTTTGCCAGACCAAATAATGATTTTGTATTTGAGTTGGTTCACTCCTTTTTTTAATGCAAATGAGGTAATAGGTAATGATAACAACATAGGATTTTGTTTGGCAGCATTAAAATTCAGGTTCTTGCAGCATGGCTGAATTTTAACGAAAATAACTAACTGGCCATCCTGAGAGCGATTGTCTGTTTTGTTGACATCAGCAAGCGGCTTGCTATTGAAATCAAAAAAATAAGCAGCTATCCTGAATGAGTAGCCTGCCCCATTCAACAATGTGAAAATAGGTTTGATGATAATATTGTTATTGCTCAGTGAAGGTTCGGGAAGAATATTGTATGGAACAACAGGCATGTCATCATTATTTGATGCGCCTTGCGTTTTTGGGTATAGCTGAGCGATCAATTGTTTGTCACCATCTGATAGTTCAAAATTTCCCCCAACAGATTTATGATCTTTAGTAAGAAATGCAGGAATGAAATAATGCATAATTGATTTTTCATCATACTGCCCGTTTGAATAAGCTTTGCCATACGTGGAGAGCACATTTTCATCAACCTCTTTTTTGTTCCAGTTATTTCTTTTTTTATAATAGCTATAGAGCGTGTCATAATTCCAATTGATCTTAACCAAAGGCGATGAATGTTCATGAAGCAAGCCTAATGCATGCCCAAATTCATGTAATATATGCCTTCGGCAAATTGCATCGCTGGTGCTGTCATCAAAATCTAAATACATAGTTGCCTGATCTTGGCCGATTATGTAAGCATCGGTGCCAATCTCAGAATTATTAGCTCCTGTTGTATCAAACTTAATTCTTATATCGGCAATGCCTTTTTCAATAAACTGAAAATAAATATTTCCGTATTGCGACCATTCGGGTGCAAACTTCATTACCCTATTGTGATGCGCAGTATCTCCATTCAAAAACTTTACGCGCAAGGTGGAGCCGGGTGTCCATGTTTTAGCAACATCCAGTGTGCCGCGTGAGATGATAGTATCGTTGATGGAAGGGATGATATTATCGCTAGCCTTGATGTCAACAGAACTGCATGTGCCTATTAACATAGAACTATCCTGCGCATTTGCAGTACAGCAAAATGCAAACCATACAGATGCTATTAGTATTATTTTCTTCATTATTTCAAATTGAAGTTATGGAATATAGTTCCGCACCTGCTCTTTAATAATGGATGACAAATTAAAAAAAATCCATAAATTTATTTCAAGTGCTTTTGTTAGAATATACGTTTCTTCTAAACCCTGCCTGCTTTTATGAAAAGGTTTTTTTTATTTCTCACCGCTGTGATACTGCTTCAACCGCTGCGGGCAAAAAAGATAGCATTGCTCATAGGAGTGGGCAAATATGCTCCCGGCACGCGATGGAGGCCTCTTTGCTCGGTGAATGATATAGACCTAATTAAAAAAACACTTATTGCCAAAGGCTTTCTGCGTGAAAATATTATTACTCTTACTGATAGTGCTGCCACTCACGATGGCATCACAAAAGCGATAGAGAATGACCTGATGAACCTTGTTGCCAAAAATGATATTGTTTTTTTTCATTTCTCCGGGCATGGGCAACAATTGTATGATGATAACGGCGACGAAGAAGATGGCCTGGATGAATCCATTGTTCCTTATGATGCCCCAAGAGTTTTTCAGCTTGGCCAAAAAGAAGAACATATACGCGACGACTACCTCAGCGTCGTTTTTCAGCAAATTCGCCAGAAAATAGGAAGGGGCGGTCAACTGATTATAAGCCTCGATGCCTGCCATTCGGGAACTGGAACGCGTGGCATTGGCGATGAAGACCAACCCATGGCAAGAGGCACAAGATTAATTTATGGCGTGCCTGTAACCGGCGGGAATAAGAACAAGCCGGATACGAGCTATGGCATTTTTGTGAAAAATACGGATATAGCTCCGATGGCATGCTTTTACGGATCGGGGCCACAAGAATTGAATTATCAATATTCCACAAAAGATTTTACGATCGGCTCGCTTTCATACGCATTGTGCAAGGTGATTGAAAAGGCAGATTCCACGACAACCTGCAGGGATATATTCAAGCGCATCGAAATCATTATGGCAACGATTGCGCCTTTGCAAAGGCCACAGGCGGAAGGTGATCTTGACTCAAAAATATTCAACGGCACCATGGTTAATAACCAGGGCTATTTTATCATTACTCATTTTGACGATGAAAAAAAAGTAAGGATAAATGCAGGCATCCTGGAAGGAATCACAGACACTTCAACTGTTTTTTTTTACAAAGAAAATACAGTTTCACGTTCTGCTGATAACTTGCTTGTAACAGGCAAGGTAGCCAGCATTGACCTTGGGGAAGCAGAAATTATTCTTGCGCATTCATTGCCTAAACAAAAGTTGGAATTTGCTAAAGTATTTGCGAATGTTCAAAAGCAGCCATTCATGATCAGCGTAAATCCAGGCAAAACTTCCCGCATTGCGCAACTGGTATCCGATGCATTAAAAGACATGGAGAATGCAGCCATTACCAACAGCCCCGCGCAGATTTATTTTGAAACCGGGAAAACGGGAGCGCATGTTATTGAAATGCGAAATGCCAATGGATATTTGCTCGGCTCCTGGGATAGCGATAAAGCTTCTGATGAACAACTGGAAGCAAGCATCAGGGCAAGAATTAAATTGGCAGCCCGCGCATTATTTATAAAATCGCTGAACAGTGATAATGAAGACCTGAAACTGAGAGCAGAAATTATTTTTACAAATGACAAAGACAAGGAAAATTATAAAGACAGCTCATTTGAAAAAAATAGTGAAAGCGGTTTTATTCAATTGCACGACAGTACTGAGTTTAAAATTCGCGTTTACAACGAGGGCATAAAAAAAGCTTATTTTTCAATAATCGATATTCAGCCCGATGACACATTTAACATACTCATTCCAAACAGTGGAGAAGACCCATCGTCTTATTCAATAAGCCCTCTCGAAAGCATCGACCTGCCTCCGAATACCCCATATATTGTTGGCCCTCCTTTTGGTGATGAATGTATTAAGATCATTGCAAGCGCCACGCCTGTTGATTATGGCCCTGAGGGAACAAGGTCTGCCATGCAGAAAATGGATTGGGAAAATGAAGATGAGCCGTTGAGCCAAACAGAAAATAGTAATGCCAGGAAAAAGGCTTCGCTGACATTGTACACGCTGACGCTGCATTATAAAATTGTGCCTGCTGCAAAGAAGCCATAAAAAAGAAAAAAGTTAAGTAGTGGGAGGATACAAGTCATAATCTTTGCCGTATCAAGTGCGCTATAGGTGCGTTAATTGACGCACCTATGACGCACTTGATGCAAATCTGTTAGTAAGTTATGCGTTCGCAGGTATTACAAATTAATAATGAGTAAGCTGAAAATCCATTTTCTTTTTTATACTTCATGCAATCGAAATGTTAGCGTTGCATTTGCATTTCATTTTACTCCTTTTACTATTACTTGTTGAGATGTTTGATTTACTTTTTCATCACGCACAGAAATGATATATAAATCGCGGGACAAAAAAGTAGTGTTGATTTGATATCTCCCTGAGAGCCTTGTTTTCAAAAACAATTTAGTTCCATACACATCAGTAATTAGAACGCTAAAAGGATTATTATTAGGGTTGACAATGGTAAGGACGTCGTTAAAAGGATTGGGGAAAATGTGCGCCACACTCTGCGGGCCGGTGAATGTCAATGGCAGGCTATCGCTTGTGTTTATACATCCATCAAGCCCCGTAACCTGAAGCTTATAAAGCCCATCTGAAAGAGGTGTATAATCTGCGCTGTTCGCTCCGGCAATAACTGTATCATTCAACAACCATTGGTAATTTACGTTCGTTGCATTTGTTGTTAAAATTGATCCGGTCCAGGTAATTCCCGGCTTGGCGGGAAAATATGTTGTATTTACATTCAGGCTGTCGGAACTGAAGCAGCCTGTGGCATTTGAAACAGTAAGCTTCACTGTGTAGTCGCCCAGTGGATAATAAATATGCGATGGATTTATTATGCTTGCAATTGTGCCGTCACCAAAATTCCAAAACCAGGTTTCTGCGCCAGTTGACATATCAGTAAAGTTCACGGTATCTTGTAAGCTACAGTTTATAAGGATTGAATCTGAAAAGTTTGCAGTTGGAGAAGCCGACACAATTACCTCAACAGTCGCAGAATCTTCGCAGGCGCCGTAATTATTTGTAAGCAGCACAGAATAAGCTCCCGGATTGACAAAAGTTTTAGTGGGGTTTATCGAATCCGAAGTTGTAGCGTCGCCAAAGCTCCACGTTGAAGAAACTGGAGCAGGAACTGAGGTATTCAAAAAATTAATTGCCGAGTTCTGGCAAACAGGGCTTGACGACTGAAGGCTGGCAACTGCAGTGCTGCTTAAAACCTGGATGGGCACTGTAACTGAATCAGAACAGCCCAAATAATTTTGGGCAACAAGTTTTACATCATAAGTTGCAGGTTCAGGAAAAGTATGCGAGGGGCTTATAACATTAGAAGTCGGGCTGCCATCTCCAAATGTCCATGTATATGTCTCTGAGTCTAGCGGAATCGTGGTATTGTTGAATAGGACTGTAGATGAACATACTGCCGAAGCAATGGAAGTATCGAATGAAGCAGTGACTGCATAAGATTTAATGAGAACGTATGAGTTGTTGGTGCTTGAACAGCCAACATTGCTCACGGTTAAATGCACGGTGTCTAGAGACGATCCGGTATAAACATGGGAAGGATTCATTAAAGAAGAAGTGGTTCCATCACCAAAGGTCCAGTACCAGCTTGTTATAGGTGAAGACCCGGAATCCGATGAAGCATCAGAAAAATTTAATGTTGAAGAAGAACATACTACAAAAGTAACGTCGTCAATGCCCTCCACCAAAAAACTTGCATATGGTTGAGCAACTACAGTAATTTCCTTGCTAACTGAACTTGCTCCTCCATTTATCTGCAACGTAACTAAATAAGTATTCCAGGAAGTATATGTATGAGTGGGGTTTTGTAATGTTGAAGTGGTCCCATCGCCGAATTGCCAAAACCAGGATGAAGCACCGGTGGAATAATCAGTGAACGTAATGTTCGCCCAGGCACAAACTGACCGGGTGCTGCAAAACTTGCAACCTGTGCCCGGCATAAGTTTGATGCAAAAAGCGTAGCTAAAAAAAGAATTAATTTACATTTCATAGATGTTCCGTTTTTGAACAGGTTTTTTTTAACCACAGGCTTGGAGGCTCTTATCTTGACAAATGATTGAATTGATGCTATGATGACTTATAAAAATAATAAGAGGAATTTTCGCAAATAAAAAAGCAACTCAATAAATATAATCTCAGTATAAATTTTAAAAGGATGGATAAAGAAGATATTAAAAGTATTTAAAAATAAGGATAGAAACAAAAGGAAACAGAAATTCTTTGGCTTCATTCTTTCAACCAAAGAGGTTCAACAAAAAAATAAAACTATTTCAAATATCTTTTCACAACCTTATTGTTGAGAAACCCTAACGATTTTTCTGAACAAACATTCCGGGATAATTATCTAATTCCTTTTGCGTAAAATATTTCAGCATGATGGCCTTAAACTCAGGCAATGCCCTGATATTATTCAGGTCTTCATCAGATTCCATTCCATGCAAATCTTTATATTTCTTTTTTAGAGCCTGATCAAAATATCTCAGGCTTTTTGTTGGGTTTTTTTGCGTGCTATACAGGCAAGCCAGATTGTAAAAGCCAGACATATAATTGGGGTCTACTTTGATGGCCATTTCATAGTTGCTGATGGCTTCTGAATAATTCTTTATTTCATCATACGTTACGCCGAGGCTGTTATAAGCTTCGGCAAGGTTTGGGTCAAGTGCTACCGCTTTTTTGGATTCTTCGATTGCTTTATTGTATTGTTTGAGGTCATAAAATACAATCCCTAAATGGTTGTGTGCTCTTGCAAAGTTGGGGTTAAGCTCTATTGCTTTTTTGCAATCTCTGATCGCTTCCGCATAGTTTTGCAATTCTTCATTTACAGTTCCAAGACCGTTGTAAGCTTCTGCTAAATTTGGGTCAAGAGTGATGGCTTTTTTGTAGGCAAATATTGCCTCCTTGTAATTTTTCATATCATCATAGGCAATTCCAAGATTGTAATAAGTCGATGCATCATTTTGGTTAAGCTCTATAGCCTTTTTATAATTTTTTATGGCCGAATTATAATTTTTCAAAGCATAGTATACAAGCCCAAGATTGGAATATGCATCTGAAAAATGATTATCAATCTCAATTGCTCCTGAATAATATTTTATAGATTGATTGTATTTTTTCAAATCATAATATGCCTTGCCGAGGTTATAATGCGCCCATGAGCTATTAGGTATGATAGCAAGATATTTTTCGTAATTAGGTATCGCTTTACCTAAATCATTTCTGTTGGAATAGCAATCGGCAAGTTCAAAATAAGTATATGGGGCGGCCGGCTCCAAAGCGATTGATTCGTCAAGATAACCAATGGCATTATCCAAATTTGTTTTTTTATTATGGCCGCCTTCTAGCATCAATGCTTTTAAAAACAACAATCTTGCCTGAAGGTTTTTATAAAGAAAATGGTGCTGGCCCAATAAATATGACGCTCTTTCAAGGTCTTTTTCTGCCTGTTCAATTTCATTCATTGATGCTTTGTATTTACTGAAATCCTGTAATAGCGGGGTCAATATGTTCTCAGTGTTATGTTGCAAAGCAGCGCTTAAATTCCTCCTCAGATGGATAGACGATTCGCTGCTGCTGTCTGTTTTTGCAAAGAGCAAAAATTTTTCATACGCGTTGCCCAGTTCTTTTTTTTCAATCAAGCTATCACATTCCTTATACCATTTCATTGGCAGGCTGTCCATATTCTGATTGCTGTAATCGAACTCGCCTTTTATAGTTGCTTTCGCAATAAACAACAGGGTTTTTTCTTTACCGGTTTTATAAGAAACGAGAAAATCATCGTTCACTTTTGCGATGGGTTCTGTAGCGTCATCAATTTTTATTACGGGGTCCTGTTTATTAGGCGCGGCCATTTTGGGCACATTATCTTCCAGGTATCTTTGCAATTCTCGCAGGGTTACAATTTTGTTTCCGTCCGCGTCAGCCATTCCGTAAAGCCCTTCCATCAGGATATATGAAAATAATCCTCTTCCGCCGCCCCATTGAGTGCTTTCCAGCGAATACTGGTTAGCCTGGCAAGAATAAATTTTTACAGGTGAGGTCATATTTTGCAGTGCCGTTGAAGTTATCCTTCCACCTTCCTGACCTCCGCTTAGGTTCTTGTTCAGGCCGGTAGCATGGCAAGCATCAATGAATAACATCACTTCGCAACCTTTGCTCGACAGTGGGTCGATGAAATCTGAATTTAATACGGCCGTGGAAATGAATTCGCCCCTCAATATGTTTTGGTAATAATTTTTTGCAGGTGCCCCATATAAAAGCAAGAGAGCCCTATCTTTCAATATTTTTGCTTCATAGTCTCCATGCCCTGCAAAAAAGAAAATAACCTTATCGCCTTTTTTTAAATCTTTCATAATGATATCGGTTAATGCATTCCCGATATTATCAGCCGTTGCATTTTCATTTGTAAATAATTTTACGTTATTCGAGTCAAGCGCTAAACCGGTTTTGCTCAAAAGATAATCTGCGAATACCTGTGCATCTCTGTCGGCAAAATTGAGCGGCATTACTTCTTTGTATTTTGATATACCTATGACTATTGCATAGGTTGTCCCGTTATTTTTTGAAGTATCATTGATTGGTTTAATACCTCTGGCATCGGTTGGCTGCGCATTGCTGATAAATGGAAGCAATGCAAAAAGGCAATTAATAATGTTTTTCATTTGTACTAAGTATTTTTAAAGGTCTGAGCATTGATGGAGTTTATGAATGCATGCTGATAAATATTCAGACATTATTAAAATTATTTTACCAAACATCCCAATCCGTATCCAATGCCTCATTCCTGAAAGTGGGCTTTTGGAGGCCATGTGTTAGTTCCGCCACTTTATTGCTCACCAAATTTTTCAGCTCGCTCACTTTTATAGTTTGATGATTCTCCATTGCTTCGAGTATGCTATAAGTAAAGACCCCATTCCTTAAGTCGCCTCTTTCCAGAGCAAATTGTGTTCCCGCAGCGGCTGATATCACAATGGCGCCGGTGCCCTTGCTCACATTTACAAACAGGCCCTGCATCAGCTCAAAACTATTTTTCAGGCCCAGATGTTTTTGGTCTGTTTTGTACGCTACCGGCTTGGTGCCTTTCGCCAAATGGCCGGCCGCAGCTACGGAGTCTATTCTAACAAGCTCTTCCTTGTCTACTTCACCGCTGTGGCATGCATCTATCAGTAAAAGTTTTTTTCGTGCAGGTATGCTATCAAGTAAACTTTCCAATTCTTCATATTGAATGCCGCGTTCTTCCGGTTTGCTGAAATCAACATCATAAGATGAAAGGTAGTAATCAAAATCCTTGCTGAGTAAGCCATGGCCACTGTAAGCAATAATCACTTTATCATTTACATTTGTTTTTAGAAGTTTTTCTTTTAATGCTTTCACATTTCTTGCAGTTACCTTCTCATCAAAAAGGGTATCGACTATATTCAGGCCGCTGATTTTTTCTTTTAATTTTGAAGCTAGGTCGCGAATGTCCTTATTGCTCCAGCTAAGATTATAACGACTGTCTTTAAATTTATTGACTCCTATTCCAACAAAATAAGTTGTTGGCTTATTCTGCTCTTCAGGGATGTATGAAACAAATAAAGGGTTGCGATAGCTTTCGGCTGCATTGACATTGGTAACAGAAACCTCAATACGGTTTTCTCCCTTGCTTAGAGGTATTGTGAGCAGCGTGTCAATTTCATTTTTGTTTTGCCTGAGAATGGTTGCCCCTCGTGCGCCATATAATGGAACTCCATTCACCCAAATATTAAATCTGTTAAGTTTATTGGTGCTGTCAATTCCTTTTATATGCGCTGTAAATTTTTCGCTTTTCTGTTCGTATTCAATACTGTCCCTGCCGCAAAAAATTGCTTCGGGAATGCTGTATCCATCGCTGAATGCGGCTGTATCTATATTGAGCCGTTTTATCCTTTTTTCATACGCTTTGCGATATGATTTTATCAATAAAGTATCTCTGTTGCCTAAAGCTTCCAATACTTTGTCGGGTCGGTTATATTTCACATCTAACTGATCGAAGCCGATGGTTTTTAATCCATTTGTGAAATAGAGATATTTGATTGCGTCTTTATCTCCATAATAATAATTAGAGGGAAGGATGCTCACGCCGCCTTCGCCCGTGATCGGAACAAAGGTTATTATCTTTGATTTGTTATTTAAATTCCAAAGCTTTAATGTATGATCATAAGATGAAGTGAGGATGGCTTTATTATCATTAGAAATGATTGCCGAGGTTGTAATGTCATCATGAGCTTTAAAGTCATCAATCAGCTTCCCATTATCCGACCAAACTTTTACATTGCCATTCATATCTGAAGTTAAAATCAAATTCGCCGCATTCTCAATATCGGCATGTCCATAAAAAAATTTGTCAGGTTGTAATTCAAATAATTTTTTAAATGAAGAAGTTTCATAAACATAGGCTAGCTTCTGCCCTACAACAATGAACCGGTCACCTTTCAGATTGAAATTGGCAAAAAGGCCTATTGAACCGATTGGTATTTTTGCCAAAACATCTCCGGTTTCTGTATTCCATATTATAGCTGAACTGTCACGCGAAGCAGAAATGATTTTTTTCCCATCAGGACTGAAACATGCTGAGTTTACCGCCGATTTATGGCCCTTGAAGCGATGTAAAATGGTTCCTGTTTTGGCATCCCAAAGTATCATGGTTGAGTCTGCCGAAGCGGTAATGATTTTTTGATTATCGAAATTGAATTTTACGGATCTTACAGCACCTGTATGCCCGGCAAGGTGATGGATAATATTGCCAGACTTCGCATCCCAAATATTTAAAGTTTTGTCTAATGAAACGGATGCAATAAGATTTTGATCATTACTAAAAACGGCCTGCATAACTACTGCTTTGTGCCCAGATAAAGTTTTTAATATTTTGCCTGTGTGGGTATCCCATATATTCGTTGTGCTATTTGCTGAAGTAGATAAGGCAAAATTCCCGTCGCTGCTAAAACCGGAAGAAATTATGGCATCTGTTTTTGGTTGTATTTTTTTTGCGAGGCTTCCTGTTCCGGCATTCCAAAAACATAAGCTTTTGTCTTCAGAGCTCGTTATAAAGTAGCTATTGCTGCCAGGTAAAAATCGAGCTACAAATACAATGTCATTGCTTTTCACTTTTAATAATTCTTTTCCGGACGCTACGCTCCAAAGCCTTGCCGTTGAATCTTCTGAAGAGGTCAATATTTTAGTGCCATCGGCGCTAAAAGAAATGTCATTCATGTCAGCCGTATGACCAGCAAACTTGCGGATTATTTTTCCCGAAGCTCTTTCTATCAACAGCATTTTGTTGCCGTCGTACGTGGCGAGGATAATTTTTTTATCAGGGCTGTATTGTGCGTCTATCACAGGCCCTTCAGCTTTGATAGTGTATATAAGTGTATCCTTTTTATAAGACCAGACTACAATGGTGCTGTCAAGCGAGCTGGTTAATATTTCATCATTTGCCTCATTCACCGACATTGCAGTAATAAATGCTTTATGGTTCCATGTTTTTTTTAAAAACTTCCCCGACGGGATGCTCCAAAAATAAATTGAGCCATTCCTTGCTTCTGTTGCAAGGACCGAATCACCATAACAAAGAAATGCTTCCCGCAATGCTCCTTGCATTTTGGGCGTGCTGAAAATTAGCTTGCCATTTTTTGCGTCCCAAATTTTTGCGCTTGAATCCAAAGCTGTTGAAACTATAAATTGATCATTGGCACTAAAATAGGCACGATTTCCGTTTGGCGCTGTTGTGTGAGCTTTAATTTCGCTGATCAATTTACCAGAACTGACGTCCCATATACTCACATTGCCCATCCAATCGCTCGTTACTATTTTTTTTGAATCATGGCTGAACTCAGCGCTGGTAACCCTGGCGTTTTTATTTAGCTCATAAATAATTCGCCCAGAACCGGTTTCCCATAATATCGCCTTATTATCGAAGGAGCTTGTTACAAACAGTTTTCCGTTATTGCTAAATGCCACAGATAGTATACCTGCGGAATGGCCGGATGGCAATCCGATTTGCAAAGTTTGCGCGTGTGCGCAATCGAACATGACGGTAGATAAAATAAATATTATTTTGATAATTTTTTTTTTGAAATAGTAAGGCATGGTAAAAATGATAATTTAAGATATGGCCGGTTAGTTTGTTGTAAAGAATAAAGCAGTTCTTTTCAATTGTTATAAATGAATTTACAGAAAAAAGGCAAACTGAAAAGAATTAAATTCATTGTTTAAAGCAGCACACACAAATGCCTTATTTTTTTAATCACATGCAATATTTTTGCTTTAGCTTTTTAAATTAAGAAATGGAAAGAGAATTGATATATACCATCACTTATTGGGAAGAAGAAAAAGAAATTGATAAAATACAGGTTCATGAGCTCAATGCCGAATTAATTTGGCGATTGTTCAAAGAGCTGGGCTATTTAAGAACTGATAATACAAGCTTTGAAGTTCATGAAACTTTTGAAGATTGAACAGGTAATCTATCTTTGAGCTGATAATCAACATTCTTTATTTTCGGTTAATCATGCACGTTAATTTCCTGTGCTTTGGCGGATTGTCTTTTCATAAAATCAAAAAACAATTTTAAAAGCCTGTTATCTCAGGAAAGCAGGGTAATTTGCAAATCTGCGTTTTGCAAAATTCATTTTCACTTAATTCCCGAATAAGCAGATTTTATTGTTATAGCCTGTCCATAATATTCGAAAAGGAAAGAAGTTCAAAAATAAGTGTCATTTAGACTTTTAAATTTTCGATAGGTGGAAGTTTTGCCCTTGTAATATCCTGAATTCGTCAAAAAAGAGCAAGTACTTGCAAAAATAATATTAACAAAAGGTTAAAAAGATACCCAACTTTGATTTGGCAAATTTAGGTTTGTCTGTTTGCTTTAATTTTTTAAACCAAAAACAATTGCGATGCTTGTCAAATTTCCACACCAAGGGCTTATGATGCCCGCCACTCCTAAGTACTGTTTTGTTCAACAAAGCTCCTTTTCTCAAATGTGCAAGGAATATCTCAATGCCATCCGCTGAGAATATCGTGGATCATGAGCAAACCAACATACTATTTTCTGCAAAAATTTATTAAAAATGAACATCAAATTATCACATTTCAAAAGCATTCCCGGAAGAATTGCATCAATGCTGCTGCTTGTTTTTTTCACTTCTTTTAACCTGCTTGCTCAAAACAAAACTATAACCGGCAAGGTTGTGATGAATGAAAATGACAGTTTGCTTGCTGGTGTAACTGTGAAAGTAAAGGGAACAACCAATAGCACGAGCACAGGGAAAGACGGCACTTTTACGATCAGCGCCTCTCCGAAAGCGGTTCTGATTTTCAGCTCCATTGGTTTCGTGAGTCAGGAGGTCAGCGTCTCAAATCTTAGTACTCTGAACGTAAGGCTTATTACAGACCAGCAAGCTTTGCAACAGGTTGTAGTGGTTGGGTATGGCACTGTAAAACGCAAAGATGTAACAGGGTCAATCAGCAGCGTAACTTCCGAACAAATTGCGCAAGTGCCGGTCACGACGCTTGAACAGGCTATGCAAGGCCGCGCAGCTGGTGTGCAGGTCACAAATAATGATGGTTCTCCCGGTGGAAACATAAATGTATTAATAAGAGGTACGGGCAGCTTGGCGAGCAATGGCAATGCGCCCTTATATGTGGTGGATGGTTATCCTCTTGAAACGGGCGGTATTAACAATATTAACCCTAATGATATCGCTTCGATTGATATATTGAAAGATGCATCTGCCACCGCTATATACGGAATACGTGCTGCCAATGGTGTAGTAATTGTGACCACAAAAAAAGGCAAAAAAGGCGCTGCGCAGATTTCATTGGATATGTATGAAGCTTTTCAAAGCAGGCCAAAAGAGTATAAAGTATTAAATGCAGAACAATTTGCCACACTTGCCAATACTGTTGCCGCGAATTCAAACGGCAATTTTCAATCATTTGATGCCTGGGCGAACCCTTCTGCTCTTCATAATGTTGATTGGCAAAATGCACTTTACAGAACTGGTTTGACACAAAACTACAGTGTTGCCATACGTGCCGGCAGTGAAAAAGTTCAGTCTGCCACTTCTGTGGGTTTTTACGATCAGAAAGGGATAGTGCAAGGGTCTTATTTTAAAAGGCTTACTGTTGGGTCAAATTTAGATTACCAACCTGAAAAATGGCTGAGGTCTTCAACAAGCTTTAAATTTTCTCACCAGGATCAGAATGTTCCCTTCGGATATTCAGGAAGCAATAATTTGCTTGCGCTTAGCGAATTGCCGCCAACTCTTGATAGTGGTAACAAGCTAACCAATCAGATAAAGGATGGGCAGGGCAATTATGGTTTTTTTAATCCTATTTATACTTATGTTGCTAAATACTCCAACCCACTTTTCAGCATTGAGAATAACAGGTACCAAAATTTAAATAATTTCTTTTTGTTAAGCTCTTCGTTGGAGGCTACCATATTTGAAGGATTGAAAATTAAAACAAATGCGGGTATAACCTACAATGGATATACTGGCTTCTATTTCGCACCTGAAGATGACCGTTTAGTAAATCAGTATGGTGCGCAGGCAGGCGCGACTCAAAATGCGGCCTACAGCCAAAGCATCAACAGCAGCTTTGATTGGCTTTGGGAAAACACATTGGCATATGATAAAATATTTGGGAAGCATGCCATCAGTTTTGTTGGAGGTGTTACCGCGCAGAAAAACCAATACAATTCAATGGCAGGTAGCGGAATTCCACCCAATAATACCATTATGGATTTAGCACAAAGCACGGCTGTTACATTTACTGCAGGGCAAAACGGACAAACGATCACCACCCTTGCTTCTGAATTTGCCAGATTAAGTTATAATTATGATGAAAGATATTTTATAACAGGTACATTAAGAAGAGACGGTTCTTCCAAATTTGATGTCGGTCACCAATACGGCACGTTCCCATCAGGTGCGGTGAAATGGCATGCGAAGGGTGAATCATTTTTAAAAGATGTTAACTGGTTATCCGATCTGAGTTTAAGAGGCAGTTATGGAGCGGTAGGAAATTCGGGCACCATCGCACCGTTTCAATACCTGGCTTTGTATGCAGCAGGCTCGGCAGCGAACACAGCGCCTAACTATGGTTACACATTCGGTGTACCGAAAACATACAATCCCGGTATTTATTCTACACAACCTGCAAACCCTAACCTGAAATGGGAAACCGATTACCAGACAGATATAGGCACAGATGTTGCTTTTTTCAACAATAATCTAAGGCTTACTGCTGACTGGTTCAACAGAAGGTCGAAAGACTTCTTGTTAACCCTTGCCGCGCCAGCTCAATCAGGCTACTCCTTTTTAACAAGCAATGTTGGTAGTATGGAAAATAAAGGGTTTGAGTTTGCTTTGGCTTACAACCATACTGTTAATAGAGATTTTAACTGGGGCGCAAACTTTACATTTACAACCATCGCTAATAAGCTTACATCTATAACTTCGGGCACAACCAATGTAACTAATTTTGGCAATCCAAGCATTACAATACCTGGAGACGGTTGGCACCACTTTTAGCGAAACGCATGTAGGGCAACAGGTAGGAGAATTTTACGGATACAAATCGCTTGGTATTTTTCAATCGCAGAGCCAGATAGATGCATTAAATGCAAATGCCGTTGCAAAGCAAGGCGCAGGAAGCTTTTATCAGAAAAGTGTAACACAGCCTGGAGACCGCTACTTTGCTGATGTAAATGGAGACGGTGTTGTAAATGCAACTGACCAGGTAAGTCTGGGAAGCCCTCTGCCTAAATTTTTTAGCGGCCTCACCGTTACTGCATCTTATCAATCATGGGATTTCAACCTATACTTTTATTGCGTTTACGGGAACAAAATTTTCAACTTCGCCGAAAGCTCTCTCGAAAGCTTCCAGAACAGAAGTTTTGTAGGCGTAGAGAACATTAGCCAGACTTATTTACAAAACGCATGGACAGCAGAAAATCATTCGAACACCTACGCGAGGATTACTTCAAATGACGATGCGATCGGAAGCAATGTAGCATCAAGCGCATACATTGAAAATGGAAGCTTTGTTAAGTTAAAAAACTTTACTGTCGGATATACTTTGCCAAGAAGCATAATAGGCAGTCTGCCATTTGAAAAAATAAGGGTATACGCTTCAACCCAAAATCTTTTCACAATAACCGGTTACAAAGGCCTTGATCCTGAAATCGGTGTTCAGGGCGGAAATGCAACCCAAAATGGAATAGACAATGGTACATATCCTTCTTCCAGATATTACACAATAGGGTTGAATGTAACGTTTAAATAAAATAATATTAAAGACATGAAAATGTATAAGAAAATATTTGCCATCATCGCTACCGCCAGTGTGTTGTTAAGCCCGTTGGCGTGCAATAAAAAGTTCTTAAACCAAACGGATACATTTGCAGCAACAGAGGCAGCCACATTCACCAAACCACAACAGGTGGTAGCTTTGGTAAACGCTATTTACGATACGTATCAAAGCAGTGACCTCCTAAAAAAATCAATGTGGTATTATGCCAATTTCTTGACACACGATTGGTTCAATAATGGAAATGATATTGTTTGGAATTATTATGGAATCGGTGCTGATTTCTATGCGCTACCTACTTTTTGGAACAATGCATATATAGGCATTGCCAGGGCAAATGCTGCGCTTGACGTAATTGCAACAACAAGGGCTAATGGAGTGCTTACCCCGGCATCTTTGGCAGACAGACTTGAAGGCGAGGCCTATTTTTTAAGAGGCATGACCTATTATTATCTCGCCGGTACTTGGGGTGGCGTTCCCTTGGAATTAAAAGCGGAAACCAATGGTTTAACGCCAAGGTCTTCGCAGGATTCAGTGTTCATGCAAGTGGTATCTGATATGCACATGGCAGAAAAATTGTTAGTTTCAAAAACACAGCTGGCCGCAACTGATATAGGAAGGGCAACCACGGGTGCCGCATATGGATTTGAAGGCTCAGCGCAAATGTGGCTACAGCATTATGACTCGGCTTTGATTGCTTTTAATAATCCTGAACTTTCAACAAACTACAGTTTATTGCCAAATTTTGTAAGTGTCGGAGAATTTGCTGACCAGAACAGTAATGAATCTCTTTTTGAAGTTGAGTTCAATGTGTATGGTTCTCAAAGCTGGGATGGCGGCTGGCAAGACGGTGGTGAAGAAGGTTGGATAGACGATTTTAGCTGGCCTCAGGAAATAAGTGGATTTGGCTATGATTACGGAAATCCGGGACTTTGGTATTCCTTTCAGGCCGGAGACCTTCGCAGAGCGGCTTCTATTTGCGGGCCTGGCGATACATTGGTGAGCCCGGGCATTATTGCCAAATGGGGGGGGATAAAAGGTTATGCTGTGGTACAAGCCGATTATAATAATACTGGAGTGGTATATGCAGGCCCACCAGTTATTACATACGCAAACTTATACTCAGACGGCGCTGGTAATCCCATTAACACCTGCGGGACAGCTGCGTACCCATGGTATGGTCTTGACGGCACACCGCGCTCTGGATACTACTGCGCCAAAAAATGGAGGGGCCCTACACTTACCGGTGCAAATGGCACTTCTGCAATTTTTGGAGGTCAAAACCAAATATTATTAAGGTATGCTGAAATTTTATTGGACATGGCAGAATGCAAGGTGCGCACAGGCGATGTTGCAGGAGCTATGGCAGATCTGGCATTGGTCAGGAACAGAGCATGGGGTGGAACAGCACCTGCCGTTATGCAGGACGGCCTTACCTGGGATGGAAACCCAACTTCCCCAATAACCGATCCTATGCAAATGGTATTGAGTGAATATAGGCATGAGCTTACAGGTGAATATTCTCTTATGTATGATTTGCGCAGGGCTGGCATTGATCAGGCTACAGGCCAACCATATGATGCGGAATTTATTCACAATGCTTATGGCACTACCAGCAGCACCACTCAAATCACTTATCCCTTTGGCCCAACAGCGGATGGTAAAACACATGGTGTTTGGCAAACAACTCTTCCAACAGGAAAAGATTTGTTGCCGATCCCGGTTAGTGCTATAGCGCTTAATCCAAACCTAACTCAAAACCCAACGTACTAATACAAATAATATCTGAAAAAGGCTTTCTCCAAAAGAGAAGCCTTTTTTCATGATAGTATCTTTCTTAATCTACTTTTGCGGTAACATCAGATTTCGTTGGGAGATTTTATATGAAATGGTTTCGCGTATCACTTATCTGTTTGCCTTTTCTTTGGCTGTCTGCTTGCAATAACAAGCCTGCAACTTTGTTTGAAAAAATTTCTTCTTCTCATTCAGGAATAACTTTTAATAACAGCATTGTTGAAAACGATTCTATCAACCCTTTCGATGTTGTGAATATCTATAATGGCGGCGGTGTTGGCATCGGCGATTTTAATAATGATGGATTGCAGGACATCTTTTTTACCGGCAACATGGTGCCATGCAGGTTATATTTAAACAAAGGCAATTTTAAGTTTGAAGATATAACCGAAAAAGCAGGCGTCGGTGGATTGGGCAGATGGGCAAGAGGTGTATCAATAGTAGATATTAATAACGACGGGCTGATGGATATCTATATCTGCAATACCATCTATAAAGATTCTGCAAGAAGGCGAAATATATTATATGTTAATCAGGGAATAGATAAAGATGGCATCCCTCATTTTAAAGACATGGCTGCTGAATATGGATTAGATATTCATGTGCAATCTACCATGGCCAGTTTTTTTGATTATGACAACGACGGCGATTTAGACATGTACCTCACCGTTAATGAAGCCTCTAATGGAAACAATCCATCCGATTTTCAACATCGCAATAATAACAGCGCGGCTCCGAGCATGGGAAGGCTGTACCGAAACGATATGGATACAATCCTTAAGCACCCTGTGTTTCATGATGTTTCGAAAGAAGCAGGGATAAAGTTCGAAGGCTATGGCCATGCTGCTACAATATGCGATATCAATAATGATGGATGGAAAGACATTTATGTGTCGGATGATTTTCTGTCAAATAATATTCTTTATATCAACAACCACAATGGCACATTTACAAACCGTGCTAAAGATTATTTCAAGCATACTTCTTTCAATTCGATGGGGCAGGATGTTGTTGATATTAATAATGATGGCTTGCCTGATGTGGTGGAGCTTGATATGAACCCTGAAGATAACTACAGAAAAAAAATGATGCTGGGTGCGAACAGTACTTACACTTATCAGAATTTTGATCTGTATGGATATCAATATCAATATGTGAGAAACACATTGCAGATAAATCAGGGGCCAACTGTAAAGCAAAATGATTCCATCGGGCTGCCGGCTTTTAGCGAAATAGGTTTCATGAGCGGCATCGCGCAAACAGATTGGAGCTGGACTCCATTGATAACAGATTTTGATAACGACAGCTATCGCGATTTAATTGTTACAAATGGGTTCCCGCGCGATGTTTCAGACCATGATTTTATTGCCTATCGCCAAAAATCAACAGGCATGGTAACTCCAATGAAAATGGTTGATCAGATACCTCAGGTGAAACTTCATAACTATGCTTTTAAAAATAAAGGCGATCTGACTTTCAGCAACGAAACCGAAAGCTGGGGATTGGCGTTGCCGACCTTTTCTAACGGTGCCGCCTATGCGGATTTTGATAATGATGGTGCGATGGATATGGTCATCAATAATATCAATGATGAAGCTTTGCTCTACAGAAACACGGCACGGGATAAAGACTCTGCCTCAACAAATTTTTTGCAAATAAAATTTAAAGGCTCTAAGCAAAATGTAAACGGGCTTGGAGCAATCGCAGAAATTTATTATGACCATGATAAACAGCAAGTATACGACAACAACCCCTATCGCGGTTATTTATCAACCATACAATGCATCGCTCATTTTGGTTTGGGCAAAATAACCAATATTGATTCGGTTGTGATAAAATGGAACAACAAAAAAAAACAGACGATAAAAAATGTAAAAACAAATCAGGCGCTTACGGTTGACATAGCTAATGCAAAAGATGATTATTCATTTCAACAGCCAACAATTGCTTCCAACACGCTTTTTAAAGAAATAACAGCCGCTGCAGGAATAGAGTATAAACATAAAGATGTTGAATTAATTGATTTCAATATTCAGGCTTTGCTGCCGCACAAACTTTCAGAATATTGCCCGGCGTTGGCTGTTGGCGATGTTGACGGCAATGGCTTTGACGATTTGATTATCGGAGGCAATTCAAATAATAATGCAAGCATTTTTTTTCAGCAGGCAAATGGAA
This sequence comes from uncultured Bacteroidota bacterium, assembly GCA_963718975.1. Taxonomy (GTDB): domain Bacteria; phylum Bacteroidota; class Bacteroidia; order Chitinophagales; family Chitinophagaceae; genus Puia. The sequence continues at coordinate 77,163 of CAVRBD010000015.1, read as the reverse complement.
AATTTGTTCAAAAAGATGTATTGCCTAAAATTAATAATGAGACAAACTATTATAAAGATGAAGGCATTTTACTTTTTGATGCAAATGGTGATGGCAAGCCCGATTTGTACATAGCTCGCGGAGGTTACAAAGCTCCTGCTGACAGCAATAGTTATCAGGACAAATTATTTATCAATGATGGCAAAGGGAATTTTTTATTCGATTCAATGGCGTTGCCTGTTAATCATACCAGCAAATTGTGCGTAAAAGCATTTGATTTTAATAATGACGGCAAGATGGATCTTTTCGTGTCAGGCCGCGTGCAGCCCGGTAAATATCCGAAGCCCGTCAGCAGTTTTATATTCAGGAATGATTCTCAAAATGGACATGTAAAATTTACTGATGTTACAGATGAGGTTGCTCCCGACCTGAAAAATATAGGAATGATTTGCGACGCATTGTTTACTGATTTTGATGGCGATGGCCAAACAGATTTGATTGTAGTTGGAGAATGGATGCCTGTTACATTTCTAAAAAATGTACATGGGAAATTTAAAAATGTTACTGCTGCTTCAGGCATCGGCGATAAAACCGGATGGTGGAACTCAATAGCAGCGGGCGATTTCAGGCATACCGGCAGAACAGATTACATAATAGGAAATGTTGGCCTCAACACATTTTACAAAGCAAGCGATCAAAACCCTGTATTTATTGTTGCGAAAGATTTTGACAACAACGGAACTTATATATCGATACCTTCTGTTTTTTTGCCGGATGAGCATGGCATTAAAAAAGAATTTCCTGCTTTTGGCAGAGATGATATTGCCAAACAATTGCCGGGCATAAAAAAAAGATTTCCAACTTTCAGGCCCTTTGCGCTTGCCACAATGGATGATGTGTTAACGCCTGAGCAACGCAAAGGCACACTTCGGCTGCAAGCCACCATGCTTCAATCTTGTTATGTAAGAAATGATGGTGGCGGAAAATTCACCATGATACCGTTGCCAAAAGAAGCGCAAGTGTCGGCTATCAATGGGATGGTGGTTGACGATTTTGACGATGATGGAAATCTTGATGTGCTGATTAATGGCAATGATTACGGAACTGAAGTTGCTACCGGCCGATACGATGCTCTCAATGGATTGCTGTTAAAAGGCGATGGGGCAGGCAATTTCATCCCTTTGTCCATTCTTCAAAGTGGTATTTATATCCCCGGCAACGGTAAGGCATTGGTGAAACTGCAAAGCAGTTCCGGAAATTATTTAGTTGCTGCAAGCCAGAACCAGGGCACATTAAAACTTTTTGAGCTCAGGAAAAAAAGGAATCTGGTGATATTAAATGTTGATGATATCAATGCCATCATACATTTTAAAAACGGCAAAATTCAAAAAGAAGAATTTTATAATGGCTCATCTTTTTTATCTCAATCAGGAAAATTTCTTGCTGTCGGAGAGAATGCGATAGGTGCTGAAATTATCAATAGCAAAGGAGTTAAAAGAAAAATATTTTTTACAAAATGAAACATGTGAGATGTTTCAAATTATTCTGCCAATGAAAATGCAAAGAAAAAAAATATTTCTTTTAGCAGCGATCTTCAGCGGCGTTTTTCTATTTTCTGAATGTATGAATTTTGAAAACGATAATGACCCGAGAGGCAAAGCTTTTGCAGGTTCAAATGCATGTATAAAATGTCATCAACAGATTTATAATTCTTATTTGAATACCGCACATTATCATGCAGCAAGTGCTGCATCTTCAAATACGATTGAGGGCAGTTTTTCAAGAGATTCAAATTCATTTGTAGTAAATGATAGCCTGAGAGTGGTTATGGAAAAACGTGATGATGCTCCATATCAGGTGCTTTACGTACATGGAAAAGAAAGAAGAGCCGAACGTTTTGATATTGTTTTTGGTTTTGCAAAAGGGCAGACTTATTTATATTGGAAAAATGATTTATTGTTTCAACTGCCTGTTTCTTATTTCACCAATCTTCACAGTTGGACCAGGCAGCCCGGGCTATCCGAAAGACACCGTTATTTTCGACAGGCCTATTTATCGAAGATGTTTTGAATGCCACACTTCTTATATAAAACAAGCCGGCAATCAAAATGACAAAGCGCTTGATAAAAGTACTCTGATCTACAATATCGATTGTGAAAGATGCCACGGCCCTGCTGCAACGCATGTTAATTTTCACACAGCATATTCCGGGCAAAAACAAGGCAGGTATATTATTTCTTGCAAGTCTTTATCGCGCTCTCAGCGAATTGATATGTGTGCGGTTTGCCATTCGGGCAACAAAAATATTATGCTGGCATCCGCATTTTCTTTTAGGCCCGGCGATACTTTGTCTCGCTTTATGTTGCCTGATATTGCTGGCAAACCCAACCGGCCCGATGTGCATGGAAATCAAACGGGCTTGTTGGCTTCAAGCAAATGTTATATGATGAGCAAAATGGATTGCTTTACATGCCATAATACACATGTAAATGATCATGGAAATTACACGCAATATGCACAGCATTGCCAAAGCTGTCATTCTGCTGCCAATCATAATTTTTGCAAGATGGCTGATTCAACAAATATTTCTTTTTTGAAAAATAATTGTACGCGTTGCCACATGCCGGAACAGCCATCAAATATTATTAAGGTTAAAACTTCCGAAGCTGAAGTACAAACATCCATTTTCATGGTGAATCACCGGATAGCCGTATATAATGACGAATCTGAAAAAATCATGGCTATCCTTAAAAAAAATAATAGCAAAGAGAAAAATTAATTAAGCAATTGAGAATGTTTATAGCAAGCAAAGATTTGAGTACAACTAACGTTTTTTTTGATAAAGAAATAATTCAATGGTCTCTTTTCCACAGCAATCATGGAACAAGCAAATTGCCAACCGGTTTCTACCTTAGCGCAATGCTTGTTCCTTTTTTATTACAATTCAATTTGTGTTTAAGCCCGTTGAATATTGTTTCTGTAAAAAATTATTTTAAGTATGAATACTGATATGATATTATCCGATTCTTCTCAAAATCCGATATCGGATATTGTGATTCGCATGCCCAAGCCGCTAATGAATTATATTTATTGCGAAAGTTATTCTTCAAAAATAGCTTCAGCCGCCGTGAAAAAAATTTTCTTCCTGCTTATGGTTCTCGCGCTACAATCGCACACACAGGCACAAGAAATGCATCTCAATAATCTTGAATACCTGGAATATCAGGGAGTGAATGTAATGCTGGCGCACGATTTTTATCCTGAAGGGCACCAAGGCGGTGTGAGCGTAATTCAAAATGGGCAGCGCGTTGCAACCAATGGTGATATACGGCTTGAGCCAACGCCGGGTCAATGGCAGCCAATACCAAAAGTCGGAAAGCGAATGATTGATAAAGCCACCGGTGCCATCAGCGTTCACATGGAATACCCAAATGAAGAGATCAATCGAAAAGGATTCAATCCGATTATTTATCCTGATCTGCATTTCAGCTATACAACACGAGTTGAGCCATTTGGAAAGGGGTTTAAAATAATTGTGGATTTGGATAGTGCGCTGCCTGATCAATGGATTGGAAAAGTTGGGTTCAATTTTGAATTGTACCCGGGTTCATTGTTTGGCAAGACTTATTACATGGACAATCAATCCGGCATTTTTTCTCAACAAGCAAATGGCCCGAACTATAAAGATGGAGAAGGCGAAACACAAATAACGCCAATGGCTACCGGAAATAAATTAGTGGTTGCACCTGAAAGCGATATGCAGAGAATGACGATTGAAAATTTGCTCGGTAACAACATGCAATTAATGGATGGAAGAGGCAAACATAACAATGGTTGGTTTGTGGTTCGGTCGCTGCTGAAAAAAGGCGCGACAAAAAATGCAATTGTATGGCTCGTGATGCCGCACGCCATCGAAGGCTGGCAATCACCGCCTGTAATTCAGGTTTCTCAGGTTGGCTATCATCCCCAACAGAAAAAAATTGCTGTGATTGAACTGGATGCAAAAGATACAAAGCGAGCAAACGCATCATTAATGCGCATCAATGAAAACGGAAATCAGGAAACAGCTTTGCAATCAGTGCCGAAAGAATGGGGAAATTTTTTGCGTTACCATTATCTTCAATTTGATTTTTCACAAATAAAAAAACCGGGCATATACATTGTAAAATATGGTAGCAGTGCTACAAATGCTTTTCAAATAAGCGATAGCATTTATTCCCGGAATGTGTGGCAACCAACGTTGGAATATTTTCTGCCAATACAAATGTGCCACATGCGGGTGAATGATAAATACCGTGTCTGGCACGGCTTCTGTCATATGGATGATGCACGCATGGCACCTATCGATTCAAATCATTTTGATGGTTATATTCAAGGGCATTCAACATTAACAAAATATAAATCAGGAGAAACGGTTCCGGGATTGAACAGAGGCGCATGGCATGATGCAGGAGATTTTGATTTGAGAGTGGAATCACAAGCCGAAACTGTTTATGGATTAACGCTTGCCTACGAAGCTTTCGGCGCCAACTATGATAATACAACGATCAATCAACAAACACATGTAGTGGAAATTCAGGAACCTGATGGAAAGCCTGATATGCTTCAACAAATTGAGCATGGCTTGCTTTCTATAGTTGGCGGTTATCAAAGCATGGGAAGATTTTATCGCGGCATTATTGAACCAACAATGCGCCAATACACCGTGCTTGGCGATGCGGCAAATATCACTGATAACAAATTTTATAATGATGTAAAAACAAGCGGAACGCCGCCTGCAGTCGGTTTGCCAAATTCACCCGACGACAGATGGGTTTTTACAGAAGACAATCCGGGAAGGTCGCTTGAAGTGGCCGCTGCATTGGCTGCTGCATATCGCGTGATGAAAGGTTATAACGATACGCTTGCAAATGCATGCCTGCAAATTGCAAAACAGGTTTGGGATGAAACGAAAGAAAGAACGCCAATGCAACGCGTTGGAATTGCGACGGAATTGTACATCACTACAAAAGAAAAAAAATATGCTGATTTTTTAATCAGCAATAAAGATGCAATTGCAAAAGCAATTAATTATACCGGATGGGCGCTTGGCCGTGTTCTTCCGATGATTAATGATGAAAGCTTTACAACAACCATTACTTCAGCAGTAAAAATTTTATACGATACCATTCAGGCGCAAGGGAAAAGAACTCCATATGGAATGCCATATCTCCCGAATATCTGGGGCGCAGGTTGGGACATTCAGCATTTCGGGTACAAGCAATATTTTCTGCACACCGGATTCCCAAATATTGTTTCTGATGAATACATGCTTGATGCGCTCAATTTTATTTTAGGTTGCCACCCGGGAGACAATACCGCTTCATTTGCATCCGGTGTTGGCGCTCATTCCATGATCCCTGCTTATGGTTTCAACCGTGCAGACTGGTCATATATTCCCGGAGGTGTTAGTTCGGGCACAGCTCTTATCCGGCCTGACTTTCCTGAGCTTTTGCCATTTCCTTTTTTATGGCAGCAAGGCGAATACGTTCTTGGTGGCGGCACTACTGATTATTTATTTTTAGTGCTAGCAGCTGATAAATTATTGAACAAAAAATAATTCAAAAAAAATCAATGAAACTATTTTTTCTATTCATATTCATTTCCTTTTCGTCATCATTATTTTCACAAACTACAAACAGAGATAGTATTGAACAGCAAATGAAATACGCAGCTAAAGAAGGGCTGCTTGATAAATATTATCCGCGCAATATCGATACATTATACGGAGGCTACTTAAGCACATTCACATTTGATTTTCATCCGCAGGGCGAGCAGGATAAAATGATCGTTACGCAAGCAAGGCATGTGTGGTCAACTGCAAAAGCGGCTATGTTTTACAAAGACAGTTCATACATCAATATGTCGCGGCATGGATTTTATTTTTTGAGAGATGTGATGTGGGATAAAGAATACGGCGGTTTTTATAATCTCGTAACAAGGCAAGGTGTTCCAAAAACATTGATTAAACAAGCTTATGGAAATGGTTTTGGTATTTATGCGCTTGCTGCTTATTACGAATGCTCGAAAGATACGGCTGCATTGAATCTTGCAAAGAAGGCATTTATGTGGCTGGAGAAGTATAGTCATGATGCGAAACTGAAAGGTTATTATCAATATCTGCAACGTGATGGAACGCATATTTTGAGGACACCCGAAATTCCAAGCACGCAGGATATTGGCTATAAAGATCAGAACAGTTCCATTCACCTGCTTGAAGCATTTACTGAATTATATAAAGTGTGGCCTGATCCGTTGGTGAGAGCAAGGCTGCAGGAAATGTTATTGCTCATCCGCGATAAAATTGTTACACCGAAGGGATATCTGCAATTATATTTCACACCAGAATGGCAGCCGATTTCATATCGCGATTCTTCAGAAGCAGTGATTAAAAAAAATCATTACATCGATCATGTATCTTTTGGTCATGATGTTGAGACTGCTTATCTGATGCTTGAAGCAAGCGAAGCACTAGGCAACAAACATGATGAACTGACAATGGCAATCGGAAAAAAAATGGTTGATCACGCTTTGAAAAATGGATGGGACAATGACCTTGGCGGTTTTTATGATGAAGGATATTATTTCAAAAACAAGCCAGGCATTACTATTACGCTGGAAAGCAAGAACTGGTGGGCACAGGCAGAAGGATTGAATACATTATTGCTTTTGTCTGATGCATACCGGAAAGACCCCATGAATTATTATCAGCATTTCACAAAGCTTTGGCAATATGTTCAAACTTATTTGATAGATCGCGAGCACGGAGATTGGTATGAGGAAGGTTTGGATAAAGAGCCACAAAGGAAAACAGCTTTGAAAGCACAAATATGGAAAGGAACTTATCACAATTTCAGAGCGCTGACAAATTGCATAAACAGGATTGAAAAAGACAAGAAATAATATCGCCACAATTCACAGTTTTTTCTGCAACGAATCGAATTAATCTATAGCACAAAAAAATCAAAATAAATTTTTCTATATGAAACGAATTATCAATTTTTCTTTTTTTCTTTTTGTTTGTTTGTCTGCATTTGCACAAGCATTTCAGCCAGTAAATAAAAATGCTTCGCCGGAAGCAAAAAAATTATTAAGCTATTTATACGGCATTAATGGAAAATATATGCTTAGTGGCGAGCACGATTTTAATGAAAGCATGAACCGTTTTTCAGACACTGTGAAAGCGATTACCGGCAAGTATCCTGCAGTGTGGAGCACAGATTTTATTTGGAATGGCATGAAAGATAACGGCCAGGCCATTGTTGATGAAGCCATAAAAAAAAATAAAAATGGTTATATCATCACGCTGATGTGGCATCAGGGAAGGCCGATTGATAATCCGCCATACAAATGGAAAGAAAGTATTCAGGGAAAATTAACTGACGATGAATGGAAACAGTTGACAACACCCGGAACTGAATTGTACAATCGCTGGCTTTCGCAGGTTGATATTATTGCGGGTTATCTGCTTCAACTAAAAGCGGCAAATGTTCCGGTGCTTTGGAGGCCTTATCATGAAATGAATGGCGTTTGGTTTTGGTGGGGAAATAAAAAAGGCGCAGATGGCATTCAAAAACTTTGGAAGATGATGTATGACCGGTTTGTAAATCATTTTCATCTTGACAACTTATTATGGGTATGGGGCGCAAATGGGCCTCGCGATATTCCTGCTGATGAAGCATATCCCTACAAAGATTTTTATCCCGGCGCAGATTATGTAGATGTTCTTGGCGCTGATGTTTATCATATGGATTATGAACAAAAAGATTACAACGAATTGCTGGATCTTGCGAAAGGGAAAATAATTGCATTAACAGAATGTGGCGAACTGCCCGGCAAAGCAATATTAGATGCGCAACCAAAATGGGCGTGGTTTGTGGTTTGGGCGAACTTTATCAATTTTGACAACCCAAAAGAAAAAGTGATTGAAGTATATAACCGGCCTCAAACATTGAGTCATGATGATGTAAAAATGCAATGACTTTTATTTGCCTGCTATAAGAATTCGGGAGATACTTGAATGAGAAGTATTCAATAAAAGTTATCTTAAGGCTGTGAAACCTTAAGATAACTTTGAAGCAAATTGCAAAAGGCGCAATCAAAATATTTGAAGAACTTCTGAATGTTTTATTTATTTTTTCTTCAGCAGCTTAAGAATTGTATCCTGATTCTTAACAATTTCTTTTAAGCTTTTTTGATTCTGAAGAATAGACGCTTGATTTTTTATAATCACTTGCTGATTCTTCAGAATAGAAACCTGATTGGTTTTTATGGCAGTCTGATTTTTTAAGATCGCCGACTGGTTTGTTTTGATATCTCCCTGATTTTTGACGATCGTTCCCTGGTTTCCTTTCAATGATTTTTGATTGCCTAAAATGGATGCCTGATTTTCTTTGATCGCATTTTGATTTTCAACAATCGCACCCTGATTGTCTTTTATTAATTTTTGGTTGTCAAGAATAAAATCTTGATTTTTTAAAACCATTTCATCGTGTTCGGCCATATTGATTTTGTTTTAAAGTGAATAAAATTTTTTAAGATGTGCAAACTAAAAAATATCCTGATAATTTTTTCTTAAAATTTATAAAATAAATATTATTGTTTTGACGAAACCGATGCTGCGCCGCTTTTCCCAGACTTTGCAAGATAAGTGAACAAAAACAACCCTGCGCCCAATATGGCAGCGCACATCAAAAGTTTGATTGCGCCTGGCCTGATCACCAGCATCGCCCCGAAAAATTGTACGAATAAAATAATGTAAAGAAATTGCGCAATTCTTTTTCTTGGCAATTTGCTTACAACAAATGCGCCAAGTGGTGCAAAAAAAGCAACCAGCGGTACGCAGGCGATCCACATTTCAAAAGCAGCCGGCTGAAAATCCTTTATAATCTGTGTATGAATTATAAAACCTAAAATGGTTTCAAATGTCATAATAATAACAGAAGATGGAGTTGCCACTTTTTCAGAAACACCATAATAAATGGTCATGATGCAGTAAGTGAAAATATTAATGCCTGTTCCGAACAAAGCCGAAATAATACCGCCGATAAAACCGAATGCAACCAATCTTGTTTTGTCTGAAGATTTGAAATTGGTTATCTCCTCAAAAACTTTGCGCGAGGGATGCCTGTTCTCGCGCCACAATGCGATGCCGAAACTTAGCCACAGTGAAACGAAAAATAATTTCGCCATAATCGGCGATACCAAAGGCACAATTTTATAAGTGCCGAAAAACAATCCGAATATTCCACCGAGGGTAACAAATTTTATATAATTCCATTCCACTTTAATGCGCAATCCTAAAATGAGCAAGGTGGCGCAAGTCATACCAATGCTTTGAATGGCAAAAGAAAAATTTCGCGCAACAGCCGGTGGAATGTTCAGCAGCAAAGTAAATATCGGATAAGAAATTGCAGCACTTCCTTCCGGGCTTGAGCCTGCAACAAAAGACCCAAAAATCATGGTGAGCGCAGCGGGCCATCGCCTTGAATAAAGCGCTAATAAATCAATGTTCCTTACATATAAAAACCAGCTTGTAAGAACAATGGCTAAAAAAATAAAATAGAGGATTGGTATTTTGGGCTTTGGCTTCAAACAAAAATTTTAGTGTTATTAATAAACGCGATTTTTTAAAAAAGTGAAATTCTCTTAAAATATTTGTAGCAAAGCAATCCGGGACTTAAGGCAGTTTCAGCTGAAAGAAAAAGCAATTTCAATTCAATGTATGAAACTAAACTTTTATAAAAAAATATCATTCATTGGGCGACTCAATGAATTTTATTTTGTTCGTTAATTTATTTGCCATTGGTATAATAACAAGCCCGCAAATAAAAGCAATCGGAAACATAGTGAGCCATGTTCCGATTATTCTTGTTGCGCAGCCATTGTGCAATCCAAAATTTCTCATCACGCCAACAAATGCCATCATCAACGTCATCGGGCCAAGAATAAATGCTGTATTGATATATTTTCTGAATTTGATATCCATACAAAAAAAATTATTGATTATAAGGATAAGCATGATTTTTAATATCGCGGCAGGTTTTAAAATCTGCCGCGATTGTTGTTATTTATTATTACTGTTCTGAAACCGGCAATGGAAATTCTGTCCAAACCTGATCGCCCGCTCTGTCAATCGGCAATGTGCCCAGTAGATTATACCTGCGCAAATCCAGCCAGCGATGGCCTTCGCAATATAACGAATACCTTCTCTGGTTAAGCATCTCCGTTAGCAAAGCAGCTTGTGTCACCGCGCCGCTGTACGCACCAAGATTATGCCCTGTGCGGATGATGTTGATTGCATTTACAGCATCAGGCAAATCGTTGTTCTGAATATTTGCTTCGGCATAAATCAATATCAGTTCTTCGTTCCTGATAATGGGGACCGGTGCTGTGCTTGATGTGTACACCCAAATATCCCTGTCGCTGCTCAGGCCATCCAATGATGCGACTGCATTGCGCAATGTTGCTTTATTGATCCTGTCATCGCCTGCTTCAATATCAGTGGCAAATGATGGATGTGCAACACGAATTTCTCCCGTTTGATTTTGCGGAATGAAAAAAGTATTTAGCTGATCTCCGGAACCTGTTCCGAAAACATCAAAAACACCACTATTAAAATCACCTGTTAAATTTAAAAAAGATGCGTTCAGATCAGCCAATGCTGTTGTCCAGTTTTGCTGATACACATCAACCCTTGCTGCAAGGGCGCGATTGAATTGTGTTAATCCCGGGCCATCACTAAAATTTCCAAAGCCTGCGAGCGTGAATGCAATATCCGCATTGGCAAAATCGGTTTGCCCGGAATCAAGCAATGAAGTGATTGCAGTGAGCGCATCGTTGTAATTAACAAAAGGCCCTAAATTATTGGGGTCGCTAACGTCAATGCGTATCCCATTTGAGTCTGTAAGATTAAGGTTCATTAAAAGTTGATATGCTTTTATTGTTTGTGCAAAACCAATATAGCCGCTGCGCTGCGCTGCCGTTATCAATGTTGAATTGGTTGCTGCCTGAATAAGGACATTGCAGTTTTTCACTACTGAATAACGTGAAGCCCATGGGTTTGCAATATAAAAATTGCTATTGCTCAAAGTTGCGCCACCGCCGCCAAGCAAATCGGTAACATATCTTGGTTCTGAAGCGGAGAAGTGATACATCTCTCTTCCGATAATGCCGATATCATCCAGATACAATGATAGGTTATTGCGCAATCCTGATTCAGTTCCGCTCACCAGATTATTGAGCTCACTGGAAGATGCATTAGATGTGAAGCTTTCAACCGTCGCATTGTTCAGGTCTCCGAAATCTTTTTTGCACGAGCTGAAAACCAGGGCCGTGCTTATCAAAATAAAAATATTTATTGCGATATTCTTTTTCATGTCTTCTTTTTTAGTGAATTAAAAATCAAATGAAATGTGGAAGTCTGCACGTTTTGTTGCGGGATAAGGATCAACATCTATACCGCTGGAAAAGCCCGTTCCAAAATTTGATACTTCCGGGTCATAAGATTTATATTTTGTGATGGTAACATAGTTGTTCAGCGATATGCCTATGCGCATGCCTTTTATATAATCAACAGGTAATTTGGTAAAGGTATAATACAGGCCTATTTCGCGCAAACGCAGATAGCTGGCGGTTTGTACGAATTCATGCGCGTCGGTCCCTACCTGCATGATCCTGTAAACGCCATCGGGCACTCCCAGTTTATTTGTTACTTTATCGTAATCGGCGCTGGTGCCACCAAAATCATTTTCAAGATTGGTGAGATTTACATTTTGGCCGCCTTGCTTCCAATGAATGAGAAAGCGCAAGCTCAATTTATTGAAGAAAGTTATTTCGTTATAGGAATTCATCTGGAATGTTGGTTCTGCATCTCCCAACTTGCTTATTCCGCCTGCGCCATTCAGGCCTAATATTTGCGTGGCAGATTGGCCTTGCTGGATCTGGTAAGTGCCAAGCACATATCCGAAAGAACCTTGTGGCACAGAAGGTATTGTTAACTCAGTTACTAAAGATCTGTTGAACCAAAAATTTACAGAAGTATTCCATACAATTGCTTTGGTTTGGATTACTTTTGCATTCATCCCCAATTCAATGCCGCGATTACGCAAATTCCCGGCGTTGGCCCAGGCAGTTGAAAACCCTGATGAAGACGGCGGATTGCTCTGCATCAAAAAATCGTAAATGCTTTTTTGGTAAAGAGTAAATTCAAATCCAAGCTTTCCTTTCAGCACGCTAAAATCAATCCCACCTTCCAATTCTGTTTGTCTTTCAGGTTTTATATCAGGTTCCCCTTGCTGCGAATTCACGATGAGCCCGGGATTGCCAGTAATATTTGAAATGTTGAACGCAGTGAATTTGCTTCCATATGCAGGAACATTATTTGCCTGGCCATATGCTGCACGCAATTTCAGGTTATCAAAAAAATCTCCTTTCATGAAACTCATTTTAGTAAGGTTCCATGAAATACCTGCTTTTGGATAAACATAATATTTGGCAACATCGCCGTTGTTTGATGACCTGTCGAAACGAACTCCGCCAGTGAGCATTAATGCATCGCTGATGCTTGCTTCTTCCTGAATAAAAATTCCCTGGTTCTGATATTTTGTCCTTAGCTGAGTTGCATTCAATGCACCGGCCTGGTTTATGTTTGTTTGGCCGGATATGACCTGTGTTGCTACATCAAGCACGTTGTTGTAATCGCCGGTTTCTTGCGTAAGGCCTGCTGATGTTGTGAGTGAAAGATTTTCAGAAGGTGTGAATGCGTTCACTAATGAAAGAATATAATTTGTATTCAGGTTGTTGGTGAATCCCTGAACAGATGTTCCTTTGTTGATTGCCTGAAATTGAAGAATACTTGGAAAAATCGCATTTGTGACAAGGCTATAAAAATCAATGCCGCCTCTTGCGATAAATTTGGTTGTGCTTGCGCTGCTTTTCTGCAATGTCGCTTCAAGATTTAATCCGGTAACAAAACGATTGACCGATTCATTGTTTGTCATCAATGCAATTGTTTGTAAAGGATTGGATGCGGCAAAGGGATTGTTCGGAAAAATGCCCGCCGAATCATGAAGCTGCGCAAAACTTGGTGTTGATGAAAGTGCGATGCCCAGTGATACGCCGGCATTGTCGTTGCCCGTCAATCCTCTATCTGATGAGGTGTTAATGTAATTTGTGCTGAGCCCGATTTTAATATTGTCAGTAATATGATGATCAAGATTCAACCGCAAGCTGCTGTTGCGATAACCTGTATTTTTTACAATGCCGCCTTCATCTTTTTGAGCAGCAGAAAAATAAAACCCGGTTTTAGCATTGCCACCGCTGATGCTCAATACAGTGTTCCTTGCAAAACCGGTGTTGCCGAAAACTTCTTTTTCATAATCATAAATTTGTCCTTTTGCCTGTGCTGCCAAAAATTCCTGGCTAAGGAAAACACCTGTCGCGCTATCGCTCGATAAACTTGCAGCTCTATCTGCTGTAAATTGACGAACGCCTAATAGCTTGCGCACTTTTATGAAACCAAGATCTTGTGATACGGTAATTTTTGTCCTTCCTTCTTTTCCTCTTTTTGTAGTGATGATAACAACACCGGCTGCAGCTTTTGAGCCATAAATCGCAGCAGCAGAAGCGCCTTTTAAGATCTCAATGTTTTCAATATCTTCCGGCCGCAAATCGGCAATGCGGCTCGATGGATTATCCTGATTGGAAGTGGGTGAGCCATTTGAGAGTGCTGATGTAACAACATTTAATCCGCCTGAGGTGGAAGTATTGTCAACAAAAACGCCATCTACAACATACAACGGTTGGGTATTGCCGTACACAGAAGTAACGCCGCGCAGCTTCACAGAAATGCCTCCGCCGGGAGCGCCTGAATTGGCATTGATATAAGCTCCGGAAATTTTTCCTTCAAGTGCTGCATCAAAAGTTTGCGCCGGCGCCACACCGTCTAGTTCTTTGGAAGATATGGTAGCTACTGCGTTTGCCAGGTTTCTTCTTTTCACTGCAGTGGTTAACCCCGTTACAACAACTTCATCAAGATGTGCAACATCTTCTACAAGTTTTAAATTTATGTCGCTACTAAATTCGTCGGCTTTTATAGTTTGTGATTTATAACCCGCATAAGTAATAATCAAAATTGCATTTGCGGGAACAGCTAATTTGAATTTTCCTTCTGCATCTGTTGTTGTTCCCTGAGCTGTTTGTTTAATAGAAATGCTGGCTCCTGTTACCGGTATTCCGGCTGCATCAGTGATCTTGCCGGTTATTGTTTTGTTTTGTGAAAAAACAAATTGTGGGATAACTATTGTGCATAGCCATACTATGCATATAAGAAATTTTCTTCTCATCTTTTAAGTTTTGGTTGATAATTCAATGAATGATTATTCAATGCAAAAACCAGCACTGAATGGAATTTGATTTGAAAATGAAATATGATCAGATTGGCTCAGGAGGGTTTTCAATTAACAAGGGATAATAAGAAGTGGCGTGCGCAAAAAAATGAAATGTTTTTTTTGCAGCAGCAACAAGCACATCATTCAAAGAAAAAATATCCTGAATTGTATAATTGTCAAAAGAGAGATTTTTTGACAAATTTGAATGATTGCCTGACTTTTTTCCTTGTTCTGTTTGCTGAACGTCATTTACAGATTTTAGAAAATCAATTTTTTCTTTCTGTAATTGCGCGATTGTATTATTGGGTATGCAAAGCAATTCAATAGAATCATTGTAAAGCCTGCGTTTTACGAAATTGCATTGAACGCCGTTGATTTCAATTTCGCCATTTGTTCTTTCAAATAACAGGTTGTTATTACAATAAGAAAGATTTTCGACAGGAACTTTGATTGATATCAAATTGCTTTCTTCATAATTGTCACTATCAAGTTGCGCTTCCATTTGTTCGTTTGCCTTATTTTCTGCAAATGAAATAAACAAACGATAGCCTGCCCAGTTGAAAAGCAATATGCCCAATAGCAATATGGAGAAAGTCTTCTTCAGCAATTGATATGATTTATACTTTTTCAGCTACAGGTTGATTAACGGAAAAAATGTGTTTGCCATAACCCTGTTCAGCAACTTGCTTTGCACGCGGTGCATAAGTGCTGAGATCTGTTGGCGTGTTCGCGGCCAATCCATCTACATAACGATTGAACATGCAAAATGCAGCAGCAATAAGCACTGTATCATGAATGTCCATATCATTTGCTCCATGTTTGCGCGCATTTTCAATATCATCGGCAGTCACATATTTTCCGCCTTTCTGCACTTTGCCGGCAATGTTTAATAATGATTTTAATTTATCGGAAATATCCGCATGCTGATAATCTTTTTTTACCTGATCAACCAACTCGCGATTGCCATCAAGATAATAACACGCAATTTCTCCGTGCGAATTATGACAATAAAAACAATCATTGAGATAAGAAACATGTGTTGCTATCAGCTCACGTTCTACTGCAGTCAATCCTTCATTGGTGTGCAATAATATATTTGCTAAATCACCCATCGGCTCCGCTGTTTCCGGGCGAAAGTTCATTAGTCCGCGAATGCCTGCGAGACTATTATCTACTTTAATGTGAGGCATAAAAATTTTGCGTTTTATGATTTGAACGAAATAGCTGAGCGCTTTTGGCTTTAAGCTGCGAGCCTCAGCATTATCAATTACTAATTATTAATTTCTTCTAAACAAACACGGAAGTCTTCGACAGTGCTGCTTCCGCCAGTTTCGTTCCTTCAATGCGTGCTTTTATTTTTGAAAATGCAATATCTCTTGCTGTTGATGTGTCATCAGCAAATGGAGAAAAGCCGCAATCATCTGTTGTGCCAAATTGTTGAACTGGAATAACACTTGTTGCTTCCAATATCGTTTCACGAATTTCATCCGCCGATTCTATTCTTGGATTAAGCACATCCGTAACGCCGAGAAAAACAGTTTGTGAAGGCTTGAGGTTTTCTTTGATAGATGCAAGCACGGATTTCTTGTCTTTTTCTCCTGCATATTCCAGATAAAAATTTCCTGCATTTAATTGAAACAGCAAAGGTAAAAGGCTTCCATAACTGATATCAGCACTATGTGTCGAATCATGATCGCCGCCCGGGCAAGAGTGAACACCAATCCTTTTTCTTTCTTCTTCAGTAAAACGATTGATAACCTGGTTATTTAAGTCAATAAACATTTTTAATAAACCACCACTCGGATCTAATTTTAATGAAAGCCTTGCTTCGGTAAAATCAATCTGCACATTATAAGCACCGCTGTTCAAACTTTTCCTGATGTCTGCTTCTGCTTCATTCAGCAAGTCATGAATAAATTGTTCCTGCGAATATCCATTAATACCTTCCTGCGGATATAATAAACTGATTGCTGAAACTGCGATTACCGCCTGCTTCACCGGCAGTTTTGTAAGCGTTTTTGCTTTTTCAACATAACTGCTTGCATAAGTTTGATAGTGAAAAGGACCGCTTGTGATTTTTGGCAACTGTCTTGTATGCCCATCAGCGAATGGAATGACTACTCCATTAGGATCAAGATTTGTGATGCCTGCAATCGGGTATGTTGCAAAGCTTGGTTTTGTTTGTTCGCCATCAGTAATAACGGGCGAGCCTGTTTCTTCAAAGCGTTTAATGGTATCCGTTAGTGCGGCGTCAAACAATTGTTGAAGGCCTTTGTTGTCAAGTTGCCCGGCAGCATTTGCCTGCATTCCAAGTATCAGCTCAATCGGGCGTGGAATGCTTCCGACTGGTTCTGTTCTGATTTTCATAATGTAATTTTTAAAAGTGAGTAATAAAATTTCAGTTATTTATATTGGTATAAATCAAAATCCAGATAGCCTTCTTCTGCGCGTTGTGGCGCACGGTTCACATAATATTGCCTCTCTTCCGGCGCCCATGTCGCAAGCCCGTCAACATATCTGTTGTACATGCAAAAAGCGGCCGCAATTAAAACAGTGTCGTGAATTTCTCTGTCTGTTGCTCCAAGATTTCTTGCATTTTCAATTTGTTCTGTAGTAACATTTTTGCCTCCTTTTTGTACGCTTCCTGCAATAGATAACAATGCTTTTAATTTTTCTGAAATGGGCGTAGAACGATAATCTTTTTTTATAGCATCAATTGCATTGATGTCAAATTCAAGATAATGGCCTGCAAGTGCGCCATGAACATTCTGGCAAAAAAAACAATCGTTCAATGAAGAAACATAAGCGCCGATTAATTCTCTTTCGCCGCGTGATAATGTATTATTATCATCGCGCAATAAAATTTCTGCAAGCTCATTCAATGGCTTTGCAGTTTCCGGGCGATAGGCCATTGGCCCGCGAATTCCCGGTAAGTTTGGCAGATTGATATGAGGCATCTTGATTTTAGATTTTTGCTGTACGATTTACGATTTCTGCAACTCGCACATTTATTATTAATTCTCGATTATTAATTTTTGTCTACTTCGGCATCACATAGCCTTTCGCCATCCGTTTTCCCATTTCTTCGTAAACAACGGGGTCTGTTGGCGTCCAGCTCGCAAGCCCATCAACATATCTGTTGAACATAGAGAATGCTGCCGCGATCAAAACAGTGTCATGAATTTCTCTGTCTGTTGCACCAAGATTTCTTGCAGCATCAATATCTTCTTGCATTACTTCTTTTCCGAGTATCTGCACTTTGCCTGCAATGTTCAGCAACGATTTTAATTTATTGCTGATATGCGCATGCTCCATATCATTGAGCACTTCATCCACAATATTTTTTTCGTTTCCATATAAACACCTCGATGCTGCTGCATGGCTGCTCATACAAAACATGCAATTGTTGCGCGACGAAACGTATGCGGCAATCAATTCTCTTTCTGCTTCGCTTAGTGTCGATTCTCCTCGCAATAAAACCTGCGCGAGTTCATACAAAGGCTTTCCTGTTTCCGGTCTGAACATGACCAGGCTTCTAATTCCCGGCACTCCTTCTGGTACATTAATATGGGCCATTCTGATTTTAGATTTTTGATTTGCGATTTTGCAAAATAGTTTCCAGTTCCAGTCCTCACAAATTCTGTCTTGCTTATCTTTTAAATTTTTTAATTTGATATCCAGCTTTTCTTCTCTCTTCACCATCCTTGCGTCGCACTCTTGTACTGAAGAAATTCTATTCATCTTTAGTTCTCTCCGCCAATAGCTAATAAATCATAGTTCTTATTCCTTCGAAAAATAAGTTGCCACAAGCCCGATCAAAAAAATAAATGAGAAAACAAAAACTGCATTGCCATAACCTCCGAGAAAAACAACAAGAGCACCAATAAAAAAAACGACTGTCCCTGTAAAAAGCCTGCCGACATTAAAACAAAAGCCGGTTGCTGATGCACGAACGCTCACAGGAAACAACAAGGGAATATAAACCGCAAGTGCTCCCTGGCTAATGCCAAAGAAAAATGCAAGCACAGCCATTTCAATAAATGTGATTGCTGACACAGACCTGCTGAGTTTGAACAACACAAACGTCATTACAAAACAAACCACGAAACACATCATCATTGTTTTGCGAAGCCCAATCGCATTAGCGATCCACCCGGAGAAAAAACTTCCTGTTAACCCGCCGGCCGCCAATATCATCACTGTCAATCCGCGCAACTGTTGTGCATTTGATGATGTTGAAATACTCTGCGCCCATGTTGGCGCCCATGAAAAAATCGCCCATAAACCAATCAGCATCGCGCCAAATATTACGGAACCTGACAACAAATTTTTTCTATATGCCGGCGCAAATAATTGTTTATCGAAATTTTCATTTTGATTAACTCCATGCTTATTTTCTTTCCACTTTTCTGATTCTTTTAAAATAAAAGCCGAAACAATTGATAGCAACAACGGAACAATACCAACTGCAAATGCCTGTCGCCAATCTGCTAATAAATTATTAATGGCACCCGCAACAAAAAAGCCAACGGGTATGCCTACCGCCAAAATGCCGAGTGCGACTGCGCGTTTTTTCTCCGGCCATATTTCTGAAATAAGAATGGTTGTTGTAACCAGCACACCGCCAATACCAAAACCAGACATAAACCTTGAAATGCTTACCAGCATCCAATTTGAGGCGAGAGCAGTAATTAACGTGAACCCAGCATAACAAGCTGTAGAAAGCATTACCGATTTTGAACGGCCAATTTTGTCGCAAATAAATCCCCAGATAATTCCTCCGAACATCCACCCAAAAATGAAAACTGAATTGATTGCAGCACTTACATCGTTCATTTTTTCATCGCTTACATTTCCGAGCAAGTCTTTTACCGCAACAGGTAAATAAACAGACATGAGCATGGTAACTACGCCGCCGAAAAGCGTGCTGATGAAACAGATAGCAAATACAATCATCAATTCGCTTTTTGTTTTCGTAGATGAAAATGCATTTGATGTAATGCTATTTGTGCTCTTAGGAATTGCTATTTCATTTTCCATTATTTAACAGATTGGGTTTTTAAATGCGAATAGCCCTGCGGTAAACGATTATATCCATAATCTTTCAAGCGGTTACCGAGACTATTATAAAACTCGCTTCCTGTTGGTGTAACTGTTGCCAATCCATCAACATATCGGTTGTATAAACAAAATAATGCTGCTATCAAAACTGTGTCGTGAATTTCAATATCAGTCGCTCCTTCATCTTTTGCTTTTTGAATAGATGCTGCAGTTACACTTTTTCCGCTTGTCTGCACCTGCGATGCAATCGTTAATAATGCTTTCATTTTTTCACTGACCGGAGCTGTTGAAATATTTTGTTTTACTTTTTCCGAAGTATCATTTTCTCCCAACAAAACATTGGCTGCGGCAGTGTGCGCGGCTGTACAAAATTTGCATTGATTACGCGACGAAACAATCGTGGCGATAAGCTCGCGTTCTCCTTCAGTTAATGAAGATGGCCCGCGCAATAATACTTGTGTTAGTTCCCGGATAGGCGCAGCAGAATCTTTTCTATATTCAAGCAAGCCGGTGATGCCGGGCAAATGCTCTTCCAACGGAATATAAGGCATGACTATAAAAATTTATTGATGTAGCTATTTTGCGAATTACAATAATGCACAAGTGAATTGCAGAATTTGTAAACGCTTAAAAATTCGAAAATAAAATTTAGGAAAGAAAATCAGGAGGCTGTTCGTCTGTAGCTGAATAAGATGAACAGACATTTTCGTTGAATTGAAAATGATTTTTTGAGATGAGTAAGTCAGGAGTGTTTAGTTTCAAAACATCATGCATCATATAGTCTCCCAAAGAAAAATTTTTGGAACTATTGTTTTGAGAACTGCTTTTTTTGCTTTGGCTATTACATTGAAGGTCGTTCACTAATTTGAAAAATTCATCTTTTGCTGTGTGCAATTGCATAGCGGCATTATTGGGAATACAAAGCATTTCAAGCGAGTCATTGTAAAAACGGCGCTTCACATATTTATATATAATGCCGTTTATTTCTGTTTGCCCATCAACGCGCTCAAACGTTCTTGATGTGTTGCCATAAGAAAGTTGTGTGAAAGGAATTTTTATGGATATTAGCTGTGCATCATCATAGTTGTTATTATCCAGCTGTGCTTCAAGTTGCGTATTGGCTTTGATTTCAAGGTAAGAAGTAAATAATCTATAACCGACCCAATTGTAAATGAGCAAACCAAGCAGTAGTATGGTAGCAAACCGTTTCAAGCGAAAAGCAAATTAGGGAAATTTATTTAAAGAGAAGATTTTTTATAGCCTGGGCATA
Organism: uncultured Bacteroidota bacterium; assembly: GCA_963718975.1. Taxonomy (GTDB): domain Bacteria; phylum Bacteroidota; class Bacteroidia; order Chitinophagales; family Chitinophagaceae; genus Puia. Next base: position 56,424 of record CAVRBD010000015.1, on the reverse strand, counting down.
ATTCCTGGTTCATACAAAACAAAAAAGGATGCTAGACAACATCCTTTTTAACCCTAAACCCTAAAAGACCGAAACCTACTGATTATGTAGAAACTTTGATAATAATTTTAACTGAAGAGTGGTGCACATGATTCCATCCATTTGATATTTGATCATCTTTTTCAACCCGTCATTCGGCAACTCTTCTTTAAGCATATTTTTATATAGGCCAATCACAGATCTTTCAATCTTTCTACAGATTTTTAATGCCTGTTCTTCAATATTCTCTTTTCTGCTTTTTTTTATTTTTAAAGTATCAATTGCAACTAGTTTTTCTTCATTAAGGTCTACCACACCACCCATCACCTGAATCTGAGAATTCAGTTCATTCGCATATTGGCTACTTTGTTGTTCAAGCGTTAAAATAGTTTTCTTCAAAGGCTCGCTGTTCACAGAAAGAACAACTTCACTACATTTTCTAATTCCCTCCAGCAAAGCGCTGCGCAATTCCTTCAGCTTCTTTAAATCAACGGAAGAGAATTTGACTTGTAGTGAAGTTGCCATAATGTGTAAACCATTTATGTTATAATATTATTGCGAAGGGCACAGAGGTTTTCCGTCCGTGATATAATTATTTATTTATTTTTAAAACAGCCCCGTTTTTTGCGGGACTGTCTTTCTCTTTAACCCCGTACAAAACTTTTAATATCCTTCTTTTTTTCTAAATATCAATCACCGTACCAATCATTTTCAAACGGATTTCTAAGCCTTTTTTTCTTAGGAATGTGGAACAAAATGTTCACCTGTGTAGAATTCTCCACAAATTTTTGCCTGATACGCAGTTCAGCTAATTAATCAATTTGTCAATAGCTGTGCTTATCACTTCTCTGTTCAAAGGCTTTCCAATAAAAAGGTCCGCGCCTTTATCATAAGCAAGGCTTTTTTCAAGGCTGCTATCGAAAGCCGAAACCATTAGTATTTTAACTGATGGGTGATTTTCCTTAACATAACTAATAAAATCTACGCCCATCCCATCGGGCAGGCGATTGTCGAGTATTAACAAAGATGGAGGCTGTTTGTCTATTTCTTTTTGTGCATCTGATAAAGTGTTTGCAAAACTTGATTCGAAATTTTTTTGCCTTACTATACCTTTCAACAAATAACAAATGTCCATTTCGTCGTCAACAATAAGTATTTCTCTTTTCAACATAGGTTAACATTTCTATATGAATTAAAATATCATCAATTTTTTTGCCATACTGTTTTTGTGTACGGTTAACACATAGTTTAAGTGCCTTCTCTTTAAAGCAGCAGAACGAGTGTAAAATTTTTTCCACAAAATGGGCATTTTTTTACGGGGAGCTGATGAACAATTTAGCATTGAAGCCTGTTTTTACTTTGGCAAGATGTTTTAAGAGTATCAATGCAGTAAAACATAATCCGGTTTAAGCAAGTTTTTACATTAACTTTAAAGAATCTATTTTGTTATGAAAAGGATTTTAATAATAGACGACGACATGGATATGTGCACCTTGCTTAGCAGGTTTTTGCAGCGGAAAGGTTTTGAGACAGATATGGCACATACGGGCAACAAAGGCGTTGCCAAATTCAAAGAATCAAAATTTGACATTGTTCTTTGCGATTTCAGGCTCGGCGACAAAGAAGGAAGGGAAGTGTTGCATGATATCAAGACTGTTGACCCGCATGCTATTGTGATCATCATTACAGGATATTCTGATATCAAAACAGCGATAGATGTAATAAAGGCCGGCGCTTTTGATTACATCACCAAGCCAATGATACCTGACGAAGTGCTGAATGTGATAAACAGAGCACTGAACGAGCCTGCCGTTAAAGAAGAACAGTCATCTCCATCATCAGAAAAGAAATTTAAAATTGCTACTTCTGCCAATGGCGAATTTTTAAAAGGGCAGGATCCATCAACACGTGATTTGTACAGGCAGATAGAACTGGTGGCACCAACCAATTACAGCGTTATTTTATACGGTGAAAGCGGCACAGGCAAAGAAGTTTTTGCAAGAACGATCCATCAGAACAGCGACAGAAAAAACAAGCCCTTTATTGCGATGGATTGCGGCACGCTCTCAAAAGAGCTTGCAGGCACAGAATTGTTCGGGCATATGAAAGGTGCATTCACAGGCGCTTTGGCCGATAAAGAAGGGCATTTTGAATTGGCAAATGGAGGCACTTTATTTTTAGATGAAGTGGCAAACCTTTCTTACGAAATTCAGGCTGCATTGTTAAGGGTGATACAAGAAAGAAAATTTAAAAGAGTAGGCGGCACAAAAGAAATGGATCTTGATGTGAGGATCATCGTTGCATCAAATGAGAACTTGCAGGAAGCATATCGCAAAGGAAGGTTCAGAGAGGATTTATTCCACCGCTTCAATGAATTTTCAGTGATATTGCCGCCACTTAGGAACAGGAAGGAAGACATTCCTCTTTTTGCAGAATTTTTTCTGACTAAGGCAAATGCTGAATTGAATAAGAAAGCAGATGTGGAAGGTTTTGAAGATGGTGTGATGGAAATTTTCCTCAACTATTCATGGCCGGGAAACTTGAGGGAGCTCCGCAATGTAATAAGACGTGCAACCTTGCTCACTCCTGAAGGATTGATATCTCCAAAAGTTCTTCCTGTTGAAATATCTGAAACAAATTTATACCCGGCATATGAAGAGCAGGCGCCTTACAATCACAGCCATCATCAGGCTTTTAATAGAGGCAATGATCTTAAGAATGCAGCATCTCAGGCCGAGTATGACACCATCATGAATGTTCTCCGGCAAGTTAATTTCAATAAATCAAAGGCAGCCGAAATTTTAAAGATCGATAGAAAGACATTATATAATAAAATCAAAAGCTACGAGTCGCAGGCATAAAAATAACCTGCTTTATTATCATTTTATTTTTGCTCCGGAAATTTTTCCGGAGTTTTTTTAGCTGCAATTCTTAAATCTTTTTTACAGAAGTATTGATTACCAATATTTAGGTTTGAATCTTGCATTATTCAATTGCCCCATCTAAAAATTATTTCAAAAAAAATTTTTGAATCCAAGTGAAAAATAAACCGATTCAGGAGATACTAAAGAACAATCCGATTCAAGAGATCCTTTCTCATCTTGGAATATCATTTCCCGGGCAAAATCTTATTAAGAAATATGCAAACGAAAAACCTCCGATTCGCTCTGAGCTTTTTAGCGAAGAACAAATGGAGCAATTTGCAAAAGCACTTGCAAAAACCCACAAGCTAATAACAGGGAAAAAAACAGAACAATTATTAAAAAGGCTTGCAGATAATGAAGACCTTCTTATTGAAGTGCATAATTTATTAACTGAATCTGCAAAGGCTAACAGCAGGATTTCACCTGCAGGAGAGTGGCTGCTTGATAATTTTTATTTAATTGAAGAGCAGATAAGAACCGGCAAGCGCCATTTGCCAAAAGGCTATAGCTCAGGCTTGCCGCAGCTTTCAGAAGGGCCTTCAGAAGGTTTGCCCCGTGTTTATGATATTGCATTGAATATTATTTCTCATAGCGACGGGCGCGTTGACCTAAAAAGCCTCACAAATTTTATATCATCCTATCAAAGTATTACCGAATTAAATTTGGGTGAGCTTTGGGCAATCCCCATTATGCTTCGCCTTGCATTGATTGAAAATCTGAGAAGGCTTGCAGCGCAGATTGCCATCAATCGAATTAATAAAAACATGGCTGATTATTGGGCCGATGAGATGACACAAACAGCCGATAAGGATCCAAAGAGCTTGATACTTGTAATTGCTGATATGGCTCGCTCAGGCCCGCCGCTCGAAAGTTCTTTTGTGGCAGAATTGGTGCGCCGCCTTCAGGGCAAAGGCGCAACGCTAACCCTTCCCCTTACATGGATTGAACAAAGGCTTTCAGAAAATGGAGTAACAAGCGATGATCTTGTTAACCTCGAAAACCAGAAACAAGCAGCTGATCAGGTTTCCATCAGCAACAGCATTGGCAGTTTACGTTTTTTGGGAACAAATGATTGGCGCGAATTTGTTGAAGATACAAGCACTGTTGAGCGCTCACTTCGCAAAGATGCCGCAGGAATATATGCAGATATGGATTTTTTTACCCGCGATCATTACAGGCACGTAGTTGAAAAAATGGCGAAGAAAACAACATTGTCAGAAACTGAAGTAGCAAATATTGCAGTGTTTCTTTCTAACAAAGAACCAGTTTCAAACGGTGATGGGTACCGTAAATCGCATGTTGGTTATTATCTTATAGACAAAGGTGTTCCACAAACAGAAAAATTGGTCAGGTACAAATCTTCTGCTGTTGATGTTGCAAAAAAAATTCTTAAGCGATTCCCATTTCTGTTTTATATCATTTCAATTGTGCTGATGACTTTTGTTTTAGCAGGGCTTATTGTTGCAAAAGCCCACGCAGACGGGCTGCGCGATTGGCTTTTGATAATATTGGTATTGCTTTCGCTTTTGTGCGCGAGCCAGTTTGCCGTTACGCTTGTGAACTGGATTTCAACTTTAATAATAAAGCCGGATTTGCTTCCGCGAATGAATTTTTCAAAAGCAATACCCGAAGCATACAAAACAATGGTTGTAGTGCCTACCATTTTAACCGACGATAATGAACTGAATAAATTAATAGAAGGCATTGAAGTACGATATCTTGCGAATAAAAATGAAAACATTCATTTCGCTTTGCTGACAGATTTTGCAGATGCAAACGAAGAAAAATTACCCGGCGATGATGAACTGGTTGAAAGCGCAACAAAAAAAATTCACGAGTTAAATAGAAAATATGCGAAAGCAAGCGACGCTGGTTTTTTGCTTTTTCATAGGCCAAGAAAATGGAATGCATCAGAAAAAATCTGGATGGGCTATGAAAGAAAAAGAGGAAAGCTTGCTGAATTGAATGAATTGATTGAAGGAAAAGAAAATGCAAAAGATTTTTTCAGTGCCATTGCAGGCGACGAAGAAATTTATCGAAAAGTAAAATATATTATCACGCTTGATACTGACACGCAATTGCCACGTGAAGCAGCGTGGAAGCTCATCGCAACAATGGCTCACCCTTTGAACCATGCTTTTTATAATGAGAAAAAGAAACGTGTTACCGAAGGATATACAATTTTACAACCACGCGTTGCCGTTAGTTTGCCGGATGAAGACGGTTCGAAGTTTGCCGAAATGCATGGCAACGAACCTAACATTGACCCTTATACGAGAACTACCTCTGATGTTTATCAGGATTTATTTCATGAGGGCTCATTCATCGGCAAAGGAATTTATGAAGTAGCCATGTTTGAAAAAGCGCTTGCAAACAGATTTCCTGACAACAGGATTTTGAGCCACGATTTGTTGGAAGGATGTTATGCACGTTCTGCATTAGTAAGCGATGTGCAGTTGCATGAAAAATATCCTACGCGTTATCTTGCCGATATGAAGCGCCGCCACCGCTGGATCCGGGGAGATTGGCAAATCGAGTCATGGGTATGGCCATTCGTGCCCGATAAAGATAACAAGCTTCGCCGCAACCCTATTTCATTATTATCTCGATGGAAAATATTTGATAACCTTAGAAGAAGTCTGGTGCCGCTTGCAATGGTGCTGTTGCTGATCATGGGATGGACGATATTGCAATCTTCATGGATATGGTCGATCACCATTATTGCAATTATCCTTCTTCCTTCATTTATTTATTTCAGCTGGGAAATTATTGCAAGAAAGCCCGATGAAGCAGCGTTGAAACAACATCTTTTTGTGTCGGTCCGCTCTGTGGCAAATCAATTTGCGCAAAATATTTTTATTCTGGTATGTCTTCCTTATGAAGCTTTCGTAAATCTTGACGCAATTATTCGCACAAGCTGGCGAATGATATTTTCAAAAAGAAAATTGCTTGAGTGGAACCCATCATCAAGCACATCCCGAACTGTTAATAATAGTTTGGCGGGAACATATCTTTCTATGTGGTTTGCCCCATTCATATCTTTTGTCATCTTATCTTATTTGCTCACGCATTCTGCAATTACATCTGTCGTTGCTATGCCTTTTTTAATAGCATGGATTTTATCGCCGGCAATAGCATGGGTCATTAGCCTTCCACGGCGCAATGCTGATTCAAAGCTTTCTGAAAATCAAAATATTTTTCTTCGAAAGATTGCACGAAAAACATGGGGCTTCTTTGAAAATTTTGTTACGCTTGAAGATAACTGGCTGCCCCCTGATAATTATCAGGAACAGCCTGTGGCAAGAATTGCGCATCGCACCTCTCCAACAAATATGGGGCTTTCGCTTCTTGCAAACCTCACTGCCTGTGATTTTGCTTACATCTCAAACGGGCAATTGATTGAAAGAACTGCCAACGCAATAAGTTCCATGAAGGCGCTTGAAAAATACAAAGGCCATTTTTATAATTGGTATGACACGCACAGTTTGCAGCCGCTTCCGCCGAAATACATTTCAACAGTTGATAGTGGCAACCTTGCGGGCCATTTGATTGTGCTGAAACAGGGGCTGCTGGAAATGCCTGATAAAAAGATCATCAATACAAATTTGTTCCAGGGGCTTAGTGATACATTGTATATCATTTCAGAAAAAAATAAAATTAATAAAACCATTGAGCAATTTGAAGAAGATATTGAGGCAGCAAAACAATTGCAGGTAATAACGCTGGAAGCTTATCATCTTTTTCTCAACCAATTTCTTTCTTATTCATCAGCCCTGGTTGATGAATTAAAAAAAACAGAAGAAAATGAATCTTATTGGTGGGCGCAATCGCTTTTGAAGCAGTGCAGATATGCAAGCGATGAATTAATTCTTTTTGCACCATGGGTTTTGCTGGCAAACCATCCTGAAAAATTTATCGGCCTTCCTGGTATTTTTGGCATTCCTACAATTCGCGAAATATCACAAATAGATGTGAATATTTTGCCCGAAATAAAAAAATGCTATTCGCAGGAAAATTCTCAAGAAGAAAATGCTTGGATTGACGCACTGGTCACACATCTGAATAATGCATGCAGCAGAGCAAAGAAAAGAATTGACATTGCGGCTCAGCTCGCTGAACAGGCCAATGATTTATCGGTGATGGAATATGATTTTCTTTACGATCAATCTCAAAACCTCTTAGCGGTTGGTTACAATGCAGAAGAACATCGCAGAGACATTAGCTTTTATGACCTGCTTGCTTCGGAAGTCAGGCTGGGTATATTTGTAGCGATTGCGCAAGGAAAAATTCCTCAGGAAAGTTGGTTTGCGCTTGGAAGGCAACTTACAAATACGGTGGGCTCGCCAATTCTTCTTTCATGGAGCGGTTCAATGTTCGAATACCTGATGCCGTTGTTAGTGATGCCCACATATAGAAACACGTTGTTGGACCAAACTTATAAATCAACCGTTCAAAAACAAATTGATTATGGCAAACAGCACAACGTTCCCTGGGGCATTTCTGAATCAGGATATAATATGTTCGACGCTGCATTGAATTATCAATATCGCGCATTCGGAGTTCCGGGTCTTGGCTTGAAACGAGGGCTGGGAGAGGATTTGGTGATTGCGCCTTATGCGTCTGTAATGGCGCTGATGGTGGATGCCGAAGAAGCATGCAAAAATCTTCAAAAAATTTCTGAAGAAGGCCATGAAGCAAAATTTGGTTTTTATGAAGCAATAGATTACTCGCCTTCGCGATTGCCAAGAGGGGCAACTGAAGCAGTAATAAAATCATTCATGGCGCACCATCAGGGAATGAGTTTTCTTTCATTAAGCTATCTTTTGCTGGATGAGCCCATGCAAAAAAGATTTGAAGCTGAGCCGCAATTTCAGGCAACATTATTATTGTTACAGGAACGAATCCCGCTCGCAGTTCCATCTTATACTATGAACACGCAAGCTGCAGACATCAGCGTCGCGTCAAGCAGCCCTGAAATGCGCATCATCACAACGCCAAATACGCCAACGCCTGAGGTGCAATTGCTGTCAAACGGAAGATATCATGTAATGATAACCAATGCAGGCGGCGGTTATAGCAAATGGAACAATATTTCGGTTACACGTTGGCGTGAAGACCCAACCTGCGATAACTGGGGAAATTTTTGTTTCATCCGAGATGTTGATAATGATTCATACTGGTCAGCTGCTTATCAGCCTACTGCGAAACAGGGAAAAACTTATGAAGTTGTTTTTTCTCAAGGCCGTGCAGAATTTCGTCGCCGCGATTATGATATAGAAACACATACGGAAATTGTTGTTTCGCCAGAAGATGATATTGAAATACGCCGCGTTCATATCACCAACCATTCGCGAAAGCCACGAACAATTGAAGTAACAAGTTATGCTGAAGTAGTGCTTGCATCTGCAGTTGGCGACAGCCTTCATCCTGTGTTCAGCGACTTATTTGTAGAAACAGAAATCAATAAAACCCGCAATGCTATTGTGTGCACACGCAGGCCAAGATCCAATGATGAAAAGCCGCCGTGGATGTTTCATTTAATGAAAGCGCACGGTGCAGAAACAAAAAATATTTCTTACGAAACCGACAGGATGCAATTCATCGGCAGAGGAAATTCGATAACCAATCCCCGCGCTGTTGAAAATGCAGGTGAGCTTACTAATAGTGAAGGCGCTGTGCTTTATCCTGTTGTTGCAATGAAATACAGGATTGTGATAGAGCCGCAGCATTCAGCAATTGTAGATATGGTGTATGGTATCAGCGAAACAAAAGATGTTTGCAATAACCTCGTAGAAAAGTATCAGGACCGCGCATTAACAAACCGCGTGTTCGGGCTATCCTGGGCGCATAGCCAGGTGGTGCTTCGGCAGATAAATGCAACGGAAGCTGATGCACAATTGTATGGGAAGCTTGCGAGCTCTGTGGTTTACGTGAATGCCGCATTGCGTGCAGATGCTGGCATCCTTATTAAAAATCATCGCGGCCAATCGGCATTGTGGAGCTATTCCATCTCGGGAGATTTGCCAATTGTGCTGTTGCGCATCGAAGATTCTTCAAATATTGAATTGGTGAAACAAATGTTGCAGGCGCATTTATACTGGAGGCTGAAAGGATTGTTGGTTGATTTGGTGATATGGAATGAAGACCATGGCAGCTACAGACAGACGTTGCAAAATCAAATTCTCGGTCTTATTTCGCGAGGATCGGGAACTGATGAACGAGAACGGCCCGGAGGAATTTTTATACGTGGCGCTGAACAAATTTCAAGCGAAGACAGAATATTGTTTCAAACAATTGCGCGCATAATCATCACCGATAGTTCCGGAAGCCTGGAAGAACAAGTGAATAAAAGAAGCAAAGCAAAACCTGTTATATCTCATTTCACTCCGGTGAAATTTTATGCATCTATGCCCACATCAGTGCAGCCACGAAATGACCTGAGTTTTTTCAATGGCATTGGCGGCTTTACAAAAGACGGGAAAGAATATGTAATTACAACTGATAATAAAATTTCATCGCCATTGCCCTGGGCGAATGTTATTGCAAACATCAATTTCGGTACGGTTATATCTGAAAGCGGACAAGCATATACCTGGGCAGAGAACGCACATGAATTTAGGCTTACGCCCTGGAACAATGACCCGGTAAGCGATTCAGGCGGCGAAGCATTTTATATGCGTGATGAAGAAAGCGGGCAGTTCTGGACGCCAATGCCTTTGCAATCAAAAGCAAAATCTCCTTACATCACGCGGCATGGCTTTGGCTACTCTGTTTTTGAACATAGCGAAGACAGCATTTATTCCGAAACAAAAATCTATGTGGACCTGGAAGCACCTGTAAAATTTATCGTGCTGAGAATACAAAATCAGTCAGATAGATTGCGCAAGCTTTCTATAACAGGTTATATGGAATGGGTGCTCGGCGATTTGAGAACAAAATCAATGATGCATTTGGTTAGCGATGTTGAACCTGACACGGGTGCGATTCTCTCCAGCAATCCATACAATTATGAGTTCCCGGGCCGCGTTGGGTTTTTTGATACCGATGAAATTTCAAAAACTTTTACAACGGACCGTACAGAATTTATAGGAAGAAATGGCACGCTCGCAAACCCTGATGCGATGAGCCGCGCAAAACTTTCTAACAGGAGCGGAGCTGGTTTAGATTCATGCGCTGCTATTCAAATCGTGGTCAATATTCCTGCAAGGCAAGAGCAGGAAATTGTTTTCAGATTGGGTGCGGGGAAAGATAACAATGAAGCCATTGAGATCTTGAAAAAATTTCGTGGCAGCACAGCAGCTCGAGAATCGCTGCAAAAGGTGCACGGCTATTGGAACAAAACATTAACCAATGTTCAAATTGAAACGCCGGATACTGGGCTGAATTTTTTAACGAATGGATGGCTGAATTATCAAGCGCTTGCCTGCAGGTTGTTGGCAAGGAGCGGATATTATCAATCCGGCGGTGCTTACGGTTTTCGCGATCAGTTGCAGGATGTGCTTTCGCTTATTCATACAGAACCGATTATTGTGCGTAACCAAATTATTTTGCATGCTTCAAGACAATTTAAAGAAGGCGATGTACAGCATTGGTGGCATCCGCCTATTGGCCGTGGTGTGCGCACGCGCTGCTCGGATGATTATCTATGGTTGCCTTTTGTTACGATCAAATACATCGAGCATACCGGCGACCTTTCAATATTGAATGAACAGATTCATTTTTTGGAAGGAAGATTATTGAATAGCGATGAAGAATCTTATTATGATCTTCCCATCAGATCTGAAGTAATTACAAGCTTGTATGACCATTGTGCTCGTGCGATTAAATTTTGCCTGCGTTTTGGCGAACATGGCTTGCCTTTTATTGGTTCCGGCGATTGGAATGATGGTATGGACAAGGTGGGCATTCATGGAAAAGGTGAAAGCGTGTGGCTTGCTTTTTTCTTATATGATGTTCTCGCAAGATTTCCGAACATCTCTCAAACACAGAATGACACTGGCTTTGCTGCAACCTGTAAAACTGAAGCAGAGCAATTGAGAAAGAACATTGAGCAAAATGCCTGGGATGGAGAATGGTACAAACGTGCATTTTTTGATGACGGCACGCCACTCGGTTCACATGTGAATGACGAGTGCAGCATTGATTCAATTTCACAAAGCTGGTCGGTAATTTCAGGGGCAGGTAATATGGAACGCTCTAAAATTGCGATGGAATCAGCTTATAAAAATTTAGTGAGAAAAGATATTCAGATAATTCAATTGCTGAATCCGCCTTTTGATAAGTCAAACCTGAATCCGGGATATATAAAAGGATATCTTCCGGGTGTTCGCGAAAATGGAGGACAATATACCCACTCTGCAATTTGGCTGATCATGGCTTTTGCAAAATTGCAAAGCAATAAAAAAGTGTGGGAGCTACTATCTATGATCAATCCGATCAATCATGCAAAAAACTTTCGCGATGCACAAAAATATAAAGCCGAGCCGTATGTGATGGCTGCAGATATTTATGCATCTCCACAACATACAGGCCGCGGTGGTTGGACATGGTACACGGGTTCTGCCGGATGGATGTACCAGCTGATCATTGAATGGTTCCTGGGATTAAAGCGTGAAGGGAATAATTTGCGTATAGAACCTTGCGTTCCTGCTGAATGGAAATCATTCGGTATTCATTACCGATTCGGCAATACTCTATATCACATTTCAGTTACACAAATGGAAAATGAAAGTGCAAATGCGGTTATTAAGATTGACGGGAAGGCGCAATCGGGTAATATAATTTCTCTCATTGATGATGGAGCTGAACATTTAGTAGATGTAATAATTAATTTACACGGCGAGCAGCATAATTCATGAAAAGCAGGCTGGTTGCGGATTGGCAATTTTAATTTTCGCATATAACCCGATAATGGTATCACTTCAAAAACATTTTACGGAAGGTTTAAGGACAAGTGTAGATAATTTAATAATTGCTGCAACTCTGTCTGCCTAGCTCATGCGAAAAAACTCATGTTGCAAATAAAAAAATATCGCCTCTTGAAAAATATCAGAGAGGCGATATGTAAGCACAACACACTAAAGAAAGAATTGGAGCGCTTTGTTATAAACTCAATTATTGCTGGCCCTGTTGCAATTTAATTTCTCCGATATCTGTCGGCTGGCCGTCAGTTACTGTAACACCTTCTTTGGCCATATTTTTATATGGCGGCAGAGCCTCGATAATTAATTTGTATGTGCCGGGCTTAACATCCATAATGCTGAATGATCCGCCGTCAATACTGGCTTTTAATGTGTCCGTGCCGGATATTGCCCATACTTTAGTTGCAGAAGCTGCAGGTGTTACTTTTCCTTTGATTGATCCCGAATTAATTTTACTGAATGCAAAGAGGCCAAGAGCCACAGCAATACTTAATACCACTGTTTTTAAATTAATGGCTTTCATAAAAAATGAAATTTTTGAAATTAAAAAATGATTATTTATTCCTGTACAAATTTTCCTACAGTACTATTAGAGTTGAAGTAATTATCAGAAGCCAACAACTGTGCCACAACAAAAATTTTTCAGTTAAAAATTTAAATCAAATTTTAATTGAAAGAAGTTTGAGGCAGCAAGTATATTTTTTGAGGAATAAATTCCACATTTTTTCCAATATTACATTTTAGTTATTCTGAAACTATTGCCGGTAAAGGGTTTCAGGGTTTTTGAATAATGTAAAATTTCTGGTTCTTAATTTGAATTCATGTTGGGTGCTTAAAGAATGCTAAAAAAGTTTCAAGAAACACGGGACTGAGTTTTATTTTATTACATATTTTCTGGCATCGTTTCATTCTAACAGAAATATAAATTTTGAAGATGGGCGCGAACACTGACAGTACTTTGAAATTTCCTCTATATGCAAAAATTATTTTCCTGTTTATAGGAAGTGTTTTTTTTGTGTATGCAATGTGTCAGGCCCGTCAAATCATAGTGCCATTTTTATACGCAACTTTAATTGCTGTGTTGTTGAACCCCGTTATTAATTTCTTAGCAGGAAAAAAAATTAAAAGAATTTTTGCCATTGCGATTGCAGTGCTCGCAGCATTTCTATTCACACTTGGCATAATGTATCTTATTTCATCGCAGCTAAAAATGTTTCAGCCTACACTGCCAAAGCTTGAAACTAAATTTGCGCAACTAATAAATGACGGCGCACATTGGGTTTCTGGAAAATTTAATATCGACCCCGACAAAATGAACCAATGGCTGTTCAAGGCAAAATCAAAAATCCTTGAAGAAGGCAATTCGATATTGGGGCAAACCCTTGTTACCATTACGGGAATGCTCATTGTCTTGTTTCTTATACCTGTTTATATTTTCATGATATTATATTATAAACCGCTTCTATTACAGTTTGCCAGAATGTTGTTTCAAAAAGAACATAAGCAAAAAGTGGAAGACGTATTGCAGAAAACAAAAACAATTATTCAAAGTTATTTGAACGGGCTGTTGATTGAAGCTTTTATCGTTGCATCGCTAAACTCAATTGCGCTTCTGATCCTCGGCATTGATTATGCAATTTTATTAGGCATTATTGGGGCATTGCTGAATGTCATCCCATTTATTGGCGGAATTATTTCAGTGGCATTGCCCATCATTATTGCAATAGCAACAAAAAATTCTGCCAGCTATCCAATCCTCGTTTTAATAAGTTATATGCTTATTCAGTTTGTAGATAATCATTACATCACTCCAAAAATTGTTGCATCAAAAGTAAAAGTGAATGCTTTAATGGCAATAATAGTGGTGCTAATAGGAAATGCGATTTGGGGAATACCGGGAATGTTTGTTGCCATTCCATTAACGGGCATAGTGAAACTGATTTTTGAGCACATAGAAAATCTTAAGCCCTGGGCTTTTTTGTTAGGTGATGTTATGCCTGCTACAAAAAAGTATGCACTGAATTTCCCGAAAAGGCGCAGTAAAAATATTAAAGAACAAAATTGATATGGAAAAAGGAAATGACTTTTCAGCAAGCTTCAATCAGTGGATCGGCTAAATACAATACAGCCGGAAAATATGGATGAGGCAAACACAAAGAAAAATAATGATGAACCAGAAAAAATAATTTAATCTCTAAAATTTCTACCATGAAGCATATAACAAATGGCGCAGCAATTTTAATGGCCTCCATTCTTTTCAGTTCCTGTGAAGTGGTTGGCGGCATATTCAAAGCCGGCGTTTGGGTTGGTATTTTAATTGTTGTGGCAATTATAGTGTTAATTATTTTTTTAGTAACACGGTCAGGAAATAAGTAATCAAGAAAAAAACAATAAGATGCAATCAGCGGAACAACAAATTCAACAGCCGGTATATATAAAAAAAATATTTTCAGGTGCGGGCGATTTTGTTTATTTCAATGCAAGGTTTTTTCGGCAAGCAATCAAGCCGCCATATTTGTTTCGCGAATTTGTGAGACAAAGTTTTCAGATCGGATATAAATCATTGCCGCTTGTTGGGCTTACTGGTTTTATCATTGGCCTCGTTCTTACTTTGCAAACACGCCCTTCGCTTGTTGAATTTGGCGCCGAATCATTATTGCCCGGTATGATATCAACTTCGATTATCAGAGAAATCGGCCCTGTGATCACGGCCTTGATCTGTGCGGGCAAAATAGGCTCTGCAATCGGCGCAGAGCTTGGATCCATGCGGGTTACAGAACAAATTGAAGCAATGGAAGTGTCCGCAATCAACCCTTACAAATACCTCGTAGTCACACGTGTTCTCGCCGCAACATTTATGGTGCCGCTGCTTATTATTTTTACAGACGCGATTGGCTTATATGGTTCTTATGTTGCCATGAATATTCATAGTGATATTGGCCTTCAGCGTTTTTTTTCGGAAGCGCTTGCTCACATCGATTTCTCTGATATTTTTCCTGCTTTTGTCAAATCTTTTTTCTTTGGTTTTTTTATAGGAATGATAGGATGCTATAAAGGATACAATGCAAAAGGTGGAACAGAAAGTGTTGGAAAAGCTGCAAATGCAGCGGTTGTGAGCGCTTCATTGGCAGTATTTATTTTAGATATGATAGCTGTGCAAATAACCGATTTTTTATGAACCAGGAAATTTTACTTACAGCAGAAACAGAGCCCCATCTTTTAGAGAAAGAACCGATTGCGGAAATAAAAAATCTTCATAAATCATTTGAAAATAATGAGGTGCTGAAAGGAATTAATCTGAGTGTTCACAAAGGTGAAAATTTAGTAGTGCTTGGAAAATCAGGGTCAGGCAAATCTGTTTTAATAAAATGCATTGTGGGCTTGTTACAGCCAGATGAAGGAGAAGTGTATGTGTTCGGAAAAAATATTTCTGGGTTAAATTATAAACAGCTCAATGAAACAAGGATTAAAATCGGATTTCTTTTTCAGGGAGCCGCATTATATGATTCAATGACTGTAGGTGAAAATCTTGCATTTCCTTTAAAACATCATTTCAAAAAAATGTCGAAAGAAGAAATGAATGGAACTATTGATGAAGCCCTTGAAAGTGTAGGATTGAAAGAATCCATTGATAAAATGCCTTCGGAATTATCAGGCGGAATGAGCAAAAGAATTGGCCTTGCAAGAACGCTGATACTAAAACCTGAAATCATGTTGTATGATGAACCAACAACGGGGCTAGATACTGTGACCGCAAAAGAAATAAGCGAGCTGATCATGACCATGCAAAGAAAAAATAATATCTCTTCAATTATTATTACTCACGACATGGCTTGCGCAAAGCTTACAGCAGACAGGATCATTATGCTGAAAGATGGAATAATAGAAGCGGAAGGAACTTACGATGAATTGGCAATATCAAAAGACGAATGGGTGAGGTCATTTTTTATTTGATGATAAAATATTTATTATGAAAAAGGAATCAGGGTTCAAATGGAAAGTAGGATTGTTCGTGACAATTGCATTAGCCCTTTTTTTAGCGGCGCTTTTTGTTATTGGCAAGCAAAAAAATTTATTCGGCTCGGTGTTTCGGCTACAAGCGGCTTTTAATGATGTGAGCGGCTTGAAAGTAGGCGCCAACGTGCGTTTTGGCGGCATCACAGTTGGCACTGTTGATGACATTCAGCTAAAGAACGACACAACAGTTAATGTGGTGATGCTACTACAGAACGATGTGAAAAAATTTATTAAGAAAGATGCAAATGCAAGCATTGGTTCCGATGGCTTAATGGGCGATAAAGTGGTGATAATTTCTCCGGGCACAGCAAGCCAATCTGAAATCCAGTCAGGCGGAGCGCTTTCATCAAAATCTCCCATTGAAATAGAAGCGATCCTCGGGAGCTTAAAAGTTTCTGCAGATCATGCCGCTGTAATAACAGATCAGCTTTCTCAATTGGCTTATCGCATCAACCATGGCAACGGGACTTTGGCTAAATTAATCGGCGACACAGTATTCGCCAAAAATATCACAACCACGGTAAGCAATCTCAAAAAAAGCACGCAAGGATTAAATGAGGACATGGAAGCTGCAAAACATAATTTTTTGCTTCGGGGCTATTTCAAGAAAAAGAAAAAGGAAGAAGACAAAAAAAAGAAAGACCAAGACAAAGAAGAACAACAGAAACAAGAGCAAAAACAATAGCATACCCGGAAGTCAGTTGATATTACAATCAATTTAATGGCTTAAATTCATATATATTTTGCGGAAAAATATTAAACATCTATAATTAATTTATAGCAAACCATGTTGTCATGGCATTTAATTTCACAGGAAAAATAAGGGCGGCTATCTTACTGCATTTTTTTTACTTCTTTTTTCCTATTCGCTAACTTTTTTTACAACCAGGCAATTAACGCAGCAGAATCAAATCCTCAATCACACCAACCAGGTGATTAATAAACTTGAATTATTATATTCTGCAGTAAAAGATGTTACGATAGGAATAAGAGGCTACATCATTATGAAGGACAGCAAGTTTTTGGGGCCATATTACAACGGAAAAAAAAATGTTGACTCAATGTATAAATTGCTGGTTCACTTAACAGCAGACAATGATGTTCAACAACAAAGATTAAAAAGACTTGATACGCTCATTAAAAGAAAATTTGAGATTGCCGAATCATCACTAAGCATGCTCAACAGCGACACCCTGGTAACAAATTCATCCATTGAAGAATTAACCAATATCAGCAAAAAGAATTCTGATTCAGTCAGGAATATTATAGGCCTTATGCAGAACAGAGAAAATGAATTGGCGAGGCAAAGAAGCCTCGCAGTCAGCTCTTCTGCCACTGCAATAAAAATCGTGAACCTCACTTCATTGGCAGTGGCAATATTATTGGTTATTTATTCAGTGGTTACTTTCAATGTTGAAAACAAGGCTAAGCAGGAAGCTGATAGCAGAGCTGCCGGATATAGAAGGCAATTAGAAGAACGCGTTATTGAGCTGAACAGATTAAACAAAGAGATGGAAGAATTAAAAAACCTTGAAAAGCTTGCCATCACTGGTAGAATAGCAAGAGCGATTGCGCATGAAGTTAGAAACCCTTTAACGAATATCGGCCTTGCGGGAGAACAGATAAGAACACAGGTAAATGTTGAGGACGATACAAGCGATTTGCTGGATATGATCAACAGGAATGTGAATAGGATCAATCAACTGATCACCGATTTGCTGGAGTCGTCAAAATTTTCTGAGCTCAATCATGAAACAGTTTCTGTAAATAAAGTTTTGGATGAAGCGCTTGATCTTGCAATGGACAGGATTCAACTTAAAAAAATTGCAGTAGAAAAAAAATATTCAGGTAAAATACCTGATGTGTCTGTTGATATAGAAAAAATGAAAATTGCTTTTTTGAACATCATTCTGAATGCCATTGAAGCAATGCCGGAAGAAACAGGAAAACTAATTTTGAAAACCGAAGAGAGAGCCAATAAATGTATAATTACAATTACTGACAATGGCATCGGCATGGATAAAGAAACAATTTCAAAATTGTATGAACCTTACTTCACAAACAAGCTAAAAGGCAACGGGCTCGGCCTTACAAATACGCAAAATATCATTTTGAATCACAAAGGCACTGTTGACGTGAAAAGTCAATTAGGGAAAGGATCTTCATTCATCATTTCCCTAAATTTGCGCAACTGAAAATTTAAAATCAATTAGTTGGCTGCTCCGCGTATCACTCTCAAAATAACTGCTATTAAAGCGATCACAAGAAGTATATGTATCAAGCCGCCTGCCTGATAACCAAAAAAGCCAATTGCCCAGGCTATAACAAGTATTACAGCAATGAGGTATAACAAATTTCCCATGATAATTTTTTTAAGCGTTTCAAAAATCAGTTTACGTAAGAACATATTTAAATAACATGCCAAAACAAATAATTCGCGTAATTAAGCAATCATGCGGGTTTGCATGGCAACAATAAAATGTTCGTGATTTGAAAATGGAAATAAGGAGAAATTAATTCCCCAACATGGGAATGAAAAGAAAATCAATTGAGCAGCGAATCAACCGTCTCGCTTATTAAAGCTTTGGTAAATGGCTTTGAAATAAAAAAGTCGGCACCTTTTTTCAAAGCGTTTTGTTTTTCCGAATACGAATCATGCGCGGTAATCATGATCACTTTTACATCAGGATAATTTTCTTTTACGAAAGAAATGAATTCAACACCAAAGCCATCTGGCAAATAATTATCAAGAAATAGAATGGAAGGTTTGTCTTTCTTCAAAGCTTTCTCGGCTTCAGACAAAGAGTTAACGAAAGAAGTGACTAAGTTTTTTTGTTTTAGGATCCAGCTAAGGAGGTTGCAAATATCCACTTCGTCATCAACAATCAGAACCTTTTTATCAGTCATAATTTTTTAATTGAAGGGGTCTTTCAAGCATGAGCGTTGGCTACTAAGACTCCGCAATTTTTAAGCCATTATTTATTCACCCCAAAACTACCAATGTTTAAATAAATTTAGCCCGTTTCTTTAATAAACATAATGTAAAATCCTGTCAGGCGCATATTCAAGCTTATTGAAGCTTAATGCGCAACAGAATCTGTTTTTTGATTTTGAGGAGGCGAAGCCACATTATATGAAGTGTCTTTTGCTTTTGAAGAATCGCTTGTGCGTATAGTGGTGGCCTGCTTGTACAATTTTTTGTGTGCCACAACGCGCAAAACGTGAACTAAAAAAGGGCTGAGTATTGCTACTATTACACACAAAAGAAGCCAGTTCCTTTGGCCAAAACTCAGGTTTTTATTCTCTGCATTTTCCATAAACTCTAAAATTAATTTGCTCTCTTGTGCATTTATCACAACAATAATGCCTGTGTGTACATTACAATTCATGCTTAGATGAAGCTGATTTATATTTGCATTTTTTAATTACAAAATTTTGTTTGATGAATAACTTGCCCAAAGCGTTTCTTTTTGACCTGAATGGAACAATGATTGATGATATGGAATTTCATGTAAAAGCATGGTACGGCATTTTGAACGATGACCTTAAAGCAAATATGAGTTGGGATGAGGTTAGAAGCCATATGTATGGAAAGAATTCAGAACTATTCGTTCGCGTTTTTGGAAAAGATCATTTTACTGATGAAGAAATGGAGTATTGGTCAATGGAAAAAGAAAGGCGTTACCAGCAAAATTTTCTGCCCCATTTAAAATTGATTGATGGCCTTGAAGATTTTTTGAAAGAAGCAAGAAAAAAGAAAATTAGAATAGCAATTGGCTCTGCAGCCATTCCTTTTAACATCGATTTTGTGTTGGACAATCTTCACCTCCGTGGATATTTTGATGTTGTTGTGAGCGCAAATGATGTAATCATAAGCAAGCCTCATCCCGAAACTTATTTAAAAGCGGCTAAGCTTCTGGATGTTGAGCCTCAGGATTGCATTGTGTTTGAAGACGCGCCAAAAGGTGTTGAAGCAGCATTAAATGCAGGCATGCAATCGGTCGTTTTAACTACCATGCACAACCGAAATGAATTTGATAAATATAATAACGTAATGGTATTTGTGAAAGATTATACTGACCCTTTTCTTAAAACACTTTTTGAAGATGAGAAAAAATAAAGAAGCCGATTGCTCAGCTTCTTTAAAAAATATATAACCTTTTTTTTTACCAGAATTTTAGATACAAGCCCATTAATATCAACAGTATTAAAATTATTAAGAACACTGTTGATGGTTTTAATTTGAACATCTCTCTGTCGAGCGCAAAAGCTTTCGGGTTTATTTTCGGCCCATCCGAGGCTCACGCCAACCATCACAACAACTGTGAAGAAAAATGACCACCCCATTGCGATGAGGAAAGGGATTTCGTAAGTTCCTTTATCAGTTCTAAATGCTGTGTACAAAATTGTTTCGTTTCCAAACCATGCAGGTGCGTAGTTATTAAATATCACAGCCATTACAAAACCTGTGATCAAGCCTGCAATGGCAGCCGCACCAGTGGTGCGTTTCCAGAACATGCCCAAAATAAACATGGCGAATATGCCCGGACTTATAAAGCCAGTGTACTTCTGTATAAATGTAAAACCACCTTCTTTACTAATGCCAAGCAAATCATTCCAGGTGAAAGCAATTGAAAAAAACATCGCTGCTAAAATGGTAATGCGGCCAACCCACACCATTTGTTTTTCTGTTGCTTCTTTTTTAATATATTTTTTGTAAATGTCCAATGTAAAAATGGTAGAGATGCTATTTGCTTTTCCTGCAAGCGAAGCAACAATAGCCGCCGTTAAAGCTGCGACTGATAAACCTTTAAGACCATTCGGCAAAAAACCTAACACTGATGAGTATGCGTTATCCGGATTAAATTTCCCGCCTAATGACATTTCAGATTGCAATGAACCATTTTTATATAAAACATAAGCTGCAATTCCCGGAAGCATTACAATCACGGGCATCATTAATTTCAGCAATCGCCGCAAATAAAATCCCTGTTCGTGCAGTCTGCAAATTAGCACCCAGCGCACGTTGTGTAATATATTGATTGCATCCCCAATAATTCAAATTAACTATCCATTGCCCTGCGAAATACATTGCAATGCCGGGCAATATCAAATATTTATTTACTTCAGTTTGCGGAGTGTTGATATCCGGCTTACTGAATATCATATGAAAATGATCAGGCGCATCTTTTAATAGTTGATTAAACCCTGCCAATGCATCTTTGCCCAATCCGAATTTTTCGCTCACCATTGTTAATGCAACATATGTTGTTACTAATCCGCCGATAATTAATACCAGAACCTGTATTACGTCAGTATAGCCAATTACTTTCATTCCGCCGAGTGTAATAAAAATCGCGAATAATCCAAGACAAACCATAATGAGATGAAGTTGCGCTCCACCGGCAAGATTATTAATGGCAAGCGCACCGAGATACATGATGGACGTGATATTTACAAACACATATAAGAAAAGCCAGAAGACAGTCATTATCAAGCTCACCGTTTCATTATACCGCGTTTTTAAAAACTGCGGCATCGTGAATATTTTATTTTTCAGATAAACAGGCATGAACCATACAGCTACAATAATAAGTGCTAATGCTGCAATCCATTCGTAAGCAGCGATTGCAACGCCAACGCCAAAACCGTTGCCACTCATTCCGATGAATTGTTCGGCAGAAATATTTGAAGCGATCAATGAAGCGCCGATTGCCCACCATGTGAGCGAACCTTCGGCAAGAAAAAAATCGTGTGTGTCAGTTACTTTTTTCTTTTTGCGCCGATAGATCCAATAACCATAGGAAGAAACGATGATAAAGTAAATGATGAAGACGATGTAATCTGCCTGAACCAGTTTGTTGTGCATAAGCAATCGTGCTGTTTGTATTTTAGAATTGGTTTCTTTAGAAGTTCATAGTTGATGGTTCATAGTTTATAGTCTGAGCTTCAAAAATCAGGATCTTCCATGAACCATGAGCTGTGAATTATTAACTCAATTTAAAAGTTCATGGTTAATGGCTCATAGTTCATAGAAAGAAATTCCGAAATTGATGTTCTGCAATGAACCATCAACTATCTGTTAATCTGATAATACACATCATTCCAACGCAACTCATTCTTGAATTGATAAATATCAGTATTCTTCCCTATTAAAACAAACTCAATGCCGGCCATTTCTGCGAAATCCTGTAATTGCTCGGCAGAAATATTTTGGCTGTAAGAAGTATGATGCGCACCACCTGCCAATATCCATGCCTGACAGCCGCGTTTCATATCCGGATACGGTTTCCATAACACTCTTGCAACCGGAAGCTTCGGTAAACTTTCAACAGGAGCAACGGCTTCAACCTCGTTCACCAATAACCGAAAACGATTTCCTAAATCAATCAATGATGCATTCAACGCAGGGCCTGCAGCAACATTGAACACAAGCCGCACCGGATCTGCTTTTCCGCCAATACCCAATGGATGAATTTCGCAAGATGGTTTTCCATCTGCAATGCTCTCGCAAATTTCAAGCATATGCGAACCAAGGACCATTTGATTATTCGGATCAAAATGATAAGTGTAATCTTCCATAAAAGAATTGCCTCCTTTCAAACCAACAGCCATTGTTTTCATTGCCCGAACAAGCGCAGATGTTTTCCAATCGCCTTCGCCGGCAAAGCCGTAACCTGCGCCCATCAAGCGTTGTGCCGCAATGCCCGGAAGCTGAATCATGCCGTGCAGATCTTCAAAAGTATCTGTGAATCCTTTAAAATTTCCATCTTCCAAAAATGCTTTGATGCCGATTTCAATTTTTGCTGCTTCTCGCAATGATGCATGTTTTTCATTTCCTTTTTTCAATGCATCAGCAACTTTATATTGCTCTTCATATTCTTTCGCGAGTGAATGAATTGAGCTATCGCTAACTTCATTAATCACTTTCACAAGGTCGCCAATGCCATACGTGTTCACTGAATAACCAAATTTATATTCGGCTTCCACTTTGTCGCCATCGGTCACAGCAACATATCGCATATTATCTCCAAACCGAACAAACTTTGCGCCCTGCCAATCGTTCCAGCCTGCAGTAACCCGTGCCCAATTGTTTATGGTATTAATCGTCCCTTCATCTTGCCAATGACCGACAACAACTTTTCTGTTTTTGCGCATTCTGCTTACCATAAAACCAAATTCCCTATCGCCATGCGCAGATTGATTGAGGTTCATAAAATCCATATCAATCTCGCTCCACGGAATATCGCGATTGAATTGCGTGTGCAAATGCAATAATGGTTTATGCAAAATTTTCAATCCACCGATCCACATTTTCGCCGGAGAAAAAGTATGCATCCATGCAATAATCCCAATACAATTTTTCTTGCTGTTCGCATCCGCACAAACATTATAAATCTCTTCCGTTGTTTTCACCGTTGGCTTAAACACAATACTCACGGGCATTTGCGGCGATTTGTTCAACACATCGGCAATCACCTGCGAATGCTGCGCGACTTGCTTCAATGTTTCTTCGCCGTATAAATGCTGACTTCCCGTCACAAACCAGATTTCAAGATTCTTTAAGTTTATCATTTTATTTTTTGTGTAGTGAACATTTTTAATTTCCAGTTCTCAGTCTACAGTTCCAAGTTCTAATAACATGCGAGTTGATGCTATTTATTTTTTTCTTTTTGTAACAGAGTTTGGTAATTCTATTAAGCATTCTTGCGTCGCACTCTTGTACTGTTGATATTCTATTCGACTTCAGTTTCACAATCGGCAGCAACAATTATTTTTAAATATCTATATTTTCTCACGTTCTCCGGCATGAATGCCGGAGCTAGTCGAAATCATCGTGACTATTTTTTATTCAAAACAATTCGCGAATGCGGCATTTGCAAATTCGCATATTTGCCAATTTCACATTTTCAATTTTGCATTCTCCGGCATGAATGCCGGAGCTAGTCGAAATCATCGTGACTATTTTTTATTCAAAACAATTCGCGAATGCGGCATTTGCAAATTCGCATATTTGCCAATTTCACATTTTCAATTTTGCATTCTCCGGCATGAATGCCGGAGCTGGTCGAAATCATCATAATTATTTTTTATTCAAAACAATTCTCGAATTACTCGTAGCTCATAGCCAAAAGCTCACAGCTTCTCTCACTGCCCATAATAACTATCCTTTCCATGCTTTCTCTCAAAATGTTTTTTGATTAGCGCATCTTTTAATCTTGGCGACATTGGTTTTACTTGTTCTGTAACAAATGCCATATGAGCAATAGCTTCCAGCACAGCACTGTTGTACACTGCTTTCTCCGCCGTTTTCCCCCAGGTAAATGGAGCATGATTGCCCACTAATATCATTTCAACTTCTTCATAGCTTAATTTTTTTTCAGTCAGGCAATTCATAATTTGAAAACCTGTTTGGAATTCATAATCACCCTCAATCATTTTATCGTCCATCGGCGCAGCGCAGGGAATATCAACTGTGTTATGATCTGCATGCGTTGTGCCATAAATCGGAATGTCGCGCAGAGATTGTGCCCACGCAGTTGCGTATAAAGAGTGCGTATGTGCGATGCCGTTAATATTTTCCCAGTGCTTATATAAAACCGCATGCGTTTTGGTATCGGAAGAAGGGCGAAGCTTTCCTTTCACTTTGTTGCCATCGAAGTCAACGACTACCATTTTACCCGGGGATAATTCATCGTATGGAACGCCGCTTGGCTTAATCGCGAATACACCAAGTTCTCTATCGGCCGCGCTTACATTTCCAAATGTAAAAATCACCAATCCGAGTTTTGGCAATTGCATATTGGCTTTATAAGCCGCTTCCTGTATGTGTTTATATGGATTAGCCATTGATTTTGTTTTAGTTTGAATTTGCTGCTACGGAATTATTAATTAATAATTAGACAAGAATAATCCCAATCTCGCATAAGCATCGAACCTCTTCGCATACACATCAACGTTAGCCTTATCCGGTTTATATTCTGCATCGAAGCCTGGCCCCATGGCATTCATGGCGTCTTCCACTTTTTTGTATAACCCTGCGGCGGTTGCAGCGAACATTGCAGCGCCAAGCGCACAGGTTTGCTCTGATTTATGAATGCGTATCGGCATGTTCATCACATCAGCCATCATCTGCATAATAAAAGGAGATTTTTTTGCAACACCACCTAACCCAATTAAACCTTTCACAGGAACACCTTCATTATTAAATCTATCAACAATTGCTTTTGCTCCGAAACAAGTTGACTCTACAATCGCCCTGAAAATTCTTGGTGCATCGCTGGCTAAATTTAAGCCAGTAATAGCACCTTTCAATAATTGATTTGCATCCGGCGTTCTTCTGCCATTCAGCCAATCAACTGCAAGCTCCGATTTTTCATCAACCGGCAATTGAGAAGCAAGTTTGCTCAGTTCAGGTATTATTTTTTCTGTTGATTCATTAATGATATTTCTCAATGTATTTGAATCAATCAGGTTTGAGCTGTTTAAAATATTTTCCATCGGCCATGCAATCACATTTTTGAACCACGCATAGGCATCACCGAAAGCAGACTGCCCCGCCTCCATTCCCATCATCCCCGGTATAACAGAACCCGGAACTTGCCCGCAAATTCCTTTCACCAATGTGCCTTCCACTTCATCTAATGGAGCCACCAGCATGTCACATGTTGAAGTGCCCATCACCTTGCTTAAATGATAAGGCTCAATCTGTCCACCAACTGCCCCCATGTGCGCATCGAATGCACCGATTCCAATAACAACATCAGCAGGCAAACCCAATCTTTCCGACCATTCTTTGCTGATTGTTCCTGCTGCTTTATCTGCAGTATAAGTTTCTATGAATAATTTTGAAGTGAACCCATCTAATAAACCATCTAACGAAGAGAAAAAATCATTTGGAGGCAAGCCGCCAAACTCAGCTGCCCACAACGCTTTGTGGCCGGCGCTGCACACACCGCGTTTCATTTCTTTTGCATCCTTTCCGCCAGTCAATAAAAAAGGTATCCAATCGCAATGCTCCGCCCATGAATAACAGGCATGCCTAACCGAAATATCGGTTCTTAATATATGCAGCAGCTTCGCCCAAAACCATTCGGATGAATAAATGCCCCCGACAAACTGTAAATAATTTGTATCAAACTTTGTTGCATGTTCATTTATTTCGGCGGCTTCTTTTACTGAAGTGTGGTCTTTCCATAAAACAAACATGGCATTTGGATTTTGTTCAAATCCCGGCGTTAGTGCAAGAGGCGTTCCGGTTTCATCAACCGCGACCGGCGAAGAACCTGTGGTATCAACGGAAATGGCTTTTATGTTTTTTGCAACGGTGCTTCCTGCTTTTTGCAGGCAATTCTTTATAGTCATTTCCAGGCCTTCCACATAGTCCATGGGGTGTTGCCTGAATTGATTTTGAGATGGGTTGCAATAAAGTGCATCTTTCCAGCGTGGATAATAAAAAACGGATGAGGCAATTTCTTCACCGTTCATTGCATTAATGATAACGGACCGAACGGAGTCAGTACCATAATCAACTCCAATTACGAAAGCATCATTTTTCATATAGCAAAAATTCGTGTCAAATTTACATTTATTTTCCTGATACAAAATTTTTTTTGCGCAACTGTTCTTTCTGTACATTTAAAATAAATTAAATCATGCGAAAGGCTCTTTTAGCGTTGATTTTTCTTGCAAACGTTTGTGTTTATGCCCAATCCACTTTCACTTCTGGCGGCAAAATAAAACCAGAACAGGCGATTATGGATATTCGCCATTATACGATTGCGCTGGATGTCGATATCTCAAAAAAATTTATCAGCGGTTATACGGTTATTGATTTTAACCTGTCTCAGCCAACCAATATTTTGCTCTTCGATTTGCTTGATTCATTCAACGTTCAAAACGTTTTTGTGAATGGAAAAAAGTTTCCATTTGTTTATAAGAATAATTTAATCACGATTAATTTGCCTGCTGCATTGCCTGTTGGCCATGTATCAGTGAAAGTGGAATATAATGGCAATCCTCATGTTGCTATCCGGCCGCCATGGGATGATGGCTTCACGTGGGCTACCGATTCTTCAGGAAATCCGTGGGTTGCAATTACTGAAGCTGCCAGTGGAGGCAAATTATATTTTCCATGTAAAGATCATCCTTCTGATGAACCGAATGAAGGTGTTGATCTGATCATCACTGTCCCAAAAGGCTTGGTGGTGGCCGGGCCTGGCCTATTGCAAAAAGTTATTACAAAAAATAGCAAGTCAACTTATCATTGGAAAACCAATTACACCATCAATAATTACTCAATACTTTTTAATATAGGGAAATATAAAGTAGTGAGCAGGACTTATACCACCATTAACGGCAACAAGGTGCCCATGCAATTTTATGTTTTGGAAGAACATGCCGATAAAGCTGAACATCATCTTGATGTTTTTGAAATGACTGTTCATGAACAGGAAAAATATTTTGGAGAATATCCATGGGTCAAAGAAAAAATTGCCATTGCTGAAACGCCGCATCTTGGCATGGAACATCAAACGATGAATGCATACGGCAATAAATTCCGCTACACGAAAATAGGCGGCCAGGATTATGACTGGCTCCTGCACCATGAATTTGGGCACGAATGGTGGGCTAATAAAATAACTGCAAAAGATTGGGCCGATTACTGGATCCACGAAGGCATCGGAAGTTTTGGTGATGGGCTTTATACACTTGAGTTCGAAGGTGAAAAGGCATATATCAATTATTTCAAAAAAAGCTCACTTGGCATAAAAAACGAGAAACCGGTTGTTCAGGGAAAAGATCTGGATGAAGAAGCTGCATATATCGGCGACATTTATTCGAAGGGCGCATTTTTCATGCACACACTTCGTTATGTTATTGGCGACTCTGTTTTCTTTCCTGCTTTAAAACAATTTGCAACAAGCCCAAAATACAATTACGATAATCTGGTTAACACCGATGATGTTGAGCAATTTTTCAGCAATGCTTCAGGAAAAGATTTAAAGCCTTTGTTCGATTTTTATTTGCGCACGACAAAAAAATTAGAAGTGCACGTGCAAAGAACCGGCATGGATAAATATCTTGTTCAGTTATCCAATATTGACATGACACTTCCTTTGGATATCAAAACTAATAATGGAATTCAAAAATTAATGGTCGACAAAAAGGGAGTTAAGATTACGAGCAGCTCAGTTCCGGAAATTGATCCTGATATGTATTATCTGAAAAAAGTAATCATTGAATAAGCAGGGTCAAAAAAATATGTCTAACAACTTCAACTTATTAATAACAATATTGTTGCCATGAAGAAAACAACATTTTCTCTCCTGATTATTTTTTCAATTTGTTTTATTACGAATGCGCAAACAAAATTGCAAACTTTAGTAACAGAAAATCTTTCAAATCCAATTGGGCTCGACGTTTCCCAACCTCGCTTCAGTTGGCAACTCGTTAGTGATAAAAGAAATGTGATGCAGTCTGCTTATGAAATAAAAGTTGCTGAAGGCAAAGAAAATGTTTGGAGCAGTGGAAAAATAATGTCCGATTCTTCTGTACATGTTGCATACAATGGAAAAGCCTTGAAAAGCGGAAAAAAATATACATGGAAAGTCAGGGTTTGGGATAATGATGAAAAAGCTTCTGCATGGAGCGAGCCGGCATTTTTTCAAACTGCTTTTTTTAATATAAGCGATTGGAAAGCAAAATGGATTGAACCAGGGTATGATGAAGACGAAACTACAAGACCAAGCGCTATGTTCCGCAAAGAATTTAAATCTGATAAAAAAATTATTTCCGCAACGGCATACATTACTGCGCATGGATTATATGAAGCGCAAATAAATGGCAAAAAAATTGGTGATGCATATCTTACTCCCGGCTGGACGAGCTATAACAAGCGATTGCAATATCAGGTGTATGATGTAACAGCTTTAGTAAGCAATGGCAACAATGCAATGGCTGTAACCCTTGGCAGTGGCTGGTATCGCGGCTATCTCGCATGGGAGAATAATAAAAATGTTTACGGGAATAAAACTGGATTGTTATTACAATTAGAAATAAAATATTCCGATGGTTCATCTGCAACAATCGTTTCTGACCATAGCTGGAAATCATCAACAGGCAGCATTATCTATTCTGAAATTTATAATGGAGAAACCATTGATGCCCGCCTCGACAAAACAGGTTGGGCAATGTCGGGTTATGATGATTCAAAATGGAGTAATGTTCATGTTGCAGATTATTCGCTCAGCAATTTAATTGCAGAGTATAATGAGCCAATAAAAAAGCATGAAACATTCAAGCCGCTAAAAATATTTACAACGCCAAAAGGAGAAAAAGTAATTGACTTCGGCCAGAATTTAACAGGCTGGGTGATTATGAAAATAAAAGGGAATGCGGGTGACAAAATAATTATGAAGCATGCAGAAGTATTGGATAAAGATGGAAATTTTTACACTATTAATCTTCGCGCAGCAAAAGCAACGGACACGTATATCCTAAAAGGTGGGGCTGAAGAAACATTTGAACCGCATTTCACTTTTCATGGCTTCAGATATATAAAAGTGGAAGGTTATTCAGGAGAATTATCTGCTGATAATTTCACAGCTGTCGCTTTATATTCTGATATGAAAAAAACAGGATCTTTTGTTTCATCAAATCCGCTCATCAATCAATTGCAGCATAATATTCAATGGGGGCAAAAAGGAAATTTTCTGGATGTGCCAACTGATTGTCCGCAACGCGATGAAAGGCTTGGCTGGACGGGCGATGCGCAGGTTTTTTCAAGAACAGCAACTTTCAATATGGGCGTGAATAATTTTTTTGATAAATGGATGAAAGATGTTGCTGCCGATCAATTTGACAATGGCGCAGTTCCTTTTGTTGTGCCCAATGTTTTGGGAAAAAATGCAGGTGGCTCCGCTGGCTGGGCCGATGTTTCAACGATCGTTCCCTGGAATATGTGGCTTGCTTATGGCTGATAAAAAAATTTTGGAAGACAATATGCAAGCATGAAAGCATGGGTGGGTTATATGCAGGCAAAAGCACAAATGATTTATGGAACACTGGCTTTCATTTTGGTGACTGGCTTTCTATCGTCCCTGATGATAATGATGGCAGGTCTGCGTACAGATAAATATTTGATCGCCCAGTGTTTTTATGCACATTCCATACATCTCGTGATTAATGCTGCGAAAGTTTTGGGGAATGGAAGTGATGTAAAAATTTATACTGACCTTCTGCAAAAAATTAAAGACGCTTTTGTGAAAGAATATATGACAGCCAATGGAAGATTAGTATCTAGCACACAAACTGCATATGTGCTTGCATTAAGTTTTGATATGCTGCCCGAAAATTTGCGCGAACAAGCCGCAGAAAGACTGGTCGAGAATATCAAACAATTCGACAATCATTTAACAACAGGATTTCTTGGAACGCCCTATTTGTGTGATGTGCTCACTCGGTTCGGCTACACGATATTGCCTATAAATTATTAATGCAGGATACTTATCCTTCATGGCTTTATCCGGTTAAGATGGGCGCAACGACTATTTGGGAACGATGGGATGGCATCAAATCCGACAGTACTTTTGAAACGCCCGGCATGAATTCCTTTAATCATTATGCTTATGGCTGCGATCGGCGATTGGATGTACAGAGTTGTTGCGGGCATTGATACTTATGATGATGCGCCAGGTTATAAGCATATCAAAATATTTCCTCACACAGATACCAGCCTAACCATGGCTGGCGCGGATTTGCAGACTTATTACGGTAATATCAGCAGCCATTGGAAAACAGAAAATAATA
This sequence comes from uncultured Bacteroidota bacterium, assembly GCA_963718975.1. Taxonomy (GTDB): domain Bacteria; phylum Bacteroidota; class Bacteroidia; order Chitinophagales; family Chitinophagaceae; genus Puia. Next base: position 25,733 of record CAVRBD010000015.1, on the reverse strand, counting down.
ATTTAATGCTTGATGTGGAAGTGCCTGGTAATACAACTGCCACTGTTTATTTGCCCGCAACAAGTGCAGATAACATTACTGAAAGCGGCAAATTATTAAGCTCAGAAACAATGATAAAAATTTCGGTTAGGGATGAACGATATATTGAACTGCAAATTGGTTCGGGCGTTTATCATTTTGTGGTGAAGAAATGATAATCTTTTCCAAGGTTCCGGACTTTGGAAAAGATGATTGATGTTAATGTTTTTTTCTAACCGCTCTTTTTAAATTGATATGAGTTAGCGGAGCGACTACAAGCGGGCCTTTTCAACAACAATCTGGTCTTCATCTATTCCATAAGCGTGGCTATCGTTGCGGGCGAGATGTATAAGGGTGAAATAACTATTTAATACAAAGCCTTCTTTTACTGAGAATTCATTATCATAAGAAAGAAATCTTTCAAGGATCACGAATTTAAAATCGCTGACTCCGGTTTTTTTGATGGTTGGATAACGGGCTGTGGGATGAATTTCATTGTTATCGCACATTTCTTCAGCAACTTTTCTCAGCATCACGCCAATCCTTGGCTGTATGCGGAATCCCAGGCGAAAATCGACTCTTATTATCTTGTCTTTCAAAACAATTTCTGCATCATATTCCATTGTGTAGGGGTCATCGGCTCTGTCGATATTGATGAGCCAATAAAAATCTGCCCGCTTGGTAGTGTTTGCAAAAATAGATTCGATAACTCTTTTTTCAATCTGTTTGTGGCTGGGCGCCTTTGTTAAATAAACCAAATTTGTTGCATATCTCGGAACAGATGTATCGTTGCTTAAATCTTCAATCAAGTGTATATAATCTTTCATGTTAACAAAAGAAAGCATTTTCAATGTCATCTTTCTGGCGTTGTACCAAACATACATGGTCGTTATCAAACCAATTTCAAATACTAAGAAGAATAATCTTTTTAAAAGTTTCACTGCATTCGCAACAAAAAAACTTGTTTCAACACAAACAAAAACAGTAACGATAGCGCCCACGATCCAGAAAGGATATTTTTTTATATAGCGCAAAAAATAAAACATCAGCACTGTTGTCATCAGCATTGCAACTGTGATAGAGAAACCATAGGCTGCTGTCATTGCTTCACTGGCCTGAAATAAAGTACCACCAATACGCAACCGATAAATAAAATCCAGTTGATGCTTGGGATATAAATTTGCCCGCGGATGTTTGTGGGATATTTCACTTTCACTCTTGGCCAAAATCCCAGACTGATTGCTTCACTGATAAGAGTGAATGAACCACTAATGAGCGCCTGGCTTGCAATGATGGATGCCACAGTTGCAATGATGATGCTTGGTAATAAAAACCAATTAGGCACAATTGCAAAAAATGGATTGATGTCGCCAATGGTAGGTTTATTCGACATTAATGCCCATGCGCCTTGCCCGAGATAATTTAGTACCAGCGTGGTTTTCACAAATATCCAGCTAACACGGATGTTCGCTTTTCCGCAATGGCCTAAATCGGAATATAAAGCTTCTGCTCCTGTGGTGCACAGGAATACTGCACCTAGTAACCAAAAGCCCTTTGGGTGTTGAAGCAATAGTTTAATTCCATAAACAGGATTAAGCGCAGCGAAAATTTGTGGGTAATGAATAACCTGCCTAAAGCCCAAAACGCCGAGCATAGTAAACCAGAGAAACATCATAGGGCCGAACGAGCCGCCAACTACGCGGGGCCCGAAGCGTTGAAAAATAAAAAGCAGCAAGAGGATCACCAATACTATTTCCATAACCAGGTTGTTTCCGGGAACAATATCCTGCGACATACTTTTCACCATATTCAATCCTTCAATGGCGGAAGTGACGGTAATGGGCGGAGTGATAATTCCATCGGCGAGCAGCGTGCCTGCACCAATAATTGCGGGATAAACAAGATTGCCGCCATAGCGTCTCACCAAAGCGTACAAAGAAAACACGCCACCTTCTCCGTGATTGTCGGCTTGCAGTGTGATGACAACATATTTGAAAGTTGTTTGCAAAGTCAGCGTCCAGAAAATGCATGAAATGGAACCATACACAAGTTCTTTAGTAATAGCACCGCCTTCGCTAAGTATGGTTTGAAAAGTGTAAAGAGGGGATGTGCCGATATCTCCATAAATAATTCCCAGTGCAATTAAAAGTCCGGCAAATGATGCTTTTTTGAAACGCGATTCCATGTAAATCGGAATATGATAAATTAAATTTACGATTGTTGAGCATAACAATCAGATTAAATAAAGAATAATTTCAGTGCAATCAGAAATGAAGCAAAGGTATAAACGCGCTATAAAATAATGGATTCCAGGTCGGGATAGCGCTCCGGCAAATCATCTTCCCAAACATCAAGACTGCTTAATGGATTTGAATCGGAACTGAGTGAATTATTTTGATTTTGCATAATAAGTGTTTTGAAAAGAGATTTACACCCTACTGATTTCTGCATTTTTTCGGTGAAATCAAAGTTTTGGGTTTGGCCAAAAACGAAAGTTTAAAAACATTTTTTAATCAAATGATTGAATTATTTGATTAAATCAGATTTTTGATTTTATCTTTGGGCTCGCAAAAATTTTAATGTGGCAAAAGCAAAAAAAGAAGCAACAAAAGATATTTCTACTGAAGAGAAGATAAAAGCGGCGGCAAAAAAGATTTTTACAAAAAAAGGATTTGCCGCCTCACGCACCAGAGATATTGCGGAAGAGGCCGGAATAAATCTCGCATTGCTGAATTATTATTTCAGAAGCAAGCAAAAGCTGTTTGATATTATCATGATGGAGAATTTCAGGCAATTCATACATGGTATTTCCACAGAAGTTTTTAATGAAAAAGCGACCCTTGAGCAAAAGTTTGAAAAAGTAATCGCGGCATATATCGACTTTTTAACAGCTAATCCGGACTTGCCTCTTTTTATATTGAATGAGATAAGAGGCAACCCTGCCGCCATTTCGAAAACTATTGATGAAGAAGTGAAGCCCGTGCGTGCCCATTTTTTTAAACAATTGCAACAGGCTGGTAAGTCGGGCAAAATGCCGACGATGGACCCATTTCATTTTGTGGCAAACCTTGTTGGGCTAACGGTTTTCCCTTTTGTGAGCAGACCGATATTGCAACGTGTAACTAATGTGAGCGATAAGCAATTTCTCGCTTTTATGCAGGAGCGAAAAAAGCTGGTGCCAATTTGGCTGAAAGCAATTATGAATGCGAAGATTAGCTGACCGCGTGATAAGTTGATTGTGGATATCAAATAAATTATAAAATGATTAATAAAGCGGGTATGAAAAAAATGCTGGCCCCGAAACTAATTTTAGTTTTTTGTTTTATTCTGTCCTCCTTTGTTGTTTCAGCGCAACACGCAAATACTATTACGCTCGAACAGTGTTATGAACTTGCGCAAGCGAATTATCCATTGATAAAACAGCGCGAACTAATTGACAAAACAAATCAATACAATATCGATAATATCACAAAAGGGGTGTATCCTCAATTTAACGCAAGTGGTGGTGCCACTTATCAATCTGATGTTACGAAAATTAATATTGCAATTCCCGGCGTTAATATAAACATCCCAACTGTTTCGAAAGACCAGTATAAATTATATGGAGAAGTTTCCCAGACCCTCACTGATTTTGGCATCAATAAACAGCGCAGGCAGATCAGCAATGCAGATGCTGCAGTTCAGCAGGAAAATTTAAATGCGCAATTGTATGCGCTTAAAGACAGGGTGAATCAGATTTTTTTTGGGATTATTTTGATTGACGGGCAATTGGAACAAAATGAATTGTCGAAACAAGATATTCAAACCGGCATCAATAATGTGGAGGCAAGAATTAATAACGGCACTGATTTCAAAAGCAGCCTGAATAAACTGAAAGCGCAATTGCTGCAAACAAGCCAACATGATATAGATTTAAAAGCTTCGCGAAAAGCATATATAGATATGCTGACTATATTTATAAATCGCGTTATTGATGATAGCACGATTTTGGAAAAACCTGTCATTCCGATGCTGAGCGATTCTATCAATAGGCCAGAGCTAAATGTTTATAGTCTGCAAGCCAAAGAATATTTGCAACAGGAAAAACTTACGAAAATTAATCTCTATCCAAAACTTGATGCATTTTTTCAAGGTGGTTTAGGAAAACCTTCGCCTGTGAATTTTTTGTCAACAAATCTCACCGGGTATTATATCACAGGCTTGCGCCTTAGCTGGAATATAGGTTCACTCTATACTTACAAAAAAGATTTGATGATTAATAAAAATAACAGAGACGTTATTGAATCAAACAGAAATACTTTTTTGTTCAACACACAATTAACGTTGAAGCAGCAAAATGCAGATATAAAAAGATATGAGCAGTTGATTCAATCGGATGCAGACATTATAAACTTGCGCGAATCAGTAAAACAATCTTCGCAGGCGCAATTGCAGAATGGTGTAATCAGCGCAAATGATTTTTTGGCAGATGTAAATGCTGAAGCGCAGGCCAGACAGGACAAAGTGTTGCACGAAGTGCAGTTATTAATGTCTCAATATAATCACAAAACAACGGCTGGTAATTAATCATTAGTAATTAAAAATTAATAATTCAAATAGTTTCATATTCAAACTAAAATACAACATGAAGAATATGTTCAATATAAAAATGCTGATTAAAAAACCATATTTGGTTTTAGGTTTTTCATTTTTCATTTTCTCTTGCAATCAAAATAAACTGCAAACGGACGCGTCTGGCGTTTTTGAATCCGATGAAGTGATTGTGTCCGCCGAACAAAATGGAAAAATATTATCGCTGCCAATCAAAGAAGGCGATACAATCAGCGAAGGGAAAGTTGTTGGCAATATTGATATCAGCAATATTGAATTGCAGAAAGAGCAGGTGCAGGCTACAATACAAGCATTGAGGCAAAAGACGACCAATCCTGTTCCGCAAATTGATTTGGTGAAAAAACAATTGGCTGTTCAGGAATCTCAATTAGCGCAGCAACTGCACGAAAAAACAAGAACTGAAAATTTATTAAAAGCTGATGCTGCCACGCAAAAGCAATTGGATGACATCAATTCAATGATTGATCAGTTGCAAAAACAAATTGCTGTTTCAAAACAACAAATTGATCTGGACAATTCAAATATTTCAACTCAGAACAGAACAATTTTTAGTGAACAAGACCCACTGGAAAAATCTGTTGCTCAAATACAAGATCAGATCAATAAAGGACAAATTGTTAATCCAATCACCGGAACAGTGCTAACAAAATATGCGCTGGAAGGAGAAATGACAACAATCGGCAAGGCGATATATAAAATAGCAAATATTGATACGATTACATTAAGAGCTTACATCACCGGATCTCAATTATCAAATGTGAAACTTAGTCAACAGGTAAAAGTATATATCGATAGCGGCGCAAAAAATTACAAAGAATATGCCGGAAAGATTTCGTGGATATCAGATAAATCAGAATTCACGCCAAAAACAATTCAGACAAAAGATGAACGTGCAAACCTCGTGTATGCAGTTAAGATAAGAGTGAAGAATGATGGCTATATAAAATTGGGTATGTACGGAGAAGTGAAACTATAAAAAATGCAGAACGATCATTCCATCATATTAAATAACATAAAAAAAACCTACAACAAAGGAACATTAACTGCTGTGAAGGATATTTCATTTACAGTTAACAGTGGCGAATTGTTTGGATTAATTGGTCCTGATGGTGCGGGGAAAACAACGCTGTTCAGAATTCTAACTACATTATTATTAGCTGATGAAGGAACTGCAGCAGTGAATGGATTTGATGTGGTGAGAAATTATAAAGACATCAGAAATTGTGTTGGCTATATGCCCGGAAAATTTAGTTTGTATCAGGACCTGACGATTGAAGAGAACCTCAATTTTTTTGCGACCGTTTTTGGAACAACGATAGAAAAAAATTACGACTTAATAAAAGACATCTACATACAAATTGAGCCGTTTAAAAATCGCCGTGCCGGAAAATTATCTGGTGGTATGAAACAGAAGCTGGCACTTTGTTGTGCGCTCATTCACAAGCCTGATGTATTGTTTTTAGATGAGCCGACAACAGGTGTTGATGTTGTTTCTCGCAAAGAATTTTGGGAAATGCTGAAACGTTTAAAAGCACAGGGAATTACAATTCTTGTTTCAACGCCTTATATGGACGAGGCCAATCTTTGCGACAGAATTGCATTGATCCAGAAAGGAGAAATATTATCAATTGATACACCTGCAAAAATCATTCAGTCTTATCCTGAAAAATTATATGCAATAAAATCTTCGAATGCATTTAAGCTGTTACAAGATGTAAGAAATTATTCAGGCACAGAAACCTGTTTTGCATTTGGCGATGCACTGCATACTACTTTCAAATCTGATGAAGAAGAACTATTAAATTATTTAAAAACTAAAGGGCATAATGACGCGAGTATTGGAATAATCACGCCAACTATTGAAGATTGTTTTATTGAATTGTTGAAAAATTAAAAATGGACTACGTTATAAAAACAGAAAATCTCACTAAGCGTTTCGGCGATTTTATCGCTTGTAACGAATTGAGTTTTGAGGTTCATAAGGGAGAGATATTTGGTTTTCTTGGTGCAAACGGCGCAGGAAAAACCACAGCGATGCGCATGTTGTGCGGGTTGCTGAAACCTTCGTCTGGCAAGGCTTCTGTAGCTGGTTTCGATGTATTCACGCAAACAGAGAAAATAAAAATGAGCATCGGTTATATGAGCCAGAAATTTTCTTTGTATGATGATCTTACTGTTTCTGAAAATATTCGTTTTTATGCCGGCATTTATGGAATGCGCACAAAAGAAATAAAAACAAAAACGCAGGAATTATTGGATGAGCTTGGATTACAAAATGAAGCTAAAACATTAGTGAGCGCATTGCCTTTAGGATGGAAACAGAAATTGGCATTCTCCGTTTCGATTGTTCATGCACCGGATATTGTTTTTTTGGATGAGCCAACTGGCGGCGTTGATCCGGTTACGCGAAGGCAGTTTTGGGATTTGATTTATCATGCAGCTGACAAAGGCGTTACCGTTTTTGTAACCACCCATTATATGGATGAAGCGGAATATTGCAATCGTGTTTCGATAATGGTTGATGGAGTGATTGCTGCGCTTGACAGCCCTGCGAATTTGAAACAGCAATTTAATTCAGATAATATGGAAGATGTGTTTTATCAACTGGCGAGAAAAGCGAAGAGGAATGATAATTAATAATTAAAAATTAATAATTAAGAATTAGGAATTGTTGCATGTCAGCGTTTAAACTGTTGTTGCGCTTTGCTGAACAGAATAACAAAAGTACAAGTGTGCGACGCAACGATGTTTAATAGTAGTAATGCAGCTAAGGACACAAATAAAAAGGCAAACATAATGTTGATTGAATTAATAAAGTTGTTGCACATGAAGAACCACAAACTATAGACTACAAACTACAAACCACAATGCATTCACAACTGCTGACATTTATTAAAAAAGAGTTCCTGCACGTTTTCCGTGACAAGAAAACGTTGCTGATGCTTTTTGGTTTGCCCATTGCGCAGATTGTGTTGTTCGGTTTTGCGCTGAGCAATGAAGTGAAGGATAGTAAAATTGTAGTAGCAGATTATTCCAAAGATGCGGTGACCCAACAAATTATTGCCAAGATTGGCGCGAGCAAATATTTTAATATCCGGAAAAGCTTGCAAAGTGCAGATCAGTTGCAGGCTGCGTTTAAAAAAGGCGATATAAAAATGGCTGTGATTTTTCCGGAGCATTTTGCAGACGATCTGCAGCACACGAATAAAGCAACCATACAAGTGATTGCTGATGCATCCGATCCAAACCTTGCAACGACAGTCACGAATTATGTCACGAGTATCATCAATGATTACAATGCTGAATTGAATAACGGGAATGCACAACCGCTGCAAATTGTGCCCGAAGTACAAATGCTTTATAATCCTGAGTTGCGTGGTGCTCCGAATTTTGTTCCGGGCGTAATGGCATTGGTATTAATGCTTGTTTGCACGATGATGACATCCGTTGCCATTGTGAAGGAAAAAGAATTGGGCACCATGGAAATTTTGTTAGTCTCGCCATTCAAAACCATTTATATCATCATCGCGAAGCTGGCACCGAACCTGATTATTTCTGTGGTGAACCTTTTTATTATTCTCATTCTCAGTTCTGTTTTTTTGGATCTGCAGGTGAAAGGAAGCGTTGTGCTGCTCACATTTTGCAGCATGCTTTTTATTCTCACATCCCTGTCAATCGGCTTATTATTATCCATCAACGCGCAAACGCAACAGTCTGCCATGACAGCTTCGTTGATGGGAATGATGTTGCCAACAATGCTGCTCACCGGATTTTTATTCCCGATTGAAAACATGCCCATCGCGATGCAGGTATTGGCAAACCTTGTCCCATCGCGCTGGTATTTTATTATTGTGAAACGCGTGATGTTGAAAGGCCTTGGCTTTTCAGCCGTGTGGAAAGAAACGCTCATTCTAACGGCCATGTGTATCTTTTTATTTGCAGTGAGCCTGCGAAGATTTAAAATAAGGTTGCAATGAGAACATTATATTTTTTGCTGGAAAAGGAATTCAGGCAACTGTTGCGCAGGAAATCGCTGCTTGGCATTCTCATCATTGCGCCGGCGATACAATTGATATTAATGCCGCTCGCTGCAGATTTCTCCGTGAAAAATGTTTCGATTGTTGTGGTTGATAATGACCATTCTACTTTCTCTCAAAAATTAATTAATAAAATTACAGCCGGAGGAAATTTCAAGCTCACCGGTTATGTTTCTTCATATAAAGAAGCGCTGAAAATGGTTGAGCAGGACAAGGCTGACCTTGCATTGCAGATCCCTGTCAACTTCGAAAAAAACTTGGTGCGTGAAAATTCAGAAAAAATGTTTGTTGCCATTAATGCGATTGAAGGTACAAAAGCAAATCTCGGCGGCAGTTATCTTTCGAGCATCGTACGAGATTTTGATGATGATATACGCGTGGAGTGGACGCACAACGCAACTGTCGACGCACCACAGATTTCAATAGCTTCTTCCAATTGGTACAACCCTTTTTTGAATTACAATTTATACATGGTGCCTGCGATTTTGGTGACGCTTGTCACTGCATTGTCTGCTATGCAATCTGCATTCAACATTGTGCAGGAAAAAGAAAACGGGACCATCGAGCAGATCAATGTAACGCCGATCAAAAAACATATTTTCATCATTGGCAAGCTCGTTCCGTTTTTAGTACTTGGCATCATCATCTTCACACTCGGGTTAGTAATCGGGCGCGTTTTTTATCATATCATTCCCGTCGGAAACCTTTTTGTGCTATACGCTTCGCTCATCATTTATTTGTTCGCGATGCTCGGTCTTGGGCTGCTCATCTCAACCTATTCTGCAACGCAGCAGCAAGCCATGTCGCTCTCGTTTTTCTTCATTAATATTTTCAATATGATGAGCGGCGTGTTCAGTTCAGTGGATAGCATGCCTGCGTGGGCACAAACAATTGTGCAAACATTTCCGCCCAGCCATTTCATCAAGATCATGCGCACAGTGGTATTAAAAGGCAGCGGCTTCAGCGACATCACCGGGCATCTCATCGCCATGGCATTGATTGGCCTTGTGCTGAATGCCTGGGCAGTTTTAAATTACAGCAAGACCGCATAATTTTTTTGCAGCCATTGTTCTCTCTTCGTCGTTAATGAGTAATGTTAGCGGTAAGCTGCTTCGGAGACTTCAATTTCAAGAAACGTTTTATGTTTCGTAACTTGGTGAGCAAACAAACATATTAGACTATGAAATACGGAGCTATCAATATTGACCCCGAAACAATGGGCGGAACGCCAGTGTTTACCGGAACACGAGTTCCAATTCAGACTCTTTTTGACTATATGGAAGGCGGTGATGACCTTAATGAATTTCTTGATGACTATCCCACCGTTTCAAAAGAAGGTGCTATTCAAGTATTGGAAATGGCAAAAAAATCATTGACGACCGAAAAGATGCTTCATGAAAATTTTGCTTGATGAAAACTTACTCAAACAGCTTAAGGCAGACTTTGGACCCGATTATGATGTGAAAACTGTTCGAGATATGGGCTGGCTGGGAAAAAAGAATGGTGAGCTTTTAGGACTTATTGTTTTAACGGCTTTGACTTTTTCGTTACTATTGACAAAAATCTGCGCTATCAGCAAAATCTTGACCGTATTGAACTAAAAATTTTCCTGCTATTGGCAATCAATAACCGTAGAGAGACCTTGCAGGTACTTGTTGAAAAAGCAAAAGGCAAGATAAAAGAAGGCAACTTACAAAAAGTAAATGAAATCTCCTGACATATACCGCCTACCGCTAACATAAGGCTTCGCAAAATGCGGGCGGACGAACAACGTTCTTCAACATTTGGTTCTTTGTGCCAGCAGCGGTTCCGGCGGACGTGATTCTATTGAGCGATTAATCGTTACTTGGACTGTAAACAAAAAATCAACAGAGGTAAGCCAAGCAGACGGAATGCTATGACCCGCACTTCGCCAAGCCTTAACGAATTTTAATATCTTTAATGATGCATTATTGTTGATGTATTGAATGTGCTATATCATTTTCAAAATTCACTAAATAATTTTATTATGACTTTCTTATCGCTTGAACCTTTTGTTCCATCTGGTACTGATTTTGATAAATCAAAACAGTTGTTCCGGGAACTGGGGTTTGAAATAAAATGGGATGCAGGAGATTATGTAGGTTTCGATAAAGACGGATGTAAATTCATTTTACAGAAATTCGACAACAAAGAATTTGCTGAAAATTTTATGCTAAGCGTCAGAGTAAAAGATGTATCGGAGTTTTGGCAGGATGTAACTGAAAAAAAACTTTCAGAAAAATTTGGTATCAGAATCGGGAAGCCGACTCAGCAACCATACGGGAAAGAAGTCAACATACTTGATATTGCCGGTGTGTGCTGGCATTTTGTTGAATGATGTTTCTGTGGAAATTTCTTCTTTAAAAAATATTTAAAGAAGAAAATTATTATTGATGATTTTAAAAGCTCAACAAAAATTAATTGGCACAATTCGGTTCGGCCAATAATAAAGAGTTCATAAATATGAAATTGACAGAACAAATAGCAAAGCAATTAAGAGACGTTTATTTTGGTGGCAATTGGGCTTCTGTAAACCTGAAAGAAATTTTGGGGAATGTAAACTGGCAGCAGGCTACAACAAAAGTGTATTCTTTTAATACCATTGCAGACATTGTATACCATATGAACTACTATGTAATTGCAGTCTCAAAAGTGTTGCAAGGTGAGCCACTCAGCGCAAGTGACAAATATAGTTTTGATTATTCTCCAATTTTGTCAGGCGGGGACTGGAATAAATTATTGGAACAAGTTTGGGCTGATGCCGAAAATTTTGCCAGCCTTATTGAGCAATTGCCGGAAGCTAAACTTTTGGAAGATTTCTCAGAAAATAAATATGGCAATTACTGCAGAAATATTTGCGGAGTGATTGAGCATATTCATTATCATTTGGGGCAAATTGTATTGATTAAAAAAATACTGTTGCAAACAGGTGGCAATTAAATTTTATGCAGAAAATTAAAATGAACCCGGAGATAATAAAATTAGGGAAGGCGCAACAATAAGGTACTGGATTAGGGGTAAATGAATTTGGAACGGTTTGACTTCACTCATTTTCCGGCTTCAGTTCTATAATAGCCGCATGCTGCGCCCCCTGTTTTTTTTCACGGTAACGGTTTAGGTTTTTCAAAAGGTAACAAGACCGATTTTTGGATATAGGATTTTAGTTTTCAAAGAGCACGGTGTAGGTATCTGCCGTAATTTCTGATACAAAGAAACTGTAAGCGCACATCGTAAAACATAGTATCCTTCACATTTTAAATGTAATTCCTTAAACATCTTTTTGTAGTTATTACTCTACAATCATCATGCAACATCTAATAATAACCAGTTGCTTTTATATTAATTGTCAGTGATTCATTTTAAAAGAAAAGCGGTTATCAAAAATCATTTTGCAAATCAAAAATTTATTTCTTGTAAACGGGCAGATTGAATACATGCTTAACAGTGCGCTGAAAGATGCAGGAAGGATAAAATCTTCATCAGTCAAATCTCAAACTGATAAAAAAAATTCGAAATGATAAATGTTTGTGGAGGATATCGGAGTCGAACCGACGACCTCTTGCATGCCATGCAAGCGCTCTAGCCAGCTGAGCTAATCCCCCAATAAGTTACAACCAAAGGAGTGCAAATATAGAAGATTTGTGCTTCCGAAGTTTTTACAGAAGGATAAAGGAAATCTTTAGAAGAGAATTTGAAAATCTTTTAAACGCCAAACTGCACGAGGTGATGGTTCATATGTTTATACATTGCTTTCCCCCATTCTGCGGGCGTTAGCTTTCCAAAAAATGAATGTGGATGTCTTGTACATTTTGCTTCGCCGCCATTTGCAAATTCTGCGACCAATTTTTTCAGCTTTAATTTTTCAGTATCAAATTCACGGGGGTCATTTATGATAAAAGATTTATCAGTCGGGCTGTTTTTCCCCATAGGTTTTTCTCCCAGGTAAGATGATTTGACAAACGGGCCTAAGATGCGCCCTATAAAAAGCCTTGGCAGGTTCTTTTTCCCGGTCGCTACTTCCAAAGAAGCGCTGCAATGGGCAAGCATTTGCGCCACCTCCATTTTTCCCCATACGCGCTGCGAAGTGGCTTTCAGGTTTTCAATTCTGTTATTGATCTCTTCGGCTGCACCGGGGTCAAAAAAACTTTTCATATAGTTGTTTTTAATTTCTATTAATTAATATTGGCACTAAAACAATTCATGGCTACTGCTGTTATAAAGATATTAAATTTGAAAAAAGAATTCAATCATTAGAAATGGGAGTCCTGAGGCAAATAGCAGAATATCTCTACATCAAGAAAAGAGACCCGAATGCGCCACACACAAGGTGGATAAGTTATATGCATGGAATCAACCGCATTTCCATCTTCATGTTTTTAATGGCATTGATTATAATTGCCATTAAATTTTTCTTCTTTAAAAAACATTGACGAATTGTTGATTCTTTTATTATCAACAGTAAAATTTCAGTGGTGGCTTTATTTCTGTGCGGGAAGTTTCGCTCTGATATAATCTGCCTGTTCTTTCAAACCGTCATAATCTTTTTTATCAGCAATTTGTTTCAGTATATAATTATTGATAAAAGGATCGGTATCATTCCTCGAAGATTTCGGGATTGCTTCCCGCAGCTTCACAATGGCATCAATGCCTTTTTTTAATTTGTCTGTGTTCTGCATTTTTGTTACCAGATCGGCAAACGATTCAAGAAAGCCTAATTTTTCTTCAGTAACCGGCATTCTGTCGAAGCCTTCAGCTACCGCATCAAAATTGTTTGCATCGCCAGACATTAATAAAACGGTAGTAATGGCTTCACTTAATTTTCCTTTTGATGGCATCTTCACCATTCTTTTTGCAGCTTCAATACCGGCCGCGGTATCAATTTTCATTAATGCATTAAGTGCATTGCCGGCAACTGTATAAGATGAATCATTCAATGCCTGCATGAATAATTTCTTGTATTCGGGGTTTTCAAACTTGCCCAAAATCTCAATGGCTTTTGCGCGAACAAGCGCTTTGGCTCCGATGAAGCCATGTTTGAAATCATCGGCTCAAATTCAGCTCTGATGGTATCTCTTTTTAAGTTCAGGCGCTCGAGCGCATAAATTCTTAGTTTATCAAAACGATCAAGCAAAGCTCTTTTTAAAAGAAAGATTGCTTTTGGATTATCTTGTTTGGTTGCGCAGTATGCAATCGCTTCGCGCCTGTCAGAAAACAAACCGGCATAATTGTATTGGTAAATAAAATTATCAAGCGTTTTGTTGTCCTTTTTCTCGCACAGGATCGCTTTGTCGCCATCAACATTAATCAATTTTGGAATTTCATTATATGCAAAAGTGAAAGTGTCAGATTTGTTTTCCAGCCAAACCTTATGCCGCTCTTTGCTGCTATCAGTGTAAACATCAATGGCAATCGGCAGCTTGAAAATCTTATCGCTTTCCTGTGTTTGCTGAACAACCACTTTCACATTTTTCGCGCTGTCATCATATATATAATTGATCAGCAGCCTTGGGTTGCCGCTTCCATAATACCATTGGTTCCAGAACCAGTTCAAATCCTGGCCTGTCACTTCTTCAAATGCCAAACGAAGATTGTGCGCTTCTGCAGATTTAAATTTATTCGTAGTTAAATACAAATTAAGCGATTTGAAAAAAGCACTGTCGCCAACATAATTGCGGAGCATGTTTAAAATTCTACCGCCTTTTGAATAGCTAACGCCATCAAACACATCTTCTTTATCCGCATAATAAAAACGCACCAGATCTTTTGACTTATTCAGAGTATCCGCTAAATAAACATGAGTGCCTTCAAAGTTTACTGCATCACCTGCATCTTTTCCATATTTATATTCATTCCATAAAGATTCGCTGTAATCGGCAAAAGATTCATTGAGCGTTATGTTGCTCCAGCTTTCTGTAGTCACCAAATCTCCAAACCATTGATGAAACAATTCATGTGCAATCACATCTTCCCATTCATTGCCATCGGCAAGTTCGCGGGCATCTTGCTGCGCACTTTCCTGGTGCAGCGTTGATGTGGTATTTTCCATAGCGCCGCTCACATAATCCCTCCCAACAATCTGCGCATACTTGTTCCAGGGAAAATCAATACCTGTAATGCGCGAATAAAATGCGATCATTTCAGGCGTGTGCCCGAAAATTCTGCGGGCAACGGGCGCATATTCTTTTTCTACATAATAGCTCACTTCTTTTCCTTTGTATGAATCTTTGATGATGGAATATTCGCCTGCGCCCATAAAAAATAAATAAGGAGCATGAGGCAAATCCATTTTCCAATAATCGGTGCGTGTGCCATCAGCATTTTTCTTTTGGCTGATGAGTGCGCCATTTGACAGCGTTACAAATTTTTGCGGCACCGTCATATAAATTTCTTCGGTCGATTTTTGATTCGGTTTGTCGATGGTGGGGAACCAAACTGAATTTGATTCAGTTTCGCCTTGCGTCCAGATTTCTGTTGGCTTATCTTTTTCTTCGCCTGTTGGGTTGATAAAATACAAGCCTTTTGCATCAGTAATGGCAGCGCTGCCTTTTACTTTTAATTCATTTGGTTTCGAAGTGTAGTCTATGAAAATAATATAGCTTTCATTGTCTTTATAAATTTTGTCGAGATGAATATTTAATATCATCCCATCGTAGTCGAATTTAAGCGGCGTTGATTTTTCGCCTTTCATCAATTCAACTTTATTAATGTCCATTCCTTTTGCATCAAGCGATAAAGAATCGGTGGGATAAAAATGCGGTTTTAAAGTGATCCAGGCCTTTCCATATAAATAGCTTTTTTCGAAATCAAACTTCACATTCAGTTTCGTGTGCACGAGGTCGTTGATTTTTGTAGCAGAAGCCCTGTAAATTTTCTTCCATGAATCATCTTTAGATTCCTGTACAGGTTGAGCAAGCACGGATATAAAATAGCTCATCACCACCAAAAGCAACTGTATTTTTTTCATGTCTGATTCTTATGGGTTGCAAAGATAACAGCCTGCTGCTGCCATATGCTTAAAATTTATATAAAAGGAGAAATGCAAAGCACAATTAATTAGATTTGTTGATAGAATATTAACCCATGCTCAAAAACGCACTGACAGCGATATTATTTTTATTTTCAACCATTTGTTTCGGCCAGCAGGAGTATTTTATCCTGATTCAGGCTGATAATAACCAGCCATTTTATGTTCAACTGAATGGGAAAGCCTATAATTCTTCTGATATTGGCCATCTTATTATTCCTCAATTGAGAGATAGTATTTATAGTCTGCTGGTAAGTTTTCCCAAAAATATATTCCCGCAACAAAGTTTTAAAGTGGCTATTAATAAGAAAGACGAAAGTTTTCAGCTAAAAAACCTGGGTGAAAAAGGATGGGCGCTGTTCAATACATTAACTATGGAACTTCAATCACCATCAAAGATGGACACCGCAATTCCCAAGTCCGTTACTGTAAATGTTGAACCTGTAAAAAAAGAAGATGCTTTTGCGAGGCTGATGGCCGGAGTGGTGAATGATACCGCTGTGATACATCATACTATAATTGAGGACGAACCTAAGAAAGAAATGGAAGCTGTTAAAACGGAAAAGAAATCAGAGGCGAAACCAGACAGCACATCAATCGCAAAAACAAAAACAAACGCGGGCAAAACCATTAAGAAAGAAACGAAGCCTGCAACAACACAGATTGTAAAAAAAGAAAATGGCATTGCTAAAACCGATACGCTGAATAAATCAATCGCAAAAACAAAAACGCCACTTTACAGACCAAAAGACACCCTCGCCGTTCACAAAACTTTATCTTTTATAAAAATGGTAAGCGAACAAAAAACAGACACTGCATACCAGATCAGGTATGTTGATATTCCCAACAAAGGCCCGATTGATACAGTGGAAGTAATAATTCCATTTAGTGAGGAACATGTTGTTGCTGTTCCAAAAAAAGATACTGTTCAAAAGCTGCAGCAGGAAATTTCTAACAAAGAAATGAATATGCAAAAAGCAAAAGATACAATGAAAGCAGTGATAGATTCAAGTATGGCAACAACAAAAAAAGTGACTGACAGCATAGGAAAAGATACGGCTCGCGCAATTGAAAACAAAGCTCCGGTTGTGGCCATGAACAAAGATTGCAAGGATTTTGCAACTGATAATGACATTGATAAGCTGCGTGTACAATTGCTGGCAATGGATAATGATGATGACAGAATAGCCACAGCAAGAAATATTTTCAAACTGAAATGTTTTTCCGTGAAGCAAGTGAAAGCATTGAGCGAAGTATTTAAAAGCGATGAGGGCAAATACAAACTTTTTGATGCGACTTATTTGCATGTTTCAGACCTCGGAAATTTTATTCAGTTAGAAAGCTTGTTATCGGACCCGTATTTTGTTAACAGGTTCAAAGCAATGATTAGATAATTCAGTTTCCGGTTTTCAGTTGCTGGTTTTTAGTTTGCAGTTCAGCGTTAAATACTGCCAACTCTAAATGCTGAACTGCCAACTGCCGACTGCCAACTGCTCCACCATGCCAAGATATTTTCTCGAAGTTTCTTACAGAGGCAATAATTATAGCGGTTTTCAAAAACAGGACAACGCCAATTCCATTCAGTCGGAAGTTGAAAAAGCATTCGCCATTTTTTTTCGTTCACCATTTGAAATGACTTGTTCTTCAAGAACCGACACAGCTGTGCATGCGCTGCAAAATTTTTTTCATTTCGATTTTGATGGAGAAATTAATCCGGATTCATTATATCATATCAATTCCATTTTGCCGGCCGATATTGTGGTGAAAAATTTCCATGCCGTTAAAAGCGATGCCCATTGCAGGTTTGACGCGACCAGCCGCGAATACAAATATTTTATTTATAGAAAGAAAAGCCCTTTTTTGCAAGACAGGGCCTATTATTATCCTTATGCGCTTGACATGGAAAAATTGCAACAAGCAGCCCGGGCAATTTTCAAATACACAGACTTCACTACTTTTTCAAAACGAAGAACGCAGGTAAAAACTTTTGAATGCTCAATTATTAAGAGCGAATGGAAAATAGAAAATGATTGTCTCGTTTATTATGTGCAGGCCAATCGTTTTTTGAGAGGAATGGTAAGAGGATTGGTTGGAACAATGCTGCATGCAGGAAGAAATAAACAAACTGTTGATGAGTTTGAAAAAATCATTCAAAATAAAGAGTCATCCAAAGCAGATTTTTCTGTGCCTGGCCACGGGCTTTTTTTAGTTGCAGTAAATTATCCTGAAAATTATTTTCATTCTTTTGAAACAACATAACACGGCTTGGCCTAGCGCCAAGCCAACGCCAGTAGTAGGGAGTTCTTGTGGTTTTCTTGTGGTCATGTTGTGGTCAACCACAAGCCGACAACAACAAATACACTCGATGGACACTGGAAGACCACAGGGAAACCCCGCACTCGGAGTAGATTGCTACAACAAATAATAAAGAAAGCCATACGCCCAGTAAGTTTGATTATTAAATTTGAAGGTAAACTGCGGCGAGTGGGGGGATTTTTCAGAAAATAAAGCTTCCGATTTTCCTCCTTCACAGCAAAACCATATTTCATTCCCTATCTGTCCGGTTCAGGTGCGCTACAGGTGCGCTGAGCAACGCACTTGTGGCGCACCTGTAGCAAAGAAAGCATGAGAGAGGTTCTAATGTAAAATGGATTGAACCGGGACTCGGCTTAGTTACCCAGCCTCAAGTTTTCTAATAAAAAAAGCAGGTATTGGAAAACACCCGCTTTACATGAGAAAACTCTAGCTGTAAGAGTCTTGTATGTGCAAATTAGTGGCATCGTCATAAAAAATTTATTTTATCCGGGAGCCACAAAATTAAATCCTTCAAGACACTTAAAACAACATTCAATAAAATACAGATTCCTAGACGATATCATGATGCATGAAGAGTAATTAATTCTAAATTTAATGCCATGCTTTTTTATGCGAACGCAGCCAGAAAAATCTTCTGCCCGCGTTCGCAGTTTTAGTATAACATTTGTTTATTGTTTTTGTATTGTAAATGTATATCCTGAATAAAGCCCCCCGAAGGCAGGAACATTTATATTCATGACAAAGGTCATATAGCCTGTACAGGAAAATACAAAACCAGATCCACTAATGGTAGCCAGATTCCCTGGATCCACCGACCCATAATAACCTGTGGGCTGAGGATTAATCGTTGCTATATCGGTTACCGGGTCAACATCAACCACCGCTGGAACTAAATTGACACCTGGACAGAGGCCCAGGGTAAATTGGCACGCTTACTTCATTTGCGCCAGGGCCTGCTGTGACCTGAGCAAGCGTCCCAAGTTTATAATCTGCCCAATCATCTCTTACCACAGAATAAGTTCCTGCAGCATCTGATGAATTAAAAGCACAAACAGCAGTTGCCTTCCAAGTAAAAGCCATATTATACGCGGCAAAAGAGTTATAAACACTCGGTGTATTGCCGACTGAATAAACTTCGCCATTGGTAGTTACAACTTCATTTTCCAATGAGTATTGAGTTCCCGGGTTTATTACCTGAGCAGGTGATGCTTTGGCCAAAGCGGCAGACAACTCAGCAGTTGAAACGGTTAAAACAATGCCATTTGTATATGCTACATTTTTTATGAGCACCCAAGTAGTTGTATCTGCAGAGTTTAGCCGGTTGCAACATAAATATTTATGCTTGATACCGGTTGGCCTTTATAGCCACCAACTTTGATGGAGACTGTAGCTGCTGGATTGCTAAAGTCCAAGCTGGCGTTAATCACGGAGTCCAATTGTATATACGAACCAAGAACGAGCCCATCTCCACTGGGAAACCCATTGATATTACTTTTTTTGCATGAATTCATCACAAAAAAAACAGCAGCGATACATGTTAATAGTACTGTGACTTTTTTCATTATAGTAGTTTTTTTATTTTAAATTATCTGGATTGGTGTCCCAAAACACTTTTACACCCACTGTCGTTTTTTGAACCGCATTCTTATTATAATCTGCATATGCAGCTGCATAGAAAAAAGATTGAATAAAGTTTCCCGGATCAGGATTAACAGATGGCTGAAAGTTATTTGGGCAACTTGTTCTGCGATAATTAATGTAAGGTTCGAGGCCATTGCCCCATGCAGCAAGATAGTATTCCTTCATAATAACATTCAACTTGTCGTTGGTTGCTGCAGCATTTTGATAAAGTGTATTTACTGTGTTAACATAATTCTGCTGGTTGGTGGGCGTAATAATCATCGTCGTATCTGCAGTTGCAGGTAAACTATAGCCTATGCTAGCCGGGAATGCTGCAACTTTATTGAAAGAAGCATTCACGCCATTATCCAGAAGGGTCTGTGGGTCTCCGGCTGTGCCAAGCATTAAAGCAGCCTCAGCTTCAAGAAAATAGGTATAAGATGATAGCCATATGGGGTTAATACCATTGCCTTTGGCACCAACTTCGAATGAAGGCCCAACCTGATCATTTTGGTTTGCATCAAATGCCCCACCGACAGGGTATACGCCCCAGGTTGATTTTAATAATCCGTCTGGCCCTGTTCCTTCACCATTTCCATGATCCCGTCCCCAATAACCTTCCCCAACAATGCAATAGGGTGTGCCCGGCGGGTACTGCGTTGGGATGCTGCGGTAATAGCATGCTAAAGCAAACTGAGTAGTAGTTTGATCGGGCAAGCGCGGATCAGTATAATTATAATCATAGTTTCCGGCTGGTGGCCCAAAAATATCATCTATCTGCCTGTATATATAATATCTGATGCGAGGGTCAACTATCCCTTTTTCAGCATCTAAACACCACATAAAATAATTGCCCAAATAATCGCTTGTGCCTGTATTAGTCCCATAGTTAGATGCATAGTGAGAAGCTCTACTGTCGGGTGATGCGTTATGGGTAGAAAATTGGAAAACAAAATCCTGTGAGGCAGATGTAATCAAATCTCCAGCAGACAGTAAACTTGAAATTTTTGCTGCAACTGTATTATCGACAAGCCTGGTCTGTACGTACGCTTTTAGTTGCATCGTTTTTGCCAATGTCGCCCAATTCGCAGCATTTCCACCATAAAACAAATCATTTGTTGGTGAAGTCAAAGCCGTTTTAGAGAGATCGCTAATAGCACTATCCAACAATACGATTGCAGAATCATAGACAGATGCCCCAGGATCGACTTGGGGATTAACATTTGCATCACCTAAATTGGCTTGAGAATAAGGAATATCGCCAAATAAGTCTACCATTGTTATCATGGTATATGCTTTAAGGACTTTGGCTATACCTGCGTGTGTGTATTCCTGACTTGTCTCAGCGAGTGGAATCATTGTATTTGCAGTTTTAAAAACAGATGTATATGCCGTGGTCCATATGTTATCAAAACTTGACGGCCCATATTGGTTATAATAGGTACTCCCAAACATGGTTTCCTGCCTAACCAATACATCAGAGAGGTCAGAAGCCTGCTGATAAAAACTTTGGAAACTCAATTGAAGATTATTAAGGTAAAGATCAACGCTCGCAGCTGAAGGACTGGGCTGGCTGGGGTTGGTCAAAAGACTGTCCAATTGATTGTTAACTTTGCTGCAACTCCAGGTAAATGTAAGCCCTGCAAAGAATATTATAGCTATTTTAATTTTCATTGTCATAATTTTTTGATTAAAACGATATTCTTAAACTTGCACCTAAACGACGTGAGGATGTAACCAGCAAAAAGGTCTATTCCCCTTGCTGCTCCGCCAATGCCCAAACTATTGCTTTCCGGGTCAAATCTTGAATATTTAGGGAAATTAGGAGCAAGGTACCACACGTTATTACCCGTAAAAGATAGAGACGCAGCACCAAATGGAGTTTTCTTTAACAACCTGGCCGGGAAACTATAGGATAGCGACAATTCTCTCAGCCTGATTACGGTTGCATCCCAAACAGTGACGTTGGCAGGCCCAAAACCAACTGAATTAAAATATATATTATCAACACTGTTCTGAATTGTGTTTGGAGTGCCATCCTCTTGAACGGTATTCGGTAGGGTGTATGGCAAAGTCCTGTCAAAATCTGTGTCTTTTGTCAGGCCTCTGGCAAACATTGTACGTACTGTATTAGACCACATATCCCCCCCGTGCGTATAATCCCACTGCATTCTCAGGGAGAACGCTTTATAAGATAAAGTGCTGACCCCTGTAAGTTTATATTTAGGATTTGGATCCCCCATCTGGGCAATGCCCGACGAACCCACATAATACCCATTGTCATCCACTATCCTTTTGCCTGTTGGTTTAGTGCTGACCGCAGTAGTGCCGGTATCTAAAAGAACATAGCCGCCTTCTAAGATGCCTAGCGGCTTTCCGTTAATGGCATATGAACCTGGGCCGCCCGTGTATCCGCCAATTTCTATCTCCTTTATATCAGCAGGCATGCTGTGCACTTTACTTCTGTTCACAGTCAGGATACCGTTTAAGTCCCATCTCCAGTTCTTGCTCCTGACAACGGTGTAAGTCAAAGACATTTCAATACCCTTGTTATCTACAGCACCCGCATTGATTGTAGTTGCGGTGTATCCAGTAGAAGCATCAAGCTGCCTGTTCAATATCTGGTTAGTAGCGGTACGAAAATAGCCTGTCAAATCGAGGCTGATCCTGCTATCGAAAAACTTGCCTTCAATACCAGCTTCTGTTTCTCGAAGCAATTCGGGTTTAAGATTTGGATTTGGCACAAGGTTAGGCACGGATGCTGTGTTTACAGCGTTCCCGCCATTATCAATAAATTGATTGGTAGTTAGATTAAGTGAAGCCCTGGTTTGATAGGGAGTAGGGAAATGGGCACTGGTTGAATACCCTAAACGCAATTTCAAATAATTGACAGCTTTGCTATTTTTCAATCCATCGATGAGCGAAGTTGGTACAAACGAAGCGCTGACCCCGGGGTAAAATATCTTGCGATTAGCGGGCTCGAGCGTTGATACCCAGTCATTTCGGCCGCTAAGGTTCAGATAAAGAAAGTCCTTATACCCCAAATCTGCAGAACCATACACTCCCGCTCTGATTTCTTGTGTTTTATAATCAAGGTCATTCCCTCCTTCGTCTAAAATATCATGTGTCTGGAAGTTGCTATGGTCAAAGAGCCCATATACTATCTGATAAGTGCTTTTCAAACCAAATTGGTTGTAATTGTCAT
Organism: uncultured Bacteroidota bacterium; assembly: GCA_963718975.1. GTDB lineage: Bacteria > Bacteroidota > Bacteroidia > Chitinophagales > Chitinophagaceae > Puia. The sequence goes on along the minus strand of CAVRBD010000015.1, from coordinate 2,881 downwards.
GCCTTACTTCACCCCCTACATTTACATTAAGGGTGAAATCATTTGCAAAAGTGGTATTGTAAGTAGCAAATAATTTATGGTTCAGGATAGAATTATCATCAGTCATTGTACGATACAGCCCATTTACGTAACCCGGGCCACCTGAAATTCCTCCTTTATTTACAGTTAGAGTTTGATTCTCCGTGTACAAATCAAGTCCAAAACGATAATTGATGGCCAGGTTCCGTAATATATCATATTTAAGCCCAAAAGTACCATATGACCTGTAAGTGACATCAGAGCTTAGAGCGTTATTGGCCGTCCACCTCGGGTTTTCAATATCATTACCGCCACGGTAATAAATGCTTCCATGAGTAACTGGGTTTTCATAAGGGAGGCCGTCTAAGTTAACACTTGATGGGGTAAAGAGCAAAAATCCAAAAACTGAACTTACGTCAGGCCCGCCCCCGCCGGAATTGGCGCCCACAACAGGAGTCTGAAAATCTGTGATCGCAAAATTCAAAACGGCGTTCATCGTAAAATTATTCGCCAGTTTTGCCGAACCACCTATCCCAAAATTATTCTTATACACTCTGTTGTTGGGCGTGAACCCCTGATCAGCAGTATACGAGTAACTTGCGTTAAACGTGGTATTTTCGCCAGAGGATGCAACACTTATTGAAGTCGTGCTAACTAAACCAGTCCGGAAAAAATCAGGGACACTGTTGTAATATTTGTAGTCCTGTGTTTTCCCTGATCCGTAAAGGGTAGGGTCAGCCGCTTGGTAAGATGGGCTATATGCCACCTGCAAAGGGGGGGTGGTAAATTTAGCGCCCCAAGTGCTGTACGCCGCCGACGGCGCCAGATCAAAACCACCACCATACGTTTTCTGATAATCTGGCAAATTAGCTACATTGTTTGCAAAGAATGATTGAGAAGCAGTGATCTCAAGTTTTTTTTGTGTTCTACGGGCAGAGCCATTTTTTGTAGTAACTACTATTACGCCATTGCGCCCCTGCTCCCCGTATAGCGTGGCCGCGGCAAGTCCTTTCAGAACACTCACGCTTTCAATATTATTCGGGTCAAGGTCTAGAAAACGGCTGGATGTAGCGGTGCCTCCACCATATTGAAAATTTTGATTTGCATTGTTGCTTGCATCGAATGGAACCCCATCAACAATAAAAAGCGGGGTGACACCGCCTCCATTGATTGTACTGACACCCCTTATTGTGATATTGGTGCCGCTGCCGGAAATACCGCTCGTGTTCAATACATCAAGGCCTGCAACCTTACCATTTAAAACACGCCCAATATCCCCCTCTGACCTTAATTCCAAATCTTTTTTATCTACAGTTGTTACTGCATATCCTAAGGCTTTTTTTTGACGCGTGATTCCTTGTGCAGTAACTACTACTTCTGTTAGTGCTGTATTCAACGATTTTAATGAAACAGAAACCGCAGTACGGTCACCAACGACAATTTCTTGTGGCGCAAACCCCACCCCGGTGATCAACAAAGTTGCATTAGACGGGACGGTAATTCTAAAAATTCCGTTCGCATCTGCACTTGCGCCACCTTTATTATTGCCTTTGATTTTCACGCTGGCTCCCGGAATGGGACTTCCGGTTACATCGGTAACTTTGCCAGTTACTTCTTTTTTTTGTGCTAATGCCAGTAAAGAACACAATACAAGCACTGCAAAGAGTGTTAGAAATTTTCTCATGTGAGTGTTAGTTTGGTTTAGAAGTAGTAAATATAGGAATTTTTAATACCTAAAAAGAATGTTAAAAAAATAATTTTTGTCTAATATTAACATAATATTCAGAATTATTTCGCGAGTCGATATATCAAACACTACAGGTTTTCATTCTAATGAAAAAGTTTAACTTAAAATATTGCCTGATTAAAGCTTAATAAGTGAAAGATGGTGGCTAAATCAATAGAGTATGTATAGTAGCTAGGACAGCCACCTGTATTTTTTGTGCGAGGGTTTTTTGTGTTACAGCTTTTCTTATCCTTCAGTGGGACCGGATATAAATTTGTGCGGCAAAGAAAGCTAAAGCGGATGTGGAACAGTAGCGGCATAATTTACGAATTGTAAAATTACCCGCAACTCGGCGTAGTTTGCTGTAACTAATAATAGATAAAGCCATACGCCGAATAAGCTTTGATTATTAAATTTGAAGGTAAACTGCGGCGAGTGGGGGGTAAAAATTTTGAATTTTATACAAGCAGAAAAAATATTGCTACTGAGTTTGTTTTTTAGCCTAAACCTATGTTTGTACCTTCTGTTTTTTTGAAATTGAAACCGTTGTGGATATGCATTGTTATAGCCGCTGAATTGACATTTGCAATTCTTTTTACGAGCAAGACAGCATGATTGGTTTTCTGATTCTTCGACGAGCGCAAAGCGGTAAATTTTTGTTGGGAACTGAAACCGCCATCAAATAAACAAGGCCCCTCCCGGCAACATGGTCGTCGATATCGGCGGCGGTACGACCGACGTCGCCGTGATTTCGCTCGGCGGCATCGTCGTTTCGCAGTCGCTGCGCGTCGCCGGCAACAAACTCGACGAGGCGATCATCCGCCACATCCGCCGCGTCTACAACCTGATGATCGGCGAACGCACCGCCGAAGAGATCAAGATCAAAATCGGCTCCGCGTATCGGCTCGGAGCAGGAACTCGTGATGGAAATTCGCGGACGCGATCTTGATCAACGGCCTGCCCAAGACCGTGAAGATCACGAGCGAAGAAGTGCGCGAAGCGCTTTCCGAGCCGGTGCGGCGATCGTTGAAGCGGTCAAGGCCGTGCTGGAAAAAACGCCGCCAGAACTCGCGGCCGACATCATCGACCGCGGCGGTATCCTGACGGGCGGCGGCGCGCTGCTGCGCGGTCTCGATT
>CAVRBD010000014.1:0-3119 GCA_963718975.1 uncultured Bacteroidota bacterium | reverse complement strand
GAGGGTTATGGCGAATTCTGAGAAGGGGCGGGCGCAATTTCTTTTACAATTTTATGAATGAATACTTTAATTAAATCAAAAAAATCTTTGAGAAAATTTATATCATTAATAGTGAACTCGTAATTTTTTGGATTAACATGAATGTTATACAACTTCAAGAAATCTTTAAGTCTATTGTAAGCATCTGATTTTAGTCTGTTCCCATTATGAATTATCGCATTTCTCATTTCTTGATAATTCTTTATCTTTTTCCAGCTACTACTATTATTATTTGCACTTTGAATTTTATGGATATTGTGTAAAAAACTTCTATATCTGTTTATCAAATTACGTTCACTTCCAATTATGCCTTTTGTGCGAATATTTGTTTCAGCCATTTCTGCAATATTTCTTAATTGAAGTTCAAAAGATGAATAGGCTGAAGTAAATATTGAATGCAATAGTAGATATGTAAATGATAACTCAAGATTATAATATTCATTCAAAGTAATTTGCCCAAGGGTTTCAACAAATTGGCTATAATCATTTTTTAATAAGTGAGAAGACAACTCATTATATCTTTGATGACGATATTTTTCAGCATAGTTGAATACATTATGCAAAAAATCTAACTTGGTTAAGAACATGTAAAAATTACTTCGAATTTCTATTTTGAATTGTTCTTCCATGATTTAAAGTTAGCCATTAATAAATTTCAGCTTTTCCAAAGTTTCAAACTTTGGAAAAGCTGGATGGTTCTGCGAGAGCTGTCAGGTTTTAAAAACCTGACAGCTCTTTGCTTCTGATGAATGGAGATATTTTTTGTAATTAAAATTGCGAAGAAACCCACCGCTCAATAGTAGCACAACCGATGAAAGGATTGCGACGCAACGATGTTGAAGAGCAAACAAATGCTAGTATCAAAAATTTAAAGAGCGCTTATTTGAATTGTATTTTTCTGAAGCCATGCAGCTATTTCTTCAAAACTAATTTCCCCTGATGCTATCGATATAATAAAATTATATTTCTGTTCCTCCGCGGCTATAATATCAATTTCATTTTGCAGCAAATAGCGACGAAGCAAAACATACCCTGTTCTTTTATTGCCATCAACAAAGGGATGATTGATTAAAATACTTTCAACCAAAGCAGCAGCTTTTTCAAGTATTGATTTGTAGACAAATTCGCCATCAAAAGTTTGAAATGGTCTTTGCAAAGCGGAACTTAATGATGACTTATCCCTGATTCCATCAGCGCCACCAAAAGAGTCAATAAGAATTTTATGGATTGATAAGGCTTCCTCTATTTCTATCATTTGGCAAGCCTTTCAAGTAAATGGGAGTCTTCTGTAAGGATTCTTTGAAGCAGGTCTGAGCTTTTAACTGATGAGAGAGAATCAAGTTTCTTTAAGAGGCTTAGGATTTCTTCCAAACCATTGTCAGAAAAATGTTCAAGTACTTTATTAATCTCTGATTTTATCTGTTCTTTCGACATAAATAATTCTTGAATGTAATTTACGATTTTTTGGATTGTATTGCAACAGTATTGAGTTCAAAATTTGCGGACAATCATTCAAAACAAAAAAGGATTATCAGTTTCCCAATAATCCTTCAATCTTATAAATCCCAGTTTAGATTATAAATGTATCGCTTCTCCATACGCAACTTCGATCGCGTCTTTCACGCTTTCGCTGATGGTTGGGTGAGGATGAATACTGTTCAATACTTCGTGATAAGTTGTTTCGAGTTTTCTACCCACAACAGTTTCAATAATAATTTCAGTGACGTTGTAACCGATCATGTGCGTGCCCAGCCACTCGCCGTATTTCGCATCGAACACCACTTTAATGAAACCTTCGGTATGTCCTGCTGCAGAAGCTTTGCCTGAAGCGCTCAATGGGAACTTGCCGACCTTCACTTCGTAACCTGCGTCGCGCGCTTGCTTTTCAGTGAATCCGACAGATGCAATTTCAGGCGTACAGTAAGTACAACCCGGAACATTATTATAATCAATCGGCTCTGGTTGGTGAGCATATTTTTTTTCGTTGTAGCCAATATTTTCCACACAGATAATTGCTTCTTTCGATGCGACATGAGCAAGTGCTTGTCCGGGTGCGCAATCACCGATGGAATAAATTCCGGGAACATTCGTGTTGTAAAATTTATCAACTACAATTTTTCCTTTTTCTGTTTTCACACCAAGTGTTTCCAAACCGATATTCTCAATATTAGCAGAAACACCAACAGCGCTTAATAATACATCAGCTTCGAGAGTGATCTCGCCGGTTTGTGTTTTCACTTTTGCTTTCACACCAGCGCCACTTGTGTCAACACTCGTTACTTCACTGCTCGTTAAAATATCGATGCCGATTTTCTTATAATTCTTTTCAAGTTCTTTGGAGATTTCTTCATCTTCCACTGGAACAATTCTTGGCAAAAATTCAACGATGGTCACTTTTGCGCCCATGCTGAAATAAAAATAAGCAAACTCAACACCAATCGCGCCGCTGCCCACAACGATGATGCTTTTTGGTTTTTCAGGAAGCACCATTGCTTCGCGATAACCGATCACTTTTTTGCCATCTTGTTTCAGGTTTGGCAATTCTTTGCTGCGTGCGCCGGTGGCAACAATAATATGTTTTCCTTCTACAATTTGTGTTTTGCCATCCGCAGCAGTTACTTCAATTTGTCCCTTCGCTTTCAATTTTCCATAACCCATCACCACATCAATCTTATTTTTTCGCATCAGAAATTGAACGCCTTTGCTCATTTTATCAGCAACTCCGCGACTGCGTTTAATCACTGCCGGAAAATCGGGCGTCCCGGTTGCTTCTATGCCGAAATCTTTTGAGTGCAGAATATCCTGATAAACCTGCGCACTTTTCAATAATGCTTTTGTAGGAATACAACCCCAGTTGAGGCAAATGCCGCCCAGGCTTTCCTTTTCAATAATAGCTGTTTTAAAACCTAACTGAGCTGCGCGGATCGCTGCAACGTAACCGCCGGGACCGCTGCCGAGAACAACTACATCGTATGCCATATAAGTTGATTTGTTGATTGATTGACAAGAATAAAACGGGTGTGAAATTAAAGAAACAATATGAGAATTAGCCAATTTGCTAATTAGCTGATGTGATAATA
>CAVRBD010000013.1:0-43203 GCA_963718975.1 uncultured Bacteroidota bacterium | reverse complement strand
TGTATAATATGCCTGTCGATGTTCTTCAACTGTTGCAAATGGCGAGCCTGTGGCCAGCCATTCTTCGGGGACCAAGGAAACAATGTTGCGGATAAGTTCATTTGAAAGAACAGACCTGAAATATTTATCTGCTGCATCAAGTTCCGTCGCTCCGGATACTAAAACATGATCTTTTATCAATTCAAAAGGGCGGGTCGCTTGTTGCTGCCAATTATCCCAGGAGTGATGAAAATACAATGCAGCACCATGATCGATCAGCCACAATTCTTTTTGCCAAACCAACATATTTGTATTGCGTGCAGTACGGTCTACATTCATCAACAATGCATCCAGCCAAACAATTCTGGAAGACAGATGAGGATTCACGTGCGTTACTGCGGGGTCGAAAGTAACAGAGCCCGAAAGGTAATGAAGGGCCAGGTTCAATCCTGTGCTCGCCTTTAACAGATCCTGTATTTCTTCATCCGGTTCTGTACGGCCAAAAGTTTCATCCAGGTTTGCAATCACAATTTCCGGTACTTTTAAAGCAGCTGCCCGCGCTATTTCTCCGCCAATCAATTCAGCAATCAATGCTTTTGTGCCTTGCCCCGCTCCCCGGAATTTAAGTGCGTAAAGAAATTCATCATCAGCTTCTGCAATAGCCGGCAAAGAACCTCCTTCTCTTAAAGGAGTAAGGTAACGTATCACATTCACCCTTCTTATTATCGCTTTTTGCATGATTACACTATTGCAGTCGGTATAAAAATACAATTATATCGCGCTATTGAAACAACTGATCTGCAGCGCATAAGAATTATATTGAAAGAATAAAAGATTAAAACATTTTGCTGACCAAAGCGTTTTGCGATTATCGGCTGCAGGCTTAATTTTTTTGGTATTGAAAACGATTGGTTATAAAAAAATTATATCACTTTGATCTGTGGCAAGTATTAAAAATATTCAACTGTTTCTATTTTCAGAGAAATGAATATTCTTGATTCGCAATGCTGGTTTTATTATTGTATCGATAATTTAATTGCAGTTCCATCATACTTCACAACCTTATTAAAATGTGCAGCTTCATCAACGCCAACAGCGGTGTTTTGCTTTACCAGCACAATATTGAAAACTCTCTGTTGCAGCATTCCGGGAAAATTTCCTTTGCGTGCAGAAATGCTCAGCTCTTTCATTTTGTCGTTCCATTGAAAACTGAAAGTTGAAAATTCTCCGTGTTCATAATTATAGTTGTCATTTGCGTCTTCATAAAAATTAAATTGGCCATCGGCTCCGGAATATATACGCAGCTCAATTGTGTCTTCTGCTTTCTGCGTGGCATATTCCATAAACTTTCCCATCGGAATAATGGAACCTTGGCGCACATATAAAGGCATTATATCTAATGTTGCATCTGCATTTATAGTTTGGCCTCCTTTTAATTTTTCACCTGTCCAGAAATTATACCAACTGGTATTTTTTGGCAAATAAATATTTCTTGTTTTACTAAGTTGGCCGGCGTTCACTGCGGTAAATAATTGCGAAGTAACGGGGCTTACCAAAAATGCGTTGCCAAACATATATTCATCAGGAATATTATTGACTGCTGTGTCGTTCCTGAAATCAAAAGCAAGGGAACGCATGATGGTATAATTATCAATTGTCATTTTGCTTGCCAAAGAATAAATGTATGGCAATAAGCGATAGCGCAGATTGTCGAATTTTAATAAAATTGCTTTTGTTTGTGCATCCCAATTACCAGAGAACAAAGCTCGTTCTCCCCTTCCGTGAATACGAAAGATGGGGCTGAATGCGCCAAACTGGAACCATCGTATAAAAAGTTCGCGATAAGAAGGCTGTGCCCAATCAGGTATTCCGGTTGAATTTAATCTTGAAACATACCCGCCAATATCCGATGTCCAGTATGCGAGCCCGGATGCGCATGCATTGATCGCTTGTGGGACTTGGCCCTTGAAATCATGAAACGTGCATGATATATCTGATGACCATAAAGTAGCAGCATTGCGTTGTTGGCCTGCAAAAGCCTGCCGCGCCAACAAGAAGATCCGTTTATTAGGTATATCTCTTCTCCATTTTTCATAGATGCCAGCAGTATGTTGAAGCGAGTAACTATTAAAATAATCAATTCCTTTGCCTGTATAAAAATTGCTTTTCTTTCTGCTATTTGGGTCTTCAGTATCAGGCTCACATTGGTCAACCCACCATGCATCCCATCCATATTTTTTTATAAGGCTGTCCCGTGCCTGCGCCCAATACATTTCTCTTGCTCCCGGGTTATGTGCATCATAATAAGTATCACGCTGATGGGTTACAAAATCGTCCCACGTAACGTCTGTTAAATAACCAGCTGCTTTCAATGCATCAAAATTTTTACTGCTATCGCCGAAACATGGCCAAATGGAAATCATAGCGTGAATATGCTCATTATGCAATTTATCAATCATCCCTTTTGGGTCGGGGTAAGCGGCAGGGTAAAGCACGTGCGAGCCAATTGGCAACGGGGACCAATAAAACCAATCCTGCACAATAGCATCTACCGGAATATGGTTTTTTCGGTAGCCTTCTGCTGCATCTAAAACTTCTTCTTGTTTTTTGTATCTGTCCTGCGATTGAAAAAGGCCATAAGCCCATCTGGGATACATCGGCGCTGTGCCTGTAAGCTTTCTGTACGAATCAATAATTTGGTCGAATGATGGCCCATAGAAAAAATAGTAGTCGATCATCTTCCCGCTTTCGCTTACATATTTGAATTCTGTGTTGGCTGCTTCAGCACCATGAAATTTCGACTCGGCATAATTATCCCAAAGCAAGCCATAGCCTTTTGTTGATAATAAAACAGGGATGGCGCCGGTCAGGTATTTTATCGCCATATCCTGATCACGTCCCTTATAATTTATCGAAAGCGAATCTAACGGATGACAGCCCAGCCCAAAAAGCCCCTCATCTTTTGGCGATAAAAAGGAAGTAGCACAACTATGTGTCTGAATGCCTGCAATAGTCGTATCGTTCATCGTTTTGCCATTTTCAGGCGCTTCTGCGAGAATGATATTGCCTGATAAATCAGCATAAGTTATTGCTTCAGTTTTTCGGTTGATACCGATTTTTAATACCGATGTTGCAATAAAAATATCAGTTTTAGTATCAGTTATAGAAAAATTTTTCAAGTAAGATGGTTTTGATATGGCTACCAATGATTGTTTTGCAGACAGTTCCGTTAAACTTGTATATCTTACTTCAACGGTCTTCTCGTTCAATAGATAAATATTCATTTTGCCCGCCATTAAATTTATGCTTGCGCCATAATCGGTTTTCATATAGGAGCTCACCTGGGCAATGTTCTTGCTGGTTATTACAAGAAATGATAAAACAAGCATGACTCTATTTTTGCAAAAAAGATTGCTGATATTATTCATAAACATGACCATCAAAATAGTGACTTTTTCAATGATTCTGAGTGTTTGTAAGAAAAGTGATAATAACGGATAAAAAAGTATGCATCATTGAAGCAGCGATTTGACAAGTTGGATAAATGAAAGAATTTTCAATAATGATTATCGGCTGCCAACTGTTAAAATAGAAGATGGTCTTATCGAGATAAAAGAATTGGGCAATTAAATCGCAATAAATAACCTTCTTTTTTTTGATGAACCTCAGGGAAATGATAAAATTCCTAATTATGTTTCAGTTTAGCTTCTTTTACACACTAAAAACAGCCAAAAAGAGTTAATTATATGTTTGGGAATGAGCCAATGGCAAAACTTAGCCTAATGTTTATGCAAAGCATTTGGATGGGCGACTAAAAAAGCAACGTTTTATTATAAGCTTTTTTATAAAATTTATATCTTTACCCATCCTTTGAGAAACAGATTTGCAAAGATCTTAGGAAAGTTTGGCAAGCCATACCCGAAAACTCTATAACCTTTTAAAATCCATGTCATGAGACTCCATTCTACACCGCCCTCCAATTGCCCGTCGTTTTTTTTGGGGCAATTAGAAAGCTACAGTTACTGCACGTTTCCGACAGTTTTTAAAAGATAATATGATATTAAGGATGAAAACAAATTGAAATATTAGTTTCAATGTTGTTTTAAATTATTTTTTGGATTGTGTGTTGGTTTAAGTTATGGTTAGAAAATATGCATCAATATAAAATCCCGTGCCTAATGTCTGCCTTCATGAAACCGAAGAAAAAAAATTTATTGCCAAAACTGATAACTTCCTTTCAGTACGCTAAGCCATCTCTCAGGATGGCTATGGTAATTTGTTTCCTATTCGGCTTTACATTGGCTATTTGCGCTTCACCATTGAAAGAAAATAGCATCTCTTCAATACTGAGTGGTCCTCCCGACGTTACAAATCCGAACACAAAGCTCATCGTCGTTACGGATAGTGCAGTTGCAAATGGATCATCAACTAACAGTGTAGAAGCGCACATTGTTGATGCCTTGGGCAATCCCGTAATTAATCAGGATGTTTCATTTATAATAAATGGAGGTTCGGGCGGTGTAAGCACTGTTGCTAAAACCGATTCGAACGGAAATGCAGTTATTACACTTACAAGCACCATAGCCGGAGTTGTGAATATAACAGCAAAGGTTGGCGGGTTGCCCATCATTTTTGGTAGCCCTGCGCAGGTTGTGTTTATACCAGACGTTCCGGATCCTGTGGCAAGTACATTGACTGTCGTAACTACCGGCGCGCAGGCAAACGGCACTGCTACGAACAGTGTGAAGGCACATATAACGGATGATAATGGAAATGTTATTGCAAACGATTCAGTCACATTTGCAATTGTAAGCGGAACGGGAACATTTGTTGGCAATGTAATTGTTGTTACAAATTCAACTGGTGACGCAACTATAACGCTTACAAGCACAGTCGCAGGCAATGTAGGAATAACGGCATCGATTGGAGGAATTAATATAACTGGTAGCCCAGCAACAGTAAAGTTTGTAGCAGGAGCCCCGAGCACCACATCTCCGAAAACAATGCTAAGCGTTGTAACAACAGGGGCGATAGCGAATGGTACGGCCATGGATAGCGTAAAGGCGCATATCGCAGATGCGAACGGCAACCCCGTGGCGAACGCCTCTGTAACATTCGCGATTGCAAGCGGCACTGGCACATTCGTGGGAAGCGCTACAATAACTACCGATTCGAACGGCAATGCAACCATAGCACTTACCAGCACAGTAGCAGGCAGCGTGGGCATCACAGCCACTGTGGGCGGGAACAATATAACCAATGGCAGCCCCGCGACAGTACAGTTTGTTGCAGGTGCGCCAAGCACAACATCATCAACAACAGCGCTCAGTGTTGTGACCACAGGCGCTACAGCCAACGGGGCATCGACAAATAGCGTCAAAGCACATATAACAGATGCGAATGGCAACCCTGTAGCGAATGCCTCTGTGACATTTGCTATAGCAAGCGGCACTGGCACATTTGTGGGAAGCGCAACAGTGACAACAGATGCAAATGGCAATGCAACTATAACACTCACCAGCACAGTAGCAGGCAGTGTCGGCATCACAGCCACGGTGGGCGGGAATAATATAACCAATGGCAGCCCCGCGACAGTACAGTTTGTGGCGGGGGTCACCAAGCACCACATCATCGACAACTGCGCTCACCGTAGTGACCACTGGCGCTACAGCGAACGGCACAGCGACGAATAGCGTAAAGGCACACATAACAGATGCGAACGGCAACCCTGTATCAAACGCATCAGTAACATTTGCGATAGCAAGCGGCACCGGCACATTCGTGGGAAGCGCAACAGTGGCAACAGATGCAAATGGCAACGCAACTATAACACTCACCAGCACAGTAGCAGGCAGCGTGGGCATCACAGCCACTGTGGGCGGGAACAATATAACCAATGGCAGCCCCGCGACAGTACAGTTCGTGGCAGGGCCAAGCACGACATCATCATCAACTGCGCTCAGCGTAGTGACCACAGGCGCCGCAGCCGATGGCAGCTCAACCAACAGCGTAAAGGCTCATATTACAGACGCGAACGGCAACCCAGTCGCAAACACCTCCGTGACATTTGCGATGGCAAGCGGCACTGGCACATTCGTGGGAAGCGCAACAGTGACAACAGATGCAAACGGCAATGCAACTATAACACTCACCAGCACAGTAGCAGGCAGTGTCGGCATCACAGCCACGGTGGGCGGGAATAATATAACCAACGGCAGCCCCGCGATAGTGCAGTTCGTGGCAGGCGCGCCAAGCACCACATCATCGACAACTGCGCTCACTGTAGTGACCACTGGCGCTACAGCGAACGGCACAGCGACAAACAGCGTAAAGGCGCACATAACAGATGCGAACGGCAACCCTGTATCAAACGCATCAGTGACATTTGCTATAGCAAGCGGCACGGGTACATTTGTAGGCAATGCAACAGTGACAACAGATGCAAGTGGCAATGCAACCATAACACTTACAAGTACAGTAGCGGGTAGCGTTAGTATTGCCGCATCTGTAAGCGGGAATAGTATTACCAATGGCAGCCCCGCGACAGTGCAGTTTGTTGCAGGTGCGCCAAGCACAACATCATCGACAACTGCGCTCTCCGTAGTGACTACAGGCGCCGCAGCCGATGGCAGCTCAACCAACAGCGTAAAGGCACACATAACAGATGCGAACGGCAACCCTGTATCAAACGCATCAGTAACATTTGCGATGGCAAGCGGCACTGGCACATTCGTGGGAAGCGCAACAGTGACAACAGATGCAAACGGCAATGCAACTATAACACTCACCAGCACAGTAGCAGGCAGTGTCGGCATCACTGCAACTGTGGGCGGGAACAATATAACCAACGGCAGCCCCGCGATAGTGCAGTTCGTGGCAGGCGCGCCAAGCACGACATCATCTACAACTGCCCTTAGCGTAGTGGCCACAGGCGCCATAGCGAACGGTACCGCGACGAACAGCGTGAAGGCACATATAACAGATGCGAACGGCAACCCAGTCGCAAATGCGTCAGTAACATTTGCGATAGCAAACGGCACTGGCGCGTTCGTTGGAAGCGCAATAGTGACAACAGATGCAAATGGCAACGCAACTATAACACTCACCAGCACAGTAGCGGGAAGCGTGGGCATCACAGCCACTGTGGGGGGCAACAATATTACAAATGGCAGTCCTGCAATAGTGCAGTTTGTAGTGGGTTCTCCTAGTACAACAGCACCAACCACAGCACTCAGCGTAATAACAACAAATGCAATTGCGAACGGAACATCGACAAATAGCGTCAAAGCACATATTACAGATGCGAACGGCAACCCTGTTGCAAACGCATCAGTGACATTTGCGATAGCAAGCGGCACGGGAACTCTTGTTGGTAGCGCAACAGTAACAACGGATGCAAATGGCAATGCAACCATAACACTTACCAGCACACTATCGGGCAATGTAGGAATTACTGCTACTTTGAATGGAAATAACATAACAAACGGAAGCCCCGCTATAGTAACATTTATTAGTGGCAATCCTGCTAACAGTGCTACAAAACTGATAGTTGTTACAACCGGAGCAACGGCAAATGGAACAGCAACAAATAGCGTAGAAGCATATGTTGCTGATGCAAATAATAATCCCGTAACTAATCAAACGGTAATATTCACGATATCAAGTGGCACAGGAACATTTGTAGGAAGCTCAACAGTCACTACAGATGCGAACGGTAATGCAGTAATAACATTGACAAGTACAGTTGCCGGTAATGTAAGCATCACTGCGACTGTAAATGGAAATAGTATTGTAACAGGCAGCCCTGCTGTTGTGCAATTTGTTGTAGGTTCAGCAAGCACCACATCGCCAAGCACAGCACTAAGCGTTGTAACAACGGGCGCAACTGCAAATGGCGCAGCTACAAACAGTGTGAAAGCACATATTACAGATGCGAATGGCAATGCAATTGCAAATGCATCCGTGACGTTCGCGATTGCAACCGGCACAGGAACATTTGTTGGAAGCGCAACCGTGACAACAGACGCAAGCGGGAATGCAACAATAACGCTTACCAGCACAGTTGTAGGCACCGTGGGGATCACTGCAGCCGTGGGCGGCAACAGCATAACCAATGGCAGCCCTGCTACAGTACAATTCGTCGCGGGTCCTCCAAGTACTACATCTTCAACCACAGCACTGAGCGTTGTAACAACAGGTGCCGTAGCAGATGGCAATTCAACTAACAGTGTGAAGGCACATATAACAGATGCGAATGGCAATGCAATCGCAAATGCATCTGTGACGTTCGCTATTGCAAGCGGCACAGGAACATTTGTTGGAAGTACAACGGTAACCACTGATGCAAATGGCAATGCAATAATAACACTTACCAGCACAGTAGCAGGAAACGTAGGCATTACTGCTTCTGTAAATGGAAATAATATTACCAACGGCAGCCCAGCAACAGTTCAGTTTGTTGTAGGCTCGCCAACTACCGCATCACCAACCACAGCGTTGAGTGTTGTGACAACTGGTGCCTTAGCAAACGGAATAGCAATTAACAGTGTAAAGGCTCATATAACAGACGCAAACGGAAATGCTGTCGCAAATGTGTCAGTAACATTCGCGATTGCCAGCGGCACAGGAACATTTGTTGGAAGTGCAACCATGAATACAGATTCTAATGGCAATGCCATCATCACGCTTACAAGCGCAGTTGCAGGAAATGTAAGCATTACTGGCACGATAGGAGGCAACGCAATAACAAACGGAAGCCCGGCACTTGTCACATTTGTGAATATATCTCCTAACGTTAACGATACGGCCACAAAATTAATAGTCATAACAACCGGTGCAATAGCAAATGGCACGGCTACAAATAGCGTAGAAGCTCATATAGTTGGCACCGATAGTCTTCCTATGTCAAATCAGTCAGTAACTTTCGCAATTGCGAACGGCACCGGCACACTTATAGGAAGCTCAACTGTGACAACGGATGCTAATGGCAATGCAATAATACTTCTCACAAGTACAGTTGCCGGAAATGTCGGTATTACTGCAACTGTTGGCGGCAATGCAATAACTTTTGGCAGCCCAGCAATGGTGCAGTTTGTAAATGATAGCGTATCTGTAACCGATAGCGCAACAAAATTGATTGTGGTTACAACAGGCGCAACAGCAAATGGCTCTGCAACCAATAGTGTTCAGGCAAACATAACGGATAAAGACAGCGTGCCTTTGGCAGGTATAACAGTTGTTTTCACAATATCAAGTGGCAATGGAACTTTTGTTGGAAAAGATTCTGTAGTGACCAATGCCAATGGTGATGCAATCATAACACTTACCAGCACCGTTGCCGGAAATGTGAGCATCACTGCTACTGTGAATGGCAATGCAATCACATTCGGTAGTCCAGCTATTGTTAAATTTGTGGCAGGCCTCGCAGATACCGCATCAAGCACAACAGCACTAAGCGTAGTAACAAATGATGCCGCAGCAAATGGCACTGCAACGAACAGTGTGAAGGCGCATATCACAGATTCAACAGGCAACATTGTATCAAACCAGCAGGTCATTTTTACGATTGCAAGTGGCACGGGAACATTTGTAGGAAGCGATACAGTTACAACTGATACCACCGGCAATGCAATTATTCAGTTAACAAGTATGGTTGCAGATTCAGTAAGTATTACGGCAACTGTAAATGGCAATTCAATTATAAATGGCAGCCCTGCGATTGTAATATTTACTAACAAGCCTGATGTAAATAGTGACAGCACTTACTTATCTGTGATGGTTTATGAAGCAATTGCAGATGGCCAAACAACCACTACTGTAAAAGCACATATTGCCGACCAAAATGGCACTCAATTGCCAGGGCAAAATATCACGTTTGCTATAGATTCAGGCAGCGGAACTATTATTACCCCACAACCGGTAGTGACAGATGCGAATGGCGATGCAATTATTCAAATTACCAGCACGAAGCCAGGCTTTGTGTTGATAACTGCAACGGTGAACAGCACTGCTATTATTAATGGCAGCCCCGCAAGAGTAAAATTTGTTCCTGTTAATATTTATGTTCCCAGGGTGTTTACGCCAAATGGCGATGGAACAAATGATATACTCAGGCCAATTTTGGTTGGTATATCCAGCTTCCATTATTTCAGCGTGTACAACAGATGGGGCAACCTGATATTTACTTCTCAGGATCCAAGCGCAGGATGGGATGGCACATTTAAAGGAGTGCCTCAACCGGTAGAAACATATTTGTGGATTGCTGAAGGAGTGGATAACGAAGGGAAGAAAATTGTTCAGAAAGGAATGGTCTCGTTGGTGAGATAAAGAATTATTAAGTTGAAGTGTAGATGATAAATTGTGAATATCACGCATTATGAAGATTTGGACTGGCTCCAGCCTTTAGGCCGGAGGATAAAAAAGGAGGATGTTGCAAATTGTGAAACTGAAGCTGAATAGAATATCAATAGCACAAGAGTGCGACGCAACGATGGCGATAGTAGTAACGGTGATGGGTACCTGAAAAAGAATTTCGATGAATAAGCTGTATAAATTTAGTATGATATGAAGCGCCTAATAAAATTGTAAATCTAATATCCAGATGAGAAGAGTTTGTTTAATAGTAAGCCTTGCTTTTGCAGCAGAAATGGCCTGTGCGCAGGAAATTAATTTCTCTCGTGTGCAGGATATGACGATATGGTACAACCAATCATTGAAAACTGATAAGCTGAACAGCTTGAAATTGAATTACAGAAATGTTCAGTATGGAGGAGCTATTGCCTACAACAGCGTTGCCGCAATGTTCGACATGCCGATATTATCGAAAGAGGCAAAGGACAAAAAGAATGCTGGTTATTTCAGCCTTAGTGCAGGTGCGGCTTCTGATAAATCGAACCAAGGGATATTGAACAACACGCTTGGCTTATTGGGGCTTTCTTATGCAGTGCCAATTGGCAGAAACGAAACTTATCTGGCCGCAGGTTTTCAGGCAGCATATTACCAAAGCAAATTGAATTTAGCAGGAGTTGAAAATGCTTTCGGCGACCAATATGATAATTATGGGCCGATAGAAAACGGCATCAGCAACGACAGGCTTGCCAACGGATGGTCATACAGTCATCTCAACATCAATACAGGCGCATCGGTATTTAATAATTCAAAAAGGAACAAGTGGTATTTGGGCGCATCGCTTCTTCAGGTGAATAAGCCTTACACCGACAAACTAAAAACCGATTCTTTGCGTTTAAAGGTAGGAATAGGAGTTCAAGGGGGTTATAGGTACATTACTCCCACTGATGATGAAGTTGCTTTTTATATGATCTTGAATTGGCAGGGCAGGCATACAGGCACTTTTTTAATTTGTGCTATTTAAAGTCCTTGCCATCAGTGCCAGGTGGTGCTGCTGTGGGTTTTGGCTTGGGTTATCGCTATGATGATGCTTTGGTGCCCAATATTGAACTGAGGTACCAAAAATTGATTATCGGGCTATTGTACGACGTAAATATTTCGAGCATAAGTGCTGCAGGCACTACGCGCAACGGTTTGGAACTTGCGTTGCGCATAGATTTCTAATATCCAATATCTGTTCACGCTAATGAAAAACCTAAAATTACGACCCATGACTAAGTTGCTGGTTTGTGCAGCCATCACCATCCTGGCTTCGCATATCCTATGTGCTCAGGACACACCCAAAACTTCTGACAGAATATTTTTTGATACTTCCATCAACAAGGCTTCAGATACCGCCGTTAAATTTGGTTCGGACATCAACAAGCACGATACTTCTATTAATAATAAATCTGGAGATTCATCAAATAAACCTTCTTCAGATGTAAGCCCGCAAAAAAAACCAGGCGATATAAAATTAGTTGTTGATAAAACAGATCCCGCGCAGGTCGGCACTCAAAAAGATTGGGATACCAGATGGTTTATTTCACCTCTCTTCAAATTTCAATTGCAGGATTTTGGCATGCTGGAAAAAAACCATTTCGGATATCTGAGCAATGCAAATAATCTTTCAATACTCGACAGGAGCAATATTTCTGCTTCATTATCGGCATATAAAAATCTTTCAGGCAGGTTTTCAGCAAGCGCAGATATCGGCCTTGCTTACGGTCATGTAACTAGCACCGATGTGCTGGTGGCAACTACAACCCCTAAGACATATAACCTTGTTAATGCAACTGTATTTTATCATTTATTAGGCCCACAATACAAGCTTCAGCCTTTTATTTCTGTTGGCATAAACGATCTTATAAATGATGCATCTTATCTAAGTGCGCCAATAGGAGTTGGCTTGAAATTTCATTCAAGAAAAATAATGGTCCTTGCCCAAGCCGCTTACGGGTATGGGGTAACAAAAAACATTGCAAACACTGTGATGTATAATTTGTGCCTGTATGTGCCTGTAAATTTCAAAAAGAAAAAACCAGACAACGATGACCTGGCCGGCAAAGGAAATGCTAATGGCAATAAAAATGACCTTGCAAAAAACAGCAAAAACGACAGCACCAATAAAAATGCAAACGACACGTCTGCATCAAAAAATGGTTTGGTGAACAATATCAACATCATCATCAATATGGATTCAGTGATGAAAGCACGAGGTGGAAAAGATGGAACAAATGGTATAAATGGCAAGAGCGGCAAGAATGAAAAAAATGCAAAGGATGATTATGATGATGATAAATTACCTAACGATGACGACGGCAACAATCCAAACGGTTCTAAGAAAGGCCTCAAAGCTTTCAACTATGATGATTTTACCGTGGATGATTTTGAAGTAGATACTATTGATGGAAAACCAGTAGTGAAATTTGTAGTCTATTTTGAATTCAACCAATATGATTTGAACTCAAGTGCTTTTAACCGGATAGATAAAGTTGTATCGCGCCTTCGCAAGGATAAAGATCTAATGGTTAGCATAAAAGGCTATACTGATAATGTGGGCACCAATGAGTTCAACCTATTCCTATCAAAGAAAAGAGCGCAAATGGTGTATGATTATATGAATAGCAGAGGCCTTGGTTCAGATCGCATGACTGCAAGGTTTTATGGAAAAGAAAACCCGGTGGCTGATAACAGCAACCCGAATACATCGTGGCTCAACAGGCGCGCAGAAATATTTGTTTATGAAAAAGGAACAAAAGTGCCGAACGTTATTTTGCCTGCAGCAAAATATTTAAGAAAATAATACTAATAAGTGCAATATTTAAGCCTGGCATTTGCCGGGCTTTTTTATTTGATGTGAGTTTAGCCTTGAAGATGTATAAAAGTTGAAGGAATTAGTTACGAATAGATTTTCGGATATTCGTTGACGTTACTTTGGTAAATTAACTAACGGTAACGCCTATTCCAAAATCTTCTCCATCTGCATGCTTCTTGAACCTTTAACAAGTATGTAAGAATTCTGTAAGTTTTCTTCCTGAAACCATTTCTTTGCTTCTAAAGAATTGGTGAAAGTCTTGTAAGGATTTGCTGTCCTCAAAAAATCGCCACCAACTAATATTACGTTTGCCCAATCAAATTTTTTGATGAGCTCAACTAAATTTTTGTGTTCATCCAAACTTTCATGCCCTAGCTCGGCCATTGCGCCGAGCATCAAAATTTTATTATCGGCATCAAACCTTGCAAAGTTTTCAACAGCAGCTTTCATACTAGATGGGTTTGCATTATAAGCATCCAAAATAATTTTGTTGGTTCCTTTTTCCACAAGCTGCGAACGGCTGTTTGAAGGAGCATAATTTTCAAGAGCGGATTTTATTTTTTCATCTTTTTCATTAAAATATTTTCCAACAGCAACAGCAGATAAAATATTTGGCAGGTTATAATCACCCACTAATTGAGTTGATATTTTTTTTATTGAAGTGCCGCTTGTCATCTCTACTTCAACAAAAGGCTCGCTCTTGCTTGCATTGCCCGCAACATCCGCATCGTGTGTTCCGTATTTAATAATTTTTTTAATGCCCTGGCTCATGATGCGCAAATAATCGTAGTCCCACATTACAAAAGCGGTTCCATTGGTTGCCCGCAAAAAATCATACAATTCACCCTTGCCTTTTTTAACGCCTTCAACTCCGCCAAAGCCTTCCAGATGAGCTTTCCCGGCATTGGTAATAATGCCGTGGGTTGGCAATGCATATTTGCAATAACCTTCAATTTCTTTTTGATGGTTAGCGCCCATTTCAATTACTGCCATCTCTGCATCGTGCTTTATTTTTAAGATGGTAAGTGGTATGCCGATGTGGTTGTTTAGGTTGCCTTCAGTAGTGTATGTTTTGTAAGAAGAAGAAAGCACTGCATGAATCAATTCTTTTGTGGTTGTTTTGCCATTGCTGCCCGTAATGGCAATAAAAGGAATGTTGAATTGCTTACGATGATACATGGCCAACTGCCGCAAGGTTGCAAGCACATCATCAACCAGAATAATTTTTTCGGAATGCTCGCTTTCTTTTTCTTCGTCTGCAACTGCATACGCAGCTCCTTTTTCAAATGCTTGCTCCAAAAATAAATTGCCATTGAAGTTATTTCCTTTCAGTGCAAAAAAAATATCGCCTTGCTTAAGCTGTCTTGTATCGGTTTGAATGAATGGATGTTGCTGATAAATTTTATATATTTCTTCAATTGTAATCATGCTAACAAACCTACGTGAAAATTCGAATCAATAGTGGGAGAGATTTTTTTGTTGGGGCGCGGTTTTGAAAATATTTCTCACAAAGTTCATAAAAATTTCGGCAGACCTAAATATTGTTCAAAGCTCTGCCTACCCAGCATCTCCGGGGGAAATTTAAAATGCAACAATACTTTTTAAGCGAACGGAAATATTTACAAAACAAAAAACCCTGCAAGTGCAGGGCTTTTTATTTTCGATTGGAATTATTTTATTGCTTGCGCGTGTTCTGTTTTCTTTCTTTATAATTGATACCTGTTTGTCTGCCATTGCCGGAAGGGCTACCAACCCTGTCCATTGCGCAACGAAAACCGATTGTAGAGCTTGCCTGATCTTCTTCAAGGAAACGGCGAGTACCGGGGCTAAGCCAGTAAGCGCGGTCGTTCCAGCTACCGCCTTTAACTACTCTTGATTTATCGCTGATAAGTGTAGTAAAGCCGTAACCATAATGAGTTGCAGAGTCGCTGTTATATTTAACACCGGTAAGTAAAGAATCACCGTCTAAATAATTGATAACATTTCCTTTTTGATAATTGCGGCGATTTTTGCTTTCTTCATCAGTTACATCGCGCATTTTTATACGCCCCAAACTATCTCTTTCAGCTTTGCTTTCTTTGCCCATATCAACTGTCTCAAATTTGTTCCCACGAAATGGGGCAACATCGTCTACATCCATAGTTGACAAAGGGCGATAAACGTCCTGTACCCATTCGCTCACATTGCCAGACATGTTGTACAAGCCAAACCCATTTGGAAAGAATGAAGTAACCGGAGCCGTATATACTGCGTTGTCATTTAAACCACCGGCAACGCCCATATTATCACCGGAACCACGTTTGAAGTTAGCAAGGAACGTACCCTGCCAGCTTCCATGCTTTGTATCGCGAAGGCCATTTATATTGTTGCTCCATGAATAAACTTGCTTGTTCACTATTAATTCTTCACCACGTTTTTTGTCAGTTTTGCTTGCTAAAGGGTTTTGATTGATATAGCCCAAAGCTGCATATTCCCATTCTGCTTCAGTAGGCAGGCGATAGTTTGGCAATAATATGCCATCTTCAAAAGTCACCTGTGTTCTTGGTGTTCCGTTGGGATTTTTTAAAGTGTTATTTTTTGATTTGGCAGCTGTGCCTGGTGTCGGCTGGTATTCGCCCAATAGATATGCTTTGGTATTAAAATTTTCCTGACCGATGCCCTGGATGTTTTTCAAAGAATTTTTATTGATGAACCCCTTATCAACCATTGCTTTTTCATTTACACGGTCACTTCTCCACAAGCAAAAATCATGAGCTTGTTTCCATGTAACGCCAACAACGGGATAGTAGTTGTAAGAAGGATGGCGGAAATAATATTCAACCAATGGCTCGTTATAGGCAAGCTCGCTTCTCCAAACCAAGGTGTCTGGCAATGCATTTTCGCGAACTGATTTGAACTCATCGCCATCAAAAACAGTATTCAACCAATAAAGATATTCCCTGTAATGAACGTTGGCAACCTCGGTTCTGTCAATATAAAATGAGTTAACAGTTACTCTTCTTGGAACATTGTTCCAGTCGCTCATAACATCTTCTTCAGTGGCGCCCATGGTAAATGTACCGCCCTGAACAAAAACGAGGCCTGGCCCTGTGCGCTGTTCCTTTTCCAAAGAAACCTGATAGCCACCCATGTTTTTGTCGTTATAATTCCAGCCGGTAACGCTGGATTGTTCCGGTTTCTTACTGCAAGAAGTAACTAGTGCGATTGATGACGCTAGAAGAGCTAGGTTTTTCAGATTCATTTTTACAATCATTTAGCCGTGATTTGAAACTGGATAAACGCAATTTTTATACAAATATTGTACTGTAAAAATTGTTTACCCAAAAGGATATACTGAATTGCGAATATAAACAGTTTCATTAAAAGAACATAGGTATAATTCCGTATTTTTTGCACGAAAAAATGCTATCCAATTTGAAAAGAAAAGCACCAGAAATCCTGCACCTGATATTTTGCTGAAACAATGCATCAAGAAAACTGCAAAATCCGAGATTTAGCCACAATAAAATCGCTAGCTTTCCGTTCGATTGATAATCAATGACTACGGCAGTGAGAATATTGCAATAAAAATTACCGACATTAACTTGATATTTGTGGGAATTTTAAATTGCTTTAATCACAATCGTACAAAAAATTAAAACTTTAAAGCCTAAGGTATAATTTTACAAACTTTTTTTATTTGTACTAAGAGTTGCAAAACCTTTTTAAGCTAAACAATAAAATATGAAACGACTGACGATTTTCAGGCTGATTGCTTTTTTAATTCTAACTGCAGGCTTTGATTCATTATATGCCCAATCTCCTTCGGCAATTAATATAATAACTACAGCAGTTCCATTTTTAAGAATTTCGCCAGACGCTCGCGCTGGAGGCATGGGAGACCTTGGCATTGCAACTTCACCAGATGCTTCTTCTTCTTTGTACAACAATGCAAAAACCCCATTCGCCAAACATGATATTGGAATAGGGCTCACCTACACTCCCTGGCTTAAAGACCTTGGGTTGAATGATGTTTATTTGCTTGCGGCTTCAGGGTTCTACAAATTAAATGAAAGGCAGGCGCTTTCTGCTTCAATAAGATATTTCAGCCTTGGTAATATTCAGTTTACTGATAATAATGGCAACTCTTTAAATACAGGCCAACCAAGGGAGTTCGGCGCTGATTTTGGATATTCTCAAAAACTGTCTGATAAACTTTCTTTGGGTATTGCGATGAGATATATCCATTCAAATCTCGCTGCCGGAGCACCTGGAACAAGCACAACTTATAAACCGGGCAATGCTGTTGCAGGCGATATCACCTTATTTTATAGCCTTGCCAAAGAAAATGGCCAGGGATGGAATTTTGGTTTAACAGCAACTAACCTCGGCACAAAAATCGGCTATACCAACGACGCGACAGAAAAGGATTTCATTCCCGCTAATTTAGGAATTGGGGCAGCTTACACAGCTGTGTTCGATAGCCAAAATAAAATTACTTTCGGCTTGGATCTTCGCAAGCTTCTGGTTCCTGCAGCCCCTGTTGCAACCGGAGATACTACTGTTGATAATGCAAACCTCGCCGCTTACAGAAGCAAGACTGTTGTTAGCAGTTGGTTTAGCTCATTCAGTGGCCCCAGCCAACTTAAACTTGTCAATTTTTCTCTTGGCGCAGAATATTCTTATAGCGAGCAGTTCTTTTTAAGAGTTGGATATTATTATGAAGATGCCAGCCAGGGCGACAGAAAATATTTCACAGTTGGTGTTGGTGTAAAATACAATGTTATCGGACTGAATTTTTCTTATCTCGTTCCTTCAGGAAATGGTGTAACGCGCAACCCTTTGTCGAACACTTTGCGCTTCGGGCTTGTGTTTGATTTGGATAATAATAAAGATGAAAATACCACTACTACTCCGGTCAATCAATAATTAAATTATAAGTAATTTATAAAAGAAATAATTTTGAAGCGCTATGTTCTGATAAATAATGAACATAGCGCTTTTCTTTTTTAACAAATTATCATGTCATTCAGAATTGGCTTTGGCATAGACTTTCATCAGCTTGTTGAGGGTCGTGAACTTTGGCTTGGCGGAATTAAAATACCTCACAATAAAGGCGCATTAGGCCATAGTGATGCAGATGTTTTATTGCATGCCATTTGCGATGCAATGCTAGGCGCTTTAAGCTTAGGAGATATCGGCACTCATTTTCCTGATAATGATCTTGCATTTAAAAATATCGATAGCAAAATTTTATTGCAAAAAACCTTTAAGCTTATTCAGCAAAAAAATTATTCAGTAGTAAATGTTGACAGCTCTGTTTGCCTTGAAGAGCCGAAAATAAAAAAATATGCTGATGAGATGCGGATCGTGATTGCATCCATTCTTCACATTACAAAAGACGATGTTTCTATTAAAGCAACTACAACAGAAAAAATGGGTTTTGTGGGAAGGGGCGAAGGGCTTGTGGCTTATGCGACTGTGTTGCTGAATAAAATTTAATGATGTGAAAATCCCCGGATCTTCGAATGCTTTTTTTAAGCAAATAGCTAAATAGTCAGAACATTTTCACATTGCTCCATTTTCACATTTGCTGATTATCTTTGCGCACATGCCAAAATTGAAAGTAAAGATTATTAATGAATCAGTAAATGCGCTGCCACAATATGCAACAGAAAGTTCTTCCGGCATGGATTTGCGCGCAAACTTAAAAGAGCCGGTTTCTCTCAAGCCTCTTGAACGGAAACTCATACCTACCGGTATTTTTATTGAGCTCCCAAAAAACTATGAGGCGCAAATTCGCCCGCGCAGTGGCATGGCTATCAAGCACGGCATCACATGCCTCAATACTCCCGGAACTGTTGATGCAGATTACCGCGGTGAGGTTATAGTGATACTAATTAACCTTTCGCAAGAAGAGCAAACAATAAATCACGGCGACCGCATAGCACAAATGGTTATTGCCAAAGTAGAAAAAATCAAATGGCAAACGGCAACAAAAATCAATACAACCAAACGTAGCAAAGGAGGTTTTGGGCATACAGGCAAATCATAGCTCAATGAAAAATTTATTATACTTTACTATAAGCTTTGGCCTTTTTGTTTTTTTGGCGGCAAACTGCAGGTCAACAAAAAAAATTCAGAAAGCAATTTCAAATGCAAAAAAAGATACAGCGCATTCAGTAGTTATTGTCGATAATCTAAAAGAAGATTCCATACGCTTCATCAATGATATATTTAAAAAGGTAGAAAAAAATAAAATCGATTTCAAAACTTTTTCTGCAAAAATTAAAGCAAACTACGAAGGTGGCGATGGCCGATATAATGAGTTCACGGCTTTTTTGCATATGAAAAAGGACAGTGCCATTTGGATTAGGGTTGAAGCTTCTGCGCTTTTAGGGATTGAAGCGCTAAGGATATTGGTGACACCAGACAGTGTTAAGATCTTGAACAAGCTCAACAAAGAACTCATACTTCGTTCAGTTAGTTACCTGCAGGAAACAGCCAGGATCCCTCTTGATTTTTATACGCTACAGGATTTATTAATCGGCAACCCTGTTTATCTTGATAGCAACATCGTCTTCTATCGCCAGGAGGCAAATGCCATTTCTGTTTTATGCCTCGGAAAACTTTTTAAAAACTATCTTACTTTAAACAATAATGATTTTACATTGAAGCATTGCAAGCTTGATGATGTTGATGTGATGCGCGCAAGGAGCCTGCGACTTAACTTATGGTGATTATTCTCAGAATTTTTCCACTTACAGAAAAATTTCTATTGCAGAAAAATCGAAGCTGGACATCGAATTTGAGTTTAAACAATTTAATTTTAACGAGGCCTTAAGTTTTCCTTTCACCATTCCGAAAAATTATAAGCGCAAATAAGCGTTATAAAATATATTTTGCAATAATAGTACAATCCGCCCTGTGTATTTGCAAACCCGATTAAAGCAACGCTATGCTGAAACCTTTTTTCATTTTTTTATTATTGATTTCATCTGCTGTTTCATTTTCGCAACAGCCAGCGCAAAGCCGCACCGAACTTGAGAAAGAACGTGAAGCAATCCAAAAGCAGATTGAAGATGTGAAGCAATCGCTTGATGAAACAAAAAGAAATAGAAAAGAAACGCTGGGACAACTTTCATTGCTGCAGCGAAAACTAAGGTTAAGAGAAGCTGCCATACAAAATATCAATGCGCAGGTAAATCTTATTCAAACCGACATGAACCAATCATGGCGAGATATTTTGAAATTGCGCAAAGAGCTTGACACTTTGAAAATACAATATGCCGAAAGCGTGGTGTATGCTTATAAGAACAGGAGCAATTATGATTTCCTGAACTTTATTTTTTCCGCTACCAATTTTAATGATGCAATAAAAAGAGTTGCTTATTTAAAATCTTATAGAGCTTACCGTGAAGAAAGAGCTCAAAATATAGAACGCACGCAATCTTTGCTGCAAGGCAAAATTGACGGACTAAAAGTAAAACGCGAAGAAAAAGATGTTGTGCTAAAAAAACAGAATAAAGAAAAGGAAGTGCTTGAAGATGAAAAAGTGGAGAAAGACCAGTTCATTTCCAAATTAAAATCGCGTGAAAGAGAATTACAGAAAGATTTGGCAATAAAGAAAAGACAGGATGGGAAATTACAGGCTGCCTTACAAGCTGCGATTAAACGAGAAACTGCAAAAGCAGTAGCTGAAGAAAAAAAACGTTTAGCTGATGCAAAAGCAAATAACGTTAAAGAAGAAAATGTAAAGCCTTCTGAAAGTAATGCTAATGCCGGCAACAAGACAAGCACCAATGTTACTGCGCCGGCAAAAAAAGTAAGTGCGCTCGCTGCAACTCCCGAAGGAATGATTGTATCAGAAAATTTCGAAAAAAATAAAGGAAGGTTGCCCTGGCCGGTTGAAGTAGGGCATGTTAGTCTGCCATTTGGCGTTTACGAAATCCAGGATATACATGTGAAAAGCAATAATCCGGGAATAACAATAGAAACGCAAGTTGGTACATCTGTAAAAGCAGTTTTTGATGGAGAAGTTTCTTCCGTATTTAATATTGAAGGAACATCTGTTGTTTTATTGCGCCATGGAAAATATTTTACTTCGTATAGCAATCTTTCTTCTGCCAATGTAACTAAAGGCGAAAAAGTGAAAGCTGGTCAGGTTATTGGCAGGGCAGGTGAAAATTCAGATGGCAATGGTGAAATCCAACTGATTATTATGAATGATGAAAACAGGAACCTCAATCCTGAACAATGGCTGAGAAGAAAATGAGATGCTTGTCAGTTATCAGATGTCGGTCATCAGTAGTTGCTGAAAAATAAGCTTCCAAAATTTATCAGGAATTTAGAATTTATGTCTGACTACTGCTGACCGAAAACTGCCGACTTCCTCACAAGCACTTACAAAACCTGTTATACAATTGCTCGTATTTCGGAACGATGTTATGAATATCAAATTTCTTCGCATGTGCTAGGGCGTTAGATTTGAATTTTTTCAGCACCTCGTCATCTTTTAATATTTCAATGGCATGTTTGCTCATGTCTTCAATATCACCAACATTACTTAAATAACCAGTTTCTCCGTTCACATTAATTTCCGGCAAGCCGCCAACATTGGTTGATATAACGGGAACCTCAGCCGCCATGGCTTCCAATGCAGCAAGGCCAAAGCTTTCATATTCTGAAGTGAGCAAAAACAAATCCGAGATCAGCGAGAATTTCTTCCATCTGTTCCTGTTTGCCCACAAAGCGCATATCATCAGCAAGGTTTAATTCTCTACAAAGTTCTTCTGCTGAAGGCCTTTCGGGGCCATCACCTACAAACAATAATTTGCTTGGGATTTGTTTATTTACTTCTGCAAAAACTTTTACCACATCCTGCACACGTTTTATTTTTCTGAAATTGGATGCGTGCACTAAAATCCTTTCTCCATTTGGCGCGATCACTTTCCTGAAAGCATCAATCGGTTTTTTATGAAAGCGCTTTACATCCACAAAATTGTGGATCACTTCAATTTCTTTTTTGATATCGAAAATCTTATAAGTATCATCCCTCAAATCTTTCGACACGGCAGTGATTGCATCGCTTTGATTAATTGAAAAAGCAACAACAGGCGCAAAGGTTTTATCTCTTCCGACAAGTGTGATATCAGTTCCATGCAGCGTTGTGATCACAGGGATATTTTTTCCTTGCGCTTCCAATATCTTTTTTGCAAGATAAGCCGCAGATGCATGTGGGATGGCATAATGAACGTGCAGTAAATCTAATTGATTGTTCGAGATCACATCCACCATAGTGCTCGATAAAGCAGTTTCATATGGAGGATAATCAAACAGCGGATAATTGTTTACGCGCACTTCATGATAAAAAATATTTGCATTGAATTCATTGAGCCGAACAGGTTGCTGATAGGTAATGAAGTGGACCTGGTGCCCCTTATCTGCCAATGCTTTTCCAAGCTCAGTTGCAAGCACTCCGCTTCCGCCGAATGTTGGATAGCAAACAATACCTATACGCATAATTTTATTTTAATACAAACTGAGTTGATGATCGCGAATTGTAAATGTTAAGTTGCAAGGATAGTTTTTATTTTGAATAAACTTATTACTTACCACCAAACAGCTGCTGAAGGTAAACAGATTCTTTATAATCTCTTTTCCGTTCATAATGAATTAACCCGCAGTTTGCTTATTTTGCAATGCTAAAACTAACAATCATGCGCCGCTTACTGTTCACTTCTTCATTCATTTTATTTTCTGTGTTATTATTTGCCCAGTCGGAAGATTCCATATTGATTCGAAAAATTGCTGATGAAATTTTAATGAATGGGAAGGCTTATAGCAATCTTCATTCGCTTACAAAAAATGTTGGCGGCAGAATTACAGGCTCGCCGAAAATGTATGAAGCAGAGGATTGGGGAGTGAAAACATTAAAAGAAATGGGCGCAGATAAAGTGTGGCTGCAGGAATGCAAAGTGCCGCGCTGGGTGCGTGGTGGAAAAGATGAAGCAAAATTGATTAATGGAAATAAAGAAGAATCGCTTGCGGTTCTTGCGCTGGGTAATTCTGTAGGAACAGAAAGTAATGGCATAAAGGCACAAGTGCTATTAGTAAATTCTTTTGATGAGCTTGAACAAAAAAAAGATGAAGTAAAAGGGAAAATTGTTTTTTATAATTACAAATTCAACCCAAAATTTATTGAGACTTTTTACGGTTATGGCGATGCTGTCCGCTATCGTGGCGCTGGTGCCAGCCGTGCTGCCAAATACGGCGCAGTTGCCGTTCTTGTTCGCGCTGTTACGAATTCAACTGATAATTTTCCGCACACCGGCGCAATGAGATATGATAATGCTTTGCCTAAAATTCCTGCGCTCGCTGTTGGGCTGTGGGACGCCGATAAAATTGCAGAAGCCCTGAAGCAAAATAAAAGCGCAGAAATTTTTATAAAATCAAATGCGCATACATTATCTGACACGACCGGCCACAATGTTATCGGAGAAATTACCGGTTCCGAATTTCCTGATCAATACATTACTGTTGGTGGTCATCTCGATTCGTGGGATCCTGCTGAAGGCGCACATGATGATGGTGCGGGCTGTGTGCATGCAATTGAAGTATTGCGGGCTTTGAAAGCGATGGGTTATAAACCGAAACATAGCATCCGGGTTGTACTTTTTGCTGATGAAGAAAATCGCGGAGATGGCGGAAAAAAATATGCAGAAGAGGCAAAGGCTAAAAATGAAAAACATATTTTTGGTCTTGAAAGCGATGCTGGTGGCTTTACTCCGCGTGCGTTTAGCATTGCTTTGCCGGCAGATAAGCTGGATAACATCAGAAAAAAATGGTTGCCTTTACTGATAGATTATGGAGTGTATAAATTTATTGCCGGCGGCGGCGGCGCAGATGTTGAGCCACTTAATGAAAGTCTTGGTATTCCTGTTTCTGAGCTGATGCCGGATTCTCAGCGCTATTTTGATTATCATCATACACCAAATGATGTTTTCGAAAATGTAAATAAAAGAGAGCTAGAACTTGGCGCGATTAACATGGCTGCGTTGATTTATTTAGTTGATAAATATGGTTTCTAATTTTTTAAATAACTTTAATTATGAAAAAATTTTTAAGAATAACGGTGGCAATAATCGTCATTGGATTAATCCTTTTTTGTTATTGGCGATATTTTTGGGTTTACGGAGAAGGAGTGAAAGCCGGCCAGTTGAATTATGTAATGAAGAAAGGATTTCTTTTTAAAACTTATGAGGGAAGGCTTATCCAGGCAGGCTTTCAGGGAAGCACGGCAGGAACCATTCAATCTTACGAGTTTCGTTTTTCAGTAGCAAACGAAAGCGTTGCAAATAAATTAATGACAAACAGCGGAAAAGATTTTGAGCTTCACTATAAAGAATACATGGGCGCTTTGCCCTGGCGCGGCACCTCTGTTTTTGTTGTAGATAGTATTTTATCGATGAAAGAAGCGGCGCCGGGAACCGTTGTTCCATTGAGCCCATAGCTATTATTCTTCCCTATTTCTGGTACAGGAGAAATATGGCAGGCTTTTTATGAATGTCAACAATTTCTTTTTTCCATTCGGCAATTGATTTGGTTTGAATTTTTTCATGCGCACTTGTCAGATCAGCTGCGATGCAAAATTTTGTTTGTGGTTTGCAATTTTTTAAAACTGTTTCAATCAATTGGTTATTTCGATAAGGGGTTTCGATAAAAATCTGAGTGCAGTTTTTTTTCTGTGATTCTAGCTTCAAGCTCTTTAATTTTTTTTATTCTTTCAGATTGTTCAATCGGGAGATAACCGACAAACTGAAAGTTTTGCCCGTTCATTCCGCTGGCCATCAGTGCAAGAAGAATTGAATTAGGGCCAACCAAAGGTTTTATGATTGCGTTTTCTTCCTGTGCAACCGAAACTAAAATTTGCCCTGGGTCCGCAATGCCCGGGCAGCCTGCTTCGCTGAGTATACCAATATTTTTTCCTTCTTTTATTTTTTTTCTGAACTCATTTTTTACTTCTTCTTCTATTTTGTGAATGGTGAACCATCCATAATCATCAATTACCATTTCTTTCCAAATAGTTTTTAAAAAACGCCTTGTGCTGCGCTCATTCTCTACAAAAAAAACATTGCATTGTTTTACAGCATCAACAACGTACAAAGGAATTGTATGAAGGGAATGCTCATCCAGAAAAACAGGAATCAGATATACGTTGGCGTTAGTAGGCATTATTATTCCAGGTTCTGATGATATAAACTGATGGTTGCAGCGATAACCGCATAAGAAGGAGCAAGTACCCAGCCAAGAAAGGGGATGAAGTGCATCATATAAAATACCAAACCATTGCCTATCGCCAATCCGCGCCGCTTTCCAATGAATGCAAAACTCTCAGATGGTGATAATTTATGCCGTTCACAGCTATAATCAAGCATGGAAAATCCATAATAGTAACATTCAACCAACATGGAAACGACAGGTGTTATCCATCCCACCAAAGGGAAAAATGATAGTATTAAAATGGAAATCGTGTAAACGGTTTGCCACAAACTATTGCGCAGCGCAACCCGGATGCCGCGAACCATATCCTTCATTAATTGCGAAAAGCTGAAAGGAAAATCTTTTCCTTCAATAAGCGATTCTGTTTTTTCGCTTAAATAAGCAAACACAGGCGAGCCGATAATAAGATACAAATATTTGAATAACGAGAAATAAAACAACACGAGAATTAACCTCACCATAATCCCGCCCATCACGAATAAGAAACTGAGAAAAGCATTTTGTTTGTGGTGAAGCCATCTGTCAATACCGATGAATGCGCTGAGCCTTGCAACTGCATCATCGGCAGAAGTCCAGAAAAAATACATGCCGATGCAAAACAAAATCATATATAAAATGCCCGGCACAATAATCCATTTCCACAGCCTATGTTTGGTGATGAATTGATGAGCTTTTAAATAAGACTGAATTGATATGACAATTTCTTTAAGCAATTCCTATTTCCTGATTTAATAATTTACAACTTTAGAAATGCAATTTCTTACTTTTTAGTCTTCACTAAATTCCGCTTTATTTATTTTAGAATAACGAATATATACTTAATATTACTTTGTGCCTTTGCAGTTCAATATCTTCAAACATAAAAATATTTATTAGTGGCTGAAAGAAAAAAGCTGGGCTATTCTTTTTACTCAGGCAAAGATGTAGTAAAAATTGCGAAAGACTTGCTCGGGAAAATATTAATCACACAATTTGATGGCATTGCAACATCGGGAAGAATTGTTGAGACAGAAGCTTATAAAGGCGTTACAGACCGCGCCTCACACGCATTTGGTGGAAGAAGAACGAAGAGGACTGAAATTATTTTTGCTGATGGCGGCAGAGCCTATGTGTATTTATGTTATGGCATCCATTATTTGTTTAATGTGGTTACAAATAAAAAAGATGTGCCACATGCAATTCTTATTCGTGCCGTTGAACCGCTCGAAGGCATTGATGAAATGTTAAGAAGAACCGGAAAGAAAAAACCGGATTTCACTTTAACCAAAGGCCCCGGTAATGTTTCGAAAGCTTTGGGAATCTCAACACATCATACAGGAAACAGTTTGCTCAGCAATGAAATTTTTATTGCCGACGATGGTTTCAAAATAAAGAAAAAAGACATTCTTGTTACGCCACGCATTGGTGTTGATTATGCAGGCGAAGATGCGAAGCTGTTGTATCGTTTTATTATCAGGGATAATAAGTTTGTAAGTGGGAAGAATATTATGAAATGAAATGCAGGCCAAATCATTTCTAACACCAATGCATATCCTAAAACCTGGGGCAGGGCACACCTTTCTTCCCGTCTGAACTCTTTTTAATGTAAATAAGCGAAATCTCTATCCCACCTTCACTTTGAGAAGCTGTTTTAAGCGCAGAGATGTTTACATCGTAAGTAAGGCCAAGGCTGAAGCTGCCAAATTCCAAACCAACATAAGGTATTATTGCATCTGTTACATTACTGAAACGAACCCAACTGCCAAGATAAAAATTGGTAGGGTTGTCATTATCATGATTTACATTAACAGACCATGCACCGCCCATTACAAATTCGTTTGCTCCTGCCTGATAGCTATAAAGACCACTGAGATGTATATACGAAGTGCCGTTCTCTATTGGTTGAGACAGGCCACCATGAAAAGTAAAACGTGGGTGCAAGATGTATGTATTATCTCCAAGAAATGATTCCTTCGGGCTGTTGATATGATAAGCAGATGCGCCAAAATAAAAATTGTTGGCCCCTGTTGTAGAGCCATTGTAAATAGCCCCCATATTCATATCAAAATAATTAATGGTCACCATTCTGTTGCTGATCGCTTCCTGGCTTGGAATTGTCCAGCCACCTTGCTGATCTAGCTGGTCTTCAAAATGAAGCCTGGTCCCATCAAGAGTTTTAGTTGCATAAGTTCCCTGGAAGCCCACGCCGATTTGATGGTATCCATCTTCATCTAAAGGAATGTGATAAGCAGTCGACAAAGCGATATAGTTGCTATTCAAAATGCCATCTGCAGTTCTGTCTGTCATAGCCATAACGCCAACCCCCCAGGTATTATAATCAGGAAGCTTGGTCTTCATGATCGGCATATCAAGTGAAACAGTAGAAGTTATAAATGCATTATTAATAGCGGGCCACTGGTCGCGATAATTTCCTGCAACTCTTAAGTCGCCATTGAATTTACCTGTAAGAGCAGGGTTTAAAGTTAACGGCGATGCAAAAAACTGCGAAAATGCAGGATCTTGCGCTTGCATTCTATAAAAACTTAACAGTGAGATCAGGAATAAATAAAACTTCATTTTCATAAAACAGTAAAGTGGTTTCTGGCCATCAAATAATTTAAAACATAAATTACGGGCGAATCAGCAATGCGGTTGTTTGCAAGGGATTTTTTGGAGTTGAATCGTTCTAAGCTGATAACTGATTATGAAAATACTAAAATTTTATTAGATACAATAGCACTTAACAAAATTTACATCTGAACTTTTGTGCCGAAAGCAAGATCGCCTGCATCGCCGAGGCCTGGAACAATATAGCCTTTTGCAGTAAGCTCGTCGTCAATAGCCCCGCACCAGATTTTGCAGTTTGGCTCACTGCGCTTAACATATTCAATACCAACAGTGCAGGCAATTGCAGCAACGATATGTATTTCCGAAGGCTTCCCTTCTTCACGGAGAAATTGAATTGTTTTTATCAATGAAGAGCCGGTTGCAAGCATCGGGTCTGAAATAATCACAACCCTGTTCTCGAGCTCGGGGCAGGAAACATAATCGAGGCTTATTTCAAATGAGCCATCACGGTTATGTTTTCTGAACGCGGAAATAAATGCATTGTCTGCTTTATCAAAATAATTTAAAAGCCCATTATGCAAAGGAAGCCCGGCTCTTAAAATTGTTGCCAAAACAGGTTGTTCCTTTAAAGTTTTGGTCATCGCAATCCCTAATTGAGTTTGCGTTTCTTTTTCTTCAAAAGCAAGTGTTTTGCTGATTTCAAATGCAGCCACTTCTCCAATGCGCTCCAGATTGCGCCGAAAGCGCATCCTGTCTTTTTGGATTTCTTCATCGCGAAGCTCGCTCATCCAATCGCTCAACAATGAATAATGCTGGCTTAAATTAACAACCATAAATCAAAATTAAAAGTCCGAAATTGGGCATCCAAACCCTTGCTGGCAAAGCTAAGTTTTAAATTTACATTCTAAAATTCTTTTATGGTTTACAGAGCGATTGGGCTCATGAGCGGAAGCTCGCTGGATGGCCTTGACATTGTATTCGTTCATCTGCATGAAAATGCCGGAAAATGGAATTTTGAAATTATTAAGGCTGATTGTTATCAATATGATGAAGAATGGAAAAACAAATTGCAGCGAGCAACAAAACTGAATGCGCTCGATTATCAATTGCTCCATGTTTCTTACGGCCATTATCTGGGGGAACAGGTCAATAAATTTATTGCAGAAAATAATCTGCAATATCAGGTACAGATCATCAGTTCGCACGGCCATACAACATTTCATGTTCCTGCAAAAAAAATGACTGCACAGCTCGGTGACGGGGCTTCAATTGCTGCATCTACAGGAATTAATGTGGTAAGTGACCTGCGTGCAATGGATGTTGCGCTTGGCGGGCAAGGCGCACCAATTGTTCCGATTGGTGAAAAATTATTATTGAATGATTTTGATTTTTTTCTCAACCTCGGCGGCATTGCAAATATTTCTTACAAAGAAAATGACAAGTTCATTGCATTTGATGTTTGCGCTGCAAACAGTATTTTAAATATGCTTGCAAATAAAGCTGGAAAAGAATATGATGATAAAGGAGAGATAGCAATGACCGGGAATATCAACGATGAGTTGCTAAATAATTTGAACAATCTTGAATATTACGGTCATGCCTATCCAAAATCATTGGCAAATAGTTTTGGAATTGATAAAGTGTATCCAATAATTCAGGATTCAGGATGCGAGATAAAAGATTCGATGAAAACTTATGTTGAGCACATCGCAGTACAAATAAAAAACGCCATAAGAAGTTTGCTAAGAAATAATAATTCACTTGCGGAGGCGAACTTGCAACTGAAAACCGGCAACTGGAAGCTGCTTTCCACCGGCGGTGGCACATTCAACAATTTTTTAGTAGAAAGAATAAAAGATAATTTGAAAGAATTAAATATTGAAGTGATTGTACCCAACGAGAATTTGATAAAATACAAAGAGGCAGTTGTTATGGCTTTGGTTGGTGTTCTGCGCTGGCGCGAAGAAAACAATGTGCTTTCTTCCGTAACCGGCGCAAGCCGCAATAGCATTGGCGGCGCAGTTTGGATTGGACAGGAAGCATGATCAGAAATGATTTTTACAGCCCAAGCACTTGTTTCAATTTTGCATATCCCGTTTTGCTCACGGGCACTTGTGCGCCTGATTTCAAAATCGCTAAAAAATTTTCTTTTTCATAAGGTTCAAGGCGCGTGATTTGCTGAACATTTATTATATAGCTGCGATGTGTTCTCGTAAAAATATTTGCATCCAGCGATTGCTCAAAATGGCTCATTGTTTTGTTCTTCAAAAAACTTCCTTCTTTCGTGTGAATTTTTACGTAATCATCAGATGCTTCGAGATAATGAACCTCTTCAATCGGAATGATTTTTATTTTGCCTGCAGTTTTCACCACAATGCGTTGGCTTTGCGCAGGCGATTGCGAAACTGATTCCAATAAAGATTGCGTATTATTTTTTTGAGCAGCAGCATTGCTTTGGTTCAGCCATTTTTGAAGGGCTTTATCAAATCTTTCCTTGCTGAAAGGCTTTAATAAATAATCTACGGCATGGCTTTCAAAAGCTTTAATGGCATACTCGTCAAATGCAGTGGTGAAAATGGTTGCAGGCGGATTGTCAATCAGCTCCAGCATTTCAAATCCGTTTATTTTTGGCATTTGAATATCCAAAAAAATGATATCGGGCTGATGTTGCTGAATTGATTTCACGCCTTCAAAACCATCGCCGCATTCTTGCGCCAGTTCAATTTGCGGGTAGCCCTGCAAATATTCTTTCACAATTGATCTTGCCAAAGGCTCGTCATCTATTATTAATGCTTTCATCCTTAATATTTTTTTGACCTTCTGATTAACAGTCAGGTGCATTTTAGATTTAATTTTTTAGCCCACAGAGAACCGCCGGGAAAAAAGAGGTTCACAGAGTTTGCGGGATTTTCACGGTTGTCACAAATAAATTATTTTCTGCTTTTGTTTGCAGCAGATCATTTCTTGCAAATAATAAATACAATCTTCTCTGCACAGAGCTTAATCCAAAACCTGTTCCTTTTTTTGGCGATGAGGTTTCAGGGTCGAATGGGTTTTCAACAGTCACTTCAAGATAATTGTTTATTGATTTGGCAGCAATGCGGATGGTGATATCATCTGTCGTATCATATAACCCAAATTTAATTGCATTCTCAACAACAGGCTGTAACAATAACGGCGGCAACTTCATTTGTTTGCATTCTTCTTCGCATTCAACAACAGATGTTAAGCGATGGCCGAACCTTACTTTTTCAATATCAAGATATAATTCCAGGTATTGCAATTCTTCTTCAAGATTTACTGATTGATGTTCTTCTTTCTTCAACGTGCCGCGCAAAAAATCAGAAAGCTGGTGCACCATTTTTCTTGCCTGTTCAGGTTGTGTTGTAACCAGCGCACTAATTGAATTCAAACTATTAAATAAAAAATGTGGCTGCAATTGTTGTCTCAATTTATAAAGCTCCGCTTCTTTTGCTAAATTCTCTGCTTCCATTTTTCTCGCGTCCATTTCTTTTTGTTCTTTTTGCGTGAACCATAAAAGGCACATCATTGCCATGCAGCCCAACATCAGGAAAGCAATGCCGAAGCGAACCGTTGAAGAATTGCCTACCATTGCCAGATAAATATTATCCTTCTTAAACAAAGCCCAGAGCGACACGCGCACAGCTATTAACCAAACACAAGCCAGGCCACCGCTGATCACAAGCACGTACCAATATTTTTCCTGCCGCGGCAAATAATACCGCATATTATTAAGGATGAGCCAACAACAACCTGCTAAAGTGATATTGCTTATAAAACTGTCAGTGAGCGCTTCAATATTTGTGGCGCCATAATTATAAAGAACGCTGTAATGCAAAACAGCCCACGCAGACCACCATATTGCAAAAGCAAGCTTGAATTTTTTAGTTGGTGAAGTTGACAAACTTGATATCTTAATAAGTTTTAGTTGTGAGTGGTCAATGGTCAATTTCCAGAGGCTATTCACTATTGACTATTCACCATTCACTCTCAGTTCAAATGTACCGAACGTTTCATGCTGTTCTCTAAAATATGCGCAGCTTTCAAATGAGTGATATTAATAAAAATTTCTGCATCATCATCCTCACAAATGCGCGAATACATTTCAGCGCCATCAATAAGGTCATCCAATTTATGCAGTTCGCTCACATCAATAAATTTCCAGTGTACGGGCTTTTGCACAGCGTTCAAAAAATTATCCTGTTCACGCTCGCCAAGCAATTGTGCTTTTTGAAAAGCATGAAATTCATCATTTGCTTTTATCAGACGGAGCTGTTCATCAAATTGCGGGGTGTGGCTGCCATCGCCGCAGATAATCCGGTAAACCATTTTTGCAAGATACCAGTTCATAAAATGATAATTCGTTGGTTAAGAAATTTTTTTATGTTTCGAGCGACATCAACCTTATTCAACATCGTTGTGTCACTCACTTGTACTATGGATATTCTGTTCAGCTTTAGTTTCACAATCAGCAACAACATTCATTTTCAATTCTCCGCCATAAATGCGGGAGCTAGTCGAAATGTTCATGATTCTAACATTCACTATTCACCTTTGACCTTTCGCCCTCAATAATTTTTTATTTCAAACCCGCCGAAAAAGCAGGTGCCTTTTAATATCAAAATCTTATCAGAGTTTGGATTTAGTGGCTGCCTTCTTTTATCTTCAACACCGCCAAACACAGGCGTGATCTGGTTGTTCACCTGCCAATCGGACGGAACAATTATTTTTCCGCCACCGAAAACCAATGTCAGGTCAAGAATGGCAGGCTTCGTCATATCTGCCTGTGTAAAATCCAATTCGCAACCGCCCATAAAACAAGTAACATCACCGCCTTGAAAATTTTTTGAAATGATCACTTTTTTTGCAGAGCCAAAAACAGCAGTCGAATCAAAAAAATCTTCCGACGAATAATTGGGTGAGTAGCCTTTTGCTTCATTAATGATGGATTCTTTTTTCCAATCAGCCCAATCAGACCTGTGCCAGTTACGGCCTCGCCTTGGCCTTAATATCATTGCCAACCCTGCGCAAATAATAATAATCGGGACGATGAAGCGGTGCATGTCGAAACCGAAATCCATTTCATCAATTAAAAAAACACCTCCGATCACTATAAAAATCAGCCATGCCGAATTGCGGAACTGGTGCCTGAGGCCGCTATAAATCCCAATTGCAATCAGTATCATGGGCCATGAAAAAATCCAGTGCGGGAAAAAAGGAAAAGCAAGTTCTTTCATTAAAAAAAGACCGCCAACTACCAATACAAAAAGACCTGCAAGTACTCGCCCATCCTGTCTTGGCGGGTTGTCGTTATAATTTTGATTTTCATTTTCTGTGCTCATCTGTTGTAAATTTTAACCAAAACTATAATGGAATGTTACCGAAACAAATAGCATTTAGGCAATAGCATGAACCGAAGCGGCGAAGGCATTTGTTTCGTCGGTGAAATATTTTTTTCTTAAAAAATTAATTTAGCCGGAACATTTCATTTTCAAAATCCAGATTTTCAGGAAGCGCTTTTTTGTGAGGGAACCGATAGCGGATAGAAACGCGGAATTTGGCTCCGCCTTTAATGCCGGTTTCATATAAAACTGCTTTGGAGTTATTTATTTCTGTAAACTTCATATTTCCGCCTCCAAGCAAACCGGCTTCTGCGCCCAGGCTAAATTGTTTTGCAAATCTCCATATATAAGAAGCGCCTAATTCAAATTGCCTTAGCTGCATATAAACAGTTGATGAGCTTGTATCAAAATCATTCTTGTTTTCAAATTGAAAACGATTTCCTGACGGGCGAAGCAGAAAATTCAGGCTCATGTCTTTATTCATCCTGTCTGTAAAATCAACAGATAAAGGAAGAATAGCAGTCATGGGCAGTTTTTTTGAGAATTTTTTACGGATACCCAATACCGGTAGTGGAAGCGGCCTGCCATACGCATAACTGAAAGCAATCCCATAAAAATACATGACCGAAGAACTGTGAATGTGGTTCACGATAAAAGAACCGGTGAATCGATATTGAGTTTCATTATTCTGAAAAACAAACTGATCGCTGGCAAAGCCAACGCTCGCATCAATCAGAAAAATATTTTTCTTTCCGTTGTAAAATAAACCGCCAAGGCCGGCAGAAGCAGTATAAAAATTTCGTTGAGTCTGAACGAACCCGATTGTAGAATTTAGTGATTCGAATCCTGCGTGGAAAGATGTTTGATAAAAATGAATGCGTTTGGTTTCAGAAAAATTTTGAGCAACTTTATTTCTGTTGCCAAAAAGAGGCAGGTTAATATTTCCCCCAAATGCATGATATCCGAACCCGCCCGTTGTGTCTTTAAAAGGGCGAACAGGCATAGCTGTGTAAGATGCGCCAATGCTGCCACCGGTCAAATCCATTCTTTGAGCAAATTGAGAAAAGGAATATTGTGCTAATACGAGAAACAGGATACAGATTAATACTCTTTTTGAAGCCATGAAGTTT
Organism: uncultured Bacteroidota bacterium; assembly: GCA_963718975.1. GTDB lineage: Bacteria > Bacteroidota > Bacteroidia > Chitinophagales > Chitinophagaceae > Puia. The sequence continues at coordinate 8,719 of CAVRBD010000013.1, read as the reverse complement.
TGGTTCTAAAGATACGATGCATCATGTATCCGTGAAGTGTTTTGAAAAATTTGTGTGTATATGATTTGTTAATGATGAAGATTATTTTTTCCACAATTTTAATGTGGATTCATCAATCTGAACAAAATAGGCACCGTGTTTCAATTCAGTAATAGAAATTTTGATATTGTCTGTAGGCAAAGAAATATTTATTGATTTTACAACTCTTCCATATTCGTCTCTTATCAAAATAAGATGAGCGCTGTTTTTTGCGGTGATGTTTAAATAATCTGAAGCTGGATTAGGATAAAGTCTTAGCGTTTGATTTAATTGTTCCGAAACCATCGAGATGCCTGAATAACTTATGTTGCCATTGATGTCGATCATCTCAATTCGATAATAATTATTGCCAGCCTGAGGTTTTTCATCATCAAATAAATATTGTTGCTGACTTTTCTGAGCTTTTATTTCCGCTATATTTTCCCAGCTATTTAAATCAGTCGAGCGTTGAGCGATGAAATTGCTAAAATCATTTTCAGCATTAACAACCCATGACAAAAAAGAGGCTTCATTATTTTTTATAGCCGTAAAACTTTCAAGCTGTACTGCCAAGGGAGTAACATCGTAAAATACATTAAGCTGTATCTGATCAACATTAGCACTGGTGGCTAGCCCCAGAAGCCCATATACATTAGCAGAAAATGCAACTCCAAAATTGGATGAGTTGATATCTGAATAAGTCCATGTGCTACCCCACGAATCAGTCGGGCTTCCATACGATGCTGTTGTATTTGAGGTTCCCCAATGCGTGGAAGATGCATAATTGCTGCCTGTTAATACCCCGTTTTTTAAAAGCATGACAGAGTTATCACTTACATAGGTAACGATATTCAGGCCGGAAGCCTTTTTTACGACACTTGCTTCAATTCCACAAACAAGAGCAGTTGCTGGTAAGGTAAAACCAAAATTTGTTGCTGTCAGATAATTAGTATTTTGAAGACTTATAAGAACTGCAGTTGCAGTTGCTGTGGCATAGCTGCCATCATTATTTTTTGCGTTCGAGGGACTCGAAAAAGCGAGCGTGCCATAGGATGTATTGTTGGCAAAAGTTTTTCCACTTGTCAATCCGGAACCGACACACTGGCTGAATGCTTCTTTGTTAAAAAAGGGCACAAAAATTACAATCAATATAATTGAAATCAATCTCTGCATTGGAAAGGTAATAGTTAATCCAATCACAGAATAAGGCCGAAATAAATAAGGGTTTAATGAAAATTAAAACGATTACTGTTCAATCAGTATTGTAATTTGATTAAAAATAATTCAACAAAATTGACCGTTTTGCGGCATTGAAACAGGCTATATCAATTTAAATTGATCCCCGTCAAATAAACCAAGATCACTGAGCTTTAGATGTGGTATTACAAGCAAGGCCATAAAGGACAATGTCATAAACGGAGCTGATAATTTTGATCCGAGATTTTTTGCCATTGCATCAACTACAGTATAATCGTTTGCGATTTTGTATCCATCCTCATTGCTCATCAAACCCGCGACAGGCAAGGGCAAAACCGATTCTTCACCATTATTCACGCAGCTTATGCCGCCTTGTTTGTCAATAATAAGATTGATCGCTTTGCATAAACTTTCATCATCCACGCCAACGGCAACGATATTGTGACTGTCATGCGCAACCGAAGAAGCGATGGCTCCTTTTTTTAACCCGAAATTTTTAATGAATGATTTTGCAACCGGCGCATCATTGTATCTGTTCACTACAACTATTTTCAAAATATCTTCTTCAATATTGCTTTGTAAAAAACTTTTACCATCACTTAATAAACTAACTGGCATAAATAATTTGTTTGTGATCAACTGACCTTCCAAAGCTTCTATCACGTATACTTGTTCTATGTTTTCTTCATTTCCCCATTTATCTAGCATGTAGCAATAATCCTCCGCTTTTTTCTTTGAGCAATTAAATTGATTGATGGCATCGCACTTTTTTGTTTTGATTTTCGATTCGCCATTTTCTGCAACCAATTCACCATTGATATAAGTTTGAAGCACTTCAAATTTTTTCAAATCTTTTACAACAATAAAATCAGCAAAATCTTTTTCTCTCAAAAGCCCCACATCTAATTTATAATGAAGTACAGGATTGATACAAGCAGCTTTTAAGATCTTAAATACATCAATCTTTTTTTCAAGCGCTCTTGCACAAAGCTGATTGATATGGCCGGCAACCAAACTGTCGGGATGCTTGTCATCACTGCAAAACATCATCATATCAGGATAATCATTCAGTAAGTCAATGAGTGCTTCAAAATTTTTTGCAGCGCTTCCTTCGCGGATGATGATCTTCATTCCATATTTTAATTTATCCAGCGCCTCTTCTTTGGTAAAGCATTCATGATCCGTGCTGATGCCCGCTTCAATATATTTTTTTGCATCATCGCTTCTTAGCCCCGGCGCATGGCCATCAACCGGTTTGTTTAATTGATGAGCAGATTTGATTTTTTTCATCACTTCTTCATCTTTGTTCAGCACTCCCGGAAAGTTCATCATTTCGCTCAGATATTTTATCTCCTCTTTTTCCAATAATTTTTTTACATCTTCTGCATCAAGCGAAGCGCCTGAAGTTTCAAAATTAGTTGCAGGCACACAGCTTGGTGCACCGAAATTGAATTTGAAAGGCACTGTCTTTCCATTTTCAATCATATATTCAACACCTTCCATGCCGCATACATTGGCAATTTCATGCGGATCGCTTACTGTAGCCACGGTGCCGTGCACAACAGCAAGCCTCGCAAACTCTGAAGGCAAAAGCATGGAGCTTTCAATATGAACATGCGCATCTACAAAACCCGGAATTATAAAATTTGTTTGTATATCAGAAGCGGGAAGTTTAGAGATTGAAACTATTTTGGCATCTTCAATTTTTATTTCTGCTGCGTAAATTTTTTCGTTGAAAATATCCACTATGTTGCCCTTAACTGATTGCGCCATTATAATTTCTTTTTTGGGTAAATTATGAAATTAAACAAGCCATCAGCAAATAATCTTCACACTTATTTGTACAAGCGGCTTAACCCTATTACCGAAGGTTTTTACTGCAATCTTATTTTGGCATAGCTTTGAACGAGAGAAAATTTTACGGTACTACTACAACCTATTATACATTTTCACTACACAAATTTTAAAAAATGAAAAAATTAAGAACAAGCCTGTTAGCGGTAATTGCGATGGTAAGCGTGCTATCAGCAAAATCTCAAACTTTAGATGAGATAATTGATAAGAACTTAGCCGCCAATGGTGGAAAAGAAAAACTGCTGGCACTGAAATCTATTGTGATGGAAGGTAGTGTTAGCTTTAACGGGCAAACCATTCCTGTGAAAACAACACAAGTGCATGATAAAGCTCAGCGAGTTGATATTACAGTGAATGGCATTGCAAATTATATTATCCAGACAAAAGATGCTGGTTGGACGTATTTCCCTATTCAAGGACAAACCAAAGCCGAAGCCACACCTCCGGCGGTTGTGAAGGAAGCGGTTGATGCGTTAGATATTGAAGGCGTTTTATTGAATTATAAAGAAAAAGGGCATACTGTTGAACTTGTTGGAAAAGACGATGTGGACGGAACTGAGTGTTTCAAGATTAAAGTAGTCACAAAATCCGGTCTCGAGGAAACATTATTCATCGATCCTTCGAATTATTACGTTATCAAACAAATCACAAAAACAAAAGCCAACGGGCAGGAGCAGGAGCAAACCCAAATGTTCAGCAACTATACCAAATTAGATAATGGATATGTGTTTCCCTTTTCTGTGTCTGGGGGAGGCTTGCCTGGCGAGTTAAAAATTACAAAAGTGGTGGTGAACCCAACAGTTGATGAAGCCATCTTCAAACCCGCTAATTAATATTTTAGCAGAAGCCTTTTGCCCCGGTTCATAACCGGGGCTTCATGTTTTAATAACAATAAAAGATTTTTATGAAAAGATTATTTTTTTTGTCGGCCACTTTGCTGCTGCTTGCTAACGCTTATGCACAAACGAAAATTACCTCGGCAACTTTCGGGATGCTAGATGCCAGATCGCTTGGCCCGGAACAATGAGCGGCCGCATTACGGCTATTGAAGGTGTTGATCAGGATGGAAAAACAATTTATGTTGGCTGTGCCGGCGGTGGTGTTTGGAAAACAACAAACGGCGGCGCATCCTTCAAACCGATTTTTGATAAATATTGCCAGTCGATTGGTGCCATTGGTATTGATCAGAAAAACCCAAAAATAATTTATGTAGGCACCGGTGAAAGCAATATGCGCAATAGTGTTTCAATAGGTGATGGCCTGTATAAAAGCACTGATGCGGGTGATAACTGGACAAAGATTGGTATGGACAGCACGGAGCATATTTCAAAAATTTTAATTGACCCGCAAAATTCGAATACAATTTATGTTGCTGTTCCGGCCATTGTGGAGCGATAGTAAACATCGTGGATTGTATAAATCAAATGATGCAGGAAAAACATGGGAGAAAATTCTTTATATAAATGACAAAGCAGGTTGCGCAGATATTTCCATCGATCCTTCAAACACAAATATTATTTATGCAACAACCTGGGAGTTTAGGAGAATGCCTTATCTGTTTAATTCAGGAGGGCAGGGAAGCGGTATTTACAAAAGTCTTGATGCAGGAAAAACATGGAAGGAATTGAAAAATGGGCTTCCTGCAAAACCCTTTGGCCGTGTGGCTTTGGCGCTTGCACCAAGTGCACCGAATAATTTATTAGCGATTGTTGAAGCAAAAGAAACAGGATTATATATTAGCAGCGATGGTGGAGAAAACTGGAAGCAACAAAGTGCAACATCCAATATCACGGCGAGGCCATTTTATTTTAGTGTGATTAAGGTCGATCCGAACGATGCAAAAAGAGTTTATCGGCCTGCGTTCTCATTTGCATATTCCGACGATGGCGGTTATTCATTCACAGATGCAAGCGGCGATGGTGGTTGGGTGCACAGTGATATGCATGCACTTTGGATCAACCCAAAAAATACCAGCCAGCTTTATGTGGGCACCGATGGTGGCGTGTATGTTAGCCTTGATCGCGGAGCAACATGGATTTTCCTTCAAAATTTACCGGTTGGGCAATTTTATCATGTTGCTGTTGATAACGTTGATCCCTACCGGATTTATGGCGGCTTGCAGGATAATGGAAGCTGGGTGGCTCCATCAGCTGCGCCCGGTGGCGTAGGCAATTCAAACTGGCTTGCATTATATGGTGGTGATGGCTTTTGGGTGCAGCCCGATCCGCTGGATTCAAATATTGCATACGCAGAATCGCAAGGGGGTAATGTAGGAAGGATTGATATCAAAACAACAAAATCTGTCAACATTCAGCCACAAGGTGCACAGAACGAAGGAAAGCTGCGCTGGAACTGGAACACACCGATTGTGATTGGAGCAAACAACAAAAGAAATTTGTACATGGGTGCACAGTACTTATATAAGTCAACAGATAAAGGAAGTAATTGGGCACGCATTTCTCCTGACCTGACAACAAACGACAAACTTAAACAACAGCAAGATTCGTCAGGCGGCTTGAGCGCTGATAATACATCTGCTGAAAATCATTGCACCATTTTCACGATCGCAGAATCTCCGTTGGATGAGAATATCATTTATGTAGGCACTGACGATGGCAATCTTCAACTAACAACCGATGGTGGAAAAACCTGGACAAATCTTGCTCATAATTATGCAGCAACAGGCATACCTGCGCAAACATGGGTGAGCAGTATTGAACCCAGCCATTATAGCAAGGATGTAGTGTACGCAACATTTGATAATCACATGTACGGCGATCACAAAACGCATCTTGCAAAATCAACAGATGCCGGAAAAACATGGGTGCTGATCAAAAGCCCCGAATTCACTGGATTTGCACATAAAATAAGAGAAGATGCGGTGAACAAAAGCTTATTGTTCTTAGGAACAGAAATGGGTTTGTTTGCCACAGTTGATGGCGGGGAAAACTGGTTCAGGATGAAAAATCATATTCCGGATTATGCACTTGTAAGAGATATCCAAATTCATCCAAAAACAAATGATTTGATATTGGCGACACATGGCCGTGGCATTATTGTAGTTGATGATATAACGCCAATGCGCAACCTGACAAAAGATATTATTGACAAAGACGTAGTGCTTTTCGATAATAAACCTATCACTTTAACAATGGGCAAATGGGGTGATGGCGGTTTCCCAAGCACGGGAGGATGGAATGGTGGCAACCCGCCGTCAATAGATCCTATCCAATATTATTTTAAAGATAGAATGAGCACCGGTGATGTGTCTGTTGAAGTATATGATGCATCTGGAAAATTGGTGCAAACAGTTCCCGGCTCAAAAAGAAAAGGCATCAATAAAGTTTACTGGAACCTTCGTATGACACCTCCTAAAGTGGCAAGCGGCGGAACAAAAGCAGACTTTGGATCTTTCAGCGCACCAATGGTTTTGCCGGGAGATTACACTGTGAAATTGAAAGTTGGAGACAAAGTATATGATAAGAAAATAAAGCTGGTCCATGATTATTCAAACCCAAACTTTTCGGTAGCTCAAAGAGAAGCACAATATAAAACAGCGACAGATTTATACAGGTTGCACGAACAGCTTGCAACTGTAGTTGATGAGATCAACAACAATCAGAAACTGCTGAAGGAGAATGCCGGCAAAGTAAAAAGTGACAAAGTAAAAAAACTGCTTACAGAATATGATAATAAACTTGAAGCATTAAGAGTAACATTGCTTGCAAGCAAACAAAAATCACAATTTGCGGATGAACAGAAATTAAGAGAGCGGATAAGCGATGTATATGTTGCCGTATGCAATCAGGAAGCAGCACCATCAAACCTGCAAATGCAGCGTGTTGGCGTTCTGCAACAAGAAGTGCAGAAAGCAGCAAGCGATAATACCGCACTTAATAACCAATATGCATTGAAAGTGAAGCAAGCTTTGATTAAAGAGGGTTTGTTAAAAGATGACAAGCCGACTTTGGAGAATAAGAAAGGGAACTAAATTTGCATCTTCAATAAAAAATAAAAAAATGAAAATTTTAAAAACAGGTCTCCTCGCATTCGTGGCATTGTTAGTTTATGTTGGCGCATACGCACAAACAGCAGACGACATTATAAATAAATACATTGATGCTATTGGCGGCAAAGATGTTATTTCAAAAATCAATTCCATTTCTTTTGAAGGAAATGTGAATGCTATGGGCAGCGATCTTCCTTTCAAAGCAACCATCCTGAATGGTAAAGGGTTTTTATCTCAAACAACTTTTAACGGTACCGATATCATTCAATGTATTACAGATACCGGAGCTTGGATGTTGAATCCGGCGATGGGACAAAATACTCCAAAATCGATTCCGGCCGATATGGCAAAGCCCATGAAAACTGCGTTATACATTGGCGGCCCTTTGCTCGACTATAAAAGCAAAGGTTTTACGGCTGAGCTGGCTGGCAAAGAAGATGTGAGTGGCACAAGCGCATATAAAATACATCTTTCTGATAAAAGCGGAACAGATGTTCTCTATTATATTGATGCTAAAACTTATTATATTTTGAAAGCAGTTTCAAAAGTAAACATGATGGGGCAAGAAATGACTTCCACTTCCACTTTTTCTGATTACAAGAAAACGGATATCGGGTACACGATGGCTTATACAACCGCAACCAATGCTCAATTTGATTTTACTTTGACTTATACCAAAGTGGAATTTAATAAGGATGTTGACCCGAAGATTTTTGCAATGCCTAAATAATTTTCCGGAATATATCTTCGGGAAGTGCGCAGAATTCTTTGCGCACTTTTTTATTTTAAGAAAAGGTGTTTTTCCCGTAGGCTGAAAATAAGCAGGTGTTTAAATTTGAATAGTAAAATTATTTGCAGCCGTTAAACCCTTCCCCATAGGCCGGCTTTACAATTTATACAATTGCAGGCAGGCCGTTAATAAACCAGTAGTGGTTTTCATGCAGATGCCCCCGAAATGGGGGCATTTTATTTCCGGCAATGATTTCAATGTAGAAAATGCGATCAGAGATTATCAAGCATCTCAACTACTTTTTCTCTTTTTAAAATAAGGTAGCCAAGCCTGTCGTTGCTGATGCCGTCTTTCAATTGATAGCTGAATTCAAGCTGGTCATTTTTCACAGAAGTCTCAAAAAATTTAAATGTGATGTTTGGGAATTGTTTTAACTCTTCGCCAATTTCATACAAATGAGTAGAAAGGATAAATACTGAATTTTTAATTTTAATGAGGCCTTCAATTACGGTCGATGTACATTTCATTGCATCCTGAATATTGGTGCCTTTGAATAATTCATCAATAAGCACAAGCCATTTGTTGCTGTTGTTTATTTTTAAGATGGTATTTTTTATGCGCTGCACCTCATTGAAAAAATAGCTTTCACCTTTTGCAATATTATCTACCACATTAATATTGCTCAATATGCCGTTAAACAAGCTAAGCTGCATTTCCTTCGCCGGAACGCCCATGCCAAGATGTGCGAGGAACACGGCAATGCCTACTGCTTTTATAAAAGTGCTTTTGCCCGCCATGTTCGCACCAGTCAGGAACAAAAAATTATTCTGTTCGCTCATTTGCACATTGTATGAAACCGGCACCGGCAACAAAATATGATAAAGCGAATTTGCATTTATTAAAGGCTAGGA
>CAVRBD010000012.1:0-10525 GCA_963718975.1 uncultured Bacteroidota bacterium | reverse complement strand
CGTCCCAGTGGGGGCGCGCGACCGACGACGAACTCGATGGCGTGATCCCGAAGTGCGCTCTGGTGTAGTCGGGAGACGCGGGGCAACCGCGACATCACCAAGAAGGTGAATCGGTGGGTCGATTGCAACGACGGCGAGGAGGAGGATCCCGAAAGTTGAGAGTCCCGCGCGACTGCGCTATAGAGGGGTTGCCGGTGTTTTCCCCGGTGATGATTCGCGAACGTCTACGAAGTAAAAGGAGCGAGCACATGCCGGAATTGGATATGGACGAGGTTCTCGGTCATTCGAACCGAGGGGGAAAGCGCAACTACCTGACGAAGTGGAAAGACTCCGACGCAGCCGCGGTCTCGGTGTGGCTGCACACGGGGGCCAGCATCGTCGCCCTGTGGCGGCACGGGATGCCGAAGGTGGTGCAGAACACCGACAAGGACACCAAGCAGGTCAAGAACGAGGTCTGGACGGATCGCCTGGTTTGCTTCGAGGAGGAGGACGTCCTCACCAGCTACCGGGATAAGACGCGCCTGCGGGATGCGCTGGCTGAGCTGAGTCACGATTTCCGCCGTTCGATCGGTACTCCCGTCGTCCACCACGATGATTTCGTGTGGAACGTTGTTTAGCGGATGTTCTACGTGCAAATGCTCGACAGTCGACGCGATACAACCCTCTTCGTCCCGCGCGGGCAAGACAATGGTGAGCATTTTCAGCTCTTCAGCAACGGTTAAACCTTGTTCCTTGCTTCTTTACCCTTGTCCCTTGTTTCTTGCATTCTTACTTTGTAGTCTCAAATGTTTTTGCAGGAGAACCAAATACTTTGCCAACACCTGCTTTGAAATAATAACTTAATTTATTATCACCAACAGGAACTTCTTTTGGTAAGAAACCGAGATACTTCATTGTTTTGAAAATACTTCCTTTCATCAAATCGTGGTGCGGGAAACCAGGTTCGGTACAACCAAGACAAGGATGGTTCGCTCTTGTTTTTGAAGAATGACGGTTCCATAATATTCTGTTGCAACTTGCATGTGTCATTGGCCCGCGGCAACCTACTTCATAAAATAAACAACCACCACGTTTACCAAAATGTCCATCCACTTTTTCGCCGAATGCTCTTGCATTCGTGCAACCTGTTTGTACAAAATCACTGAAGAAAGTAGTTGGGCGATGAAATGCATCAACCTTTACATCGCCTATTCTTCCTGTTGCAATGGCAACTAAAATTTGTGTAATCCAATCGGGATGCGCTGGGCAACCTGGAATATTAATAACAGGCAAGCCGCCTTTCGAAACATAATTTGCGCCGAGGTAACCACCTTTTTGTTTTTTAAGAAACTGCAAACCCGTGCTCTCACTGGGGTTTGGCGGCACTGCAGGAATTCCACCCCATGTTGCACAATCGCCAATCGCAACAACATAAGAAGCAACTTTAGACAATTCTCTCACCCAATCTTTCATTGGTCGCTCGCAAAAATTGTTCATCGTGCCCGTTCCGTTGGGGCCTTCGATGAGTGTGCCTTCAAAAACTAAAATGTCTAATGCAATTTTTCCCGAAATACAATTCTTCATTAAGTCAGAAACCTGGTGCCCTATTTCCAGGCCGCATGTGGGATGCCAGAGAATGTTGATGCCGAAATCTACAACCAACTCCACTACGGTTGGTTCTTCGGCATTTAAGAAGGACATGGTGTTGCCGCTACAGGCACCACCTTGCAACCATAGTACGTTGGCCATAACAATCGTTGATTTTAGTTAGAAAATATTTTCTAAGTTAAGGAATATTTCACATTTAGAAATTTATTTCTAAATATTTATTTTCCATTTTTCTTTTATCATAAAATAAATGCCGTGAAAGATTAGCAAATCGAATGCGTGAAAACCAGAAGTGCAAAACGAAAGTTGTTGAAAGAAAATCAAATTTAATTATAACAAAGATGAAGGTCATTAATGGAAACATTTAGCGTGCCACGCCTGTCTTTGGCCGCTTCTTTACGGATGTAGAATGCGGCGGCCATTGCTTTTTGCTCGCTAAAGCATCGTGTAATATTTCTGATTATTAATTGAAGAGGGTTTTTATAATGCGCAAAAATCAAATGCACTTCCCACATGCCATGCCTGTGAGCAATCGAGTCAATAACCGCGGAATCTTTTAACCAGGAGCCATCAATAATGAAAAGTAAATCTTCGGAGCGGGCAATTTGCCCGATATATTTTTCATTGTTCAAAAAAATCCCCAGCTCAATTAATACTTCTTCTCCTATTTTTATTTTTTTGCTCATGAAAATAAATAAGTCAGCATGTTACTAAAAATTATTCAATCATTTTATTTCTCAGTTGACGAAATTCAGGCAATCCCATATCTGTAAACAACACTCTTACGATTGACCAAAGGTCGTTGCAATAAACATTTTCACCAGGCGCATTATTTCCATTGATATATTGATAGCTTAGCCAATTATCCATTGTCATGCAAAAAATATGCGCAAGTTCTGCAAACTGATTTTCATATTGCGGCTGAATAAAAGAACCGCGTGATGCATTGAATTCTATCATGAATTGAATCTGCTGCCGCTGAAAACGCAGTAGCTGCCTGTGCTTCTCGGCAATATCAGAAAAGGCTCTTAATACTTCCAATGTATCTAAATAAAAAAAACGATACTGCTGTTGCAATTGAAACATACTTCTAAGTAAAAAATCAATGTCTTCAAAAAGCGGCAGCACCCTGAATTCTGTAAGCAATATTTCCTGCTTTTTCTTTAGTCTTTTATATAATGAAGTAACAATGTCTTCTTTATTTTTAAAATGATAAGCGAGATGCCCGACACTTACGAAAGCGCTGTCGGCAATGTGTTGCAGGCGAACATTCACAAAACCTTTTTCATTGAAAAGAATCAACGCTTTGTCGAGGATATATTGTTTGGTAGGCTTCATAATGAAATATGAGATAGCAAGATAAATTTTAAATGCAAAATGGTTTAAACTGAAAAGAGTTTATGTAATTAAGATAGCCTTGTTCCATAAACCAAAGAGGCAGCCATTGGGTGTCTCTTCCATTTTAAATTAATTTCATGCCCGAATGAATTTAAATTTTTGTAGTTTCTTTTTTCATAATCTTGAACTTCTTCTTTATTTAAGTTATTGATCAATTGCTTCTTTGAGCATGCTTTCTTTGCAGCGACCGTTAATCGTAGGCATGGCAAATAGTTTCGCTGTCTTACAGTTCACGATTGCGGCACGAATAAATAAATTCATCCTCTTTTCAGAATGTAGGATGCGCAACGCCTGGTAGCACCAATTCTAATAATTATTTGTTTGTCCAGGAACACCTCCAAAGCCCATGCTGCAGTTATATCGGTAGCGTTATTTAACTACTGATATTTTGAATTGGTGGTATTGCCGTATTTCTTCACGTGCAAGACAGCTTTTATCTGCCTTTCATTCAGACTTAATTTGCGCAAAATATTCTGCTGTATAAATATCCTTTAAGAAAGTAACTGATGCGCTGCCCGAAAAAGTTGTCGCTTATATTATCAGCCAAACAAAACATTAAATCTGCATTTCAAAAAATTTCCTTTTATTTTAGGTTCTTTCCCGTTTTATACATATGCTTCTCTTGAGCACAATGTGTTGCTACAGGTATTTTCACCTACACAAGACCGTTAGAACAGTTCCAGAAAAGCCACAATAAAGAAGCGTTGAAAATTCTTGAATCAAAGAGATTACAAATAATCTTGGACGCACAAGCGATCAAAAGCGGATATAACTCCTTGCATAAATTAAAAAATGATTTTTTGATTTCCTGCAAAGCTTTGTGAAAGAAAATTCTCAAGCCCAAGAAGACATGGTTATTGCTTTTTCTTTGCTTTTGCTATGACTACAAATTTGGGCTTTTTGCAATAGATTTGAAAAGCAAAAAAACAGATGTCAATCGATCAACGAAACATAAAGAAAAGAAAAAAATTGATTCCTTTTTGGAGGGCTATCCTTGAAATAGGATTTATTATTTTTCTCTTTTATTCAAATCTTCTGATGGGCGAATTCGAACATTCTGGCTCAGGGAGAAAAATGGGCCTATTGTGGGCTATTTTTGACATTTTTACGATTACCAATTTTATGATAGCAATAATTTTTGCGCTCGTTGGTTATTTGATTGTGGAATTTTTTAGGAGAAGATTGTAAAATTCATGTGCCTGGAATGAAGTTTTTTGTTTTACAAACTACTTGGGGATCTGGCAACTTTAATTTTTCAAATATCAGCTGATTTTAAAAACGCTAAAATGACATCTGCGTTGTCACAGGCATCAGCATTGGAATATGAAGCTGTTGTATTTCGCATTTTTATTCTTTATTTTTTACTAAAGGCCAGTTCTTTATCTGCCTTGATGATAAATTTATTTTGCTTTTTGCTCCACGTGTTTTGCACGTCTTCACTATCCGGGATTAAATTATCTTTCATCTGATACTAACAATCATGGGTATCTGAAAAACGTATCCTTGTCGTAGACAATCTTTCCACTTTTTATTGTTGCTTCACATTCAAATTTTTTAGTGCCTTCTATTTTGTAGCCCGTATAATCGCAAAACAAAAATTTGCCATCGATAACAGATAGGATTGTTATATCAGCAATCGCTCCCACGGAAATATGCCCTAATTCTTTATGTTTGATTTCTCTGGCAGGGTTCCAGGTCGCTAATGTGATCACATCATCAATGCTCATCCCCATAGCTAAAAATCGTGACATTATATCCGGCAAATCTTTCATCTTAATTTTCGTGCCTGCGTGCATATCCGTGCTGAGAGAATTGGGATAGAAACCAGATGCAATTGCAGGGATTGCCTGAGAAAACGCGAAGCTGATCTCTCCGTAACCCAAACCAAAAACAATCCCTTTTTTTCTAGCTTCCCAAACAAAGGGTTTTAGCTTTTTTTTATTTGGATCGACAATCGGCTCCCTGCCTTTAAGCTCAGCAAAGCAATGCGTGAAAATATCTCCGGGGCGCATGTGGTTTAATAATAATTCTTTGATGGGCAAAGGAGACGGGTTCTCACCAAAATCAATCATTACAGGGATGTTCGCAATTTTGCCAGCTTTCACAGCTTCATCGACAGGAAACCATTCGCGGCCTCTGTAATGAGCAAGCTTGATGCCCACTATGTAATCGCTGTATTGCTGAGCCATTGCAGCCGCTTTTGCCCCATCCATATCTTTTGTGTCCTGCTCATAACTTCCGCCGCGCATGCCCGCCCCAACAATATTCAGGAATGCAAGCACTCTTGTTTTTGAATGATCTATTACTTGTTTTTTGAAAATTGGAAAATCCCTCCAGCCTGATGAGCCTGCATCCACTACTGTAGTTACTCCAGAACGCAATGCGAAACTATCAGGTACCATTGATTCCGTGCCATTGCAAAAAGCCCTTGAAGGGTAAGGCCCATAGAAATCATGCGTGTGTATGTCGATAAGCCCAGGCACTACAAACATGTTGTTCGCATCGATAACCTGAGTGCCCCGCTCCGCATCAATGCTTTTTGCAACGCACATGACTTTCCCATTGCTGAGCGCAACGTCTAAAATATCATTGACATTATTTTTAGGGTCGATAACGCGGCCTCCTTTTATAACAATTTCATAGTGTTGGGCGCATAAAAATTGCAATTTAAAAAGCAATAAAAGAAGGATGATGGCTTTATACATTGCTAAGCTTGTTTATAATGGAACCAATTCATTTTCTTTTTGCATTGCCACGTGAAACTCTTCTTTTTGGATTTCCTGCAGATACTGCAATTTCAAATGATCGTATAACGAATGCTTATCAACACTGATAGCGATGATGCTTGCTATCATCCCGGCGAGCATCAGATAAAATATCACGTTGTGGCGGTCAGTCATTTCAAGCACAAGGATAGCTGAAGTAAACGGAGTACGTGTCACGCCTGTAAGAAAGCCTACCATGCCGCATAATATGACCAGGTTAGTGTTTGAAGGCGATAGAAGGAACCATCCCGACATAACTGAACCAATGCTGGCACCGGCACTCAATGCCGGTGCAAAAATTCCTCCTGCACCACCTATTGTAAAAGAAAGGACAGAACCCCCGATACGGAGCAAAGGCGTATACCAAGGCACGACTTTGTTTGCAGTGAATAAAGTTGTCGCCATAATTTCCTTACCCGATCCAAGTATGTTCTCATTCACAAAAAAAGCCAGAAACGTTATGATGAGTGCACACGCGACAGCATAAATCAAATATTGATATTTATGAGTGAATTTTGACCGCCACCTGAAAATGGCAAGGATCATTTTGGACATCATGCTTCCTAATAATCCTGTCGTCAGCGCCACAAGAATAACGGCTATAAATACCCAGGATGAGAGGTGGCCTACATCAGGATAACCAAGATATAAATACGGGCCTAGTAAAGCCTGAGCCGTTAAGCCAGCGATGAGCACTGCAGTAAAAAGCGCCGTTTTGAAATAGCTGATATGTGTTTTAGTGAGCTCTTCCACCGCAAAAACAATCCCACCTAGTGGAGTATTGAAGGCCGCGGCCAGACCGGCTGCTGCTCCGGTCATGATCATATTGCGCTTGGATATTTTTGGCCACCACTCCGGCAAAAGCTGATTCACCTTTCTGAAAATTGATCCTGCAATCTGAATGGTGGGGCCTTCCCTTCCAATAACACCTCCCCCAAGGGACAAGATCAGGCTCGATATGATCTTCACGATCACAATGCGGAAACTCAGCAGTTTGTTCACTTTGTAATTGTTCTTTGGGTTTGCCAATTCGATAGCTGCCATTGTTTGCGGGATACCGCTGCCACGGGCATAAGGAGCAAACCTTGAGACAACCCACCATGAGGCTGCAAAACATATTGGGCTCACGATAAAAAGTAGCCATGCATTGTGATGAAAAATAAATGCAGTTCCTTTTTCAGCAATCCCAAACAATCTCGTGAAAAGAACCGCAACCAATCCTGTGATAACCGAAGCGACCCAGAAAGGTATTGCCTGCAATAAATTTAATTTAAAGCGCTCATTTTTGATCTTGTCGAATAAATGCTTCAATTCTGTTCTGATGTTCCTGATAATTCGCATAGTGATAATATTTCTGATGGGCTAATTAAGATTTAAAGTAACCTGACAAATCTGTTCTGTGAGTAAATAGCAAACAACCGTTAAGCAATCTCTTACTTATCTTGCAATAAACTTCCGGCTGAAGGGAGCATGATGCTAAAAACAGTTCCCTTGTTCACAACTGACTCCAATGATATTTGCCCTTTGTGCAATTTGATGATCTCTTGTGCAAGTGAAAGCCCAAGCCCAAATCCCTTATCCAGATTTTTTTCGCCTGCTCTGTAAAAAGGCTGAAAAATATTTTCTCTGTCAGCCGCAGGGATTCCTCTCCCCTCATCTTTTATTGAAATTGTTATCACATTCTGATGGCATGAAAGCTTCACCTCGGTCTTGTGATCATCAGAATATTTGCAAGCATTGATGACAATGTTTTTTATTGCCGTAAATAATAAAGCCTCATTGCCGAAGACCAATAATTTTTCGTCTTCTTCAGGCAGCTCACCAAATGTTAATGTCACAACATATGCCTCGCTGAGCTTTGTCATTTCCCGTGGCAATGAAAACAATATTTCATCAACGCGCACAAGATCAATTTCCAGGCCTCCGGGGTCGCCCGATGCTTTTGCGAATTCCAATAAAGTCTGCGTGAGCTTGCCTAACCTGTGCACATCCTGATAAACGGAAGCCATGACCATTTTATATTCTGCCGGTTCTCTCTCTCGGTTCAATGCTATTTCCAACTGGCTTGATACTGAAGTAAGCGGTGTCAATAATTCGTGCGATGCGTTTGAAATAAAGCGCCGGTGAACATCGAAACTTTCCTGCAAGCGGTTGAGCAGTTGATTGAGCGTATTTGACAAGTAATCCCATTCATCATTACCGTTACGGGTCTTTATTCTTTCTTCCAGATTTTGCACCGAGATCTTATTTACTTCATCTGCAATTTTTCTAAGAGGTATCAATAACTGTTTTGAAAAAAAATAACCAGCCGCCACTGCAATCAATATGCCACCTGCAAAACTTAGCAATAAAATAAATTTTAATTGTTGCAGTTTCCGGATGCCTTCTTCATCATACGCCGCAGCTACTATCACCATTCCAAAGTTCTTATCTGTGAAGTGGTGCGCTATGCCTTCACGGTTTCCGGAAACAAAGTAAACATCGTTTCCAGCGGCCGCATTGTCAAGCAATGAACTGCCAAAGCGAACCGTATCTGAAGCATCATCGCTATAAATATATTTCCTGCTGTTCAAGTAATCATAAGCCTGTACTGTTTTGTGTTTCATAGCCAGCGTGGTCGATGCATCGATCTTAAGCACCAATTGTTGATCGAACACAGCAGACTGGCTGAGCAATTTTCCTGTAGTGATTGCCCAATTTGTTAGCCTGACTTTTATATTGTTCAGCCTGCTTGTGTAAGAGAAATAATATACCGAACTGCAGACCAGCATTAATATGACGAGCACTATCATTGCGAACAGCAATGTTATCTTTATCCTTACAGACATTGTTTATTTTTCTTTAAGTATGTATCCCATGCCAACATGAGTCTGGATCAGCTTTTCAGAAAAGTTCTTATCTATTTTATTTCTCAGGTAGCTCACATATACATCTATGACATTTGTGTTGGAATGAAAATCCATGTCCCAAACGTTCACCGAAATATCTGCTCTGGAAAGCATCCTGTTCTTATTTCGCAGCATATATTCCAATAACTGAAATTCTTTTGCGGTCAGGTTTATTTTTTTCCCTGCGCGTTTTACTTCTTTGTTATCCAGATTCATTTCAAGGTCAGCGGCTTTTAAGAAATTCCCAACGGGAATATTTTCAGCAAGCGATCTTTTCAGCAGCACTCTTATTTTCATAACAAGCTCCCTGAACTCAAAAGGTTTTACTATATAATCGTCCGTGCCCGCGTTATAGCCTTCCATTTTATCATTTAGGGTAGTCATTGACGTTAGCATGATCAGGGGAAGGTTGGAATTTTTTGCGCGTATGAACCTGCACAGCTCATATCCATTTATACCAGGTAAATTAATATCTGCGATCACCAGATCGTAAGCATGAGTCTCAAACAATCTTTTTCCTATGATGCCGTCGTAAGCGACTTCAGCATAATAACCTTGCTCTGTAAGTCCCATCTGCAATGTGTCAGCGATTTTCCTTTCGTCTTCGACAATCAATATCTTTCTTTCTCCCATAATTCTTTGTTAGATATAAATAAAAACCGGGAATCAAGTAGGGGGCCTGGGATTTTATCTAAATCATGCAAATTACACCTTCTCTGTTTCAGGCGATGCCCATATCTGTCTAAACTCTAAATTCTAATCAAATTTTAATCTGGTTCTAATCATGTCTTAATAACTGAGGCTGACATTTGACCGATCATTAAATTAAAAAGCATTGGTGCCTGCATTTAAAAACTTATTAGTCCCTATAGATTTTACTTCCAATACGGAACTGGCAGCAAAAAAAGCCATCGACCTGGCCGATAGCGAAGATTCTGTGATTCGCCTGGTGCATATTTTAAAAGAAAAGCCCAGTCAAACGAATGGCTATCCTGAAAAATTAGTCAGGCTGAGAGAATTAAAATTATTGATAGAGATCTCAGTGCCGGGCGTGTTTGTGGATATTCAGATAATCCGTGCTAAATCTATTGAGAAAGCCATTATTGAAATAGCCATTGAAACAATGCCAGACCTCGTCATTATAGCTAGGCGCTCAGGCAAAAAACTATTTTCTTTTCGCAGGAAAATATCACCAGCTAGACTTGCAAAAAAATCGCTTTGCGCAGTGCTAACACTTAAGGCGGGTTCCGAGAACACTAAAATAAAATCCATCGTTGTGCCTTTCAGATCGCAGATACCTAAACGAAAGTTGGATGTTTTGGCGCATTTAGCATGGAAGAAAAACGCTACGATATATCTTGTTGCGATGACAAGCGATCTGAAAGATTTTGAACTGGGTGATTCGTCAGTTACACATACGCTCATTGAAACATACAGGCTGCTAAAAGAAGATGTGAATTGTCAGATCGTCAACAAGTTCATTTCAGGGAACAATGTGGCTAAATCCATGTTTCGTTTTGCAGAATCTGTGAATGCTGATGTACTTATCGCCAACCCTGACGAAATGAGTGTCTCATCTTTCGCAGGGCTCGACATTTCAGATATGCTTGAGTGTGACTCCAAAATGCAGTTGCTGACTGTTGAGCCCGAAACATATCATTCAAATTAAATCGTTGCTTTTTATTATAGTTAGAAATAGTGTTACAAAACAAATTCATTGATCACAGCAAAGATTTTTTTACCCATTCATACCCTGATAAATCATGAAGAAAGTTTTGCCTTTTATCTTTTTTGCTTTGGTAAGCAAGATTGCGGTTTCCCAAAAATCTGATACGCTGGATTCGGGAAAATCAGTAAGAGAAAAAGTGTTATCGGATATACAGTCAA
>CAVRBD010000011.1:0-52226 GCA_963718975.1 uncultured Bacteroidota bacterium | reverse complement strand
TAATTTATGTTATTATATGTAATCATTGAAATTTTGCCTTGTTGAAAATCAATGGCTTGCTCTTCGCAATTCCAATTGTTGTTGCGTCAATACAATTACCAGTCAATCTTTCCTTTTCGCCATAGGTCATCAAGGGGGCTCACAATGTTTACCAGGCTTTTTTTGCTCACATGCAAATATCTTTCTGTTGTTTTTATATTAAAGTGTCCAAGCAGTTCTTTTATATATTTTATGTCAGTTCCTTTTTCAAGCAGGTGCGTTGCAAAGCTATGGCGCAACGAATGTATGCCCACTTCTTTTTTGATCCTTGCCTTTACCTTTGCCAATTCAAATATCCTTTGGATAGTTCTGATTGGGTATGCATTGCCTGTTTGTTCGGATTCAAACAAATGCACAACAGGCTTCGGCTTGTACTGCTTAATATAGCTTCTCAATATATCAAGAAGGACAGGGCTTAATGTAACATACCTGTCTTTCTTGCCTTTTCCCTGTTCAACAAATATCTGCATCCGCCCACTATCTATGTCTTTTATTTTTAGGGCAGCTACTTCGCTCACCCTAAGCCCTGCGCTATAAGCAGTAAATAGCATTGCTTTGTGCTTAACGTTACCAAGTGCTTTGAACAGGCTGCCCAATTCATCTTCGCCCAAAACTTTTGGCAATATCATCGGCTTCTTCGGCCTCGGTATCTCCCAAAAAAATTTCTCTTTGTGTAATACTTGCTCGAAATAAAATTTGAGCGCATTCAGCCTGCTATGTGCAGTGTTTTCTTTAATGCCTTCTTTTTCCATGGCATACACCATATATCGTTTCAGGTCATCTGCTGTCAGGTCGTTCACAGGTTTTTTCTTCAGCAGGCGCAGCAGTTGCAAAAATTCATTGCGGTAGGTTTTAATAGTCGAGCCGCTGTATGCTTTCAGTTTTAGCTGCTCCACAAATTTTTCAAGTGCGAAAAGGTTTTCCTGGCTCAGTTTCCTTGCAGTGGTTGCCGCCATCTGTTTAGCATCTTCTTTTATTTGTGATGAAGGATCTGTGGCAGCTAATTGTTTTCTTTTTTGTAAATAAGACCTTAATGCAGAAATATCGAGGACTGCTTTTTCTTTCAGCGCCTTTTCAATTTGATGGTATGATTCGCGATGTAACGACATATACCAGCACTTGTGCTTCTGGCTCCATTTTGCTCCGGGCAATTTTTTCACAATGCTGTCCAGCTTTGCTTCACGATCAAAGCAAATGGCAATGCACTCTTGCCCGCGGTGAAGGATAGGCTTTAGCCGGATCAGGCCCATATCATGCAATTTAAAAAAAAACCATACACACAATCATCAAGGAATGTGGGTAGTTTTTTTATAAGATCTTGATAACTCTTTTATGTTCTCAGGCGAGCCCCCGCTTTATGAGCTTGCATTATTTTGGAGCTTCCGCAGGGCTCGCCATAAATTTGAACAGCATATTTTTCACAGCGTACTTTATGATCCGCGGCGAGTGCCGCATTGATCTCTGATGCGGCAAATGCCTATGGCCGAGACTCGCCTGAAAGCTAAACTGTTTCTACAATCAACCTCCCAAAACCTCACAACTCCTCTTTCCCATCTTACCATATTTCACAAAACATTTGAAACATAATCAGTTAAATGAAAATGAGCGTATTTACGATCGCCAACAGAGAGCTTACAATGAGCAACATGAAGCTTGCAATCGCCAACACGGGCCTTACAATGAGCAACAAAGAGCTTGCAATCGCCAACACGGAGCTTACAATGAGCAACACGGAGCTTACAATCGCCAACATGGGCCTTACAATGAGCAACATGGAGCTTACAATCGCCAACATGGGCCTTACAATGAGCAACATGAAGCTTACAATGAGCAACAACATTGCTTGCAAAGGCGATCATCGGTCGTCAATACATAGCGTTTGCTGTACAAGCCCGGGAATTTTTCCCAGTTTCCCTGATTGCATGTGCCGGCATTTAGGATTGTTTGGTTCTAGCAGTTCCTGTACTCATCCACCGTAGAACTAATTATTCTAAACTCGCCTGTCATTTTATTTGATCATCTTCGGTTTGATATTGCCAAAGCATAAAACATTTGTAGCATCTGAGCGTGCCGGCATTTCGTTAAAGCGATATTAGAATGATTGCTATAATTATTGCAAATCCGGCAAATCCAAACCATATCCATTTTATCAATTCCCTGTCATCATCTTTTAAGAAAATATAACCAAGGATAACTGCAATAGCGCCAATAAAAGCCCCTTTAATAAAGCACCAATTTTTTGGAGAGTTGTTGCGGCATTCGCCATATTCATAAAGCCTGACCATTTTTTTCATGCGATGCTGCGAGATCTTGAAAGTTAGCCTTTCCATAAAATTTAGTTTCTTGCCTTTCAGTTTTTCGTAGTCGTTTAAAGTCATGGCTGCAAACAGTTTCATCTGAGCAAGTCTTAATTGGTCAATTTTGGATTTTGGTGGAGCCGTGCTGTTGTCAGGCAAAGAAAAATCACTGCTTGCCGGCACAGCCGCCCGGGCATTTGTCGTGATAAGAAAGATTGCAAAAAATGTTGCGAGGAGTGCTGATTTCTTCATGTTAGTTTCGGGTTTGATTATTAAATAAAGTTTATATGGTTTTTGAAATTGGCTGCAAAAACGTTTCTGCATTGGCGATATGGCAGTCTCACCTTAGGCGACATGAAAAATGCCTGCCGACGCCAATGCCGAATAAAAATACAAAAATTGAAGATATCCTAAATCATTTTCACAAAGTAAGCCAACAGCAAAATAAAAATAATCATATCGGTCACCAATGCAAATTTTTCATTTGTGCCTACAGGCTTTTTGAGAAGATGTTGAAATCCTGCAATGCCGTAATACAAGCCACTTCCAAATGCACTGACGATTCTCCAATGAGGTATGAACAAAGAAACAATTCCAATAAGCCCGAAGCAAATATTTGCGAAACCTAGCTCCCGAACAATCGGGAAACTGTCCGGATTATCAAGATGAAAAATTTCTTTTGTAGTAAATGCCGGGTCTGTCGTTTGTTTGATGCCTGCAATAAAAAGCCTAAGCCCGACTGCTGAAAAAATAAACCATTTCCCAACTAAGCTGAATGAAAAAGGCGTGTCTTTATTGATCAGTGTTTCTGCAATGGAACAAACCAATGGCAATATAAATGTGAGCACTAATACAACAGCAATGTATTTTTTGTTAATGTCAGAAGAATTATTTTTTGCCATTTTTTGTTCCTGGTTTTGTAATTGCCAACGTTCAAGGCGTGGCGACGTGCGAGATGTTTATGAAAATGAAGGTAACAAAAAATGTTGAGCGTCAGTTGTCGAACTAAGCCTATGCCAAACTCCATGTTACCTTCCGTTTTTGATCAGCAGGATGTGATTATTTTGCAGTTTTACTTGTTACATAAGAAAGTCGAAGTAGTATAATGCTTATTACAGGAAGCAATAAACCAGTCCACAACATTACACCTGAATTTCCTTCGGCATGATTTCCTGTGGTGTTCATTTGATAAATATGTCCAATGGCACATCCCCAAAGAAAGACGGAAGTACTGATTACCAGAGCCAGCCTCAATCCAAAATCTTTTTTCAAAGCAAGCAAACCAACAATTCCAAAACCAAGGCTCGCTACGCCAACTTCTATTTGAAAAGGGCTATCTGCCCAACCTATAAACCCAGCTGCCATTTTATGAAACACCACGTGTATTACTCCATTATAAACCCATGTAATACCATGCGCCCAAAAACAGAAATATTTAAAAATAGCTTCAACCGCAAAAGCTTTTGTTAGTTCATTTCTATGCCTGTAAATAGAAACAAGGGAACAAATAATCCCTACTACAAAAAAAGTCAGCGTAAAGTTGCTTAGGAGCGTGTGAATGAAGTTGTACATAATTGAATGCTTTTAAAATGATTTAATTGAAAAGCAAAAGTAGAGCGACATACTATTTTGGTAAATAGAGCGGATTGGGTAAACGTTGGACTATTTGAGGTAAATAGCCCGATCGGTTGGACAGTGCTATTTCAGATAACCATCACGAAAGCTGGTTGGCGTAAAATTGTTCTGCTTTTTAAAAAGCCGGGAAAAATAAGTGTGGTCGTCATAACCCAACTGGTACGAAATTTCTTTTATGCTCATCTGGGTGTGTATGAGCAAGCGTTTTGCTTCCAACATAATTTCATTCATCAGCCAATAGGTAACATTAAAGCCGGTAATTTCTTTAACCGCTTCATTCAAATACGTTTCCGATATGTGGAGTTGGCTTGCATAAAAAGACGGGCTTTTTTCAATCGTCACTTTTTCTGTAAGCAGTTTTTTAAACTGCTGGGTTATCTGAAATATCCGTGAAGACTTTTTATTAGGCATGTCTTTACGCTGATAAAATTTTGCGAACATACCCAACAAAGAATCAAGTAATGAATGAACAAGTTGGCTATAAAAAATGGAACCTTTATCGCCGTTAAATTGGTCGTTTAGCAATCGGATGATATTTTGAAATTGCTTGAATGCTACGGAATCTAATTTGAGAGGCTGCTGCAACAATAAATTTCCTTCGAATACTTGCCTGTAATTTTTAGGAACTAATGAGGGATTACAGAAATATACCAGGTATTGCTTTGGTTGGTTTTTATATTATAGTGTATTTGCCCGGGCACTAAATAATAAATATGCGAAACAGGCAAATCGACATTTACAAAATCAACTTCCATAGAACCTTCGCCAGTTTCAACAAGCAAGAAACTGTAACAATCGTCACGGTGAATTTCCAATCCTTCAAGGGCTTCTCTTGCACCTTCGAAAGAAGTATGCCCCATTTCCAAACCTAATGCAGCCCTTTCTTGTAATTTATGTACGGGAACATTTTTCATTATCAACGATTAATTTCTACCAGCAAAACCCATGCATCGATAATAGCTTTTATAAAAGATAAAATGATTGCAGGAACAATCCAATAAATTCCATTATCGCCATAAATCAAGGTCGCAATGCCGCCAAATAAATAAGGCAATACCGATAATTGATTAAAGACGAGACTTGTAAAATATTGCTTTTTATATTCGGTTGCTGTGTTTTTATAAATACCAATGTCCATTTTTGTAACGACCGTATAAATGGAAATCCCAATAACAGATATTTCGATACCGATCAATAAGTAAGATTGCTGTGGAATAAGCATTAAAGATGAAACAACTAAAATAGCCAACAGTAATACCAATGAAAGTAAGGCTCTGTCAGGCAATTTTGGCAATGAAAGGATTTTGGTGATATTAATGGAAACGCCGACAAAGATTAGCCCGGTTAGTGCTGCTGCTGCGCCTGCGGTCGCTAAAAAAAAGTCGTGCCATTCGTTTACATTCATAAGACAATTATACGGGTTTAATCTTGCACTAAAAATTTGTGCCGACTAAGATACTGTCAAGAATTGTAGTTTTGTGTTGGTATAGCGGTCGGTTATAAAATGGCATAGACAAAGCCATACGGCGAGCAGTATTCGTTATTAATCATAAATTCAACCTATGCGAGTGATGGGCGTTAATGATTCCAGTGCGAGATGTTAAATAATGATCGGAGAGATGCACGTCATTGCGAGGAACGAAGCAATCTGATCTTAGAATAGAAAAATGCTTTTATTGGTAAAGCAGATTGCTTCGCAGAGCCTCGCAATGACGACCCGGGCAATCGGTAGATTTGTTATCACTCATGCGTTGCGCCTTTGAACATGCTCACCATCAGCATAACATCTTAGTTGTTGGTGCAGCTAACGCGCATGCATACCTGAGCACCGGTATTGCTTGTTTGTTGAAGCGCCGGCAGTACGCCCAAATAGTTGTCGCAATGTCAGGGTTTATATAAATGCAGTGAAGCAGCAACCAGCTTCCAGTCGCCGTTAATTTTTTCAACCATCCACATTTCATAGGAATAAGATTTTGTTCCGTCTTTGGCAGTTGATACTTCATCAAAGCTTGTCCATCCGCTTTCATTATGTATGCTCATCCTGTAATTTGAGGTTGTAGCAAAACCTCCCTGGCCCATATATGGAGAATGCTGAACCATTGCTTCAGCAGGGATCGACATTGCTTTTCCATCAACAGTTGAAACGAGAATAATACTGTATGGCTGAATCTTCCAGCAACCTGCATATGCTTTTGCATCGCCCGCTCTGAAAGTAGTAGCTGCTTTTTCAAGCAGTTTTACAATAGCGATTGAGTCATTATTAGTTTGGCTATGACCAACTGCATAAGCTAAAAGCAAGCTGAGCGTGAGTATGTATTTCATATTGGTTTTGTTTGATCGCAATGTATTTCTAAACTTTCAATAACACTTTTTTTATTCTCTCTAATGGTCGGTGAAGACACCGACCATCTCACCACGAACTTAAGTTTCGGTTGGTGAGGATAGCAACAGATAGAAAAAAAATGTTACTGATTATTGTTTATTCATTTTAACAGGCCTTAGCAAATGACTAAAAGTGAGTGAGCCCATTTTCCATTTGCCATTTTCTTTGATATACACTTCTGTTACCATAAAAGGATTTGTAACAGTGTTGCCGCCTACTACTGCTTCCAAGTCAATGTCATTTAGCAGAATTGCAGTATTGCCGAACATGTTTACCACAACAGCATAAACCTCTGCCTTTTTATACCATATTCCACCACCGTTAATAGTAGCAAGTTCCTGGGCTTTTCCCCAACTACCACCCATGTGAATGAACATCGATTTATCATCAAACAGAACATTTAAAGAATCAACATTTTTGTCTGCCATCCAATTCCATTTTTGTTTGGAAAGATTAATGATTTCCTGCTGTTCAGGCGTGTTGCTCGTGGAAGTGGCAATTGATTCGTGAGGTTGTGCATAAGAAAATTGCATAATCGTCATCAATAAAAAAAGTCCGAATAATGTTTTTTTCATAATTGTTTTTTTTAGTGTTCTGTATTTTAAAATTCTATTTTTTTATTACACATCAAGTTTTCTTTCGCCCAACCATTTTACCATTGCAGGGTCGCGGTCGATCGAAGAAAAGACTGGAATTTGTGTCCAATGTTTTTATAGTTTCCATGTCTTCGGTACTCAGTTCAAAATCAAAAATGTTGAGGTTCTCTTCCATTCTTTCTTTGCGAACAGATTTTGGAATTGCAATAACACTTCTTTGTGTCAGCCAGCGAATGACAACTTGCGCAATTGATTTATTATATTTCTTTCCGATTGCAGCAAGCAGTTCGTTGTGAAAAAGATTGTTTTTACCTTCTGCGAATGGCCCCAACTTTCTATCTGTACATTGTTGTCCTGCAAAAATTTTTGTGTTTCAATTTGTTGATGAAATGGATGTGTTTCAACTTGATTTATTGCAGGAACTATTTCATGATGAATGATCAAATCAATTAACCTGTCAGGTTGAAAATTGCTTACGCCAATTGCTCTCACTTTTCCTTCTTTATAAAGCTCTTCCATAGCTCTCCATTCACCATACACATCACCAAAAGGCTGATGAATTAAAAACAAATCCAGATAATCCGTTTGCAATCGTTTCAGCGAATTTTCAAATGCTTTTTTAGTCCCTCCATAACCGTTTGATTGTATCCAGAGTTTAGTTGTAATAAATAGCTCTTCTCTTGGTATGCCACTTTTTCTGATGCCTTTACCAACTGCATCTTCATTCATATAAGATTGTGCAGTATCAATCAAGCGATATCCTGTTTCAATGGCATCAATAACACCTCTTTCGCATTCCGCTAAATCTGTTACCTGAAAAACGCCAAATCCCAGGATTGGCATTTCTACTCCATTGTTCAATTTTATACTTTGCATAATTCATTTCTTTTGCAGTACAAAGGTCTTTGCATTTTCTCATCTACATTGTATACAGATTCCGGTTTTATCTACCAGTATTGCTGATTGGAAAATGTGCATGAATGAAGTAGAAAATAAGGTGGTAATTTTAATTATTAAAACGAATGTGTTATGGATAACATGAGAAGATTTGAAACGATCGATGATTACAACGCATTTAATAACAACGAAACTTTGCATCCACTTGTAAGTGTTGTTGACTTATCGAAAGCAAATCCGCGGCAAGGTTCAAAAATGTATTTCGGCTTCTACACAATCTTTTTAAAAGATGTTAAATGCGGTGATCTGATGTATGGAAGAAATACCTATGATTACCAGGAAGGCACATTGGTTTTTCTTGCACCCGGACAAGTGGCTGGCATGAACAGCAATGGAGAAATTTATCAGCCTAAAGGTTATGCATTAATTTTCCATGCAGATCTGATACATGGCACATCACTTGGCAAACATATTCAAGAGTATACATTCTTCGGATATCAATCGAATGAAGCTCTTCATTTATCAAAACGCGAAAGAAAAATTGTTATGGAATGTTTTTCAAAAATTAAATATGAATTAGAACATTCCTTGGATAACCACAGTAAAAGATTAATTGTTAGCAACCTTGAATTATTCCTCAACTATTGTATCCGTTTTTACGATCAGCAATTTATTATACGCGATAAAGTGCATAAAGGAACTTTAGAAAAATTTGAGCAGTTGCTGAACGGGTATTTTCAAACAGATAAGCCACAAAACAATGGTTTGCCTTCCGTAGCGTTTTGTGCAAATGAATTGCATTTGTCTGCAAGCTATTTTGGTGACCTTATAAAAAAAGAAACAGGTAAAACAGCACAGGAATACATACAATCAAAAATAATTGATGTAGCCAAAGAAAGAATATTTGATCACAGCAAATCAGTGAATCAAATTGCTTATGAATTAGGATTCAAATACCCACAACATTTCACCCGTTTGTTCAAACAATGGGTTGGACAAACTCCTAATCAATACAGGATGCTGAATTAATTACCGGGAAAGAGTCTTTTATCAGTGATACGTATATCTAATGGCCTGTCTCTTCACCGAGCATCTCAGCAGGAACCTAAGTTTCGGTTGGTGAGGACACCAACCTTTAGAAAAAATGCATCCTCGGTGTTGGCTAAGTATGATGCAAGGAACGTTGCGCACAAAGCTTTGGTGATATGTTGCGGGAAAAGTAGGCGAGCAATACGCCAATGAAATTCTTTCTTAACTATAAAAGAATAAACTACGAAGAGTGAGGAGCAATAATTGCAGAAAGCTTAACCTTCTTTCGCTTGTGTTTGTGTGATCCCGTACCTAAATCGCCAACATTGATGTTAGGTGCCGAATTGTTTGAGCTCTTAGACCCTGAACCTTTGAAAGCACCGCTTTTTGCAATCAGTAATATTAGCAGCCCCGACAATACGATACCAGTCCAGATTTCCATTCCGAGCAATGCTTTTTTACGCGTGATCCTATTATGCGAAAAAATACACACTGTCGCATAACCTACAGGACCGAGGGTCAGGCCTGTGATAAGTCCGAAGACTCCCTTTCCTTTTGAATAAAAAACTTTTTTGGCAGGCTGATTTGCACTGATACTTTCCGATTGCAGATGGGCATCGGAGGCAAATAAAAAACCCTGAACACAAATTATGAGAATGATGGAAAGGATGAGGACGCGCATATAATGGTTAATTATTTAGGTAAAAATGGGCATAATCAAGGAATATGCAATTGCAGCCGCTGTTAAAAAAATTGCAAATTGGTGTTAGTGCTAATCAATCATCGTAGTGATCTTTATTTTTTGCATTGCTATTGATGGTTACAAGCTTCAAAAAACAACGGCGCAGGCAAAGCCGTACGCCGATTGAATTTCTTTATTAACTATAAAAGAATAAGCTGCGAAGAGTGAGCAGCAGCCTTCTTTAATTAATAATTATTAATTACTAATTATTAATTCAAACTAAACTGAGTGAGGAAGATCTCCAAAATCTCACCGCTTTCTTCTTAATATCACCGCCGAGCTTGTTTTCAGATCTCCTTCAAATCTTATTTCCTGACGGTCAGTGCCATCTTCAAGAATCAGCAAGCCGGTATTCGGTGGAATGGAACCAAGGTTTTCGGCATACATTACCAATAGCAGGGAATCGCCCATTTCAGGTGTTATTATTATCATTTTTCGGTAGGCTTGTGTGCTAAGCCCCTGGTTCGGGATGATCACTTCACCATTCAATACAACACTTACCGTATCTCCATCTACAATACCGTTATCATACAAAACCAATGTCAGGCTATCGGATTTGAAATCAATGCTTCTGATAATTGCTGTTTTGCGCAATGCAATATCTGCTGCCCCGAGAAGTTTCCGGTCAATAGGAAAGAAAGGTGCTGCTGACGGAACTGTACCAGGTGCAAAGCTATAATCCTGCTTTTTTTCCGGCTTGGAAATTATCTGTGGCTGCGCGTTTGCTCTTGCTACATCTTTCTCCGGAATCTCAGTCAATGCCGGAACGTCTTTATCTGCTGTTCCAAGATTGGATTTTGGCAAAATGCCATTTGTTTTTTTTGCTGTTCCCGAAAGGGCGGCATCGCTGGCTTTCGCAACTGGCAAATCTTTTTGGGGAACTGTTGCTATGGCCAGATCTTGTTTTGTAATCGGTTCGGGATTTGAAAACGAAACCGTGCTTAATAATTTCAAGCTGTCAAGTTTAGCAATAAGTTTTGTCTGAGCTTTGTTGTTTTGTTTTTGCAGCGTGATGGTTCCGGTAGACAGATCTTCATCTCCTGCCCGCAGGTCCTTCGTCCGGGTGTGGAAAGGCCCACTCAAAACCATTACGTCATCAATCGTCTTAAAAGATAATTCACAAAATGTTTTTACGTTGCGGGAACGTGTAGCAAAATTATTGTAGATTATTTTATCATCCGACATTGTAAAAGTGCTGTCTTTCCGGATCAGCGCCATTTTTTTGACTGCAATTTTTTCGGCACCTTTAAATGTGAAGGAAATCATTGAATAACCGGTCATATCCTGGTTAAGCACCAGCTCAAGCGGCATTTGTGTCTCTGAGGTGGCGATTGTTCCCACCCAAATTCCTGAAAGATCTTGGGAAAAGATTTGCAGTGGCAGTAAGAACAGTATAAAAATAAGTTTCATAGTCAGCGGAATTGGATTTCTGTTGTTCTTTAACGATAATTCAACTCATTAATTGCTTTTATGAGCACTGAGAAGCAAGAGAAATGAAAAGATCGAGATATGTTAAAACATCAGCCGTCATTTCGAATCCCTCATCATGAGGTCTCGAATAAGATGTTGATGCGCGGGATGAGAAATCTATTGCCATGGCTCGTGTCTTCACCAACCATCTTCTAAACAAAATAATATTTCGTTTGTGCGGATATGAACCGAGGCGGTGGTATTATCCTCTAAACTACAACCAATAACTAAAGTTTTTTTACTGGAGGTATTTTCCATGAGCCATTTAGCATTTCCTCTTTTGGCCAATATACCCGAATCAATAAATTAAATTGTCCTTCCGGTGCAGGCAGCCAGTTAGTTTCTTTGTCTTCACCTGGCTGCGCATGTTGAATATAAATATCTACAGAACCATCAGCATTTGTTTTTAGATTACTTCTGTCACCAAGTGTATAACGGTTAATGGTATTATCAACAAAATGTCCATCAGGTGTGTACATCGTTAAAGACCAGAAAGCATTTGCAGGTGGTGTTTCGCCTTTACCGAAATGAAGCACATAATTATTTGCACCGTTGAATGGTTGTCCATCTGCATCTACTTCGCAGGTAGGATAAATAGCATCTTGTGGCAGGTTGGCCCAAGCGCGTAATAAGCAATAAACGCCCTGGCTATATAGTCAGTGCCATAATTACCCATTATGCTGCCCATAACAGCCCAACCATTTTGCCCTTTTTTTGGAACAGCTGCCTTCTTGCTCAGCACATTTAGTACATTAACAGGTATATTCATAACCGCCGTTCTTTCATCAGCAGGTATTGCATTTATGTCGAATGTTTTACCTGCCCCAACACCAATAGCAGTAAAGCGGTTTAATGCTGCGCCATCTGCAACAGGCGGAGGATTCTTTATCATCAATTGATTCGCGTAATTAAAAAAGTCAACCACAGACATATTTTTTACAGCTACATTGGGCTCAGCTTTCGGAACTGTTGTGTCTGCAATAACAGTTGGTGGCGAGTATGGTTTTCCAAATGCGCTTAACGGCACGAGTTTGTATTGATGCTGCAGTGGTGCTACTACGTTCCTGCCATCTGCTTCGCTGTTCACTTGTGTTCTGCCTAATATCCAAACCGTATTGGTTGGCGATTTAATTTCCTGCATGCCCGCAGGTGTATTGCCTTTCCATTGCGGCCCGCTGATTAAAAAAATATGCGCATCATTGCCTGTAGTTCTTGTGCCGGGCGAGGCAAACACATTTGTATAAGCATCCATCATAGGCATCATGTAGTAACGCCCATTTGTATTTGGAACTGATAATACAACCGGCTCAGCGCCGAGGTCAAGGAATGCCATAGAATAATAAGTGTCGGCATTAGGGCGAACTATTTGTTTATAAGATGCATTGGGGAAAATAGAAATGTGCTTAAACTGGTTGATAGGAGCAAAAATGCGGCTTGAAGGCACAGCTGTTGATTGCCTTACAGTGAGGTCTTCAAGAACTAAAGGAAGGCAATAAATAAAAGCATCTCTTGTAGTTTGTATGACAGAAGTATCAGTTGCTTTTTGTGATAAATTGCCTTGTGCCATTGCATGATTGCTTTCTGTATTCACAAAAAGCACTATGAAAAATAGAATTGGAAGAAATATCTTTTTCATGATTATTTTTTTGTCTTATCGTGTCTTTAATGATTGAGACTGTAAATAAATGGCTGCAAACGTTTCGCATTGGCGATGTGGCGTAATTTGAAAAATGTCTGCCCACAACTAATGCTAAATAAAATTACAAAAGTTGAAGATAAGAATCGCGCTTGAGGCGAGACTAAATTAATTACATTCAGCCCCTGCTCTTGCCGTAGTTTGCCGTTACAACAAAGAACAGCGTCGCAGGCCAACCTGTCCCGCTCTTTGGCGGGAGCCATGCGACGAGTAACATTCTTTATTAATTACGAGAATAAGCTACGCTGAGTGCAGGCGGCATGCCCGCGCCAGCGGTCTCTTCATAAATTAAAAAACAATCTTGCCCGTTAAATAATATTTGTATTTATTTTGCATCAAAGTCTTCACAAACCAAACCATCATTAAATTTCTATTTATGAAAAAGAGATTGCTTCCCGCTGCTGTTTTTTTTCTTTTATTTTTTATAGAGTCCAAAGCACAAAAGGTAGTGTCCACCACTGAAGAATCCAACTATTCTGTATGGAACGTACTGAATAATTTCAACGAGGTGGATGATTCCTACACCTGGGGGCAATTTACGCGCACAAAAAGTATTCTTTATTTGGACAATGCATCCGCGGCAATGCCTATAACACTTCCAGGCGGCTTCGCAATGATCAAGATCGATAGAACAGGAAAAAAACTGTGGCAGCAAATGGTCAATGGCTTTATTATTTCTGTTTGCAAAATAAACGGGAAAGTGGTGGCGCTGTATAGCCATGAATGGGGAGGCACAAAAGATCCTACAGCAAATGTCATTCAGAGAATACATGCGGTAAGCTTCGATGCCGCCACCGGCGAAAAAATTGCAGACAAACCGGTTTTTGAAAATAAGAAAGGATTTTATATCGAGCCAAAAATCAACACGCTGCCGGATGGAGAGTTATCAAATCTTTTAATTCGTTATACTGCGGTGCCCAAAAAATATAATGATTCAAAAAGCACGGCTTCATTTGATCTGATCCAGATATCTTCTGATCTGAGTGCAAACGCTCATCCGTTGAATTCAATGGCTATCAATAATGTTTTTTTAGGATGTACGTGCACCTCACCTGATGATCTGTATATTTTCAGCAAGCGCATTGGCGGTCAATTAACCGTTGAAACCTTTGATACAAAATCTCAAACATTGATAAATAAATCAAGCATAGATGTTGATGTGAAAGATGATTATCATTATCAATGCGAAGGCTATTATGGAGCTGAGCAACCCGATAAGATTTATTTTGTATTGAGGCACTTCAATAACCACAAAAAAATGCTTTTCAAATTATTCAGCATTGACACAAAAACAAAAAAGATAGCAACGCAGGAAGATGTAATGGATAAAGAGTATGCTGAAATGCTGAAAACTCAAAACCCATCTGCAAATACAAAAAAAGCGGATGTGGAAGATGCTTTGAAATTGCCCTGCCTGTATGCAAACAAAGATTATGTATTTGAAGTAAAACAAGTGAATAAAACAGGCGCGACTAATTACCACATTTCGAGAGATTTCAATTTCGAGATCATCGTATCCATTTTTGATAGAGACCTGAAAAACAAAAATAACGTAGTTATCAATCGCGAGCTATCAGTAGTGTATATAGGAGGCACCTCAGTAAGTTGCCATGCAATCGGCGACAAGCTAATGGTGTTTTATAATGTGAACGGAGCGGGGATAGGAAGAGTTTTGCCCCAGCTAATTGTAATTGATCTGAAAACCCTGAAACAAGATAATACCATCAGCAATGAAAAAAATATTTTGGGCGACCATGCTATTGAGGCTGATGGCATTTTGTGGTTTGCTGATGGCCCGCTATTGCCTTGCTTTTCGCATTTGGAAAGTCATACTTTTTTCGAAAAAGTATCATTGTAAAATTGGTTATTTTATCAGGTCCCCCTTGCAGCAATACTTTTATTGGCTGCTGTCTTATTAGTTTATTCGTTCTAAAGGTAAGGCTGAGCAGCGTAATAGCCCACTTAGCTTTGAGGTTTCGGAATAATTAACCTCAATAACATTAAAGCCTTTATTTTTCAGTTTAAATTTTAATTCGGTAAATCTTTTTTCAATCACTATTTCATCTTTCGACAATGAAAAGATATTCGGAAACATTCTGTAGGCTTGATTTTGATTTACTTCAATTATGTTGTCAAGCGGTATATTTTTAGCTTCCAAAATTTCAATTATGCTTTTTATTCCTTCCAGGCTTTGAATGCCGTCTCGATAAAGTATTAGCTTGTCATCTCCGATTGGTTGAAAAGTGCAATCCAGGTGTAAAACATTTTCAAAATGGTTACTACTAACTTTTACGGGAATTTGAACAACTTTTTTATTCGGAAATTTCTTTTTTAAAAAATTAAATCCCTCACAATTTGTTCGCAAACTCTTTCCGACAAGTATAAAATCGTCCCATAGAATAATGTCCCCACCTTCAATTTTTATATTTTCTCCAATTGTTCTTGTGTCTACAATTTCTGATGAAGGAATGTCAGATAAAACTTGTGATATACCGGAAATTTCCCGTTTTCTTTGTTCAACCATTGCTGAAATGAAAAATGTATTGTCAATTACAAAGCCTATGTCTCTTGTAAATATTTGGCATAAATCGTCAATGTCAGAAGGTCTAAATATTGTAACGTTATAATCGCTCAATATTCGCTCAAATTGAGAAATTTCTGCTTGGATCTCATCTTCAGTCGGAAATGTTCCGTTTTCGAGGTGGAATTTTGATTTCGGATTATTATTACTTGGTTCGCCTATACTTGTGCCAATACCCAATACAACTGATTTAAGTTTGTTTGTTTCGTTCTTTACATTTAAAGTAATCATTTGATAAACTTTGAGGGTGCCCAAAAAGGTAGCCACCAACGGGCAGGGCTTGCTGCAGTGCTTGGATTTTATAACCGTCAGCCGACAACTGAAGCCGAATAAAAATTGATGATGAAGTTAACAACAAATGTTTAATAGAATTACGTCTGCCGGATATTAGCTGATAGTTTTGCAAAAGCCGATTGCTGTTCCGTCCGCCAGCATGGCAGCAAACCGAATGTTGCCTGCTGTTTTACCACTGTCCTTCAATTAATGTTTGGTTCGTGATAATATCAAATCCAAAATATCCTTTTGAGGTTTCAATATAAACTCTACTATATTTTTCAATTGGAGTGTCACACGGAAAATCAAGTTGTTTGTCAAGATTCATGTAAGTAATATTAGCATATGGAGCACCGCAACTATTTCTTTTCTTAGCATAATGTCCATAAGATATTATTGGAACAGTCGTCACTGACTTTGTTTTGTCACAAAAAAATTGGTTTGTCCACATAAATAAAAAAACAAGAATGCCACCAAATGAAACAATATTATAGAAGTAGTGAAAAAACATTGGTGTCCTTTCTGGAGTGTACGGATTAAAACAATAAATATTGAATGTCTTTTTAAAAATTGGTGTCATTAATAAACCTGTCAAAATCCATATAGACAAAGGAATATAAAGAGGAACAAATGTCACTCCGTAAATGAATGTTTCCCAAATTGTCAAACCTAAGCCAGTAAGGAAAAGACCGCCCAATAAATTGCTTTTAATATTGTAGTACGGGTATTTGGCTTGAAGTTCAGCTAATTCCTTCTTTCGATAGCCAAGAGGTCTTTTATTAGTATTCTTTTGTTTTGTCATTGTAGGGAGTCAAAAAAATAGCCGCCAACGTTTCGCATTGGCGTTTGTGGCGGAATTTGAAAAACGTCAGCCGACAACCAATGCTGAATAAAATTACAAAAGTTGAAGATAAGAACCGCAGCTAAATTAATAACGTCCAGCCGGAACTAAAGATGATAGATAGCTGAAGCCGAAGTTTATTAATCTGTCCGCCGACATAACGCCAATGCAATGTTAGCAGCAGTATTATTTTGGTTGAGCTTCAACTTCAATAACTTTTGGATTCATACATGTTTTTATTATGTCTTGTTTCGATTTGTTCATGTATGAAGCAAGCAATTCTTTGAAAGGCGACTCTTTTTGTCGAATATAAAGCTGCTTTAAAATATCATTGCCTTTTTGTTGCTCACCGAGGAATATAAGATTGATTCCTTTATTCATTGACAACATATCGTAGCCTGAATTTGAAACAGCCATTGTGTCCAATATTTTGTCGTAGCGTTTTGCTGATTCATTAAAATATTTTCTAGATGTATAGCTGTCACCTTGGATATCATTTAGCAGGCCGACAGTGAAATAATGGTCGGGATTGTTTGGTCTAAGTTGTAAAATTTTAAGAGATGTTCTTAAAGCTTCGTCATAGTGCTTCAAATTCAATTGAAAAGACAGTTTATTTCGATACGCCACAAAATAATTGCTATCAACCTGTATCGCTTTATCAAGTAATGAAATTGCCATTTACTAATCTCTTTGTTGTCAGGTTCGGTTTCGTCATAAAAAATTCGCATAGTCTGTCGAACAGATTTTTTAATTTTGTCACCATCGATACAAAGGATATATAATTCGTCTTTGAGTAAGTCGAATTTGCCTTAATAGAAACTCATTAAAGTGGATTAAATCCTGTCTGCTCAAATTTTTCATGTTGAAATCTTAGGGTGTTGCAATACGCTTGCAGGCAACGTTTGTATTTGCGTCCCCTAAATTAATTCATTGCGCCAATGCAACCAATATAGTGTGATTGGCGCAACTTTTCGTGTCTTAGCGGGTCCTCGCCGTTGGTGTTGTGCGTTGCTTTGGCTCACCAACAACAAATGGCGAGAAAATAACCTCAGTTTATAGCTAGAAATTTCTGAATGTTTTACGCAGCATA
Organism: uncultured Bacteroidota bacterium; assembly: GCA_963718975.1. Taxonomy (GTDB): domain Bacteria; phylum Bacteroidota; class Bacteroidia; order Chitinophagales; family Chitinophagaceae; genus Puia. Next base: position 34,657 of record CAVRBD010000011.1, on the reverse strand, counting down.
ATGCCATCTTGACAAAAGATTTAAAAACATGCAGCGGTCTGTAAGATTGCTTTTTTACATTCACAGAACCAGCTCCTGTTGCAAAATTAAAGTCAATGGGGTTGTCTATATCATCACTCGAAGAGATTTCAATCCCAGGAATAGCTGCTAGGCTAGATTTGCCTGCCTTTAGTTTTTTATCTACCGATTTAAAAGAAGCAAATTTCTCTTTCGTCCTAACTTCATTTAGTGTCCTTGAAATACCAAGAAATTTCGCCAGATGATCATCATACCTCCCAAATTTAAGATTACACTCATTGCACTCAAAGTCAGAGATAAGATATTTGTTTCCTAATAATTCAGGAATAATGTGAGCATCATTTTTGAAATTAGCAAAGGGATATTTTTCGCCGTTGTTGGTGTTGTGTGTTGCTTTGTGCTTTGGCTCACCAACAACAAATGGCAAGAACATAACCTCAGTTGTTGGTGCAGCTAACGCGCATGGCTATGCGAACACCAACGGCGAATGCGAAGTGTCAGGTGGCGGGCAAGCGTTTGGCATTTGATGATAAATAATCATTTTTTGGGGCAATTGGTGCTGACTGAAAACAGCGGATGGAAATTCTACGGGAACAAGTTCGAGGATATGAGCGAATATTTCGGCAACTATATGAAGCTGTGGCACGAATAAAAAAGCCTTTGATAAAAACATGGGCTGTGCCTTGAAAACTAAATTTGCATTTGTATTGGTTAGCTATGCCTGATATATAAAAACGTTAACGCATAATTAATATTACTGTACACGTTTGAGGTGCAAGATTCGCGAGATAATCTTATGTTTACGGCGCAGTTAACCAATTATGCCAAATCTATTGATCCTCATATGGCAGCCCTCATTCTTATTATCAATTGCTCTCTCCGTTTTTTTTGCGATCCGTTGCGATATGCTTAGCAAGATGCTGGAAAATAAATACGGCGTAAATAGCCGTCAAATGAGCAGGCGGGAATTGGCGCTGTTCATGGAAAGCATCGGCATAAAGGAAATAAAATTTTTAGTGGGCAGGCTTCTAAGCGCGAGGATTTTGGAGGAGGCTTTTATAATAGCCATGATGCTTATGTTCGCCTTTCCCTTGCTATTCTCTTTTCATCAATGACACAATAAAATAAAAATCCCTAATTGGCGATAATTGCTTCATGAACTACCTTTGCAAAACAAGATCCCCCTCGCCGTTGTAGGTGTTGTACGTTGCTTTGTGCTTTGGCTCACCAACAATAAATTGTAAGAAAATAACTTCAGTTGTTGGTGCAGCTAACGCGCATGGCTATGCGAAACACCAACAACGGCGAGAAGAACTCCCCTCGCCTTTGTTGGTGTTGTGCGTTGCTTTGTGCTTTGGCTCACCAACAACAAATTGTAAGAAAATAACTTCAGTCGTTGGTGCAGCTAACGCGCATGGCTATGCGAAACACCAACAACGGCGAGAATTACTGTCAGGTCACTTAGGTAATCTATTCTTCCATCATCAATAACTCTCACTCTCGCACATAAATTAGACAATAAACTTTTCGGTTGGCGAATTCATAGACATCTTTATGAGTTTTGTAGTGCATACTATCAACAGAAATTCCGTCGCCGTTGTTGGTGTTGTGCGTTGCTTTGTGCTTTGGCTCACCAACAACAAATACCAAGAACATGACCTCAGTTGTTGGTGCAGCTAACGCACATGCCTATGCGAAACACCAACAACGGCGAGAAGAAAATAAAAGCGTTACTCGGTACAATGGAGTTGATCGTGGAAGTATTGTAATACAATTAAACACAAATCATACTTACATGGAAACTGACATAGTGCAACAACATGATAAACCTACAACAACACTCGGTTCTTACAAAATTGTAGGCAATCATATTACCCTTACAACCGATAATGGTGTTGTTCACGAATACACAATTACAAAAATGGATGAAACCATTACTAAGATGTCTGCAGGAGAACGAGTAATGTATTTTATTAGATCGAATTGAAAAATTCTAAAGCCGTGATTCGTGCGGACAAGAGCTGAGGCAGTAGCAACGCTTACCTACATTTAAACAAATGGCCATTTACTCTTTCGCGGAGCCGGTTTGCTTTTTATAGACGCCCGTCTACTCTTTTGCAATCGCCTTTTACTCTTTCGTGAAGGCCTTCCATTCTGTTTGGAAGCCCTTCCATTCTTTTTTGAAGCCCGTCCATTCTGTTTGGAAGCCCTTCCATTCTGTTTTGAAGCCCTTCCATTCTTTTTGGAAGCCCTTCTATTCTGTTTGGAAGCCCTTCTATTCTTTTGCAATCGCCATTACAACATTCAAAAAGCAGCTCTTTTATTTATGGAAAGCAATTGCGCATAGCTATACTCGTGGTTTTTGGGTAATTATCCGCAGAAAAAATAACTGCCCACAATTTTTTAAAATTATGTTGCGTTTAAAATCTGTTAACTATCGATTAACAAAAGCAATCATGAAATAAAATCATTTGCTGTTAGTCAATCGGCAGTTGAAAATTTTTAAACCATTTTTATTTACATTTTAAAACATTGTTCTATGAAACGCGCAAGAATTCTTATCGATTTTACCAGGGCAAGCGATCCCGTTCTCGAGTCAGAGGCACAAAAAATTGTTACTGCCATGACGGGCAACGCAAACTTCCCCTCTCCTGTTCCAACGCTTGATAAAGTTAGTGATGCGATCCAAAATTTTTCCGATGCATTGGCTGCCGCTAAAATGGGCGACAAAGCAAAAGTTGCCATTAAAACTGATATGCGCAATGCATTGATCACCATGCTGCTGAACCTTGCCGATTATGTTACCGCCACTGCCAATGGCGACAGGGCTATGCTGATCAGCTCCGGCTTTAAAGTGAGCAAGGGCACGCGCAACCCACGTACCCTTGGCGACGTTAACAACTTCAGAGTGGAGCTTGGCCCAAATTCCGGCGAAGCGCTGCTTTCTGTTGATGGTGTGAAATGCGTTGACTCTTATTTTTTTCAGTGCACTCTTGCGCCTGCAACTAATGAAAGCAACTGGACACCCGGGATCACTTCAAAAAACACTTTTACATTCACGGGGCTGGAACCTTTGAAACAATATAGTTTCCGCATTGCGGTTTCGGGATCGAATAATCAGGTGGTTTACACAGAGGTGATTACTAAAACTATTTTATAAAGATTTTTTCATAAGTAGGTTTTATTAGATGAAGACATCAGCCACTGAAAAGTGGCTTTTGTCTTTTTAGCCGATGTTGGTCGCTGACCAACACTCATCGTCATTTCGAGCGAAGCCATCATCAACCCAAAACATCTGCGGGCAGCGGCGCAGCGAGAAATCTGACACTTGTAATAAGCAAATAAAAAGCATGGGACTTCTCATCCCGCGGATCAACACGCAATTCAAACCTTCGTGGTGCGGGATTCGAAATGACGGCAACATGATATTCTTTTTCTTTTTGCCTTGATGCAAAGCGCGATGCAATGCCTGAATTTAATTTTGGAGTATCCGTCATTCCCGCGCAGGCGGGAATCCCATTTTTCAGTCGTGCATTATTTGTACGGTGGGATTCCTGCATTCGCAGGAATGACGGCAAGTGCGCAAGAAAAAAGCACAAGCACCCGAATTGCGGTTTCCCAATTTTAATTCCTAACAAAGAGGCCTGCGATAATTATCCGACAGTCTTCGTCATTTCGAGCGTAGCCATCATCAACCCAAAACATCTGCGGGCAGCGGCGCAGCGAGAAATCTGACACTTGTAATAAGCAAATAAAAAGAATGGGATTTCTCATCCCGCGGATCAACATGCAATTCAAACCTTCGTGGTGCGGGATCCGAAATGACGGCAACATGATATTCTTTTTCTTTTTGCCTTGATGCAAAGCGCGATGCAATGCCTGAATTTAATTTTGGAGTATCCGTCATTCCCGCGCATGCGGGAATCCCATTTTTCAGTCGTGCATTATTTGTACGGTGGGATTCCTGCATTCGCAGGAATGACGGCAAGTGCGCAAGAAAAAAGCACAAGCACCCGAATTGCGGTTTCCCAATTTTAATTCCTAACAAAGAGGCCTGCGATAATTATCCGACAGTCTTCGTCATTTCGAGCGTAGCCAGCATCAACCCAAAATATCTGCGAGCAGCGGCGCAGCGAGAAATCTGACACCTGCAATAAGCAAATAAAAAGCATGGGATTTATCGCCCCGCGGATCAACATGCAATTCAAAACCTCGTGATGCGGGATCCGAAATGACGGCAACATGATATTCTGTTAGAGATGACATCTTTCCAGAAGATGTCATCTCTAACAGTCACCTATATCTGAAAAAAGTTTCTAATAAAAATTATTCTGCCCTCAAACTTTTTATGGGGTTTGCAATGGCTGCTTTGATAGATTGAAAGCTGATAGTAACAACTGCAATCAATATTGTCAACATTCCTGCAAGTACAAAAATCCACCAGCTTATTTCAACACGGTAAGCATAACCTTGTAACCATTTGCTCATGATTAACCAGGCAGGTGCCGATGCAATAAAAATTGAAATGATAATGAGCTTAAAAAAATCTTTGGTCAGCATGGCAGTAATACCCGTTACGCTGGCGCCTAATACTTTCCTGATGCCGATTTCTTTTATGCGGTGCTGTGCTACAAAAACGCTGAGCCCGAACAAGCCAATGCAACAAATAATAATCGCAATAACCGATGAGCACATAATAATTTGTTGCCAGTGCGCGTCGGTTTCATATGCAGATGCATTTTCATCATCTAAAAACCGGTATTTATAAAAATGTCCGGGGAATGTATTTTTGAATACGTTGTTTATTGCTGACAATGCTTCTATCTCTTTGCCTTTTTTTATTTTCACGAGTATATTCTCGCCCGTGTTCATGCTGAGTATTTGCGGCTGAATGTTTTCTTTCAGCGAAGCATAATGATAATCTTTTATTACGCCGATAATTGTTTTTGTATGATTATCATCCAAGCCCCTCACCTGCTGACCAACCGCATTCGTTAAGCCTGCTGCATTGGCAAAAGTTTCGTTCACAAGTATTGAATTCACCGAATCAGAATAACTGTTTTCATAAAAATTTCTCCCTTCTTTTAAACCAATACCAAGTGCTGATAAATAAGATGCGTCAACCATGTTTGCTTTTACAACAATTTGTTTTGCGTTTACTATCACATGTTCCGGGCTTATGCCCATTTCATTGGTTACTTTTTCTATGGATTGATTTTGCAGCAATTCATTTTTCATTACCCGCACTACGCTTTCATTTATTCGCTGCGGCGGTAAATGAATTTTAATAATATCCTGCGGGTTATATCCAAGATTTTTATCTGCAATAAATTTCATCTGTTTGAAATACACAGATGCTACAATTATCAGCCCGACTGCAAGCGTAAACTGGCATACAATAAGTGCTTTTCCCAGATAATTCTTCACACTTGTTTTTTGTTTTTTTAGCAACGCCTGCACAGGGTTGAATGAAGAAAGTTTTAGCGCAGGGTATATGCCGGATAAAAGAAGGCAAGCTATCATTACAATAAAGCCATAGAAGAAAAACACCGGGTTTATAAAATCGCTGAACAAAAAATTTTTGCCTGACAGTTTATTGAATACCGGTAGCAATGAATTGCTGATCACAAGCGCAAAAAAGAAAGAGAATATGCATACTATGAATGCTTCCGTTAAAAACTGGAACACGATATGGCTGCGCCTGCTGCCGATTATTTTTCTAACGCCGATTTCTTTAGAGCGACTGGAAGCAACGGCAATATTGAGGTTGATAAAATTGATGCATGCCATTAAAACGATGAACGCAACAATGCCGCTTAAATTATAAGAATAGCTGTTGCTGCTTGTATTTGATAAGCCTCTTTCTTCTTCTGAAAATCCGTAAGCCGTTACATTCATCGGGCTTAAGTGAATGTCTGTGATGGGCGCTAAACCAAATTGAAATTGCTTTGCAGCGGAGCCTGATGTCGCAAGTTGACTTTGCGCATTCAACACAAATACTTTTGAGAATTTTTGTTCAACCTCTTTACTGTTGGCAAAAGGTTTTAATAAAATAAATGTCGTGAGATATTGGTTCAGCCAGTTATCATCTGTAAATATCGTTCGCAGATAACTAAAAGGAACAACTGCATCAAACTGAATGGAAGAATTGGAAGGCGCATTTTTTGCAACAGCACTTACAACAAGGTTTTTAATACCACCGCCTTCTTCAATCTGAATTACTTTACCAACAATATCATCTGTGCCGAAAAATTTTATCGCCGTGTTTTGCGATAACACAATTGAGTTTGGATTTACCAAAGCCTGCGCAGCATTGCCATGCAAAAGCGGGAAAGAAAAAACATGGAAGAAGCCGGTATCTGCATAAATATTTTTTATGGCAAGTGATTTATTATTGCCTGTAAAATTCACATCGCTCACGCCAAATATCCTCACATAATCTGCGATCTCCGGAATGGCGGCTTTAAATGCCGGGCCTTGCACCTGACCGCTTGTGCCCAATGTTTGTTTGTTGTTATCTGCATCAGTAATAGTAGTGGTAAGCCTGTAAAGCTGCGGAGCGTTTTGTTGAAAGCGGTCAAAACTAATTTCATTATTCACGAACAGGATGGCAAGCATTGCGCAAGCCATCCCCAGGCTCAGGCCTGCAATATTTATAACTGTAAATGTTTTGTTGCGCCACAAATGCCGCCATGCGGTTTTGAAATAATTTTTGAACATGAATGTGTTTGTTTTGACTTTTACCAACTATCCATTTTGTGTTATTCATTTTTTCAGTTGGCTTACTGTAGCTTTTAAAACAGGGTCTGTCATATTTTTTAAGTCTGCCCTTGTATTTTTTACCTCTACATTTACAGGTGTTCCTTTGCCTTCATAACAAATCATTTTGTTATTAAAATATCTTTGATTAGAAAGGGTTATTGCCCACTTGTTCGGAAGTGTAAAATTATAAACATCAGAATAAACACCGCAAGCATTGGTTCCTATTATTTTTACCTGCGGCAATTCTTTCATAATCATTGCAAAAACATCACCTGCACTAACTGTTCTGTCGCTTGTTAAAAGTATAACTGGCTTGGGGAATATATGTTTTCCTTTTGGTTCAATAAACCAAGTTTGCAGTTTGCCAAAGTCTTCGTACCCTGCGCCTGTAATTCTTGTCGTTTTATACATTCCAATTATTTTTTTTGTTGCAAACCTGCCGGCAACTTCAAAAGCAAATTCGTCATCTCCTCCCATGTTTACTCTTACATCTATAATTAATCCCTTTAGGTTTTTAAACTGAATAAGCACACTGTCTAAAATTTTTCCGGCCATTTCAGCACCTAATACACTATCCATTTCTAAATCTATAAAACACCTGTTAAATCTTAAATAGCCATAATCTTTTGAAGCTGCATAAGTAAATAATGGTGTATTGCGAAATGCTGGTCCTATTGTTTGCATAGTTCCAAATCCATAATTAGTAAGATTTAGATCAACCATTTGCCAAAATAAATTCATCAAGCTGTCATTAGGAAACTCATTTCGAAATTGTGATTGTTTACCAGCATTAAAATGCTTCCCATCAGAGGTAGTTACATTTATATGGTCATCGTGTAAGGGAGTAAGCATTGCAGATAAAAGTGAATACAAAGAATCATCAGTTGTCTTTACATTTATTAAAGGCCTGTATTGGCTATATGTTTTTTCCCAGTCAATATTTCGCAACTTGAAAAAAGCATAATTGTCTTCGAAAGTGTGCCAAAGAACTTCAAAATTCAATTCCGGTTGCGAAATGCTTGTGTCTTTTGGATATGAAATTGGGTTTTGAGCTTTTATAATGAATGCGGCAATAATGCATAAAGCAAAAAATATAATTTTCTTCATCATTACAATTACTAAAAGGTCTCGCTAAATTACAACCAACGGTCTAGAATTTTTGCAGTTGTGAAATTGACTAACTGTTCGCCCGGAACTGCTGACCAATAAAATTACTGATGATGAAATTAATAATAAATGTTCAAAAAAATTTCCGTCTTTCTGATATTAGTGATAGTGGTTCAAAAGTCGAATGTTAGCGGCTGCTTTATTATCAACTACGTTCGTCAGTTTAGAATGCAATTAATTTTTATGAGCAAGATGATGTATTGAGCTATGTTCAAATTGTGTTGCCTCATTTTTCCTGAAGTTTTTGTTTGTAAACATTTAAAGCGTTTGCCAATAACTTTTTAAGGGATGAAGATTTAATTTGTTCGTTTGACTTGATCTGAACATATCGGGAAATTTTTCCAGTTCCTTCAAGTAGTTTGTCCGGGTCTTCCAATTCCACACCTCTGTTAAAACCAAGTTTTAACCCTTTTTTAGAGGGAATTAATACGCAGATCAGGTCAATGTATTTCTGACCGTAGCAATAAGCAATCATTTTACCCGGAAGGTCAATTTGCTCAATTATATCAGGAAGGTTTTTTAAAAGAACTTTACGAAGCACTAAAGCGTTTTTTAATATCTTTTCATCATACTGCGAAAGAAAATTTTCTATACTATTATTTGTCGCCATTTTTTTTATAATGGTGGGTTATTGTCTGTCAAGGTAGTCGCTAACGTTTCGCATTGGCGATGGTTGGGCATTTGAAAAACGTCTGCCCCACTATTGCCAATACGATGTTGGTGGCTGGTTTTATTTCAGCTATTGTTTTGTTTGCCGCTTCGCAAACCCTTCTTCCATTTCCTTAGTTGGCACATCCTTTAAGTATTGTGCTATCCACCAAGTGTTGGCCTGATTGTCGGTAAAACCAGCTTCTCTGATTCCATAAAACTTATTGTCTGGCTTGGAAGATTCTCCGTCCCGCCATTCAAAAGAGCTATATTAAAAATTTCATCAGCATCGGATACAAAAACATAGTTTGCAGATGGGTTGATTTTAGATATATCGCTCGTTCTATTGATCATCAAAACTGTGTTGCCAATTTTTACTTCCGCAAATTGGGTCTTGCCATCCGGTGTTCTTAGCTGCTCCTTGATTGCAGCATTAAACACGGTAACGAGAAAAGCTATTTGCATCTCTATGTTTTGTACAGTAATAAAAGGGCAAACTGTGCTATAATCTGATTGTGCCATCTATTTATTTTTTGGATTTGGTAATATTGTTGTATGCAGACAATAGCGCTTCAGCCACTATCTCTCTTTGCATTTTGTCAAGCAAAAAAGTCGTAGCGCCTTTCTCGCCCCATTTATTAGGGACTGGATAAATGTTTGTGCTTATTTTGCAAAAAACTTTTTGCTCTTTTGGTGTCAAAAAAATGTTAGCGGAATGGTCTTTATCAAGATAAGTGGCAAACATTCTTTTATTGGTTATCTTAAACCCAACTCTTTCAAAATGAGGGCAAGATTCCGTCCAAGGAAACGAAAGTGCCAGATCAATAAATTCATTTTTTGTCATAGTGCGTTGTTCTTCTTCGTGTCTTTTGTCTACTTAAAGTGAGCAAGAGTGTCGTCAACCAAATGTTCTATTTCTAAAAAATTATTGGCAAGTTCCAAAATGTTATCTTGAAAATTTTCCACGTCTATTTTTAGCCAACCTTCCATTAATGTCAATGGCCCAAAATCTACACTTACATTTTTCCATTTATGTTCAAACGCCTTAAAACTGTCTCTAAAAATGTCTGCAAATTTTCTGCTTTGTATGGAATAACCTTTTAGCTGTCTCAGCTTAAGTGCATGTATATTGTATAAAAGTTTTTGTTCTTTAATAGATGAATCGCTTATCCAAACAGAAAAGAAAATTCGTGATTCAGAAGTTAATGGGTCTTGAAATTGGTTTGTCCATGACCTTTTATATAATTTCAAAACAACACAGTCTTTCCCATACATGACAACCGCACTTTCAACTTGCTTTTTGGTAAGCAGTCTTTTGTCAAGCTTGTCGGCAGCCTTTTGAAATTTGTCCAAGTAAAAAGAAGTGTCCACTTAATATATTGGTTTTAAGATTTGATTTTTATTGTCTGCTGATGATGTGTTTGTTGTCGCGCTGCAATGACCGCTAACATTTGTATTTGCTCACCCTAAATTAATTCATTGCGCCAACGCAACCAATACAATATCATTGGCGCAACTTTTATTTGAAAATATCGGAAAATCTTATCAATTACTTCTCGTGTTTTCCAGGCAATAGTATTTTAGTTGTTGGCGCTGATAACGCACATGGCTATCTGAAAAAAATAATGGCAAAAGCTTCTATTGATATAAATCATTCATGAACTCAAAAATATCATCGCCGATTTCCTCACAGTGTGTTTCGAGTGCAAAATGCCCGGTGTCATACAATTTCACTACTGGTGCTTTTTCAGCACCTGCTTCACGGTAAAAAATATTTATGCCATCAGCCTCAATTGATCTATGATGAACCGCATGCTTTTCCATAAGTTTTTTTTATTCTTTCAAATATGCGCTCCTACTGCCAGTTTTGTTGCCTGTTCAGCACCAGGCGTTTTAAGCAAGAACTGACCGGTTACTATTTTATATATTGTCTGAATAAGAAGGTAGCCAATAACAACTGTTGAGATCAATAGCATAATGCCTGCTATGATCTGAAAGATGGCTGCATGTTTATTGAATGCATACCTGAAAGCCGCGATCGTAAAAGCAACCAGCGGAAAACCAACAGCCCACCAGGTAACACGAAAGGGGCAACAAACTGCCAACAAAAAAATCTTGCTGCCGAAAATCAATAACAAGAACAGATCAAAATAAAAGAACACAGATGCAGCAACATCCTGTAGCCCGGTAAGCGACTGGTATCCGGAAAATGCTAATGCAAACGGGCCGACAAGAATCAGCAACGTTGGCTGTAATGCTTCAGGGAGCTGTGCCTGAAAAAACAGGCGGGAAATAATAATCGTCATCAAGATAATACTGAACACAAGGCCGATACCAAAAAACACGAGACAGATTTCATGTATGCCGGGAATAGGCAGCCTGTAACCAACAATCGGCACATCCAACGTGCCGACAATAGGGATGATCCATGCCGGCATCGCACTTCCGGGCTCTTGCTGCCGATCAAGCCATTTGCGCAGAACGAACCAGGAGAATACAAACATCATAATGGCGCCCGCTGACCAGATTATTACTGCAGCATTCACATTGTATGGAAGAATGATGCCCGGAACAAGCAACATTGAAATAATAAAAGTTGCAAAAAAACTCACCGAAACCGGGTGCTGGATTTCTTTTTTTACAATATCCTGATACTTGAAACATTTTAGGATATAGGTGACCGTTAGCAGAAGAAATGCGGCCAGCGCAATTGCACCAATTGTATTTTTTATTACCGTCGGCAAGCCCCATGCTTTTTCCGCCCAGCCCCAGGAAAATGAAAGCCCTGTAAGTCCCATGATTGCACCAAACAAACTCACAGGCAAAAATTCCAGGAAAGACGGTTCATGATCTGTTTCAGGCATATAAAATATTTTTAAAGATTATGTGGCTTACTTACTTTATGATTGCAAGTTGTATGATTTTATCCAGTACTAATTGTGAGTATGTGCCTTGTTCCAGTTTGTACCTGTCACCAATATAAGATGCATCATTATAGATTATCCAGGTTTCATTTTTATCATTTTCCAGAATCAGTAATTTCAAGGGAAGGTCGAGTGCAACCAGCGGATTTTGTATGATAATTTTGCCTCCTGTTACAGGGTTGCCAAACAAAACAAATTCCATAGGCCTGATAATTAATCCCGCTTTTTTTAATTCAGCCTGCTGGTCAATTCGGGTGTACAAAGTTGCACCGCCTGTAATCAAAATATTTTCAATTCGGTTTGCTGTTTCATGAACGGAGTATGTACTTTGTATTGATAAAACACCTGTGGGATTCATGTTACATCCTATTTTTTATGTTGTAGCATATCAATGTTTTCAAGTTACCATTTTATGCTTTCAAAATGTTACAATTGGAGACCATGGAGAAAAATTAAAGGTTATCTAATAGTATAGTTTCCTTTGTATCATTGTCAATCAATATCAAATGTTTGTAGTCAGGGGCTGTTGAGTCATGGGCACTCTTTATTAAACCTACTGATTGCCCACTATATTTTCCATGAACATCTGCTACAAAATGATTCACTTCATAATCATTTGTGAAAGGCATTTTAGATGACTTTGAAAATGTCAATGTGTAGGTTTTCCCGGGTGTCAGATTCGTATAAATCTGTTCGATCAGATCCGTTACACCGATAGGCCGAACGGCAAGCCTGCCGTGTGCCGCATTTCCATTTATACTATTAAGATTTATTATTTGTGTGCCGGCGCTATCGTTTAATGGGCTTAAATTTTCCAGGCTTTCTGTATAATCTGAAACGGCATTATCCGCGTATACCAATGCCTGTGGGCTTTGCCCGATTTTTATAGTGCTGATAACTTTTAAAGTTGCCAGATCAATTGCCTGCGCTTCATCTCCATATTCCAATCCTACATACATCAATTTGCCATCGGCAGATGGCCAAAGCCCATGAGGCAATGCTCCTACATTGATACTGTCAGTTTGCACAAAATCTTTATCTACATCAAATACACGCACCTTGTTTTCTGCACCTACTGTCACAAACATTCTATGAAGATTACCTGAATTACTAAAGGTTACATGGTTGGTAATGCCTCCTGTATTTTTTTGTTTAGCAACCTCAAGTGTCTTCGTGTTTACCACAACTACAGCACCAATGTCTTTCAGTGTCAGTGCCACCCATTTGCCATCAGGGCTTGTAAAAATGTTAGGAGAAAAAGGGCTTGCAATTGGAATTCGTTTAATGATTTTATAATCGTTTGTGCTTAACACATCAAGCTCCGGCGTAAAACTGGAGCACACATAAGCGAACTTTCCATCAGGCGAAAATGCTACCATGCCCGGGCCATCAGCCACAGGTATTTTTTTGACTTCTTCCATTTTATCTACTTCAATCACGCTTATATATGCTTCGCCACGCACCGATACCCAAAGCTGTTTGCTATCAGGCGTAAAGGTCGGTTCGTGCGGTGAGCGGCCAACGTATAATGTTTTGATCACTTTATTATTTTCTGTTGAAATAAATGTAACCGCATTTGAACCAATAGACACTACGGCTATTAATTTCCTTTGTGGTGAATATCGCAATCCATGCACCAATGTTTGTCCTTTGTAAAGTGGTGTCAGAACATTGGAATAAGGAACGCCCAATCTTATCTCTCCTAACAATTTATTTTGTGAGGGGTCAACAACTGATACGGTGTTGGAGACCTGATTGCCTGTATAAACCCTGTCATTTTTATATGGGCTTTGCGCCAAGGTATGCAATGAAAAAAAAGCGATCGGCACAAGGAGCGATAACTTTAGGTTGCTCATATTTTTTGCTTGATGAAAGCAGACATCTGCTCTATTTCTATTTGCTCTTCTGAGATCAATTGTTTAGCGAAGGTACTTACTTGTTTGCTTGAAGAATATTGTATTAAAGCAATGGCCATATCTATTGCCGCCTGGTGATGCGGGATCATTACCATTGCAAATGCTTTGTCAACATCAATGAGCTTATCGTTTAAAGGCATATTTTTCATCATTACATTCATAGATTGAACCATTGCATTATTGAAAGAATTGCCGGCTTTTTTTGCATCATCAGGCAATTGGCTAATTAATAATTTCATGGCTTGTATGTCGTTCGATTGCTCTGCTGATATACTTTTTGCAAGCTGTATCATCTCCTTATTTCTTCCATGGCTTATTTCATATTCCGCCATGTCAATGGCTCCCTGGTGGTGAGGAATCATTTGTGCCATAAAATCAAGATCGGGTATGGATGTAAAACGCACATTGCCCATTTTTACCATCATTGTGTCCATCATCAACAAATAAATGTTTTTGGATGAAGAGCCCATGTGCTGATGTTCATCCATTTTCATTTCCTGAGCAGCGGTGAACTGTGATGAAAAAGCCATGGCAACGCAAATGACAATCAATTTTTGATAATGGCTGATATTCATATTTCTTATAAAGCTAAAAATATTTTCTTTCAAAACGTTTGTGCCGCGCCGGACAATGAGAAGGCCGTTGCAAACCTGGATATGCATTGACGTTACATAAATTAAAAAACTTCAATTGATAAAGCTGTAAGTTGTATCTATCAGACATCAACTAAAAAATGATATGGAAGTACAGCACCACCCGAACATGTTGGTGTTGTGCCCGGCTTTGAGCATGCCTTTACCAACAACATAATATTTTAATTGTTGGTGGAGCTAACGTGCATGGCTACCTGAACACTAACAACAGCAAGAAAAGTCATCGCAAATGATTTTTTAATTCGGCAGCTGCAAGTTCAATCAAACCTTTTACCTGCGGCGTTTCAGCCAATCCATTCAACAACCCAAAATCATGGATCATTCCATTATACCTCACTGATAAAACTTTCACACCGGCTTGTTCCAGTTTTCTTCCGTATGCTTCGCCTTCATCTCTTAAAATATCATTTTCTGCAACCTGGATCAGAGCAGGCGGCAAATCTTTCAATTCTTCAAGAGAAGCCTGCAAAGGAGAAACGTATTTTTCTTTGCGTTGTGGCATATCCACAACGTACCGATCCCACGACCATTTCATCAGTGGCAACGTGAGAAAGCGCTGCTTGCCAAATTCTTCATAAGAACACTGTGTGAAACTGGTATCAGTAGCCGGCCACATCAATATTTGCAGTTTAATGGCGGGGCCGCCTTTATCTTTTGCCATCATGCATAATGCAGTGGTCATATTGCCGCCTGCACTGTTGCCCGCGGCAGCCATATTTTTCCCATCTACATTAATTTCATCACCATGTTCTGACATCCATTTGGCCGCTGCATAAATTTCATTGATAGCCTGCGGATAATGTGCTTCGGGTGAAAGTGTATAATTTACAAAAACAGCAGCATGCTCCGATGCCACAACCAGGTCTCTTACCAAACGTTTATGTGTGGGATAATCGCCCAGTACCCAACCGCCACCATGCGTGAAAATGAAAACCGGTAATTTTTTTGTCGCCCCTTTTGGCCGCACAATGTTGAACTTTACAGTATACCCATCCTGCGTAATCGTTTTTTCACTTTCGTCGATACCGGATAAATCAACCTTTACCGATGCCTGTAAATTTATAAGTAAATTACGCGCATCCTGCTCAGACAATGATTCTACTGCTGGGCCTCCCGCATTCAATGGTCTTAAGAATTCTTTCACTGCCGGTGAGAGATGTGGATCAACAGAATAATCCGGAGCTTCCTTTGCCATAATTGTAATTTTTATTTGTCGGTCAGTGCACACTATTATATTCTTCATCCGTCACGGGTTGAAGCCATGTCGCCTGCTCGTCGCCTTTGTAATTGGTAATGGCTATGTCAATCATTTTACTTGTTGCGGTAGCTCCGTGCCAATGTGCAACATTTTCAGGAGCGATCACCACATCGCCTTTTTTTATAACTCGCGCCGGTTTGCCTTTTTCCTGATAAAAACCTTCGCCTTCAAGGATAATTAATATTTGTCCTTTTGGATGTGTATGCCAATAACTCCTTGTTTTTGGTTCGTAGATCAAACTGCCAACTGTGAAATCATTGTTTTTATCTCTTGGAACCAATGGAGATAAAAAAGCATTTCCGGTAAACTGATCGTTTGGTAATTTCTGTCCCTGAGGGAACATTGATGGGGTGTTCATTTTGTTTTCGTTTTACATGATGAATTCGAAGGAGGTTGTTGTTAAGCAGTTCTCTTTGGGTTTTTTCATATCAAATTTTCAGACCGCCATCAAGGTGCCATCTGATTTTGTAAAGCCAACATAGGGAATCAATTCAGGATATTTCTTTGCGGAGCCATACAAAGGTAAAAACATATTATTGGAAACAGCCGCGGTTTTTCTGTTATGCAATTGCTACCGAAAAATTCTATTTGCCAATGTATGTGTCCGCTCTTATTGGAATTCCAATGGCAGTGATATCATCAACTAATTCTCGCCAATTAATATTTCTTAAACTTCCTGCTCCAAAAAGTTTGGAATTAAATTCATTCGTGATTATCCGCAAAGAATCAGATCGCTTCTGAGGTGTTTCAATTACCATCTCACGGATCTCTTTTAAATGATATACTTTCTTTTTCCAAAAGAAATAATGATTTTTAATAATCAGCTCCCCATTCTCGATAATAAAATAATTCATTTGTGTTCCGAAACCAATAAATAATATAAATACAAACCCAAATGGCAATAATAATAATGCTGGCTCACCTGGTTTAGGATGAAGCATTACAAAAAAGAAAATAATCATCCCGAGAATCAACAAGCTATTAAAAGAGGTATATGGATTTCCTTTATAAACTTTTGTATCGATGAATTTTACTTGAGCATTATCAATTTTGACTTTTTGGTCTAGTATTTTATCTGGTACTTTGGCTGAAATGAATGTTATGAGTTCAGATAAATTACTATACATATCTGCCCATAAAAAGATTTCATCGCCGTTTTCAAAA
Organism: uncultured Bacteroidota bacterium; assembly: GCA_963718975.1. GTDB lineage: Bacteria > Bacteroidota > Bacteroidia > Chitinophagales > Chitinophagaceae > Puia. The sequence continues at coordinate 18,147 of CAVRBD010000011.1, read as the reverse complement.
CTTATGGTCGTCGCTTCTAATTGCTGACCCAAAATAAAAAACACGGTAAACGTTTCTTTGCTGCTAAGCCTTACTGATTTGGTAGATATCCAATCATAAGTCTTGGTTCCAAATAATCCTTTCACAGTTATAAATTCATCGTCAAAAATGATTCTTGGGCTACGCCGATAAAAAGCAAACGGGAAATAAATGCCAACAGCGAACATAAAAAAAATGAGAATGGAACGATTAGAAGTGTTAACAGTAACACTTCCTTTATATAACATGAAAGAAATCCCTGTAAAAATTAGCGTAGCGAATATTATCATTAGAACCTGACCTAATTTGTATTTTGATTTAATCATAAAATAAAAATATCTTTTATTGATCTTGCTGTTGATTATGGAATGCTCAAAGCCAAAGTAAAACATCAATGGGGCGTATTTAATCTCGAATTGGATTTAATATTATTCCCATCACCAAATAAATGATCCATACTCGGCCACTGTTGGCGTTGCGCCTTGGCTTTGAACATTGCTTCTCCAACACATAACGTTTTAGTTGTTGCTGAAACTAACGCGCATGCCTACCTGAACTCAAATAACGACGAAAAAAAATCTTTTATATCTTTTGCCAGCAATTCAGGTTGCTCCATTGCAGCAAAATGTCCGCCATCCGCCATTTCTGTCCAACGCTGAATATTGAACCCTTTTTCAATGTAAGAACGTGGTGGTGTAGGCAATTCCTTTGGGAATTTTGCATACGCAACCGGTACACTCACAAAATCGCCTTCTCCAAATATTAATGGGCGCTTACCGTTTTCATTATAAATACGAATGGATGAATGAATGGTTTGCGTAATCCAATACAGCGTAACATTTGCCAGTAATTCATCTTTTGAAAATACATTTTCAATGTTGCCTTTGTTGTCGCTCCAGCCATTAAATTTTTCTATTATCCATGCACATAATCCCATAGGAGAATCATTCAAGCCATAAGATAAAGTAATTGGTTTTGAGCTTTGTTGCTGTATATAAGAACCTTCCTTAGATAGCCAATCACTTGCATATTTTTGAAACCTCAGCACTTCTTCTGATAATGGCTCATTTTCTTTAAGGAATGGCTTATACGAGCCGGAGATAAAATTCAGGTGCAAGCCAATTATATTTTCAGGATGTTTTAATGACAGCCATGTGCTAATACCGGAACCAATATCTCCACCTTGTGCTCCATACTTTTTGTAACCTAATTCACTCATCAACTTATGCCACAGTTCTGCAACAAAAGCACTATTACAACCTTGTTGTGTAATCCTATCAGAAAATCCGAACCCAATTATTGAAGGGATAACCAGATCAAAAGAAACATATTCATCGTTGGTGAGTAAAGGAATAATTTTCATCATTTCTATAAATGAACCCGGCCATCCATGCGTAATAATCAAAGGAACAGATTGGTTCCCCTTCCCTTTTATGTGCAAAAAATGAATTTTGTGACCGTCAATATCTGCTATGAAATTAGGATATGAATTTATTTCCTTTTCTACCTTTCGCCAGTCGAAAATATTAGCCCAATAGTCAGCTAATTCTTTCATGTATGAAAGGTTAGCTCCATAAGCCCATCCTGAATCAGTTATTTCATCGGGCCAGCGGGTATTGCTGATCCTTGTCTTTAAGTCATCAAGAATTTGTTGAGGTATATTTGCTATGAATGGTTTTATCATTTGGTTTTATCTGCTTAAAAAATACTGTCGCGATAGCATGACGAGCAACGTTCCGAGTTGGCGTTTGTGCATAATATTCCGAAATTTAACACTCAATCTAAAAAGTCTGGAGGATAAAGCACCTGACCATGTTTTTCAGCTATAGCTTTTAATTTGACAATTTCTTCCATGGTTAGAGTTGGTGGCGGTAAAAATGTACCGCTCTCAATTGGTTTTCCAATTTCCTGAAAAAAACTGTCAAGCCCTGCAGGAACAACTGTACACAATAAATGTGCAAGTTTGTCTGTGGTATTTTTAAAACAATGAACAGCTCCGCCCAACGGAATATTTACAAATGAACCTTTCTCGGCTAAATGTTTTCCACCTTCCATTTTAAATTCAATTTCGCCGTCTACTACGTAAAACATTTCCTGAAAATGCTTGTGTGCATGAGGGCCTGGCCCGCCACCCGGCGGCACAAGCATGTCAATGACGGCATAACTCCCGCCTGTCTGTTCTCCTGAAATAAGGATTCGATAAGAGTCTCCAACAATTGAAAGACTTTGACCTTGCCCATTGTCTATTGTAGTAATTTTGTTGTCTGTTGTCATTATTATAAAATTTGTTTTTTGTTGTTGGTGCGGATAACGTATATGCCTACCTGAACAGTAACAACCGTAAAAAATCGAATCATAGACGCAAGCTACAAAAAATAGCGTCGAAGGCCGCGACATACAACCAGTATAATTTTTTATTAAATGCAATTGTAAACTACGCCGAGTAAAGGGAAAAAGAAATTTCAATTTATTTGTGCTTCCAATATCATAAATGAACTATCTTGAATAATTCTGCTATACACTTTAAAACATTTTTCATGAAACGTCTAAAAAATTTCTCTATTTTCTTTTTTGCATTATTCATTACAATTGGCGTTCATGCGCAGGACAGCACAAAGCCAACCATCATTTTTGTTCACGGCATCTGGGCAGATGGATCGTGCTGGAATGATGAAATTTCCGCATTGCAGTCAAAAGGCTACAAAGTAATTTCAGTTCAAAACCCGATAACCTCGCTGGCTGATGATGTGGCAACAACCAAAAGGGCTATTGATATGGCGCCGGGCAAAGTGATTTTAGTTGGGCACTCATGGGGCGGTTTTGTAATTACGCAAGCTGGCAACGATCCAAAAGTAATTGGACTTGTGTTCGTGGCTGCTTTTGCGCCTGATTTGGGTGAAAGTGTTCCAACCTTATCTGCCAATGCACCGCAAACAGAACTGGGAAAATATTTTGTTCCGTCGGCACTTTTCTTTTCTTGTCTGAAGCAGGTGTGAAAACAGCGTTTGCAGCAGATGTAAGCGCAAAACAACAATCATTAATTTATGCAACGCAAACGCCGGCATCACAAACCGTGTTTGGAGATAAAAGCGATGCGCCGGCATGGAAAACAAAACCAAGCTGGTACATTGTTGCAAAAAGTGATAAAGCGATAAACTCCGACCTCGAACGCTTTATGAGCAAAAGAATAAAGGCAACAACTGTGGAAATTGAATCGAGCCATGTGGTAATGCTTTCACATCCGAAAGAAGTTTTAAAAGTAATTGAAGATGCGATAGCGGGTGTAAGCAAAAAATAATAAAAAACAAAATCATCATTCGCCTTTGAGGATGGCCTCGCCAACAGCATAAGATTCAGTTGTTGGTGAGGCTAACGTATATGGCTACCTGAATCTAGCCAAAGACTTCTGAAGTTTTTAAAACTATCGTTCTCAGGCGAGTCTCCGCATTAGTAATTTGTGCTCGCATGAAGCAATGGCGGGACTCGCCGCAAACTAATAAAATACTTTTTGTTGTACGATTAATAATAAACAAGCGCTTCCCAAAATGGCGGCGAGTCCCGCACTTACTTTATGATAATGTTAGTGCGTATGGCGGAGACTCGCCTGAGAACTGAAAAAATATTCCTTATTAAATGTGAGTTTAAGTTACGCTGAGTAAGCGGAGTAACATGCTAGAAAATGAAAGAAATAGATACTGATAGAATAGTTTCTGATTTTGAAAACTATTGCGTTAAAAATGACGAAGCAGCGCAATCTTTAAATCCGAAACTTGCAAACAAATATGCCAAAAAGATAATTAATTGTTACTTACAATTAAGAGAATTGCAAAAGACAAATGAATTATCCAAATTATTAAGATCTGAAAACGAAAATGTACGTTTATGGGCAGCGACACATGTTCTCCCCACAGATGAAGCCGAGGCAAAAAAAGTGCTTCAAGAACTGGCTACTAAACCAGGACTTAATGCTTTCAGTGCTGAAATGACTTTAAGAGAATGGGGAAAAGGCCATTTGAAATTGAGTTATGATACATATAAAGTAAAATGGTAAATAAGTTTGCTAGCGTTTCAGATTATCTTTTAGTGAAAAAACAATTTAGTTTCGATTCGTGAGGACACGAATCGAGGCGCTAGCGGAGTTCCGAAGTTTTTAAAACTTCGGAACTCTTTGCTGGTGCAAGCAACATTCTTCATTAATAATTAATTCAAACTATTTCGAGGGGGGGTTGTGAATGCTTTATTCTTTTCAAATTCGAAGTTTTTCAACCATATCATCTAAATAATCTTTGGCAATTTTTTCAACAGCTCTTTTGCTTGAACTTTCATAACCATTAAAAGCATTTGAATTGCTTTTAACCTCTTTGCTTTTTGCAATTATGTCACCTTTTTTATTTGATATTGTAATGTATGCCTTTGCAGTACCAATACCTGTTTTACCATACATGCATGTGATAATATAATCTGCACTGTCTTTAATGTTTGTGACTTTGTGATTCTTTTCAATCAGTCTGTTAATTATAGCGCTTTCATATCCATCTGATGTTTTATCAACAAAAAATCTTTGTGCATTTGTAATATAGAATGCTAAAATTAAAAATGGGGTAATGGCTATTTTTTTCATGCTTTAAAATTTTATTTATTAGAATGGTAAAGTATTCAACTCTAAAAAATAAGAGAACTTCTCATATATAAACAAGGAAAGAGCAATTATATTGTTTAACATTCTTACAGTCAAACTATTTCGAGTGAGGCTGATTTGTCTTCGCTCTGCATTTTTGCAAGCACCTTATCAAGCCGGTTAAAATCTCCATTGTTCTCTTTATTAAAAACATGCTTCGCGATTCGCCGCATGAATTGAACTGTAAACCAATCACGGCGCAAGCTGCGCACCCTGAAAGATAATTTAGTATGACCCGCGTCAACAGGTATGAATTCAAAAGTGACCATTGACTTAGGAGCTTTCAATGGCAGCATATTGTAGGATTGACTCGTCACGTTTGTCATATAATGAAAGGGGCGCCAGTCAAGCATGCGTGTTACACGGGTGAAAGCGCCGTGGTCGCAATGAAATTCTGAATCCACGCCCAGTCGCCCGGAGCCGTTGCGGACCGGCTTTAATTCTTTAATGGTTTGATATTGCTGCCGCCTTTCCGGATCTATCACGAAACTCCAAAGCAGCTCCGGCGAGGCAGACAGTATACGTTCATAAGTATAATCAGCATCTTTCAATTCAATATAAACACGTTTCGTGTCGCGCATCCTGCACTCATACGCATGCAGGTCATACACGCCGCACTCAACTTCTCCAATATGTTCGTATGCTTCTGCGTATGCTGTAACGGAAGAAAGCTCACCCATTCGCGAAAGGCAGGAATTCGTCAACAGCGCATAACCGCGCAATCCCATTTTTTCAGTAACACTGTTTTTCATTAAACGATGTAACAGTATTACATCACGCCCTACAATATCCTCTGCAGTTCCGGGCAATTTCTGAACCATGTACTCACCATAATGTGCAAAGAATTTGAGGTCGAGCGTATGCATGGATGCACAGGCACGACAAACACAATGCGTTAACCGCTGTGCAAATTGAATATGGCTTACGAAGTCGCAATAGCAGGCCTCAATATGTTCCAGCAACCGCTCAGGTTCAGGAAGCATTTCTTCAGGAACATAATAGAACACCGCATCTCCTTCCAGTTTCACAACCTTAAATGGCGGCTTGATATGATCAAGCAATAGTGTTGTAATCTCTTCAATAATTTCCTGTGCATGATCCATCTCTGTCTCATGTAAGAAAGAAGTGTAGCCGCTTATATCGGCCATGACTAAGAACCCTGAGCGTATTTTTGATGCAGTAGCCATGGTACCAACTCTAAATTAATTAAAGATCGCCCTTCTGTGCCTCTGCTGCTACTTGCTGAAACCGGGACAGGAAATGGCTTTATTAAATGTACAACATCTTTATTATTACTTATTCCTAAAGCTTGAGCGCTGACGATCAGTTTTCTTAACACAACGAAAGCGTTCTCAAATTTTGTATGTCTGGAAGAATCCGCCATGGCGAACAAAAACCGATTATCAATGCTGAAGAAATTACAAAGTTGAAGATAGGGTAAGGTTAACCCACATGCCTACCTGAAAAAAGACGGCGGCCGCCCGCGTTGGCATAATTCTAATCTTGAATTTCATACTTGCTTTTTAGAAACTCAATTAAATGTTTTGAATTTTCCAATTGCGGCTTTAAATCATTCTCAACATAAGAACTTGTGATAATTTTAAAGACAAATAATTTGTTGAAGAAAGTTGTCAATTTCCCATTCTCCGCCCGTAGCTGGGGAAACGATTTATTCATCATTTTTCCACCCTTTATAAAACTAGTGTCGCCAATTACAGTCATGTCAGTCAATTCATCAAGCCTGGACAAAATTTCTTTAAAATAAACTTGATAATAATCGCCCTGCTCATAGATATCATGTATGTCCCGGTCATATTTTGTAAGGCTGTCTACTGCATGATCCTTTTCGATCAACCTATAATCGCCTGTGCTTTTTAACTGCTGCAAAGTAGCGTCATTGCTTTTAAAAGAAGATGAGCCGTAACAATAGTTGATGACGTAATAATAAAATGATTTACGATTGGAATCAATGATCATGTTTGCATGCGAAAACATCAACATGCTGTCTATCCCTTTTGACTGCCGGCTGTCGAACTCAATCACATGGTGTAAACTGGCTGTATCATCTTTCAGATTGCGGATAAAACCCTCAACATATTGTTTTTCTTTTGCCCGCTCTGTAAGATGTTCCCGAAGATTTTCTGCAATAAATCCCAATGTAACGGCAAGAAAAATCATTAAGAACTCCAGGAAATATTCTTTCCACTTTTTAGCTTTATGATGAATATCAGGATGATGATGTACTTCCATATATGCTGAATAAAATTACAAAGGTTGAGGATAAGAACCGCAGCCAAATTTATAAGGTCAAATCCAAAGTTTCATCGCCATTGGTGTTGTGCTTTGCCTTTGAGCATGGCTTCATCAACGGCATAATATTTTAGTTGTTGGTGCAGCTAACGCATATGGCTACCTGAAGATTAACAATGTAGGAAAAATGGGCGCGCAAAACATTTCACCGCAATCATTTTTTTCTTCCTGCAACCGGAGATTCATCGATGCTATATTTGCCCGGCCCGATAAAAAACAACCCCGCAAATGCAATGGCGTCTTCGATGGCATGTGTAGCGTCGCTGAAATTCCCCTCGATTTTATAAGTAAACACTGCTGCTACCAGCAGCTCGATGAAGAGTAGGAAGGCAGACCGTTCTGAAAGCAAGGCCTATGATCAGTAAAAGGCCTCCGATAGTCTCTATGATCGAGGCGAGCAATCCCCAGAACAGCGGCAGGAAGTGTATGCCCACTGAACCAGCCGCGTTACCGAGCCGTTCCCAGCCAGCGGGCCAGCCATGAGCTTTGGCAGGCCATGATAAATGAACATAACGCCAAGGCCTATCCGCATAAGGAGTATGCCGTGATCTTTATATTTGTACATCTTGCCATAAACTGCCATGAAGTGAATTTCGTGCCAAAGGGCCAGCGTTTGGCTGGTTTTGAACGTCAATTTACAAAAACCAGATCGCCGAGACAATTTTTTCAATTGGAATTTTCCGCGATTGCCCAACTCGCAGTGGTTTGTCCCTAAAATTAATAATCAAAGCTCACTCTTCGCTGCTGTTGCTGTTGTGCTTTGCCTTTGAGCATGGCTTCACCAACGGCATAGCATTTTAGTTGTTGGTGCGGATAACGTGCATGGATACGTGAACACAAACAATTGCAAAAGACAGTTGATGTTGCGAGGGATATTAAAATATCAAACGTCATTTCGAATCCCGCACGGGAATATCTTAAATGAAAGGCAGATGCGCGGGATGAAAAATCTCATGCACAAGATTTGCTGATTATCTCCATCAGATTTCTCGCTGCGCCGCAAGTCACGAATGCTTCGGATCAATATTGGCTCCGCTCGAAATGACGATTACTATCAGACAGTTGATGTTGCGAAGGATATTAAAATATCAAACGTCATTTCGAATCCCGCACGGGAATATCTTAAATGAAACGCAGATGCGAGGGATGAAAAATCTCATGTACAAGACTTGCTGATTATCTCCATCAGATTTCTCGCTGCGCCGCAAGTCACGAATGCTTCGGATCAATGTTGGCTCCGCTCGAAATGACGATTACTATCATACAGTTAATGTTGCGAAGGATATTAAAATATCAAACGTCATTTCGAATCCCGCACAGGAATATCTTAAATGAAACGTAGACGCCAGGGATGAGAAATCTCATGCACAACACTTGTTGATCAGCTGTGTTAGATTTTTGGCTGCGCCGAAGTCACGAATGTTCTGAACGGATGTTTCGCCGAGGAAAAAATCAGGTCGCAGGCCAAGCCATACGACGAGTGACATTCTTTATTAAATGTGACTTCAAACTACGCTGAGTTCGGAGTAAGAAAATCTAATACAAAAAATTCTTCACTTGTCAATACCCCATAAAGGGTATTGTCGAATTTTGAGAATTTCACCAACTTAGTTTTAAAACAAAGGCCGTTGTGAGTAAGCGCATAGCATGCTTCTGTAACATTTCTCAACTACGTATGGCATTTTTTAATTTAAATCAATATTAAATGAGCACTACCCAACAAGCTATTCATGATGCTGTTATAGCAGACTTTACAAAAAAATGGCGGGATACATTGTCACCTGATCAATTCAAAGCTGGCCTTGCAATGTTTGATAACAACTCGCAGTCGAGCCCGGCAACAGGGTCATTTATCAGCGGACTGCTCTATGCCAGCATTTCAATTAACGCGCAGTTTGTTGGCCAGTACAGTGGTTGGGGAGTGGGCTCTTGCTGCTGCAGAAGGCCCTTTCAAGGTTATGTTTATTGCAACAGCTTCTCTCTTCTCAGGAGCAATACAGTATGTGCTTATTTTTGGCTCGCGCTTACCTACACCAGCATTTCGTTTTATAGTGCTGATGGCACAAACCTGGGGTACTTTGAAGGCACTTCCATCGGCCTTGTGGGCGCAGGCGGCGGGGCTGGCGGTTGGACGGCGTTTTAAAAAATATGGCTCAACTCCGCCGCTGCTGTTGCGCTTTGGCGTTGAGCGAAGCTCACCAACGGCATAGCATTCTAGTTGTTGGGGGATAACGTGCATGGCTATTCGGAACACCAACAGCTGCATTGAGAATTAGTAAAAGTGTTTTGTTTCTTCTTTATTAATATCTGATATTGAAATTAAATATTCACCAACACTTCTAAAATTTCCTTGTCGCTCCTCGCTTGGTGTCCAGCGTGTGACCATATGATATTTTGCATCTTTGCAAACTTCAATTATCCATTCCGAACCGTCATTCCCATAGTCATCTTGCTTTTCCGTCGTTAAATTCCAAAAATTTATATTATCAATTTTTTGTGTTAATGTTTTGTGTTGTTCTGCTGTTACATTAATTGTTGTGTCAAAAATTAACTCTTTTGGTTCATAGCCACCCGCACCTTTACAAACTTTTGTAAAAAGCTTTATAACATTATTTTGCTTTTCAAGCCTTACAGATACAGGATGATGAAAAGTTCTTAGCCATGTGAAACGATATACTTCTTTGTCACCTTTGTAATTACTCAAAACAGGTTCGTGTAATGCAAAAAGCATTTTTGAATACCATTGATTAGTAAATGTGTCCAAAGCGTTTTGCATATTGTCCAACGAATTAATTTTTGTTTTGAAGTAAAAAGTAGCACTGTCAACCGGCAAAGGCAATGTGTCAAACTTATTATCTGCTTGGACTGTCTTGCCAGTTCCTGTCTGACAAGAAACTATCAGAAATATTATTATCGATATAGAAATGAAGGTTCTCAAAATTTTGCAGCCAACGTTTGTATTTGCGTACACTAAATTAATTCATTGTGCCAATGCAACCAACATAGCATATTTCTGTTCTTGCTAACACAAGCTAAGGTGGGGTCTCCGCAATGGTCTTTGTAATCGCTAGAGTCGCTATTCGGAAGACCTTGCTGAGACAGAAAAAATCAGACATGTTTTCTTACTTTGCACTTAGAACAACTAACCTAGTCGTAATCAGAAACTAAGGAATGAACTCAATTGCTTTTGTTGATACGGAGATTGAGCCGAGAAGCGGAAAGATTCTTGACATTGGTGGTGTCACGGGTGATGGCAATTCTTTTCATTCAAATTCAATAACTGACTTTATTAAGTTTCTAAGCGGCACAGAGTTTATTTGCGGACACAACATTTTCAACCATGATTTAAAATATGTTCAGAAAGCTGTTACCGATGCTGGAATAATCTCAGCAAACATCATTGACACTTTATTTCTCTCTCCTCTGCTTTTCCCTACAAAGCCCTATCATGCTTTCTTCCGCCGTTGTTGGTGTTGTGCGTTGCTTTGTGCTTTGGCTCACCAACAACAAATGGCAAGAAAGTAACCTCAGTTGTTGGTGCAGCTAACGCGCATGCCTATCTGAACACCAACAACGGCGAAAATTTGTCGGGACTGCTGCTAATTTATGCTATATGGAAATACCATTCAAAAAAAGTAAATAGGCAAGAACTTTTCCGCCGCTGTTGGTGTTGCGATCGCCTTTGAGCGCGACCTTACCAACAGCACAACATTTTAGTTGTTGGTGCGGCTAACGCACATGCCTACCTGAACACCAGCAAAGACATAATGTAGCTGCAAGCTACTGAAAACAGTGTCATAGGCCAAGCCATGCTACGAGTAGCATTCTTTATTAGATGCAACTTTAAACTACGCTGAGTTCGGAATATACATTCTATAAATGGTTGCTTAAATTGCATACAATTATAAAAAAGATAAACAATGGGAAAAATAATGATGGCAGTTTCAGGGATATTGATGTTGCTGGTATTCGCCTGTGAAACGAGAGAGAAAAAACCCAATGGGCAGGTGGAAGAAGAATTCTTTACCAAAACAATTGGGAACATTTTATTTGTTATTCCGTCAAATAGCCTTGCATACGATAACCGCGAAAAGCTGATTTCAGAATGCCAAAACGCCATTGAAAGCAATCTTGAAATAATCAAATTCCCCTCGTTCACAGATTCGATAACCATTCAATTTGTATCGTCCAGAGAGGAGATGAAAAAATATACAGGAGTAGGAGTTGGAGGAATCACATTGCTGCATCCGAAAAAAATTGTTTATATGCTTGATAGTAAAACAGAAGGTGCCGCCCATTAAACATGAGCTGATGCATATGATTATGCTTTCAGCTTTGGATGGTTGTGTTCAAACCAGCTTTTGGATGAATGAAGGTATTGCAGCATTTGCAGAAAACCAATGCAATGGATTTAACGATGAACAGATATATCGCTTTTTATCAGAAAACAAATTGCTTCTGCCTATGGATTCTTTAACAGCTCATTTTTACCTCGAGCCCGAAATGATTGCCTATCACCAAGCTGCTTACATAGTACAATATCTCCTGTCAAATTATGGAGTGGAAAAGTTTAAAGATTTATGGATGCAGGGATTCGCAAATTTTGAGAAAATTTATGGTGTTTCTTTTGCCAATGCTCAGGAAAATATTGAGCGTACTGCAAAACGGGACTACCCAAATGCACCAAACATCGTTTGGGAGAAATTTAAAGAGGGATGCCAATAAGGAACGATCAATTTCAAAATTCAAACTGCGTCACTACCAAACTAAGAATTAATTTTTGGCCTCTGCCGCTGTTGGTATTATGCTTTGCTTTTGAGCGTGGCCTCACCAACAGCATAACATTTTAGTTGTTGGTGCGGCTAACGTCCATGCCTACCGGAACACTAACAATGTCGAAATCACTCGGATCGTCATTGCGAGGCACGAAGCAATCTGCTTTATGAATAGCAAGATGTTTTTCATTCTGAAGATCAGACTGCTTCGTTCCTCGCAGTGACGTGCATCTCTCCGATTATTATCCAACAATCTGCCCATCACCGCCGTTGGTGTTGGGCTTTAGCTTTGAGGGTGGCTTCACCAAAGCATAACATTTTAGTTGCTGGTGCGGCTAACGCACATGCCTACCTGAAAATAAACAACATAAAAAACCGTTTCGTGAATTAGCCATTATGATACCAGCACAATGGGCGATAAACGAAACGGGTCTTCAAAAAATTAAAAGAGCCAATTTATTACTTAGAAGCCATCGCTTCTCCATATGAATCATAATATTCTCTGTGCTCATATAATTTTCCATCTCTAAAATAAAATACCATAGCCCAGTCGCCGGAATAAGAATTGCCTGTCTTCTTCGATTTTGCATCCCAATGCCCGAGTGCAACCACTTTTTCGCCTTCTTCAATAAGTTCCCTCACCTCGAAACCGGGGAAATCTTTATTCGCATAAATTAACCTGAAAAATTCTGCCACCCCTTTTTTTCCGTGATAGACCTGAGCATAAGGAAGAATGCTTGCAGGCACCGGACAGGTCCATTTAATATCGTCGGTGACAAGTTCAAGAATAGCTGGTACATTACCCTTGCCAAAAAGATCATAGAGAGTCTGAACGGATTCTTTGTTTGTGATCACTAATGTTTCCATTTTTTTAAAATTTAATTGTGATAAATAATTGACTTTATAAAAATGGAACAATAAATCCGCTAAAACTTTAACCTATGTTAAAATCGTATTATCTGCAGGAAATCTTTTTTCGTATGCGGCTGAGAGAAGGACCTGCAATACCGAGATAAGAAGAAATATGATAAAGAGGGATGTTATCGATGATATCAGGCTGCATCTGTACAAGTTCTAAATAACGTTGTTCTGCTGATTTAAAAATAAAACTTTCTGCGCGGTCAACAGCAATGTCAAAAGCCTTTTCGGCCATCAATCTCCCAAAGCGTTCCCATGCATGCGATTTTTTATACAGCGCATGCAGATCATGAAGATTAATGCAAATGGCACGCGCATCGGTCATTGCCACTGTATTAAATTCGCAGGGGCTTTCATGAATAAAACTTTTGTAAGTAACAACCACCTGGTGAGGCGGAAAGAGAAATAAATTTACTTCTTCGCCATTTTTATCTATCAAATAAGCTCTGAAATAACCTTCCATGGTAAAACCAAGATACCTGCAGATGCTTCCCACAGGATTGTAAATGTCTCCCTTTTTGTATGTCCTTATTTTCCAGCAGTCGAGTGAAAGATTGAAACTGTCTTCATCCAGTTGCGCGAAATGTGAAAGCGCTCCTTTGAGCTGTTCGATGTCAGTCATGGTTTTAAGAATTAAGTTGTGTGAACTAAAGTTAATCCTTTCGACTTATAATTTTTGTAATGAATACGCAATACCGCAACTTCCCGCTGCCTTGGTTCGTGTCCTCACGAACCAATTTAAAAGGAAGTCTGTCAGCGGTAAGTTGTTGGTGCAGCTAACGCGCATGCCTACCTGAACAACAACAATGGCAAAATTACTCGAATCGTCATTGCGAGGCACGAAGCAATCTGCTTTATGAATAGCAAGATGTTTTTCATTCTAAGATCAGACTGCTTCGTTCCTCGCAGTGACGTGCATCTCTCCGATTATTATCCAGCAATCTGCTTCTCCGCTGCTATTGGTGTTGCGTTTAGGCTTTGTGCGTGGCTTCACCAACAACACAACATTTTAGTTGTTGGTACGGTTAACGCGCATGGCTATCTGAACGCTAAAACGGTAAAAGTCCTCGTTAAATCTCTGATAGCTCAAGCCGCTATTTTTACAAACGAGGACTAGTGTGAGGACATGATTGGCATGACCTTGATCCGTCACCAGATAAAGATGGATCCGAGAAGAGCGTTTTCCCCAGCTCGATTTTCTTATCCGATATGAAAGAGGTATAGTCTGGCACATAGGCATTGACGTTAAAAGCGTCAGGGATTGAAGATAATGTCGAAGCATAACCGAAAATAAAAAATGCCTGAAGATATCAGGCACATTTAAAATCAGCAGTTTTTAAAACTTACATGATGAACTCTTCTGAGATGATCTTGCCGTCTTTGACTTTGTAAATGCAGAGCTCAGACATCGTGCTGCGGCTCTTGCTTTTCATCGTGACGTCCATGCTCATCGCCAGTGCGAACGAATGTTCTGCGACAATCGGCTCAGAAATGGAAGAACCGTGATATGCTTCCACCATGCTGTTCCACAGCTCGCCTTTTTTCTTGATCGCTGACAGGCCTTTTGTTTCTTTCTCAAAACCGCCGCCTGCATAAGGCTCGATGCTGACCGCATCGGGAGAGAATAATTCATTCAATGCTGTTTCAAATTCGCCCTTGCTGCAGAGCTCTTTCAGCCTCGCTGCAATTTGTTTTGTTTCCATGATCTGTTGTTTTAGTGTTGAAAATGAACACTAAGATAAGTAGTATTTTAATTACTAACTAACTTAGTTTATGACGTAAGCTATGCAACCGATTGCCCCTTTTTATTCTCAAAAAAATGATTGCTAACGTCAATGCGCAACCTGTAGTTGGCTCTTGCCCTCATTTTAACAAATACAAAGAAATTGATCCAGATTATTTATTTAACAGCTCTTCACAACGCGTATAAAAGGATATGCATCTCCGTTAGATGGCTTTTATCGTCGTGCTGGCGATGTCCCAATTTTCCGAATCCGCGCTGATCATCTTAACGATCTGGTCGGCATTCTCCAATGTGATAAAATAAGACAGCTTTTTGCTTTTGCCTTGTTCGTACAGCTCTGTTATCCAGTAGCCTTTATATTCTTTTTTGATTTGCGCCAACAGTGCCACTGGCAATTGAGTTGAGAGAATATTGTGCACAGGGGATTTTGACAGAACGTTCAGCTGGGGACGGCCTGTTGCTAATGCGCTTGCAAAACTAATGGAAAGAAAAATGGCTGAGACGATTATTCTTTTTTTCATGTTATTGATTTTATTAGGGCAAAGGTACCTGCCGGCGCAAGTGCGCGCAAGCCAATATTGACTGACGGGGGAGACTGTTAATGTTTGTTAATGGATTTCTTTGATATCACAGACAGTTGTCTTGTATTTTGTGGACAGCACGTTTATGCGGATCGAAGGGTTAGGCTGAACGGGTGAATGGATACCACCCCGAGGCGACATTACAATCAATTCAATTAATTTTGTTTCAAACAATTTGAGCGCATGGAAATGAAAGATTACCTGATGGATTTTTTTTATTTTAATGACTGTGCTAATAAAAAGCTCCTGCAAAAAATTGGAGAGCTGCCCGATAAAAAGGAATGTGCCCGCTTGTTCAGCCACCTCGTCAATTGCCAGTACAAGTGGATGGCGCAGATCGAAAAAAAACCGGATGCGGAAACAATGAACTGGTGGGAGCCGGTCTAGCCATCTGATTCGCTGGAAAGCGAATGGGCAAAAAGTTTCAAGCCATTCCCAAAATTCTTATCGGGCATTTCTGAAAGCGATCTTTCGCAAGAGCTCGAATTTACGCGGCCTGATAATGCCCTGTGGTCAGCCACGATAGAAGACGTCATGCTGCAGCTGAATTATCACTCGATACATCACCGCGCACAGATGCAACTGCTCATCAGGCAGCAAGGCCTGGCACCCGACCCTGTGGACTATATACTTTCAAAATATAAAAGGAAATAGCCGGATCATTATTTCGTGCCGGTTATTTCTGCTTTGTTTTTTTCCGTGCCTGCAACTGATCTTCCCTTATTTTGAGCAGGTCAATTGCTGCACAATCCCTGGCTAGCTCTTTGACGATGCCCAGCGGCATTTCACCTGGCCCGGAAAAATTGATACAGCCTTTCTGGAAATTCGCGCCCGGCAATAAAGCCTTAAACTTATCATATATTTTCGGCGCCATGTACATGGGGAGCACGTGCAGTGACATATATTTTTTCACGCTGGCAAGCCCATACTTCATCATCCCACCGGCCTTATAGATCATCGATCTCTTTGCCCATCATAGGTTCCACCATGGCCGAGACTGTTTTATCTCCAGATGTGATGATATCATGAATGTCCGATAGCAATTGCTGCCTTTCGGCGGCCTGTTGTGCGATGTATTCAATGGGGAGCATGGCTGGATTTTTTGTTGCTGTGAATTTAGCTAAAATTAGAGTGGCGTAAATCGGGCCGGCGAAATAAATAAGCCACGCAGGGCGCCGTTGCTTTGGTTCGTGCCCTCACGAACCATCTTCTAAAAAAAATAATATTTCGGTTTCTGCAGACAGGAACCAAGGCGGTAACGTTTATTTTTGTAAGCTATTCATCGTAGCTAAGCCAGCAACTGCAGAAAATAATTTATGCTTTTCTCATTGCGCTATCCAGACATCATTCCCTTTTCTTGTGGTTTTATTGTGGTCTCATCGTTGTCTTATTGTGGTCTGCTTGTGTCCTTCTTGTGTTAATACGCAGGGAGACCACAACATGACCACAAGAAAACCATAATAATAACTACTTAGCAAATGAACGCGCCTCCAGCCGTTTGTTCAGCCCACGCCTCCCCATATGCTGCAATGATTGTTCAATGACACATTCAAAACAGCTATTCCACCACAGTTCGTTTTGCGCTTTGGTTTTGAGCGATGTCTCACAAACATCATAATATTTTAGTTGTTGGTGCTACTAACGCACATGGCTATCCGAACAACAACATCGGCAAGAACCGAATGTTGTCCTTTCATTATTTTTTGTCAACTGCTGGTATATTATTTTTTACACCCTTTATCAAAAGCCATAGTATTATCGGAGTTTCTCCTATCGAGTACAATAGGATCATATATCGGGAAACAAATGGCTGGTAGCTGGGAAAAAGCCAAAATGATAGACACCACAAGCGAAGCCGTCGCCGAAGCTCCCGCGGAAAAACCATTCGCGGGTGCGGAAAGCAGAAAATCAAAATCGGCATCGAGCGAACTCGCGCCAGCCGGAATTTCCGTGTGGATCGAAAACATTTCCACCAGATCTCGCCGCCACGAAATCGCTTTGCCCGCTGCCATCAACTTCAGCCCCGCGACTTGGATGATTGGCCCATCTGGCATGTGCTCGCCGGGAATCCATTCCGGGTAGTAAAGCGTGAGCGGCCCCGCATTCACGGGAATCTGCATGTGAATGTGCAGAATTTTCTGTGGCGCCTGCGACGCATCCACGGCAAGTCGGATCACTCCCGGCGCCATCTGCGCTCTTGCAGTAGCTCCGACAAAGAAAAATTCTGCCACAAGCAATATCGCCACTATCAAGCTCCGCAAATGCGTTCGAAACATCATTCCCCCATGTGTTGTAATTTCGCGAATAGCTCGCAAGCAATCAAACCTATTGGATTTTCACGCCCAGCTGCGAGAGAAGGAAGCCCAGAATCTGCGTATCCTCGGCAATAATTTTCGCCACCGGCCGTCCCTCGGAATGCCCCAACTTCGTATCGTAATGCAGCAGGATTGGCTTATCCCCGCCCTGTGCCGCCTGCATACGTGCCGTCATCTTCCGCGCATGAAGGGGAGCCACACGCGTGTCGCTGTCGCCCGTCAGGAAAAGTATCGCCGGATATTTCGTTCCCGGCACCACATGGTGATACGGCGAGTACGCATACAGAAAAGGGAACTGGTTTGCATCCTCCGAAGAGCCATATTCCGGGACCCAGAATCGCGCCACCAGAAAATTTTGATAACGAATCATGTCCAGCAGCGGGTATCCGCAAAGAATCGCGCCAAACAAATCCGGCCTTTGCGTCATCGCCGCGCCCATCAACAATCCGCCATTGCTTCGCCCTTCGATCGCCAGCTTGTCCGGCCTCGTGTAACCATTCTTCTCCAGCCACTCCGCCGCGCCGAAGAAATCGTCAAACACGTTTTGTTTCTTCCCCAGCATCCCGGCTTGATGCCACGCTTCTCCGAATTCGCCCCCCCCGCGCAGATTCGGCAGCGCAAAAATTCCGCCCTGCTCCACCCACACCAGCGCATCCACATTGAAAGTGGGCGTCTCGCTCAAGTCGAAACCGCCATACGCAGTCATCAGCGTCGGCCGCGCACCGTCCGGGGTCATTCCCTTTTTGTAAAGCAGGAACATCGGGATCTTCGTTTTGTCTTTTGATTCGTACCACACCTGCTTCACTTC